>SVFT01000010.1:56841-101615 GCA_015056735.1 Lachnospiraceae bacterium | reverse complement strand
TCACAGTTTATGTGACCACCTTTTCGTTTGATGCTATTTTGTTTGTTTTGCCTGTCTACTTGACAGACCTCAGATCACTCTCCCACCCTTTTATCATCCATTTTTTCCAAAAGCGAGCCGTCTGAAGATCGGCGTCACAACGAGGATCACCACATACGCGACAGCAAAGCTCAGCGCCATCGATCGAAGGAACATGAACAGGAGCGGCGGAAGATGCTCACGGCCGCCCGATATGATCCCGATGCTGATCCTGACAACGGCCACCATCAGCAGCGTCATAACCGGCGTATAGATCAGATCCGAGACAAATGCATTCAGCAGATGCGATACAATCCCCGGCCCACACTTCTCCGTGATCGAGCGCGAGATATGCGGCATCGGCACCAGGATCCCGATCAAAAGGCTGACCACAAAACTGGTCACAAATGTGATCAAAAGCAGCGGCAGATGAAATCCCGCAGATACCAGGTTATTGACCAAAGACAGGCACAGGCTCATTGTCAGTGCCATGAGAAAACTCATCCTGAATCCGGCTTTTCGCATTTGCTCTTCCATACAAAGCTCTCCTTTCCCCCTATGATCTATATTATATTACATATGAAGCATTATTCTATACATTATTAAAAAAGAATCTGAAATTCCAAGGCATTTCATCATATAAAAAAGCCCCGGGGATCTCTCCCTCAGGGCTGTTTCGATCATATTCTCTCTTACAGCGGGATATTGCCATGCTTTTTGTGCGGCGCATCCTCTCTTTTGTTCTGCAGACCGCGAAGGCCTTTCAGGATCGCGCGTCTTGTCTCCTCCGGCTTGATCACCTCATTCACATATCCGCGCGCAGATGCGATATACGGATTTAAGAAGCGGTCCTCGTACTCTTTAATGCACTGTGCGCGCATCGCTTCCGGATCGGACGATGCTTTGATCTTGCGTTTAAATGCGATGTTGACCGCACCTTCCGCGCCCATGACCGCGATCTCAGCGATCGGCCAGGCGTAGACAAGGTCCGCACCCATCTCCTTGGAATTCATCGCGATGTACGCGCCGCCGTATGCTTTTCTCATGATAAGTGAGATCTTAGGCACAGTCGCCTCGGAATACGCATACAGGATCTTCGCACCGTGGCGAATGATACCATTATGCTCCTGCTCTGTGCCCGGAAGGAACGCCGGTACGTCGATCAGTGTCACAAGCGGGATATTGAAGCAGTCGCAGAAGCGAATGAAGCGCGCGATCTTATCGGATGCATGTACATCCAGAGAGCCGCACTTCTCATTGGCCTGGTTGGCGATAAAGCCGACCGTCATGCCTTCCATTCTGCCCCAGCCGACAACCGCATTCTTGGCAAAATCTTCCTGTACTTCAAAGAATGTGCCGTTATCAACGATGCAGTTGATGACTTCCTTCACATCATACGGATGACGCGTATTGTCCGGTACGATGTCGCGAATACGGAAGCTCTGGTCATCGCCCTGCTCGAGGTACTTTTTCTCAAACGGATTGAGACGGTTCACAAAACCGTTCAGCTTCTTAAACAGGTTCTTTTTCTGCTCTCCGTTCTGTTTTAAAACAGGCGGCTTCTCGTCGCAGTTTGCGGGCAGATAAGACAGGAGCTTGCGAACGCCCATCAGGCACTCGCCCTCCGTATCATAGGTAAAATGCGAAACGCCGCTCTTTTTTGCATGTACGTCGGCGCCGCCAAGCTCCTCAACGGATACATATTCACCGATGACCGTCTTGACGACATTCGGCCCGGTAATAAACATCTTGGACGTACCGCGCACCATAAAGATATAATCGCAGATCGCAGGCGCATAGCAGGCACCGCCCGAGCAAGGTCCCAAGATCACGGCGATCTGCGGGATCATACCGGAAGCCTTGGTATGGCGCAGGAACATGCCGCTGTAACCGCTCAGGGAAGAGATACCTTCTTCAATACGCGCTCCGCCGCTGTCGTTGATGCAGATCAGGGGCGCCATCGCACGCATCGCCAT
This sequence comes from Lachnospiraceae bacterium, assembly GCA_015056735.1. Classification (GTDB taxonomy): domain Bacteria; phylum Bacillota; class Clostridia; order Lachnospirales; family Lachnospiraceae; genus VSOB01. Next base: position 99,621 of record SVFT01000010.1, on the reverse strand, counting down.
ATCCTGGATGCGGCAGATCTTGAACGAATGATATTCACCGAGCGTACCGCCGATGACCGTAAAATCCTCGCTGACAACATAGACAAGCCTGCCGTCGATATTACCGTAACCCGTTACGACACCATCGCCCGGGAACCGCCTTTTGTCCAGGTCAAAATCATTGATCCTGGACTCTAAGAAGCCGTCGATCTCCACAAATGTTCCGGGATCCAAAAGTGTCTCGATACGTTCGCGCGCCGTCATCTTGCCATCGGCATGCTGCTTCTCGATCCTTGATTCACCACCGCCAAGAAGCGCCTTTGCTCTCCTTGCATCCAATTCTTTGATCGCATCATTCCAGTTCATTGCATTTCCTCTTCATCAATTAAAACCAATAATTAATTTGAGCATATTATTATTTGAGACTCAAAGTATTAGTATAAAAATAAAAGGTTTGAATATCAAACCTTTTATCAGTATACATGATTTGCAGCCATGATGCAACCCCCTTTTTGTGGACCCCCGGGACGGGGTAGGTGGCTCATTTTCTTCGAAAAATGAGCCACCTACCCCGTCCCGGGGGTCCAAGCAAAAGCTACATCCCTGCAGCAAACACGTCCTTCAGCGAAGGATAGAGTTTTTTAAATGTTTCATACCGTGCATTGTATTTCTCGACAAGTACGGGATCGGGCTCAACCCGGCCCGTTACCTTCACGATCGCATCCGCCGCTTCGCTTACATTTTTATAAGCACCGCACGCGACCATCGCAAGCATCGCACCGCCCATGGAAGGCCCCTCTTCGACAGCCGGAACGTCCAACGTCAGATTCAGGATATTGGCGATCATCTTTTTCCAAAGAGGGCTCTTCGCGCCGCCACCGCAGATCTTGCTGCGTTCCACTTTGATGCCGAGGCTCCTCGCCACTTCCAGACTATCACGAAGCGCAAATGTCACGCCTTCCAAGACAGCCTGGGTCAGATCTTTTCTCGTCGTATCCATCGTCATGCCGATAAAAGCCGACCTGGCATCAGGGTCATTGAGCGGCGAACGCTCACCCATCAGATAAGGCAGGTAATATACGTGGTTCTCTCCAAGTGTCTCGATCCCCTCCTGCTCCTTTGCATACGCATCGGTACCGAGGATGTCTTCAAGCCACCACTTATTGCAGGATGCCGCGCTGAGCATACAAGCCATCAGGTGATAGTACCCGTCCGCATGTGCGAATGCATGGAGCGCATTGTTTCGATCCACCGCAAAGTTCTCGGACGAGATAAAGATCGTGCCGCTTGTTCCGAGAGAAATGTTGCACATGCCTTCTCCGACCGTGCCCGTGCCGACCGCCGCTGCCGCATTGTCCCCTGCGCCCGCCGCTACGATCACATGATCGGAAAGACCGACCTCGGATGCGATCTCAGGCTTGAGCACACCGACTTTTTCATAGGATTCATAGAGATCCGGAAGCATCTCCCGTTTGATGCCGCAAAGACCGATCATCTCTTCCGACCAGCATTTGTTCTTAACGTCCAAAAGGAGCATACCGGAAGCATCCGAATAGTCTGTGCAGAAAACGCCCGTCAGGCGATACGCCAGATAATCCTTCGGAAGCATGATCCTGGCGATCTTCTTAAACAGTTCCGGCTCATTCTCTTTCATCCAGAGGATCTTCGGAGCCGTAAAGCCCGCAAAAGCGATATTGGCGGTATAGGAAGAGAGCTGCTCCTTGCCGATCACATCGTTTAGGTATTCGCACTGCTTTGCGCTTCGCCCGTCATTCCACAGGATCGCAGGACGGATCACGTTGTCATGCTCATCCAGCGTGACAAGGCCGTGCATCTGGCCGCCAAAACTGATGCCCGCCACGCTGCTTTTGTCCACGTCGGACGTCAGTTCCTTAAGGCCTTCGATCGCAGCTTTGTACCAGTCCTCCGGATTCTGTTCCGACCAGCCCGGATGTGGAAAGCTGAGCGGATATTCTTTGGAAACAATCTTTTTGATGTCTCCCTTTTCATCCGCAAGAAGTAACTTTGTCGCCGAAGTTCCCAGATCAATTCCGATATACAGCATCGATGGCCTCCTCTACAGTCTGATAACAGCTTTTACAAGATCTGTCTTGTTGTTCACCGCTTCGTTATAAGCGTCCTCGATGTGGTCAAGATCGAATTCATGCGTTACGATCTTTGCTACATCGATCGCGCCGCCCGCAACCGCCGCGATCGCAGCCGGATATATATTTCTGTAACGGAATACGGATCTGATCTCCGCTTCCTTGTCCATGATCTGTGCAAAATTGTAATTGATTTCTTCAACGGATGCAAGGCCGACAAGCACGATCCTGCCGCCACGCTTTACAATATGTGCCGTCTGCGCGATCGTAACAGGTGATCCCGCCGTTTCGAATACCTTATCTGCACCTTTTCCGCCAGTCAGTTCTTTGATCTTTTCAAGTACATCTTCTTTACCGCTGTTGATCACAGCCGTTGCCCCGATCTCTTTTGCCTTCTCCAGGCGTGCATCAACAAGATCCGCAACGATCACTTTGCCTGCGCCGTGTGCTTTGCAGGAAAGAAGTGTCACAAGACCGATGCAGCCGCTTCCGAGGATCACAACCGTATCGCCGACTGCGACTTCACCCTGATTTGCCGCATGGAAACCGACGGAAAGTGGCTCGATCAATGCGCCTTCTTTGGTCGTCATATTGTCGGGAAGTTTGAAGCACATATCTTCCGGAAATGCGATATACTGCATGTTGCAACCCTGTACAGGCGGTGTCGCAAGAAAAACGACATCCGGGCAGAGATTGTATTTGCCGGATTTGCAGAATTCACACTTGCCGCATGTGATGCCGGGTTCAAGGGCCACTTTATCGCCCACTTTCAGCGACTTCACGCCTTCTCCGACTTCCGCGACAACACCTGCGCACTCATGTCCGAGCATAAAGTCCTCATTTAAGTCAACCTTAAACGGACCGCAGGTTCCGGTGTGATAGTAATGTACATCGGAACCGCAGATCCCGACATACTCGAGTTTTACGATAACCTGCCCGGGTGCTGCCACAGGCATGGGCATCTCTTTTACGATCATTCGATCTTTTCCGCGCATCACTGCGCCCTTTTGCATTTTTACCATTGTGTTATCCCCCTTTTTTGAGTAAAAAAGTGCCTGACGAGAGATCATCAGGCACTTTTCTGTTCATTTCGAAGAATTACGGATTACTGCTGGATCTCACCGTTTTCAATATAGATCTTGATGTAATCTTCAACATTGTCTGCATTGATCTCAGGTGCGTCTACGTAATCGTTTACATCAGTTACTTTCATCTCGCCCGCAAGTACTTTGTGAGCATAATCCATGTTCTTCTCGGCAAGAGAAGAAGCTGACTGCAGTGCTGTACATGTCAGCATGCCTTCTTTGATAAGTAGGCATCCCTGTGCAGTACCGTCTACGCCGTATGCAAGGAAGTTGGACTTGCCGTTTGCATCTACATAATCCTTGTCGTTACGAACTGCTTCGATCGCGCCGGCTGCCATGTTATCGTTCATGGAGATCACCGCGTCGATGTGTGTACCGGACTGAACCCATGCTTCCATCAGCTTCAATGCTTCATCGGAATTCCAGTTTGCATAGTCTTCATAAAGGATCTTTACGTCAGGTCTCTTGGAAAAGAAATATGTATCCCATGCTTCACGTCTCTTCTCAGCGTGGAAGTTTCCGGACGGTCCGCGAAGAACAACAACGTTAGCATTCTGCGGAACTTCTTTCACTGCTCTTTCAGCGCCTACCGCCGCCTGTGCAACGGGATCCGCATCAACGGTACCCGTACCTTCCATAACTGCGTTGTTGTCACTGCCGTCGAAGTCGCTCTGATGTGTTGTCGGGTTTGTTGTGATAACCGGAATACCTGCATCAACCAGTTTCTTTACGTACGGTGCCTGAGCCGCATTGTTGTTGGACTGTACGATCACGAGATCATACTCTTTTGTGATGCAGTCTTCAAGAAGACCGTTTTCCGTGTTGTCATCCGCTTCACCGCTGACACATGTCAGTTCGATATCGCTGTATTTTGCCGCTGCTTTCTGCATCTCACTTGTCAGCCATGCCGCAAATGTATCAGCCGATGCTCTTGCCACAAAGCAGACTCTGTAATTGCCCGCTGCGGGAGCTTCTGCTTCTGCTGCGGGTGCTTCTGCCGCAGGAGCTTCTGCGTCTGCTGCAGGTGCCGCTGCCGGTGCTTCAGAGGCAGCACCGCATCCAACCATTGAAAGTACCATTACTGCGCTGATGAGCAACGCACTGAGTTTTTTGAGTTTCATCTTCACCCTCCCATATTGAGTACAAATATTACAGTTCCCGCGACTTCGGCGCGCGCTTATGTTTTTTCCGTCATCGCGTCACACAAGGTGCTTCATATCAGGCCGCAGCCTCGTCGTCCTTCTTTTTCAGGATGACCTTCTGTTTTTTCTTCGACTTGCTGACTACGTCAAACGCAACGGCAAGTACGATGATCGTGCCTTCGATGACCTGCTGGATGTACGGATCGACACCGATCAGGTTCATAACGTTCTCCAAAAAGCCGATGATAAAAGCACCGGCAACCGTGCCGCTTACCGTACCGATACCGCCGGAGAAAGAGGTCCCACCGACGATCGCTGCCGTCAGACCGGTCATCTCATACCCAACCGCACCGTTCGGAAGGCCGGAGTTGTTTCTTGCCATAAAGATCATGCCCGCAAGGCCGACCAGAATACCGTTAATGATATAGGAAGTATAAATATTCCGTTTCGCATTGATACCGCTCGCTTCCGCTGCAGGTCTGCATCCGCCGATCGCATAGATGCTGCGGCCGTAGCGCGTATTGTTTACGAGGTACCAGATGATGACCGTGATCGCAATAACGATCAGAACCGGGATCGGGATCACACCGACCGTACCCTGCCCGATATCTACGAAATTACCGAGCTGCAGGATGTTCTGGCCGCCCGTGTAGTAGAGAGCAAGTCCTCTCGCCGCCTGCTGCATACCGAGCGTTGCGATGAACGCAGGAACATTGAGCTGTGCTACAAAGAAACCGTTCACTACGTTACAAAGAACAGCTACCACAACCGCCACAAGGATCGCCAGCGCAAAGGACTGCGTGCTCTTAAAGATGCTGACCGAAAGCACACCGGACAGTGCCAGCACGGATCCGACCGACAGATCGAGAAAACCGCTTATGATCAGGAGCATCTCGCCGTATGCGATCAGGATACCGACGCAAAGCTGACGGCTTACATTGATCAGGTTACTGCTTTTTAAGAAATACGGGCTGATCAGACTGCACACGATGAACAGCGCAACCAGCACCAGATAGATACTGAATTTTTGTAAATAATATGAAACTCTGCTGCTTTTCTCCATTTTCCGATACCTCTCCCATCAGCTCATCAGGCCGGTCGCATATTTCATGACCAGTTCCTGAGAAAATTCCGCTCTGTCGATCTCTCCGGCGATCCGTCCCTGGTTCATCACGTAGATCTTGTCGCACATTCCGAGAAGTTCCGGAAGTTCGGACGAGATCATGATGACCGTTTTTCCCTCTTTGACGATCTCCGAGATCAGTTTGTAGATCTCAAACTTGGCTCCGACATCAATACCTCTTGTCGGTTCATCGAGGATCATGATCTTCGGATCGCAGAGCATCCACCTTGCGAGGAGTACCTTCTGCTGATTCCCGCCGGACAGTTTCTGGATCTCTGTATCCAGTGACGGTGTCTTGACGTTCATCTTCTTAAACATATCCGCCACTTCATCGTGTTCCAGCTTTCTGTGCGCAATGCCTTTATTGATATACCTGCGAAGGTTCGCAAGCGATGCATTCTCCTGTACGCTTCTGACCGGTACGATACCGTCTTCGCGGCGGCTTTCCGACAGCATGATAAGCCCGTGGTTAATGCTGTCTTCCGGTCCTTTGATCGTCACTTCTTCTCCGTCGATCAGGACCTTACCTTCCCGATGCGGATCAAGTCCGAAGACCGCACGCATCGTCTCTGTCCTGCCCGCGCCGACGAGACCCGCAAATCCGACGATCTCGCCTCTCTTTGCCCGGAAGCTGATGTCCTCGAACATGTCATCCTGCGCAAAGTCCCTGACTTCAAAGATCGTATCGCCAAGCGGTACCTCTTCTTTCGGATAGACATTGGTCAGTTTCCTGCCGACCATCCTTGCGATCACGGTATCCAGATCGATATCCGCCGCCCGATCGCTCGAAACCACCTCTCCGTCACGAAGGACCGTGATGTCGTCCGCGATCCGGAACACTTCATCCATCTTATGAGAAATGTAAATGATTGAAACGCCGGCTGCTTTGAGTTCCGCGATCTTTTCAAAAAGCTTCTCGACTTCCTTTTCGGAGATCGAGGAGGTCGGCTCATCCATGATGACAACCTGCGCATTATTTGTAACAGCCTTGATGATCTCCAGCATCTGGATATCGGAAACCGTCAGCGTCTTTAACTTCTGTGAAGGCGAATACGGAAGTTTCTGTTCTTCCAGAAACCGAAGGGATTCACTCCGCACCTTTTTCCAGTCAACCTTGCCAAAGCGCGTCACAGGAAGCCTTCCCAGAAAAAGGTTCTCTTCTATAGAAAGTTCCGGTACGTAATTCAGCTCCTGAGCGATCATGGAGATCCCGTATTCTCTGGCCTGGATCGGATTTCTGATCTCGACAGGCTTTTCATCTATATAGATCTGACCGCGATCCGCCTTGTAAAGGCCCATGATGATCTTCATCAGGGTGGACTTACCTGCGCCGTTCTCGCCGCAGAGCGCATGAACCGTGCCTTTGCGGACGGAAAACTCGATATTGCTCAATGCTTTCACGCCGGGAAATGACTTCTCGATGCCCGACAGGCGCATTTTGATCTCTTCCAAATGACTCCCTCCCTGCTTTGTTTCTTTATAAAACGAAGTCTACTATTGTCAAAAACTTACGTCAAGTATTTTATATAAGTTTGTTCCTTTTTACCAAGATTGAGGTGGTTCTATTATGCATTAATGCCAAAAACCTCGTTATTTCCTTATCAAAGTGCGATTATTGCTTGATATCTTTAGCAAAATAGTTTATATAATTCAATAGACTTAAGAAACGCTGCTATTGAACTTTCGTAAAGTTTCATACTACAATATAGATGTGTATTGTGTTTGCTTTCGAAAAGTTTGAAAGCGTTTGCGTGGGGGATATATAAATGAGTGATGAAAGCAGTAAGAGCAGAACGCTCGGAGATGTATACCGTTGTATCTATTACGACCCGCAAAGCACCAGAAACAGCATTGCGGATGAGCTCGGATTAAGCCTTCCGACCGTAACAAACTACTTAAACGCCCTGATGGAGGACGGCATGATCCATATGGCCGGCTCGCTTGACTCGACCGGCGGGCGCAAGGCAAACGTATATAATATCGTACAGACCTTTCGCTATGCGATCGGGATCAATATCAGCGCACGGCATCTGTCCGTCGTTTTGGTCGACCTGGGCGTCAATATCATCGATATGTCACGTGTCAGAAAGAACTTTGAAGATTCGGAAGAATACTATACCACGATGGCAGACATGGTCGAGACGCTTCTGGATACGCATAACATCTCACGCGACCTGCTTCTCGGTGTCGGGATCGCCATGCCAACGATCTTTAACAGTGATCAGAAGACCGTTTACTACGCGCACGTGATCCGAATCGACAACAGCACCTTCACGCGTATGGCTTCTTTTATCCCGTACCCGATCCTGTTCTGTAATGACGCATCCGCAGGCGGCATGGCGGAAAGCCGGTTCTTCCCGCGCGATAAGTCCATGACATATCTCTCACTTTGCGCCAGTGTCGGCGGTGCCACACTGCACAACGGCGAAGTGATGATCGGTGATTTCTGGCGTTCTTCCGAGTTCGGCCACATGCGGATCCATCCGGACGGCAAGAAGTGCTACTGCGGACAGCGCGGCTGCCTGGATGCGTACTGTTCGGAGAAGATCCTCTCTTCCTTTACAGAAGAGAATCTCGGACTTTTCTTCGAGCAACTCCCCAAGAACCCCGGGTTTCAGTTCGTCTTTGACGAATATCTTGAGCACCTTGCACTGGCCGTAATCAATCTTCGGATGTGCTACGATCTCGATATCGTCATCGGCGGCAATGTCGGCTCCTACATGACTGATCATATGGATGCACTCCGCAAGAAAGTGATCCGCTTAAATCCGTTCGAAAAAAATGCCGACTTCGTCAAAGCCTGCCATTCCAAGACAGAAGCCTGCGCAGTCGGCGTTGCGATGCATCATATCAATGCATTTGTTAATTCTGTATTTCAATAAAAATGAGCCGGGCACCCCGTCCCCCAGGCTCACTCGATCAGCGAAGACGCATACTCAATGGCATCCATGATATTGGGGCGGAAGTTCTCTTTACCATTATACGCAATGAAGCCGTCTTTTTCCATGACATGCATCGGCTGCTCGTTTACGTGTGAGAAGACGACGGTGATGTCCTTCCGGTTGGCGCGCTCAGTCAGTTCACGGAGCGTACGCATCGCACTCGTATCGATCGCCGGCACGCTTCTCATACGGATGATGATGACTTTCGTATAATTCTTGCTGTTGATCGCAAGAAGCTTATCCGCCGCCGCAAAAAAGAGCGGGCCGCTAATCTCGAAGACGCGGATACTCTTCGGAAGGGCAAGGAGTTTAGCGGCTTCGCCCTCCGTCACTTCAGGCTCTCCCGCATATTTCCATCCATCCACATGTGCCGTATCGGACATCCGCTTCATAAAGAGAAGTGCGGCAAGTACAACGCCGAATTCGATCGCTACAACAAGATCGAAGATGACCGTCAATGCAAAAACGGATACCATCACAACAATATCGCTCTTCGGCGCCGTCTTGCAGATACGGAAGAAAGACTTCCAGTCAGCCATGTTTGCAGCAACAACAAGAAGAACCGCCGCAAGCGTTGTCATCGGGATCATCGCTGCAAGCGGCATCAGTACGACTAAAATGATACTCAGTGTGATGCAGTGCACGATACCGGCGATCGGACTGCGGCCGCCGTTACGAACATTTGCTGCGGTCCTAGCGATCGCACCCGTTGCGGGGATCCCGCCGAAAAGGCCTGAAAAAATATTGCCAAGGCCCTGGCCCACAAGCTCCGCATTGGACTTGTGCGTATCGCCGATCATACCGTCTGATACAACAGCGGACAGGAGGGACTCGATCCCTGCCAGGATCGCGATCGTAAACGCAGGTGAGATCATTTTCTGTACAAGCGAAAAGCTGATCTGTGGCATTTCAAATCCGGGGAATTCGGAAGAAAGCGAACCGAACACGCTGCCGATCGTATTGACTTCCAGATGTGCAAAGTTTGCGACCAGCGTCGTTACGATGATCGCGATCAGGGAACCCGGAAGTTTATCCGTTACCCTGGGCCAAAGGACCATGATCACAACGGCAAGAAGTCCCAGCAGAGCCGCCGTTACGTTGGTGGTCGCGATATTTTTTCCGTAGGAAATGATCTTCGGAAGAAACTCGGACGGAACGGAATCGATGGAAAGTCCGAGAAAATCTTTAAGCTGGCCGACGAACAGTGTCACCGCGATACCGCAGGTAAAACCGGTCGTGATCGTATAGGGAATATATTTAATGAGCGCGCCGAATCGGCAGATGCCCATGATCACGAGAATGATACCGGCCAGGATCGTTGCGACGACCAGGCCATCTTTGCCGTAGTCAGCGACGATACCGTAAATGATCACAACAAATGCGGCTGTCGGGCCACCGATCTGTACACGGCTGCCGCCGAAGAATGAAATAAAGAATCCGGCGATGATCGCTGTGTAAAGGCCCTGCTCGGGGCTGACACCGGATGCGATCGCAAGCGCGATGGAAAGCGGAAGTGCTATGATCGCGACGATAATGCCGGAAATCACATCTTTGATCAACTGATCTCTGTTATAGTCTTTGAAGACATCAAACAGCTTGGGACGTAACTCGTTCATGAACTCTCTCCTTATTACTATGGAAAACCAATATACACACAGCTTTGGATTGTAGCATGTAAACCGTCAAAAGGCAAGCAAGTCCGGTGTGATCACCCCGATCCTACTGCAGATACAGCCTATAGTACGCATTGACGCTGTAAGCACGCATCACTATAATATAGAGGTAGATGTACGGCGCTCATAAAGTCTTACATCACAGGAGAGATGATAATGGACAAGTCTTTTGACCCGACAGAGCGGGTCAGCATCAACACGCACAGCAGCATTCGGATCGCCGGCTCGAAAGTGCTCTATTTTGACCCCTTCGAGATCGCAGGAGAGCCGCATGATGCGGATATGATCTTTATCACACATGATCATTACGACCACTTTTCACCGGACGATATCCGCAAAGTCAAGAAAGATGAAACGCTCCTCATTGTGCCGGAAGGCATGAAGAAGACCGTTCTCGATAAAACAGAATTTTTTGCCAAAAATATCATTTATATGAAGTCCCGCCAGCAGAAAGAGTTTTCAAGGATGCTGGTCGAGACAGTTCCCGCATACAACAGACTGAAGCCTTTTCACAGCAAGGGAAAAGGCTGGGTCGGATACGTCGTAACGCTCGACGATGTAAAGTATTACATCGCAGGAGACACTGATGTGACCAAAGAAGCGATGAATGTTCGATGCAACGTCGCGATCGTGCCGGTCGGCGGTCATTATACAATGGACGCCAGGGACGCAGCGAAGCTTGTCAAGGAGATCCATCCTCGCTATGCGATCCCATCTCACTATGGCAAGATCGTCGGCACACCCGAAGACGGTCAGTCGTTTGCAAAGCTTTTACCGCGTGACATCAAAGGTGTCATCAAGATCGCCCTTACATCGATCCTTCTCTCTTCACTCCTGCTGATCGGATGCGGTGAGCAGGAAACGCAAGCGCCGGCAGTGCAGCCGGTTGTCACAGCAGAGACAGCGGCTTCGGAGGAGATCACGGAAGCAGGCGGCGATGCATCCTCCAAGGAAGATGCGATGCTGACCGCTTTTTCCAAAAAAGAGCTGATCGAGCAGTTCGGTAAAGTCGATACAGACTCGCTGCATCAGGCATTGTATGTCGGCATGTACGATGACAAAGACTACATTGCAAAGCCCTCCATGGAAGAGCCGCTGACAGGCATCACTTTTTCCAGGCTCTTGGATCTTGACGGAGACGGGCAGAACGAGCTGCTTGCTTTCTATCTGCAAAAAGGGCACCTGCAGTACCTTGTATTTGAAGCGACGGAAGACGGCGTCCTTGGGACTGCGATCGGCGATTCACATATGGAAGATATCTGTGGGAATGATTTCATGCAGATTTCCGTGACTGCTGCAGCATCCGATTCGGGAATGACGATCGAAGAGGCCGGATATCGAAAGAACGTGATCTTCAATAATGAGGCGCTCTATTTCGTCAAAAAAATGCACTACGACGGCAAAGGCTGGACGGTCGATTCGGACAGCGAACAGGATGAGGCGCCTCCCATCAATGAGGATACGCCATCCGGTGCGATCGGCCTGTTCTATCTGCAGGGCGAAAATGCAGCTGTTTATGGATCGCCCGAATATCTCGCCACATTCACCGACAGCCGCGACCCCGGTGCTTTAGGTTATGTTGAGTATACATTCGCTCCCGGACTTACCGCTTTCAAAGAGCGTAACTGTGTGACCGGATATTCAACGGAGAAGATCGAGGAGACCGTCACTGCCGCTGACGGCAAAGATGTGGCCTTTTCTTTTGAAAAAGTGATTCTGAAGGGTGAGAACGAAAACAAGATCGCCGCATTAAACGGCAGGATCGAAAAGCTTGAGCAGAACTTTAAGGCGCATGTGGAAGAAGCAAAAGCGCTGGCAAAAGAGATGGACGCAGATGAGCTTGGAGGCGAACAGGTAACACCGTACTCCGTTTACTACGACGGCGACGGCAATGTAAGCATCGCATACCATTTTGTCGAGACAGGCGATAACCTGACGATCGGCAGCTGGGCGATGATCAACACAAACCTCCAACAGGCATCCAGGCAGAAACTGTTCGATCTTGTGGATGGTGGATGGCAATACATCCAGGACGCGATCAAGGACAATATATCAGGCGATATCGACGGTTCGCTTGCGGAGAATGCGATCGAAGGAAGTTATGACTACAAATTCTTCTACGACGAAGAGCATGTCTATGTCTGCTTCGATTCCTATGAACTTGACGGAAGTGCAAACGAATCAGTTGTAGAGCTGGTACGAAAGCCCAAGACCGATCAGGATCCGAAACAGCTTCTGAATCAGGATTAGGATATATCAAGACAAAATGAAACTCCGCATCACGCGATGCGGAGTTGTTCTTTAATGCAGCAGTATTTGTCAGCCAGGCTGACGATAAATGCTTCACGGCTCTTCGGCACATGCGTCAGCGTAAGCGGAAACATATGCGACTCAATGATGTTCACTTCTTTACTCCCCAGATCAAAACGCTCCTGCGCATTGCGGGAAGCTTCAAGCGGATGGTGAAAACCGTGAATCTTGAACAGGTTCTTCGTTCCTTCCGGAACACGGCCCCTGACATGATAATCATATAAATAAAAATCGTGCAGCATAGCACCCTTCAGCATCGCATGCATATCCACATTCAGGTGGAACAGCTTCGCGAAACGGTAACTGGATACGGCAACACCAACGCTGTGTTCAAATGTCGATGTACTGCCGTGCTGCAGATAATTCTTCATCTCCTGAACCTTGTCATCTTCGACAAAATCCCGAAGGATATTCAAAACATTTGTGATTGCCAGTTTTTTCTTACGTGACATGTAAAGATCCTTTCACTAAAAACTCAACCAACGCAATCACAGTACCATGTTTTTGCTATTTTGTCTAGTACTAATTTGCCAGAAAAGCATTCTGAATGACCGAAACCGTGCGACGGCATTCCTCTGCAAGACGCGCGGAAAGATCCTTTGCCTGAGCTGCCTCGTCCGCTGTCATGCTTGTTTTCCCTCGCAGAAGCGTGCAGATCTCCTCACTGACATCCACCGTCCCGGTGAGTGCAAGATTCAGTCCCATACCTTTGATCCCATGCGCCATTTTAAAGATCTCTTCCGCGGAACCGCCCGCTGCGACCTCTTCCACCTGCGCCGCATAATCCACGCCGGCAAATTTCTTCAGGTACTTTTCGATAAAAGCTTCGTCGGGAATCCTCGACATGATCTCGTCATAATCGCCGCCAAGTTCTGCGTAAACCTCGCGAACAGTCATAGGCTGCCTCCTTTTTCGTACGGAAAAGTCCGCACGAGGATCATTCGATCCAGAATATATAATTATCTTTTCGTGCCGCGCAGGGCTTCTTGCCATTGTCATCGTAACCGATCACAAGGTTTCCGATGCCTTCGAACTCGCCTTCCACGCCGGCATTCTTTAAGATTTCCTTGCCTTCCGGCGTCTCAAACACTTCCTTGGCACGATGGATCCAGCAGGAAGATACGCCGAGTGCCTCAGCCGCGAGCATCATATTGCCCATCACAAGGCTGCCGTCATATACGCGCGTTCCGATCGTCTTGTCGGCAAGTACCACGAGGACCTGCGGTGCGCCGTAAAACGGATCTGCTTTCGACCCGAGAACAGCCGCATTCATCTCCGATAAGCGGTCTCTCATTTCCTTATTTGTTACCGCCAGGATGATCGGAGACTGCAATCCCTTGCCGTTCGCCGCAAGCGTTCCGGCATGCATGATCTTCTCGATCACGTCCTTCGGAACGAGCCGATCTGCTTTATATCGTTTACAACTTCTTCTTTTTTCAATAGCCCGCAGTACTTCTTCCATTATATACCTCCTTTGTCGGAAAAGCGACTTCAAAATCAGTGTATCACAGGGTTACATGAATTGATACTACTTTGATAATGAAAAGTATTCACCGAAATACACGCTCAGTTTGATTGGTTGACACTGTTATGAAAGTGTCAGATAATATCAAAGAGTGGGTTTTTATGTGAAGAAACCCCGAACAGGCGGACATTTTATGAGAGAAAAGATCATACAGACCATGCGCACGTTTCCGCGCTCGGTCATCAAAATGCACACAGCGTGGATCGCACTTTTCGTGATCCTTCTTTGCATCATCGTAAATGCGACCGGTTTTCCCGGAAAGCAGACACAACAGCATGATGCATACGCGAACGGGCTGCGCGAAAACATTACCCTTTCCAAGGACACTATTGTCATGGGAGAGTTTAAGCCGGCTATGGAGGGCCTGTGCAAGCTCTCTTTTCGCTTCATGACCAAGGGGTCTGCTCCGGACGGAACCGTTACATTCGCGATTCTGGATTCCTCGCACAAAGTGCTCCAGAAAGAGACGATGGAATCCGGCGCGCTCATGAACTACCATCTGACAGATCTGCCGATCACGGAGTCTCTGGATGCCGGTTCTTCCTATTACTATCGTATCACCGCATCCGATTATGACGATGCAGATCTTTTCCTTTTAAGCGGCACAGCCGCGATCGGACCCGAAGAGATCGGAAAATGCCTGATCAGCGATGTTTCCGATAACAAAGAAGTGCCCGCTATCCGTTTTACCTATAAAACAGTGCCCGATGAGAACGGAAAGCTTGCGCGGATCGCCTGTGTTCTTGTACTCGGCCTCATCCTTTGCGCGATCTGCCGCCGGTGGGATCAGCATAATGCAGTACCCTTTTTCCTCGTTCTGTTCCTGGGCATCTGCCTGATCCGCCTCACCGATGAGAGCAAAGAGCCGATCACGATTTATGCAGGCGACATGAACGTTGTGTCCGGTTATTCGGATGATCATGCGATCGGCCTGACACCGGACAGTCAGTTTGAAGGCACTTTCCTGAAGAGCGGCAATTATCTGCTCGATGCAGGCACCTATACACTGGGCGTCTCCTATCGCACGACCGGAGATGACAATGTCCTGACTCTTTACGATGACGGCGACAAGATCACAGATGCAAAGCTTCCGTCAAAGCAAAGCTATCAGGAGATCAAATTTAAATTAAAGCACGACTGTCAGAACTTCACCTTCACGCTTGATTATGACGGCGAAAGCGAGATCCTGGCAGACAGTTTCGTATTAAAAGCGGCAGACGGCTTCTATCGGGATTCGGATTTTCTTGTAAAGATCTGGGTGATTGCTCTTCTCCTGCTTGCTTTGATCCGTCTGTATATGAAGCACTTCGATGTTCCGAGCCATGCCCGCGGCATTTTCTGCGGCCTCCTTCTGGTAGGCGCGCTGGCATCGCTTCCCTACATTCGAAGCGGTCTTTCCTGGGCGATCGACCTTTGCTATCATCTGGTGAGGATCGAAGGCATCAAGGACGCACTGAATGCCGGACAGTTCCCTGTCATCCTCTATCCGCTGGCGCTGAAAGGCAACGGTTACTTAAATGTCATGTATCCGAGCCTCTTCCTGCACATTCCGGCGTGCCTCAGGCAGTGCGGTGTGTCGCTCGCAGACAGTTTTAAATTCCTGATGATCCTGTTCCACTTTGCGACAGCGTTCATCACCTACCACAGTGTATACAGCATCACAAGGGATCGCCGCATATCCTTTATCGCAGCGACTGCCTATACGCTTCTTCCGTACCGTTTTACGAATCTTTATGCACGCGGTGCGATCGGAGAGTTTATGGCGATGACCTTTTTCCCGCTTGTCTTCTCCGGGCTCTATCATATCCTGCTCGGTGAGAAAAGGCGCTGGTCCCAGCTTACACTCGGCATGGTAGGCCTCCTTGGCTGCCACGTTTTAAGCGTCCTCTATGCAGCGGTTTTCTGCGCAGTGATCTGCATGATCTATGTGGTCGATCTTGTAAGAGAGAAGCGTTTCCTGTATCTGATCGCAGCGACCGTCTGCTCGCTTCTTATGGGACTTGGCTTCCTCGTTCCGTTCCTTGACTATTACGGAAGCGACATTCTTTGGATGCAGGCACTTGATTTCGGCGATTACTACACAACCGCTCTCAATCTGCCGGGGCTCCTCGGCCTGTCACTCACAGGCAGCTATTACAGTCTCTCGCTCGGCCTTCCTACCGTGATCCTTGGGAGCATCGCGATCATTATGGCAGTCCTCGGCAAGAGCAGACACTTTGCGGTCACGCTTACATGCCTCGGCTGCACCCTGGTTCTGATGGTCCTTGCCTTCTTCCCGGCTGAATATGCTGCCGACCTTCCGGGACTTTCCTTCGTCCTCGGGAATTCACAGTTTGCCTGGAGGCTTTTAGGCCCGGCTGCACTGCTCCTTATTATGAGCGGCTGCATCTCACTCGTCGGTCATGATAATGTACGACGATATGCGGGCGGGATCCTTGCCTGCGTTCTGATCCTCTCCGCCCTCGGTGCGACGCGTTTTATCGATGAAGATAAGGCTTATGCGGAGAATCGCACCTATACTGTCGGACATGAAGAGAAGATCATCGGGATCCCGAAGAGCAAGAATACGGTCGTATATCCGTTTGAATGGCGTCCGCTCTATGCATCCGACAAGGGCTTATCTTCAGAACCTGTTCCTTCCGATGATTCGCGTATTCAGGTAACGGATTTCGAAAAGAAAGATTACACGGCTGCCGTTACGTACATTTCAAATGTACAAAATGAGACACTGGAAGTACCGCTCCACTGCTATCCCGGCTATGAAGCCCGCGATGAAGCAGGCAATGCGATCGAGATCAGCCGGGGACACAATGGGCGCATCAGTTTTCCTGTCGCTTCAGATGGCAGGAAACACACGGTGACTGTCTCATACAACATGCCGGTAAAATATAAAGTATGGACATGGATCTCCATCCTGTCCGGCATTGCCTTTACGGCATACATCATTTTTTCAGATATCAGACTACGCATGAAGGAGAAAACAAATGCTTGATCAGATCGCAGTACTGATTCCCTGCTACAACGAAGCACAGACTATAGAAAAAGTGGTAAAAGATGCGCGCGCGGCGCTTCCGGATGCCACGATCTATGTATATGACAACAACTCGACGGACAACACCGCCACGATCGCTTACAATGCCGGCGCGATCGTCCGCCACGAATATCAGCAAGGCAAAGGCAACGTCCTTCGCCGCATGTTCCGCGAGATCGACGCGAAGTGCTACATCCTGATCGACGGCGACGATACATATCCTTTGGAAAATGCGCGTGAGATGGCCGATCGTGTGCTCCTGCATCAGGCCGATATGGTGGTCGGGGATCGGCTTTCATCCACATACTTTACGGAAAACAAGCGCCCTTTCCACAATTTTGGCAACAGTATTGTGCGTGCGAGCATCAACAAGCTCTTTCACACTGACATCAAAGACATTATGACCGGATACCGTGCCTTCAGCTACGAATTCGTAAAGACATTTCCGGTTCTCTCCAAAGGTTTTGAGATTGAGACAGAGATGACGATCCATGCCGTCTACAACAACATGCAGATCGAAAACGTGATCGTAGACTACCGCGATCGCCCGGAAGGCAGCGTATCCAAGCTGAATACATACTCCGACGGCATCAAAGTGCTCCGCACGATCTTAAAGCTCTTTAAAAACTACAAGCCGTTCGCGTTCTTTACGATGATCGCGGTTCTGTTATCGCTCCTTGCGATCGGTTTCTTCATTCCGGTCCTGATCAAATTCA
Source organism: Lachnospiraceae bacterium (assembly GCA_015056735.1). Taxonomy (GTDB): domain Bacteria; phylum Bacillota; class Clostridia; order Lachnospirales; family Lachnospiraceae; genus VSOB01. Next base: position 81,990 of record SVFT01000010.1, on the reverse strand, counting down.
TCAACCTGCATATCGTCGATCAGATCCCGACGCTTGTTGTATGCGGATTCGTAGCCCTTGCAGCGATCCAGTCCTTCTTTGCCGGTCTGATCCTCAGCAATATGAGCGGGGCATCGAGACGCGAATTTGAGCAGTCACTGATGCAGGCAAACAGGGAGTTTAGAAGGCTTCTTAAAAAGAGCCAAAAGAAGAGTAAGGAGAAAAGTAAAGAGAAGAGCAAAAAGTGATTTGATTTTATATAGGATGCATACAGAATCCATGTAAAAAAGGGAACGCCGCAGCGTTTCCTTTTTTAATCCCCCTGGGGCCTCTTGAATCGATAGATCAGCAGCCCCGCAAAGTACAGATCAAGCAGTGCCAGAACAAGCATGAAGTAAACGCTGATACCCGTTATCCCCCAGCGTGTTACCACCATACCGCTAAAGAGCATAAACAAAAGCCCAGCACCGATGAATCCGGTGATGAGCAGCTTATGAAAACGAATGACAGTCAGGAGTGTCATGAGATACGACTGCAGTGCCTGGAAACCGCCTGCAATGAGCAGGATGCTCAGTGTCCCTGCGTAATCCTTCAGTTCTACGTTGTAAATGATCTCCAGGAGCCGCAGTCCGATGATCCGCCCTCCGATGATACAGATCACGACAGCGGCGACGATCAGCGACAGATGATACCCGATCAGCTTCGAAAACGACTTTCGATCACTCGAATCCCAGTATCTGGTGTACGTCGTGATCAGCGGCTGCACCATGAAACTCGAGAACATCGTGATCAAGAAGATCGGCATGATGAGATATCCGTAGATCGCCTGAATCTCGTCAGACAGTTCGGAATTGATGGCATAGCGCGGCGCATTACTGAGATACATCTGCAGGAAGAAGGACGCAAACAGCGAAAAGTTCGAGATCAAAAGTGATCTGACATCTGTAAACTCTGCATGCGCCCTTTTCTCATACAGACGCAGGAACGGCAGGTTACATGCCACACCGGAGATCACCGCAGCAGCAAATACGATCACTGTCGAGAGAACCAGCTCTCCCGAAATATAGTAGGAAACCGCAAATACGATGATCGAAAGAAGCGTTCGCGCTCCCCAGATCTTGGACGCAAGGTCAAGGCGGTCACGCGCATGCAGATATCCATGGTACACATCTTCATAGGATTCTACCGCTCTGACGCCGCACCATAACAGAAAGATCAAATATTTTGTCAGGCTTCCGTTTGAACAATAGATACCATACGATGCAGAAACCACAAGCATCAGCAAGACAGTCACCTTGCGGGAGCACACATATGTCCCAAAAGAGTACTGTCCGGACAGGTCACTTGCCTGAAAGCGACGCATGCCGAACTTGCCGATCATCATCATGAGATTGGCAGCTGCATACGCAAACGTAAAGATCCCTGCATCCTGCGTATTGCCCAGATGCGAGATAAAGATCAATATGATAAAAGATTGGAAGGAACTTAACGTAGAGGCAACGGTGTTCCATAAAAATGCCCGCTTGTTCCTTGTAATTGATTCGTTCATGCTTTTATCTTCAGATTCCTCTTCATCAGCATAAAATCCTTGGAGAAAAGAGTTTTCTTAAAACCTCTGGTCTTTAATTCCCAAAGGATCAATCCCACAAGCCTCATACCGGGGATGTGCCCCAGCTTCAGGATCTGTTTGGAGTGCAGTTTCTTCCTGGTCCCCAGCCTGCCGCTTACAGGGCTTTCTCGGTAATACTTTTCCCACATCTCCACTCCGATCGAATCGACGAATTTCCACGGCTTATCATGCGTGGCAAAATGAATGATCCTCGCTTTCGATGCCATATCCTGCCAGTCCATGTAATCAGCTTCGACAAAATCATTCAATCGCCTGATCGTCAAATGATGGAGGTGATGCGCTCTCATCAGACTCGGATACATGACATTATATGTATGCGGAATATACCGGATATACCCCGCAAATACCCTGTTATGAACATTCTGGTCCATGTGCGTGGTATCGGGGTCATTTAACCTGTCTTCAAGAAGTTTTTGCGGCACGCCGTCACGCCGAAGCAGTTCCAGATTCAGGAACATGACGCCGCAATTGATATATTCGCGCCTGCCGATCAAAGATACATCTGTTGTATAGACGCCGCCGGTATCACGCGTCGCAGCCGCGTACGTTCCGTCATCCGGCTCATGATCCAACACATCCGTCAGATCGCGCTGAACGATCGTATCACCGTCATAGTAAAAGACCTTGTCCACATCAGCAAGTATCTCCGGCAGAAAAAACTTGATCAGGTCCGTTGTATTGGCACTGCTGCTTTTGTCCTTAATAGCCGGAAACTTCTTCGTGATGTAATCATCCGCCACATCCACAAATCGGATCGATACGCCGTTTTGGGTATCTTCCATCTCTCTGAAATATGCCTTGCTCTCTTCACTCACATTGCGCATCACCAGATAGATATCGTAAGCGCTATCCGCATTTTTATTCTTAATAAGCGAGTATGCCGAAACGACCGTCGGAAGTACATACCCCTCATCCAGGATCATTGCTATATTCAGATGTTTCTCCAATTCTTAATCTCCTATCGGGTTCTCAATGTCTTTAAAAGCACGCAGACCTCTGATAAAACGCTGGATAAAGACTGCCAGATTCACGCCGTTTGCGATAAACAGGGTCACGTTGACGCCGTCAATCCCCCACGTCCTGATGCAGGGCACGGATACGGCTGCTGCCGCGATCGCACCGGCAGCGGCGCCGGCAAGAAGCCCCATCCGGTCTCGCATCACGGTAAGGAGCATCCCCAGGAACCAGATGTAAGCGATGAGACCGCAACAGAGCACGGTCGGCGCAAGAAGATACGCATAGGACCTGATCTCTTCCGTGAAAACGAAGACAAGCACCCACTCACCAAGGACGAGCGACCCGACCGTCGCAAGCGCAACAAGTGCGGCGATCGCGGCCGAAAGGTTCCTGAACAGTTTCAGGAAATCCTCCTTCCTGCCCGCTGCCAGATGATCGGCAAACAGCTTTGTAAAGGTTGCAAACACATAGGACGAAAGAAGCTGGATTACCGATGCGGGGATCGCTACCGACGCATAGAATCCAAGGATCTCTTTGCCCATCATTTTCTCTAAAAAATAGCGCGGGATCGGCACGATCGCATTTAAGCATACTGCATATAAAAAGAGGGGCATGCACTCTTTTGTAAGCGAAATGATCGAACTGCATGCAGCCCCATTTCCATCCGTGATCACCTCATCCATCCGAAGCCGAAATCGCTCAATTGCTCTTGCCCTTGGTACATCATAGCATAAGATCACAGCGTAGACGAGACACAGCATAGCAAGCGTCGTGATCACCAGATTTCCCGTCAGCTTCTCCATTGCCACAAACGAGAGCACCGTCAGAACCCCGCGCATCAGAAACGATCGTCCCGCAATATCCAGGCGCCATGCACGCTGGTCGATCCCATGGAAGACATCGACAAACGCTTCACTCACACGGTAGAGCATGAACAGGATCAGGAAAGCCGTCGTATAGTGGTCATATCCGTTGACAAACACGAAGCCTACGTATAAAAAGATTGCGATCAACGTCATGATCACACGGTGCGTCACATACGTATCCGCACTGTATCTGTCGCGATCTGAGACCTGATAATTGCGCACGCAAAAGTACGCGATGTTGGTAAACACGTTCGTCAGGGATAATCCAAGTGAGAGAATCCCGCTCTCGTAGTACCCGGCCAGATGCACGATCAGGATCGTCATCGCCCACTGGGCGCCTATAAAGCCAAAGGAGCCGATCACGTTCCAGAGCATATTCGAACGGATCACGGATGCTTCCGGCGCATGATCGCCATTATTCAATTGTCCGCTCGTCAATTCATTCTTATCCATCGTCATCAGCTCTTGATCAGGACCAGAGTGCCACCGATCTACTCATCTCTGTAAACCGCCACAAGTGTAAACGGCACGCCGTCATACGGCTCTTCAAGGTCCACCGGCTCTCCGGTATCGCTCCGTACCCAGTGGTCGAACTTCTTTCCTTCCATCTTCGGATCACGAGGTTCGCGAAGCGGATAACCCTCCAGCGCTGGCAGAGTTTTTGGCCCCAGTTCTCCGCCCTGCGGATCAAGCGGCAGCTCAGCATATCGCACCTGTCCGTACAGGACTTTATCTAAAAAGTGAAGGCGCTCCGCCATAAACGAGCGGATCGTTTCCACCTCTCTCTCATAATCTGCATCAAAAACAAACGGCTCTTCGTACTTTGCATGCTCAAAGGGATCCCAGCGGATATAGTCAAGCGATGCGGATGCACGCAGCATCGTTTTCAGATCGTCAAGCCCGCTTTCGATCATCTTCTCCGCGGAACCGTTAAACGTCTGCTCCAGAAAAGCACGTACCTTTCCCTGGAAAAAAGCATTCCCCATCAGATCATGCCACCAGTTTGCATTCTTCTGAGCCGAAGCCGCGTAGATCCCCCACGGCTCCTGGAAATTCACCGGTCTGTTATGCTCGATCAGAGGATTCCCGAGCGTCTTATCATAATCCCAGACAGGACCGGCATAGAGCCGCCCCGGTTCATGAAGCGTACCACCTTTCGCGCCCTGCGCCTCACAGTAGAAGTTCTGACTTGAATACATCGCATCAAGGTTCTTTGAGAATTCTTCCATCAGATACTTGCCTGCAAAGCTGTCCCAGTCAACGTTGCGTTCCAAAAGGGTATCATCCGCGAGTGCATTCTCGATCTCTTCAAACCTTCCTATGATGTAAGACATTTGCGTATCGGACAGTTTCTTCGGATTCTTTATGATCAGTGCCTGCCCGCCTGCCGTATAGCCGTGTTCTTCATCTGCCTCTTCGAGTCGGTCGGGATATTCGAGCGATGCAAAGAAACCCGGCTGCGTATCCTTTCCGGAAGCCTTGATCGGCACACGGTTCTTCGCGACCTCCGCCTTCTCACATAGAAGATACGAGCCGCGATATTCCGCGTTGATATAGAGGTCCACATAGCGGGAACGGGGTGTGAACGGAAGTTCGCATTCCATCGCCAGATCATACAGGATCTTATTGCGAAGAAGCGACTGATCCTGCCTGTTTGCGAGCAGGATATAATTCTCAACCGGCACATCGCCGCCGAACAGATCGATCTCATCAACGACCGTCATCTGGTACGGCTTTTTATCCTCCAGAAACGTTGCGTTGCCGCGGGATTTAAGGCCTGCGAGCGTACCTTCTCCGATACACTTTCCATCCTCACCGATCATGGTGTACAGTCCCGTCTCGCTGTTGCCCTTTTTCTCTTCGATATAAGTAAGGCTTCCCGAATCCGTTGTCACATAAAGAGACGCGACTTCGGATGAGCAAAGGATCGTAAAAGGAAAACTGCTGCCGCCCGCTGATACTGTATGCTCGCCCTCGGATAAGTCGGGCGATGTAACGGAAAGCCCTCTTGGCCCGCCGTCATATGATACGAGGTGCAGACCCGCAGCCGTGATACGCGCATCCGAACGCGCCGGTGCACACGACGGCAGAAACAGATAGAGCCTGTCGTCGTACGGACTGTGCCACATATGAAGCTGTATTTCTTTTCCTTCATCGGTCGTGATCGCAAACGTCACATCACTCTCGTTCACCGCTTCCCTGTTCTTATAAAAAAAGAGCGAGCCAAGGGATATAAAGAGAAGGAGAAGGAATGCGATCCCGATCAGTAATCTTTTTCTGTTCATCATAATCCCAAATAAAAGTCTGTAAGCCATTTTGCAGTGTCGGCAACATCATAGCCATGCGCCTTGATCTGCCCGGCATATGCCTGCCTTGCAGCGTCCCGATCGTTGCAGGCGCCTTCCGAATCCGGCGACCCCTGCGACTCTTCGAGGCGCTTTCGCACTGCGTCGATCGCGGTAAGCCAGTCCGTCACAGATCCCGGCATCGGTGCCGTCGTCACAAGATCTGTCATGACCACTTCATCCGTGATCGTATCCGACATCACTACAGGAAGCCCGCTTGCCTGCGCTTCCACAAGCGTCACGGGAAGTCCTTCAAATAAGGACGGGAACACCATCAGATCCGCCGCATCCATCAGATGAGGGATATCGTCTCTCACGCCAAGAAACCGCACAGCATCCGATAGTTCAAGCTTTGCCGCCTGCTCCTTCAGCTGCATCTCCAGCGGTCCCTCGCCGCATAAAAGGAAGATGTATTTGGGTACGCCGCCCGGCAGTTTCCCGTCTCTTTCCATAAGATGTGCGGCGATCCGAAGCAGAAACGCCTGGTTCTTCTGCGCCTCCATCCGTCCGATGTGCAGGATCACGATCTGTTCCTGCGATACGGAAAGCGCTTTCCTTGTCGCATCCCGGTCTGCAGGATCGAACGTAAAGCGCGTGCAGTCGATCCCGTTTGGAAGAACGGCAAATCGCGGCTCCACACATTTTTCCGGTCCGTAGAGCCACTCGCCGGATCCCAAAGAGCATGCCAAAAGCCTGTCGGCGTGATCCGCGATCGAGCGCTGGAGCATGTTTTTGACAAAAGCATGAATCCCCTTGCCGGAACTCGTATTATGGCTGTGGGCGATCGTCCTTACACCGGCGCGCTTTGCTTCCGCCAGGTAGATCGAAGCGGTACTCCGCATATGACCGTGTACGATCGCTATTTCAGGATGCTTTGCAAAAAAAGTGCGCCACTGCCTGCGATAGCCGATGACACCGGCGCCGCGAAACGGCCGCATGGAATAGATCCGGCCGCCGAGTGACAACACTTCTTCACTGTATTCACACACATCTTCCGTGTGGATGACAAAATCAAATTGTATCCTGTCACGGTCCATCCGGCGGTAGAGATTCATGATCATCGTCTCCGCGCCGCCTCTGTCAAGGCGTCCCAGAACCTGCAGGATGCGAACGGGTTCACTCATTTCAGATAAGGCTCCCAGTCCCATTCAAATCGTTCTATGTCTTCTTCAACGAGGTCGGTGCCAAGCTGCACTTCCACAAAACTGCAGCCCGTTTTGGAGGCCATCGCATGCGTATGCTCGCGCTCGATCACCAGGATCTCGCCTCGATGCACGGTGCGCACGTTACCGTCCAGCATAAACAAACCCTCCCCCTCCGTCACAGTCCAGATCTCATCGCGATAATGATGAAGCTGGCAGGAAAGGCCGCGCCCGGGTTCTACCCAAAGACGCTTTGTAAGGGATTTCTCAGGTCCCGGACCGTCATTGCTGATATCCAGAACACGATACTCGCCCCACTGGCGCTTCTCATACATCGGTCTGTGATCGACACGCTCCACGTAAGGCGCCATAAACGAACTTGCCCCCTTGTTGCTGACAAGGATACCGTCTGCGCTCGCGACCACAACCGTATCGGTAAGCCCCAGCGCCACGACCGGGATCTCTAGTTCGTTGATCACGTGCGTGTTTACACAGTTTTCTCCGCTGATCACGTTGCCGCCGTTCGGATGCTTCATGATCTTGGTCATCGTGTTCCAGGTACCGATATCGTTCCATTCCCCATCGTACTCTTCATAGATCAGGGAATCACTCTTCTCAATGATCCGATAGTCAAAGCTGATCGTCGGAAGGTTCTCGTAGGAATCATACAGCTTATCGAACGATACTTCGCCGATCTCGTCTTTGATAAGACCCGCCACATAGCTACCCCGCATCACGAAGACGCCGCCGTTCCAGCGGGCGCCCGTCGCGACAAGGCTTCTGGCCGTCGCAAGGTCAGGCTTTTCCACGCACTTTTCGACATGCTTGTAAGTAGATCCTGTCTGCACATCTTTGCGCTCTACAATGTAGCCGTACTTTTCAGACGGATAGGTCGGCTTCACGCCGATCAGGCAGATATCCGCACCCGATTCGGAAAGCGCGCGGTCCATGTCGCGGATCTTCTCAAAATAGTCATACTCTACATACGGATCGACCGGCAGGACCGCGATGGTCTCCGCGGGATCCATTTGCTCCCGGTCAAGGAGGTAAGCGCCTGCTAATAGGATCGCAGGGTATGTGTTCTTTCGAAGCGGCTCGGATATAGCTGTCACGCTGTTGCCAAGCTGCCGGCGGATCGGATCGCTCTGCGCGGCATTCGCCACAACATAGATCTCCGCTTCCGGCCGGATCCCCCGGATCTGGCGGATGATACGCTGGATCATGGACTCCGGATTGCCCCGGTCATCCTGTAATACTTTCATAAACTGTTTGGAACGTACATCATTGGAAAGCGGCCACAGACGCTTTCCGGAACCGCCCGATAACAGTACGATCTTCATAGTGCCTCCTTATCGCGCAGTCTACAGTCCGTAGTGCGCACGTAAGTATTCTCCGATATATTTTGTCGCCTTCGCACTGCCGTAGCAGTTAAAGTGCGTATTGTCTCTGAAATCATGGTCAAGGTCGATCGCCATCTCATCCATGGCTTCGAACAGATTGAGGTAGGGAACGTCAAGCTCTGCCGACAGCTTTTCGATCGCCAGAGACTCACCCTTTGTAAAGCCGCCGTTCGGCGCTTTAAAGAAAAGAAGACGGGCCCCGTTTGCATCGCAAAGCGCCTTGATCTCCCTGATCGCCGCATACGTATCGCCAGGAATCTCTGTTGCCTCCGTGGTATCGGCATCGTAATATTCCGAAAAGTCCGGCTGCTCATCCGCAATGAGATCCGGTGTATAGGCGCCTTTGGAGAGTTCCAACGGCTTCTTTTCAAAATCTTCCGCCGTCAGTTCCTGCCACCGGTCCTTGTACTGTACGAACGGGATCAGAAGGCTCAATGTATCTCCGATATCACCGTCCGTCATCCGGTAACATGCCGCGATCTTATCGGCCGAGAGCGGGAGGTCCATCAGCGAATAGTTCATTGCGGAAGCATTCTTTACGTTGATCTGCTTGCAGACACCAAGCATCTCCAGACACACGACTTTGGGATGCTGCGTCTTAAAGACCTCTGTTGCAAAAAGGCTTGTCAGACGAAGCGGCTGCGCGGACGCGCCGAAATCATACGATCTGATCCCAAATTCAGCCTCCAGAACCTTCGGATCCGCCGTACAGAACATCGTGCTCGCACCTAGGAAGACAACGTCCAGTGAATCCGGTTCTTCCAGATAGAAGCCCTTCACCGCATCTGTCCCGCGGTGCCCGGTATTTAGTTTCAAAACGCGCTGCATTCCATAAAGGATACCGCCAAGTATCACAATAAAGATAAGCGCCGTCAGTAGTTTCTTACGCATCTCTAAAAACCAAAATAGATAAAATCCGTCGCATCATAGCCCGGGCCGTATGCACCGAAAAGAGCGACAGCAAGGATCATCACAAGCAGGATCGCAAAGCGGACAGGCAGGCACATACTCCTCAAACCCTCACCCAGCGTCACACTCTTCGTCTCCGCCTGATACTCCGCAAAGAGCACCAAAACCGTCAGAACCGTGACAACAACAAGGTAAGGCGCTGTCACACCCAAAAGCTCCGCGGTATCACCCGTAAGTGCCCCGGCATGCACGTTCGTAAACATCAGTCTGATGTACATAAGTCCTTCCCTTGCTGACGGGATCCGAAAGAAGATATACAGGATCCCGACAATGATCCAGGTCTTGATTCGCCTGATCAGATTCCAAAAGCCGGTTTCAAAATCAATGGTCTTAACGCACCCAAGGTTGGCAGCGACCGATGATACCACATACTCGATCACCTGGCATGCACCGTGTGCGCCGCCCCATAAAAGATACCGCCAGCCGTTCCCGTGCCAGAGACCGCTTAAAAGGAACGTCAGCATGATATTTCTGTACTTCCTGATCGTCCCGCCGCGGTTGCCGCCGAGCGGGATATAGATATAGTCGCGAAGCCATGTGCTCAGCGAGATGTGCCAGCGGCTCCAGTATTCCTTGACATTGCGTGCCAAAAACGGATTACGGAAGTTCTCGCACAGATCAAACCCCATCATCTTCGCAGCGCCGAGCGCGATATTCGTATAACCGGCAAAGTCCATATAAAGCTGCAGATAATATGCCGCCATCGCGATCCAAAGAAGCGCCCCGTCTTTTGCTGCAAAGTCATCATAAACCGTACCGACAAGGATCGACAGGCGATCGGCGATCACCAGCTTCTGGATGAAGCCGAATACCACGCGCACAAAGCCGTCATACACGCGGTCGCTGTTCCAAAGGTTCCACGACTCGCATGCTTTGATCTGCCCCAAGAACCTCTCCGCACGCTCGATCGGTCCCGATATGATCATCGGAAAAAAGGTGACGTAGACCGCATAGTTCAGAAAATTCTTCTCCGCCTCGCACTTCCCTTTATAAACATCCGCAAAATAGGAAATGATACGGAACGTAAAGTACGAGATCCCGACCGGCATCACAAGCGAAAAGTCTTCACCTGAAAAGCCGAAAGCGTTGCCGAAAACAGCACTCAGAAACGCCGCATATTTATAAAACGCAAGAAGTCCCGCAGATGCAAGGACCCCGCATGTCAGCATCGCCCTGCTGCCACGCTTTTCGATCGACAGCCCGACCCCATACGAGAGCAATGTTACGGTCAAAAGAACCGCCAGCATCGTAAGGCCGAAGTTTGCATAGAAGAAGATGCTCGCCGCCAGGATGGTAACCCTTCTCATTTTCACAGGGATCAGAAAATAGAGAAGCAGCATAATGGGCAGAAAGAGAAGAAACTGCGTCGTTGTAAAAAGCATGACTATTCTCCCTTCCGCACAACAACCGGCGCCGCATCATATGCGTCAAATCCAAAGCGCCCTTCCGTCAGGGCAAGTCGCACCTCGCTGTCGCCGTTCCAGTCAAAAGAAAGCGGCATGTCAAACGATTCGCCCGGCTTTAAGTTGTGCCAGAGGTTCGTTCCGATCTCATCGCGATCCGGGCAGGCGAGCCGCACATCGGATGCTTCATCGTTGATGTAGGCACTCCCCGTATTCGTCACGCGAACGGTCACATAACACGTATCGCCTTCCGTCTCCTGCTCTGTCACTTCATAGCTGACAGCGCCCTTCCGGCCGATGCCGTCCTTTGCATAGTAATATAGGTTCGTATCATACTGCGACTGCACGACTTCGAGGCTGCCGCGCTCTCTTGCCATATCAAAAAGCCGCCCGATCCGCTCGATCGGACAATGCGATGCCAGAATATAGCAGCCGTCCGCGCGAAGCGCCTCTTCGATATTCGGAAGTTCCTTATCATCCTTGGGGATCTCATCGCTCCAGATGATATTGTCTTCCGATACGTCACCGATCCTGTCTGTCTCATAGCCGATCCGGTACCTCACGCTCGGAATGCTCTGGTAGTAAACATAGACCTTCTCACCGTCCGTGATATGGTCTGCCACATAATCGATATTGGGATTGATCTCTTCACCCGGTTTAAACACATTCTCCGCATGACGATACACGCTGATCCCGTTATTGGAAAAAAGAAGTGCCAGCATCAGGAAAAAGAAAGCTGCATCCGGCGCCCAGTTGGACCGGTCTGCCACGACGCGGAATCCGCGGTCCAGCGCATAAAAGGCAAGGATCGTAAAGAGCGGAAAAGAGAAGCACCAGAGCCTGTCTGCGATCGGGAACATATGGATAAAGGATGCAAAGAGTGCGATCAAAAAGCAGAACAGGATCGCGGTCACATACCGGTTCTTCTCTTTGAAGCACCCGATCACAAAAGCCGCAAGCACTAGGAATTCCATGAAAAGTCTCGCCTCGCGGAATGTAATAAAGATCTCATACACGAAGGCAAGCGCCATTTTTACATCATCTAAAGAAGTCGGGATCAGCGGAAACGCGGTGCTCTCCCAATATGCCTGCATCGTCGTACTGCCCGCAATGCCGCGAAGCCAGAGAAAATAGTTCAGTCCGAAGCTGACCAGTACAAAAACGCCCGCGATCACGACATGCTTCATCAGATCAAAAGACGTCTTCGTATCCCGCGCCGCTTTCTTTGCGCGCACGTACTCCGCAAGTCCGCTCACAAATTCCATCGTGAGGATCCCACCGATCATGAAGCAGACCGGGTTTGCACCCCATAAGAGGAGCATAAAGGCGATCACCGTTTTTTCAAAGGAAAGCCCCCGGGTCTTATAGGCATCATAAACGAGCAGTGTCAGAAGCACCCACAATGCCTCCGCCATATACTGCTTGAACATGTTGGAGTATTCCAGCATGAAGTTCATATTGGCCAGAAACGCTGCAATCCAGAGCGGGTGACGCATGTGAAAAAGGCGCCGGCCGGCGTATGCCGACAATATGAGCACGAGCACAAAACATGCAACAGAGAAGCTTCGAAGCACCGCCTCCGTGTTACCGAATATGAGCGTCAGGATCTTCACAAGATAGAGATAGAGCGCCGGTGCACTCTGGTCCCACTCAAAGATATCCCCCGTCAGATTCAGGAGAGAACGTTTGCTGAAAGAATACGAAAGCATTGCTTCGTCAACCCAAAGACTGCGGCCCACCGAGTTCATGAAAATGCTGACCCCGACGCCCGCCAGTGCGATCAATAAAGCAATGCCGTCCGAAATATTTTTTATGAGAGGCTCACGTCTGCGAGCCTCTATCCATGTTCTAATCATCCACACAGATCCTATTGATTATTCTGGGAGAACGCTTACTTCGCATCCGCCTGTTCTTTTGCGATCTTAATGACCTGATCGCAGATGTATTCGATGTCGTCGCGTGTCAGTCGCATATGCAGCGGAAGCGAGATCACATGATCGCTCACATACGCCGCTCTCGGGCATGTGCCCTGCGCATAAGCGTACATGCGATACTGGGTATTGTCCGTATAGTGAACACCCGGATAGATGCCTGCCGCATTGAGTGCAAGGAGCATCTCATCGCGATGTGCCACAATGATCTGGAACAGGTGGCAGGACGAATCGCATTCCTCCGGAATATGGATCATCTCGATCAGCTCGGGATACTTGGAAAAACGCTCCCTGTACCACTTGCACATCTCTTTACGATATGCATTGTCGCGGTCTAAGTACTTCAGCTGTACCAGGCCGATCGATGCCATGATGGAGTTACCGTGCAGCTTGTTGCCGACGTACTCGACGTCATATTTCCATTTATAGTTGCCCGCGTTGACCGTACGGCTGTAAGTATCTTTGTTGATGCCGAGCCAGCCGATCTTGCGCGCAATCGCATCGTACTTTTCTTCCTTAAAGCAGATCATGCCGCTGTCCGCGGTCGGCAGGTTCTTCACTGCCTGGTAGGAGTAGACAACAACGTCCGCATCCTTGCCGGGGATCTCACCGTGGAGTCTCGTGCCGCTCATATGCGCCGCATCGAGGATGAGCGCCAGGCCGTGCTCCTTACAGATCTTCGCGACCTCTTCGTAGTGTCCCGCGTTGCCGCCAAAACCGACAAAGATCACCGCTCTTGTCTTATCGGTGATCCGCTCCTCGACGGATTTCGGATCCAGACAGTTCGTATTGTCGATATCCGCAAAGACCGCACGCAGATTGTTGAGCGGGATCGCATGATTCGTGGAGATAAACGTCAGCGGCGTTGTGATGATCTCGTCGCCGTCCGCCCATCCTTTTTCCTGCTTCAGGATCTCGACCGCCATATTAAGGCCCGCTGTCGCAGAGTTCAGATAGTGCGCATGCGGAAGACCCGTATACTCCTTCCACGCTTCTTCAAACTTTACTGTCTTAAACCCGAGTCCCGTCCAGCCGATCTCCAGGCATTCGCGGATCTCCGCAAGGCACTCGTCCACGGCATAGGTGGGTTTAAACAGCTGAATATCATGTTCTTTATTGTCCATTGTCATGTTGTCCTCTTGTGTTTCGTTAGTCAGAAAAATGGTACTATTTCAGTCATCATTATAAATCGACTTATATATATTTTCAATGCCGTCGACCATCTCGTTGTACGGAAAGCTCCTCGGCGGAATGTGCTCAAACGCGATATCTCCCTGTTCGATGACGCTCTGCAGCCTGTCCGCGAGCATCGCATCGTCGCGGTTTTCAAAAAACAGGCAGTCGCCGTACACGACCTCTGTCAGGGCACCGCCCGTCGAAGAGATGATCTTCTTGCCCATCTGGCAGGCTTCCAGCGCACTTAAGCCAAAGCCTTCCGTTACGGAAGGGACGACTACGTAATCTGCCTGCAGGATACACCTGCAAAGATCCGCCCGTCCCAGAGAATCGCGCACAAGCATCACATCACCAAGCCCGTTTGCTTCTATATTTCTGAGAAAACGTGCACGAAGCTTTACAGGCTCGGCTCCCAGGATAAAACAGAACCGGATATCGGACAGGTCGACCCCTCGCTCACGAAGACGCCTGATCGCATGCAGGTAGATATTGATGCCTTTGGTCTGCCCCGGGCGTCCGTAATACAGGAAGATGCGCTCCTCTTCTCCAAGGTTAAAATACTCCCGCAGATTCAGCTTCGAAGTCTCTGCAACGGATGTATCCATCTCAGTCACGGAATTGTAAACGACCTGCACGTTCTTCTGTCCGCAGAAACGCAGATAATCGCGCTTCGATGCCTGTGATACAGTGTGGTACACATCGTACTTTGCGCGGCACGTATACTGCTCATAGAGCCAGAAACCGCATGCATGGATGAGATCCTCCACCCAGAACCACTTATTGCCGCGCACTTCGTGGATCGTCAGAACAGACGGCTTGTGATATTTTCTCGCCAGCCGGCTCGCCGGATGCGCAGGCGTAAAAACGGATGCATGCACCACGTCGCACCATTTGATATGCTCCTCGATATCGCGCGCCTTTACGAGCGGATGCCCGAACATGCTCTTCCAGGGAAAATAGTATACTTCCATCCCCTCGACGGTCTTGTGCCCGAGGTACTCATCACCGACATTTCTTGCCAGTACGCGGATCTCGTGCCCTTTTTTCAAAAGGCCCTTGACCATATCATAAAAAATGCGTTCCCCACCGCCCACGTACGGGTAGAAATGAGGAAGCACGAAACAGATCTTCATGTGTCTCTCCCCAAGGACATGCGTCCTTGAATTCACTTGTATTAAATGTTAAAATTGTACAAAAATATCCTACCATATTTGGTGGGATAAAACAAACGGAGAGAAAAGAATGGATCACACATTTTCGATCTCCGGGGACGGTATCGTGATCACCCCAATGACCGCACCGGAGAGCGAACTGTACAGGCAGCTTCGTAACAGGCCGGAGGTCCGTGAACGCCTTTATTCCCACAATGAGATCGGCAAGGAAGCGCAGGAAGCATGGTTTTCACGATATCTATCTAAGCCCGGCGACTATATGTTCACGGTGCGAAGCGATAGCGGCACATTCCTTGGTGCGTGCGCTCTGTACGATGAGAAGGACGGCTGTGCAGAGTTCGGGCGGATCATCATCGATAAGAAAGCAGCCGGAAGAGGCGGTGTCGGCTGTATCGCACTGTCCCTCGTTTGCAAGCTTGCAAAGAAAGAGATGGGCCTTCATAAAATCACGCTCGATCTTTATGAAGACAATGCGGCATCCTACAAGATGTGTTCCGGGGCAGGTTTTATCACAACAGACAGGAAACCCTCCGAAAAGGAACCCGGCCGCACGATCATATACATGGAGAAAGAACTTTGAAAAGTGTCATATTAGTCACATCGACATACAACGGAGCCGCCTATCTGCCGCAGCTTTTGGAAAGCCTCATGGCACAGACATATCCCGCATTCACGCTTTGCGTTCGGGACGACGGTTCCAAGGACGACTCGGTGCAGATCCTGCGCGACTATCGGGATCGTTTTCCGGAAGGTAAGAAGATCGAGATTCTCAACGAAAAGGACGACGTCTGGGAGAATAAAGGTTCACATCAAAGCTATCGATATCTTATATCCAATCTCGACGAGGCAGATTATTACCTCTTCTGCGACCAGGATGATGTATGGGACCCGCGCAAAGTCGAGCGGGCTGTCGCGGCGATGGAACAGTACCCGAAAGAGAAGCCCGTTTTATATGTTCATAACTATTATGTCTGCGACAGCAGCCTAAACATCGAGCACACGCTGCCGGACAGACCGTCCGTTACGCCATCCGAGATGGAAAAAATCTCGCTTGCACATGTCATCATGACCGGCACCTGGGGCGGTGTCGGCATGGCACAGGGTTTTAACCGAAAGCTGTTCGAACTGACATTCAACATGGGCGAGATCACCCCGAGTGTGGCAGTCGACTGCTGGATCTCATGGGTCGTGGCCGGCATGAACGGCGCGCTCACATACGATCCCGAGCCGCTCGCTTACTACAGAAGGCATCCCGGAACCTTTTCTTCGGGTGATCAGAACGGGCTCATCCGTTACCGCGACTGGTATCGTCACATGGATCGCCACTGCAGCAATATCCGTAACGGCATTCACGACTACAGACGATTGTACCGGAACATGGTATCCGACGAGCGGCAGCGTTTTCTGGATCTCTTTGATGGTGGGAACCGGCTGAAAAAATGTGTCTATCCGCACCGTCTTCGCAATAAAATCATGGAAGATCTTGCATTCCGCATTCTGATCATGCTTGGCAGGATTTAAATCGTCCGTTTTCGTGCATTTAACGCTTATACCAATTTCCTTGATTTGATTCGGAGCTTACTCTATAATCAAATTTTCAGAAATGAATTTTCAAATCATTTATCTATGGAGGTGACAGCTATGACGATTTCAAAAGATATCCGTTATATCGGTGTCAACGACCACGACATCGACTTATTTGAAGGACAGTACGAAGTGCCGCTTGGAATGGCGTACAATTCCTATGTGATCCTTGATGAGAAGATCGCGGTCATGGACACCGTAGATCAGAATTATGGTGAAGAGTGGCTCCTAAATCTGGAAGAAGCACTTGCCGGCAAGACGCCCGACTTCCTGATCGTACAGCACATGGAGCCCGACCACAGCGCGAACATCGTAGGCTTTATGGAAAAATATCCACAGGCCACAGTGATCGGCTCTCAGATGACGTTTAATTTCATGAAGAATTTTTACGGAAATGCGTTCGAGGACAGAAGACGCATTGTCGGCGAGGGCGATACGCTCGAGCTCGGCAAGCATACACTGCATTTTGTGACAGCGCCGATGGTACATTGGCCCGAAGTCATCATGACATACGATGATGCGGACAAGGTACTCTTCTCCGCAGACGGCTTCGGCAAATTCGGCGCCAATGATGTGGAGGATCCCGAAGGCTGGGCATGCGAAGCGAGACGTTACTACTTCGGCATCGTCGGCAAATACGGCGACAACGTACAGGCTGTTTTGAAAAAAGCAGCTTCGCTCGATATTCAGACGATCTGCCCGCTCCACGGTCCCGTTTTAAGTGAAAACCTTTCCTACTATCTGGATACCTACAACACCTGGTCATCCTATCAACCGGAGAGCAAAGGCGTTCTGATCGCTTATACTTCCGTATACGGTCACACCAAGGAAGCCGTCGAGAAGCTCGGCCGCATGCTGGCAGAGAGAGGCTGTCCCAAGGTCAGTGTCTGCGACCTTGCACGCGATGACATGTTCGAAACGATTGAAGATGCTTTCCGCTATGATACCCTGGTACTCGCCACGACAACCTACAATATGGATATTTTCCCGTTCATGCGTACCTTTATCACACACCTTACGGAGCGCGGTTACAAGAACCGCCGTGTCGCTTTCATCGAAAACGGTACCTGGGCACCGCAGGCTGCAAGAATCATGCGAGGCCTGATGGACGGTTGCAAGGATATTGCCTATGCCGAGAATACAGTCAAGATCATGTCCGCTTTGAATCCCGCAAGCGAGGCTTCACTGACGGCACTGGCAGATGAGCTTGCCTCGGCCTACAAATAGGAAAAGACCTCCGGCATGCGCTTTTTTCACAGGGAGAGCATATGGCAGAAATCACCATTACAGTAAAGCAGGACGACGGCGTCAAGGTTCTCAAAACCCGGCCGGGTGCGAACCTTCTCACCGTCTTAAAAGAAAACAATATTCCAATCCACACTCCCTGCGGGGGGTGTGGTTTTTGTACCTGTTGCAAGGTGGAGGTGTCCGGTAAAAACGGCACCCACGAGATGCTTGCCTGCCGCAACAGTGTATATGCGGACTGCACGATTCGTGTGGTGCCGTTTCCGTAAGAATATATGAATTCCATATATTCATCGCTCCGCCGATCCGGACGATCCCCCGCCCAAGACTTCGTGTATCCCGTCTCATTCGAATGGAGTAAGCTTATTCATCCTGCAGATCATCCGGGTCATCAAAATAAGTATTGATCTCATCTCTGTAATCACTCACCACCACATGGTTGTACGGAACGCTGATATGCTCTCTGTCAAAGAGAATCTTGATCTCGCGAAGTACTGCACGGTATGCTTTGCGACGCGCCCATGGAGGGCTGTAAATGTTGATCCGAATTGCGTAGTAGCTTGCCTCAAAGTCACACACGCCCCTATACTTGAGCGGCTTTATGAGATAAGGAACCTTCGCTCCAATGATCGGAAGCTCTCTTTTGAACAGCTTTTCAATTTCCAAAAGATTGGTCTCATAAGAAATCGGCACCTTAAGAATTTCTTTTGCCACCTCTCCATCAGATGCGATGATGTCACGTATCGCAGAATTGTTAACAATCTTCGTCTCGGAAAAGTATCCGATCTTCGTATATCTAAGGCCAATCTCTTCCACAATTCCGGCCCAGTTTTCAAATATGACCCAGTCGCCGATCTTATAGGTACCTTCAAATATGATAAACAGCCCGGCGATGATATCACCGATCAGATCTTTCGCCCCAAAGCCGACCATCAATGAGAGCACACCGGCAGATGCCCAGAGCGCCCTCGTATCGATTCCGAATTGCGCCAGACCGATATACAGAAAGATCAGTGCACAGGCATATTTCAGGACACTTCTAAGCAGCAAGAGGATTGTTTCTATCCTCGGCACGGACATCTTTGCGATGCGGAACAGGATCTTGTTTAAGAGCACCTGAAATACATACATCACGCATAACAGGAACAGGCAATAGGAGACCGAAAACAGATTCACGCCTTTTTCCCAATTGCCAGCCAACACATAAGCAAAGCCATCCGGACTCGCTCCGCGCATTGCTCCCGCACCGGCCAGGGAACTTGCATATAAAAGAAATGCTACCGAGAAGATCAAAAGCAGTCGGAAAATGGTTCTGACCGTGCGCATTTCCGGCGTTTGTTTGTGAATCGGGATTGTGTTATGCTTCTTCCATCGATAATTAAAACCGTATTTTTTCTGTGCTCTGCGGAACTTTTCCCAAACAGCCTTCTTCTGCTCCTCTATATCATCATCTGCTTTGTTTTTATCTCCGTTGCCGTCGACTTCTTTGATGGGCTGTTTCAAAACAGACTCCCGTTGCATCTCTTCTGCCACCGGTTCTACGCGCTGATAGCCAAACAGCGCCGCAAACACAAGAATAGCGAAAGCGCAAAGGGATAACAGGGTAAGTTTACAAGAGATGGCCAGCGCATTTGAGTTATCCTTACTCAGCATCAAAGGCATCAGATATACATTCTCGGCTTCACTGACGCTCGCATAATACGTCTTGCCATCGATTATGAAAACCCCGTCATAATTCCTTTCTGTCTTTTCTTTATCTATTCCCAGCTCTTCAATCTTTTCGCCGCAATAACCAAGGCCTGTTGTTGCAACAATCTGCAGCGTATTCTTGTCGATCGCAAGCGCATGTCTTGGAATCCCGATCACAAGATCATCCAAAACCGTCTGCAGCCCGATCTGACCAAGGAGCTGCTCCCTTAGCTGCGAATCTACGGCAATCTGGACAAAACCGTCACAAAGATCATTCCCGTCCCGAATGCTTACACCGATATACTGCCTTTTTTCGCCTGATGTGTCATCCTCTTGTACGTCCTGGATCACATACTCCCTGCCATCCAGTAGCGGACGAAAAGCATAAGACTGGTCGCCCTTATTATTACTGATCTGAAAATGATCGTAAGGCGAATTCGTGACGAGCACTTTTCCATATTTGTCAAAAACATAGACATATTCCACGCCGAGTTTTTCGGCAATTTCTGCCATGTTTTTCCTGGTTAGATTTTCCTTTCCCTTCTTCAAGACCAAATCTGCTGCCGTTCTGCACTTCTCCAGATACTGTCTGTCCAGTAAATCGGAAAGTTCATCTCGATACGTTTGGTAAGTATTTAAAGTCTCGACCGCAGCATCTGCATGATCGTTCATGGTTGAAATATCACCGGTTATATCCATCATGACCTGGTAATACCAAAGGCCAAGGAAGATAATGGCAACCGCCAGTATTGCATAAGTTCTCAGTTTGGCGCAAAATGCCCTGTACTCCTCCTTATGCCATTCATAAGCAAACCCAATGTAGCAAACAAAAACCCATGCAATCGCAAAGAAGAGCAACGTGGAAAGAATACACCGAAAAACAACAAACGACAGCGTTTCCCAAGGTGTTACACCGCATATGATAAAGGTGTCTTTATAAGAGAAGATCGCTCCGTAAGCACCTGCATCCAGAACAGTGTAATATTGCTCGTTTTCCTGATTCTGACGAAAATAGGAGTTCGGTAAAAACAGATGAAACTGACCTGCTTTCATTTTTTCTGTAACGTTTCCGCTCTGATCCTCCAGATTGGGAATATCTTCCATATTCAGGTTGCCGACTGCAAGATGGAGTTTTTCACCAATGAACCTTGCGTCAGAATGTGCCAGAATGGAGAAATCCTTCTGTGCCACAACGATCATATGGCCCTTTCGGCCGACCCGCAGGTTGATAACGCGATTCATCCAGGATAAGGATTCGTCAATGCCTGTTTGCGGATCGGAAAGAATCTCATGGAGCGCCTTTTCGTTTTCTTCAAGCTGCGGGAGCAAACGCGAGACCTGATTGATTGCTCGCCCAATCTGCGGATTGATTCTTGATTCAAGATCGCTCGCATAGAATTGCAAAGAAAAAACCGCGAAGACTACAGTCAGAATCGCGAGCAGAAAGTATAATCCGGCTTTCATTCGCATTGTTTTTGATCTCATACCGTCACACCCCACGAGCAAATTTATAACAAAATTATATCACAATACCTTTCTCTGGACATAAAAATGCCGGCCTTTAACCGCTAAATTTCGGTCTAACAGTTTAAGGTCGGCACATATTTTCAAAAGCTTTACCCATAAAGGAATACTGGAACCGGTATATGCTATCAGCCATTTCGCAGGCACATCCCGGAAATTAATGTACATAAACGCTTCTCCATCACATATTAAAACACATTATTCCAATTTCAGTTTATCAAACTGCTCGCGGTCTACGATCAGCATAAGCGTCTCATCAGCGGAAAGCGGTCTGCCCGCATCGATCACCATATGCATGGCTGATTCGCCCTCTGCGCGGATCCCGATCACGTTCACGCCGTAGGAAGCACGCAGGTTCAGTTCACGAAGTGACTTTCCCTGCCACAGCGACGGCGTCTTTAATTCTACGAACGCATACTTCTCGTCCAGGCGGACCATATCCTGAATGTTCGGTGTCATGATATAGGATGCAAGGCGGACGCCCATCTCTTTTTCCGGCTGGATGACTCTTGTCGCACCGGCGCGTTCTAGCAGGTATTTATAATTGTTATTATTTGCTTTCGCAACGATCTTCTTCACGCCAAGTTCTCTGAGGTGAATGATCGTGATAAGGCTCTCTTCCAGGCGACTTCCCATCGCAAGGATCACCACATCACAGTTCTGTATGCCGGCTTCCCGAAGCTGTTCTATGTTGGTCGAGTCTGCCTTTACCGCATTGTCTACCGTATCGGATACGTTCTCGACTGCCAGCATATTGTTGTCGATCGCGATCACGTCCATTCCCGCCCGCGCCAGTGTCTTTGCAACTGCACTTCCAAAGATCCCAAGTCCTATTACTGCATATGTCTTCCTGTCCATATTTCACTCCTTGACTATACGATATGATCGGTCACACGAACCGGCTTACGATCCGCTTAACCGATCAGGATATCCGCATCAGGATACCGCACGTGTTCATGGATCGGTGCGATCGATTTTCTCTGAAATGCTTCGATCACGGCAAGCGGTCCGACACGTCCTGCAAACATCATAACGATGATCACAACTCTTCCAACAGAGGAGAGTATTGGCGTCACATTTGCGGACAGGCCGACCGTCGCAAGCGCCGATACTGCCTCATATACGATGTTCAAAGCCTCGATGCCGGGCTCCGTCATCAGCAGGATCGAGACCCCGATCAGGATAAAAGCAAGATACCCCGTCAGGATCATCTCTGCCTTCACGAAATCAGAGCGGCTGATGCGCCTGTGGAACAGATGGCAGTTACCTGCCTCGTCGCGGAGGCCGCTCCTGAGCATCATCACGATCGCAATAAATGTCGTTGTTTTCATACCGCCCGCGGTACCACCGGGCGATCCGCCGATCAGCATAAAGAGACACATGTAAAGTCTTGTCACACGGTTCAGCGCTGCGATCGATACCGTGGAAAATCCCGCTGTTCGAAGTGTCGTCGACTGAAAAGCACTGACTAGCAGTTTATCGCCTAATCCGAACTCTCCTATCGTATTAGGATTCGTCCACTCCGTCAGGAGGAACAGGATCATCCCAACAAGGAGTAGGAAGAGCGTTGCTGTGCTCACCACCTTTGTATGCACGCTAAAGGACGAGAACAGACAGCGAAGCGGCAAATGCCTCTCACGCATATTGCGCATGTGATTCCTAAGTTCGATCCAGACCATAAAGCCCAAGCCGCCAACGATAATAAGCATCATGACCGTCAGGGATACGAGCGGATCCGTCGCATAACCAGCGAGCGATTCACTCGAAAAGCTGTCAAATCCGGCGTTCGTGAAAGCTGCAACCGATACGAACAGTGCATGGAACAGCCCTTCCGCCGGATCAAATTCGGATGCAAATCGGATCCCGAGAAGCAAAAATCCCAGAAACTCAAAACCGATTGTATACAAAACGATCCGCTTCAGATACCCGCCGATATCATCATAGCCGTGCTTCCCGGCCGCGTCCGCAAGCGCGCGGAGTTCCCTGAAACTCGCCTTGCGCTGTCCCATATTAAGTACCAGCGCCACAAAAGTCATCAGTCCCAGGCCGCCCACCTGCATGAGGACAAGCAGCACGGTCCGTCCGAACATCGTGTACGTATCTGCCACCGTGACCGGTGAAAGGCCTGTAACGCAGACAGCGCTCGTTGCCACAAACAGATGCGTTAAGTATGATTCTCCCGGGCGCTGCACAGAGATCGGAAGCCAGAGCAGCAACGACCCCAGTGCAATGAGCAAAGCAAAACCCGCGATCAGGATCGTCACGATCCGATAGCGGCTCGTCAATGACTCAAGGAAGGTTTTCTGCTTGAGTAAGCTCTTCTGTTTTTCTTTTATTTCTTTATTGGAAGAAGTCAATCGTTCAACTCCTCTGTGTCAATTCGTTACCCTTCCATATTTTACCATACTCTCGGATATTGCAACAGAAAAAGCGACTGCATCTTTCACGATCGCCATTCGATCGTCGAGCCGCTTATTGCGCAACCTAAAAAGGATGGGCTTTCGCCCATCCCATTTTAGGAAAAAGTTTCGTACCACGTACTGTGCTACATTTACTGAAGCAGGGACATAACGCCCTGAGTAGCCTGATTTGCCTGTGCCAGCATCGACTGACCTGCCTGCTGAAGGATGTTATTCTTGCTGTACTCAACCATCGCTTCCGCCATATCTGTATCACGGATACGGGATTCAGCTGCCGTCGTGTTCTCAACAATGTTGTCGAGGTTGGCAATTGTGTGCTCTAATCTGTTCTGGATAGCACCGAGTGCGGATCTCTGTGCGGATACTTTTGCCACCGCATCTGCGATTGCATCAATCGCGTATGTTGCGGATGTACCGCCAACGGTATCATCTTTACCGACTACGTCGATATCAGCGATTCCAAGATACTTGGAGCTCATGGTTTCGATCTCAACGCCGATCTTATTGGTAAGGTCTGCATCTGCACCTACATGAAGATTGAACTGCAGAGCCTGCGGAACAGATACGTTAGCTGCCTTAAGGCCTGTGAATTTACCGGTATCATCAGGGTCTGTAATGGTCGGCTCCACACCGGGATCAATACCGATCATGTTTGCGGCTTTCATTGCTTTCTTAAGAAGAGCCTTGGCATCTGTAAGACTCATCTCGGAGCCGTCTGCCTTGGTATTTGTACTGTTGATCTTAAAGGTCTGGCCCGCAATCGTTACAGTCTTGCCTTCGCCGAAGTCTTCCATCTCAAATGTATAGGACTCAATATTGCCCTGCGCGTCCTTGACGGGAGTAAACTTACCCTTTAAGCCTGCATCATGGATCTCGAGAGATACTGTCTTATTTGTTGCGCCTGTTGCATCAGAACCCTTTAACAGGTATGTCTCGTTGAATTTCGTTGTCTCTGCAACACGGTCGATCTCGGTTGTGAGCTGCTTGATCTCTGCCTGGATCGCTTCGCGGTCATCTTTGCTGTTTGTGCCGTTTGCTGCCTGAACTGCCAGTTCATTCATACGCTGCAGCATGGAGTGTACTTCTGTCAATGCACCTTCTGCTGTCTGCACTGCGGATACACCGTCGCTTGCGTTTGTGGAAGCCTGATCAAGACCTCTGATCTGCTTTCTCATTTTTTCGGAAATGGTAAGGCCCGCTGCATCATCTGCTGCTCTGTTGATCTTATATCCGGAAGATAACTTCTCAGAAGCTTTAGCCTGTGTGTTTGTTGTTACACCCAACATTCTGTTGGCATTGATCGCTGTAATATTGTGCTGTACTACCATAACTTTTTCCTCCTTGAATCGGAATCTCCTATAGTGTTGGACCTACCAAATTGTGTGGTCACTTGATTTACTTACTCTATATATCGGACGTCCCAAGGAATACTTTAGTCTTTTTTTGAAATTTTTTTAAAATTCTCTAAAATCGATCAAGGACCTGATATCCGCCTCCGCCGGATCTCCTTATAAAAGCCGCGTCTGAAACTCCTTGCAAGCAAAGTTTCAAACGCAGCTCTTATAAGAAAACAAGCGTGGGATAAACCCACGCTTGCTTGGTCTTACAACTCTAGTAATCTGCCAGCAGATTAACGAAGGAGAGACAGAACGCCCTGGTTGGACTGGTTAGCCTGAGCCAGCATCGACTGACCTGCCTGTGCAAGAATGTTGTTCTT
>SVFT01000010.1:0-56831 GCA_015056735.1 Lachnospiraceae bacterium | reverse complement strand
AGAGACAGAACGCCCTGGTTGGACTGGTTAGCCTGAGCCAGCATCGACTGACCTGCCTGTGCAAGAATGTTGTTCTTGCTGTACTCAACCATCTCTTCAGCCATATCTGTATCACGGATACGAGATTCAGCTGCTGTGGTGTTCTCAACTACGTTATCGAGGTTGGCAATTGTGTGCTCCAGACGGTTCTGGATAGCACCGAGTGCGGATCTCTGTGCGGATACTTTCGCAACAGCGTCTGCGATCGCATCGATCGCGTATGTAGCGGTTGTGCCACCAACTACATCGTCCTTGCCGACTACGTCGATACCTTCGATGCCGAGGAACTTGGAGCTCATCGTATCGATGGAAACGCCGATCTTGTTGGTAAGATCTGCATCAGCACCAACGTGAAGGTTGAAGTTCAGAGCCTTCGCTACGGTTACAGTACCGGGTGTGATGTTAAATACACCTGTGCTACCTGCTGTAACTGTCGGTGTAGCGCCGCCGATCTTGTTTGCATCTTCGAGTGCCTTCTTAGCAAGTGCTGTCGCATCTGTAAGAGACTTCTCGGAGCCGTCAGTCTTGGTGTTCGTGCTGTTGATCTTAAAGGTCTCACCTGCGATCGTAACAGTCTTGCCTTCAGCGAAGTTGTCGATCGTGAATGCGTACTTGCCTGTTGCATCCTTGTCACCCATGGTGCCTTTGATGCCTGCATCGTGTACATTCAATGTGATCGTCTTGGTGTTGTTGGACTTCGCATCTGTACCTTTTAACAGGTATGTCTCGTTGAACTTGGTTGTCTCTGCAACACGGTCGATCTCAGTTGTGAGCTGATCGATCTCTGCCTGGATGGCTTCGCGGTCATCTTTGCTGTTCGTGCCGTTTGCTGCCTGAACTGCCAGTTCATTCATACGCTGCAGCATGGAGTGTACTTCTGTAAGAGCACCTTCTGCTGTCTGCACTGCGGATACACCGTCCTGTGCGTTTGTGGAAGCCTGGTCAAGACCTCTGATCTGTTTACGCATCTTTTCGGAAATCGTCAAGCCTGCTGCATCATCTGCTGCACGGTTGATCTTATAACCGGAAGATAACTTCTCAGAAGACTTCGCCTGTGTTCCTGTTGTTACGCCCAACATTCTGTTGGCATTCATAGCTGTGATGTTGTGTTGTACTACCATATTTTTTCCTCCTTGAAATTGTCGGGTGGCATCCTTGCCACTCCGTTGAGTGAACCTCGTTCCCGGTCGCGCGCACCGTCTGGAGGTTCACCGGTTGGTAAGTAAGGTTTTTACTCAATATATATATCGTCTGTTTCGACGGATACTTTAGTCCTATTTTGAAAAAGTTACGAAAAAGTTTTTAAGGTGCGCTAAGCCTGCATTTTCAGGTGTTTCAGGGTATAAAAGGGGCGAAGGATGGCCCTCCGCCCCTTTCGGTCATACAACTTTTGTAATCTGCCAGCAGATTACTGAAGCAGAGACAGAACGCCCTGGTTGGACTGGTTAGCCTGAGCCAGCATCGACTGACCTGCCTGTGCAAGAATGTTGTTCTTGCTGTACTCAACCATCTCTTCAGCCATATCTGTATCACGGATACGAGATTCAGCTGCTGTGGTGTTCTCAACTACGTTATCGAGGTTGGCAATTGTGTGCTCCAGACGGTTCTGGATAGCACCGAGTGCGGATCTCTGTGCGGATACTTTCGCAACAGCGTCTGCGATCGCATCGATCGCGTATGTAGCGGTTGTGCCACCAACTACATCGTCCTTGCCGACTACGTCGATACCTTCGATGCCGAGGAACTTGGAGCTCATCGTATCGATGGAAACGCCGATCTTGTTGGTAAGATCTGCATCAGCACCAACGTGAAGGTTGAAGTTCAGAGCCTTCGCTACGGTTACAGTACCGGGTGTGATGTTAAATACACCTGTGCTACCTGCTGTAACTGTCGGTGTAGCGCCGCCGATCTTGTTTGCATCTTCGAGTGCCTTCTTAGCAAGTGCTGTCGCATCTGTAAGAGACTTCTCGGAGCCGTCAGTCTTGGTGTTCGTGCTGTTGATCTTAAAGGTCTCACCTGCGATCGTAACAGTCTTGCCTTCAGCGAAGTTGTCGATCGTGAATGCGTACTTGCCTGTTGCATCCTTGTCACCCATGGTGCCTTTGATGCCTGCATCGTGTACATTCAATGTGATCGTCTTGGTGTTGTTGGACTTCGCATCTGTACCTTTTAACAGGTATGTCTCGTTGAACTTGGTTGTCTCTGCAACACGGTCGATCTCAGTTGTGAGCTGATCGATCTCTGCCTGGATGGCTTCGCGGTCATCTTTGCTGTTCGTGCCGTTTGCTGCCTGAACTGCCAGTTCATTCATACGCTGCAGCATGGAGTGTACTTCTGTAAGAGCACCTTCTGCTGTCTGCACTGCGGATACACCGTCCTGTGCGTTTGTGGAAGCCTGGTCAAGGCCTCTGATCTGCTTACGCATCTTTTCGGAAATCGTCAAGCCCGCTGCATCATCTGCTGCACGGTTGATCTTATAACCGGAAGATAACTTCTCAGAAGACTTCGCCTGTGTCCCCGTAGTTACGCCCAACATTCTGTTGGCATTCATAGCTGTAATGTTGTGTTGTACTACCATATTTTTTCCTCCTTGAATTTGTCAGGTGGCATCCTTGCCACTCTGTTGGATGATCCCTCGCCGGTTGGCCATACCGTTTTTGGGGTCACTGATTAATAAGTAGTCTACTACTCAATATGTATATCGGACAAATTATTTATAAGATTAGTCCGAAAGTACATTTTTTTGAAGGATTTTTTCAAAATAATCTGTATGGGGTTTTGTGTCAGAACTGTGTATAGACGGCAGAAGGGCGGAGACAAATCCCCGCCCTTCGGTTATACAACTTCGAGTAATTCGTCAACAGATTACTGTAATAAGGACATAACGCCCTGGTTGCTCTGGTTAGCCTGCGCCAGCATCGACTGGCCTGCCTGTGCAAGAATGTTGTTCTTGCTGTAGGTAACCATCTCTTTCGCCATGTCCGTATCGCGAATACGGGACTCAGCTGCGGTGGTGTTTTCAACGACGTTGTCGAGGTTGGCAATCGTGTGCTCCAGTCTGTTCTGGATAGCACCCAATGCGGATCTCTGCGCGGAGACCTTGGCAACAGCGTCTGCGATCGCGTCAATAGCATAGGTTGCTGTTGTGCCGCCGACTGCATCGTCTTTACCTACTACGTCAATTCCTTCAACGCCCAGATATCTGGATGTCATGGTTTCGATCTCAACACCGATCTTATTGGTCATATCGGCATCGGCGCCCACATGAAGGTTGAACTGAAGAGCTTTAGCTACGGTTACTGTGCCGGGTGTAACTTTTACTTCGCCGTCATCGCCTACGGTACCGATCTGCGGTGTAGCGCCGCCGATCTCGTTTGCTTCTCTGAGTGCTCTTGCTACCAGATCTTTCGCTGTTGCAAGATTTACTTCAGAGCCATCAGTCTTGGTGTTCGTGCTGTTAATCTTAAATGTCTGACCTGCAATGCTGACTGTCTTGCCTTCGCCGAAGTTTTCGATCTTGAATGTGTAGGAACCGTCGGCAGCGGGCTTCTCAGCCATCTGACCCTTGATACCTGCATCATGTACATTCAAAGTAATCGCTTTCGTAGTCGTGCCGCTTGTAGCGTCGGTACCCTTTAACAGGTACGTCTCATTGAACTTGGTTGTCTCAGCAACACGGTCGATCTCAGTTGTAAGCTGATCGATCTCCGCCTGGATGGCTTCGCGGTCATCTTTACTGTTCGTGCCGTTCGCTGCCTGAACTGCCAGTTCATTCATACGCTGAAGCATAGAGTGTACTTCGGTTAATGCACCTTCTGCTGTCTGCACTGCCGAAACACCGTCGCTGGCGTTGGTGGAAGCCTGGTCGAGACCTCTGATCTGTTTACGCATCTTTTCGGATATAGTTAAGCCTGCTGCATCATCTGCTGCTCGGTTGATTTTAAAACCGGAAGATAACTTCTCAGAAGATTTCGCCTGCATTCCTGTCGTTACGCCCAACATTCTGTTGGCATTCATAGCTGTAATATTGTGTTGTACTACCATATTTTTCCTCCTTGAATTTGTCAGGTGGCATCCTTGCCACTCAGATGGATGATTTTCTAATGATCGTACGCACCACAAGCAAAATCATCGGTTGATAAAGTAATTGATGAATTACTCACTTTATATATCGACCGATGATTTTCATTTCCTTAACATAATATGAAGTTTTTTTATTATTTTTTTCAAAAAAATGCGATTTTACGCTTTGATCCACGAAGTGTGCAGTGCGGGCGTCGGTCTTTAATCGCAGAAAAGCTGTGCCAGCTGCGCCCGAAGCGTGGACGCAACATCCTGCTGCCCTGCTTTTTCCAGCGCTTCGATCCTGCCAAGGAGTTCTTTCTTCATATATAGAAGCTGTTCGCACTCCGCACGCATTTTCCCGATCCGATCCGTCCACCCTCGAGAAAAGGCTGCGCCGATAAACGGTACACCTTCCTCCATATGGTAGTAGTCGCTTGCGGGATCCTCCGAATCATGGACCTTTTCATATTCTTTGATCAGGGCTAGGGCACTCTCGTAGCGCTTCCCGCCAAAGCGGATCTCGGCAAGGGTCCCAAGAAGAAGGCCTCTGCACATCGCGTCCAGTCTTCCATCGGAAAGACATGTCTCGCACCACGTTTCCAGCTCTTCGAATCGCTCCAGTTCAGACAATGCTCTTGCGCCGGCGCCCATAAAGGCCCACACGCACGGAATCTCATAACGCCCCGTCATGCCTTTGGAGATCTCCAGCGACTCCTTGGAAAAGGCAAGAAGCCCTTCGAAGTCTCCCGCCGTATCATATTCCAAAAGCATCTGCTCTCTCGCACGAAGGTTCTTTGGGTCCTTTTCAAGCATCTTAAGGAGCAGATCACGGTTCCGTTTCATATGCGCCTGCCTGGCCGCCTCATCCGGATAGACATAGCCGAAATGATCGGCGATCACGGAGATTCGGACAGATCGTTCCGGCCGCGGCTCAAAATGCTCATGAATGCAGTCTTCAAAATGCAGATCCGGTGTCCGCTTCCGGAGCCTCGTAAGCCACGCATCGCTATAACCGCTTCTTTCGTAGTCATCATAACTGCGGATTACGATCTCGCCCGCATCCGCATCCCGATACGCGCCGCTCTCAAAAAATCCGACCAGATTCGATACATCCGTCAGAAGCTCGTCATCATCCAGGAACATGTACCACTCGCCGCTCGCCTGCGCGAGGTTCGCATTGCGCGCCGCTGCAAAGTCATCGCACCACGCAAATGTATGATACACAAATGAGCCACGGGGACGGGGTGTCTGGTCCATTTCTGTCTCATTTTCCAAAATGGACCAGGCACCCCGTCCCCCCTGGCTCATTTTGCGCGTGTCAGTCACAACAAGCTCGCATGGCAGCACGCTCCGAAGATACCGGAGCGCATCAAGCGCCGTCTTCGCCGTTCCTTTGCTGTCAGAAACAAGCATGCCGATCGAGAGGACTGGAGGCTTAAGGCCTGCACCCTTTTCTCCAAAGTCACCCGAAAACCACTGCCGATCCGCAAACGGGTTCTTCGATGCAAGCATGATAAAAGAAGCCGTCTTCTCTCTCTGGAGCGCATTCGTATCCGCAAGCGCCGCCAGTCGGCAAGCTTCAAACCGTGCTCTCGCAGCCGCGGCATCGCCGTATCGCCCCGCGTGTGCATACATGATCGCAAGGCCACGCTCCATCATGGCTTTCATCATATTGCCGGCATCTTTGTAGGCAAGGCCCTCCCGGCAGATACGTTCGATCGCTTCATACAATTTGGGAAAACTGATCATCCGGCCGTCGGCCACACCGATTTCTTCAAGCAGACCGGCCGTTCCGTTTTGATCCGCATCCAACGAGTCGGCAGACTTCCCGCCTGCTGCGTTTTCCCCTATACCGTCAAGATGCCACGCCTCCTCGTCCTCTTCATCCGGCAGGCTGAGCAGCCGTGTAAGGCCGTAAACCGCGCCGCCGTAGAGGTCCCAGATCATCGGGATCTCGTGCTTTTCATCATGTCTCGGAATATGCGAGAGATTTTCCAGCGCCATCGCGGCAAATCCGGGAAGGTCCGCATCGTGTGCCATTTCTAAAAGAAGCTGCTGGCGACACCTTAAATTTTCAGGCTCGTCGGCCTTAAGCGCCAGCAGAAGATCGCGGTTGCGCCTGGCATGCGCCGTTTTCTCCTCCTCGGTATCGTACACGTATCCATAATGATCCGCCACGAGACCGAACACGACCACGCGGTCAGGGTACGGCACCATATACTCATGGATCCTGCTGACAAATCTTGTTTCAGGCGTCAGGCGCTTCATACGCTGCACATAGTAATCATTGTAGTGTACGCCCGTCCTGTCCGTATGGTTACGCTGGATGTACTCGCCGCTGTCGTACGCATCGATCTCATCCCCACGAAAAAAGGCGACAAAATCCTCGATACCTTCCGTGAGCACCTCGTCATCGTCGAGGTACAGGTACCACTTGCCTGTCGCATGCTTTAGATTCGCATTGCGCGCTGCGGCAAAGTCGTTGACCCACGTGAAGGTATCGTAGACATCCGCCTCTTTTTTCAAATATGCTGTGAGCGCATCGAAAGATGAACCAAGCACCCCGTCCCCCTGGCTCATTCGGGTGTCGGTGATGATCAGCTGGCACGGGATCGCGCGCCGGATCGGCGCAAGCGATTCAATCGTTTTCTTAACCTGATAATAGGGACCCGATACAAGGATCCCTATTGATAGAATTGGCTTATTCATATGCACGTTTATTTTTTAAAGTCAAGCTGACTGTCCGCCGGATACGCCGCGCCGCTCATCGAACGGTAATACTGCGTCGCAACCTGCACGCTGCGCTTTGCAGCCGTGTTCTGCTGTTTCAGATAAGAGAAGTAATTCTCCACAAGGACTTTGTTGCGCTGCTCGGAAGCGGTGATCGACACACCGATCTCCGTTACTTCCGTGATGAGCCGCTGGAGTTCCCGGATCTCTACCGGGAATGCCGCCTTGGTCTCGATCAATCTATCGTGAATCCTTGCGTAGACCGTGTCAAAACCGGAATCCAGCTTCTCGAGCTTCTCCAAAAGTTTTTCCTTTTCTTTGACACATTCGTCAAAAGTCGCAAGGCCTTCTTCTTTTTTCAGCGTTTCAGCCTGCTTCTCGTTCTCAGCCCGGATCAGCTCAAGGATCTCCTTCTTGCGCTCCAGACTGTCGATCAGGATATCAAGGTACCCCTTGATGCCGTTACTTTCCTGCTCCGTCATGCTGTCCCTCTTCTCTTCATGAAGCGTTGCTGTGCGCCGTCCTCATAACTTCTTTCCATGTATCGCGCATGGTGCGAAGGTGCTTTAATACTTCTTCAAGATCCTCGCGGTCTTTGTGGAGGTTTGCTTCCTGCAGACGGAAAAGCATGTAATCATATACGCGCTCGAAGTCTTCTGCTACGGGATACTTATGATCCAGAGAGTACTTAAACTCCTCGATGATTCGCTGCGTCTTGCGGATGTTATCGTGTGCCTTCTGGATATTTTTTTCTTCCACGCCCATGATCGCGATGTTGCAGAATCTGATGGCGCCTTCATAAAGAAGAAGTGTAAGGTCCGCCTTGGATGCGGTCTGGATCTTTGTGTTCTGGTACTGTGCGTATGCGTTGGGTAATGCCATAAAGTGAACCTCCTTATTCGCTGTTTCTGTCCGGCAGCCGGTTAGTTGCCGAACAGCTGGCTTACGTAAGATTGCTGTGAATTCAGTTTCTGAAGTGCAGATTCCATATTGGCAAACTGCTTATAGTAGCGGTCTTCCATGTCCGTCAGCTCATCCTGCGCTTTCTTGATCTTGGACTTGTATTCCTTATAGTCCTTGGAAAGCTTGGTATCGTCGTAGAACGAACCGTAGGATCTGTTCTCCGTATGTGCGGAGAGCTTATTGAGCTTGTTGTACAGAGAGGATGTTAACTGCTGGAAAAAGCTTGTTAC
This sequence comes from Lachnospiraceae bacterium, assembly GCA_015056735.1. Lineage (GTDB taxonomy): Bacteria > Bacillota > Clostridia > Lachnospirales > Lachnospiraceae > VSOB01. Next base: position 48,804 of record SVFT01000010.1, on the reverse strand, counting down.
ACGCTCCGGGTTCTCTGCGATCGCCGCTTTTAATTTATCCTTTGTGTCGGTAACCGCCGTATCATCAGGATCACCTGCGATATGGTATGCGCCGTGCTCATTGTCAGCCGCATCGAAGTATCCGAGTGTCGCGATACCGAATGTTGAGAGCGAAAGCTTCTCATCACCGACCGTAAAGCTGTCAAGCATGCCGGTCTTTAAGGTGTTGATGATCGTATTTAAGTTGCCGTCTCTTCGAAGGAGCGCATCCTTGATCTTCGCTTCCCACTTCTCGACTTCATCATCGCTCATCGCTTCTTTTTCGTCATCCGTCAGAGGCTCGTACCCTTTGGAAGACTCTGCATTGTAAAGCTTGTCGAGCTTTGTGATGAGTTCGTTGTACTGCTTGAAGAAAGATTTGATCGTATCGTAGATCGCATCTACATCGTCCGCTGTATTGATCGCGGTCTCGGCGTAGATCTTATTTCCTTCGCTGTCCGTTCCGGTCACTTCGCTCACTGCCGTTGCGGTAATGGTAAGACCGTTGATGGAGAAGGAGTTTGTATTGGATTCGAACACCGCACCGTTTAAGGTGATCTGTGCGTTCTGTCCTTTGATCTTGACTGCGCCTGCGCTTGCTACATCATTCGATGCATCGACCGCTGCCTGTGCGGAAGCTTTCATCTGTGCCAGAATGGAAGACTCAGCCTCTGCCGCGATATCTTCCGGTGTTCTGGTCCCTTCCGTATCGGCTTCTTCAAGAGCTGCCACCTTTGCAAGGTACAGATCTTTGTATTCCTGCGTATCCTTGATCTCGTCATCACTCATAGCGAGTGTTGCCCTTGCCGCATCAAGCTGTGCATTGGAGGTCAAGTCATCTTTTGTCAAAAGCCCTAACTTGGAAAGTGCGTTCAGGCCGTTTGCGTTTGTCGCCGTAAGCGTGAAATCGTTCTCTGCGCCGCTTTCGAGTGCGCTGACGAAGAATCTCTGATTCTTCTCATCAAACGTTGCATTCACACCCGCTTTTGTCATCTGAGCAGCAAGCTCGCCGATCGTCTGGTTGCCGGTCAGCTTGATCTCTTTATCTTCCTTCCCGTTATTCAGGGTAAAGGTGATCTCTTCATCCGCTCCGATCCCAAGTACGTCGGAAAGCTTGGTATCGCTCTTAACGCCGGAAGTGGATTTGATCTTACCGCCCGTTAAGTATGCCGTCTTTGCCAAAGACTGCACGGAAAGCGTCTGTGAACCGTTTACTGCATTATCGCCTGCAACGATCGTTGCGATCCTGCTGTCCGCCACGGTCGTTTTCTTCTTCGCATATGCGCTGGAGAATTTGAGCTTTGCGGTCTGCTGTGTATAGAAATTCTTGATCTCTGTATTGATGGATTTCCAGGCGTCCTGCTTCCATTCCATCTTGGTCTGCTCTTTTTCGAGCTTGGTTTTCTTACCGCTGGAAGCTTTGACGAGCTCGGTTACCATTGATTCTGTATCGAGTCCGGAAGCAAGTCCGGTGATTCTCATCGGCATATCGGTATCCTCCTATCTCTTCTCGTCTACCATGATACCGGCGAGTTCCCATGCCTTTGCGATCATATCAAGTGTCTTTTCCGGCGGGAATTCGCGGATCACTTCTTTGGTATCTTTGTCCACGATCTTGATCGTGACACGATTCGTCTTTTCATGGATACCGAAGATCGCTTCCGAGTTGCCGATCTTGCTGGCAAGATTCTCAACCGCTTTCTTGATATTTTCATTAGAAGGCTGACGCTGCTGTGCTTCGTTCTCTCTGCCGCCGTTTTCGTCGTCCTTCATCCGGGATTCTTTTACGTATACTGTCTTGGTGTCGACCATCTTCGGGGCATCCGGTGTCACATCCGTGTTTACCTTAGGTGCGCTCTCACTAGCGCGGGGTGCCTGTGTCTGTGCCTGATATGTCATTGCACTGCTGATCGGTTCTAGAGTCATCTCATATCACCTCCGTGTGATCTTGGTTTCAATGGTTATCTAGAGATTTTATCGGACAAAAAAAGGAAAAGGTTTAGATGGTTTCCAAACATTTTCCTTCTTTTTACATGTTTAATTCTTAAATTTTTATAAAATCCTATAAAAGGCCTTTCAAAGCGTCCAAGCTGTCCGCACTCATCGCTTCCTTGTTCGCTTCCTGGATCTGCAGGTATACTTCTTTACGATAGATGGATACTTCTCTCGGAGCGGAGATGCCGAGCTTAACCTGCTCCCCTTTTACTTCCAGCACTGTGATCTCGATGTTGTTGTTGATCATGAGTGCTTCATTTTTCTTTCTTGATAACGCCAACATATTTATTCACCCACTTTCTTCATGGACTGGAGTTGTTCGTAAACAGGGAACTTCACCTGATACTGTTCATCGTCAACAATGATCTGTGCTGCCTTGCAGTTGCTTGCATGGATCACGATCGGTGCGCGAAGGTTCACGCTGATATCCTTGATATTCTCCGGAACGGTCACGGTCACGAGTACGAAGATCTCCTCGTCGTCGAGCTTCCCGATCGATTTTAACAGTTCTTCTTCGACCTGCGGATTATAATCTTTTTTTACAAGAAGCGGATCCATAACCGGCATCGCAAAGTTAGGCTCCTGGAAAGACTGCAGCCATCTGATAATGCCGTTTGTTCTCTCTGCATCATGGATCAGCGCGAAATCCGTAAGATCCGGAAATCCGACGATGCCGTTCTCGAAATGGATGATCTTGTCATCTGCGATCTCGATTTCACCAAATAACCTTGTTTTCGCTTTCATAGTTCTGTTCTCCTTCTTCTAACGGTTTATATGTAGTTCATCAGGCTGTTCTGGATCACCTTGCTTGTTGCCATCAGCGCGGCATCATACGCGTTCTTTGCGCTTGCCAGATCGGTCGCAACTTCTGCGGTATCCACCTGTTCATTCTCTTTGACGAGTTCCTTGAACGTCGTCTTCTCATCGCTTAAGCGCTTCTTGACAAGATCGAGCTTACTGCCTCTCGTGCCAAGGTCCGTCTGCGCGAGCACTACGCGGTCCATGTGGCCCTGCATCTTGGTAATGCCGCCTTCAAACAGGTTCTTAAGCTTATCCTGAAGATACGTCAGCGCCTTGTTCGCCGCGTCAAGATTGCGCTGGAGTGTCTCCTTGTCGGTATCAGACTCGGGACTTGCGCTCTCGAGCGACTTGATGGTCTGCTCCATCTTTTCAACATCTTCGATCGCCTGGATGATATCGTCAACATCGCGGCCAATCGCATGTACGATCGCATCTTCCGCAAGCGTATTCACCTGAATATCCTGATTCGATCCGAGATCGTAACAGATATCCTGTCTCGTGTCGCGAACGCCGAGCTTTTCTTCATTATACTTGATCTTGTCGGATTCGCAGTAAAAATAATGTTCCGGCTTCAGATCGCCTTTTTCCCACTTGGTCTTGCTGTAGGTAATGCTGATCCGGCCCTCATCTTTATTGTCTGTCTTCGGATTATCCTTCGTTGCGTTGAGCTTTGCATACATGGAATCGCTCAGAAGCAGTTCACCCGTTTCGGGAACGAAGATTGCATAGTCGGCAGCTGTAGCACCGGCATGCGTCTTATTGTATTCCGCCATTTTTTCATACGGATTGTCCGTGCCGTACAGGCTGACTGTCTCGATCTCGCCTGCATCATCGCCCATCGTTGTCCAGCCGGTCTCTCCCCAATACTTGAATGTAAGTGCCTGGCCACCGTCTTTTGACGAGACATCAACATCGGTATCGAGGTTATTATATGCAAGGCGGATCCTGTGGATTGTCGTTGTTGACATATCCTGCTCTGTCAGGGTACTTGTCTGATAGTTTCCGGCATTGATATCCGTCATGCACTCCTTGGTCCCACCCGTCTGCTTCTCGGTCTGTATGAAGGTGATATCATCCAGAAAGGTTGCATCGCGTGCTTCCGTGATCGTATACTGCTTTTCTTCCTGTTCCGGGAAGGTCAGCGTCATGCCGGTGCGATATCCCGTAAAAACAGAGCGGCCTGCATAGTCTGCGTTGCCCGCATCATATACGGAATAACGAAGCTGCTTTAATGCTGCCACAACGGCGTTTCGGTTCTCCGTGGAGAGATAAGAGTTCACGCCCGTGTTGCACTGTTCATACATATCCTCAAGCTGATCGTAGATCGTCTTTAAAGAACCTTCCGTTACGTCCAGCCAACTTTCCGCGTCTTCCGCGTTCTTGTCGTTATACTGTGTGATGTCCGCAAGGGAACTGCGAAGGCGCAGCGCACGGATCGCGATGACAGGGTCCTCGGACGGTCTTGTGATCTTCTTGCCGGTCGCCATCTTGGTGTTCAGCGTATCTTCGTTTTCCTTGTTGATATTGATGTTGTAGAGGGAATTGTTTTGTATGATCTTGTTGGTAATTCGCATGCTGTCCTCCAATTCCTTAAAAAAAATACCTCGGTTCCTACGAATAGTATTTCGGCAGGAACCGGGGTTTTCTTAAGAGTCATTTCGAAATTGTTATACGCCCGTCTGCAAGATCAGCCTGTCATAGACCTCAGTCAATGTCTGGATCATTTTGGATGCCAGTGTGTACGCATTCTGGTACTTCACAAGGTTCACGGCTTCTTCGTCCGCATCAACGCCGGAGATCGACAGACGCTGATTCTCCACACTCTTCCCGATCGTCGTATAACACTTGGAAAACGTGTCTGCGTTCTGCGTATTGAGCGCGATGTCAGACAGGATGCACTGCAGGAATTCACCCGCGGATGCGCCTCTGAAGGACATCTTTTCTCTGGATTTTTCCAGATCGAGGAGCTGATCCACGATATCATACTTGCTCTCGTCGCTCGCATCGCCCACCTGGCCGGACCTTGTCGCCAGCAGGTTTGCATCGCTTCGGATCGACTTCGAAACGTTAAAGCTGGACGCCGTCAGCCAGTAGTAGGTATCATCCTTGCAGGAGACCTTGTAAGAGATCGGCACCTCGTAGGTATTGTAAAGCGGATCGCCCGTATCCGGATCAGTCATCGGAAGGCCGGTTATCGGATCGAGCTTCGGCTCCATCACAGTCTTTGTTGTCGCCGGGACACCGTCAAAAAGCCACTGCGTCTCATCGGTCGCCTTGTCCGCCAGAAGGAGCTTTGTCGCCGCATTTCCGTAGTTGTCGATCGAACCGTCCTGCGTGATGATCCCGTTCACGGCCTGTGCAAAGCACCGTACCCACTCATTCATCTGCTCCTGATAATACGGGATCCCCTGGTAACCGATCTTGTTGCCGACAGACGCCTCTTTGCCCTGCAGCCCCGCCAGGCCCACATCCTCGTTACGGTCACTCATGACAAAGGTATAAGAATATACAGCCTTTCCGGTCTTTTCGTTTACTTCACAGTTAAATGTCCATTGGTCAAAAAAGATCTCGCGGCCGCCGACCTTGATCTTGCCGTTTTCCGGCAATGTGATCTTGTTTAAGTCCGTCAGATATTCATCATCTACCGTGATCGTTACGGTGCTTCTCGTCTCCTCGCCGACCGTCATCTTGCCGACGCCGGTCGCCGTACCGTGGAAGTACTCGGCGTTATTTCCGTCTCGAAGGTCGATCAGACCGCGAAGTCTGCCGCCCATCTCGGCATTGGTCAGTGGAAATGAATTCCCGTTGTCCCACTTTAAGTCGTACAGGCCGACAACATCCGACTGATTTGCGGACTCGTATGCTTCACGTGCAATCAGGTTGATCGTGTTATAGCTGGTATCGTCAACGAGCGGCTGCCCGCCCGCAATTTTCACAATATATCTTGTCGCGCCGGTCTCATGATCGGGGTTATTGAGGTCCACGACCTTTTGCTCCTCACACTCCACCGATACGATCTCGGAAAGCTTGTCGATAATCAGCGCACGTCTGTCGCGAAGTTCGTTCGCTGTGCCGCCCGACATCTCAATGACATTGATCTGTTGGTTCATTGTCGCCAGCTCCGATGCATACGAGTTGATCTGCGATACGTATGTTTTGATCTCTTCGTTTAGATCCTTCTGCATATCCTGCAGATTTTTCTGCATCGTATTAAAATACTCAGTCAGGTTGATGGCCTTGCTTAAAAACTGCGTTCTCGTCGAGGATTCGCCTGCCGACTTTTTAAGCTCCTGGAGCGAATCGAACATGTCTGAAAAAATTGTGGAAAAGCCTTCCACATTATCACCGTCCGCAAAGTACTTCTCGACCAGCTTCATATAGTACTGCTTCGCCTCATACTCGCCGAGGTTCGCATTGTTATTCCAGTATTTTACATCATAGAACTCATCACGGTAGCGTTCGATCGCAAGCGTCTCAACACCGGCGCCGGCGCTGCCGTACTGTGAAAACACGCGGATCGCATCCGCTGCCTGCTGTACCGTATGCTGACGGCTGTATCCTTCTGTCTGAACATTGGAGATATTGTTCGACGTCGTATTCAGGGAAGCATTTGCTGCCGTTAATCCCAGGTATGCAGTATTCAGTCCGAAAAATGTTGACGGCATATCGCACGCTCCTTTCGTATCGTTCCTGCCACGCAGCGCGGCAGACTATCTTGCGAACGTATTGATGATGTGTTCAATCATCTCATCAATAACATTGATGTATCTACTGGATGCATTGTATGCATTCTGAAAACGGATCATGTTGGATAATTCTTCGTCGGAGGATACGCCGACGATCTCTTCTCTTGCATAAGCCGTTGCATCAACTGTTTTCTGCTGGCTCTCGCAGAAGCTCTTGAAAACCTGTCCCGAATTCGCGATTTGGTTTACAAGATCATTATAGTAGCCCATGAAGTTCGCCCTGGTCGCAACGTTCGGATTCAGTGTCAGCGTACTTTCGTCATTCTCTCCACCCTGGAAAAGCTTTGCCAGCTTTGCCGCCAGTTCGTAATCATCCGACCCGTCCGGCTTTTTGTAGCTCAGCTTGGTCGGGGACTTCTTTAAGTCCGCATTGACATTTAAGTTGGATACGCTGTAGAGTGTTTCCTTTTTGTCAGCTTCTTCCGGAACGAATTCCCACGCGAAAGTATCCTCGTTATATCGATAGCCGTCCGTTACCACTTTCTGGAAAAGTTGGATCGGCTGGTATGTGGTAACACCGTTTTTCTCAAATGCGTAGCACAGATAGCCCGTCTCGGTATCCGCCGCTTCCGCCAGTGTTCTGTTAATCTCCGTTGCGATCCCGTGAACGAGCTGGTCGAATTCCGCCTGCACGTTCATGATGATCGACTGGGCGATGTTCTTATTATAGTAATCCGCATCCGCAAGATCCGTATAATCCGCACGGTGGTCACCCCTTGCATAGAGCAGTGCCTTGATCCCGCCGATATCGGTATTTAATTCCGAAGAGATCGTGCGCGTTGTGTCAAAAACTTCCGCGCCCTCTATATTATAATGCTTCACGCCGAAGGAATCTGTCTTGTACGTTGCATCCATCTGCCAGAACGGCGTGTAGAATCCGGTCACATCATCCTGGTAGAGTTCAATGTCGTACACAAGATCCTTGGATACAAAATCGTGTCCTTCAACCTGCACGATCACATTGCCGTAGATATCTTCGTGATACGTGATCGAGGCGAGCTCGCCCATCTCATCAAGGATCAGATTGCGCGCGTCTTTTAAGTCGTTCGCATGCTCTACGTTTGCCGCCTCTACTTTCAGGATCGCTACGTTCAGATCGTGAAGCTTATGTGCGTATTCATTTAACTGATCAACCTTGGTCTTCACCTGGAGATTTAAGTTGTCCTGATAATCGGACAGACCGTTGTAGACAGCTTTTGCGCTGTCGAGAAAAGCGGACGCACGCTGAACCACGAGCCCCTGTACCACCGAATCGGTCGGCGTCTTGGCCAGTTCATCGAGCGCCTCTTTGAGATCTCCCAAAGAATCATTGAAGGTCGCGCCATACAGTTCACCGAGTATGGTCTCGACCTCCGTCAGAGCCGTATATGAATTTGCAAAAAAAGCATTTCGTCCGGATTCCTTGCGGTAGGTCTTGTCAAGGAAGTAGTCCCTGACCTGTCTCGTCTCGACATAGTCGACGCCGAGACCGTACTGGCGGACATCCGAGCCCGTCGCGTTGGCTGCGAGCTTTGAGTAGTCCTTGGTGCCCAATGAGACCTGCTGCCTCGTATATCCTTGGGTATCCAGATTGGAAATGTTATGTGATGTTGTATTTAATGCATTCTGGCTTGTCTGTAAACCCGACTTGCCAATGTGCAGACTTCCCATTAACGGCATAAAATCACCTCAAGATCAGCTTTTTGCATCAAAGCCGCTACGCCCGGCCCCCAACATGGACCCGGCATTGTAAGCGCCCCTATTGTAGTTCGCTGTCTCCGGTGCCTGCTTGGAAGCACGCATTATATTGAGATCAAACTCCACCATTTCCAGTGCAGTTGATAGAAGTTCACGGTTGCGGGAGTTGATCTCATGCAGATGCTTCAAGGTCTCTTTCAGTTTCCTGTGAGCATCGTCAAGCTCCCGTTGATCCGCAGGGCTCCGGTCCAAGGCGCGGACCAAATCAGCCAGCATGATGGTCTCGGCCTCCCTGCCGATCACTTTTCCAATATCAACGAGACACGCCATTCGATCTTTTTCGAGCTGCGTGATCACGTCGATTCTTTTCTGTTCTTCTTCCGTGATCTCCTGTAATGTCGCAATGTCGCCTTGAACGATCACAGGTGTCTTGCGTTGAGATAATGCCAGCATCTGCTCGTATTCTTCGTTTTCCCTATTTAATACGGAAACCAGTTCTCCGATCAGACTTGCCAAGATCTCTACCTCATTTCATCGTACTTTTCCATAAGCTTTGCTGCAAAGCTTTCGGGTGTAACCGAATATGTGCCGTTCTGAACAGCCTTCTTGATCGGATCCACCAGTTCTTTACGAATGTCAGACGCATTTCTGACAGCCTGTTTCCCCACCTGCAGATCTTTTCCCAAGTTGGAGATCTGAAGTTTGTCGGAAAAACCGCCCTTTGCGACCTTCTCCTGCTTTGCCGTTTGTTTTGCCTGGAAAAGCTGCTGTACCTGATTATAAGCCTCGATACGCATGTGTATTCCTCCTTCCATGGATGATACTATCGCTTTTTCCTATTAAGTTTATCGGAGAAAATCGGGAGAACTTTAGGGAATTTTTCGATTTTTGTGAAGTTTTTTTGCAAAGTGCATGATATGATAGGAAAAGAATCAGGAAGAGAAAGGTTCGAAGAGGGAAAAATATGTCGATCCTGTTGTTTATTTTAATGATCTCATGCGTTTTGATCTGCGGATGCAGCGTACGGAAGCTGAGCGGAAGCAGTGACCTTGTCCGCATCTTTCTGTTTTCCGTGATCGGTTTTCTGTCTGTCTATACGCTTGTCAGCGCCGCATTTTTTGCGGTCGACAGATTTGCTTTCGTGCCTGTGATGGTCTGCTGTAACGTAGCGGCCTGCGCGGGTGCGCTTCTTGTGAAAATCGTGCCCGGCTCTCAGTTTGCCGCAAAGCTCGGGTTTACGACTCAATTTGCAAGCAACGAGAATGTAAAACAAACTCTATCTACGATCCCTTCCGAACGTTCCAATAGCCTTAGAAATCTTAGAAATCTTTTAATTTCTACCATCAGAAAAAACTCGATCGTATTACTTGCCTGCCTCATCCTGATCCCCTTTACCTGTAATAAGTTCGAGCTCTACAGCATGGGACAGGACCAGGGTACGTACCAGGTCAAGGCGCTGCAGCTTCTCTCCGGCGATACCCATAATTATATTGAAATGACCGAGTTTACAAAGCTCGATACAGACGACGAGCGTCAGCAGTATCTCGATTTTATCTACGCACAGAACAATCTCTATCTTCCGAAATATGAATGGGAGACAGACTATGATGCGACTCATTTTGACAGGATCGTCGGCACGATCCACGGCGTCCCGACGTACTCTGCGCTTCTTGCACTCTGGGGAGCGATCTTTGGTTATGCGCGCATGTTCGATATTCAGACGATCCTCTTCCTATGCTATATCGGCCTTGTCTCGATGATCTGTGAGAACCTGCATCTTAGGCGTATCACAAATTTTGCCATTACATTCCTTTGCGGTTTCAGTCCGATCGTGATCTGGCTCTCCAAGTCTACCCTGACGGAGCTCTTTCTGGCTGTCACGATCTGCATCTACCTCTACTTCCTGACATCCGACCGACATCCGTACTATACGGCGCTGCCGCTCATTCTTTTTTCGTTCATCCATATCAGCCTGTTTGCGTTCATGCCGGTCTTCGTGCTCGTATCCTGGATCCGCTACGCGTATAGGCGTGATCCGCGCGAACTCGTCGCATCTGTGCTGGCAAGCTGGGGATTCTGCATCAGCGCACTTTGGGCCTTTTCCATCGCGCCCTACTATACATACGGTAACTACACGTTCCTGACCAAAGTTACGGGCGGTATCTTGACGGCCGAACGGCAGGCGCCTTTTATCATCGCCGTGTTCTTTGCGATGCCGGTGATCAGCTATATTCTGCATCGGATTGTTACCCATTATCCCGCCGTGACTTTATCTATTCGGGAACCACAAAATGCGTCAATCGTTACGGAAGACGTTCGCACAGCAGGCTTTTCAGATTCTATAAATACAGATCGTACAGAATCCAAGTCGGCACCTGCGCCGTGGAAAGGGGTACTCGCCTGGGGCATCCGCATCTTCCTCGTTATCTCCGTCCTGTTCTTCTTCTATAAAGGGGTCCTGACGGCAGAGACACGAACCGCCTTCGAATACCTGCAGATCAGCACGTATATCTACTTCTCAGGGCTTGTCCTTGTCCCGCTGATCTATATCGTTTTATTTTTAAAGCCGACGCTGTTTATGAAGAAGCCGCTGCATCTGCAGCTGTCGCTCCTTTTCCTTTACATGGTCGTTGTCTATTCCATAATCATGCGCGTACGGCTCATCTACTATTACTATTATGCGCGCTATGTCGCGGTGTTCCTCGTACTGATCTTCCTCCTTGCCGGGATCATCTTCGATCATTTTGCAAAGAGCGAAAAAGTCCGCAAATACGGCGCCGCAGCCGTCTGGATCATCGTGCTTGTATCCTTCCTTCCCTATAACAAGGGGCTCCTCACGCAGAAGGATCACACGCGCTGTCACTGGGATTATCTGGCAAAAGTATGCGCCCCCATCTCCGATCGTGACGCGTTCGTTGTCGGCCCCGATGAGCAGCAGATCCTGTTCATCTTCCCGGTGAAGTTCCTTACAGGATGTGATGTATATCACGCGGATTACGAACATCTGGATACTGAGCTTGCAAAACTTGCCTCGCAGTATGAACATGTATATTACATGGATTATGATACGGCCTTTGAAGATAACTGGGGTGCTTCCGATATCATTAAGAGCCTGTCGGTAGAGCGCGTGCTCCATGAAGAGAATCACTTAAGCAACTTAGATCCGCACAATATCACGAATCCGTTTACCCCGATCCCGCTCAATTACGTGGATTACAAGCTGATGATGTCACTTTATGAGATCTCGGCAGAATAAGGGAGGAAGCGCTTTCTTCAACGCTTCCCGAAGCAGCCAGAAAAAAAGGAATTTGCCACATGCGGCAAATTCCTTTTTCATCTCTTTCAGTTAGAACTCAGTTCCTGCCATATCCTTGCGGATAGCAGTGTCCTGTGCCTTGTTCGTATTGATGTTGCCCCAGGAGATCCCTTCGTAGTTGCCTTCGTAGTCCACATCTTTCCAGGCACGTACGAGGTCCACGATGATCTTGCCGGGATAGTCTTTCAAGATATTATCAAACTCAGGTTCTTTATTCGTTACAACGAGCACATCCGATTCACGGATCACTTTGTCAAGATCGTCATATACGAAGTGCTGCAGATGCGGGATCTTTGCCATGATAAAATCCTTGTTGGTCCCCGTGATCTCGGAAAGCTTGACATTCTTGTCGTAGATCCGCAGCTCGAACCCTTTTCCCAGAAGAGACTCTACGACATCCACGATCGGACTGCAGCGGAGGTCATCCGTACCTGCCTTGAAAGAAAGGCCTAGGATACCGACTTTGCGCTTGCCCTTTTCCATGATGATCGATACGGCGTTGCGCTTCTGGATCTCGTTGGACTCTTCGATGCTGTTGATGACTGGAACATCCACGTAATAGTCGCGGGCCAGTGTGCGGAGCGCCTTGGAGTCCTTAGGAAGACAGGAGCCGCCGTACGCAAAACCTGGCTTAAAGTAGTACGGGGAAATGTTGAGCTGCTTATCCTTACAGAAGATTTCCATCACTTTATGGCTGTCGACATCAAGCGCCTTGCAGATGTTGCCGACCTCATTGCCGAATACGATCTTGAGCGCATGATATGTATTGTTGATATATTTCATCATCTCCGCGACTTTGATATCGGTCGCGATGAACTCGCCGGGGATATCCTTGTACAGCTCACGCATCCTGCCAATGGCCGTCTCGTTGTCAGAACCGACGAGTGTAAGCGGCGGATTTAAGTAGTCGTGTACCGCCGTTCCTTCGCGCAGGAATTCCGGATTGGATACAACGGTAAAATCCGTATCGCGCTTCTTGCCGGATGCTTCTTCGATGATCTCGCCAAGCTTTGCGTTCGTGCCGGGAAGTACGGTGCTGCGGATCGCCACGATATGAAACGAATCCTTGGTCTTCAGTGCTTCGCCGATCTGCTTTGCAACCTTATAGATATAGTCAAGGTTTAAGTGACCTTCTTTGCTGCTGGGCGTACCGACCGCGATAAAAGAGATCTCGGAATGCATAACCGCATAGCCCGCATCCGTTGTCGCTTCCAGTCTGCCCGCATCATGTGCCACTTTCGTCAGATCATCGATATCTTTCTCAATGATCGTGGGTCTACCGCTGCTCATCAGCTCCACTTTATGTTCGGAAACATCCACGCCGATCACGTGATGTCCCAGTTTCGCGCAGCACGCAGCGCCGACGCAGCCCACATATCCCAGTCCAAAAATACTGATATTCATCTCTGTCCGTCCTGTTACTCTTTCTTTTCGGTTCGTTCAAAACCGATCTTCTGTTTCGGTCCTATTTTCCGATTTTCTTAAAGAACCGGTCATACCCTTCCAAAAGCACCTTGCTCGTATGCTCCCAGGAGAGCTCTTCCATAACACGCTTGCGGCCGAATGCACCCATCCTGCGGCGCTTTTCCTCGTCATCCAGAAGCTCAACGATCTTCTTCGCCATATCCACGCTGTCATTGGGCTTCGCGTAAAGGGAAGCTTCCTGTGCGGAAAACCTGCCTTCCGTTAAGTCGAACTGCACGATCGGCTTTGCAAGCGCCATATATTCAAGGACCTTATTCATGGTCGACTTGTCATTCATCGGGTTCCATTCATCCGGATTCACGCACACATCCGCTGTGTTCAGGTAATCCAGCATCACATCATCCGGCGCACGTCCCGTGAATGTGACGATATCATCAAGCCCCATGTCGTGGGACAGCTTTTTCAATTCTTCGAGCGATGTACCGCCGCCGACGATCCCATAGCAGACATCGTCGCGATGCAGCGTATCGCGGATATACTTCGCAGCTTCCAGAAGGTAAGGGATCCCTTCCTGCTTGCCAATGACGCCGAGGTACCCGATCATGTATTTCCGGCCCTTCTTTAACTCCGGCTTCGGATCCTGAATCCTCAAGCGCTCCAGCTTCGGGCCGCTTCGCAGGATCAGAACATCCTTCGGATCCATCTTACCGCGTTCGATTGCGACTCTTTTGTAGGATTCGTTCGTGACAAAAGCGAACGTGCAGTGCTTATATGTCTGCCGCTCAAAATAGAGCTGCGAACGATAGAGAAGTCCTTTCTTTCCAAACTTTGCGATAAACAGTTCGGGACATACGTCGTGATGATCGAATACATACTGTACGCCGTACTTTCTGAACTTCTTTGCGACCATATAGATATCATCCGGCGGATTGCATCCCTGGATCACATCAAAACCGACCTCTTCGTAGCACTGCTTTGCGAGACGGTACTCCTCACGAAGTGCTGTCGTATATTCTCTCCAGTATCCGATCGGGCCGCTTCCTTCCGTCGGCAGATCGTGGCGATAGATATGCACACCGTCTATCGTCTCCTTCTCGGCTTCGTACCCTTTGCCCTTCGGGCAGATCACGGATACCGTGTAGCCGTTCTCCACCAGTGTTGTCGCTTCCTGCCATACACGCGTATCAAACGGCACCGGCAGGTTTTCTACGATGATTAAGATCTTACGATTATTTCTATCATTCATGTAATGTCTTCAACTTCTTTTACTTCTGTTTTCTTTTTCTTTGCAGTTCTTAGCAAACTTCCGTTACACTCTGCACTTCTTATTTTGCGCCCTTTCCAAACAGCACAACGAATACTGTCTGGAACAGGATCTTCATATCCAGGCTGAGCGACCAGTGATCGATATAATGCAGATCGTACTTTACGACATCGTCGAAATTATCGACATTGCTGCGGCCGCTCACCTGCCACAATCCCGTCAGTCCCGGCGTCATGCAAAGACGTCGTCTGTAGTACGGCGTATACTTTTCAAACTCATCTTCTGTCGGCGGTCTGGTACCGACAAGGCTCATATCGCCTTTTAATACATTCCAGAACTGCGGCAGCTCATCGATGCTGGTCTTACGGATGAAGCGTCCGACCCTCGTTACACGCGGATCGTCTTCCATCTTGAACATCAGCCCCTGCATCTCATTCTGCGCTTCCAGTTCTTTCTTGCGCGCCTCCGCATCGATATACATCGAACGGAATTTATAGATTTTGAAGCGGCGGCCGTTCTTGCCGATCCGAACCTGAGAAAAGACCACCGGCCCCGGTGAATCGAGCTTGATCGCGATCCCGACAAAAATATAGGCGATCGCAGTGATCAGAAGCCCCACAAGCGCACCGACGATATCGATCAGTCGCTTGATCATGTTCCTTCTCTGATCGGGCGTATGGATCTCATACGTGATGACAGGGAATCCGCCAAAATCATCCAGACGTCCCGTGTGTCCTTCACTTTCCATGATCCCGATATGGTAATGGCAGCTGATACCCATCGTCTCGATCTCGGTGATCAGTGTACCGATCACACTCTTCTCAACATCGGGCAGATGGATAAAGACTTCGTCGATCGCCATCGTCCTAAGGCTCTCCACGATCGCTGCCTCATCCGCAGCGCATGCGATCACCGGAATATTTGAAACAGCATCTGCGCATGCACCGTTTTCCCAAAGCGCAAGCCCTGTGATCTCGCAGTCGTAGCGCGTCTCGGCCGCTAATGTCTTAATGAAAAGCTCTGCCTCATCGGCATGTACGATCAGCATGATCTTGCTTCTGCCCCGGTCGATCTTGCGCCGCGCACGAAGCCCTTTTTTCAGAAGTGCATGTGCGCTCAACATCAGAATGAACTCAGCGACCAGGAAGTAACCGAATACCAGACGGGAGAAATTCTCCGCCTCTTTCCACACAAAAAGCGCCAGCACAAGAAAGATCCCCATGCAGGCGATATGCTTAAATACGGACTTAAACTCCACAAAATAGCCGCGTTTTAAAAAGTTGCGCCCCGCTCCTATCAGTACGTTGTACAGGATGGTAAAGACGAACATCCACGCCATGACCGTCAGATGCGTCTCCCGATGCGCGATATCCGCAGCGTCACCGAAACGGATCCACATTGCGAGCAGATACGCCAGTGCCACAACAACGAGGTCCACAAGGAGTACTGTATAGATCTCGATCAAATTGCTCTTTCGTTCAGACTGCACTTCGCACCTCTTCCAAAACTGCATCCATAATCTATCAAATTATACATCATTCCCATAGGAAAGGCAAACAAACAGCCGGACGGTTCATTCGAACCGCCCGGCCGATCTTGATTTGCTTATTCGCTCATTTCTTTCAGGTTCTTATACAGGTAGAACGCTGACAGAAGGAGCACGATCACGGTCATGATGACCGAAGTTGCGGAAGCGTAACCCATCTGGAACTTCCTTGTACCGAACTGGTAGATGTACTGCGTGATCGTCGTCGTAGAGTTCGCAGGTCCACCTTTTGTCAGGATGTTGACCTTATCGAACAGTCGGAACGTATCGATCGTACGGAGCAGGATGACCATCGTGAGTCCTGCGATCATGTTCGGGATCGTGATGTAGAACAGTTTCTGCAATCCGTTTGCGCCTTCCATATCAGCAGCTTCGTACTGATCCTGCGGAATGCTCTGCATTGCCGCATAGCAAAGAAGGAAGGTTAACGGTGTGTTCTGCCAGATATCGATCACAACGATCGTACCGAACGCAAGCTTCACGTCCATCAGCCAGTTGAAGGAACCGATCCCGATGGCATTCAGCATCTGGTTGATGATACCGTTGTTATTGGACAGCATCGTCTGCCAGATCAGTGCTACCGTAACGGGCGGGAGCAGCATCGGAACCAATACAAGCGTACGGATCAGCTTGTTGCAGCGCTTGATCGAGTTTACGAACAGCGCAAACAGGAATCCCAGAACCGTCTCAAAGAACACGCACAGGATCGTGAACAGTACGGTATTCTTCAAAGCAACCCGGAAGTAATCATCCTTCAGGATCTCGATGTAGTTGTCGAGCCCGATGAACTTTGCAGGTTCCTTTGCAAGCAGATAATAATCCGTAAAACTGCTGCCGATCGTATAGATGAACGGGAACAGGGACAGGCCTGTCAGGATGATCAAAGCCGGAACCGTCATTTCATATATAAAAGATCTGTATTTTGTCTTCATGCTTTCGCCCTACTTCAAAATTATTTTGCCATCTCGGCTTCGATCGCAACCTTGGAATCTGCGAGACCCTGCTCTATAGTCTTGGTACCGGATACTACGTTGGAAAGCTCTGCGCCCCAAACTTCCTCGATGGTGGACCACTTCGGAGTTCTCGGTCTTACTACAGAGTTGTCTGTTGCATCGCAGATCTCTGCAAGATGAGGATACTTAGCAGTAACTTCTGCATCGTGAGATACGGAGTATCTTGTCGGTACGCAGCCTGCATCTACAGTCTGTTTCTGAACTTCTGCGCTGGTTAAGTATTTCAGGAGCTCGATCGCAAGCTCTTTGTGTGTTGTGTTCGCTGTAACGCCCATCATCCAGTTGCCGATCATACCTGTCGGGTGCTCCTGGCCGTTTGCTTTGGACGGGATCGCTGCGTATGCTGCGGATGCATCTGCACCGGAGATGAACCATGAAGGCCAGCCGAGTGCCATCAGAGAAGAACCGTCTGCTACGGAAGCAACGATGTCGTTCTTCTCGAAGTTAGCGCCCTGTGCAAGAAGGTCAAGATACATCTGAAGAGCAGCCTTTGCTTCAGGAGAATCAACGATAACATTCATCTGGTCATCGAATACGTTTCCGCCGTAAGCCCAAAGGATCGGAAGGAAATCGGATACGATCGGGTTGCCCTGCTGACCACGGATCACATAACCGTTCAGACCTGCTGCTTTACCCTTCTTAGCAAGCTCAAGCACCTCTTCCCAGGATGTCGGGATCGTGCCGCCTACTTTTTCAAGAGCGTCTTTGTTATAGAAGAACAGCTGCACATTGCCGTTGAAAGGAAGTGCATATGTATCGCCTGTACCGTAAGGGTTCTTGCCCACTGCACGGGATGCTTTGATGAAGTCTTCATCTTCCTTGTAGCCTTCTGCTGTCAGGTTCAGAAGGATACCGCCTTCCATGAACTCCGGCATAACCGGGTCGTCGATCATGCAAAGGTCATAAGCGCCTTCTGCGTTTGCAGCATCGAGTGCTACGTTCTGTTTTAAGTCAGCTGCCTCGAGGCCGAGTACTTCGATCGTACAATTGTTTTTCTCTTCGAAGTTTGCTTTTACAGCTTCGATAACGTCCACGTGAGAACCGCCACGCGCTGCGATCGTCAGTGTTACGTGCTCGCTTGTGTCTGTAGCCGCTGCGGGAGCTTCAACCTCAACCGCGCCTGCTGCAGGTGCTGCTGCTTCAGGAGCAGCTGCGGGCTCTTCTGTCTGGCCACAGCCAACCATGGAAGCTGTCATAGCCATTACTAACATTGTTGCTAATAATTTCTTTTTCATTCCCTCTCTCCTTTTTCTCAAAAATGATTTATCCCTTAACCGCGCCGTTAGACAGGCCGGAAATCAGGTAATTTTGTGCGAACAGTACAAAGATCAGGATCGGGATCAGACTCATGATACCGCCTGCTGCGATCAGTCCCCACTGCGCCACTTCCTGTTCACTGTTCATCGTTGCAAGAATCAGGGGGATCGTGAAGCGCTTGGGGCTCTGCACGAAGATAACCGCATACATGTACTCGTTCCAGGATGTCATGAATGACAGGATGGTAACGGCCGCAACGCCGGGTGCGATCAGCGGGAGGATGATCTTATAGAAGGTCACGAACTCGCCTGCGCCGTCTACCTTGGCGCTTTCTTCCAGATCAACCGGAATACCAGCAAAGAAACTGATCAGGAACCAGATGATGAACGGAATGCTCAGAAGCACATGAGAAGCGATGATCGGGATCATCGTACCCATCAGATTCATCTTGTTCATCATCGTATATAACGGGATCGCAAATGCGATCGGCGGCAGGACACGGGTCAGGAGCACCCAAGTCATCGCCGGTTTTCTCAGCATGTAGTTGTATCTCGCTCTGGAGAAGATATAAGCACACGGGATCGCGCAGATCAGCGAGATCACAAGTGCGATCAGTGTTACGGTCAGGCTGTTCTGGATCGCAGCGCCGAAGCCTTTCTTTGTAAAAAGCTCACCGAAATGCACCAGTGTGAAGCTGTGCGGCAGAAGTCCCGCGCCGCCCTTTAAGTCGGAGTTCTCGCGGATCGCCAGCGAAAGCATCCAATAAACCGGAAACAGCGTCCAAAGCATCAGGATGAATAAAAGCACTCCCTTTACGCCGAACCAAACTTTCTTTTTTGTAGATCTCATCTACTTGCCCTCCAGTTCTATCCACTTTTTGACACGCCTTGTCGTCACGCCGAAGATCGGAAGCTTCATCATCGTCTTCATATCCGCTTCCTCGTCAACGGTCCATACCGCCACGCGAACGCCGTATTCCTTCGCGGCCGCGAGCAGCTTTTCATCTACCAGTCCGAAGTAGATGTTCATGCCGGTCAAGCCTAGCTTTTTATATGTCTCAAAAACCTCATGAAGCTTAGTCTCGTCAAGCGAGCCGCCCGCTTCTCGAAGCTTTTCCGTTTCTTCTTTTGTAAAAAGGTTCTCCACGTTAAAAAAGATCTTGCCGCGTTCCGTCTCGAACTTCTCGATATCGGCCGTTGTCACGCTTCCCGTATAAAGAAGGTTTCCGATCACGCCCGTCTTCTCAGCCATCTTCTTCACATCTTCGAAGATGCCCTCTTCTTTGAGATCACAGTTGATGCGCTTGCCGCTGTCGCGAAGCAGGTTGAATGCATCTTCTAGTCTGACAGGCCGGTCGCCTTCTCTGATCTCGTTGTGAGACAACAGCATCTCGCCGTTCCGTTTACGCACATCGAGTTCAACGACATCGCATCCCGACTCCTTTGCGGTCACGATCGAATTCCATGTATTGTCTGCGGTGCCTTCGCACCCCGCATGTGCGGTAACTACGATCTTAGACATTGATATCTCTCCTGATATGTAAGCCCATGATATTGGTTCCGATATAGTCGTAGGAAAAGAAAATCGGCTTTCCTTTTGTATCTACATGGAGCTGCTCCATCAGAACCGCCGGTCCCTTCAGATACAGGAGCGCCTTCGCATCCCAGTACCGCTCCTCATCGAGTCCTTTGATCATCGTGTCCGCATGATCGATCTCGATCCCGCACTGCTCGCGGAGAAGTCTGAACACCGAACCCGACAGGCCGTGGATGAACATGTCGCCGACGAGCTTTTCCGGGAATATATAATAGGAAAAAGCAACCGGGATCCCGTCCGCCGTTCTCTCTCGGTTGATGATGACAACGCGGTCATCCGCATCAAGGCCGAGCCGTTCCTTTACCTCCGCATCGGGCGCTTCATACGATACCCCGTAGAAAACGCTGCCTGCTTCATAGCCGGCATCCTCGATCATCCGTCCGATCGAGCTGAGCGTCAGGATGGAATTGTCCATGCGCTGTTTGCTCTCTCTGATAAAAGTACCCAGGCCGTGCTTCTTATCGATCAGGCCCTTCTGCTGCAGGATGTTCAGTGCTTCGCGGATCGTAGATCTTCCGACGTGATACTTCTTCGCCAGTTCCATCTCGCCGGGGATCATCTGCCCTGCTTCCCATTCGCCGCTCTTGATCTTTTCTGTCAGATTGCGGGCGATCATCTCATATCGGTATTGATGCATCTTGTCACCTCTCATGTTGTTGCCAGACCCGCTTGTCTGACATCCGGTACCCTCATTATATCCATTTAGGAATCAAAAGTAAACATGGTTTGTATAAAAAAGCGTACACTTATCATTATTTTTTCGATTTTCACCAATTTTATTATACTTTTTTTGTTGCTTTTTCACAATCTCCTTTGATCCCGCTGCGTAAACAGCGTGTAAACTTGTCATACTTCCTGTTGCTTTTTCATGTCAGACATGTTATGATGTGAAAAATGAAACAGGAAGGAGCTTGTCATGGGCAAAGAATATGATGTTCTTGTAATCGGGCCTGTGTCTTTGGACCATAATATCGATTACCAAGGGAATGAAAGAAAAGAACTCGGCGGCGCCGTTGTGGCATCCGGTTTTGCTGCAGCAAAGAGCGGTAATCGCACCGCACTTTTCACAAAGGCGAACAGCAAAGATGCTGATGTCAACGAACGATTCAAGGATTCCGGCGCAGATCTTTACTTTAAAGAAAGCAAAGAGACCTGCTCCATTAAGAATCAATATTTTACGGCAGATAAGGAGAAGCGTGCCTGCACTTCGATGGGCAAATGCGACCCTTTCACATTCGATGAGCTGCCTGATATCCAGACTAAGATCTATCACTTCGCAGGTCTTGTTTACGGAGATTTCGACGGAGAGATGATGAAGGAAGCGTCCAAGCACGGCAAGGTTGCTGTCGATGTGCAGTGCCTGCTTCGCCATGTAGAGCCCGATAAGACGATGGCCTTTCACGATTGGGCTGAGAAGAAGACATATCTTCCTTATATCGATTACTTTAAGACAGATGCCGCAGAGGCAGAGATCCTGACAGGCACAACGGACCGCGTTGCCGCTGCCAAGATGATGCACGAGTGGGGCGCAAAGGAAGTCCTGATCACACACAATACCGAGGTTCTCGCATACGACGGCAAGGAAGTATACACCTGCCCGATCAAGGCGCGTAACCTTTCCGGACGTACCGGCCGCGGCGACACCACTTTTGCAGGCTACATCACCGAGCGCCAGAGAGCGAGCGTCAAGGATGCCCTTCAGTATTGTACCGCGCTTGTTTCCTTAAAGATGGAAACGCCCGGACCTTTCATGGGCACAAGACAGGACGTTCTCGATTACATCAAAGAATTCTATTAACATTTTGTCAGCCTTATACACACACGATTGAGAAAAGAGCCACGGTTTGCGCCGTGGCTCTTTTCTCGTGCAAAATGCCGCCCGGCAGATATCGGGCGGCACTTCCTTTTCTTATTCTATTTCCGTAAGTCTTTCGGGGCGTCGCTGTCACAGTAAATGCAGCGGTACAGCTTTTTCTCCGGATCCACCAGTCTGAATACCTGCGGCAGTTCCTGCTC
This sequence comes from Lachnospiraceae bacterium, assembly GCA_015056735.1. Lineage (GTDB taxonomy): Bacteria > Bacillota > Clostridia > Lachnospirales > Lachnospiraceae > VSOB01. Next base: position 27,134 of record SVFT01000010.1, on the reverse strand, counting down.
TGTGGAGGAGATGCAGCGGGGATTCTTGCATCGGATGATGTTGGTAACCCGCTCCGGCAGGGTCAGCTTTTCTCTCTTGACGATCTTGCCATCCTGAATGATGTTCACGGTAACGCCCGGATCGATGTAGCCAAGCACCGCGAAGTCTATGTCAATCACACGGAAAATCTTGATGATGTCCTTGCGGCCCATCTTGGCGCTGTCCGCGTTCTTGATCATGGCCACGGTACAGTCGAGGTCGCCGAGGCCTAAGATATCGTAGATGCGAATGCTGTTGCCCGCCGTGATATGATCGAGTACGATCCCGTCTTTGATCTGTCCGATTATCATAACGCCACCTCCAACAGTTTTGTGATCAGCGCCATGCGCATGTATTTGCCATTCCGCGCCTGTTCGAAGTAGCACGCGCGCGGATCATCGTCCACCGCGACCGCGATCTCGTTGACACGAGGGAGCGGATGCAGGATGGAAAGCGACGTTTTTGCCGTCTTGAGCTTATCCGGCGTTAAGATGTAGCTGTCTTTCAAGCGCATGTAGTCGGCTTCGTTAAAGAAGCGCTCGCGCTGCACACGTGTCATATAGAGTACATCGAGCTTCGGCATTGCACCCTCCAGGCTTGTCGTCTCCTCGTAGGGGATGCCCTTTTTCTCAACAATATCAGAGATAATATAGCGCGGTACCTTCAGCTCTTCCGGCGAGATCATGATGAACTTTGTGCCGTGGTAGCGCGACATCGCCGCGATCAGCGAGTGCACCGTACGGCCGAACTGCAAATCGCCGCAAAGGCCGATCGTCAGGTTCTCAAAAGATCCCTTCTCGCGATAGATCGTAAGAAGGTCCGCAAGTGTCTGCGTCGGATGGTTGTGACCGCCGTCGCCCGCATTGATCACCGGCACGTCCGCTTTCATCGATGCAACGAGCGGCGCGCCCTCTTTCGGATGGCGCATCGCGATGATATCCGCATAGTAGCTGACAACGCGCACCGTATCGGATACACTCTCGCCCTTGGCCGCCGAGCTCGAAGCCGCCTCGGAGAAGCCAAGCACCTGTCCGCCCAGTTCATACATCGCCGCTTCGAATGAGAGCCTCGTTCTTGTCGAAGGCTCAAAGAAGAGCGTCGCAAGCTTCTTGCCATCGCAGACATGTGCATATTTCTTCGGGTTCGCGATGATATCGAGCGCAATGTAGATGAGCTCCTCGATCTCGATCGGCGTCAGGTCCATGATATTGATCAGGTTACGCATTCGCGCCTCCTTTGTGCATCCAGCTCTCATCGGACGGGTTGTCGCGGAACTTTAAGAGTCGCTCTACATCTTCCGCTTTGATGTAGTTTTCTTCAGCTGCCACCTTCGCGATCACGTCGAAGTTCGTAAGCGAGATATTCTTCACATTCGCAGCAGCAAGTCTTTCAAGACCCTTCTTCATGCCATATGTAAAAATGCTGACCACGCCAAGGACTTCCGCCCCCTCTTCGCGGAGCGCTTCCACTACATCGATCACGCTGCCGCCCGTAGAGATCAGATCCTCTACAACGACAACCTTCTGGCCTTTTTCCAATTTGCCCTCGATCCTGTTCTGACGGCCGTGGTCCTTTGCGCTGCCGCGCACGTAGCCCATCGGCATATCCAGGATGTGCGCCGTGATCGCCGCGTGTGCGATACCGGCTGTCGAAGTGCCCATCAGCACTTCTACCTCTGGATAGTTTTCTTTTACCAGCTTTGCGAGGCCGTTCTCCACATCGGTGCGCACCTTCGGCGCCGTCAGTGTCAGACGGTTGTCACAGTACACCGGGCTTTTGATTCCGCTCGCCCAGGTGAACGGTTCGTTTGGCCTGAAGAATACAGCGCCGATCGAAAGCAGGTCTTTTGCGATCAGTTTTTCCATTAGTTTTGTCTCCTTCTATTTGCATGCAGCCATTCATTCAACTGAATTTCGGCCGCCTTTTTTTATTTCTTCACCGTTTCGGCACGATTCGTTTCAATCCTTCTCGCCCTGATGCTTAGTCAGTCAGCAAAATCCGCCACGCACCTCTCATAAGCCGCAACCGGATCTTCTGCCGCCGTAATAGGCCGCCCCACCACGATAAAGTCGGAGCCGATCTCTTTTGCCTTAGCAGGAGTCGTCACACGCTGCTGATCACCGACCGCGCCGTCCGCAAAGCGGATACCCGGCGTTACGGTCAGGAATTCGCTCCCGCAGGTCTCGTGCACCTTGCCCGCTTCAAGCGGAGAGCAGACTACGCCGTCCAGGCCTGCTTCTTTTGCGTTGCGCGCATACTGCATGACGACTTCCGCAAGAGGCTTGCCCGTAATGAGAAGCTCGTTCTCCATACGCGTCTGGTCGATACTTGTCAGCTGCGTCACCGCGATAAGAAGCGGTCTCGAACCGTCAGGTCTTGTCAGCCCTTCTACCGCCGCGCGCATCATATCGATACCGCCCGCCGCATGCAGGTTGCAGATATCTACATCGAGGCCGGACAGTACGGCCATCGATTTTTTCACCGTATTCGGAATATCATGGAGTTTCAGATCCAAAAAGATCTTGTGCCCCCTCTTCTTGATCTCTCTTACGATCTCCGGGCCCGCGCCGTAGAAAAGCTCCATGCCGATCTTCACAAACGGCTTTCTGCCCGTAAACCTGTCTAAAAATGCAAGCGTTGTCTTTGCGTCTGCAAAGTCACACGCCACGATCACATCTCGTTTCATCTGAATCCTCCTGATTTTTAATTATATCATGCCCGCTTATGCAAGCGATGCCCCTATGATCTCTTTGATATCCCCGATGCCATAGCGGTCCATCGCAGCCGGCAGGTCTTCGATGATCTTCTTGCAGACAAAAGGGTCGACAAGGTTTGCTGCGCCGACCTCAACTGCTGTCGCACCTGCCATCATCATCTCAAGCACATCCTCCGCCGTCGTCACGCCGCCAAGCCCCACAATCGGGATCTTCACAGCCTGCGCGACCTGGTATACCATCCGCACCGCGATTGGGAAAACCGCGCTTCCCGAAAGGCCACCGGTCGTATTTGCAAGAAGCGGCCTGCGTGTCTTTAAGTCGATCCGCATCGCCAGCATCGTATTGATGAGACTGATACCATCCGCGCCGGCTTCTTCACAGGCTTTCGCGATATCCGCGATGCTTGTGACATTGGGCGAAAGCTTCATGATCACAGGCTTTGTGGTCACCCTTTTCACAGCGCGTGTCACTTCCGCAGCCGCTTTCGGATCGGTGCCAAAACTCATCCCGCCGCCGTGCACATTCGGACAGCTGATATTGACTTCCAGCCAGCCGACCTGGCTCTGAGCATCCAGCTTTTCACAGACATATGTGTACTCATCCACCGAAAAACCGCTCACATTCGCCATCACAGGCTTGTGAAAACATTGCTTCAGGCGGGGCAGTTCTTCGCTGATCACCTTCTCCACGCCGGGGTTCTGGAGCCCAACCGCGTTGAGCATGCCGGACGGCGCCTCCGCGATTCTGGGCGTCTGATTGCCAAAACGCGGCTCCCTCGTTGTTCCCTTAAACGAAAACGTCCCAAGTATGTTGATATTGTAAAGGTCCGCAAACTCATATCCGTAACCATACGTACCGGAAGCCGGAATGATCGGATTATCCAGCTCGATGCCGCAAAGCGTCACATTCAGTCTTCCCATAGGATCTCCTCCTTTCGCATCACGGGGCCTTCTTTGCAGATCCGCTTGTAGCCGGTGATCGTCTTGCAGGAGCACCCCATGCAGGCGCCAAAACCGCAGCCCATGCGCTTTTCAAAACTCATCTGGCCGCTCGTTTCCGATGCCTTGAACACAGCGCGCAGCATCGGCTCCGGCCCGCAGGCATAGAAGTAGTCATAATCGATCGTTTTCATGGCATCGGTGACAAAACCCTTTACACCATACGATCCATCGGCCGTCGTGACGATCGTTTTTGCGCCCAGCGCTTTGAATTCATCCTCATAGAAGACTTCTTCTTTTTTATTAAATCCAAGAACCGCCGTTACATCGCAGCCTTTTTCGATCAGCTTTTGGGCCAGATAGTACATCGGCGGCACGCCGACGCCGCCGCCCAGGAGGATCGGCTTCGTTCCTTCCGTGAGGTCGTAGCCGTTCCCGAGGCCCGTCAGGATGTCGAGCTGTGTTCCGGGCTTCATCCCGGCCATCGCTTCCGTTCCGTGTCCGACCACCTTATAGATGATCGTCATCGTATCGCCTTCCAGGTCGCAGAGCGAGATCGGGCGGCGCAGATACATGCCATCCAGCCTGATATTCAGGAACTGTCCGGGTGCCGTGAATGCAGTCGTATCGCCCGTAAGGCGCATACGGTAGATGTACGGCACGAGCTGTGTGTTTTCTTTGATTGTAAATAGTCCTTGGTTCATTTCAAATCCTTATCTTATCAGTCATAATCAGTAAACTGTATTATGTGGTTGCGCTACGAGCCGATGTAATATTTTCTACGCGCTCCGATCTCGCTAAGTTCATCGTTCATCTTATGACAAAATCTCTCTCGGCGCTGTTCTGCTCTTGCGCTAATCCGGATATTGCTTAAACGGGGAGCTTGAAGCGCATGATCAGCCTTCGCACTCGAGAGATTTATAAGATTCCGATTCACTAAGCGAGACGGGCTGATTGCTCGAAAATATTCATTCGGTCGGCGCAACCACCGATACAGACTGTGCACGTCTACATTTTTTCCAAAGTGTTTCTGCATCAGGGTGATGAATAATCTATCTGTTCATTTTTCAAAAAAGCACCGAATTGTAAGGCCTCTTCAGATATATCACTATATCTTCTAATCAAGAGAATATGCCGTACCCATCGGCGTCACCGTCTTGATGCACCTCCCACACACCTTCCAGCCCTCAAACGGGGTACTTTTCCCCATCGAGAGGAAGTCTGCAGGATCGATCGTATACTCAGCGTCAAGATCCCATACTGTGTAGTACTGCGTCGCATCCTGCCTGATCCCGAAGCGCTCGCACGGATTGTCATGCATGAGCTCCATGAGACGCTCTAATGTGATCAAGCCTTCTTTTACAAGATAGGTATAGAGAAGCGGGAAGACTGTTTCGAGTCCCACAACGCCCATCGCGCTGTCGGCAAGCCCTTTCGACTTTTCTTCCGCAGTGTGCGGCGCATGGTCCGTCACGATCATATCGATCGTTCCATCCTTAATTCCTTCAAGAAGCGCCTCACGGTCCGCTTTCTCCCGAAGGGGAGGATTCATTTTAAATCTGCCGTCTTCCTGCAGGTCGGACTCGTCCATCAGAAGATAGTGCGGACCTGTCTCGCATGTCACATCAAGGCCTTCTGCCTTCGCACGCCGGATCAGTTCGACCGTCTCCTTCGTCGAGACATGGCAGACATGGTATCCACAGCCGGTTTTTCTCACCAGTTCAAGATCTCGCTCTACCTGCTTCCATTCCGATGCCGAGCAGATGCCCTTATGGCCGTGCGCCTTTGCATAGGCGCCGTCGTGAATGTAGCCGCCGTGAAGTAACGTGTTATCTTCGCAGTGTGCCACGATCAGCTTGCCGAGGCGCTTTGCTTCTCGCATCGCCTGTTCCATCATCACATCACTCTGCACGCCGCGTCCGTCATCCGAAAAGGCGATCACATAAGGTGCCATCTCTTCCATATCCGCGAGGGCCTCACCCTTTTCTCCATAAGTGATCGCGCCATAGGGATATACCGGAATGAACGCGTCGCGGTCAATGATATCCAGCTGTTCTTTCAGGTGTGCGAGCGTATCCGGAACCGGATTCAGATTGGGCATCGCGCAGACCGCGGTAAAGCCGCCTCGCGCCGCCGCCATCGTGCCCGTCCGGATGGTCTCTTTATAAGAAAAACCCGGCTCACGCAGATGCACATGTACATCTACGAAACCGGGTAAGATCGTATAGTTATCCAATTTTCTGATATCTGTTCTCGTCATATTTCGTCCTTACTGGCCTCACGGGACCAACTTAAAGTTCTAGTATACGGTAACGGATTTGCACAGTTTTGTCAAGAAACGTGCACATACATTTTTCGGACGTCCTCGCTCATGTTAACCGGGTTCAACCGAATTTCCGGATGCTCGCTTGCAAATACGTGAAAAAGCTGGTGTGCAAACCCTTGTCCCATCCATTGGATGCCGTCAAAATCCAGGATCACTTCCTGAAATCCCTCCAGGCGATTGCATACCCTCTTTGCCTGCGATCTCGACACCGGAGACGAATCAAACATATTCTTCAGCGGAATTCTTGTTTTAGAAAATCTCCCATCCTCATTCGAATAAAGATCAAACACATCCTTAGGCCTCTTCTGACTGTGGTTAGACAACGCCATGAAGACTCCCGTTCCGGAGAATGCCGCCTCGGTAAAACTTGTGATATCACTCTGATCAAATCGGTTGTTCGAAAATACTTTTCCGCTCGAAACGATGAAAAACTCATCCATCAGTTTAGACGTAAAAAAAATACCTTCTCCGGAATGATTATGAGAATCCGTAGTCAATTTTCCCTTGAATAACTCGCAGATCGCTTCGTCCAGTGTGGCAAATCCAAAGTATTCTTTGATCTTTTTGAAAATTCCAACCCCATCGTCCAATATGGAAGCACGTGTTTTCAAATAGTCCTGGTCTATCCTGATCCGTACCCGTTCCGATCTGGAATGATCCATAACGTTATTGATCATCTCACTGAACGTGTAGCTCCAAATATCTCTTATATTTACAGCAAATTCCTTCAAATAAGGAGCCATGCAATGATCATAAGCATACAGGTCGGAATCCAGCTCACCCTTTTCCCGCGATAACGTATACTCGCAATGCCGTGTGATCAACTCGTATTGCCCGCGCTTTACACGCCTGATCACATTGGCATCTACCAGTTCGTTAATATACGTGTGGATCGTATTTTGATTAACCGAGAAAGTCTCAGACACAGCCTTGGAGATCCCGGGCGCATTCTGCTCAACCTTTTCAAGAAGGTATATGATAATTGCCTGCTTTTTTGCATCATCAAATCGCATCTGTTTCGGCTCCTTTCCACATTTATTCTAGCTTGTTATTCGCAATGGGTCAACAGAAATTCGTTTTGCTTATGTTTTTATTTGCTTTAAATATTTTTAAGGCGAATAACATGTGAGCCTAGGGGACGGGGTGCATGGTTCATCTTCGACCGTCAGGCCGAAATGAGCCATGCACCCCGTCCCCCTGGCTCATTTCGGCAAGCTGTCGATCTGGGCGCCGACATGTTCTACGACGGCGGCGGATACGCGATTGGCTGCCGCGATGGCATCCTCGAAGGAGTCGCCAAGGGAGCGTCTCGCAATGACACTGCCGATGTGCGAGTCGCCGGCGCCGGTGGTGTCAACCTGCTTAGCGGGAACGCCGGGGATGTGCGTGCGCTTTCCGTTCTCGCAAAGAAGCGCGCCGACTGCACCCAGCGTGATGATAACGGTATTGGAAGTCTGCTCCTGCAGGATCTGCGCGGCATCTTCGATGGAGGCAGGCTCCGTCTTACCATGCATACGCGCCAGCTTCTTGGCAAAAGTTGTTGCCTCACGCTCGTTTACATGCAGGATCGGATGGCATGCCAGGATCCTTGCCATCATCGTATCATCGATCTCGCAGATATGCGGACTCGGCGCGAAGTAGATCGGCACGTCATATAAAGACTCCAGGAACGATACGATATTGCCCGCAGTCGACTTATCATGAATCTCAAGGCCACACGCATACACGCCTGCAAGTTCACTTCGATCGACCCAGTCAAACCATTCCTTTTCAAAATAATACTCCGCTTCCTGGTGGCAGATAAAAGTCCGCTCGCCCGAAGGCTCGATAAAGCAGTAGCAACAGCCGTTGTCCCTCTGCACAGGCGGGATTGGGGACTGAATGCCGCGCTCCGAGAGCGCTTTCCTTACAAAATCACCGTACACGCCGGTCCCGACCGGAGAGAACAAAACGGCCGGTACGCCAAACAGACGGCATGCATGGAACGCATTGTATGCACAGCCCCCAAGCCTTACAGTCTGGCCTGAAGTATTAACATCCTCTGCCGTGCGTGGCATGCGGTCAATATGGATGATAACATCGGCTACCGTTGAGCCGATGAACAGGATCTTTTTCATAGGAAACTCCGTTTTTCGTTTTTCATTCAACATGGTTCGATCATAGCACATTATCCCCAATAGCAGTTAAGCGTTTTGACCTTTTCTCGGATCTCTTCCAGGATCGACAGGCAGCGGGATTTGGGAATTCCTGCGTCCGTACCTGTTTTTATGAGATCCCCGTCTGAAATACTCTTCCCTTTTCCGTTCACGGAAGTGGTCTGTTCGCCCCAATATGTATCACTATATGTCAGGTCATATGCAGGCGCAAGATGCCAACCTTTTTCTTCCGTATACAGGAAAGAAAAATTCTTCGTGTGATCGTCCCGGTTGTGCGCAAGGATATTGAAACACATAATGCGATACATCTGTTCCTTGTCACCCGCGTGATCCCTTGTAAGCATACGGATCAGTTTCATGTATGTGCCGTAGTCGCATGACGGTGCTCGAAAGTCAGCTTCAAGTAAGCCGGCAAACGTAATGCAGAAGACCTTCTCCTTACCTGTCCGGTCAAAACGCAGCGTCTTAAAATATCCTTCGCATACATCAGACGGTACCAGGGCCGTTTCTGTCATAATGATGCCACAGTCCGCAGCGCACCGCGCATAATCATACTCTCGCTTGCCGCAGATTAAAGGATCCTGAGGGGCCGGGAATTTAACGATCCATTCTTTGCCACCATCCTGCAGCAGGACCTTGGGTCTCGTACCGCCGCTGGAACCGCCCATCCGGTATAGCATATCAAGCTGATCAGAGGGCTTTGAGGCCAGAAGATTTTCGCACTCAGCTGCGATCCGGTCAAAACTAAGCCCCGCGGCATCTATCCGAAAATCCGTCTCCTTGGCAGGATAGTATTCCAGCGCTCCCATCCCCGATCCGCCGATATAGGCAAGTCGATCCAATGCCGTGATATCGCCTCGATCGATCCCGAGCGTTCCAAGATGGCGCTCAAGCAGAAGCTGCCCCCAGCTATCAGGGAGACTATCCGCAAACACGCCGAACAATCCGTCGAATCGCTCGCGGCACTTTTCAGGGGGAATAAATACGCCGCTTTCCAGCGGAAGCGACAAAGGACTGATTGCAAATCCATTCCTGAGCCAGGTGTCACTGTATTGAAAAGCGATCATGCGGTCGGACGTCTCGGCCAGATATCCAACCGGCTCACCCTTGTAATACACCTCGAGTTTTCTAACGCCTGTCATTTATGACCTCCTCAATACTGGTGTAGACAGGACGCGTAAAAAGATCGTTGATCTCATTCAAAACGCCAAGTTCCATCGCCAGCTTGATGAGCCCCTCCAACGAGATGAGCCCCGTCTGTTCAAAGCGGCAAAGCGATGCATAGCTTACATTGCTCCGCGCTGATAGCTGCTTCTGCGTGATCTTTTTTCTCTTCCGGATACGTTTTAAGCGCTGCGCTAAGTCCTTTGCCACATCAGAAGGTGCAAACAGGATCTGGTCATAGTTGTCCATGCAATCAGTACCTCTTTTCATTCTTACGAAATTGTAATTGGAACATAAATTAGGCTTCGCACTCGTACTCAGGCGTACCAATGAGTACTCATGCTCACTCAGGATTGTGCTTTTCTGCTAATATATTAACACTTTTATTGTATAATGTCAAAAATTACTAATATATTAACCTCAAGGCTTGCCGCCTACACATAAAAAAGCCTCCCGGATGCAAACATCCGGAAGGCCTTTCCAATTCTACTGTTCTTATTATCAGATCGTAACTATACTTCCCATTCCTTCTCTTTCAGGTTCGTGTAGATGTACACACCTGCGGATACGGAACAGATGAGGAACATGATCACGGAAAGCGCTGCAGAGCGGTTCCACTTCATGTACTTGTTGAACTGGTCGAAGAGGGCGATACCCAGCATCTTCGGCGAGTTGCCACCCATCAGGTAAGGGGTTGTAAAGGAGCCGACATTGGTCATGAAGACGAATGTGCCCGCAATAACAACATCCTTAATGGAAAGCGGAAGGATCATGTGCGTGAATACCTGCCATTTGGTCGCGCCGACATCTCTCGCACCTTCAATGATGGAATCCGGGATGGCACCGAGGCCTGCCGTGATCATCAAAGCGGCGAACGGGATGTTGAACCAAAGGTTCATGATGATCATACCACTGGCATGATACATCAGACCGAGCGTCCAGTCCTGTCCGAAGTGAAGTCCGATACGGTTGATCACACCGGAATCACGAATGATCGTGATCATCGCATATACCGCGCACATTGCGGGTACGAAACGAGGCAGCAGATAGAGCGTACCGATGGTCTTTGCGATCTTGGACTTTACAAAGCGGAGGTAAAGTGCCAGAAGATATGCCACAAAGATCGCGATCACGACCGTCATCACGCAGACATACAATGTGAAAAGTATGTTGTTGCGCTGGGACTCTTCCGTGAAGAAGTACACGTAATTGCCCCATGTGAATTCGCCGGTCTTTTCATCCTGAAAGCTCTGCATAACCGCCGTTATGATCGGGTAGGTTACGGACAGCATGACCACCATAAATGCCGGAAATACCAGGCCGTATGCTACCAAATATGATTTCAGTTTCTTACCCATGTGTCTAAATCTCCTTAGTTACCTGCACCGATTTCGTTGTCCCATCTCTCGTTGAACTGTGTGGACAGATCACCGATCGACATCAGACGGAAGTTATCAACGGAAAGCTCTTTCAGATCTTCATAACCTGTCATATCCATGGAGTTCGCATCGATCAGCGGGATAGCAGCCATCTGCTTCAGCATGATCTCCTGTGCCTGTGTGGAGAGCATGTAGTTGATGAATGCGTAAGCGCCTTCTTCGTGAGAACCAAAGGTCGGGATTACAAGAGACTGAAGAGAACCTGTGAAAGGCTTATCTGTCAGCTGTGTGATCTTGATGGAGTCTTTGATCTCACCTTTTGCTCTCTGAGAGAGAACCATATCAGCCCAGTTCGGACACATATCGATCTCGCCCTGGTTTAAGAGGTCAAGAGTACCCTGGTTCTTTGCTACGTATACAACGTCGCCGCCGGACTGATACATGGACTTGCCAAGATCTTTGAGGTAAGCAAAGCCTTCATCCCATTCGGAAACCCATTTCTCATCGGAGGATGTCAGAGCTTCTTCAGGAAGGAAGTTGTAAACTGCTGTACGAGCGAAGGAATCGCCTGCACCGCCGGTACCCGGCTGGTTGTAACCGAAACGTCCCGGATTTGCTTTGATCCATTCTGCAAGCTCGCCGACTGTCTTCGGAGGATTTGCAACCTTTGCGGAATCATAAGCCAGGATAACAGTCGTGCCACGATAAGGCTGGCAGTAATCTGTAGCGATGGAGCTCTTAGCCTTTACGCCTGCTGCGTTCGGGATCTTGGAAGCGTCAAGCTTCACGAAAGATTCCTCGCCGATCAGGGATACCATCTTGGAGAGGTCATCACCGGAAAGGTCTACGATATCGTAGTCTGTATCTGTCTCGCCTGCCTTCTTAGCAGCTGCAAGCATATCTGTCAGTGTCTGTGTACCTGTACCGGAAAGCATGAACTGCAGTTCCACTTCATACTTGCCTGCGTATTCGGAATTTGTGTTGAAGTCTTTGGTCAGTGTGTCAAAGATCGCGTTAACGTTCTCAGAACCGGTAGCCCAGAGCGTGATCTTCTGAACTTCGCCGGATGCCGCTTCTTCTGCGGGTGCTGCCTCTGCTGCGGGAGCTGCCGCTTCTTCTTTAGCGGGTTCAGCCGCAGGAGCCTGTTCTGTGGAGCCGCAACCAACGAGTGTTGCTGCTACCATTGCGCCAACTGTAAGGATGGCTAACAGTTTTTTCATTTTCATATCTTTCTCCCTTTCTTCTTCTTTTGTGAAAATACATCCACAAGTTCTATCTCAAATCCCCGGAGAGCACCGAAGACCTGTGATCGTTATGCTTCCTTCTCGAATACGGTATGCTTGCCAAGGCAGAGGCTGACCTGGCTGCCGGGCTTAAGCTGCTCCGCAAGTTCTCTGTCGATGAAACACTTGATGATCTCGCCCTTGGAATCCTCCGCCGTCATGACAACGTAGTGGCCGAGGAGCATGATCGTACGAACGAGAGCCGGCAGATCGCCTTCGTTGCCGAGCTTGACCGTGATATCTTCCGGACGTACCGCAAGGATCTTGCCGTCGCGCTCTACGAAGTTCATCTCGCCGATGAAGCCTGCTACATGAAGTGTTGCGGGCTTATCGTAGATCTCTTCCGGTGTGCCTACCTGATCGAACTTACCCTTGTTCATAACAACGATCCTGTGAGAGAGCGCCATCGCCTCTTCCTGGTCGTGTGTTACGAATACAACCGTGATACCAAGGTCAGACTGGATCTTCTTAAGCTCTTCACGCATCTGCTGTCTGATCTTCGCATCGAGTGCGGAGAACGGCTCGTCCAAAAGGAGGAGCGAAGGCTTAAGGAGCAGGGAACGCGCGATCGCGATACGCTGCTGCTGACCGCCGGAGAGCTGGTTTGGATACTTTTTCTCACAGCCGGGCATATGTACGAGTTCAAGGATGTTCTTGATGTCGCGATCGATCGTATCCTTCGGGATCTTGCGAAGCTTCATGCCGAATGCAAGATTTTCATAGATCGTCATGTGCGGCCAGAGGTTGTAGCTCTGGAATACCATCGCCGTCGGTCTCTTCTCGGGCGGCAGCTTTACGATGGACTGACCGTCCACGAGGATATCGCCTGCGGTCACATCGAGGAAACCGCCGATCGTACGAAGAATCGTTGTCTTACCGCAGCCGGAAGGGCCGAGGAGTGTGACGATCTCGCCTTCGTAGATGTCAAGGTCGATGTGTTCAACACCGTCACCGTTGTCATACTTCTTTGTCATATCTTTGATCTGCAACTTAATGTTTGCCATGATACTCTCCTTAAGTCATACTGATTTATGTTCTTACAGCTCATCCGCGCAACTTCATGCGACCAGCCCGTCCTTCGGACTTTCGTCGCTTCGCGACTCCGGCTGTTCTTATGATCTTGCGCTCCTCCATAGCCTTCCTCTGATCAACTTTCCATGCAAGCATGGAGTTGATCTTCGTCGTCTCTGATGAGCTGTTACTTCATCTTGAAGCCACCGGCGATCGCCTCAGGTCCAATGTATTTTCTCATTACCCAAATCAGGAACGCGGACGGAATGATCAGGATGATCGCGAATACCGCGCCGATCTGAACCGCCGTCGAATCCAAAACGATTCCGTACATCGTAACGGGCATGGTCTTGACTTTCGCAAGTCCGACAAGCATGGTACCTTGTGCCTCTTCCATGGATCCTAAGAAGGTATAGAGCGTTGCGACCGCGATACCAGGTACCGCAAGCGGCAGGGTCACCTTGAAGAATGTACGGATCGGGCCGGCGCCAACATCTCTTGCGGCCTCTTCCTGCTGCCTGTGCACAGCGCGGAATGCGCTGGCAGGGAGCCATACCATGAACATCATCGAATGGATCATATGGATGATGACTACGCCGGGATAAGTTCCCATCAAACCGTATTTATAGAAGAGAACGGCGATGGATGTGTAGATGCCGAGCTTCGGGAAAGCGTTCGTTAAAAGAAACGAAAGCATGAACAGTTTTCTCCCCGGATATTTGAAGCGAGCGATCGAGTACGCTGCCGGGATACACAGTACCATCGAAACGCACGTCGTTACGATCGCGACTACGAAGGACTGGATGATGGAAGATACCAGCGCGTCCTTGCCAAAAATATACTGCCACCACTTAACGCCCCATTCCTGCGGGATCACCGCGGGCACCTCATAGGTGTCGGCGAATGCCAGCATCAGCATATTCAGCAGCGGTCCGTAAAAGAACAGTATGAACACGGCCAGCAAAATGAATTCGAAAAACTTCTTCCTGCCCACTGCGTGATAGAATCGGCAGGGATTCAACATTTTGAACACGTCTCGTCCTCCTCATGATCGTTGGGTCTGATTTTTGACAAAAAATAGAGATACCCCTGCTGTGAGCACGTCCCATCTCTTCTCTCCGGGACGTCACTTTGAATACCTCTGTCAGACAACCTTTATTTACACACTTTATACCACGAAAACCCACAAAACGTCAATGTTCTTCGTGCTATATCTCTGTTTTTAACAGTATTTTGTACTCCTTTTTGTGCATATTTCATACCGCAGTTGTCTCGAATTTTCAAACAAGTGGTGCACTTGTTCTGCGCAGGCCCCCGGTGCCCCGCCCGTACCCTGCCCTGCCCCTCAAGGTGGACACAGGCATCTTTTTTTCTTATAATATGCATGGATTATTTTTGTAAAATTCAGGAGTATCTTATGTTCAAAGAATTTGCGGCGGGGTGCCTCGCCCTTCTGATCCTGTTTGTGATCTGCAAGATCATCCGTAAGAAAAGCCCACGCGCGCTTTCCATCATCATCTGGAGCGTACTGGGGCTTTGTGTTGTACTGCAGATCATCTATAACTGCATCGTTATGTTCCCGGACTACTATATGGAAACGCCCCACGGAATGTGGCGATTTGCAACCTTTTCCGAGAACCTGCTTGCCTATAACGACGGCTGGGATTTCCGGGACGAGATCCTGCAGCCGATCCTAAAGCACCGCAGCATCATACTGGATGCATCGGCGCCGTATTATCGGAAGTATTTCGAACTGCTGTCGCCCGCATGTGAGACCACTTTCTTTGAGAAAAGAGCGAAAGAATCCGTGTTTGCACATCAAACGGAGTTTGATTTTAAGACAACGTTTGAGACCTTCCGCATCATGGACTATGTAAAAGAGTCCGATACGATTCCCGCGGAGCTCACTGCAATGTTTGAAGCGGATACTTCACCGGATCTCTATATCCATATGAATTCCGCCAAGGAAGAGGATGCGCTTGTATGTCTTGTTGATGATAACCATGCGGTTTATATCCTGGGGAAAAAGAAATTTGAGGGATACTTAGGTGCTTCTGAAAGCACTATGACAGACAATAGAGAAAATGAAGGCTCTAATACAGAATCATCTGCAGAAGGAGGGGCCGAGTATGTTCAGTAACATAAAAAAACATGGCCCGCTTTACTTCGCCGGAGCATGTTTTTTGATCTTCCTGATCAGTATGATCGTCAATAAGGGATACTTCGAACCGATCACACATGAATCCGTCGTATGGTATCAGTGCAGACAGGCATTGGCGATCCTGCTTCTCTATCTGATCGGAAATCTGTTCCTGTGCTTTGCAACAGCCAGACTCAAGGCAATCTTTCGCGTACTGTTTGCCTTTCCGATCGGTATGTGTCTATGGGTATTTGTAAGCTACGTTTCGCTCCTGGCAGGCCTCCCTTATACCATGTATAACACTATGCGCTTTCTTGTCATGGTCCTTAGCATGACATATCTTGCCGCAAGACGCTACCATGAGCTTTTGGATCGATCCGGGGAAAAAGCGCGTGCCTTTGCATCCGTCCACCGGCCCCCTGGTCCTTACAGTAGCAAAAAAGACACTCCACAGGCGCGCGATAACATGCGTACCTCGCATCTACACCTGATTGCCCTTGGCATCGCCATGCTCTGCTCCACCGGCTGGCTGTATGTGATGATCAGTTATGACAGTCTGTTCTATTTTATCAACTACGGACGAGCTCTGACTGTATATCAAGGCTTTGATGCGATCGCAGGTGCCAACAGCTTCACGCTTACCAACATCACACAGTTCCTGCCGCTTGTCTGCAGCTATACCGCCTTCTGGGGGCTGGATCAGGCATACCAGATTCATGCTTTTCTGGCTTGTAATGTGGTTGCGGCGTTTGGGGCGGGGATGTACCATATCCTCACGCACGATATCGCATATCCCGATTCCGGTAATGATCAGGATTGCGCCGCGAGCACAAAAAGCGTCCATATAAGCGTAGGATCCGCGGCAGGCAATCTGTTCCGCAACAAAAGCCGAACACTTGTTTTCGCAGTCCTGCTCTCTACAATCCTGGCCACCTCCACCTGCTACATCGTGACAAGCGGATGGTTCCTCTCCAACATGCCGTGCATGGTATATATTTTCTTCCTGTACCTTACGACCGTTCTTTGCAGGAAAGAGATCATCTCACAGGGCGCCGGCAGTTTGCTGATCGGCTTATGCCTCGCCGCACTTGCGCTCCTTCGCAAGGACGGGATCATTTATGATGCCTTCTTCATGGTGTGGATGTGCAGCATCGAGCTTTTCAGCAAAAAAAGACTTGCCGCTCTGTTTGCACCGGCCGCTACATTCGCACTCTCCTGGCTGGCATATGTAAGGCTGGGGATGAATGTCGGGGTCAGCAGAGGCTACTACTCTTCGATTGCAAATAACAAGAATATCACGCTGGTTGTAGCCGTGATCGTCATGTGCTATCTCTATCTTGTGATCGGGCATACGATCCTGTCATGGATCTGCGAGCGTGTTCGCTTCCTTCACGAGATTGATTTTATGTACTTTGCTTTTGTTATCGGGCTATTGTATGTACTGAAGATCCATCCCGATATTACAATTGATGACTGGGACTTTGCGATCCGTAACCTGTTCCTGTATCCTTCTTCCTGGGGACTAAGTGCGGTTCTCTTTGGGATTCTCATCATGCTGTCGCTTGTAGTCCGCTTCGATCTGCGTGGCGATCACTTTGTCTGGATCGGATATGCACTGCTCAATCTGATCTCGTACTGCTATGTCGATAACAAAATCTTCTGGGTCAACTGGGATGATTCCTATAACCGCGTGCTGATGCAGATCGTACCGGTAATGCTGCTCATAGTGGGGAGAGCATTTGCCGACAACTTGTCTTTACGAGAAGATTTAGAAGAACACCAATCATCCAATCAATTGTAGAAAAGCAGTGATGGCACCGTAACCCAAAAACAATTCCACAACAATACAAACCACAATACCTTTTAACTTTTCTTTCTTACTTTTTTCCGCTCGAACATTAGTGACTATAATTCTCGTCATCAGAATAAACATAGCCATCCAAAACAACAATCCAACCAGAGATTCGATATGATGTTTCAGAGTGCCATCTAAACCGATATACCAACTCTCAATTTGTGCAAATGCCCAACGCTCAATGACTGACAATGAGTAAATCATGAAAGCAAAAAAGAAGGTTGCTGTAGTTAATAACAAAAGCGCAACAATAAGTTCTTTTCGCTGTCCACCATTCCATCTGTGCTTTATGGCAATCTTTATTTCTTCCATACCGTTTAAAGTACATGCGCCAAACCGCTTTAGTTTTCCTTTGATCTCAACATAGTGTCCAATCAAATCTTTCGTTCTTTCTTCGACTATTTCTGTATAAGGACTAATTAGAAGCACTGGAATACGTTTTATCCAACCATGGATTGTCGGAAGCGTAAATACTACACTAAACAGAAGAAGTAACATATCCTCCAATCCCAATGCATCCTTGCTCGTCTGATAGGCCATAATTCTGTCGCAAACAAGGATAAACCAAACCAGAGAAAAGCCTATTCCAAGCAAAGTTTTACGCCTCATTCGCGTTTCCGGTCTAGAGCATCCAAGCAGATACAAGCTGTATGCCCAAAACCCACTTAGGATTGTAGAAAAAAGAGAGTTATCTAATGATAGCGCCTGAAATAGGCGTACGATCAAAGCGGACAAAATAACATAAAGCAGAACGAACAGAATAATCTCGAAACAGATCATACCAAGCTGTCGTTTCCTGCGAGAATTTGCCTTTCGGTACTCATCAATATACAGCATTGACTTCAACACGCATTCTTCGACGCATGTTTCTGTGCCCAAATGTGTCACTGTCAAAAATATCAAAGATACGACAATTAAAGAATACAGCCAGAAAAACACTTCTGCAAAATTCTTGTTCCCACAAAAGGAAGAGAATATAATCGACACAAACCAAACTGGAAGAAATGAAACCGCCACGCAATACAGTATCTCAAATGCCTTTTGCAGCATCCGCCTCTTAGGTCTACATGCAATTGTAAAAGCTGAGACATGTATGGCAAAACTCAGAATCAATTCCATAAGCTATGTAACGCCCCATCTTCTTAGTTCACTATCCTTTTTTACTTCTTTTCACGGCAATACTATACTCCAAACATCATCGTAAAATATCCGCTAAGCATTTCTCTTTGTTTGGAAGTTTTGATAATTTTTTATACTTCTTTATTGCCGATATCAACGTCCTTACATCGTTAAAATACATCTTATTAAATGACGGATCTTTCACGTTTGGATATTTTAAGCTTGTCTTGCAATAATCGCTTGGTTTTTGGGTGCTCTTAACTTTTGCATAATCCGCAAATTTCTCCTCAGTTATTATCACAAGCATTTCAATCTCAGGAGCTGTAATAACACTGATCACATCGACTTTATCCCTATACGCAGCTCTCAGATTAAACTTTTCACGTCTGGAATCAAGAATCCTGTAAACAGTAATTTTTTCATCGAATCCTTTGCTCAAATATTTCTCTTCAAAATCACGTGGGCTCCTGCACCTTAGCACCTCTTTGTCCAGTAGTTGGGCTCGGTCAAAAATCAACTTACCTTCATCTAGAAGTTTGGTAATAATTTCCCTTTCCGACGCACCTTCGCAAATGCAGGCAACCAAACTAGTGCCCATCATCATTAGTCTCCACAATTCTGGTAGCGTTGATAATTGCTTCTTTCAAATCCATATATGACTTGTACAGAGGAACCGTACCCTCAAGATATCCGCTTTTAAACGCCTCGCTCTTCTTTATATCATTTCGCTTCAATACATCACAAAGTTTCTGTGCTGCTATTCCACCTTTATTACGAACAATATAAATATCGTCTGAACGTTCAAACTCATCAAGCAATTCGGAATAGTGTGTTGAAAAAATGAGCGTTGCCTCCTTTTTATTTACACTAGGATTTGCGAAAAATCTAATTAATGTTGCAACAATTTCTCGATTAAAATGATTCTCTAGCTCGTCAATCAAGAGATAGCCGCCCTCTAAAAATACCATCATCGCATTAATAAAAACATTTAATCCCTTAACTGTACCAGATGATAAATACCGTTCACATTCCTGCGGACTTGAAAGAGGGATTTCCTCACGATCATAAAATTTAAGCTTTGCTTCACTCCGCTTTTCATCATATCTGATATATTCAATACGAGGATCCAAAAAAGCTATTAGCTGATGTGGAAAATCCCCAATCAGGCGTAATAGATTTGTATTGGTATATCTAATCAAATCTCTAACAAAGATTTTTTGTTTCTTACTAATCGAAATCACAATACTCGTATCATCCTGCAAAAACTCAGCCTGATCATCCCTTTCCTTGAACAAGTCGCTCTCTCCAAAAGCCACAATATCCTTCTTTGATTTCACTTTCGAAATCTTTTTAGCCCATATCTGTTCGTTTGAAAATACTAGGCGTTGTTCAAGGTTGTTGTTTTGAGCAGATACAATTTCCGACTGAAGTTTGCAAACCCCATGTTCTTCGTCAAAAAAAGTAATCTCAAGATTTACTTTTTTTGACTCAGACAAGACATCACGATTAATAATATTATTTAATGATTGCCCGTTAATCAGTTCTAATGAAAACGAAATCAGTTTTAGCAAAGAAGTCTTTCCCGATGCATTGATACCAACAACTGAAATAATATTATTCGTATAAATTCTGTCAAATACATTTGAAAGCATATCGCAGTTATTGCTCATCACTCTCTGTTCAGCAAAAAAATCAATCTCAACCTTTCCTTTAAACAACATCAATCCTTCCGCAGAAATCTTCAAAAGCTTCATAACGAGTCTCCTTTCATGCTGTAAAAGCATCATATCACTTTTTGCGCTTGTTGACAATATTTTAATCATATTTCATGTTTTAAGTTGTCGTATTTTTAAAAATTGCACTTTCTTTATCTGTTTTAAACAGTTTTTTTTGTTTATGCGCATTTCTGCCTGAGCCCTGGATAGTTCATCGGTAAACTGAGGGCAGTTGACATCGATTAGTCTAAACCGTATATTCAAGAAAGTTAGGAAAAGTTGCGTGCATCCCTTTTTGCCAAATTGTGCACTTTTCAAGCACGATATTTCAAAGAAAGGTAACCCTTATCTTGAATTCTCCAAAAAACAAACGCATCCCTTGGATCGACGCCCTCAAAGGCTGGGGCATCCTCTTTATGATGTATGGGCACATCGAATTCGCGCCCCGCTTCTTAAAACAGTATACGTCCCCTGTTATGCTGGTTGTCTTCTTCGTGGCTGCCGGCTATACGTTCCGCTCCGAACAGGATTTTAAGCCGTTTTTGATCAAAAAAATCAGGACCCTCCTGTGGCCCTGGTTCCTTTTTGCTTCTCTCAATATTCTGTTAACGCAGATTCTGACCTTTTCTGAACAGGAACCGCTTGCAGATCAGTTCATAGACCTCTTCATTCAGGTCAGAGGTAAGACAGATGGTCTATGGTTCTTCCCCTGCATGTTTATGTCCATCATTCTCTACTACTGGCTTGACCGCATCATCAAGAGCAAGCCTCTTTTCTATGCGATCAACTTCCTGCTTCTTTGCGGGAGCCTTGCTTTCATCCGCCTTACCGGAATCGCGTTGCCGTGGCACATCCAGATCTGGGGTGCCGCATGCTTCTATATGGCAATTGGGGCAGCTTACAAAGAACACGAATCGACTTTAAAGCCCATCTTTACACGTAAAATATTCCTTACCGCTATGTTCATCGGCTTTACCGCATCGTGGTGGCTTTCCAGATCAATCTATCCTGATACGCAATACAATTTCTACCACTGCGAGGACTCTATCCTCTTCTACATACTCAGTATGGTTTTTGGAATCGCCGGTATGCTCTCATTTGTTCAAGTGCTCCCCTCTCTGTGGATCACCGAATACGCCGGTCGCAATTCTCTCATGTACTTTGCTTTCCACGGCAAGCCCAAGCGCCTCTTCACGGTGCTTCTTCAAAAATATGCTCTTGTCGGTGTCGGCAACGAGACCTATGATCTTCTGTGGGCTTTAAGTGATACTGCTCTGCTGGCAGTTATCCTTATCATTCCGTGTGAGATTGTGATCAAATGGCTACCGTGGATGCTTGGAAAAGGCAAGAAATAACTCTACGTATTTGCATAATCCGTCCAATCTTTAAAGTTCAACACACGATACTCCTCATCCTCATAGACGATATGCGCTGATACCGCGGGATTCGATGCAAAGAACCGATCATACTCTTTGATCGAAACGATGATGAAGAAATGTCCCTGTGGCCGCTCGTTCCCGTGAGATACATGCTGCAGCCACTTATAGGGCGCTTCAAAGTATTCGTAATCATCCCTGATCGTCCACATCTCAATGTGTCCGTTGGAAAGCTCCGTAATAACGTTACTATTCCAGAATGTAGCCATCCCCTGTGCATAGTGATGTTCCTGCAGCCACGTCACAACAGGCTTGATCGCAAGATCATTCCACGCATAGGAACCATACGGATATTCCATCGTTGTATAGGACGTTGTAAAAAGCACAGCAATCATACCGATAACAGCCATACCGCGGTATAGGAAAGCAGACCTCTCTGCCTTCTTCTCTAAAGCAAGCTTTAACGCGATCGCAGTTACCGCAAAGAAAAACGGAAACAGCGGCAGCCAGTACGAACCGTTGCTCTCTTCAGACGTCTGACTGAACATAAGCAGATTCAGAAAAAAGGCGCACACAAAAAAGGAAGTCATGATCCGATGTGCGTAGGTCAGCTTCGCGATATGCCCGGTCGCATAAAGTGTAGCCACGCAGCAGGCGATCATCATCGCAAGTCCCAGCATACAGCCAATGCCCGCAAGGCTCAGGACTTCTCGCCCATTCTGCCATCCAATCAAAGCAAAGAAGTCGCTTAACGTACGCATGATGCTCTCAACAGAAAACTCCGTAAACGTTGTATCCGAATAATTGTGGAATTGATACTGCTCTGCGAGAACCTTAAGATTAACAAGGTATCCCATGCCACTTGCAAGAAACGCGATCAGAGACAGGATCATACTGTTTCGCGCCACAGCATGATGCAACGGACGCTCACCTGTCTCCACCTGCTGCAGATATGAACATAGACAGAGAATAACTGTCACCAATACAAGCGGTGCATAGCAGATCATCAGCTGTCTGACTCCGCCAAGACCGGAAATGAATGCAAGTACAGTCAATAAAACCATGCAAACACTACCGTATATCTTGGAAAAACGCGCCCCCTCCCATAATTCAGCAGAGCGCATAAGAAGGCAGAGCGATATCATCGAGATTACAAGATGCGGCACATAGAATGAAGAATAAAGCACATTCCAGGCATACCAGTTCCCGAACGGAAACATCAGCATACTCATGACGAGCAATCCCTCATCGCCTAAGCGGAATGCCTTTACAAAGTAAAGAAGAGTCGCAAAGATGATTACAAGGAATATCGCAATTGAAAGGAACCTTGCCAAATGCCAATCATCCGGGAAAGAGCATAAGCCCAGCCGATAAATCAACTGCGTATTCAAGACGCGCAGTTCGGAACTGTAGAACCAGTCTTTTGTGATCACAAAATCACCGGTGTCGTTTAAGATCTTTGCAAGAATCATCTCCGACGAAGAATCACTGTTGACCAGATCGATCCCATTTCGGTAATAGTAAACCAAATTCAAAACAAAACCTGTAATCAAAAGAGCGATTGCGCAGATGCGCAGCCATAGGCATCTTATTTTATTTATCATAAGTTATCCTCACTTCTTGCACTCCTCGCCCATGCATCCAAATATCGCTGTGCAACCATGCGATGATCATGAAATGTCTCCACAAAGTGTCTGGATTCTTCGCCCCACACACTCACTTTTGCACGGTTCTCGATCACATATTCTATCTGCTGCACGATCTGATGCACGTCCGGCTTTATATGAATAACAGGGCTTTCCTGTAATCCGAATTCCTTGAGAGAATTCCTCGAAGCGCCGCCCATGATTACTTTGCCCTGTGCCATACCATAACATGCATTCAGGCCCCAGCAGTGCTCCTTGCACTGATCCACCAGTATATTGGTTGAGCGCAATACCTCCAAGTACTCATTAAGCGGCATGCCGCCTTTAACGATCATCTGCACATCATTGGGATATCTGGACTGAATGATCTCAAAAGCCTCTTTAATATACGCCGTGCCTTTATCTTTCGGTTTATTGATCCCGTGATAGAAGACCAGTTTGTTCCCGACTTTATTCTCGGAAAACGGAACTTTCTCCGCATTAAACGGTAACTGAATGGTCGGAAGGCAATTCTCCCGCTCACGCACACCGACCGCATATTCATACATGATCGGTATGATCCCGTCAGCAACAGAATCCACATATTCCTCCGTCGCTCGCGTCATATACTGCCTGAGCCCCGAGCCGGTGTACATCTCACACTTATCCGGATTATCATCCAATGTATAGTATCCCAACTTGCCGTTTCGCCACGACTGATACAGTGTGTAGCAGTTTCCGCAAATATTCTCAAACAGCTTTCCGTTCTGCCGCTT
The DNA here is from genome assembly GCA_015056735.1 of Lachnospiraceae bacterium. Taxonomy (GTDB): domain Bacteria; phylum Bacillota; class Clostridia; order Lachnospirales; family Lachnospiraceae; genus VSOB01. The sequence goes on along the minus strand of SVFT01000010.1, from coordinate 3,535 downwards.
CAATGCACGGATCATGATGGAATTGATATATGGCCTGAATACACATCCATGCACCAATTGTACTACATCATAATCACGCCATTTCCCTTTCTGCATGACAGGCATGATCAACTTATGAAATACACGACCAGGCGCCGACATCTCTCCTGTTTTATACAGGGGCATATCCGCACCTTCGATCTTTTTCCATCCATCTCCATTGGCCGCAAGTGTCACAGTAGCGCCCAGTTCTCGCAATCCGTCTTTCAGATTGGTATAAAAACCGCTAAATTCTCCCAGGAGTAATACTTTCATCGTCTGTTCTTTGCAATATCCCCTTTAATCTAACAATAGTCGCATCAGCCTCTCCGCACGCCAAAGCTGATACGGCGAATAAACAGAGCAATCATCACCTTAATCATGTAGTACATTGATTTCGTGAAATTGATCGAGCTACTGCCAAAAGCCCTCTCTTTCATAACCACCGGATATTCAAGGATTGTTCCTCGATACATAATTGCGGTCACAATCGCTTCCGGTTCCGGATAATCCTGTGGATAATCATGTGCATAAATCGTAATAAACTTCTGATTCACTGCACGAAAACCACTCGTCACATCTTTAATATGCCGGAAGGTAAGAAGCTGAATGAATCGGCTCAAAATGCTGATTCCCATTCGTCTGGAAGCAGATGATTGAAATCCTTCACGTGTAATAAATCTGCTTCCTATCACAATGTCTGCCTTCCCTTGTTCAATAAGTTCGATCATTTTCGGCAAAAATCGTACATCGTGTTGTCCGTCTCCATCTATTTGGACGGCTATATCATAATCGTTCTCAAGTGCATACTGGTAGCCATTTTGAACGGTTCCTCCAATTCCAAGATTAATCGGCTGATCCAGGAAACAATAATGATGTTCTCTGCAAATCCGAGCAGTCTCATCCGCGGATGCATCATTTACAACCAAATAGTCATATTGCGGATAATTCAATATGATATTATCAACAACTTGACATATGTTCTCAGCTTCGTTATATGAAGGGATAATAATCAGTGTTTTCATTTTCTGTTTCCCATATTTCCGTTGAATCCATTGCTCTGCACATTGTTCAAAAAGTGGACCTCTATTGCAGAAATACGCCGTTTGATATATAATTTTGGCGTTATTTAAACATCAGAATCACATGGCAAGATCGAAGAAAGGTGCAAAATGCTATGATTCCGGAACGTCTCCAAATGGTTCTCTTATTTATAGTCATTACCTACTTTATAGTAATATGCATTCTACTCAAAAACAAGGTTCTTTCGCTGAAGTATGTTCTTCTCTGGCTCTTAGCCGGACTTATGATGGCAATTCTTGTGGTTTTTCCGGAAACGCTTGTATGGCTAAATAGCCTTCTTGGAATACAAAGCGTCATGAACGGCCTGTTCATATGGGCCTTAGGCTTTGTAATATGTATCTTACTGTCTCTAACATCGATTGTTTCAAGGCAGAATAGTAAAATCCGCCAGTTGATTCAATTAACCTCTCGTTTAGAAGCGCGAATCAGGGAATTAGAGACGCAATCTTCCAAGGAAACATAACACATTTATCGGGAGTCTACTTATGAACACGCAGGAAGCAAAGAAATCTATTCTGTTTTTTATTATCTTGTTTTCTTTTGTGCTCGCGTTCCTTTTTCTCACCGGATGCATGACACATAGAGGACAGTTTGTCGACGATCACGAGACCGTAACATGGACAATTGACGGTTTGTCTTCCATTATTTCTATATTTAAAGGCGATATTCACATTGGGCGTTTTCGACCTTTATACGTTTTGTTTAGAATCTGTAAGAAACTAGCGTTTGGCGAGAACTTTTTCTTGTGGCATCTATGGCATGCATTTTTAACGGCTCTTACAGGAACTCTGATCTTCGTTTGGGCACGGCTGCAAAATCTCCGCACCGCGCTTTCTGTTCTCTTGGTTTGCTTAGGCCTTATTGGTCCGCAATCTGAAGTCTGGTATAGACTCGGCCCGCAGGAAATTGAAGGAACTCTATTCTTGGTTCTTGCCCTGATTGCAGCAGATCAATGGCTTAAGTCTGCATCTTTAAATACCCCCCCACGGTATTCGAAAGCATGGTGTACCTGTTGCATTGTTTCTTCTGTATTATCTACATGGTGCAAAGAATCTTTTGCCGTTCTTGTACCGGTTTTGATGATTTACGTTGTATTACTAAGCGTCGGATTGAATTCCGGTTCGGACAGCCTCTTTTCCAAAATTTTGTATGCAATTCGTCGAACAATACTGTTCCATGTTGTTCTTACGGTAGTCACACTTATTAATGCCTATATCGTGATCAAAAAAACTACATTACTTGGAATTGGTTATGCCGGCGTGGATACCAAAAGTGGGCTAAACTCATACATTTATGGCACTCTGCAGATTCTCACTTCCGATTGGATTCCCTTTCTTCTCTTGCTCATTGGAATCGTGTTCTGTTTGGCTCTTAGAATCAAGAATCATTCGTTACATAACGGATGGCTTTTAATACCCGCTGTACTGTTAGTGCTATCTCAGCTTTTTATTTATAACAAAAGCGGGATGTTCGGTCGATACTATCTTCCGTTTGCTTTTTCGCTCATATTGGTTTGGACAGCGGTATTTATAAATATAAATGAGGCTATTTGGACTTCTGTTCCGGTGTTGTATCTGATTGTCTGCTTCTTCATATATAGTATTAGCGGAGCCAAAGACTATGCATTCAATGATCAGGCCAACGGCGCATTGATGGATTTCATTGAATCTCATATCGGGCCCAACTCTGTGGTTGTTGTTGACCACTGGGCCAAGGAAACATGCCTTTCGATTGAGCAATATGCTTCCCACGACGGCTTACGCTGTTATTTCTTTGGCATTGACGAGAATGCAGATTGCTATCCACTAAATGATTACCCCGTGGACACCCCGTGGGACAAAAAGCATTCAGATTATATCATTACGAATAAGCTGTACGACGAAACGCCCGATGGTTTCTGCAAGATATGGGAAGGAGATATCTGGATTGTCTACCAGCGCAAAAATTAAACGTTTATTCCATATTTTCAACTGTTCTTTTTCGCGATTTATTATTGTAGGCCTGATCAATACAGCGGTTGGAACTGCCGTTATGTTTGTTGCCTATAATTTAATTGGCTGCGGGTATTGGATATCCTCCGCCTTGAACTATATTATTGGCAGTATAGTCAGTTATTTTCTGAACAAATATTTTACTTTCCGCGATTATGAAAGAGGATTCAAGAAAGTCATTCGCTTTGTTTTAAATATTTCTGTTTGTTACTTTCTTGCTTACGGAATCGCGCAGAAAGTGATTTATTGGATTCTGTCTGAGTATAATCTACAGGTTCGTGACAATATATCCATGATAGCCGGCATGGGGCTTTTTGTTATGCTTAACTATCTAGGTCAACGCTTATTCGTCTTTTCCGCCCCTCATCAATCGAGTAGGAGGGAGATTTGAATAATCCCCCGACCTCTCACACCACCGTGCGTACCGTTCGGTACACGGCGGT
>SVFT01000002.1 GCA_015056735.1 Lachnospiraceae bacterium | reverse complement strand
CACTTACGGAAATGCGTCGCTGTTGAAGATTTAACTCGATAACCCAAAGAAATTATCATATCAAGGTTATAAAATGGAAGTTCCCTTGTGACCTGTCTGTTTCCTTCCATCCGAACCTGTCGGAATTTCCGACAGGTTGAATTATCATCTAATTCACCATCTTCGTAAATATTTGTAATATGTTCGCTAACATTCGCTTTTAATGAATTGATACCTCGCTTGCTGTTCACTTATATAACATTCATATTGGTGAATTTGTTTTATCAACACCACCTGCTATCCTTCAATGTTCTACTTCATATTTTTATTACGGAATTTCATATACACCTTATAAGATTCATATATATACCTTTTTGCAAAATAATCCTAGAAAATATTGACACAAACCATTTTCGTCTTTATTATAATAATCAAGAAATGGGTTTTTTGTCTGGTAAGCCTTTAAGGCCGAGAGGGTTGCTCGTTTCTTTTTTTATGTCTATAACATCGTACAGATACAGTTTATTATCACTAGCATGTCTTATTAACATCGATGCATGATACAAATTGTAACACTCAATTCTTCCATCATCTGCAAAGACTGCATACTCTTTTTGTATAAATGGTTCGTTTTGTTTTCAGCCTCTGGCCTATTTGGAAGAGCGAACCCAAAAATGGCTTTGAAGCGGTTGCTTCAAAGCCATTTTTTATTTTCACTACTTTTAGTAAACTACAAACTCTGCATCTTCACAGGTAAAGCCTAAATCTACAAGGCTATCTGCTTCTGCTTTTGATGTGGTGTAGGTCACCTTATTTGATTTTGCATCTGTTAGCTTATAAACTTTACGTCCTACTATAACTGGTGCATACCAAGCTATGCCCTCATCTCTGCAGCCATTTGCTATGTACATGTCGCGAGCAGCAGCATCTGTGGTAAATATATGATTTCCATTTACCAGGTCAAATACACGGTAAACTGGGATGCTGGTCTTTTGTGCTGTCTCAAAGGCTATGCCTTCATCTGTCCAGCCATCAGCTCCATTCTTTTCAAGTATAAGGTCACGTTCCTCTTTGTTTGCTGTGTAGAAATGCTGACCTGTGACTGTGTTGAACAATCTGTATACAGGTACTGTGGTAGGATATGTTCCACTACTTGAAGATGAGCCGCCTGTTGAGGCTGTTCTGTTTTGAGCATTTCCTGGTTCTGTAGAGTATGCAATAACATATTCTGAAAACTTATTTGAATAAATGTAAAGCTTACCACCATCTACATCCGCATAGAATGTTTTATCCTCATAGCTTGATGGTCTTGATGACAAAGCTCTAAATGTATGCTGCTCTGTTCCATGCTTTCTTACGATTGTAGGGTCATACTTTCCTGTAAAGTCATAAGGAATACCTATTTCAAGTACTTCATCTGTATTTGAAATATTGCCTTCGTCGCTATTGTTTACATACTTTGTAATATCGATTTCCAATACATCTACTTCTACAGTTTCCTCATTCTTAAACAGATTTTTGACCTCAGAATGCATTTTCTCATCATTTGATAATACCTGTGTAGCCTTACCCTGACTTGTGCGGTCTATGCCAAGCTTCAGCTCTACTTTATCCCCGTCCTTTGCCAATTCGTTTGCTTGTTTTTCAAGTCCAGAAGGAGTTGTAATTACATCTTCGCTACCATTGAATGTAGCTGTCGCTGTTCCACCAGTTTCTGGTTCCTCTGGTTCAACTGTCTTTGTGATAGTAAAGTCCACGCTGGCAGTCACATTACCCACTGATACCTTTGCCGTATAAGCCCCAGGCTCTTTTACAGCGCTGGAAGCAATCTCATTTTCTCCCTGATAATACTTTATTTCATAGGTATCTGGAAATGCAGTTGCATTATAGGTGTTTAGTGTAGCAGTCTTCACTTCTCCATTATACTTAAGGTCAGCAGGTGCACTTATTTTGAGAGTCAAATCACCTTTGATATCACAATAAGCATTTTGGCATACAGCAGTGATAGTGTCTCCATTTGCTGAGTATTTAAAGTCGTGGACGTGTTGTGTTTCTGCTTTCATGTACTGTGCTCGCACACTGTAGTCTGCTGTTTCATAAGTGGTATAGTTAGTTCCATCAGTGCTATAACTCAGTTTCACATTTTCACCAAGAGTTATTGAGCCAACTTGTACTCCCTGTCCATAAAAATATCTCTTTCCTATACCTGCTGTGTTCTCCGAACCGCCTTTGGCGATAACCGTTCCTCCATTGATGATTACAGATTCACTGTAACCACGATATGCCGCAGCTCCGATTCCAGTTGCAACACAATCGTTATCGCTAAAGCCGGCAATTGCGGTTACTTCTCCGCCATTGATTATCACTGTTCCTGCGCCATTATCTCCACCACCACCGATACCAGCAGCGCAATCTACACCAGTTGCTTTTATTGTCCCACCATAGATAGTTATCGTTTTTCCTGAGCTGCTTCCATTATCACCAGTACCGATTGCTGCTCCTGCACTTCCACCTGATGTAGCATTTATAGTGCCTCCATAAATAGAGATGGAATTAAATGTAGAGTCGCGTCCTCCACCAATCGCAGCTGCTCCATATCCGCCAGTAACAGTCAAGTTGCCGCCATGAATATTGATGGTACCAGCAGCAATAACAGTTTCACCTTCTCCAACATAATCTGAGTAACCCCCAATCGCAGCATACTCGTATTCAGGCGCACTAATGTCTAGAGTGCCACTTCCTTCGCTTTGGGCATAAATATTCAAAGTAGCATTTGAGCCTACAGTAATACCTTTTGGTGCTGTCAGTGTCGCCCCATCGCAAAGAATAAGTTTGACTGATCCAGTCGCTGTAATTCTGTTGCTAATAGTTATGTTGCTATTTACCACATACGAACCATCACTCCATGTGGTGCTGTTTGCATCTACTTCTATATAGTTATTTGTGGTTTTCTCTGTATATGTGCATTTATTATTATTCTCATCCCATGTAGCTTCTAAATACTTAACAGGCTCAAGAGTACTATCTGTAACAACTACCTCATACTCTCTTTCATCAATGGTGACTGTGAGCTTTTGCTCAGTATTAAATGCCTTATTTGCTGTGACCATCCAACCATTTTCTGTGTTTGTTACAGAGAATAATTCTGGTGCATCGCTGACTGCATTTGTTACTGTGCCCTGCAATCCTACATAATCTAGGATATCAGAAAGTGCCACTGTTGTGTCACCATTCATTACATACTGTAAGTTGTTGTAAGTGAACTCTACTGTGTAGAAAGAGAATCCATCTGTGACAGCCTCTACTGTGGTAGCTGCTGTTTCTGTTGCAGCTAATTTATCTACTGATAAATTACCTACTTCACCCTTTACATGATACACATCTGTTTCAAGGTTTGCATCTGCCACTTCTTCAAGTGTGAAGGAAACCTTTACCTGCCCCTTTGAATTGTCTGGCTCGATTTCATTTCCAGCAGCATCTAACACCTTGATATCAAATGTGTAGGATTCTACCTTGTTTTTATCATCACCGCGCTCTTCATCTACAGCTGCCTCTACAGCCTGTAAATCAGAGCCGTAAACTTTTGTAGCTGAAAGTGTTGCACCTTCTGGGAACACACCTGCATCTGCCTTTACAGAAATGCGAATGCCATCAATGACTACAGACTTGTCAAAAGCTATGGTCGAATCCGCATTTACGATATTTACTGTTATTATAGGAAGGGCTGTAGCTACCACATAATCTGTAGTAAATACAGGCTCAAATGTGTATGTAGCTTCTGCACTGCTATCAAACTGTGCGCCTGTTACTTCCTCCCAATTTACATTTTCAATAGTGATTTCTGACTGAACTGTCTTTGTCTCCATTACTGTTTCGTATTCAGTTTTTGGAATTGACTGCGCTGCTTTGGCTGTAGCTCCTGCCAATGGGATTTCTGCCCCTTCCTCTAGTTCTGCAGCTTTTGCCACCATAGCTGGAAACAGAATGTCTACAAGGCTGATATTCACTGACTCAGTTTCATTATTCTCTGGAGCTGTCTCTTCTACAGGAGTTGATTCCTCCACAGGAGCTGCCTCAACTTTTTCCTCTGTGCCTTCTGTCTGTTCTGGCACTTCTGACTCAACTTCTTCTGTAGCTTCTGTTTGCTCTACTGGCTCAGCCTCTATCTCTGAAATGTTTTCTTCAACAGTTTCCTCTACTGGTGTAACCTGCTCCTCATCTGAAGCCTCAGTCTGTTTTTCTACAGGCTTTTTCACCTCTACCTGCTCTACAGTTTCCACTGTAGCTTTGATGCTATCTGGAAATACCACATCATCAAGGCTTGCCCCTACTGGCAAGGATTGTACTGCAATACTTTCATCAAGCTGATTAAATCCAATGATTTTTGCTGCATTTGCTTCTTCGGCTTTTGCAATCAAGCTAAAGTTGAAGCTTGTGACACATAAAAGCAGCGACATCAAAAGAGATAATCCTTGATTAACTTTTTTCATAGTGCTCGTTCCTCCTTGTTTTCTTTTATGAGTTTTGCTTTGCAAAGCCCCAGCTGCGCGAGCTGGCAATTGCGGTAAGCAATTATCTTCCTCTGCCAGCGAGACTCATATTAAAAAAGCTCATAGGGCAAACTTAAACAAAGTTTGCTCTATGAGCTTTTATTAATCCAAGTATATTTTTGCGCAGTATTAGACTTAGAACTGAACTGAACTAGGGTGCTTCATTTTAAACATGCTGTCAAGTCCTTTCTAAAATCTTTTCTGCTATGCGGTGTTTATTATAATAAATAAATTTGTCCATTTTATGAATTTCGACTTCTCAATTCAGACCTAGGCTCAAATCGAAAGCAAATCCCATCACCAAGACCGAGTTGACAGATTTTGTAGACGCATTATATAAATCTTAAAGGATGAAGTTGTGGCTGGACGACTTACACAAAGCGAATATGAAGACTATATTGAACTAATAGGAGTGAAACTACTCGAGAAGCATGCGCTATATAAAATTGAGTAAAATGCTCCATATGTTGAATGTCTGGCATCCGAAAGGATGCCTTATTTTATACCATACGAATTCTTTACAGCTGTCATAATAATTTCATTTACAGCATCTGAAACATCATAATGTAGCTGTTCTTCAGGATATTCACCTTGTAACTGTTCTATGCTTTTGCATCCAAGTGCTTTCCTGACATCCTTTGCTAATAAGTATACCTTGTCGTCAATCACTATTCTGGTTCTAAACAGATTGATTCTATTCATGAAGTTTCCCCGATTTCTTAGCAAGTTGCTTATCTTCCTTTTGTACTCTTCTTTCCAGTTTTCTAATATCCTCAGAAGGCGGAAGATTCTCCGGTTTGATTCCCCTTTGCCCTAGCATCTCTCTTACTGAACTGTTGTTGTCAACATGTTCAACCGTTATCGCTGACTCCCCTTGTAAATCCTTTTCTTCAACATTGTAATTTGTCATCTCTGTTGCAAGATTCTTGGCTGCTATTGTAAGTGTCGGCAAAAAATCCGCCAACGGCCTTGAGTCCTTGACACCAAGACGTTCTTTCATTTCTTTGGTGGTATATCCTCCAAATAAAGCCTGATCACCTTTTGAGCGTATTCTTGCGAACCCGGCATCGTCAACACCACGCTCATAGATATTCTGAGATAGTCGCTTTTCCGACTCCCTAAGCTTACCACGCGCTTCTGTTCTTTCTATATATGCAATTCGTTCTTCAATAAGTTCCTGCTTTCTTGTTTGCACCGCAAAATAACTCTGCGCGAATGCGATCTGTTCCTTTCGGGGATCTCCATTCTCAGCAATGAGATAGCAGGCATAACGAGTGAGCATATAATCATTAACTTCTCGATTACCTCCTTTACCGATTTTTATCATTTTGCTGACATCAGCAAAATGATCCGTTACAGTTATCCCATTGTTTTCACAAGAAGTCTTTGCCTTTTCTATGGTCTTCTCAAAATTTCTCCATTGAGCATACTCAAGCAGTTCCATCAACTCTCGTGCATACCAGAATTCAATGCCATTCTCTTCATGCCTGATATCATCAAATCTTTTCTTATACTGTATTATTGCTTTTTTCTCCAAGTTTTTCCCCTCCTGCCACCTCCGACTTTTCCAAAATCCGAATCCGCATAAGCGGTTCAGTTCCACCGTGGTATGGTTCGGAAGCTCTCACATCATAAAGACTCTTATCAATATTGTCAGCAAGCAGATCCGGTTGATTCATCAGAATACGTCCATATATTTCCGTAGACAAAAATCAGCAAGTTTAGCTGTTCTTCCGTCATCTCTACTTCCAATTTCATAATCCGTCACCTTCCTTGACATTCAAAGTCTGGATTTATACAATATTACCAATGGTAATATTGTAATGTTACCATTGGTAATTGTCAAGGAGGTTATTATGAACCATACGAATAATACTCTTATTCCTGAACGCCTCAAATCTGCAAGAGAAAGGCTTAACCTTTCTAAAGCTGAAGCTGCACGGCGGATTGGATTAACGGCTGCATCCTACGTTAGATATGAAGCAGGTGACCGCAGGCCTTCTCCACAGGTCATACTATCGATAGCGGAGAAAATGAATACATCAGTTCCCTATTTATCAGGAGAAACAGATGATATTTCCCCTGATGTAATAAACATTCATAAAAAAAGTGATCCTACCTTATTTGAACTGATAAAGAACACTCAAAGCGCAGATGACACAACTTTGCAACGCTTGCTTAGTTATTACCATCAGCTGACTAAAAATGATTAGTTTGTATTATCGTTTTTCTTTATCTGCCTCCGCGTCCTTAATCCGATAATAGTCTTCCATATCAAGCGTAAACGTGACATGATCCTTTGCATTTCGAAGTCGTTCGAGCAAACAACAGACCTCGACGTCGTTTTCGTTGAGCAACACCTTTCCCTCGGCTTCAGCGTCTGTTATCCATTCAAACGAGCTTATTACGCCTTCCGCGAAGCACCGCGTTCCGGCCAAGCAGCTGCTTTTCGAAGCTGCCGAGGTCAATGCATACGCAGTCGCAGTAGATCAGGCCCAGCGATGATGCCCTGCATCGTTGATATAAAGCGTATCGCCCACGCGCACCAGGCCCCAGTCGTGGCCGTAGTCGCCTGCAAGCATAAGCGTATCTGTGTTCTCAAGCCCCTTGTAGATGCCGTTCTCCTTTCCGTTCGAATAGCGCACGGCAAGATCAGTGCCCTCTACCGGGTAACGTTCGTTAATAACGCGAAGGTCCGCCAGCTCCGACACCGTCATGGTGCAGAAAAACAGCACGGCCGAGAAGATAATGATAATGATTATAAATGCGTGCAGCGAGAATTTGGCTTTGTTCATGCGATATGGACCGACTTTCCGAAAGACAGCAATATATCATACCTGTTATGCAAGGCGACATAGTGTTCGCTTTAACAGGTCTGACCAGATTTTATTGTACCCTGTATGGGATTCTTTTTTCAATACGATCAAAACCGTACTAATTAAGAGAACTACAGAAAAGAATGTATTACATTGCCCCAAAACTTTTTGATATAATAAATCATCTTTGAAGATATGTGGAGGATCAGACAACTATGCTTGTTAGTATGACGGATAGTAATCAGCTCAGGATATCAGGAAGGATCGATGCCGGCAATGCCGCGGAGCTTGAAAAACAGATGCTTGAAGAATGCCTGCCTGAGATGACCGCGCAGTGCGCGGACAAAGAGATAACGATAGATGCCTCAGGGCTTGAGTATATCTCATCTGCCGGCCTCAGAGTTCTTCTCAAATTCAAAAAGACGGCTGACAGGCCGGTGATCATAAATAATGTCAGCAACGAAATATTTGATATTTTTGATGTGACCGGATTTGCCAGTATATTTGATGTACGCAAAAAGATGCGTGAGGTCGACGCAAGCGGATGCGAGATCATTGGCAGAGGAGGAAACGGTACGGTCTACAAGCTTGACGATGAGACCATACTTAAAGAATATCATGGGAATACAAGTCTTGAGGATATCTGCAAAGAAAAAGAATATGCTAAAACTTGCTTTGTCAACGGAATTTCAACAGCCATCTCCTATGATATCGTCAGGTGCGGAGAAAACTACGGAATAGTTTTCGAGATGATAAAGGCTGATACCGTTGCGGGAACCATCAGGAAGCATCCCGAGATGCTTGACGATCTGGCAGCAAAGATGGGAAGGCTCTTTAAGCAGATGCATGAAACGGAACTTCCAAACGGAGCGCTTCCTGATACTGCGGCGTTTTTAAAAGAGAAAATACGGCAGATGGGAAAGTACTATACACCCGCTGAACAGGAGTTGCTTTATAAACTTCTTGAGACTGCGGGAGAGAAAAAAGGAATAGTCCATGGAGATTTTCATACACAAAATGTCATGCTGCAGGATGGAGAGATCGTCCTCATAGACATGGCAGACGTAAGCCTGGGCGCACCCCTGATCGATCTTGGTATCTCCTATTTTCTCTTTGTTGATGGAGCCAAAAGCAGACCCTGGGATGTTGAACGGTTCTTAGGAATAAGCCCTGAGCAGGCTCTGAGGATCTGGGATATAATGCTCAGAACATATTATGAAACAGATGATGAAGCTGTATTAAAAGAAAAGGAAGAACAGATCAGGCTGTTTTCCCTGTTCAAGGTCGCGCTCAACCCTGCGATCTGGCCCAATGCATCTGCCCAGGCGGTCGAAGCGTTTGTCAATACGGCGAGAGATCGTCTGTTTCCCCTGCTTGAAAAAAATTACTGATCCGGATCCTTATTTCAATTTGCTCTGGCTGCCGACAGAAACGCTTCGCTTACGACGGCATAGATAATATATGTGATGAGCGTTCCGAAGCATACATCGGATAAAAAGTGATTGGTCATGTTGCCGCTCGGCCACGATTTGAAGCTGTCATCGCTGCCTGCAAGGTTGGGGACCATCTGCCACCAGCTGCGGAACTGGCTAATCGGATCGTCCAAAGTGATTAGGTATTTATAACGGGGGCGCTGTCGTCGAGCAGGCGTATCATCACAAACGGGACACATAAATAAAGTACCGCCCAGAAAAGCCAGCTTAAGACTGACAGCATCGGAGAAGCCTCCCCGGGAAGTCTTATTGGCAAGCATCTCGTTGATCCTGAAGTCATAAAACGAACCGATGATTATTCCAAGCAGACAGGTAGCCATGACGCCCAAAAAACAGGCGGCGGGCACCGCCATGATAGTTTTCCTTTTCATATTTTCCCCATTCTTTGAACTGATTTATACCGGAAAGGTGGTAGAATTCAAGAGACATACCGTCTCGATTTGCGAACCATTGTCCAAACTTATCTTCATATCCTTTGAAATGATAGGAAGCTTGAATTCTATGGACTTAAGCCATTGGCCGTTCTTTTGTTCTTCTTCGTAAATCTCAACCTTTTCTATATCCATCTATCTGCATTGATGTGGAAACACGGGTATATAGATATACTTTTGCTTTTTCTTTCCCCAATAATATCATCTCCTTTAGATACTTTTATCTGGAAGTTTTAACAAAGCATCAACAACCGGACGAATCATTTGTACCGATTCCACCTTGTTAATAGCACAGAGTTTTCGTCCGGCATCCTTACTGGATGCTCCACAATGGTATGCTTGCTCTGTTGATAATCCATAATCGAGTACAATAAGCCTATCATGACAATCAGGATTTGGCTTAATTCGAAGCGGTGGATATTGGTTTAGAAAATCATTAACCACTGATGTTGTAAGAAAGCCTCGCTTACCGTGTCCATTTTCTGTAAAAAGAATAACCTCAACCCCTGGATTTTTCTGCGATAATAACTGTAAAGACTTCGTATTCATATAATCATCAACAACATAAATTGACTTGGCTGCCTGCTGATAAATATCTATGTAAGCTACATCTGCCTCAAACTTCTGACCTTTATAAATTATGAAATTCTTAAAATCCTTATCTGAAACAAAGTTTTCATTCAAGGTATCAATACTCTTCTGTATATCTTCAATTGCTTTATCCGTTAGCTTCTGATGATCAATTGCTCCAGCCATTTGCACAGATAACTCCGAAACTTTAGCAGTAACTATGCTCATTTCAGACTGCGAAACAAACTGCTGATTCTGCCGAATATAATGACGCATTTCCTTAAACGCACGCATGATAAAAATACTTTGCTGTGTGGCTAAATCTCCCTTGAGCACAGTTGCCAACATATATATTCCTTGTTCAGTGAAGGCATATGGCATCTTTTTTATGTGTAAACCGCGTTTATTTCCACTTTCGTTTAAAGTCACAAATTGTGACTTTAAATAGTCGTTTGGAATTTCTTCTTGGTTTAATTGAAACATAAAATCTTTGGGAAACCTCTCAATATTTCGCTTTACCTGTTGATTCATAGCTTTAAGCTCATATCCATAAATATCAGACAAATCACTGTCAAGCATCACCTGTTGTCCACGTATCGTATATACACAGTTTCTAATAGACTCAACTGTGAGTAAGTCTGTTGTATTTTTCATAAACACTATATTCCTTTGCATTTTCTTTTTTTGAAGTCACAAATTGTGACTTCATGTATTCTATATTCAAACAAAGATGTTTTTTGTAGTCGAAATAATCGACCGCAAACCACTGGTCCAAATTTTTAATCGAATAATTTTAACTACATATCCTCAAGACGCTCTATCTTCTTCAGTATATCCATATAAGCCATAAGACGCTTCTGCTGTTCTTCTTTGAGATTATGATAATCTTCAATCATCTGAACATCCCTAGGAGTAAATTTGCTTTCAGGACTTGCTGCTGCAATTTCCTCTTCATCCTCAATTCCTTTTCCTGTTAGAAGCTGCTCAGGTGTGATCTGTAATACATTACAAATATCCATTATCTTTTCTACAGTAGGATTAGTCTTTCTCTTTTTCCATTCACTTATGGTACTGGTAGAAATTCCCACCTGCTTTGCAAACTCCGCCTGTGTCATATTGCGTTCTTTCAAAACCTTTATAATTCTTTCGCTGATAATCATGAGTGATACCTCGCTTGCCATTCACTTATATAACATTCATATTAGTGAATTTATTTTACCACACCTCATGCTATCCTTCAATGTTCTACTTCGTTTTCTTATTGTCTTTGCCTTGCTGTTAAGCACATCGACCATGATTTCGAGAATTTCATTAATCCTTCTGACTTCGTAAGGATTCCTTTGAGTCATTATGTCTATCTCCAGCTTTTCTCTAAGATAAGCCATCCATTTTTTGCTGAAAGAGATGCTCTGTCCAGCATTAAGGAGTAGAGAATTTTAGATTCCATCGTTATTCCTGCAAATTTTTCATCCGTGATCAAAATCTTGGGTATTTGATAAAAAGCAAATTGATCTGCCCCTCTGCCATAAAAATAATCAAAATCCACTGGCGTTCCTCCTTTCTTAGATTTGGAATAAAACAAAAAAAGACGCCTAACCCACAGGAAATGCTGTAAGTTAAGCGTCTTCCGACGATTCTTATTTTGTTTATTTCAGACATATTCAAGTAGTGCACTACTGTCACGACGTAGGCTCTATTTTTGCACCTACTGTCACGAGTTCAACAGCTACAACTACCCGAATATACTTTTTCATATGCTTTCCACGCTCTGACCAATCGGTCTTTTCAAACGTGAAATGCTCGAAAAAGTGCGTAAATTCAAGGATTTCTATTAGTTCACTCTTGTGAGCAACACTACAGTCTCCACATGGACGGTTCCGGGGAACATGTCGACTGCCGTAACGCGCGCAACGCGGTACCCGCAGGCTGTAAACATCTCAAGGTCGCGGGCAAGGCTCGTCGGTTTGCAGGAAATATACAGGATCCGGTCCACGCCGTAGTCGATGATCTTCTTAAGAGCTTTTGGGTGGATGCCGTCACGCGGCGGATCGAGAATGATAAAATCGGGCTTCTCTGCGATATCATCAAGTACCTTCAGAACGTCTCCTGCGATAAACTCGCAGTTGGTAAGTCCGTTCAGACCGGCATTCACGCGGGCCGCCTCGACGGCTTCCTCCACGATCTCAACGCCGATCACCTTTTTGGCAACAGGTGCCATCATCTGCGCGATCGTACCGGTACCGCTGTAAAGGTCGAAAAGGACCTGCCCCGGCGTTCCGTCCGGATTGGTGTCAAGCGAGCCGATAAAATCGCGTGCCGTCTCATAGAGGACTTCCGCGCCAAGGCTGTTGGTCTGAAAGAAGGAAAACTGCGAGATCTTGAAGGTAAGCCCCAGAATCTCTTCCGTGATATAGTCCTGTCCGTACAGCACGTCTGTCCTGTCACTCTGGATCACATCCGCAAGCGTATCGTTTACGGTATGAAGGATCCCGGTCATCTTTCCGTCATATGCAAGTGACAGAAGACAGTCCTTCCATTCAGTTAACATAACATCTTCTTCCGAACGCATCCCCGCTCCGAATGCTCTTCCCGGCGTATCCTCCGCCCTTTCCGCAGCCGAATCGCCGGTCGGAAATGCTGTCTGCGATGTTGTCACAAGCGCTACCAGGATCTCGCCTGTCCGCACGGCCTTGCGTACCAGCAGATGACGCAGATACCCCGTATGACAGAGCCTGTGATAAAACGGGACCTTCTTCCGATCGAAAAATTCCAGAGTTGCTGCAAGGATCCTGTGATAGTCATTATCCACGATCGCACAGTCCTTCACCGGTACGATATCGTAGAAGCCACCTTTCTTATGTAAACCAAGAGAAAGCGGTCCGTCCTTCACTTCATCGCCAAACGTAAACTCCATCTTATTGCGATACGCAAACTGCGAAGGACTTCGGTGGATCGGCTCCCACAGGTCACGCCCATCCGCATCCTTGATATACGGTGCAAGGAGTTCCTTCACCTGTGCTTCTTTAAGCGCAAGCTGATCCTCATAGCAAAGCGTCTGATAGCTGCATCCGCCGCACGCGTCCGCATGGGGGCACTGCGCCGGGATCTCATTGGGCGCCGGTTCGAGCACTTCGCGCACGATCCCTTCACCCTTGCCCTTTCTCACTTTTTTGACAAAAACAGACAACCGCTGGCCGGGCAGTGCGCCTTTTACCGCGCAGGTATTCCCTTCTGCGTCCGTTACAGTTGCTTTATTCGGAAAAAGAAGGCGTGTTACCACGCCTTCTGTCAATTCACCCTTTTTCAAATGGTACCCTCTTCTTAATTCTGATCCGCATCATCATCGTCGGCTTCATCGAGATCGAAATCATCATCAAAATCATCGTCAAAGTCGTCATCATAATCTTCCAGATAATCCGGAGTGAAGTATTTATAAGCCGCATATGCGATGCCCGCGATCAAAGCGATGATCGCGATCACACCGAGTATCCAGAACAGCGGGCTGATCTGCTTCTTCTCTTTGTCCTTCTTGCCGAGAAGATTGTGGATCTTCTCCATCGCTACCAACTCGTCCAGTTTACTCATGTCGCGTCCTCTCTTTCCGTAAGTTGCGCATCCTCGCGGAGCGTATTCTGAAATGTAAAGTCAGAATATTTCATTCATATAAAAAGTATAGCATACGCCTCTTTTCGAAACAACATCAAATCTTTTTCAATTTGGCAAATGCAGCATACATCACTTTCTGTCCGTAGTCGTCAAAGTCGACGGTCACACGATAGTCACGCGGACCCTCTTCAAGTGCTGCGACTACACCCTCTCCGTACTTGATGTGCCTGATGCGATCGCCTACCCCGTAATCAGGTTTTGCCCCGGCCGGAGCGCCTTTTTGCAAAGCCGGCGTACCCTGCATATAGAACGGTCTCTTCTCCGCTGCGGTCACCTTCGGTTTCAGGACAGCCTTGGGACGCCTGTCATCGAACTGCGGTCTAGTCCGTCCGATCGAATCATCAAGGGATGAAAACGACTGCACACTTCTTGCGCCGGCACTTCTGAAGAATTCTTCGCCGCTCATGCCGCCGCCTGACCATCCGTCCGCCAGATCATTGAATAAAGGCTTTTGCTTCGGGAGTTTCTGATCAAGCAGCTCGCTCGGGATCTCCTTGATAAAACGGCTGACCGGATTGTACTGCGTCTCACCGCGCAGCATCCTGCTTCGCGCACAGGTCAGCGTCAGATTCTCCTTGGCACGCGTAATGCCGACATAGGCAAGGCGTCTCTCCTCTTCGACCTCGGCGGGATCATCCGCCGTGATCGTCATATAGCTTGGGAAAATGCCGTCTTCCATACCGGCTATATAAACCGTCTTAAACTCCAAACCTTTCGCGGCATGAAGCGTCATCAAAAGCACATGCGGCGTATCGTCGCTTACGCGGTCGATGTCGCTCATCAGCGTCACTTCCGCAAGGAAACCCGAAAGCGTCGCCTCTTCGCCGTCATTCTCACTTCTGTCGGCATATTCCGCGATCTTGGAGACGAGCTCGTCGATATTGGCGATACGCTCCTTGATCTGATCCTCTTCCTCATCGGATTCCTGCAGCGCCTCAATATAGCCTGTCTGCGTCAGAACGTCCTGCATAAGATTCCGAAGCCCATAGTACGAAAGCTTCCCCCTGTATGCTTCGATCATTGTGACAAAAGGTGCCAGCTTCCCGGCGCCTCTTCCAAGCGAAGGGATCCGATCCGCCTCCTTCAGTGCATCATAAAACGAAATGCCGTTTGCCGTCGCATAATCCTGTACGCGTTCGATCGTCGTCTGGCCGATCCCACGCTTGGGGATATTAATGATACGCTTGACCGCCACGTCATCGCGCGCATTGTCGATCGTCTTCAAATACGCGAGGATGTCCTTGATCTCGCGCCTCTGGTAAAAGTTCACGCCGCCGACCACATTGTAAGGTATGTTCTTAAAGATCATGCGGTCTTCCAAAAGTCTGGACTGCGCATTCATACGATACAGCACAGCGCAATCCGCAAGGTCGATCTCGCCGTCACGGCTCTTCTGTCTGATCTCGTCTGCGATAAAATCCGCCTCGTCATACGCAGAATCAAACTGCTTAAAGCGAATCGTCTGCCCGGTTCCCTTATCGGACCAGAGCGCCTTTTCCTTACGGCCCACGTTATGCTTGATCACTGCATTCGCCGCATCCAGGATATTCTGCACGGAGCGGTAGTTCTGCTCGAGCTTGACCACCTTGGCTTCCGGAAACTGCTTTTCGAAATCCAGGATATTGCGGATATTTGCGCCTCGGAATTTATAGATCGACTGGTCATCATCACCGACCACACAAAGATTCTTATAGCGGCTCGCCAGAAGACGGAGCAGCTCAAACTGAACCGTATTCGTATCCTGATACTCATCGACCATAATATAGCGGAACCTGTCCTGATAGTACGAGAGGACCTCTGCATTCGCACGGAAAAGTTCTACGGTCTTGACAAGAAGATCGTCAAAATCAAGCGCGTTGTTCTTGCGAAGTGCATTCTGATATTCCGTATAGACGGCCGCGATCTTCTGCTTGTGAAAATCAAACGAAAGCGCAGCATCATGTGCATACTCTTCCGGTGAGATCAGTTCGTTCTTCGCAGAAGAGATCGCCGCGAGCGCACTTCGCTCCTTTAAGAGCTTGCTGTCGATCTGCAGGCGCTTCAACACCTCTTTCATCAGCGTCTTCTGATCGTCCGTATCATAGATCGTAAAATTGTTGTCGTATCCGATCTGATCGATATATCTTCGAAGGATCCGCACGCAGGTCGAGTGAAATGTCGCGACCCATACGGAATCCGCACCGAACCCGACAAGATCGTCCACACGACGTCGCATCTCTTCCGCTGCCTTATTCGTAAACGTGATCGCCAGGATATTCCAGGGACTGACGCTGCAATGCTCGATCAGATACGCGATCCTGTGCGTCAGAACGCGCGTCTTGCCCGATCCCGCACCCGCCAGGATCAGGACCGGCCCGTCGGTCTGAAATACGGCTTCCTTCTGCTGTTCGTTCAATGTATCGTAAATACTCATTCTTGAAAAAATCTCCTTGCCGCGGGCTTCTTATACATGCCACACGGTTTTTTCATTATAGCAAAAAAAAGAAGCCTTGCGCAACGCAAAGCCCCTTTTTCTGAAAGGTTATCCTCTTATTTTCTTCTTGTGCAAACATCGAATGCAACCGCGATGACGAAGATGATACCTTTTACAACGTACTGGTAAGAGATATCAACACCCATCAGGTTCATGCCGTTTGTTAAGGATACGATAACAAGCGCACCGATGATCGTGTTCGTTACACGGCCGATACCGCCGCTGACTGCAACACCGCCGATGTAGGAAGATGCGATGGCATCCATTTCGAATGCGTTACCTGCTGTCGGTGTAGCGGACTGTAATCTGGATGTGTACAGGATACCTGCAAGTGCAGCAAGTGTACCCATGGAGCAGAAGCAGAACAGTGTAACCGCTTTTACGTTAACACCGGAAAGCTCCGCCGCAAGATCGTTACCGCCGATACCGTAGATGTAACGGCCGAGTTTTGTCTTATTGAGCATGTAGTTGTAGATGAAAAGTACAACGCCTACGATCACTGCCGTCCAGGGGAGACCCTGATATGCGGCAAGCACATAGATGATCAGCATGATGATGCAGGATACGACCAAAAGCGTAAAGCCGAATACCGGTGCGGATACAACTTTGAAATCGTATTTCTGACGGTTTCTTCTTGCTTTGATCTGCGTATAGATCACAAGGATGACTGCGACCACACCGATGACCATTGTCAAAAGGTGAAGCTCACCACCGCCTAAGAGGTCGGGAATGAAGCCGTTGGAAAGTGCGTTAAAGCCTTCGTTCGGAACGATGATCGTACCTGTCTCCTGCAGGGAAAGGGACAAAAGCCCTCTGAAGATAAACATACCTGCCAGTGTGGTTACGAATGCGGGAACGCCGACTCTGGTAACCAGAAGGCCCTGGTATAAACCAACCGCAAGACCGAGCAGCAATACGATCGGGATCACGATCCATTCGCTCATCTCCGCTTTGGTCATCAGGATCGCTGCGATCGCACCCGAGAAGCCGGCAACAAAACCGACGGACAGGTCGATGTGCTTGATGATCAGAATCAGTGTCATACCGATCGCAAGGATCATTACATAGCCGGCCTGGTTAAACAGGTTGGAAATGTTTCTCGCCTGAATGAAGGCGCCGGCCGTCATGTAGGTGAAGTAGCCCATGATCACGATCAGGGCAATGTACATCATATAGTCTCTGATATTACTCTTTAAAAGCTGTCCAAGTTCTGCTCCGACGGACATCCTTCTGTCATTATCTCTCATCTTTATTCCTCCTATGATTGAATAGCCATTGCCATGACTTTTTCATCAGTTGCTTCTTCTGCCGTAAGCTCACCGGTGATCTTTCCTTCGGACATAACATAAAGTCTGTCGCTCATACCCATGACCTCGGAAAGTTCCGAAGAGATCATGATGATACTCATGCCCTGCTCCACCAGCTTGTTCATCAGTGAATAGATCTCGTACTTCGCACCGACGTCGATACCTCTCGTCGGCTCGTCAAGGATCAGCACCTTGGGTTTTGCAAAAAGCCATTTTGCGATCTGTACCTTCTGCTGATTACCGCCGGATAAGTTACGCACTTTTTGCAGGATCGAAGGCGCCTTGATGTTGATGGATTCAAGGTAATCGTTCGCGACGATGATCTCTTCGTTCTCATTGATCGCGATACCTTCGGTCAGCTGATCGAGGTTGGTAAGGGAGATGTTGTACTTGATATCCTGCATCAGGACAAGTCCGTTGCCCTTACGGTCTTCCGTTACATATGCAAGACCTGCCGCGATCGCATCCTTAGGGGATTTGTACCGCGTGGTCTTTCCTTCCATGGTGACATCACCGGAAAGGATCTTATAATTCGGTGTGTTACCGAAGATCCCGAGTGCAAGCTCTGTTCTGCCGGCACCCATCAGACCCTGGAGACCGACGATCTCGCCTCGTCTGACGTTGATGTTGATGTTTTCAAGCAGGTTTCTGTCTTTGACAGGATCCTGTACGGTCCAGTTGTTTACGGAGAAAACAACCTCTCCGATGTTCTTATGTTCACGCTTGGGATAGATATTCTCGATCGAACGTCCAACCATGTATTTGATGATCTCTTTTTCCTCGATCTTACGCTGTGTAACGTCGATCGAAGTAATGGTCGCGCCGTCTCGAAGGACTGTGATCGTATCCGCAATCGCTGTAATCTCTTTTAATTTATGAGAAATCATAACGCAGGAAACGCCCTGGTTCTTTAATTCTCTGATCAGATCCAATAAGTTTTTACTGTCATCCTCATTCAACGAAGCCGTCGGCTCGTCGAGGATCAGAAGCTTTACGTTTTTGCTCAATGCCTTGGCGATCTCAACCAGCTGCTGGTTGCCGACGCCAAGCGTCTTAACCTTAATGGAAGGGTCGATGTGAAGACGTACCTTTTCAAGCATTTCGGATGCTTTGATGATCGTCTTGTTCCAATCGATCGTCTTTCCGTTCATGATCTCATGACCGAAATAAATGTTCTCGTACACACTCAGTTCCGGCACAAGTGCCAGTTCCTGATAGATAATCGCGATACCTTTCGCTTCACTGTCAGCGATGGATTTAAACTGCTGTACTTCACCGTTGTATACGATATCGCCCGTATATGTCCCGTAGTGATGTACACCGGATAAAACTTTCATCAGCGTGGATTTACCGGCTCCGTTCTCACCAACCAGACAATGAATCTCTCCTCTTTTTACCTTAAAATTAACATCACTCAGGGCCTTAACACCCGGGAACTCTTTTGTGATATTATTCATCTCCAATATGTAATCGCCCACTGCAAGACCTCCTTTGAAATAGGCCGACTTTGTATCGCCAAAGCCGGCCTTTTACTTCTAAATTACTGTGGATCCGATTGGATCTTACAGTCCTGTGAATTCGGATGCATCATAGTATCCGGAATCGATCAGAGCTGCCTTTACGTTGTCTTTTGTTACAACAACGATGTCTGTCTGCTTAGCAGGAACATCCTTCTTCTCATTGTTGTAGGTTGTATCTGTTGCAGGTGTCTCACCCTTCAGGATGGAAACTGCCATTGCAACGGAGTCAGCTGCAAGAGTTCTTGTATCCTTGAATACTGTCATGGACTGCTTGCCATCGATTACGTACTGTACAGAAGCCTTCTCAGCATCCTGACCTGTTACAACATAGCTTGTAACGTCTTTGTCTGTTGCGAATACGTCTGCGATCGAACGAGCTGTACCATCGTTGGGAGCAAGTACAACAACGTCACCCTTAAGGGATGCATCGTTAGCTGTAAGGTGTGCTTCTGCTTTGGACTTAGCTACGTTGAAATCCCAGTCTGTAGTAACCTGACCGATGATCTTAGCTACTTCGTCACGTGTAAGTTCAGCTTTGTCTTTCAGGCCTTCAGCTTCGGAAGAGTTAGCGATCTTGAATGTGCCGTCAGCAATCTTCGGCTGAAGAACACTCCAAGCGCCCTCAAAGAAGATGAATGCGTTGTTATCTGTTGCAGCGCCTGCATACAGGTAAAGCGGAACATCTTTCTTGCCTGCCGGTGCGTTGTCGATCAGGTACTGGCCCTGCGCTGCACCTACTGCGAAGCTGTCGAATGTTACATAGTAGTCAACAGCATCTGTGCCTGTGATCAGTCTGTCGTATGCAACTACGGTAACGCCTTCAGCTTTTGCTGCTTCTACAGCTGCTGCAGCTGCTGCACCGTCCTGTGCGCAGATGATCAGAACTTTGATGCCCTGAGAAACAAGTGTCTCAACATTGGTCTTCTCTGTAGCAGAGCTGCCCTGGCTGAAGAGTACCTGGTTTGTGAAACCTGCATCGCCCAGAATAGATTCGAACTGTGCCTGGTCCTGTAACCATCTCGGCTCATCCTTTGTAGGAAGAACGATACCAACCTGGATTCCGTCTGCTGCCGGAGCTGCTGCGTCAGCGGGAGCTGCTGCTTCCTGCTTAGCTGCATCTGCTGCAGGTGCTGCTTCCTGAGTTGCTGCAGCGCCACAGCCTGCGAGCATGGAAGCTACAGTTGCCAATGCGATGATTGTGCTGAGTAACTTTCTTTTCATGATTATCCTCCCATGAATTTTGTTTTTTGTTGCTATCGAAAATATAACAAACAAAAAGCCGCAATTGCTTGCGACTTTCTGCACTTTTTTATTCTGTTTTGAAAAATCTGTGCTATGATTAGCACTTTTTTGTAAGATTATTTTGTGATGACAATTTTGTCCTATATGTTCGGACGATCAAGATAGACATCTTCCCGTCTGTGGAAGCCCGAATCGATCACGGTGGCATCGATGTTTTCCCGGGTTACGGCCAGCGGATCCAGGTACATATACGGTACCGCATAATGCCCGTTGATGAGCTTCAGGAGTTCTTCCGTCTCTTCACCTGCTGCCATTCTGACCACGATCTCCGCCGCACGCTTGGCAAGAAGCTCTACCGGCTTATAGACCGTCATCAGCTGGGTTCCCTCGATGATCCTCTGACATGCTTCCAGTTCGGCGTCCTGCCCGACAACACGGATCTTTCCTGCCAGCCGATGCTCGGACAGGATACGTATTACCTCACCCGCAAGGCTGTCGTTCCCGCACATGATCCCATCCGCCTGCCTTACAAGATCCATATGTTCATTGATATACGGCTCCACAAGGGCCGCGTTCCAGTCATCGATATATGTGGTATCAAGGATCGAAATGCCGCTTTTGGTCATCTCGAAAACGAAGCCGTCCTGCACAAGAGAAACGTTTCCGTCCGTTTTGGGTCCGCAGATCATGAGCACCTGATCGCCTTTTTTAAGCGCCTTGCTCATGGCCTTGCCCATCAGTTCTCCGACTTTTTCGTTATCAAACGAGATATACAGATCCGTCGGCGTATCCGAGATCAGTCTGTCATAACTGATGACGGGGATCCCTGCTTCTTTTGCCTCCGAAACGACATCCCGAAGCGTTGCCGGATCGATAGGGACGACCACGATCGCATCCATCCCCTGTTCGATAAAGCGCCTGATCTGGTTCACCTGTTCCGTCGCATCCCCGTTTGCATTCTGTACATTCACATCTGCACCGAGGTCCGAAGCGGTCGATACGAATACATCCCTGTCGCGCTGCCAGCGTTCAACGACAAAGCTGTCAAAACTCATCCCGATGCGGATCCTACCGGGCTCCTGCGCTTCTTCCTGCGCAGCCGGCTCCTTGCCGCATCCCAAAAGGATCGTCATCGTAAGCAGAATGCCTGCAAGAGCGATGCAGGCTTTCCGTGCTGTGCTCATCTATCTGTTCTCCTTGTACTCTGTAGGTGTCACTCCTACATTTTTCTTAAATGATCGGCTGAAATAATTGGAGTCCGCATAGCCGACCGCATTACAGATCTCTTTCATGCTGAGGTTCGTCGTCCGCAACAGTTCTTTTGCTTTTTCCATACGGATCCCCGTCACATATTCCACGAACCCGACACCCGTCTCCTCTTTAAAAAGCTTGCTGAAATAGTACGGGCTGATGTTGACCTTGCGGCTGACCTCGTCAAGTGAAATATCCTTGTGATAGTGCGCGCGGATATACTCCTTGGCGCTGTCAACCACACCGAGGGATGTCTGGTCCTTCTGCTCGGCTACATATTTTGCCGCGTTTTGGATCTTTTCCATGAACCAGAGACGCAGTTCTTCGTAATTGATCGCTCCGACGATCGTCTCAAGATAATCCGAACGGCTGTTGAAACGGTACGTCATATTGCCGTTACGAAATGCGATCTGCTCTGCACGAAGCACAAAATCAAGCACTTTGATCTTGATGTCCATATCTTCGCCGCTGTGCTTATCGAGCATCCAGTCAAAAAAGTGCGTTGCCTGCGCAGCCGCCTCCTGCACGTTACCGGCCGATACACAGGAGAGCATCTTATTCTCCGTCTCGATCGGATAGTCGTCTTCGTACTGACATCCGACCGGTGCATCCATGAAATGGGATACGCTGCCCGAAGCGTTACGCAGTGCGCGGATCGCTTCCGAATAAGAAGTGCCCGCTTCCGAAAACGGTCTTGCCGAGCCGATGCCGACCAGGAACTTCGCATCCAGTCTCTCTTTGAGTTTGCGCACCATCTTGCGGGCGCTTTCGATCATCTCGACACGCTTCTCGTACTCTTCGCCGATATTTTCTTCCGATACCGGCACATAGATCGCCAGCATATTCGCCATCATGGGACCGATCACGCCGTGGAAGAACTCCTGCACGATCTCACGCATCTCATGATAACAGGACTGCACGCGGACAGATGTCCCGACAACATTGGTCAGCTCACCTGTGCCGGATTCTTCGCCGTACCGGATCACGAGCATGCAGCCGTAATTCTCCTCGATGCCGAGAAGGTGCTTATAGTTATCGATCTGGTCCGCAAAGTTCTCCTGAAACATAACGGAATAAATGAAGCCGTTTTCGATCATCGGAACGACCGTTTCCAGCTTCTCCCGGATCAGAAGATCGTTGCTTCTCTTATCCCGGATCTTATCGACTTCCGCCATTGCTTTGGACAGAACACTCACGATCGTGCTCTTCTCGATCGGCTTGTTGATATATTCCAGAACGCCGATCTCCATCGCCTTCTTGGCATATTCAAAGCGGTCATATGCGCTTAAAACGATAAACAGTGTCCCCGGCGAAAAGCGTTTGATCTCCTGCATCGCCTGGATGCCGTTGATGCCGGGCATCTGAATATCCATGATCGCGATATCCGGACGCATCCGCTCGGCAAGCTCGATCACGCTTCTGCCTGTCTTGGCATACTCGATGCTGCACTTTTCTCCGAAATTCTTTTCGATGATGAAGGTCAGCGCGTCAATGACGATCCCCTCATCGTCCGCCAACATAATCTTGTACATTTTCTATGCCCCCATGAAAGGCAGGTACAGCACCACTTCGGTACCGAGATCCTTCCCTTCGGAAATGATATCCACCACGTCTTCTTTTCCCAAAAACAGCTGCAGCCTTCGAACGACATTTGTAAAGGCCACGCCGTTGCTGTTTTTCTCACCGGCGCGCTCGGGTGTCTTGCCGTCAAGAAGCTGGCTGATCAGCTTTTCATCCATCCCGACGCCGTTGTCCGCGATACTGATGCAGACCGCATCGACTTCCTTATAGATCCGAAGCAGGATCCTGCCCTCGCGTTCAATGCCGCGAATGCCGTGGTTGACGCTGTTCTCCACGATAGGCTGCAGCGTCATGGCCGGGATCTGCGTATCCAGAAGTGACGCATCGATCTGCTTCTCAAAATGGATCTCTCCGCCGAAACGTACATTCAATATGTAGATATAATGATCGACAAGTTCGATCTCCTCCCGAAGTGTGACGCTCTCGAAATCCTTTTTGACATTATATCTGAAAAAATCCGCAACGTGCTGAATGTATTCGTAAGTCCGGTCGGCATCCTCCATCATCGCAAGCTGCGCGCCCGCATTCAGTGTATTAAAAAGAAAATGCGGATTGATCTGCGCCTGCAGATATTTAAGCTGCGCATCTTTTAAGTGCGTCTCCATGAGAAGCTCTTTTTCCTGCATCTGCCGCTCCGCCTCCATGCTCAGACGCAGGCGCTCGATATGCTGTCTGATGGATGCCGCCATCTGGTTAAACGCAACCGACACGCGGGCGATCTCATCATGCGTCGTCACGGGAACGGGCGGAGCATCAAGGTCACCGCCTGCGATCCGGTCTGCCGCGCCCGCAAGATCTTTTAGCGGGCTCGTGATCTGCCTTGTCAGAAGCGTGATCAGAAACACGTTCAAAAGTCCTGACAGGCACAGGATCACGATATCGAGCATCTCAACTCTCCGGCAGATCTCGACAAGCGTTGCATAGCTGTTGCTGTTTTCCCTGAAACGCTCATTGTTCAGCGTATAGATGATGCTCAGAATATAGTTGTGGAGTCTGGTCGCCTGCTCATACGCGTTTTTGTATCCCTCGACATTACGGGCCCGCCTGTATGAGATCGCGCGGTCCGTACCCTCTAAGTAGGAAACGGACATATTGCGGATATTTTTTTCCGACAAAAGGTTCGCATCATCCACGATCTGATCGTTCAGCGACTCTAACATGCCGCGGTACTTATCCGAATCACGATAGTAGTCTTCGAGCGCTGACGGACTCTTGGAGTTTAGATACTCCGTCAGGTCGATCTGGATACGGCCGAGCGAATTCTGCATGTCATTTAAGGATGCGTTACTTGCATACACACGCTCAAACCCGGCCAGGATCCTGTTGATATTGCCATAGACATACAGGTTCACGGCAATGATCACGACCGTCGTCAGAAGGAACGCGAGCAGGAGCTTCGTCTGTATTCTGTTGAGTGATCGCATACACACCTGTCTGACGTTCATTACTGTTCCCTGTACTCCCGTAAGTTGCTCCGGTTGACCGTTTCCGCTTCCTGCGTATACATATCGCTGATAAAAGCGGTCTCATCATACTCATTCAGGGCATCCACCGCAGTACGCCCCATCTTATGAAAATCCACGGTGACCGTGGCCTGCATATTGCCTTTTTCGATCGCCTCAAGCGTCGACTTCTCCGTATAAAACCCCAGAAGGGAGATACGGTCCAGCAGATTGTACTCAACGGCCGCCCTGTACATACAGTCGGTCGTCACAGGATCCATACAGATGATGATATCCGGAAGCTTATCGATCGCAAGAAGTGTCCGCTTGATATCCTCTTCCGCACTGAACGTACTGTCTGTATTGACCTTGACCGTCTCAAGCTCGATCCTGAGGTGATTGCCCTCATTGGAAAGCGTATTGCGGATCCCGTTGCAGACAATGTTCTGCTCACTGTCATCGCCGTTGGAATCAAGAAACAGAAGAGCCGAATGTGTCGCTTTACCGGCAAAGCGGATGATCTGCCTTGCATATTCACGGCCGTAGCTGTAGGAGGCAACACCGACATAGCTCTGTCTTGCACTCCCGTAACAGTCACGGTATACCGTTACTGTCGGGATCCCGGCATGACGCGCCTTTTCGATCATGGTAGCAAGATGCTCACCGGCGCGCCCCTCTAAAATGATACCGTCAACCTTCGCCGCGATCGCCATCTCCACAAGATTTTCTTCGGTGATGTCCGGTTCCCTTTCTTCGCCGAACCATTCAACGATGGTGCCCGTCTCACTTCCCTCTTCTTTCGCGCCTTCGAAGATACTGCGAAAGATGGCATCGGACGGATTCTTTGCGATAAACGCATAGTGACGCGCCAGGGGCGCTGCGTTCTCACCCGGCCGCTCCGCGAGGCGGTTCATCTGACGGTTCATGATGACCAGTGCGACGACAGTCATAAAAATCAAAACAGCCAGGGCGATCATTATCGCAATGACCCATCCGCCCCGGCGCACCTTATTTGTACTGTTTTGCTCTTTGTTCGTACTAACGTTTTGTTTCATCTGCCATCCGATCCAGCATTCTCTCGATCAAAAGTGTCTTTACGGTTACATCATACGAAAGCTTGCAGATCAGTGCAAACCGGCGCAGAAAATCACGGTCCTCATCGGAAGCGTCCTCAAACGCCTTTTCCGTCTCCTCATACTTCTGCATGATGCCCGCTTTCAGTGCTTCCATATCGTCCCGACACATATTTGCCACACGGTCATAGAGCTCCGCGATGCCAAATCCATCCGTCTTGCCGAAGTATTTCTCCCTGATCGGACGAAAGAGCGTATTGATGTCGGTAATGGACAGCACATTTTTATAATAGTAGATAAAGATCAGGAGCAGCATGTGCTCCTTTGTGTATTTTTTCTTTAACGGAGGCGGCAGGACCTTGTTTTTCGCGTAATTGTTGATCATGGTCTTGGTCATGACCTTATCGTGGATCGGATCACGCGCCGTCCCCTTCAGATGATCTTCCATAAACGTGGTGACCTGATCCATGTACAGATCGATGCCCGGAATATCCGAAGACTTCAGGTGTTCCAGCATATTAAACTCTCCCATGATCTCAGTCAGCATCTCATGCGTTGTCTTGCTCATCGTATCCCTCCCACGTTTCCTTAAGTATATCGGTTTTAAAAAAGCCTTGCAAGGATTTACCGCTGTGCGTTCCGAAGGCGCTCGATCACGGCATCGTAGTTGGAGGCGATGTGCGGAAAGGCGCAGTCGACACAGCTCTTGATCTTCTTTCCGTCTTTTTCCGTGATCTTATAATTGCCGCCGCAATCCGTATGATAGAGCGGGCAATAGCAGAACAGACAGTTCAGATCCCCCTTCATCTTATGACAGGGATAGTATTCACATTCCTTATTGGCAAAAAAGCGGCTGCA
Organism: Lachnospiraceae bacterium; assembly: GCA_015056735.1. Lineage (GTDB taxonomy): Bacteria > Bacillota > Clostridia > Lachnospirales > Lachnospiraceae > VSOB01. The sequence goes on along the minus strand of SVFT01000002.1, from coordinate 314,229 downwards.
ATTCTTATTTTCCATACTTTTCCATCTCTTCGATCAATTTCGAAACAAATCCGTTATCTCCATAGTAGAAATGCGGAAAGCCAAGCAGCATGCGATCGCGCGCGATCATTGCCGGGTACATGCGGCCTGTCGTCTTTTTGACAAGCAATATGTCCTCCGCCTCGGCCGTGCTCTCATAATAGTGGAATTCATGTCCGCGCATGCCGGGCAGGACATCCGCAAAAGCGCTCTCATGTAAGCCCCGATGCTCCGCGGCGGTCACATAGCCGAAGTTCACAAGATGCCCCGTATAACGGCAGGTCCCACTGATCACGCCTGCCGTTTCATACGGCTTTCCTTCCGTATCTTCGATCGACTCGTGCAGATACATAAAGCCGCCGCATTCCGCGATCGCAGGCATCCCGGACCGGATTGCCTCCCGGATTGCCTCTTTCATGAGGACATTCTCCGAAAGCGCCGGCAGATACAGTTCCGGATAGCCGCCGCCAAGCAAAAGCCCTGCCGCCCCGTTTGGAAGATGCGCATCACGGATCGGAGAAAAGGGTGCGAGCTTTATACCTGCGCACTCCAGCCGGTCCAGATTTTCCCGGTAATAAAAGCAAAACGCATCATCGCGTGCGATCGCCAGAATGGGCGATCTGTCCGTATGAATGGCAGGGACTGTCAGTGCAAGCTGCATGGGATCACCCGGATGCTCCTGCTGCGCGCCCGCCTTTGATTTACCGGCAGGGAGCGGCGATGCATCCCGCATGATCTGCAGGATCCCATCCGTATCACAGTTTTCTTCGATCGCATCGGCGATCCGGTCGATCTGCTCTCTCAGATCATCGATCTCATTCGGAAGTTTCAAACCGAGATGTCTGGAATCCAGATGCAGATCTTTGATCTTCGGGATACAGCCGAGAAGCCTTGCATCATACCCGGCGTTTCGGATCTTTTCACTGAGCGCATCACAGATTTTTTCATAATAAGACGATGACATGCCGTTTAAGATGATCCCGCGGATCCGTCTGTCCGGATCGTCGGAAAGAAGTCCGAGGATCAGGGAGCCGATCGTCCTTCCGGCGCCGAATGCCGGCATGATCAGGAGGACCGGTGAATCCGTGGCCTGCGCGATCTCATACGCGGAGCCTTCCGTGGTTTTCGGATCCGTCCCGTCGTAGAGGCCCATCACGCCTTCGATCACGCCCAAACGCCCTGCCGCCTTCGAAAGCGTCCCGGTGACGCCTTCTTTTCCCGAAAAGAACATGTCGAGGTTCCGGCTTTCGATCGAAAGGACCGTCCTGTGGAACATCGGATCGATATAATCCGGTCCGCACTTAAACGATACCGGTTCCAAGCCGCGCCTTTTTAACACGCACAGAAGCCCGCATGTAACGGCCGTCTTACCAGACCCGCTCGCCGGTGCGCCAAGAAGGATGCGGGGAAAAGATGTGTTTTGTGTCATGATTTCTTACCTTTTGTGAGCCGGGGGGTGTTGGTGAGCCAGGGGGACGGGGTGGGTGGTCCATTTTGGGGCACCCCAAAATGGACCACCCACCCCGTCCCCCTGGCTCACCAACACCTGCCTCATAGTGTGAACGAAAAAAGCATCACGGGATTCTGCGCCTGCAGCATGTGGTAAGCGCCTGCCCGGTGCACGTCGCTTACGCTGATCTGGCGGATCGAAAGATCCTCCGGCGCGTATTCATCCATGATCTGTCTTGCTTCTTCGATCGTCTCAAGTGTCACTGCCGCGATCACATAGCGGATTCCTTCACCTTTGGCCGTCAGTGCGCGCATAATGGCACGCAGCGCGCCGCCGCTTCCGCCGATAAAGACCGCATCAGGCTTCGGAAGATCCAAAAGGACATCCTCTGCGCGGCCCGAAAGGACAGTCAGTGTATCGGCATGCAGCTCCTTGGCATTCTTTCTGATGAGCGCTGCCGCCTCTTCTTTTTGTTCGATCGTGGTCACAGAAAGGGAGGGGTCCGTCTTTGCGATCTGGATCGCAACGCTCCCGGTACCGCCGCCGATATCGTAGACAACATCGCCCTCAAGAAGCCGCAGGGATAAGATGACCTCATTCCGTATGCTTTCTTTGGTCATCGGCACCTTCTCCCGTATGAACGCATCATCGGGAAGAAGCGGCATGAGCGGTCTCCTTTTTGCCCGGTCGTGCAGGATGAGAAGGCATGCGATCCCATCCGCATGATAATCCATAGCTTCTTTTGGATACAGCGTCTCGATCCGTTCATCCTTGTAGGAAAGATCCGTTCCGATCACCATACGGGCTGACGGGCAGCTGTTTTCAAGCCGTGCGCCGATCCTCCTGATATCTTCGTCGCCCGATACAAGGACAAAAGCTTTTTTCAGGTAGCGGACCTTCTCGCAAAGCCGGATGATCCGCGTATCGTCGTTCTGACCATGAATGCTTGTAAGGAACGCATCCTCATACGATACGCCGATGCGCGATGCAAGATAAGCGACCGAGGAGATCCCCGGAAGGATCCCGATGTCCGCTTTCGGATCCCATTCTTTCAATCGTTCAAATGCTTTTTTCGCCCCGCTGTAAAAACCGCTGTCACCCGAAAAAAGGATGACCGCGCGGCGGATCCGTCTTTCCTTTTCCAATACACCGATGATCTCATCGGCAAGGTACATCGGATAGGTATGATGTGACCGGATCCCTGCAAGGAGGCGCGAAGCGCCAAATACCGCATCCGCGTTTCGGATCGCATCAAGGACATCCCCGGTCGCACACCCTATCGCGCCGCATCCGTATCCGGCCAGCAAGATCCTGCGCTTTGCGCCGTCGTACGGCTTTCCAAGCAGTGCTTCAAATGCGCCGTAGATATCCGTTCCGGTCTCTTTTTCCGGCCTGTCGATCACATGACAGGTAAGGCCAAGCTCTGCGGCCGGCCGCATTTTTTCAAAAAAACCTCCCGCCGCGCCGCTCTCTTTGGTGACAAGATGACTGATCGCATACTGTTTATACGTCGCGCGGTTCATCTCCTCGTCAAAAGGACCCTGCATCGCGATGATATGGGCAGACTCTATGCCTGCTTCTTTGCAAAGCGCAAGGCTCTCGGCCGAGGGAAGTACGCGGACGTATGTCCTCTCCAGAACTTTTGCCGGGACGATCGATGCATAGGTATGAAGCGAAGCGCTCCCTGTCGTCAGGAGCACATTCCCTTCCGATGCGGCAAGTGCCGCCGCGCACGCCTCCATGGAATCGTAGTGCGATGCACCCGCTCCTGTCAAAAGGTCACTCCCCCGCACGATACGAAGGAGCAGAGAACCGACTGCTTCCGCCGCTTTCCGGATATTGGCGCTCACCTCGGCCGCATAAGGATGCGTCGCATCCACGATCGCATCGGCTTCCGTAAAGCCGTGCTCTAGCAGCACCGCCTCCATCTCAGAAGCTGCAAGGCGCCCCACCAGGACCGTGGCGGCGCCGCCTTCCTCCATCACCTCGCTGCCGTATTCCGAAGCGACCGATACGAAGTGCGGGACCCTCTCTTCAGATAACATCTCCGATAACGTACGTCCTTCCGTCGTTCCGGAAAAAATCATGATCTTTTTCACTGTATCTCATATCCTCTCGGGGTGATCAGCCTGCCGCCCGCTTCATACGTGCGGGATGAGCCGATAAAAACAGTCACAAACATATCGACGGAAGCGTCCGAAAGCTCTGCAAGCGTACACAGCTTCATCTCCGTTCCCTCCCGGCCGATGTTACGGACATAGCCGCATCTTCGATCGTCGGGGAGCTTCTTTAATAAGATCTCGCAGGCACGCTTTAAATATCCTGCGCGCTTATGACTCGAAGGGTTGTAAAGCGCGATCGGAAAATCTCCGTCCGCCGCCGCAAGGAGGCGCTTTTCGATCACTTCCCACGGCGTCAGAAGATCACTCAGACTGATCACGCAAAAATCCGTTGCAAGCGGTGCGCCGAGAACTGCCGCGCCGCTGAGTGCAGCCGTGACGCCCGGCACGATCGTAACGTCCTGAAAGCCTTCCCGCGCCGCCACTTCCAGCATCGGAGATGCCATACCGTAGACACCCGCATCGCCGCTGCAGATCAGCGCAACATTTTTACCTTCCTTTGCGCGCTTGAGGCACTCCTCGCACCGCTCGCGCTCCCGGCGCATCTGCCCGTCAACGATCTCCTTATCCGGATAATGATCCCTGATCAGCGCCGTATAAGCCTGATAGCCGATGATCACATCACTCTCATCAAGAGCTTTCCTCGCATCATATGTCATCGCATCAATCGCGCCGGGACCGATCCCAACAACCGCTATTCTTCCCATGTTCGATCCTCCCGGCCATACCGCCTTTTGCCGATCGCGGCAGTGATCCCCTCGGCAGCCGTTTTTTTCATGATCATCACGGCGCCGCTCCCCGCGCCGAGCATTGCCGCCCGCTCGCAGACATTGTCGACGCCGACCGTCTGCTCCACAAATGCGGATGCCGTAAACGTCCCTTCCGCTTTTTTTAAGAGCGGTGCATCGAACGTGATAAGCGGTACACCGTATTTCTGAGAAAAGGTGCGAAGGGCCGGCTCATCCTGCTTCACATCGATCGTACAGATCGCGTAAAGGTCGTCTGTCGTAAGCTTCTGCTCCTCCAGAATCATGAGCAGAAACGCCTCCGCATCAGCCGGATCCTTATCCCGCTTCATGCCGACGCCCAGTGTATAGAGGCGCGGTCTCAAAAGAAGATCGTACTCTGCATCCGTCCGGTCCGCCACGATGATATCCACAGGCTCTTTCGGCGGATAATCCTTGACCGATAAAGTGATCGCTTTTCCTTCGATTGCCTTGGCAGAGACCTTTTTGATCCCGTCGCGGTTTGCGATCGACAGATTTTCCTCCCGCGCATAAACATCTGCCGAAAAGGCGCCGTTTACATCGGTCGATGTCGTCAGAACGGGCTCTGCGTGAAGGAGCTTTGCGATGATGACGGCGAGTTTATTCGCGCCGCCCACATGCCCCGCAAGGACCGGAATGACATAACGGCCGGCATCATCGATCACAAGGACCGGCGAGTCTGTCATCTTGTCCCTGACAAAAGGCGCGATTGCCCGAATGCAGATCCCCATCGCACCGACAAAAAGGATCGCCTGCCCCCGGGAAAAGGCTTCCTGCACAAATGCACAAAGTCCGCCTGTCACTTTTGTAAAGCCCGGATAATCCTTCCCCTCGCCGCTCACATACGGGATCACGGGATTGATCCCTGCTTTCTTTGCTTCCGTATTGATCTTTTCAATGACTGCTCTGCCGTATCCGGTAAAGCAGATCGCAATTTTTTCCATATATACTCACATGCGCTCCCGGCGCTGTTTTCTGAATTCCGTACTGAAATCGGGGTCATAGAGCTTCGATCTTGCATAGGATCTGTGTGCGATCACATCTCCGACAAGAACGATCGCCGTTTTGGTGATCCCGTTCTCTTTCCCTGTCTTTGCAAGGGTCCCGATCGTACAGATATATTTCTTCTCTTCCGGCCATGTCGCCTTGTACACGATTGCTGCCGGGGTATCCGCCGGATACCCGCCTTCCGTGAGCCGCTTTGCAAGCTCCTCCAGCATCCCCGCGCTTAGATAGATCGCCATGGAGGCTCTGTGCGCGGCAAGAGATTCGATTTTCTCCCTTTCGGGGACGGCAGTCCGCCCCTCCATGCGGGTGAGGATCAGCGTCTGTGTCACTTCCGGAAGCGTGTACTCCAAATCAAGTGATGCCGCAGCGCCGAATGCCGCGCTGACACCGGGGCACGAACGGTACACGATCCCTTTTGCATCGAGGATGTCCATCTGCTCCCGCACGGCTCCGTATATGCTCTGGTCGCCCGTATGAAGGCGCACCACCGAAAGCCCCTTCCGATCCGCTTCGATCATGACATCCATCACTTCTTCGAGCGTCATGGTCGCACTGTTGTAGATCTTCGGATCCTTTTTTCCATAAGAAAGGAGGGCGGGATTTACAAGACTGCCCGCATAAACAATGACATCCGCCTCCTCCAAAAGACGCTTCCCGCGCAGCGTGATAAGATCTTCCGCGCCGGGTCCGGCTCCGACAAAATCGATCACTTGGCCACCTCCCGTATCCAATCCTCTGCGCCCTCGGTCTGCCCCAGAAGGCCGTACCGATTGGCATATACCATGCACCGGATCTCCATGCGCCCGGCGCGCTTTTTCAGATAAAAGCCGATCCGCTCCATCACATGCTGCATCGTCTTTTCCGCGATGCCTGCCTCGACGAGCAATGCATACGCTTCTTCCGTCGATACCGCATCCAAAATGCCAAGGAGCGTCTCCCGATCCGCACCTGCGCGGATCGCAGCCGCCGCCATCAGTTCCATACGACTGTCGGCTTCGCGCGAATGCGTATTCATGATCCCGCCCGATACCTTGATGAGCTTGCCGATATGCCCCACAAGAAGCATCCTCTCAAACCCAAGCTCTGCGGCAAGATCGATCGCATCGCCGATGTAATTGGCGCATTTGACGGCGCGGTCGAGATCATAGTGATATGCCGTCTTCATAAATTCCAGTCCGTAGTTGCCGGGCGATACGACTGCGACCGTCTCGCCCATCTCTTTTTGCTGCCTGAGCTCGACGCGGATCGTATCGACAATCGCCTTCGTACTCATGGGTTCCACGATCCCGGTCGTCCCGATGACAGAGATGCCGCCAGTAATGCCGAGCCGCGGATTAAAGGTCCTCTGCGCGATCTCCTCCCCCTCGGGTGCAAAGATCGTGATCCGGATCGAATCGTGAAAACCATGCGCTTCCATCACGCTTCGCACTTCTGCCTCGATCATGGTGCGCGGCATAGAATTGATCGCCGCATTGCCGACAGGCTGGTCAAGTCCCGGCCTTGTCACACGCCCGATCCCTCTTCCGCCGTCGATATAGACACAGCCCCGGCCATCCTTTGTCACAGATGCCTCTGCAAAAAGCAGCATGCCGTCCGTCACATCGGGATCATCACCCGCATCTTTTCGAACAGCGCAGGAGATACAGCCGTTCTCTTCCCGGATCTCCTCGATCTCGGGGCAGTATACGGCTCCTGCAGGTGTTACGATCTTCACTTCCAAGGTCCTGCTCCCTCCAAGGAGCATCTCCGCAGCCGCCTTAGCCGCTGCCGCCGCGCAGCTTCCTGTCGTAAATCCCGTTCTCATATCCGTTCTCTCATCTCATAAAGCATGGCGTTACAGATTGCGGCCGCGACATTACTGCCGCCCTTGCGCCCACGATTGATAATATGCGGGATCTCTGTCTCCATGATGAGTTCCTTCGCTTCCGCCACATTTACAAAACCGACCGGCACGCCGATCACAAAGGCCGGACGGTATTTTCCCTGATCAAAGTATTCGCGAAGCGTGATGAGTGCCGTCGGTGCGTTTCCGATCGCAAAGATCACGGGCCGGTCGATCCGCATCGCACGTTCCATGCTGACATGGGCGCGCGTGACCTGACGCTCCTTCGCTTCTTTCATAACGCTCTCATCCGCCATGAAGCACATCGCTTCCGAGCCAAACGACGCCAGCATGCGCTTGTTGATCCCGGCAAGCGCCATATTGGTATCCGTTACGATCACAGCGCCTTCTTTCACGAGTCTGCAAAAAGCCGCCACTGCGCCTTCCGAAAAGACCATCGTCCTCGCATAGTCAAAATCCGCGGTCGTATGGATGCATCTCTTGATCACGGGCGCCGTATCTCCGCTTAAGGTAATGCCCATCCCCGCAAGCTCTGCCGTCAATATCTCAAAACTTCTCTTTTCAATCTCTTCGGGCTTCGTTGTCTCAAATTTCATGAAGTACCTCACCGATCGCGCGGATCAGCTCCGCGTTCTTCTCATGCGTCATGACAGCGATCCGATAAGTCCCCGGCGCAAAACATCCAAAGTCGCTGCAGTCGCGGATCAGGATCCCGCGTGCCAAAAGCGCCTCAAAAAGGCCCTCCCTGCCGCAAAACAGAAGGTAGACCGTCTCGCTCCCGTATACGGTAAAGCCAAGTCCTGTCAGCGCCTCCTGCAGGAATGCACGCTCTTTTCGGATCAGCGTCTGCGCCTTTTGAAAAAAGGCGCCGTCCTCCTGTACCTTCGCTGCCGCCTCCATTGCCTTCCCCGCGGGAACAGAAAGATTCCACTCCGGAAGATAGTCTGCCATGCGCGCGATGTTCTCCGGCGCGCCGATCACATATCCCATCCGGATACCGGGAAGCGCAAAGCTTTTTGTATAGGATCTGATAAGATACAGGTTCGAAAAGCGCGAGGTCCACGTTTGGAGCACCTGCGGATCACGGTCGAAAGCACGGTCAGAGAGCATGTAAAAACTCTCATCCAGAACCACCGTCACGCCGCATGCTGCCGCATGTTCAAAGATCGTAACAAGCAGCGCATCACCGATCATCGTACCGGAAGGATTCTGCGGATTGGCAAGATACAGGATATCCGCATCCGTCTCTAAGGCCGGCAAAAGCTTTTCTCTGACAAGATCATCCGTCAGCGCAAAGCCCGTATCCTCCGAAAGTGCCAGCTCAGTGACCCTGCACCCCGGCACCTGCTTGATCGCATGCGCATAACCGGAAAAGCACGGCGATATAAGGAGCGCATGACGTGGACAGACCATCCTCGTCACCGCTGACAAAAGCTCCGATGCACCGGCTCCCGCCCATACAGTATCGGGATCGACATTCTCCGCCTTTGCAATCGCGCACCGCACATCGCGCTGCAGGATGTCGGGATACGACCTGCTCCCTCTGATCCCTTCCGTCAGCGCATCGATCACACACGCCGGCGTACCCCGCGGATTGAGATTTACCGAATAATCCATATGCACTTGTAATCCGTAAAGATCTCCGCCATGTGACATGCGAGCAAACCTCCGACCAGGATCAGCATCGTAAGCCCTTCTGCCGCAAACATCATGCGGATCGTGCGCCTGATATCTTCCTTTTCGATCATCCGCACAGGATCGCCGATCGTCGGCTTCTTAACAGGCACCCCGCCATATGTTGCATCCCCGCCGAGCCGAAGGCCCAGCGCGCCTGCGCAGGCACTCTCTGTCTGTGCGCTGTTGGGGCTTTTATGGTTCATACGGTCACGGCGCCAGATCCTGAATGCGCCCGCCGCATCATATTCTTTTGAAAAAAGGTGCAGGATCCACGTCGCTGCGATCAGCAAAAGGGCACTTATCCGGGACGGCACAAGGTTAAAGAGGTCGTCTGCCTTTGCCGCCGCTCTTCCGAAATATTCGTACCGCTCATTATGATAACCGAGCATGGAATCCATTGTATTCACGGCCTTATACAACATCCCAAGGACAGGGGTCCCGATGGCCGTATAAAGGAGCGGCGCAAGTACGCCGTCCGATGTATTCTCCGCTACCGTCTCGACAGCCGCGCGGATGATACCGGCTTCGTCAAGTACCGCGGTATCGCGCCCCACGATCATGGAAAGCGCGCCTCTTGCATCCGCAAGGTCCGGAAGCGCACGGTAGACGCGCATCGTCTCCCTTGAAAGGCTTCCCGCCGCCAGAATATAAAATGTCAGGATCGCCTCGACCGCGATGCCCAAGCGGCAGTCGCACCGATAGGCACCTGCAAATACCGCTGCTGTAACGAGGGCCGTCGCCAGCACTGTCACGATCCACAGGACCGTTCCCGTGATCAGTTCATTCTTTGGATCACGCCTCTTATGAAGCAGGTGCTCCAACGCACCGATCAGTCTGCCGATCAGCCGGATCGGATGCGGCATCCGGTGCGGATCACCGATCACGAGATCAGCAAGATAGCCTATCGCCAATGCGATCGTATGATAGATCAGATATTCTTTCATCTTCGTTTCTAAACCGTAAAATGTAGCCATTCAGGTGGCTTACATGAAAGTCAAAATATGCACCGCCCGTAAGCACGCTCATGATCGCCATGATTGTCCCGCCGTGGCAGATCACTGCGGCTTTCCGGCGCTCTCCGAGTTCCTTCAGGAGTACATGTAGGCCATGCTCCTGCAGGTTTACATAATCCTCCATTCCTTCCCCGCCGGGAAAAGGGCTCATACCGTCGCTGTCGATCCAGGCCTGATAGGCAGGATCCCCGCTAAGCTCCTCATACGTCTTCCCTTCAAAGTCGCCGAAATCGATCTCCCGAAACGCATCGATCAGGACGGGCTTCCCATCCGGGCTCAAAAGCACCGCGGTCTCTCTGCATCGCTTCATCGGGCCGGAAAACCACACCGCGCCGCATGTAAGCGCACAGATCGGTCCCTTCTTCGCAGCCAAAAGGGTACGTGCACGGTCCGATATGCTCTCATCCGTCCGCATACCGACGTAACGCCTGCTTTGATTTCCGGCTGTCGGTGCATGGCGGATCAGGATCAGCGTTTTTTCTGTATCGTGCCTGCTGCCGTTCATCCGATCACCCTCGCAAAGACCGCCAGCAGGATCGCGGCAAATGTCTCGGAAGAGACAACAAACCGTCCCGCCGTATCACCCGTTACGCCTCCGAAATGACGCGCGCTCTGATAGCGGTACCAAAGGAGGCTGACAAGAAACGATGCCAGCATGACAAGCGCGTAAATGTAGTTTACATAAATCGCAAATCCGACCGCGATCACGAGCTGGATCCAAAGACCTGCCCTGACACTTCTTTTCACCCCGGCCGCCTCGGCATGCAGCATCCCGCCTTTGCGTGCTTTTTTCATATAGACGGATGTAAGGCCGGACAGAACCCGGCTTACGTAAAAGGCGATCCCGAGCATCCGTATCGCCATAAGGCTCCCTGCATCAGCGATCGCGGCGATCGCGCCGGCCATCAAAAGAAGGATACGCGCAAGGCCGATCACGGCAAACGCGCCGATATGCGGATCTTTTAAGATCTCCAGCTTACGCTCCCGCGTCTGATAAGAGCGGATCGCATCCTCCGTATCCATCAATCCGTCTAAATGAAAACCGCCCGTTATGATGATCGGGATCAGCAGCAACAGGATCGTACGCGGCAAAAGCGGCAGAGAAAACCGCACCGCGGCGCAGTCGGCAAGAACGAAGCATCCGCCGATCAGGGCACCCACAAGCGGGAAAAAGAGCAGGCTGTGCGCCATATCGTCTTCCTTCCAGTCAAAGCGCGGCACCGGTATTCTCGAATACATGGAAAAAGCTACGCCAAGCCGGCGAAAAATGTTCATGTCCCGTAGATTCCTTTCAGCCGCATGTTCACATCATGCAGCACTCTCTTATAACGTGCCGTCTCCGCATCATCCGCCTCATCCGACTCATACTCGCTCGATACGATCACGGTATCGCGTACGCCCTCCGTAAGACGTCCGATCTGTGACAGAACGCTTTCGATGAGCGCATCATCCGCGATCTCCCGGATCCTGCCGTCCCGATCATATAACAGATTCCCGACAAGGTTCGAGACACACTCCAGTAAGCAGGCGCTCCTCCTAGGCTCTTCCATCAGCGTAAGCGCTCTGTCCACGTCAGTCTCCAGTTCCAGTGTTACAAACCCTTTGCCGCTGCGCTGCGCGCGGTGCTTTTGGACGCGCTTTCTGCCGGCATCATCCATTACGCGCATCGTCGCGATATAGTATAGATGCGACGCGCCAAGCGATGTGGCAAGCTCTTCCGCGCGAAGCGATTTGCCGCTTTCTGGGCCGCCGATCACAAGCTGTATCATCCGTCGTACCTCTCATATTGACCGATCGAAGCATCCGCAAAGGTCGTGCCGCTGTTATAGAGCCGAAACGCCATATCAAGAAGCGGAAACAGCATCACGGCGCCGGTCCCTTCACCGAGCGCAAGATCCCCTTCGATCACAGGCGATAGCCCAAGACATTTTAAAGCGCCCCGCACGCCCTGCTCTCTTCCTGCATGCGATGCCAGAAGAACGTGTTCCGTACCGGGAACCAGCATAGCCGCAGTCATTGCAGCCACTGCACTGATAAGGCCGTCTACCACAACAGGGATCCTTAAAGTCGCTCCCCCGATCATGAACCCTGCAAGCGCCGCGATATCCAGACCTCCCACAGAGCAAAGTGCGCGAAATGCGTATTCTTTGGATGCCCTTCCCGCCTTTGCGGGGTCAAGTCCATAGAGCCGGAGCGCACGGTCGATCACACGGATCTTCCGGACAAGCCCCTCATCGGATAAGCCCGCCCCTCTGCCCGTCGCATTTACGGGAAGCTCTCCTGTCAGCGCGCAGTAAAGCGCCGTACTCGTTGTTGTATTGCCGATGCCCATCTCGCCCGTTGCCAGGATATCATGACCGGCTTTATGACAGCGGCGCGCCATCTCCATGCCGCTTTCGATCGCCTTAAGGCACATGCTCTCCGTCATGGCGGGTTCCTTTAAAAAGTTTGCGGTCCCGCTTGCAACGCGCAGATCGATCACGCCCTTGATCGGAGCCTCATGATCGATCCCGACATCGACTGTGTAGATCGTAAGCGGATCGCCATGCGTCATGATCCCGACGCTGCTCTTGTTCTCTGCCATCAGTGCGGCCACGGAAGCCGTCACGGACTTGTCCGTCTGCGATACGCCCTCTTCCACGATCCCGTTGTCCGCACAGAAGATCACAAGCGCCCTGCTGTCGATATGCGGACGCACTGTCCCCTGCACAGCCGCAATCCTGCAGATCGCCGTCTCTAAGTCGCCGAGGCCGTCGAGCGGCTTGGCGAGTCTGTCAAGATTCTGTTTTGTCTCTTCGTAAAGCCTGTGATCCGGATGCTCGACCCGGATCGAAAGAAGCTCATCTCTTGTCATCCGTCATTCCCATCATCCGATAGATGCGCGGCATATCAAGGCTCTGCCTCAAAATGTCCGCAAGCCTGTCATACTGCATCTCTTTATAGGCCTCATAGTCAGTCGCACCGTCCGTATCCGCTTTCTTTCCGCGCGCTTTTGCGATGAGGTCTGTAAAACCCGCCGCGATCTCCTTTTTATCAAAAAATCCGTGCACATACGTGCCGTAGACATTCCCTTTGCTGTAGCCCGTTCCGCCCTCTGTAAAAGGCGCCGCCGCATCAAACGGGTCCGAATGTCCCATATGGATCTCATATCCCGTGTAGGGAAGCCCGGTAAGCCCCGCAAGGACGCCCTCCGCAGCCTGCACCAGGCCCGTGACCTGTTTTCTCGTCTTCTCTTCTTCCAGGACGGTGTCAACAGGAAGAAGCCCGAGCCCTTCTTCGGACCCGCCGCCTTCCAGCCCTTTGGGATCGCTCACGAGGCGTCCAAGCATCTGGTATCCTCCGCAAATGCCGATCAAAACCGTACCCGCTTCCGCCTCTTTTGATAAAACTGTGCCAAGCCCCGTTTCTTTGAGCCAGCGAAGGTCTCCCGTCGTATTCTTCGTACCCGGCAGGATGATCGCATCGGGTTTACATAAATCCCTTTCAGTCTCCACATACCGCACAGATACATCCGAAAACTGTTCAAACACATCAAAATCCGTAAAGTTCGAAATATGCGGAAGACGGATGACCGCGATATCAAACGACTTCCGTTCCTTTGTATCAAAGCGCTCCGAAAGCGAATCTTCGTCATCAAGATGGAGTCGGAAATACGGAACGACGCCCGCTACCCTGCAGCCGCTCTTTTCTTCGAGCATCCGGATACCGGTTTCAAGAAGCTTACCATCACCGCGGAACTTGTTAACGATCAGCCCGACGACGCGGCTTCTCTCATCTTCCTCCAAAAGGTCCAGTGTCCCTAAAAGCTGCGCAAACACGCCGCCCCTGTCGATATCACCGACCAGAAGGACCGGTGCATCAATGAGCGCCGCAAGCCCCATATTCACGATATCGTTTTCTTTCAGATTGATCTCGGCAGGCGATCCGGCACCCTCGACCACGATGATGTCCGCCTGCCCGCGGAGGGTATCGTAAGCTTTTCGGATCTCGGGGATCAGCCCGGTCTTATAAGCAAAGTATTCCTTTGCGGGCATGTTGCCGATCGGCCGCCCGTTTACGATCACCTGCGAGCCGCAGTCATCGGTCGGTTTTAAAAGGATCGGGTTCATGTAAACGCTCGGTGCGATGCCGCAGCATTCTGCCTGCATCACCTGCGCACGCCCCATCTCAAGACCATCCTCCGTCACAAACGAATTGAGCGCCATATTCTGCGACTTAAACGGCGCGACGCGGTAGCCGTCCTGTTTGAAGATCCGGCAAAGACCTGCTGCCAGCACGCTTTTGCCGGCGCCCGACATCGTCCCCTGCACCATGATGACCCCGCGGGCAAACCCGCCGGGCCGCGATGCCTCCGGCTTATCGCCGGTCGCCTTGGCAGGCACATTTTCTCCTGAGGTAAACCAGGGCGCATGCATCAGAAGATCGATCGGTTTATCGCCCAGCGCATACAGCCTTCTGATAAAAGCTTCATCGAACACTTCCCGCGGCGTCCCGACCCGAAGGATCTGCCCTTCGCCGATCGCGACGACCGTATCGGAAAGCTTCATGGCAAGCTCCGGTTCGTGAAGCGACATCAGTACCGCCACGCCGCGCTCCCCAGTCAGCCTGCGGATCTTCTGCAGAATATCGATTTTGTAGCGGATATCCAGATACGAGGTCGGCTCGTCGAGGACGAGCACATCCGGCTCCTGGCATACGCTCCGAGCAAGGAGCACACGCTGGCGCTGGCCGTCGCTGATCCTTGTAAAAAGCTCGTCCGATAAAGGCAGCGTCTCTGTCAGGGCCATCGCATCCGATACGATGCGGCTGTCCGATTCCGATAATCTGCCGAAAAGTCCTGTATACGGGTATCTGCCCGTCTCCACGACTTCGCGGCATGTCATAAGCTCCGGCTTCACATTATCCGTCATGACCACGGAAAGCTTCGATGCCACATCGCGTCCCGTCATACCGGACTTATCCTTACCGTCCAGAAAGATCACACCGCCGCGGTCTTTGATGCGGCCCGTGATCGTCTTAAGAAGCGTCGATTTACCGCTTCCGTTCGGACCGATCAGCGTAACGACCTTTCCCGGCTCTACCGCAAGGCAGATATCCGCGATCAGGTCTTTTTCATAACCGATTGTGAGAGACTCTGTTTTCAGTCCCTTTCCTTCTGCAGGCATCTTCGCCGTCATGTGTGGCCCTCCCGTCTTCTTCCGAGCATCACTGCGATCACGACAGGTACCAAAAGGACCGCCGTTACTGAACTGATGCTGACCTCCGTCGGCGCAAAGATGCTGCGCGCGATACCGTCAGCAAACAGGGTGACAAGCGATCCCATCAGAAAACAGCCGGGGATCATGATCACCGGCGCTGTTGTTTTGGTCAGATTTTTTACAAGATGCGGTACCGCGATCCCGACAAATGAGATCGGACCCGCGAATGCGGTCACGCAGGCCGCGAGCATCCCTGAAATCAGGATCAGGAGAATGCGCAGAAGAAGGATGTTGACGCCCACACTTTTTGCATAGGCCTCACCCAGTCTGTAAACACCGATCGGCTTTGCGAGCAGGCAGGTCGCGATCACGCAGATAAGCGTCAGCACCGCCATCACATACACATCGTCAAGCGACATACCGGAAAAGCTTCCGAGCGACCAGTTATGGAGATTGACGATATCGGAGTCAGCAGCAAACGTGACCGTCAGGTCGGTGATCGCCGAACAGATATAGCTGATCATGATGCCGCACACCACAAGGATCCCCATGCTCCTGACGCGAACAGAAAAAAGAAGCACGAAGCCCATCGAGATCATCGCGCCGACAAAAGCCGCCGCCACAAGGGACATGGCGCCCATCTGCACGCCGTGTGAGACAAAAACGATGAGCGTCAGCGCGACCGTCAGCTTCGCGCCGGCCGAGATGCCGAGCACAAAAGGGCCGACGATCGGGTTACCGAAAAAAGTCTGCAGCAGATACCCGGACAGCGCAAGCGCGCCCCCTAAGATCAAAGCCGCCAGAATACGTGGCAGGCGGATCGAAAGGATGATGTTCCTGCTCATCTCATCGGCCGCCTCTCCCGTAAGGATCGCCATGACCTCCCGTGCCGAGAGGCCGACACTGCCCGTCAGCATATTCAGATATACGATCACCGCCAATAGGATGACGGTCAGGCCGATCACGGCCGCGCATCTTGTTTTGTTCATTGTCTTAATCTAATTTGCTGATATAGGTAAGCGAGCGGTCATCCCCCGCAAAAACGGCATGCAGATCTTCCATAAAATCCGCCATACCGGTCGTCCTCTGGAAGAAATCCTTGTGCATGCTGTAGACATGTCCTTCCTTCACGGCTTTGAAGTCCTGAAACAGCTCGCTTTTATGAAGGAGCTCGTCCACAGATGTGATCCCGCCGCCGATAATGCTGTTATACAGTATTATATCAGCGTCGCGTGCCGCTGCATAGAAATCTTCGGTCTGCATGGTCAAGGAAGAGCCCGAATCCGTCGGCGGATTCTCCATATCTGTGAAAATAGTGCGGGCTCCCGTTTTTTCGATCATCGCAGAGATATAATCCGCCGGCTTACGGACATGGATCTCGCCACTGTCCGATACATAGAAGCAGGCTACCACAGGCCCGTCCGGCTTTTCTTCGCTGATCGCGTCGATCCGCTTAATCTGCTCGTCAAAAAACTGCGCCGCCTCCTTCTCTCTGCCATACAGAAGGCCGTACAGTTTGATCCATTCAAGGCGTCCCAAAGGGTCTGTCTCATAGCTCGATGTCTCGATCAGAACGGGGATGTCAAGCTCTTCCAGCTTTTCTTTGATCTCCGGCTCATGGGAGAGCATCGTGTTCTCGATGGCAAGATCGCAGCCTTCCGCTACAAGCCTTTCAAAATCGGGCGCGCGGTATTTGCCGGCATAGATCATCTCGCCGCTTTTCATGCGCTCTGCCGGTGCCTGAATATTCCACTCATCCGCGGGAGATCCCGAAAACCGTACCATATCCATGGCACCGATGGCATCGATCAGGTCCATGACGGACGTGGAAGCCTCATAGGTTTTTTCAAAAGGTGCCTGCAGCACGGTCATGCCGGCCGGAATGCCGGCAGGTGCAGACTCTCCCTCGGGTACGACTAGATAGTTTCCGACACCCGCAATGCGGATCAGACTGTATGCACCGTACTTTTCGATCAAAAGGCCTTTCGCATGAGTAAACTCCATAGCGCCGGTCTTCTCAAGACCCGCAAGGGGCGTCATGTCAAAACCCGCGCCCTGCCCGAACTCATCTTTCTGCGCCTCTTTACCGGTTTCGGATGGCTCCGGTGCCGCATTTCCGGACAGATCCCAGGTCAGTGTATATTCGATCTCGTGCGGCGTACTCATCGCGACCGTATCCCCGATCAGGGGAAGCGGCTCATCAAGCGTCTTCACGGGGATCGTGAAGGTGGATTCCCCGCCCGGGTTCTCGTTTGGATACTTTATGCCGTCAACGATGATATAGTCATAGTTCTTGCTCGTCCATACAAGGACCGCCCTGATCTGTCCGTTCTCTTTTGTGACATGGACAGGCGACTTGATCGTGGCCTTTCCCGATCCTCCTTCTAGCGTTATGTTAACTTCTTTTTCAGTCCATTCCGCTTCCTGCGCCGCACTGTCTGCCTGCACATTTTTCCCGGTAGGCAAAGCGGCCTCCTGCGATTGGCAGGAGGTCACCAAGAGTACGGAAACGATCATGGCAAGCGCCACACCTAAGCAACAGGGGGCCTTCTTGTTCTTTATCATATTCCTTACTTCCAACTCGTATTATGCTTATTTGGTCGGGCTCTTTACGATGACCTTGTGGTCATACCATTTGCCCTTCTTGCCGATCAGGGCAAGGTCGAATTCCTTGTCAAGGTACGGAACGGGAACGTCAAAACCATTTACCGTTTCCGTGGTACCGTCTTCATACTTGACCGTATCTTTGGTCGGTTTCAGCACATCAGATTCGTTTTTTTTTGCGTCAGCGGCTGTTCCTTCATAAAGACCTACGATCCCGTCGGATGCAAGGCTCACATGGATCATCATCTTGCCGCCTTTTACAGTCAGATCGCCCATGCCTTTCAGTGCTTCGTTTACATGAAACATGCTGTTGTCTGTCTCAAAAGCCGCCTTGTATGTGCCGTCTTTTAACGCTGCTGCGGAAGCGCTTGCGGGAGCTACCTTAAAACCGCCGTCCTTGATCGCTGCTGCCGTATGTGCGACATAGAGTTTCTGCACGTCTTCGATGCGGCCGAGGCCTTCGATCTGGCAATCTACGGAATCAAACGCACCGGATGCCTCAAACATGTTCTTCCAGGAATCCTCGTCATCACCTGCCATGTCGTTGTTTGCATGGTCACCGGCAACGACCATCAAAGGACGAAGGATCACGTTCTTATAGCCCGCTTCCTTTACGGCCGCGATGATGTTTTCACACGATGTCTCTTCCGGCTCGCCCTCAACGGTACCGATGAATACATTCTTGTATCCGAGCTTATCCATCTGGGTTGCCATCTGGCTGTAGCTTACTTTTGCCGCATGAGACGTACCGTGTCCCATGAATACAAACGCCTTGCTGTCCTTCTCGGCAGCTTCGAGGCTGTCATAACCGCTCTTTTCCACTGCTGCGGCTACAACTGCTTCCGCAACTGCTTTCTTATCGTCGTTGATCACGGTCGCATCCTTGCCTACCTCACCAAGGAGTGGCTCTGCAACAACTACTTTTTCGAACTTGTCTGCCACTTTTTCAAGTGCTGCCGTCAATTCATCGTACTCCGCACCGTGCATCAGGTGTGTCGGCTGTACGACAAGGTTCTTGACGCCGTTGTCGATCGCACGCTGCAGCGCCTGATCCATGTTGTCGATCTTCTCACCATCGCGCGCCTGTACGTGGTTGATAATGATCTGTGCGGTGAACGCACGTCTTACCGCCCAGTCGGGATATGCAGATGCGATCGCTTTCTCGACGCTGCTGATATCGTTCACCCTGCTCTCATTGAAGGATGTTCCGAAGCTGACAACCAGGATCTCGTTATCACCGATCTCATCCGCATTCAGGGGATCATCCTTGGATGCATCGCCGGTATCTCTGCCGAAATAGTCAGGATCCGCATCTTCACCCTCAACAAGTTCCTTCTGCGCATCCGTCAGCGCATCCCATGCCTTCTTTGCAACTTCGCACTGCGCATCCGTCTGATCTGTACGTTCCTGCACATAGATCGCATCGATCAGCGCGGCAACTTCATCCGCCTTGGCCTTGTCATCTACTGCTTCTTCTTTGGGCTCTTCTGCCGGAGCCTCTGCATGAGCAGGTGCCTCCTCCTTCGGAGCAGGCGCAGGCGCCGCATTCTCCGCATTGCCGCAACCTGCAAGCATGGAAGCTGCCATTGCGACAGTCATTAATGTTGTAATCGCTTTTCTTTTCATTTTTCTCCTCCCCGATCCGGTCTTATGCCGCATCGCCTTCTTGAAAACTTTTTTAAACAAAGAAAAACTCATCCTGCCGGAGCAGAATGAGTGATCATGTACGTAACAAATCGACCCTGCACGCTATACGCGCGGGTCTTCTCACAGTACGACCAATTCCTCGTGGCCCGGACAAAATCCTGTACCAACAGACGGCAGGTTTCCTGGCTTGCAGATCATCACGCGCCTGTCCGTCTTCCCGGTCTCCCAGTGACGCCGATCATGATCGGTGTAACAGTCGCATTCCCTGCTTACAGTGACGAGATCGCACAGGTCTTGCACCTGTTTCCCTTTTAACCCCTGCCCTCGATGGATACGGGGCAGCGGCACCGTATGCTTTCTTATTCATTTTCTTAACATCACGATGATAGCACAGACGCGTGAACTTTTCAACGCGTGCGCCGTGAAGAAATACAGGCAGTGATGCGAAACGCTAGTATACCCATGATCGCGCCGAACACGATCCCTGTCAGCACGTCTGTCGGAAAATGGAGAAACAGATACATCCTGCTGAATGCAATGAGTGATGCCCAGATGAGAGCGAGCACGCCAAGCTTCCTGTTGCCCAGGAAAACAGCGGTCGCCGCTCCAAAGGCCCACCCCGAATGCGTCGAAGGGAACGACGGACTTGAAGGGCGATCTACCAGAAGCGCAAATGTCTGATCGATCTGGCAGGGACGCATCCTCGAGAACAGATTCTTGAGTCCGTACTGCCCCAGGATAAACACAAGAACATAAGAGATCAGCACCGCAATTCCAATCATTCTCGTCTTTCTAAAAAGCAGAAAGATAACGGCGAGTATAAGCCAGAACTGGCCGTAGGAGCCTGCAATCTGATTGACTCCAAGAAAAAACCGATCCAATAACTCCGTACGCGGTATCGCATATAAAATTGAAAATTCCATTCTTTTCCTCCTTTTTGAGCCAGGGGGACGGGGTGCCTGGCTCATTTTCTCAAGCCCGGCAGCTTCCCATAAACCATTCAAATGCGCGCATTTCGGCACTAAATTCATAAGCATTCTGAAAAGCGTCGGACATTTTTGCGGAACTCGCTTCGCTCAGACAGTCCTCAAAATGTCCGTTTCAGAATACTTATTCATTAAGTGCACATGCGCATGCATTTTCATGGTTTTGGGAAGCTGCCGGCCTTTTTACTCCATCCGGTAGTCCGGGTGAAATGCCGCGTTACACTCGGCAATTTCCTTCTTGCCGTCAATATAGTCGCGGTACATCTCCCACATGTCAATGTCGCAGTCCTCAAGGCCATCATCATCGGGGATCCATGACTTGATCAGGTCGATCCGTTCCTGTTTTGTTGTGTCTTTGATCAGATAGCTCATACGATCTCTCTTTCCGGCGTTTATTACATAAACCTCGCCAACGTTAATTCCAACTGGTACTTCTTCTTGTCGCAGGCGATCGCATCACAATAGGAATAGGAAAATGCATCCGGGAGTTCCTGCAATATCCCGCAAATGATCTGATAATCCTCTTCTATATCCAAACCGGTCATCGGATTCTGCGATACATATTCAGAAACAGGAACCGTCGGATTTGCCTGCTTCCACAGATGAAGATTCAGCAAATACGAAAGTTCCCTCTTATCGATACGCCGATGCAAGTGCTCCTTAGATCCGGGCAGGATAACATATTGCGATGCCTTACTGGTAAAGAACCCCGCAATCTTCGTTTCTTCCGTTATCTCCCATAATACCCATTCGCCGTTCCAGGAGTGATTTTCCATATGAGGCCCTCCGTTTTCTCAAGTGCTAAACCATTGCATACGCTTTTCAAGATTATCCGCATACCCGATTTTTACATATTCCGGGAATGAGGGGTTTGTTAAGATGTAAATTACACCTTGGGACATATATTGATTCTCCTCTTTAAGAATTAAAGCGTTGTAATAAACTCGCTAGAGCCGTTACTTTAAATTGGGTTTTTTATAGGAACATTTATCTTTGCTTTTGCCACGCAAGTATTATTCTTTACTAAATAACACTCCGTATAGTGAGGTCCTTTGAACTTGGAGTTTTCTCCGTGTGAGAACCCGCCTTTGACAATTTGCCCTCTAATATCATCCCTAAGTTCGGCTTCGTTTCCTACGTTCCTCACTTTCCAGTATATATCATATGGCGATGGACAATCTGTCGACATAATCATAAATTTCAAGCTTTTATTTATCTTCAAAAAACCATCAGTTTTTATAATTTTTGAAAGCATGTTGGGACGCCATCCATCTTGCTTTACTTCACAATCAATATCAAGATTATAAATAATATCCACCGGGAACATATCTCTTATATATTCTTCCGTATTTCTATACGCGCTAAAGCTATGCGCGCGCATATTACCGTCCGCTTCTGGAAAGTCCTGACCTAGAATTTCTCTAAGAACTTCATTGATGGTGGCATCGTTTGCTTCACTAAGCATAACGTACGCTCGCTCAGCTTTTTTAACAAATTTTCCCCTGCCCCTATCAAAAACACGTTGATTGCTCCCTAATGCAAACCAATAGCTCTGACTAGAATTCTCATCTTTTAAAAAGCCAAACAAACCCAATAGCATCTTCCTGTAATCGTAATATGTCACGTTTTCAGGCAATTCCTGTTTTACAAAATCTCCTTCAAAGGAATGACCATCAAGTTAGAAAGATTAGCGCATATATACATATTCTTCTTTTCGTCTTCTGTCAAAAGACTTATTAGCATCTCATGGCCAAACTTCTCTTGAACCATTTTAATATACTTATCATCATCGCCTGGAATACTGTATGAAAAAATGTCGTTCTGTATATGAATATCAGCTTTGCCATCTAGTATCAGACATTCTGTATAATAATCTTCGATTTCTTCGATTAACTTTGTTATCTCTTCTTGCTTTTCATATTGCTCAAGCACACGATCGCCGTAAGCCGAATATCGTATAAATTCTTCCATCATGTAGTCGTAGACGGTATCTGCCCAGTCTTCATCCGTAAAGTCTATACTGTCGAAATCAATCGATAAAAACTTCCTTGCCGCAGCCATTCCATTTTCAGCGCTGGTGTATGCCAGAGAGTATAGATCATCTTCCTCATAATAAAACTCATTTGTTTCTGCTTTTTTTCTTCGAAATCAATTTTCCATGTTACAGCATATTTCATATATCTCTCCTTTGGCCGAACGATAGTCACTTTGGGACTCGAGTATTTGTATCACATCTTATGCCCTCCCCGGCCTTAATTCACCAAATGCCGGATCTCTCCCCCAGCTAGACACTTTATCCTTTTTTATTATTATAATGCATCAGCCCCTGCAAAACTACCGCGAACTTCTATATATATGCCGCCTCTTCCGTTTGCTGCAGAACCCCGACTTGCGCGCATAAGTCGTAGTTTTTTAGGATGCTCGCCCCGTCTACCGTACTGAATACGCGCCCCTTATACCAAGCCCAGAGATGTAGGGGCCGGCTTCAATCCTCACTCTTTCTTTAAATGTTATTCGATTGTAATTGCTCATTTGACTCCTAACCGCAGATAGCAATCACATCGAATCATATCACATAAAATACCTCCTTCTGCAAAAGTCATTGCAACAGATTCTCTCAAATCACAATGATTTCGTTGCGTTATTTTTTTTAATTAAAGATTCTCGATTTTTCTATAACATCATTATGCCCATATAACGTGTCCGTTTATTTTCGCAGAACTATTGTTCAGGTAAGCATGAACCAGGCGGGAAGCTTCCCCAATACTATGACAAATGCATTCGCATGTGCACTTAATGAATAAGTATTCTGAAAGGGGCGTTTCGAGGACATGTTTGAGCAAAGCGAGTTCCGCAGAAATGCCCCACGCTTTGAAGAATGGTTATGAATTAAAATGACGAGAAAACGCGTTATTACGCGTTTTCCGGGCCGGATTTTCGCTGCGAAGCAGCATTCCTCTGAAAATCCGTGCCGTCCTCCCGGAGGGGACAGAAAATGCTATGCATTTTCTGACTGAAATGCAAGCTTTGAAATAGTATTCGGGAAACTTCCCGCCGTTCCTTTATCCAAAATCATTTTTTCTCTTTCCATAACGCACAAACCGTGCTATGATTCTTCTTGCACAGTTCACGTGCAATCTAATTTCAAGGACACTTCGTCCGGCTTTACCCATTTTCTCAAATCCAAAGATAAAGGAGGTGAACATACCGTTTCCGATTATTGCAACCACTTACTAACACACTTATAATGAAGGAGGAATGGTATGTCTGATACCAGGATCAACACAGAACACAAAGACAGGCTCTTTTCCTTTATTTTCGGAAAAGAGAAGAACAAAAAATGGACGCTCGCATTATATAATGCAGTGAATCATTCCGATCACAACAATCCCGATGACATCGAGATCAATACGATCGAAGATTATCTTTACATGGGAATGAAAAACGATGTTTCATTCCTGATTCACAGCTCACTGAATCTGTATGAGCATCAAAGCACATACAATCCCAATATGCCGATGCGGCAGCTTATCTACCTGTCGCAGGCATATGACAAGTACATTAAAAAGAATAAATATAACCTGTATGGTGGGAAAAAGATCGAAGTACCGATCCCGAAGCTGGTAACATTTTATAATGGGCTAAAGGATACCGAAGATGAAACAGATCTGTATCTAAGCGATCTTTTCCCTGATGATCGCAACAAAGATGACGCGGATGTATCGGTCAGGGTGCACATGTTTAACATTAATTACGGTCGCAACAAGGAATTGATGGATGCATGCAAACCGCTGAGCGAATACGCCTGGTTTATTGAACGGATCAGATATTACTGCAGATCCATGGACATCGAAAAATCTGTAGAACATGCAATGGCCGATATGCCGGATACGTTTTCGATCAAGGAATACCTGATCGCGAACAGATCGGAGGTACAAATGATTTGCTTAACGGAATACAATGAAGCCGAAACCATGAACATGTTTAAAGAAGAAGGTCGTCTTGAAGGGCTTGAGGCAGGCCGCCGTGAAGGCATCGAAACCGGTCGCCGTGAAAACCGTCAGGAAGACTTACGCAAGTTGGCATCCCACCTTATGAGCCGCGATCCTGATCTGTCGGCAGATGAAGCTATGAAGCAAGCGCAGGAGATTCTGCAATAGTTTTCACTTTATAGAAGGCCGGCGTTACCAATAGCACGGCCGGCAGCTTTCCATAAACGATGAAAAATGCATGCGCATGTGCACTTAATGAATAAGTATTCTGAAACGGGCATTTTGAGGACTGGCTGAGCGAAGCGAGTTCCGCAAAAATGTCCGACGCTTTTCAGAATGCTTATGAATTGAAATGACGAGAAAACGCGTTATTACGCGTTTTCCGGGCTGGATTTTCGCTGCGAAGCAGCATTCCTCTGAAAATCCGTGCCATCCTCCCGGAGGGGACAGAAAATGCTATGCATTTTCTGACTGAAATGCGCGCATTTGAATGGTTTATGGGAAGCTGCCGGCCATGATTTATGAGCCAGGCACCCCGTCCCCTAGGCTCAGTTATACTGCCCTACCCTTATGATCTTCAGCTCGCCGAATGCAACCGATCCGATCACAGTG
This sequence comes from Lachnospiraceae bacterium, assembly GCA_015056735.1. GTDB lineage: Bacteria > Bacillota > Clostridia > Lachnospirales > Lachnospiraceae > VSOB01. Next base: position 289,294 of record SVFT01000002.1, on the reverse strand, counting down.
CAGCTAACAGTATTCTCATTTGCAACAGGATTCGTTCCTTTCATATCACAGTGTCCCAATGTTACACCGGTCCTGTTTTCAACTACCCAGTTTTCCGGGATGTAGATATTCATCGCGCCGAAGGACACCTGGCAGTCAATCTTTACAGCCTTTCCCGGCACCTCCGCTTTGTCAAAGAACACACTCATCTCACCAAACTGTGCTGAAAGATCCGCAGAGCACAGATTTTGACTCCGAACATACCTTGAAGAAGACCCGAACCGCGTGGAGTAGATCACCGATCCGTTCTCACTTTCATTAAAGCTTTCGGAAAACTTATCCGAAAACCGGTTCGGTCCTCCGTGAGAATACGTATGCTCCCTGTGATGCGTCGGAAAAATCATGTGAAAAGCAATGGAAAGCAGAAGCGCCGCGATCAGCACGGTCATCGGCGTGATCGCCGTGATCCCAAGCGGCTTATCAAACAAAATGCAGATCACAGCGAGCGGGAAAAAGATCCCTCCATAATGCCTCTCGATGATGCTGTGGATCATGATGATCAACATGATCGCCCCCAGCGCAAGGGCAAAGATGCTTACACCCGCAAACACCGACGGCAGTATCAGTATATTCAGTTTCCAAAGAATGAGGCTGGCAGCCAGAGCTATCAGCAGTACTCCCCAGAGTACGTTTTTTGATCTGTTATTCATGACATATCTCCTTTTTATGGCGTGATCATATCCTTCAGCGCCTTGTAATAATTTCTTGAACAATAAACGGTTTTGTAGGTTCCCTGAAATTCGATCTTACTGGCACCCGCAAGATTCTTCGTGATCGAATAGAGTTTCCTCGTATTCAGTATTGCGGATTTGGAAATCCTGAGATAATAAAACGGAAGCCTCTCCTCCAGTTCGTAGAGCCGACATTTTACTTCGAATTCATCATCTGCGGTATGGGCCCTGATATGACCGCCTTCTGTTTCGAAGAACAAAATATCGCTCAGCGGGATAAAAAACTCAGAATCCCCTTTGTACAAGCTTATCTGCGAAAACCCTGAAGAGTTCTCCGTTAAAAGCTTTTGGATCCTCTCTACCTCCACTCCGACTTCGGAACATTTAATAGTGACTTCACATTCTTTTACTTCCGGATCGATCTCAATTCTAACCTTCATCTTGTTCATGGCATTATTATACAGCTATCGCTCGTTGAGAAAAGGGGTTATTCCCAAGAGGTGGAAAATCGGGCGTGACAGGTTGAAAAGCGCAAAATCCCCGGACCTTCTTTCGAAAATCCGAGGATCGGTATCGCTATTATGAGCCAGGCACCCCGTCCCCCTGGCTCAAATGACTTTATAGACCAGTTCACGACGTGGACGAGCGGCAGGCTTTTCGCTGCCGTAACCGATCGGCAGGACACCTGTTACATAACAATTATCGTCTAAACCCAATAATTCCCGCATCTCTTCCTGCTCATACCAGCCGGTCCAGCAGGTTGAAAGGCCCATATGCTCTATCTGAAGAAGCATGTGGTCTGTCGCAATGGCGCTGTCCCGGATCGCACGGGTTAGCTCATCTTCCTTTCGATAGCCGGCATTACCGATGCAGATAATGAACACCGGTGCATCCAGCATCCATTTCTGGTTATGATCCAATGAAACGATTTTTTCCTTCATCTCGTGAGATTTAACCACTATAAAATCCCACGGCTGCATATTGCTTCCGGAAGGAGCCATTCGCGCCGCCTCCAGGATCAGTCTGATCTGCTCGTCCGAAATGCTTTTATCGGTAAATTTTCTCACACTCCGACGGGTTACGATTTCAGATAGTATTTCCATAATCTGCCTCCGATTCATCATTCATAACACATTTTACCGGAAAGTCATTTCTTCTTCGGTTCCGGTAAATCCTCATACATCGACTCCACAAGCTTACGGAGAAAATCCCTGTTATCAACATCATCCACAAGAATCATCTCTTTAGCCCCTTCGTATGGGATTTCCATATCCGCATCGGGCATCATCGCTCCGGCGGACTTTGTCGGCTTCACCAGAAAACGGTCATCATAGATGCCCCCAAAGATCCTGCCCCGATAATACAGCACGTATTCTCCCATCATCGCACGGTGCGTTATCTCTTCCAGCCCCGACAACTGCTCTAATATAAATTCCAAATACGCTTTACTTGATGCCATATGTTACCTCCCAGGCAAATTGTATCATTCCGCGTTATCCTTTTCTACCTGCTGAATACTTTTTGTATATCACTTTGCATGGAGGCATCGAAACCACGGCCGGCAGCTTCCCATAAACGATGAAAAATGCATGCGCATGTGCACTTAATGAATAAGTATTCTGAAATGGGCATTTTGAGGACTGTCTGAGCGAAGCGAGTTCCGCAGAAATGCCCCACTCTTTAAAGAATGGTTATGAATTAAAATGACGAGAAAACGCGTTATTACGCGTTTTCCGGGCCGGATTTTCGCTGCGAAGCAGCATTCCTCTGAAAATCCGTGCCATCCTCCCGGAGGGGACAGAAAATGCTATGCATTTTCTGACTGAAATGCGAGCTTTGGAATAGTATTTGGGAAGATTCCCGCCTGTCTGCTCAATAATCATTTTATTTTCGTGATCGCATAATGCAACACATATGCGACCAGCAACGCCGGCAGGATCACCGCCGGAATATAGATCAGCTGGTTTTCTATATAGTACACAGGGCCTGATTCTTTTTGCACAAAGGCAAACGCGAAAAGATGCACGAACAGCGGATGTACGAGATACAGTTCCAGCGTGAAGCTGCCAAGAAATGCGAGAACACGATTGCCGATACGAATTTTCATTCCGAGAAGAAGCACAAACCATACAAACGTAAGCGCACTGACAAGCTGACCTGCGATCTGGACATAACCATACACGGTTTGGTCGTATGCAATCCCATAGTGCGTGACGATCTCTTCATAGTAACCAGCCGCAATAAAGCCGCTCAGCGTCAGGAGCAGACTCAGGACGATCCACACGGGATAATGACGTTTATTCAATGTCGTAAACGCCGACGTCTTCGCGCCGACCGTGGCGCCGACTGCAAACATGAACTGCGTATTGTACCACCAGGTGCCCGGGCTGAAAAAAGCGCTCAATATAAAATAAAGAGCCACGCCGACCCACAGAAGTGCAAAAGAAGCCCACGCATTTTTCACAAGGTGAAAACAAATATAGAAAATGATATAGATATACAGAAGAGCCGGTACGTACCAGATGTAATCATAGACATTGATCCAAAGAGGCGGATCGATCATCATGCCGCGGGCCTGTTCAATGAAGAAAAAAACAAGCCACATCAACGCTGCCGGAATGATAACCGGCAGAATGCGCCTTATGAAATAATGGTCAAAGAAAGAATCTCCCTTGCGGGATGCGACATACATCCCATAGCCCGAACAGAAAAAAAACATGGCAACGCAAGGGTACCCAATATAGACAAAGAATTCCAGCCCGTGGCGGATATACTGCGGATCCAGCCACGGCGCGCAGGTCTTCTGGGAGATATGATGGAACATGATCACGATCGTACAAAATCCCAGAAATGCTTTGGTCTGCGACCGAGACAGATATTCATCGTTCCATTCTCCCTTGGCAGAGACCTTCGATCCGCCAAAGAGCAGAAGAAGCAACAAAAGATAGAATCCATATACCGCCATATCATACCTCCGGTATTATGAGCCACGAACCCCGTCCCCCTAGCTCACTCTTTACACATTCACTTTCGTGTGCTAAACTTATACAGTACGAATGTATCTGATCGTAGGAGGAAGCTATGAACAAAAAATTACAGACGGACGCCATGGAGCAGCTGTTTGACGGCATCCTGCAACTCAAGAACAAAGAAGAATGCTACGCGTTTTTTGAAGATCTGTGTACGATCAACGAGCTGATGTCCCTGTCGCAGCGAATGGAAGTGGCAACGATGCTGCGGGAGCATCGCACCTACCTTGATATTGCGGAGAAGACCGGCGCATCCACCGCAACGATCAGCCGCGTGAACCGTGCGCTCAATTACGGCACGGACGGTTATGATCTTGTTTTAAAGCGTATGCACAAATGATCCGCAGCGGATCACATACAACCGAAAACAAAGCCGAGGGAGCTCGCTCCTTCGGCTTTTCTTATTGATCTCTTTTCTTATTAACCGTACACCTGCATCAATTTAAGCGGGTCGATCAGCTTTTCATTCTCCATGATCTGATAGCCGAAGCGATCCTGATCGGAACGAACTTCAAAGATCGTCTGGCCGAGCGTGACCGTCTCGCCTTCTTTGACGACCGGATTGGAAGGTGAACGATAGACCGACTGGTAACCGTTTATATGATCGATCGTCACAGAGAAGCCGTATTCCTCATCTTCCTTCACGGAAGAAACCGTTCCGTTACCGGACGCGATGATATGCATACCGGCTGACGCGGTAAAGACTACGATCGGATCCTTGCCGGCGAGCTCTTCCTTGGGTGTATTCTCGGAGCTTTCAACGATGACAGCAGGCCCCGATACAGGGAATGCGTGCGGGAGCTGCTGCTCTTCTTCCGCCTTGGCCTGCTCCGCCTCGTTCTTTGCTTTCTTGGTAAGCGTGGTGCTGACAAGGGAGATCTTATCCTGCAGCTCCGCATTCTCGGATGCAAGCGCCGCGTTCTCTTCCGTCAGGCTGTCCGCCTTCTGGACCGCTGCGACCGCTTCCGCTTTTGCACGCTTATATCGAACCGTGTGACATGCCGCAAGCCCAATGGAAGCGCCAAGGATCAGGATCGTCAAAAGGATGCCGATCCGGATGTATCTTCTCTCGATGCAGACCTGACGGATCCCTGCTTTCGGGGACTCTGAAACGATCACAACGGTGTAATTTGTTTTCTCATTGTATTCACGCAAGTTCATGTAGGAAATTCCCCCTAAACTTTTCTTATTGTAGCACGATTTGGTCATATTGTACAGTTGTACAAAGTTTTTCGTAAATTTCTTTACAATATTGTCACATTGTGATATTCTTTAGATGTTGCGATGCAACGTTTCATTACATTTTTTTTGGAGGTATCTAGAAGATGAACAAAGGTACAGTTAAGTGGTTCAACAACCAGAAGGGTTACGGCTTCATTTCCGATGAGCAGGGCAACGATGTATTCGTTCATTACTCCGGACTGAACATGGAAGGCTTCAAGTCTCTTGAAGAAGGCGCTTCCGTAGAGTACGAAGTAGTTAACGGCGAGAAGGGCCCTCAGGCTGTAAACGTAACAAAATTATAAGCTTGTCTTATAAGGATCAATAATCGGTTTTTCGATGTGCCTTTTCTTATATAAATTTAAGAATCTTCTTTACTTTATATTTTGAATAAGCTATTGTTTTAACGGATTATGAAAAGAGCCGGCCGTTTGGCCGGTTCTTTTTTGCAGGAGGAATGATTATGAAAAAATGGAAACTGATCCCCGTTGTTTTAGGCCTGTCTCTTTCCCTTAGCGCATGCGGACAGAATACGGAAGCACCCGCTCCCGCTTCTCCGGCAGCAAAAGAAGAAGCGCCGGAAACAGCCGCAGCGGATAGTAAGGAAGAAGCAAAGCAGACCGATTCCGCCGAAACAGCCGAATCGATCGGTGCCGTATACTTTTCGCCCGGTAATGACGGGGTCAATATGATGCTCGGAGCTACTACGATCCACATATACTTTGAACGTGCTGACGTAGTCGGTGCCGGCACTCTTACGATCATGAACAAGGATACAAACACCGCTGCAAAGACGATCGACCTTGCAAGCGCAAGCGAAGCAGTCTCTGCAGATACGGTTATGAAAGAATTAGGCTGGGATAATGGCACACATCTTCTTGTCGATCTCGGCGACCCGCTCGATCGCGGTTATGACTACTATATAACCTGCGAAGAGGGTGCTTTTGCCACCAAGGACGGCTCGATCAAGTCCAAGCCCATCACGGACCCGACAACGGTCGCTTTTGGCATGTGCGATTACGGTATCAAACTGGAAACGCCAAATGAAGAACACGTTTATGTCGGTGATCATCTCAAAGCGACCGTCTATGTGGAAGGTGAAGCAAAAAAAGCCGTAGTCGAGGACTACGACGAGAACCGCGTAAGACTTAGTGATAAAGAATTCGAATCAACAAAAGAAACCGAGATCAAGATCTATCAGATCGGTGAAGACAGCTTCACCGTAGCATTCTATGATAACAACCATGATCTGCTCGGAAAGATCGCGGTTTCCTATACGGCAGAGATGCCGCCCGAACCCGAAACGGAAGTTCCTGAGCGTACTACGATTGGGATGTAAATTCCAGCACACGGTCGAAGTTCATGCCCCCTCCAAAGAGGTCAAGCGCACTGCCGATCGTTACGTTCACGCGGCCCTGCCCCAGTTTTTTCAGCATTGTAAGGTCCTCGAATGTATGCACTCCACCCGCATACGTGACGGGGACCTTTTTTGCGATCCTTGATAAAAGCGCGACAAGATCACCGTCGATGCCGCTCGCCTTTCCTTCCACATCGACCGCATGCACCAGAAACTCGTCGCAGAATGACGACAGTTCCTCGAGCGTCCTGTTCGTGAGCGCGGTATCCGTAAACTTCTGCCACCTGTCCGTCACGATATAGTAGCGGTCATCTTTCTTGCGGCAGCTTAAATCGAGCACAAGCTTTTCACGGCCGACGGCACTGAGGAGTGCACTGAGCCGCTCGTAATCGATCTTTCCTTCTCGAAATACATAAGAAGTCACGATCACGTGACTGGCGCCGGCATCCAAAAACGCTTCCGCATTCTCCGGCGTGATCCCGCCTCCCGCCTGCAGTCCGCCCGGATAGGCATGAAGCGCCGCGAGTGCCTGGATCTTAGTCTCCTCGTACTCCTCCGTCCCCGCCTTGTTTAAAAGGATCACATGCCCGCCCTTAATGCCGCGGGAGGCATAAAGCCTTGCATAGAAAGGTGCGTCCTGCTCCGCGACAAAGTTGCTGACAAGCCGGTGATCCGCATCCGTCAGTGTACTGCCGACGATCTGTTTTACTTTTCCGTTGTGTATGTCAATACACGGTCTGAATTCCATCTCGGGATTACTTCACTTTCTCGATTAATGTACCGTCCTGGTATGCCTGCAGCAGCATTTCCAGATTCCGTATACTCTCACGCAGTTCTTTACCGATATCCGTATCGGCTACGCGCACGCGATGCTGTGCCGTCTCTAAGATCATCGACTCCGATATGATATCGGATTCCTTAATGATCGCAGCCTCTTTTGACTCGAACATTTCGTGCTCGACAAGGCGCATGCCTCTGGAATTGGATACGAGTGTATAGCCGGCGATACCGGTTTTTTCCTGATATGCCTTGGAAAATCCGCCGTCAATGACAAGGAGCTTGCCGCCGCACTTGATCGGGGATTCCCCTTTTTTCTGCTCGACAGGCACATGGCCGTTCACGATGATGGAGCGACTGTCATAAAGTCCGAACTCTTCCAGGATCTTGCGGACCACATCCGCATTATCGTAAAGCGCATAGTATGCGTTCTTTTTCTCTTTATGCGTGCTCTCATCCGCTACAAAGTAGCGCTCGAACGTCGCCATCTTATCCTTGCCGAACACCGGTGAATAGGGGCCGCACCAGATATACCAGAGGATATCCAGTCCCTTTTGGCGCTCCTCAGGATTGCGGCTGTTGTAGTAGCCCTTGCGTGCATAGTGCTCAAGCACATCGTAGAGCGCTTTGCCGCTGTACTCCTTGCCGTCAAGCGTGATCTTCTGGAAATTCCCGTTCTCATCCATCGGAACACAGCCATGATAGAGGAGATTGCCGTTAAAGACCTTGTACAGGCCACCTTTGGAGTACAGGAAGCGAATGTGTTCCTGAAGCTTGCCGCAATGGTGGAATGCGGTGCAGAGACGCTCGATCACTTCGTTCTCTTCCGCCGTCAACGCAAGCGGATCCTTCGGATCGACTGTCGGAAAATCCGTATCCTTCATCGGATATTCTTTCTCGCCGATGCGAACGGTCTTCTTTTCATAGTCGATCTTGTCAAGCAGGATCCGATCGTCCATACCGTACTCGGGATGGCGCCTTATGAGCTGCGCCTCCAACTTAAACTGCAGGATTGAGATCGCCTTGTGGATACACTTATCCATGCCAAGGTCGGATTTATTGTAGGATTCGTCATATTTAATGCGAAAAGCGTTGCAGTCCGCATTTCCGTAGCGTTTGGTGGCAAAATTCGCAAGCGGTACGAGGTTGATCCCATAGCCCTCTTCGATCACGTCGAGGTTGCCGTATCGCGCCGCCATCCGGATGACATTGCAGATACAGCACGGTTCACCGGCCGCCGCGCCCATCCAGACGATATCATGGTTGCCCCACTGCACATCGACCGAATGATATTTCAGCAACGTATCCATCACGATATGCGGGCCCGGTCCTCTGTCATACACGTCACCGACGATATGCAGATGATCGATGACAAGCCGCTGGATCAGCTCCCCAAGCGCGATGATAAAGCCCGGCGCACTGCCGATCCTGATGATCGTGTGAATGATCTCGTTATAATAGGCTTCCTTGTCCTGCACCTCCGCCTTCTCGGTGATCAGCTCCTCGATGACATAGGCAAAATCCTTCGGAAGCGCCTTGCGCACTTTGGATCTCGTATACTTGGAAGCCACACGCTTTGTGATCTGTACAAGACGATGCAGCGTGATCTTATACCAGTCCTCAATGTTGTCTTCCTGTTTCAGAACAAGCTCCAGCTTCTCCTTGGGATAATATATGAGCGTCGCCAAACTCCGCTTATCGCGGTCAGACAGCGTATTCCCGAACTCGTCATTGATCTTGTTGCGAACAGAGCCGGAACCGTTTCGGAGCACATGGTTGAACTGTTCATACTCTCCATGTATATCCGTGAGAAAATGTTCCGTTCCTTTTGGCAGATTCAGGATCGCCTGCAGATTAATGATCTCCGTCGAAGCAGCAGCGATGGTCGGGTACTGGACCGCAAGGGTCTTTAAGTACATGAGCTCCATCTCTGACAAAGACTCCATCAGTTTTTCATTTTCCATTTATATCTCCCCCGTTCAAATGAAAAAGCGGCTGAAATCCTCAAAAATCAACCGCTTTTTTTCATCATATCATTTTTCGATCACATCTGCCATAGTAAAGTAGCCATTTGTTCTGCCCTTCATGAACTTGGCAGCCTCAAGTGCGCCCTTTGCAAAAACCTCGCGGGAGTACGCGGTGTGCGACAGCGTTACCACTTCCTGCGTGCCGGCAAAGATCACATCATGATCACCGACGATCGTACCGCCGCGGACCGCGCTGATGCCGATCTCCTTTTCCGGACGTTTTGCACGCCTTGTGCTTCTGTCATACACATATTCATATGCGCCGTCGAATTCCTCATTGATCGAATCCGCAAGTGCAAGCGCCGTGCCGCTCGGTGCATCCAGTTTCTGATTGTGATGCTTCTCCACGATCTCGATGTCAAAACCTGCCGCTGCCAGCGTCTTGGCCGCATCCTTCACAAGCTTCATCAAAAGGTTGATCCCGACGGACATGTTGGCCGACTTAAAGACCGCAACCTTTCCGGCGATCTCCTTTAAATGTGCGTTCTGCTCTTCGGAAAGTCCGGTCGAACAGTACACGCAGGGAATGCCTTTTCTCTCAGAATATGCAGCAAGCGCATCGATCGCTTTTGCCGTGGAAAAGTCAATGATCACATCCGCATCCACATTGCACTCGTCAATGCTCTTAAATACCGGATAGGTATTCGTGATATGGTCGGAAACATCAATACCCGCTACGATCTCGCATTCGGGATCCTGTGCCGCCATACTTGTTATAAACTGCCCCATACGGCCGTTACAGCCGTGCATGATGATCTTAACCATTCTCTTACCTCATTTTGCAGCCAAACGCCTGCATCTCTTTTTTCAGACGCTCCTGATTTGCGGGCTCCATCGTTGTCAGCGGTCTTCTCATAGGACCTGCCGCAAAGCCCATCAGATTAACGGCTGTCTTGACAGGGATCGGATTGACTTCGCAGAACAGCGCATCGATCAGAGGAAGCGCACGGAGCTGGAGCTCCTTCGCGCCCTTCACATCACCTGCAAACCATTTCGCACAGATATCGTGTGTCTCCTTCGGTGCCACATGGGACAGAACGGAGATCACGCCCTTGCCGCCGAGAGACAGAAGCGGAACGATCTGATCGTCATTTCCGGAATACAGGTCGCATTCATCACCGCAAAGTGCCATAATCTTGGCAACCTGGGAGATATTGCCGGAAGCTTCCTTCACGCCGACGATGTTCTTCACATCGTGGATCAGCTTCGCGATCGTCTCGGGAGCGATGTTAACGCCGGTACGTCCCTGGATATTATAGAGGATCATCGGCACTTTTACCGAATCGGCTACCATCTTAAAGTGCTCGTAAAGGCCCTTCTGGGTTGCCTTGTTGTAATACGGGCTGACAACAAGGATGCCGTCAACGCCGGCCTTCTCCGCTTCCTGAGACAAGTAGATCGCTGTCTCCGTGCAGTTGGAGCCTGTCCCGCCGATAACGGGAACTCTGTGGTTAACATGCTTCACGCAGTAACGGATCACGTCGAGATGTTCTTCATGTGACATGGTGGATGCTTCGCCTGTGGTACCGCATACCACGATCGCATCCGTGCCGCTCTCGATCTGGTAGTCGATCAGTTCTGCAAAAGCCTCGTAATTGATGGATCCGTCTTCATGAAACGGCGTGATGATCGCAACTGCTGCGCCGGTAAAAATTGCCATTTTTTCTTCCTCCTCTTTGTATCGTTTACTGTTTCCTCATAGCTGCCCTTTTTCTCATTGTGGGATCAAGGATCTTCTTGCGAATGCGAAGACTCTCGGGCGTGATCTCCAAAAGCTCATCCGTATCGATAAAGTCGAGCGCCTGCTCAAGGCTCATGATCTTGGGCGGTGTGAGCTTCAGCGCCTCATCTGCGGAAGACGAGCGCGTATTGGTCAGATGCTTCGTCTTGCACACATTGAGTTCGATATCCTCGCTCTTTCCGCTCTGTCCGATGACCATGCCGGAGTATACCTTTTCACCCGGTCCGATAAAGAGCGTTCCTCGCTCCTGTGCACTGAACAGGCCGTATGTGACGGATTCTCCTGCTTCGAATGCGATCAGGGAACCCTGTCTTCTGTATGCGATATCACCTTTATAAGGTGCATAACCGTCAAAGATCGTATTCAGGATACCGTTGCCCTTGGTATCCGTCATGAAATCGCCCCTGTAGCCGATAAGACCCCTTGAGGGGATCGAGAACTCGAGTCTTGTATAACCGCCCGGGATCGGATTCATACTGCGGAGCTCACCCTTTCTGATGGAGAGCTTCTCGATCACGACACCGGAAAATTCATCCGGAACATCCACATACGCAAGCTCCATCGGCTCGAGCTTCTTGCCCTTCTCGTCCTCTTTGTAGAGAACCTCTGCCTTGCTGACGGCAAATTCATAGCCTTCACGGCGCATGTTCTCGATCAGAACGGACAGATGGAGCTCCCCACGCCCGGATACTTTGAATCGTTCTGTTGAATCTGTCTCCTCCACGCGGAGCGATACGTCCGTGTTGAGTTCTCTGAAGAGCCTGTCACGCAGATGACGGCTTGTAATGTACTTGCCTTCCTGGCCTGCGAGCGGTGAATCATTTACGATAAAATCCATCGCGATCGTCGGCTCGGAGATCTTCTGGAACGGGATCGCCTTCGGGTTCTCAGGTGCACACAGCGTATCACCGATATGGATATCCGTGATACCGGAGATCGCAACGATCGAACCGAACTTTGCTTCCTTGACTTCGACCTTATTCAGGCCGTCGAATTCGTAAAGTTTGCTGATCTTGACTTTCTTCTTGTATTCCGGATCGTGATGGTTGACGATGACAACCTCCTGGTTGACGGATACGCTTCCGTTGTCAACCTTTCCGACACCGATCCTTCCGACATACTCGTTGTAGTCGATCGTACTGATGAGGACCTGTGTCCCCGCGTCCGGATCGCCTACAGGCGCCGGAATGTAGTTTAAGATCGTCTCAAAAAGAGGGATCATATTATCGTTTGCTTCATCAAGGTCGGTCGTTGCCGTACCCTGCTTTGCGGAAGCAAATACAAACGGACAGTCAAGCTGCTTCTCGTTTGCTTCCAGATCGATGAAAAGTTCAAGCACTTCATCGATGACTTCGTCGGGACGCGCTTCCGGTCTGTCGATCTTGTTGATGCATACGATAACCGGATGGTTTAATTCCAGTGCCCGTTTCAACACGAATCGTGTCTGCGGCATAACGCCTTCGAATGCGTCGACTACAAGGATCACGCCGTTGACCATCTTAAGGACACGCTCCACTTCGCCGCCGAAATCGGCATGACCGGGCGTATCGATGATATTGATCTTCGTCCCCTTATACATAACGGCCGTGTTCTTGGATAAGATCGTAATACCTCGCTCACGCTCGATATCGTTGGAATCCATTACACGCTCCGCAACTTCCTGATTCTCTCTGAATACACCGCTCTGCTTTAACAGCTCATCGACCAGCGTCGTCTTGCCGTGGTCGACATGCGCGATGATCGCAATGTTTCTTACATCATTTCTGGTTTGTTTCATTTCTCTCCTTACGCCTGGAACTTTCCGATAAATTCTTTCACTCTCTCGTCGGGATTGCCGAACAACTCCTCCGGAGTACCCTGCTGCCTGATCAGGCCATCCTCCATAAAGATGATGCGGTCTGAGATTTCTTTCGCAAACTGCATCTCATGTGTGACAATGATCATCGTCATCTTTTTCCTTGCAAGCCCTTTGATCACTTTCAAAACTTCCGCGGTCAGTTCCGGATCAAGTGCGGAAGTCGGCTCATCAAAGAAAAGGATCTTCGGGTTTAAGGCAAGCGCCCGCGCGATCGATACACGCTGCTGCTGTCCGCCCGATAACTGGCACGGATATGCATGCGCCTTGTCCTCGAGTCCAAACTGACGAAGAAGCGCCATAGCCTCGTTCTCAGCATTCGAGCGGGGAACATGCGCGACCGTGATCGGTGCGTCCGTGATATTCTTCAGCACGGAATAGTGCGGAAACAGATTGAAATTCTGGAAAACCAGACCAAAGTTCTTACGGATCTGCTTGATCTCATGGCGTGGTGCATAAACGCATCTGCCGTTCTCTTCCCATGCCGCCTTTTCTCCCATATAAGAAAGTGTGCCGCCGTCCATCGTCTCGAGCATAGTCGCACAGCGAAGAAGCGTCGATTTGCCGCTGCCGGACGGGCCGATCACGGAAACGACTTCACCTGCCTCCACAGACAGGGAGATATCCTTCAAAACGGTAAGGTCGTCATATGTTTTTTTCAGATGTTCGATCTCAAGATACTTCATAAAACTATCTCCGTCCGTTATTGATAATAGCGGAAACGCTCTTCAAGGTATTCCATAAAGGTCGCAACAACGAGATTGAAAACGTAATAGAACACGCCCGCCACCATCAGCGGGATGATCGTCGTTTCCTTGGCTGCAAGCTGCTTTGCTGCCGTAAACATCTCGACAACGGCAAGCACAAATGCCAGTGAAGTATCCTTGACAAGTGTGATGGTCTCGTTCGTAACAGGCGGCAGGACACGCTTGATGACCTGCGGCAGGATGATCCGCATAAATGTCTGGGATCTGCCGTAGCCAAGCACCTTGGCCGCTTCATACTGTCCCCTGGGCATGGATTCGATCCCCGCTCTGTAGATCTCCGCAAAGTAGGCCGCATAGTTCAGCGCAAACGCCAGAATGACCGCCACAAAGCGGTATCCGTTGGAGATCTTCATGCCGAACACATAAAACGGGGCAAAATACACCACGATCAACTGCAGCATCAGCGGTGTCCCACGCATGATGGAAATATACACTTTTGTCGTATTCCGGATGATCCCACTGCGGGCCATACGGCCAAAAGCGAGCACCATGCCGAGCGGTAATGAAAACAGCAAAGTCAGCGTGAAAATCTCCACGCTGACCAGCATCCCTTCACCTAATTGTCTAAAGAGCAGATAATAGTTCATGTATACCTCAGATCACTTCAGGCAGATCATTGTCTCTGCAATATCATACTTCTTTGCAGTCTCTGTGACAACACCTTCTTTATTCAGTTCAAGAAGCGTCTTCTCTACGATATCCTTGAGCTCCGTATTGCCTTTTAAGAAACCGATGCCGTACTGTTCTGTGGAAAGTTCCTCATCGAGGATCACATAGGCATCGCCTCTTGATGAAAGCTGGTAATTGGCAACGCCGATATCCATGGCAACAGCATTGATGGAACCTGCCTCAAGATCCATGAATGCGGTATTGTAATCACCGTATTCGATCAGATCCGCAAAGGAGTTCTTAAGATCGATATTCTCAGGCGTCTCTTCATCATTTAATGCCGCGAGCGCGGAAGAATCCTTCTGCACGCCAACGATCTTGCCTGCAAGATCAGCTTTCGTCGCGATCCCGGATTCTTTGGAAACAACAAATACCTGGCTGTTATCGATATACGGTACGGACCAGGTGTATGCATCCTCACGTCCGTTGATCGTAAAACCGTTCCAGATACAGTCGATCGTGCCGGAGGAAAGCTCCATATCCTTTGCATCCCAGTCGATCGGCTGCTTGATGAGCTCCCACCCCTGCTTGTCGCAGACAGCCTGCGCCAGGTCAAGGTCAAAGCCTTCGTATTCACCCTTATCATTCATATATCCGTAAGGCGGGAATTCCGCGTCAAAACCGACCGTAAGTGTCTTACGCGCTTCTTCCTTGCTGCCGCAGCCTGCAAGCATGGAAACGACTGTACAAAGAACGATCGCCATAGCCAAGATCTTTTTCATAATATCATTCTCCCTTTCTTTAACGATTTATCACGCTAAATTATTACTTCGACATATTAGCATACTAAAGTGAGGATGTCAACAGACCTTTTCACGCATTCTGCTGCCGTTCGAACTCGTCTACGAGGTCCATGATCTCTGACTTGTACTGCGGATAATCCTCCGCAAAGGAACGGATCTCACTCTGGGCATGCTCGGCAAGACGCTCGTTATATTCCATCTGCTTACGAAGCTTCTGGCGCTGCTGGATCAGGCTGTGACGGATCTCGACCATTTCGTTCCGGTTTGTGAGCGCTTCCGTCTGATTCAGCCAGATCTCCGGATCACGCACGCGGCATTCGCGAAGCGCTTTTACAAGCCTGGTATACAGCTCGGCAAGCTCCGCATGGAGCTCTTTGAGACGCTCTCGCTCATCCTTCTCGCGGCAGTACGATTCCCAGATCTCTCTCAGCTCATCCGCAGATTCTACTTTATATTTTGTATAGAGATAATCAAGCAGGTTGGCATTGTTCACATAGCGGATCTTCACGCGATTCTGCAATAGGATCAGCTTATTGATCGTCTTTTCCACCATGCGCAGTTCCTTCGTATTGTCGGTATAACGCATGTAGATCACAAATACGCTGATCGCGATCACGGCACCGGTCAGCATATAGCCGGCCCCCGTATCCATACGAAGGTATGTCTGCAGAAGATACAGCATGATCAGGCACGTAATAAACGCAAAGCAGCAGATGATCAGCATGCCGCGAAGATTCAGGATACTGCTCTTCAGTTCGCTCTTTCTGTATCCGAAGGCATGGCGCTCCCCCGCGAGTTTGGACAGATCGCTCTTGACCATCGCATGGTACTCCTCCGCCTCCTCCAGCTTGCCGATGCCCTCCTCCGCTTCACGCGCCAGACGTTCCATCTGGTGAAAACGTGCATCGCTCATACGGTCCGGCCGCTCCTGATAGTCATCGCGTTCCCGGACATACGCCGTGATCTTCTCGGCAGTCTCGGTGATCACACTCTTTTCTTCGGGCGGCAGCGCTTCGATCTCTTCCATATCTGTCAGATAGCTCGTCACCTGACCGTATTCCCCGGACAGATCGGTGATCTCGTTTTCCGCATCACGGATCTGTTCAAGACAGCTCTTGATGAAACGCTCACGCTGCATTCCGTCCCGAACGTAGATCGAGCTTCTTGAAAGGACCGGCTCCTGCGCTTCCCCTGTTTCTTCAGCCGTATACTCTGTTTTCTTTTTCCAAAAGGTGAACCATTTGCTCCAAAATGCCATCGCTAATCTCTCGCCATGCTGCGGTAACGGTCTTTCAGACGCTCCGCAAGATCCTTCAGCTCCTCCGCGTATGCGGCAGGATTCGTTTCATGTTCACTTCTGTAATGTGCGACCTGTGCGGCTTCCGTGCTCTCTTCCCACTGTCTGCCAAGCGATTCGAGCCTGCGTTCCAGTTCAAGCGATTTGCCGGCGACCCCCTGATCCGAATTCGCAATATAGTTTACATAATCCTGGTCCGACATCGCCATCCGCCGCGCCGCAAGTGCGCTTGTCATATCTTCTTCACGCCCGATCAGGCGAAACGCTTCCACAAAGCAGTCAGCCGCACTGTCAAACATAAACATGCGTGCGCAGGTACAGCCGAGATTGTGGTAGACGGAAGCGCGCAGTTCCTTCCTGTCTTTCGGAAGTATCCGGAGCGCATCCTGATAGATCCGGATCGCCCGCCAGCCTTTCCCGCTCTTAGCAAGGTAGTCGGCCACATTTTTTGTTTTCTCATATTGATCGAGGTGAATGCTTGCCTTTAAGAAGGACTCGACCGCTTTGATCTCATCGGGCGGATAGTATCCGACGTATTCCAGGATCGTACCGGCAAAAGCACTCGCCGAGCCGCCGGCGCGAAGAAAAGGATACAGCGAATCCGCAAGCTCCGCCAGTCCGCATTCATCCCGAATCCAGTCGATCAAAGGCCGGCATGCGATACTGTCATCGATCAGGACCGTCTCTTCTTTAAAAAGAAAGCACAGCTCTTCGATGGAATAGATCGAGATCCCGATCTTCGGAAGGTCATATGGAATGCCTGCTGTCTTGCCGACACATAATAGTGCTTTGCCCATTCTCCGGTTCCTTTATCATAAATAGATTTCTTTGGTCCATGTTTTGTGTGTCGCTTCGTAGATCTGACCGAATCCCAGATCCTCGATCGCGACTTCCGCCACGCTCTCGGATTTGAGAGAGATGCGCAGGCTCACTTTCGTAGCGCGCGCACGTCTTTTCGGCATATCGTCAAGCAGAATCTCCACCTCGCGGACTTCCTTTCCGGTCAGAGGTGTGATCATAATGGAAAACGAGTAGCCGTCCTCCAGGATAAACTCGCATTCCTTATAGGCTTCAAACCAGTTGATCCCGGCATCCAGAAGGACAAAATAGGACGGCACGCCCTGCCTGAGCACCTTCATGCCGATATTGGATTTCAGCTTCTCATTGCCGAGGAACACATAGTCCCGGGCGGACGCATCCTTTCCCAGGCGATCGGCCATCGCATAGCAGGCCCCTTTGCTGTACAGATTGTTGCCCAAAAAGACGCGGCTCGTCCTGCACAGATAGCGGACCGTTCCCTTATACCAGTTCTCGTTAAAGCCCTCTCCGATCAGATATACGCTGGAAATGATCCTGCCCTGATGGAGGTGCTGCATGATCGACGTAAAAGATGCGTCCATGTCGACCTTTTCGTTGTCCGTCAGTGCTCTTGCCGGCATGGTCAGGTCCTCATGCACATTTTCATCCACAAATGCCACGATCGGACTCGTCCTTCTGTTACATTCAAGACAATACGTCTTCAGCGATGTGCTGCCGAAATCGCACAGGATCACGTCGTGGATCCATAATTCCTTCTCCTGATGCACGGTATAGTGATAGAAGCTCTCTGTGTGGCTCTGAAAACAGATGATCTCCGTTTTCAGGCGAAGCCCTGCTGCAAGAGCGGTCAAAACTTCAATGCAGCGATGATCCAGATTCTCCACCGTGATCATCAGCGCGCCGATCTCGTCAGGCTTGCAGACCCCGCCGATCAGGGAAAAACTGCGTTTGACAAGCAACGTCAGAAGTGCGACGGGGTCGAACGATTCTCCGTCCACTTCCATATTTCTTCCCGCAAGTGCCGCGTCCAGAATACCGCGTACCGCAACACCCTTTTTCTCAGACTCCAGGCGCTCCGCTTCAAGGCCGAACACCCATTGATTGATCTCATGGCGCTTTCCCAGCATGGTGGGGAAATTGTATTGCTCCTCGCCCGCCACTACAGCTGCTGTCTCCGGGCCTTCACGATCCGGATGCCAGAAACTGATCTGAGACGTGATATTCCCCAGATCGTATCCAACGATCACCTGATTCAGTTTTTCCGGCTTAAACAGCGCGTCCAAACGCATAGACATGTTCCTTTACCGTTCACCGCTATTCGAAGTGAAACAGTTTTTCCGTCAAAAAGTCTTTACGGCAGTATTCTTCGTAGAGTGTTTCTGCCATCTCGTAGTTACCGATCTCGACTGCCATCGCGATCTGATTGGTCAGATTATAACGGCTGCCCGCATTCAGTCTGTCCGTATCGCTCTTAGAGATCTGCCCGCTTGTCAGGAATTTTTCTTTCCCGCCGACAAGCTCCGAAAAATAGTAATGCAGTGTCTCGCCAAAAAACAGTACAAATTCCCGGGTGACAACTCCCAAACCGTTGTCTGTCAGTTCTTCCATCTGATACTTGCCGTTTTCATCGCCCTCCTTGCCGATCATATGATGGAATACGACCGGATTGTCGGATTGAAAGATGAATTCCACGACCGATCTGTCATGGTAGACCATCACCTCGGGACAAATATCCGCATAGTGTCTGAAATAGTCAAAGAAAAGCTGATTCTTCTGCATCATGATGTGCAGGAAATGCCTGATCATCACTTTTTCTTCATCATTGTATTCACTGCGATCGGCAAGGAGCTTCAGTGTACACAGGATGCAGACCACCGGCACCTCTTCGCCGAGGTTGTACATACGCGAGATCTCTTTTGCGATCCGTTCATCCCAGGATGCTTTGCCTTTGATAAACTCTCTGCCGCAATGCTGCAGATAATCGTGGACGACGGATTCCTTGGCTCCGCCCGAAACATAACGCAAGAAAATCTCTTTTTCCGGCGGGCTGTAATGCGAGCAGAATTTCATCGTAGTCAAAAGGCGCTCGCTGAGTTCATAGTCATCGACCTCAAACCGCTCGCATGCCTCCCACACATCCGTCATCTGCATCACGCTTCCGCGATAATACCGGTTCATATAGTAAAGAACGTGGTCATCATATTTTCCGCGTTCGAATGCACGTCTGATAATACCCGTCAGGATCGGATTCTCGACAAAGTCGATACGCACCAGCATACGGCTGGCGATCCGGACCAGGATCTTTGGTGCGATATTCTCCAGGCCGTAATCCCTGATCCAGGAAAAAGCCTGCTCATATTTACCACGGCTGACCATGATCTCGATCGCATCCGCGCGCTCTCTGGAGGTCATCGCCGTCGGATCGAGCAGCGGGATAAAATCATCCAGTTCACGCATCATATCATGGTCCTGGTAGAACCGCAGGATCTTCATGGCAAGTTCCGTGCGGTATTCGTCCATCAGATCCTCGCTTTCAAGAAGAAGGCGGGCAAATTGCAATGTATCCCCGGTGATCACAGTGTAATTCTTTCCGTTCTCACAAATGTTCAGCAGCTGTTCATCCGTACCGCTGATCTGCGGTGAGATATCCTCAAGATCCTCATGGAACAGGATCAGCTTGCGCATCTTATAGGGAACGGACTCATGAAGCCTTGCGCCACCCTGAAGCAGAAAAAACAGTTCCATATCCTTGCTGAAGATCTCTGCATAACAGGTCCCGTTCACCACCGGAAATTCTTTTTCCGTTTTCAGCTTACCGTACACGACCACGACTGACTTCACGCGCTCATCCGCGATCAGGATCTCATGTGTCGCAAGCAGCCCGGCAAAGATGTCAGCCTTCGGGCCTGTCAGAAAGGTTGCACGGATCACCTTTTGATACAGATAGGAAAGATCCTCATTGATATGGCCCAGGCTAAGCTGCGTCTCCACAAACTGTTCGATATCCGCCATGTATGCGCGGTACAGTTCCGCATGGCGTTCCTTGCCGCGAACCACATAAGCATACAGATATGCCACGCGATCATAAGGCAGGTCGGTGTGATATGCGAAATAACGAAGCGCCGCATCCGGGATCTCTTCAGGCGTATCATAATCGATCGAAAGCAGATAGTTCTCGTATACGCGCGTCAACCAGATCTCCTGCAGGATCGCTTCCCGGTACCAGATCAGGTACTGCGGCCCGACCTTTTCTCCTTTGATGAGCATCGTGCAGAGCGCACTGAGCGCATCTTTATCGCCCCGCGATAAGTAGCAGGCGCGCAGGATCGCTTCCATACGCGGAGAAAACTCGCGAAGGCGTCCCGCCAGATAATAGATCCGCTCGGCGATATCATCCGTCACGCAGTTGTATTTGACCATAAAATTCATGGCATAGATTGCAAACGGTGTCGGCTTGGTAAGCACCGAAGGATTGTCGCGCAGAAGAAGCGCTGCCTCCAGATAGAGGATCGGGCTGTTACAGCCACGCAAAAACAGCTCTTCCAAAAAAAGCCACTTCTTGGTCGGACTCCTGTCATACTCGCCACCCACAAAAAGCATCAGGCAGCCGATCTTCCAGTTATCCGGATTGTTGTTATAGATCCGCTCGACCTCTTCCGCGGCCTGCATGGCCTGCTCCTTCTTATCGGCGCACAGGATCGTCAGATACAGATAATAGCACCAGATCTCCGTTTTTTCGCTATTGTAGACGGTGCTCCGATCGATCCGCTCAAGGACCCATTTTGCCTCGTTCATGCGCTTTTCCGCAATGAGAAGCACCACTTCAAAGAGACGGTCCCGAATCGGCTTCTCCACACCTACGGCAGATGTCTGCGCCAGCGACGCCTTTGCATCGGCAAGCCAGTCCTGTCTGGAGATCTGCTTTAACGCAAAGCGCACGTATTCCCTGATCATGCGCACATTTTCGCGCTTCTTGGTCCGCTTCTGTTTGGTGTAGCCGACGTTTGGAAGTGTCACGCGGACAGGTACTTCGTGTCTGACATATTCATTCTCCAGAACGATCCTGCCAAAGTTGCAGCCCGCATGAAGTTTATGCTGCAACACGGAAAACTTCAGCTCGCAGCTGTTCCCGAGAAAGTCATCATCAGTCAGCCGTTCCTTTTCGGATACAAGAAAATCACCGTCCATGGAAACGGTCAGATTCGTATAACCCCAGCCGTTCCGGGCGATCACAAGCTTTTCGTTTCCGATATCGGACAGCGCTGTCAGCTCGATCTCCTCGGGTGTTACGATGAATTCAACGGGGCGTTTTTTCTTGATCGCGATCAGAAACTCTTCGATCCTCTGCTCACTGCGGGTACCTGCAAAAAGACCGCGATAGATGTTCAGATACTGATGATCGTTGCCGACCAGAAGATCCTGAAAATGTCCGGAGTAAAAAAAGCGCACTGCCTCTTCCCAATTGGTCTTTGCCAGATTCGCAAAGTGGAACAGGTTCTTTATGTTGCCGATGGAAGTCTCGTACGCTTCCTGCGATACCGTAACGGTAAACGGCAGAATAAACTCACCGCACGTCGTGACGGCACAGAACTCACCGCGATACACTTCACCGTTTTCCAGCCCGCGGCCGTCAAAACGGTATGCGAGCCGGATCACATTCCCGTGGAACCGATCGGATTCACAGTTCATACGGGTATCATTGACGATCACGTAACCTTCCGCATCATCACTGCCCGCATGAAAAACAAGGGTACCCTCCGCGTCTTCATCGGGAGCTACCGTCAATCTGATCTCATCAACGCTGAAACCGATGTGATCTTCTCTATTCAATTCATCCATCAGCTCATTTTTGTCCATAATAACTCACTTTACCAATATTATAACATTCATCACTTGTGATGCGCAAGCAATACCGACACAAGATATTGTGGTTCCGCTGTTTCTGCGGGCATAAGAAAAGCCTCCTCCGAAGAGAAGGCTTTAACTTCATGATAGGTGTGCGGATCAGCCCTTGAAATAGCGGACCGCAGACTCAAACATCTTCCGGTCGTAAATGCCGGGAACATTCTTATAGAGTCCCGATCCGATACGCTCGGTGTGTCCCATCTTGCCGATGATGCGGCCGTCGGGAGATGTGATACCCTCAATCGCATATACGGAATCATTGGGGTTAAAGTGCACATCATAGGTCGCATTGCCGTCAAGATCAACGTACTGTGTCGCGATCTGGCCGTTTGCGATCAGTTTCTGTACAAGGTCATCGGATGCAACGAATTTGCCTTCGCCGTGCGAAATCGCTACGTTCACGATATCACCCACCTTAAGGTGTGCAAGCCATGGCGATTTGTTGGATGCGATCCTGGTCCGAACGATACGCGACTGATGACGCGCGATCGTGTTATATGTCAGTGTCGGGCTGTTCTCATCAGGATCGACGATCCTGCCGTGCGGTACTAGGCCGAGCTTTACAAGCGCCTGGAAACCGTTGCAGATACCGCACATCAAGCCGTCTCTGCGGTTTAAGAGTGCCGTTACTTCTTCTTTGATCGCCTCGTTTCTGAAGAACGCCGTGATGAATTTTGCGGAGCCGTCCGGCTCATCGCCGCCCGAGAAGCCACCGGGGATAAATACCATCTGCGCTGTCTTAAGTTCCGACGCAAACTGCTCCACGCTTCTTGCGATCCCCTCAGCCGAGAGGTTGTTGATCACGAGGATCTGCGCCTTGGCGCCGGCATCCTCCATAACTTTGGCCGCATCGTATTCACAGTTGGTACCCGGAAATACGGGGATCAGAACCTTGGGCTCCGCATGTCTGATCGAAGGGATCACGCGGCCTTTTGTCTCATAGGATACATTGGAAACGGGACGCTCTTTCTGCGTGATGTTGCAGGCGTAAACGCTTTCCAGCTTATCTTCGTAGATCTTCTGCAGATCCGAAAGTGCAATGTTCGCACCGGGATAGGTGATGCGGGGAACGTCCGTAAGTGTACCGATCGTGATCGCATCGTCCACTTCATCCGTAACCTCCAGCACAAAGCTACCATACGCATAGCCGAAAAGATCCTGCATCGAAAGACCGCCGTCAAAGTCGCAGCCAAGTCCGTTACCGAAACACATCTTAAGTACCGCTTCCGCAACACCGCCGTAGCCCGGTGTATAAGCTGCTACAGCCGTGCCGTTGTGAAGAAGCTCGTCCACACGGTCATACAGGTCAAGAAGCGATGCCGTATCGGGCAGGCTCTGCTCTGTAAGCTCGGGTTTTAAAAGAACAAGCCGGTGACCTGCTTCCTTTGCCTCCGGAGATACGATCCTGTCGACGGTCTCCGTCGTGACGGCAAATGACACAAGTGTCGGTGGAACATCGAGCTGCTCAAATGTGCCGCTCATCGAGTCCTTGCCGCCGATCGCCGCAATGCCGAGCGCTTTCTGCGCTTCAAACGCACCAAGAAGTGCGGACAGCGGCTGTCCCCAGCGGGATGGCTCCTTGCCGGGTCTTGCGAAGTATTCCTGGAATGTCAGATAGACATCTTCAAATGAAGCGCCTGTCGCGATCAGTTTGGATACAGACTCCACAACCGCCAGGTATGCGCCGTGGTACGGACTCTTTTCCGTGATAAAAGGGTTATAGCCCCATGCCATGAGGGAGCAGTTGTCCGTATGTCCCTTTTCAACGGAGATTTTCTGAACCATCGCCTGGATCGGCGTCTGCTGATACTTGCCGCCAAACGGCATCAGTACCGTACCGGATCCGATCGTTGAATCAAAGCGCTCGGACAGACCGCGCTTTGAGCAGACATTTAAGTCTGCCGCAAGTGCGTGAATCTCTGCCTCAAAGCTGTCGCCGACTGCCTTATCGAATGCTTCCGGCTTAGCCGTTTCTATCGTAATGTGCTTCTCTGCACCGTTGGAATCAAGGAATTCACGGCTGACATCCACGATCGTCTTGCCGTTCCAGGTCATCGTCAGTCTGGGCGAAGCCTTTACTTTTGCGACAACAGTCGCTTCGAGGTTCTCTTCACCCGCAAGCTCGATAAAACGATCTGCATCCTTTGCTTCCACAACGACTGCCATACGCTCCTGGGATTCACTGATCGCAAGTTCCGTTCCGTCAAGGCCTTCGTACTTCTTGGGCACTGCGTTAAGGTCGATATCCAGGCCGTCCGCCAGCTCGCCGATCGCAACGGATACGCCGCCTGCGCCAAAGTCATTGCAGCGCTTGATCATCAGGCAGGCTTCCTTGTTGCGGAAAAGCCTCTGGAGTTTTCTCTCTTCGGGTGCATTTCCTTTTTGTACTTCCGCACCGCACTCTTCAAGAGACTGCAGGGTGTGGGACTTGGATGCACCGGTCGCGCCGCCGCAGCCGTCGCGCCCCGTTCTGCCTCCTAAAAGGATCACGATATCACCGGGATCCGGGCATTCACGCCGTACATTTTCCTGCGGAGCCGCACCGATCACGGCACCGATCTCCATCCTTTTTGCCGCGTAGCCGTCATGATAGATTTCATCGACGATACCGGTCGCAAGACCGATCTGGTTGCCGTAAGAAGCATAGCCTGCTGCCGCCGTTGTAACGATCTTACGCTGCGAGAGTTTGCCGGGAAGTGTCTCTGATACGGGTTTTAACGGATCGGCCGCACCGGTCACGCGCATCGCGCCGTATACATAACTTCTTCCGGAAAGCGGATCACGGATCGCACCGCCGATACAGGTCGCGGCGCCACCGAAAGGCTCGATCTCGGTCGGGTGGTTATGCGTTTCGTTTTTGAAAAGCAGAAGCCAGGGCTCTTTCTTTCCGTCGACTTCGATCTCCATCTTCACCGTGCAGGCGTTGATCTCCTCGGATTCATCGAGCTTTGTGAGCTGTCCTGTTTTTTTCAGATACTTTGCCGCAAGGGTACCGATATCCATGAGATTGACCGGCTTCGTACGGCCAAGGTAGTTTCTTGTCCTGATATAGTCTTCATACGCATCCTGCAGGATCGGATCGGCAAATGTCACGTCGTCGATCGTCGTAAGGAACGTCGTATGACGGCAGTGATCGGACCAGTATGTATCGATCATGCGGATCTCCGTGATCGTCGGATCACGCTTTTCTTTTGCAAAGTAGCTCTGGCAGAAACGGATATCATCAAGATCCATCGCAAGACCGTACTGCGCGATAAAGTCCTGAAGCCCCTTCTCATCGAGCGTGAGAAAACCATCCAAAACCTCCACTTCATCCGGGATCACGAACGGGATCGCAAGCGTTTTTACCGTGCGAAGGGACGCTTCACGCGCCTCGACGGGGTTGATCACAAACTTCTTGATGCGGTCGATCTCTTCAGCCGTCAGATCGCCGTAGAGCATATAGATCTTTGCCGTCCTGATGACAGGGCGCTCTCCCTTCGAGATGATCTGGATGCACTGCGCTGCGGAATCCGCACGCTGGTCGAACTGTCCGGGCAGGTACTCAACGCCGAATACGGTCGCTTCATCCTTCGGAAGCTCGGCAAATGTCATATCGACCTGCGGCTCCGAAAAAACGGTATCGATAACGGAATCGAACAGTTCTTTTTCGATCTTTTCCGCATCATACCGGTTGATCACACGCACGCGGGTCAGACTTTCGATCTGCAGGATCCCGCGGATCTCATTCAGAAGTCCTGTCGCTTC
Source organism: Lachnospiraceae bacterium (assembly GCA_015056735.1). Classification (GTDB taxonomy): domain Bacteria; phylum Bacillota; class Clostridia; order Lachnospirales; family Lachnospiraceae; genus VSOB01. Next base: position 263,630 of record SVFT01000002.1, on the reverse strand, counting down.
ATTCGCGAATTCCGGTTTCTTTTCAACGTATATTCTAAATACCATGCTTATTCTCCTTTTGCCTGCAATGCACGCTGTCCGATATCCCTGCGGCAGTAACCGTTTTCAAAGATCACACGGTCCGTCAGTGCATATGCCTGCTTAATCGCCCCGGAAAGTGTCCCGGCCGTCGCCGTCACGCCAAGAACGCGTCCGCCTGCGCTGACAAGCTCGCCATCCCTGATCTTGGCACCGGCCACATAGATCGCTTCGCCGCTCTTGCACGCGGGAAGCGTAATCGGAAAGCCCGACTCATACTTCTCGGGATAGCCCTTGGATGCTACGATAACGCAGCAGGCATGTCCCTTTTTCCATATAACGGGTGTATCCTTTAACGTGCCGTTCGTTGTTGCCTGCATCACCGTCAGAAGGTCGCTCTCCAAAAGAGGAAGCACGACCTGCGTCTCCGGATCGCCGAAGCGGCAGTTGTATTCAATGACCTTCGGGCCGTTTTGTGTCAGCATCAGGCCGAAATACAGACATCCTCTGAATTCTCTTCCTTCTGCCTTCATCGCACGGATCGTCGGAAGGAAGATCGTCTCCATACAGGTCTTTGCGATCTCTTCCGTATAGTACGGATTGGGAGCGACCGTCCCCATACCGCCTGTATTAAGGCCCTTGTCTCCGTCATGCGCACGCTTGTGATCCATCGACGATACCATCGGGATCACCGTCTCGCCGTCCGTAAAGGAAAGGACGGATACCTCGGGGCCTGTCAGGAATTCTTCGATCACGACTTTGCTGCCGCTCTCGCCGAATTTCTTTTCTTCCATCATCTCCCGAACAGCCTTCTTCGCATCCTCGATCGATTCCGCGATGATCACGCCCTTACCGAGCGCCAGACCATCCGCCTTTACAACGACGGGTGCGCTCACGCTGTCCAGATAGGAAAGCGCCGCGTCCATATCGGTAAAAGTCTCATAGACCGCTGTCGGGATATTGTATTTTTTCATCAGATCTTTGGAAAAAGCTTTGCTGCCTTCGATGATCGCTGCCGCCTTCGTGGGCCCGAAACAAGGGATCCCGACTGCATTCAGCGCATCAACACACCCCAGAACGAGCGGATCGTCCGGTGCTACAACCGCATAATCGATCCCGGTCGACTTTGCAAACGAAACAATGCCGTCAATGTCCTTCGCCCCGATGTCCACGCAGGTCGCATCCGCTGCGATCCCGCCGTTTCCGGGAAGGGCATAGATCGTCTCAACCGTCTTGTTCTCTTTCAATTTCTGAATGATGGCATGCTCGCGGCCGCCACCGCCCACTACCAGAATCTTCACGCTTTTCCCTCCAGTATTTTCTTTGATACGAGCTGTACCGCCCTCGGCAGAATGATCCATTCCGCCTGCTCCATCACGCGTTTTTGCAGAATTTCGGGCGTATCTGTCTCTTCCACGTCGACGGCTTTCTGCAGGATGATCTCACCGCCGTCCGGAATCTCGTTTACATAATGTACCGTTGCGCCTGTCACCTTCACACCTTTTTGCAGTGCCGCCTCATGCACGTGCAGCCCGTAGAATCCCTCTCCGCAAAATGACGGAATGAGCGACGGGTGGATATTGAGGATCCTCTTATCGTACCTTCTTGTAAAATCGGCGCTTAAGATACACATGAAGCCCGCCAGGACGATCAGGTCGATCCCGTTTTCCGTAAGGGTCCGTACCATCGCTTCTTCCATGGCCTCTTTGGAGCCTTCTGTTTTCTTTGAGATCACTACACTTTTGATCCCGTTATCCGCAGCTCTCGTAAGCGCATAGGCGGACGGATTGTTGGAAACAACGAGTGCCAGTTTTCCGCTTTTTATCTCGCCGCGCTTTTCGGCATCGATCAGCGCCTGCAGGTTTGTGCCGCCGCCCGATACAAAAACCGCGATCTTAATCTGTTTCTTTTCCACGTTTCTCTCCATCGCCCGCTCTAGCGGATCACGATCTTTTCATCTGACTTTTCGATCCTGCCGATCACGTAAGCCTCTTCGCCGTTTGCACGAAGGACGGTGAGCGCGCGGTCCGCATCCTCCCCGGAAACCACAATGCTCATGCCGACGCCCATGTTGAACGTATTGAACATATCGTGTTCACTGATATTGCCTGCCTTTGCGATCAGGCCAAAGATCGGAAGCACCTTTACGGACGCTTTGTCGATCACTGCGCCGAGTCCGTCCGGAATGCTGCGCGGGATGTTTTCGTAGAAGCCGCCGCCCGTGATGTGGGAGATACCCTTTATGCGCACTTCTTTAATGAGCGCCAGTACCGGCTTTACATAGATCCTGGTCGGGGTGAGAAGTGCCTCACCGATCGACTTTCCTCCAAGCTCTGCAACGGGTTTCTTAATATCCGCATGCTCCACGTCAAATACTTTTCTCACAAGAGAAAAGCCGTTGGAATGCACGCCCGAAGAAGGAAGCGCGATCACAACATCGCCCGCCTCCATCGTCTTATTGTCGATCACTTTGGCCCTATCGACCATCCCGACGGAAAAGCCCGCAAGATCGTACTCGTCTTCCGGATAAAATCCCGGCATCTCTGCCGTCTCTCCGCCGATCAGTGCAGCACCTGCCTGTACACAGCCGTCGCAGACACCCTTTACGATCTGCTCGATCCGTTCCGGAACATTCTTGCCGCATGCGATATAGTCCAGGAAAAAGAGCGGCTTGGCACCGCAGCAGATGATATCGTTCACGCACATCGCAACGCAGTCGATGCCGACCGTATCATGCCTGTCCATCAGAAATGCCATCTTAAGCTTGGTACCGACACCGTCCGTCCCGCTGACCAGAACGGGCTTGCCCATTCCTTCGATATCGGGCTCAAACAGGCCGCCGAAGCCGCCGACGTCCGAACAAACGCCGGGCGTCTCTGTAGCCGCGATATGCTTTTTCATCAGTTCTACGGCACGATAGCCGGCTGTGATATCAACGCCTGCTGCCGCATAGGCATCGGATCTTGATTTCGTATTCATAGTTTATTCCTTTCCGTTCCAGCAATATGTGCAGAGTTCACAGGGGTCGATGCCGATGGCTTCGATCATGCCGTCAAGCGTCTGGAATTCAAGCGAAGCAAAATGCATCTTATCACAGATCGCCTTGCGCATTGCCTTTCCGCGTTCGGACTGCGGATCCGCATATTCTTCCATATGCTTTAAGCCCTCTTCTCCCTCAAGCTCCACGATCGTGCGCCTGGAGATCAGTTCCATCTCACTCGTAGCACGGGAAAAATTCAGGTATTTACAGCCGTACATGATCGGCGGACAGGCCGAACGCATATGGACCGATTTCGCGCCGTTGTCATATAAGAAATCAACCGTCTCACGAAGCTGCGTACCGCGCACGATCGAGTCATCCACAAACAGCAGGTTCTTATCTTTGATCAGCTCGCGAACCGGGATCTGTTTCATTTTTGCGACCTCATTACGGTCAGTCTGCGTTGCCGGCATAAAGCTTCGAAGCCAGGTCTGCGCATATTTGATAAAAGGTCTTGCAAAGGATTTGCCGCTTCCGGCCGCGTAGCCGATCGCGTGCGCGGTACCGGAATCCGGCACGCCGCTGACATAATCGACATCCTCGGGGAGAAGGCCGCTCTCCTTGTCATTACGCGCCATGATCTCTCCGTTCTTATAGCGCATCACCTCGACATTGACGCCTTCGTAATTGGAAGTCGGGTACCCGTAATACGTCCAGAGGAACGAGCAGATCTTCTTTTTCTTGCCGGGTTTTTTCAGAACCGTGATCTTCTCCGCAGTAAGCTCCACGATCTCGCCGGGGCCGAGTTCACGCACATCCTCGTATCCGAGTTTCTGATATGCGAATGATTCAAACGATGCGCAGTAGCCGTCTTCAGCCTTACCGATCAGGACCGGAAGACGTCCGTCTCTGTCTCTTGCCGCGATGATCGAACCGGCATCTGTCAGGATCAGCATGGAAGCCGTCCCCCTGATCTCGTTCTGTGCAAAACGGATACCGTCCACAAACTCGCTCTTCTGGTTGATGAGCGCCGCAACGAGCTCCGTTGTATTGACAGCACCGCCCGTCATGGCGTCAAAATGGCCGCCGCTGTAAGAAAGGTATTTATCGATCAGTTCTTCTTTATTATTGATGATGCCAACGATACAGATCGCATAGACACCGATATTGGAACGAATGAGAAGAGGCTGTGGATCCGTATCACTGATACAGCCGATCGCGGCATGTCCCTGCATCGTCTCAAAGATATGCTCAAACTTTGTACGGAAGGGCGTATTCTCGATCTTATGGATCTCACGCTGAAGGCCGACCTCTGCATCAAATGCGGCCATGCCGCCCCGTTTCGTTCCAAGATGTGAATGATAGTCCGTTCCGAAGAAGACATCTCCGATCACATCCTGTTTTCTGACTGCTCCAAAAAAGCCACCCATGAGTACCGCCTTTCCTATTTTACGTTATATTTATCTGCGATCGTGCGATCCTTTTCAAGCACCTTTGCTTCGTCCGCTTTTCTCTTTTGATCGAGCTTTGCTGCGAGCGTATCATCCGAAAGCGCCAGTATCTCCAAAGAAAGCAAAGCGGCATTGGCACCTCCGTTTACGGCCACAGTAGCAACCGGAATACCGGAAGGCATCTGTACGGTAGACAGAAGGGCATCAATGCCGCCCAAATTGCGGGATTCGATCGGGATCCCAATAACCGGAAGTGTTGTGTTTGCAGCGATCGCGCCGGCAAGGTGTGCAGCCATTCCCGCAGCCGCAATGAGCACGCCAAAGCCGTTCTCACGCGCATGACATGCAAAATCTCTTGCCTGTTCGGGCGTTCTGTGCGCCGAGTACACGTGCACTTCATAAGGCACAGCAAACTCGTCCAGTACACCGATCGCCTTCTCTACGATTGGCAGATCACTGTCACTTCCCATGATCAATCCAACTTTTTTCATAATATATCCTCCTAGAAAGAAATCCTGTCATCGAGCAGGCTTTCTCCTGCTCGATCTTGCACACGAACATTCCGCACTATCGTGCTCCATGTCCTTACGACCGGCAAATGAAACCCTATGCAAGCATAGTTTCGCTTGCCGGTCTTGTGCAACAAAAAGGGCAGACCCGTCTGCATAAAATACAAACAGGGCTGCCCAGACGGTCGACGATCATATTCCTTTCGCTCCCATGTGGTGTGCTCCACGTTCCGTCAGTTACGAAAGGTCTTTCAACGCTTTGACCTTAACAGTTATAGGAGGGATTGTCAAGGTATCCCGAAAAATAACTGAGGCTATTTTATTTTGCCAGAAGCATCATGATATCGTTGCTTCTTGCGACAAATGCAGCCATTGCTTCAGGCGCGAGCGGCGCATGCTGAAGCTTCGCAAGATCGTAGAGCTGCTCGCAGATCATCTTCGTATTGTCGCCTTTCTGATGCTCCAGAATATACTCAACGAGCGGGTGTGCGCTGTTCAGGATCAATGTCTCGCCTTCATCGCCGCCGAACATATCTCCGCCCATACCCGGCATCGAATACATCTTCATCATATCCTGCATCCTTCTTGTCTGCTCGGAAAGCGTGATCATCGATGCGATCTTCTTATTCTTCAGCTTCTCAACGGAAACTTTGAGCTTATCCTTCTTAAGCGCCTTCTTGAAGATATCGCCGATCTCTCCGGCTTTCTTTTCAAGCTCTTCCTGCGCCTTCTTGCTTGTCTTGGACTTGAACGTATCTGTCAGGTCCGCATCGATACGCATAAACTTGATGCCCTCGTTCTTGGCCTCAAGCTGCGATACAAACGGCTGGTCGATGTTGTGCGTCAAGATGACCGCATCCATCTTGGCCTGGCGGAACATCTGGATATACTGACCCTGCTGCTGCTCGTCCGTTACGTAGTAGATGATCTTTTCCTTCTTCTCTTTTTCCTTGCCTTCTTCTTTGCTTTCTTCGTCCTTCTTCTCGTCTACGACTTCGGCTTCCACCTTTTCGCCGTTCTCATCGGATGCGCTCTCTTCCTTATCATCCGGATCGATCTTGTTGACTTCAAGGCACTCGGGAAGGGTCAGGTACTTGCCGTCCAGATTCTTAAAGAGGATGTAATCCGTCATCTTCTCGCAGAACTTGTCATCCTTCAGGCACCCGAACTTGATAAAAGGACTGATATCATCCCAGTATTTCTCGTACTCTTCCTTCTCGGTCTTGCACATTCCGGAGAGCTTGTCCGCAACCTTCTTGGTGATGTACTCTTCGATCTTCTTCACAAAGCCATCGTTCTGCAGTGCGCTTCTTGATACGTTAAGCGGCAGATCCGGACAGTCGATGACACCTTTTAACAGCATCAAAAACTCCGGGATGACTTCTTTGATATTGTCTGCGATGAAGACCTGGTTGTTATAGAGCTTGATCGTGCCTTCGATCGACTCATACTCCATGTTGATCTTCGGGAAGTAAAGGATACCCTTTAAGTTGAACGGATAATCCATATTCAGGTGGATCCAGAAGAGCGGCTCCTTATAATCAAGGAATACTTTGCGGTAGAACGCAAGATAATCTTCCTTCTTGCAGTCGTTCGGATGCTTCGTCCACAAGGGCTCCGTATCGTTTAAGAGTTCCGGACGCTTGATGATCTTGTACTTCTGCTCTTCATCGTCCTTCTCTTTCTTTAACGTCTCTACAACGGTATCTGTCGGGAGCTTCTCGGATTCCGTAACTGTCTGCGTATCCTTGGTATCCTTCTTGGACAGGTAGATCTCTGTCGGCATGAAGGAACAGTATTTCTGGATTACGCCCCTTGCTTCATATTCATTGCAGAACTTGAGACAGTCCTCGTTCACAAACAATGTAATCTTCGTGCCGACCTTATCGTACGAACCCTCTTCCATGCTGTACTCGGTGCCGCCGTCACACTCCCAGTGAACAGGTTTTGCGCCCTCTTTATAGGAAAGAGAATCGATGTGCACCTCATCCGCTACCATGAATGCGGAGTAAAAGCCCAGACCGAAATGGCCGATAATTTGGTCATCGCCTGTCTTATCTTTGTACTTCTCAATGAAATCGGTCGCACCCGAAAAAGCGATGCGGTTGATATACTCTTCCACTTCTTCTTCCGTCATGCCCAAACCGTTATCGATAAATGTCAGCGTCTTATCTTCCGGGCTGACGATTACCTCTACCTTAGCTTTATAGTCATCCGGTAAACGATACTCGCCCATCATATCAAGCTTCTTGAGCTTCGTGATCGCATCACAACCGTTCGAGATCAGTTCTCTGAAGAAAATGTCGTGATCGCTGTACAGCCACTTCTTGATAATGGGGAAAATATTATCGCTGTCAATTGATAAACTGCCTTGTCTTGCCATTATATTGCACTTCCTTTCGTATTACCACCCGGGAAAACAGATTCCCTCCGAGCTCTGTATATGATTGTAATACGGCTGAAATGGCAAGTCAATAAAAAATTAGCACTCAAACAGGTTGAGTGCTAATAATTAAGAATTTCTTTAGATTTTTCTTATTGTGCATTCATGTCATTTTCAAAATACGCATTTTTACACCGCTATTCGTGTACCACTTGTTCCATGTTTTCACCGCCTACATCAAAAACATGTTCATACTCACTGCGCAGAGTATTGATCGATTCGATATGCGTATATACATTCATCGTGGTTGAGTAATCAGCGTGCCCCATATATACCTGAAGCGCTTTTGCCTGCATTCCACGCTCCGCAAGCCGCGTGCAGGCAGTATGCCGAAGCACATGCGCGGAGAACTTTGGAAGAAGTTCAGGGCACCTTCCTTCGCTTTCTGCCCTCTTCGTTTCTTTCTTATTATAGGAAGAAACGATATTGTAAAGAATGGCATTAAGCGTTGCCGGCATGATCGGCGTGCCTCCCTTGGATGTAAAAACAAATCCACGAAGTCCTGCCGTCTGAAGCGAAGAATCAACACCCAGTAAAAGGTTTATCTTCTTCTGCTCCTTAAAGAGTTGCACAGTTTCGTTCGATATCGGGATCACCCTTTTGCCGCAATCGGTTTTGGGCAAAACGTTATAGAACTGATATCCGTCTCCAATGTCCTTGTAAATGAGCTGATGATCAACTTTCAAAACTCTCTTGTCAAAATCAACATCACTCCAAGTAAGTCCGATCAGTTCTCCGCATCGAAGCGCGGTATTTAACATGATCTTGATGAGCGGAACATGCTTTTTATAAATCGTGCTCTCTTCTATATATGCAAGAAGCTTTTCCTGTGCATCGATCGTAAGAGCCTCTCTTTTTACCGGCGCCTTTCCCTGACCGGAAAAGGCCCGACTAGCAGGATTCTTTGCAAGAATATCATCATCAACCAATAAATCAAATGTTCCTGTGAGTATTCCCCGATAAATCTTGATCGTACTCTTGGAAAGGCCTCTCTTTGCAAGGCGGTTATAGAACTCCTTGATATCACTGGAACGAATATAAGCGATTTTATATTCGCCAATATCATTGGCAACATGATTTTTCCAAAGCCGCAAAAGATTCTCTTTTGTCTGCTTTTGCTTCGGTGAGAGTTTAAGCCATGCAGCGAAAGCATCGTTCAACGTTACAAGCTTTAAAGCATCTGCTTTTTTACCCGGATCACCAAGGCCGATTAGAATCTTATCTTCACGTTCTCTAAGGCTGACCAGATCTTTATCGTATATTGTTCTTCGCTTGCCTTTTTTCTTGTCGGTATACCGGTAAAAATAGAGTTCACGATCCTTACGATACCCTTCACCTGTTCTTAGTTTTTGTCCCTTATAGTCCTTTCTGATAATACTGTTATCCATTTTTCATTCCTCCGTATTATTTACTTTGGAATGACTTTTCTCTCCAAGGTAAATATTATCACAAGATCCTATTCTGACATAGCGGCAATGTATCGTTTGATCTTATCAACGGAATACCGAACCCGCCTCCCGATCTGGATCGTAGCTCCTGCCTGTTCAGCAACAAGCTTTGCACTCGGTGCTCCAACCTGGAGCATTTTCATAAGCTGTTTAATATCTACGGTAAGTGGCGCAGGCCCCGTCTCTTTTTGCTGACGCTCGATCTGTTTATAAGCGCCGATCTGCTCCCGCAGCTCATTATTCTCTTTCGTAAGACGCTCGATCGTGCGATTACGCTCTGTGATCGCAATATCAAATTCGTCTTTTCCATAATTCTGCTCGGTAAGCAGATCGTACAATGCTCCCATGCCTTATCCTCCTATCAATAATCTGTGCGACGTCGCACAAAAAAAGAACGCCTAGCGGGCGTCCTTGTTCTTGTCGCGGTTTGATTCGTATACCTTTCTTTTCAATACTTTATTACTTTGTGAGTCTTCCGTTCTACGCTCTTCCTCGGCTTCCAGCTTTTCATCAGCGATGCATGCGAGAGGATAGGCAATAGCAAACATAAACAGGGATATAGCTATAAATGCCAAAAATGAAATGCGCATAGGGTCTTCAAGGAACCATTTAATTGTCATCCAAGCAAGTTCATTTCCGATTTCTTTTAAGTCCACGTGCCTTTTCTCCTTTGCTTTATAATTGAACCTTTGATAGATACACCACCATTAAGACAAGTAATGCAGTTGTTACAAGAATCTGTGCGACGTCGCACGAGATCCGTCTCTTTTCTTCATGGAGCGAAAAACATCATAAAGATGCTTCGCCCAAATGGATTTGAGTATTATCGGGTCGGACAAACCCGAGCGGATATTCTCCGCTCCATAAAGAAAAAATGCCTGCGGCTTTGGCAGCTCCACGTGTTACTCACTTGGCACAAGGTTTTTACACCTTCATTGAAATGCTCTCGCATATTACCACGCCCCTACACCACCCATACCTGTGGGAAGACCTTCGTCGGTGTGTATCATTGTCACCATATGAGGATCATCGCGTTCTACGTTGCCAACCGTACAACGGATCCAAAGAAATTCGCTCTGTTACATCCATTAAGATACCCTCATAGCGCAGTGTCCGGATCCAAGCTAACTCTCATACAGACGTTACAGGACTTTATGAAGTTTTCAATGTACTTCATATATGCAAGGCCTCACGGCCTATGCCTGCATAATCAGATCTCAACCATATACGTCTTCTTATGAAGCTTTGTTTCTTCTGGACTCCGCGGAGCGATTACGCCAAAGTACAGGCTCACAATCTCAACATTGTGTTGCGAATATGTTGTCCCTCGGAGAAGTGAATTAAAATATGCGGAAGTCCACTTAAACTTTGCTGAGACATCCTTCACATCCATATCCATGTCGATCATTTTCTTTTTTACTTCTTTTGCCCAGTCAGACAGACAATTTTTTGTAATCTCAATTTGCATTGTCTAAATACTTTCGTCTTTAAATTCGAAACCACTTTTGCTAAACTAAAATGGAGTATATATGTTTTGGAATAAAAACATCATCCTTTTTTCCCATTTCCAGTTTTTACTATAAACAATCTAAATTGTTTTGTAAAGTATTTTTTTTGTTTTTGGTGGCAATAATGACTCCTTTCGAAAAAATAGATAAGCTTATCAAAGAAAACAATGAAGTAGCCGTTCCGCTTATGAGGAAGTTGGGACTCACCCCACAGATTTATTCAAATTGGAAAAGAGGGAAAGCTTCTCCGTCAACAGATGCGATAGTAAAGATTGCAGAATACTTTAATGTATCTACCGATTATATACTTACAGAAAAAGAGACAGCAAACGAAATCAAATCACTGTCTCCCACAGAACAAACCATGTTAAATTGTTTTCGCGGTCTTAAAACATCCGAACAGAGCGAATGTATTGACTTCTGCAACTACCTGCTTTCTAAACACAAGTAACACTGTTTTCACTTTTAAATTGCAATCAGAATGACGCCATTCTGCTTTCATATTCCTCTTTGATTGCAGTAAATGTTTCTGAATCTCCATTGCCCATATCCGGATGATAGACCTTGCACAGATCTTTATATCTCTTCTTGATTTGCTCTTCTGTCTTACAACCGGCAAAAAAAGTCTGATCATTTTTGTGTGCTTGTTCTGCCTCTTCTCGTATTCTCTGCTGATAATATTCTTGGAAAGACACAAAGCGTGCATACTCATCACGCCACCTTGCTGCTTCATCGTCATCGCGCATTTCATTGTTCGCATTTTTAAGTTCATCTTGTTTTTGACGCGAAACAGCGCCTTCCCAAAAATAATAACCAAGGTATTTGATTTTGCAAAAGATTGCAGAAATGGAAGCTACAAAAAGAGGTACCGTCCAGATAATAAATGCAACTATAAGCGCGCCGTTTGCCATTGCAAGCGATTTTCCGGTGCGAAAGTATTGAAAATAGCCCAGGCAAGCGGCCAAAAACATGACAAAAGCAATCACATTCAAAAGGCATCCGGTGCAGAAAGAAAGAAATAAGCAGAAATATTCACCGACAAGACCTATAGTGATCAACGGCAAAGCAATAACTTTTTTAATTAGCCCCAAAAATAACTTCACTTTTTCTCCATCCTTTCTATCTTTTCGTAAACAGCCTGGACTATAAAGCCATTCAAGCTGCAATTACTTTCCTTCGCAAACTTCCGAATGTATTCCTTTTCCCCACGATTTACGAATAGCGAAATGCGATCATAATTCTCCTTTGCGAAAGTATTCCGGTACTTCACCGAGTCAAACTCGCTCAAATTCTATCACCCCCATGATCATAGTACAACATCTTGCACAAGATGTAAAGAGCATTATTTTACCCGATTGGAATTCCAACCGGGTAATCAATTTCTAAACTATCTTTTTAAGCTTATCAATCAGATCGGGTATATCATCATTAACAATCTGCCACACCAGGTTAAGATTTACACCCTCATAATCATGAACAATTCGATTCCTTAATCCATAAAGTTGACGCCAAGGGATATCATTATTAGCCTTCTCATAGTCTTTTGATACTCGCGCTACAAGCTCACCGATCTGACTCAAATTAAAAACACACGCATCAATAACCAAGCTGCTTTCGGAAAACTTCTGCTGATCCAAACCTCTGACATATTCAGAAATCCTCTCCGCGTATTGAAGCATTTTACTTACAATGATTCTATTTTGCATAGATTACAACCCCGGTTTCTTTGATTTCGTTATCAACTTTTGATTCCGGAGTAATATGCGTAACATCAAACACATCCACCGGTTTATCATCTAAAGCTTCTCGAATGGATTCAACAAGACCAACAAAGCCAAGACCCTTAAGTCCGCTCTCAACGACGAGATCCACATCGCTATCTGCGGAAGCAACACCTTTTCCGTAAGATCCAAACAGAATTGCACGCGTAACGCCATAATTTTCAAGCACCGGCACAATTCGTTGCCGAATATCATTTTGCGAATAAACCCTTCTAATCATAAAACGCTCCTTTTTCAAACTACCAATTCTTTCGAGTTTTCGTATAGCTCGTCAGGACAAATATCCTGTCCTTCCGGCCATACAACAGTAAAACCGTCTGTTTTTACCCTCGAAAAATAGTTTTCGTCCGCAAGCATTCCGTACCATGAACCTTTGATATATGGCTTTACGTCAAAAAGCTTGTGCTCGCCATTATCAAACGTTATCTCTATGCAATAGTCCCGTTGTGGTTGAACCGTTATCGCAGTAGGTCTGATCATAAGAAAACCTCCCCACATCATTTCAAAGGATCTATCTTGAAGAAACCTTCTCCTTCACTTAACATTTTCCAGTTGGCCTTAAGTTCATCCTCATGAATAGCCATCCAACCTTCAAGCATCTTTAACTGTTTGGATGGGAATTCACCCTCCAACACTTCGCCGTCAAGAGCAATGACAAGTTCAAAATCACCATAGATAGCATGAATATGAGGCTTGTGATGCTTGCCACCTTTTTCGCTCTGCATACGAACAATTATTCCATAAAACATTGAAAGCGCCGGCATTGTTCTATTCTCCTTCCTTCTTAATTCTTATTATACTCCATGAATTAACGTACGTCTAATCCCATCAACGATACCATCCGCCAATTATTGGCTTTTGCGTTTTAAGATGCGCACCTAAGTGCGCAAAACGCGCTTTTCCCTCCGTTGGAAACTTTGTTTCCTAGGAGGATAGCAAGCATCGCATTTGTCCGTACAAATGCTTGCTTGTTGGGGCAATTCCCCCAAACCCCCTTTCTTGTTTCAAATGAAAAGTATTTCATTTGAATCCGTTTTTCCACGCACGAAAGAATATCTGTAAACAATATTTTTCGCACGTTTCCAAAACGAACATCCAAACAGTTATCGCCATAAACTGTTTGCTCACTATCTATTTTAAAGTAAAAAGATAGTGTAGATAAGAAGCGTGAAAAATCATAGCGAATGATCGCTTTTTCCCTTCTGTCGCCGCTTCGTTTCATCTGTTTTGTGTTGCTCGTCATCACTCTTCTGCTCCTCCTTCTTAATCTTGAGAACCATCTCCATGTTCTTACGCACAATCGCTGTTTCTTTCAAAAACTTACGTTTTTCTTTTAAAGAAATTTCCAGTTCTTCTATGTCGGCTTTCATTTTCCGATACTCGTCAAACATAACCGAAAGGTTCAGATCCTTCGCCTTGATACCCAGGTTGTCAAAGAAAACTTTGGCTTCCTGGAACGCATCAATTTCATTCTTGTGCGCAGCATAAAAGTTTGCACGGCTCCCGCTCCGACGCCATTCGATATAAACGCCAATATTCTTTTTGTATTTCTGAACGAAATTGATCTTTTCATAAAGCGCTTTTCTCGCTTCCTTTTCATCTGAAACAACAGATGAAAAAGCAGTTAAAGACTGTTTCATGGAATCCTCAAATGCAGACAGTTCATCGAATGTCTTCAGGTTATGTTCTGCCATGAAGTTTTGACTTCTGATAAGATTGCTGATGTTACCGGTATTTACTTTTCGCGCATACGCCGGAGACTTTCTTGCCTTATCAAGTTTCATTGTTTCAACGATAAGGTTGATATCACTTTTGCCGGAAGCTTTCGAAAAAGCGTCCTCCTCTTTTTTGTCGCGCTCGCGTTTTTCTTTTTCAGTCTGATTCTTTTCTGCCTTCTTTTGATCCTTCTTTTCGTTTTTGGGATTCCGCAGCTTCTTCTTTGAAAGGAACTGCTCATTCCCTTCAATCTTTGCACGAAGCGCTTCCTCCGTATATCCTTCTCCGATCTTTTTCCCACGACAGGCTCTTTTCTGGCCCAGGATCTCACACTTGAATGAAATATGCTTGCCGAGCTTCACAGACACGCCTTCAAGTTCAAGTTTATCAAGGAAATCCTCAAAGGAATCGGAATCCTTAACAGCTTGGTCAATGATATCAGCAAGTCTGTCCTTCCAGGAAAGTCCCTCCTTACTTTCTTCATACTCGCGGTGATTCTTTCCTTTGCGACCGGATCTTTCCTCAATAACCGATAAACCCGTTCTGTCACAGATTGAGTCGCTCAAATCCATGATCCGATCGATATCATCCTTACCATGATGATATTTCTTATGCGTAATGAAAGAAGTCGCATTGAAGATAATATGATTATGAAGGTGTCCGCGATCGTCGTGCGTAGCAAGCACGTACTCATAGTCGCCACCCGTAACCGCATCGGCGTACTCCTTGCCGATCGCAAACGCCATATCCAGAGTCAAATTATCTTCAGGAGAAAAAGACTGGATCAGATGATATGCTATTCTGTTTCCTCTACCGCTTCCTCTTTTCGCCGTTGCTTCCATCTCTGCCGCCGCAGTCTCCGGGAAGCACGAAAAGGAATCTACGCGTAGAAAACCGCCTGTCTTATGCGGATTGCAGATATATGCGATCGCTTTTCCAAGCGTACTTCTGATCTCACGGATCTTGGTTATTGCCATAATCTCTCCATTCTGTGCGACGTCGCACAAAAAAGACGCCCAAAAGGACGTCCTTATCTCGATCTGGTATTTTGTTTTCTTGTTGGCTCTTTAAGCGCCTGTCTAGAACCGTCAGAGGCCAAAACAAGCGCCTTTTTCTCCGACAACTTGCCACACACAGACTCTATGCTAATCGCTCTATATGCCGGCAATAAGACGTTCTCAAGATTATAGTCAAGCATCCTGCTATAAATTGCCTTACGCCCCGGGCTACAAACAACATGTTTTCCAAACTTTTCAGGAATGCTTTGAATCAGTTTTTTAATCACCGGAAGTTTTTCTTCAATAAGCGGAACATTTCTTCGAAGAGAATCCTTCAGGTTTCCATTATCGAGCGCCATAAAGGCTTTGGGCGAAAGTTCCTTGCCGTCAAGAATAAATGACGTACGGCTACTTGCAAAAACCTTTTCGCAGGATCCCGTCATAAGAAGTTTTTTAAGCTTCTCTTCCGACATCTTGTTATAAAACGAATTGCCATTGTCATAGATTGGTGCAAGAACATATCTATTTTTCTTCTCGTTAAACAGAAGACCCCAGTTTCCATTATTTCTGTCGTTGTTGTTAATAAAAACATCCACAACGGCAGTATTCCAAAACCTCTCAATAATAGCTTTCTTTGAGAGAAGCTTATTGACATTTAAATGGAGAAAAAGCTCATTCAGATTAACACTGTCTCCGGTAAGAGACACCGGTATTTCATCTTCTCCAAGTGCTTCTGATATCTGCCTGTTGGCAGCATTTTTTAGTGTGCGCACTTCCGCAAGCGCGCCACGTGTCTCGCAGAAATCTTTACAAGCAACTACAATCTTTCCATTTCTTATTCCAAGTAGCGTATCATGTGTATCATAACCAAGGATTTGATAAATATGGCTGCCTAGATACTCTGAAAGCGGCGAGGTCGTGTAAGCATCTAGCGCATCACCTTTCATGCTCTTTGTGCTCTTGGGAAACTTTACAATCCAAAATTCATTATTATAAATTATGCCGTCCTTATCACCGGCCTGTCCACCATATATACCGTGCCTATTACTGATCGGGCATTTTGAAAAATCAACCAGCTCCATTACATAACCACCTCATTCCATTCATCATACAACATAGGATCCGGATAACGTTCACATATTAAGTTCCACTGCTCTGTTGTAAGCTGTCCTGCAGAAACAAGGTTCTTGCAGAATACATCAATCTGCTCACTTTCTCCATAGTATTCGCCAAAATTACCGCGAACATCATATTCCTCTGCTTTTTTCATCATGCCGTCAATTAGATCACCGGCAGAAAAATCAATCTTAACGCTATCAACCACCCACCTGAACTTCTGCGGAAGAAGAAGTGTTTCCATTGGCATATTAAGCGCCTTGGCGATCTTGCATACCGTACCGGCATTGCAACGCTCTATCTGCACCTTTTCATTCGCCAAGTCACATATTGTACTATATGAAAGCCCCGTCTCTTTTGCCAGTGAGTATTTTGACATTTTACGGTATTCAAGCGCATCTGACAGCTTCATATCTGCCCTCCAAGACCTTTTTCTTTCAGTATATCGGCGTGGCGATATAGTGTCAAGTTTGTGCGACGTCGCACTAGGGTAATCGCTTAATGTTTTATAGAATGTTGCCTCACTGGAAAATCTGTCAGGTATATGGTTCTGCAACTTCGAATTCATTTAATTCAACCCAACCATAGACTGATACTTTTTCGTTATTGAAGCAATCTATGTAATAAGCTTCAGCGGTTTTGGGGATAAAAACACGAACAGAATCTATATACTTTTCATTCGACAGTTTGCACAAATCTTGCAACGATAGAGGATTAACTGATGCTCCTGGAACAAAAGTATAATCTAAGCACAAACTCTCTGATTTAACCCTTACTGTTAATGCGAGTTCAGGATAATAGTATTTTAAAATCATAAGGACTCCTTTCTATGTCATTTTTCAGCGTCCTACAAAACTTTCTCTTTTTTCTTTGTGGCCGCTTCCGAAGATTTCTCCGTCTGTTCTTTCTTGCTATTCAAGTTTGCAAGGACAGACGGTTTTTTAATACCGCTCAAATACTTTTCATATTTATCAAGATTTTGATGTTTAAAAATATACCAGGATTTCTTGTTAGCATCATAAGATGCACCGTTTTTCTTAAGCCATTCAGTCATACTTGCAAAAGTATTTCTGCCGACAGCGGGAAGATCCAGATATACTTTTGTTTCATCATGTTCTGCAAGGAGCACATCAATCTGCGATCGTTTCTCCTTTGGCATGTTCCTGGGAACCACCCACTTTTTGGATGCCTTATTAAACTTTGCACCCATTTTTGAAAGCTCTGATGTTACTTTTTCAAATGTGTCTTTCTTCATCGGAGGCAATTCAAGCGGGATCGGTGTGATATCTCGTCCCGATTTGATCAGATACATGCCATTCTGCTCATATTCGCCGTTTTCATTCCGCTTCATGGCATAGCAGCGCTCACCGGAAGCAAGCCTCTCGCCAACGATCGAGCGAAGCTCTTCCAGACCGTTCTGAATAGAATCCGCAAACAAAGAAAGCTTCTCTTTCTTATTATCGTTTTCCGGGTTATTTCTGTAATATGTAAAAAGGAACTCCTTCCTTTCAGCAGTCTCTTCAAGACGTTTAAAGGAATACATTTCCCCAATCTTTTCAACAGGTATATCCTTCAATGTCGCAAGGCGCTCACGCGCAATCGCTTCGGAATTTGCCCTCATGTGAGGTGCTTCATCTCTTGGATCCCGTGAAAGAATATCTTTTCTCGAAACATGGATTAAAAGATCGTCTTCCGCTACGGCGGGATCTGTCGGTACACACATGTAGTCAATTCCATTCTTATAATTCATTGTTTCCCTCTCTTTCTAATTTGTGCGACGTCGCACAAATCAAGGGAGCGCATACGCGCCCCCATTTCATTGTGTTAAATTTACCTGACGTCATAATCACGTCGTTTTTCTTTTTGTGCCGGTTCATCTTCGGAATCCCCTAGCATTTGCGCCTCGTCTCCTTTTTCATCCATATCAAGGAGCGAGTTAAGCTCTGCAAGTCGAGTGAGTTTTCCTTTCAGTTCATCTTCTTTTTCGAAAGGCCTTTCAACCTCAATTCTTGCATCTGCAAGTTGCTTTTCGGCTGTATCAAGAGCCTCGGCGGCAAGCTTTTTCTGTTCAGCAATGCCTTCAAGACGATTCAAAAGTTTTGTCACATTTCCGATGCCGGAATCGGACAGTTCAAAAGAATAAGACATGGCGCCTTTGACAATAATCGAAAAGCCTCTCTTATCATCAACCAGGAACGGATCAAATCGGGCCGCGAGCTTAAATCCAAGGAATTCACCAATAGGCGCATCGTGATTGATACAGCTTGATGCGTTTAAACCACGGCAGGCAGCAATAAGCGCCTCACCTGCCTCTGCTTTATCGGTATACGTTTTATCCCCGATCTTGAGCGAAAAAGCATCCTTATCAGCAGGCTTATTCTGCTCATACTGTGCGATATCCTTATCGTATCCTGCGATCGCTTCTTTCTTGGAGGCGATAATCCTCGGATACCTTCTTGTGATATCATCCTCAAGCCTATACTTCGCGGATACATGATTGGATTTCGCAAGTTTTAATCTCGCAACATCAATATCAAGCTCCATCTTTTCCTTGATGTACGGATTTCCGGTAGCAAGTGCTTTGACTTCTGCATAGGACAATGCAACCTCGTCCACATCCTCGCAGGATCGCATCGGAGACTTGCTTGTCATGATCTGGCCGATAAACTTTTGCTTATTCTCGATAACCTGCCATGAGTACGCATCAAATGTCTTTTCCGTGATATAGCGGAAAATCTTGACATGCTCATTTTGGTTGCCTTGGCGAATAATACGCCCTTCCTGTTGTTCGATATCGGAAGGGCGCCACGGCACATCAAGATGATGCAAGGCGACCAGATGATCCTGTACGTTTGTGCCGGCTCCCATCTTTGCCGTAGAGCCAAGTAAAAAGCGAACCTGTCCTCGTTTTACTTTTGCAAAAAGATCCGCTTTTTGCAGCTCTGTATTGGCATCATGCACAAACGCGATCTCCTTTTCGGGAACGCCCTTTTCAATCAGCTTTTTCTTAATATCGTCGTAGACATTGAAAGTCCCGTCTCCTTTCGGCGTAGACAGATCGCAGAAAATAAGCTGTGCAGAGGACTGTTCTTTTGTCTCTTCCCACACACTAAAAGCATTTTCAACACACTTTGATGCCTTACTGTTTTCATCATCCGGCAAAAGCGGATTGATAAGACGCTGATCAAGAGCGAGCTTTCGACCGTCATTTGTGATCTTAAGCATGTTGTCAATTTTAGGATCAAGGCTGCCACTACGAACCGCATCCGCTCTCTCTCCAAGTTTTTTTACCATCTCAAGCTGATATTCCGAAGGCGGGCACACAACATCAATGAATTCTGCCTTCGGAACAGGCAAATTCAACATATCCGGCGTTTGAATATCTGCGGATTCTTTGAATAAAGATATCAGTTCAGGTAAGTTGTAAAACTTCGAGAAACGTGTTTTGGCACGATATCCCGTCCCCTCCGGACTAAGCTCAATAGCGGTAGTTGTCTCGCCAAACGTTGAAGCCCAAGAATCAAAATGATTCAGATTAAGACGTTTGAGAAGACTGCTTTGCAGATAGCGCATATTGGTATAAAGCTCCGTCATACTGTTTGAGATCGGTGTTCCGGTCGCAAAAGTAATACCTTTTCCTCCGGTAATTTCATCCATATACATGCACTTTGCGTACATATCGGATGACTTTTTCGCTTCCGTTTGTGCAATACCCGCAACGTTACGCATCTTGGTATAGAGGAACAGGTTCTTGAACGAATGAGACTCATCCACGAAAAGCCGGTCAACGCCGAGCTGTTCAAATGTAACAACATCGTCCTTGTCTGACTGATCGTTTAACTTATCAAGTCTGACGCGAAGACCTTTTTTCGTTTTTTCCATCTGCTTAATGGAAAAAGAATCACCTCTTGACATTTTAAGTTCCCGGATCGCATCTTCGATCGCTTCAACCTGTTCTTCGATCATGCGAATCTGACAGTCTTTTGAAAGCGGAATCTTCTCAAACTGGCTGTGGCCGATGATAACCGCATCATAGTCACCTGTAGCAATGCGGGAGCAGAATTTTTTTCGATTTGCAGGTTCAAAATCCTCCATGGTTGCCGCAAGGATGTTTGCACCCGGGTAAAGTCGCAAAAAGCTACTTGCCCATTGTACTGTCAAATAATTTGGAACAACAAACATACTCTTTTGGCAAAGACCAAGCCTCTTGCTTTCCATAGCAGCGGCAACCATTTCATATGTCTTGCCAGCACTGACACAATGTGCAAGAAGTGTGTTGTCACCATATAAAATACGTGCGACAGCGTTCTTCTGATACGGTTTAAGGCCAATATAACTACTCATACCGGGGAAACGAAGGTGAGAACCGTCAAATTCACGAGGCCTTATTGAATTAAAAAGCACATTATACTTTTTGACGAGCCGCGATCGACGCTCCTGGTCTTTGAAAATCCAATCCTTAAATGCAAGACGGATTGATTCTTGCTTTGAGTCTGCAATAGCGGTCTCTTTCTTATTCAAAACCCGCTTTTCCTTGCCGTCCTCAATGACCATATCATAGATTCTGACATCCTTAAGATTAAGAGATTTTTCAAGAATCTGATATGCGTTTATCCTGCTTGTACCGTAAGTGGAATTTGTAACGGCATTATTGTAATCATTCTTCTTTCCGCTGATGTTCCACTCACCGGTAACAGGTGAAAACTGTGTTTTGATAGACCCCCTGGAGATACTCCAGTGAGGCGTTTTAAACACCTCTTCCATAAAGTCGTCAATATACTCCGGGTCGATCCATGCGGCGCCGAGACGCACATCAATATCCCCCGCCTCAAGTTCTTTTGGCATGACCTTTTTAAGGCTTTCCTCATTGATCGCATAAGAAGGATCACCCTCTGCAAAAGTATGAGCAAGCTGAAGCTTCGAACGAACGTCTCCGGATAAGTATTCATCTGCCGTCAACCACTTTTCGGATACAGGATCCTTAAAGATAACACCGGACAGATCAGAAATAATCTCTTCCTCCGATTTTGAGCAAAGCTCTGACATATACGCAATATCTACCGAAGCCTTTTCGGACAAAGAAATAGCAAGCGCTTCGCTTGCTGTGTCAACACTTGTAATCGCCTCCGTCTTTTTGATGGTGCGCTTGGTAAACATATCAGCCTTGCCCTTAAGGTTTCCCTTTTCATCAACCTTTTCAAGGGAACATAAAAGGCAATAACCAGAATCCTGATCGAAAGCACGCTTATTCGTCCTGGAATTGATCGTACCGTATTCCTTTACGAACGAATCATACAGCGTATTAAGCCGCTCACGCTCCTTTACGATCTCCTCATCAGGATAATCCTCAAGCTGCATATCAATGAGCTTTTTCGTGCAATCGCGAAGCTCTACAAGCGCCTTTCCGCGTGGAATGAGATCCTCGGAAAT
Organism: Lachnospiraceae bacterium; assembly: GCA_015056735.1. Lineage (GTDB taxonomy): Bacteria > Bacillota > Clostridia > Lachnospirales > Lachnospiraceae > VSOB01. Next base: position 242,232 of record SVFT01000002.1, on the reverse strand, counting down.
CGTCGCAAGCCTCATTACTGAATTTTCGCGATAATAAAGCTTATCATCCACAATAGCATAACTGAAATTCTTTACATCAGGCGAAGCGGGGATAACGTCCTCTACTTCCTCCCAAACATCATCGACAGAAATCTCTGCCTCTTCGATCTCACCGCCAATAAGAGGAACGATTCGATTAAGTTCATTATCAAGCGACACTCCTTCATTCGGAAGACACGCGCTGACCTGGCCAAACGGCCCGGAAATCATTTCCATATGCCCGGCGATCATTTCCGGATGATCGACGAAATACCGGTTCATAGTAATACCGTTTTCATCCTTATCAAGGAAAAGCCAATCCGGCTCAATATCAATCGCGCGATCACGCTTTTTAAGGAAAATGATATCACTTGTAACTTCAGTTCCCGCATTTGCCTTAAATGCGGTATTAGGAAGACGTACTGCGCCAAGAAGCTCCGCTCTTTGCGCCAAGTATCTCCTTACTGCGGAGTTTTGCTTATCAAGCGTACCTTTCGAGGTAATAAAAGCAACGATACCGCCCGAACGCACTTTATCAAGTGCTTTTGCAAAGAAATAATCATGAATCATGAAGTTTTCTTTGTTATAGTCCTTGTCGTTTACCTTGTAATCACCAAAAGGCACGTTTCCGACCGCTACATCGAAAAAATCATTTTCAAAGGACGTCTCTTCAAAGCCGCAAACCTGAACACTTGATTTTGGATAAAGCTGTTTTGCGATTCTGCCCGAAATGGAATCAAGTTCCACGCCATAAAACCGCGAGTTTTCCATAGATTCCGGGCGCATACCGAAGAAGTTACCGACACCCATCGATGGCTCCAACACATTTCCTGTTCTAAAGCCCATCCGTTCAAGCGCTTTATACATGTGCGAAATAACCGCAGGACTTGTATAGTGCGCGTTCAGCGTACTCTCCCTTGCCATGCGGTATTCGTCTTCGGTAAGAAGATCCTTAACCTCTTTATAAAAGGCATTGCCTTTTGATTCATCAAATACATCAGGAAGGCCGCCCCAACCAACATACTTTGATAATACTTCCTGCTCTTCTCCCGTCGCCGTACGTCCTTCATCTTCGATCTGCTTAAGCAAACGGATCGCATCGATATTACGTTGGATCTTTTCAGACGGCGTACCTTCTCCAAGATGTTCATCCGAAATATGAAAGTCGGATACAGGCGCCGGACTTTCAACAGATTGTTCCCGGGCCGTTTCGGGAAGTACCTCCTCTGCTTCATTTTCGGACGCAAGTTGTGTCTTAAGAATCTCGTCCGGAAAACGCCCTCTTATCTCGACATTGGGATATGCTTTCTGCAAAGCATGAAGCGCCTCAACAACCTCTTGGTTCTCACGCATTTCGGGAAGATACATAAGCGGCTCAAGATCAAGCCGATTCTTCGTAAGAAAATCGCATTGGATATCTTTTTCCGAAGCCGTTCCCGGCACATGAAGGTTAATGCCGATAGCAGGAACGCCGCTTAAAGAGCTATCAGAAAGCATCTGTTCAAACAGTTTAACTGCTTCCTCCGCGCTCTCGATGTTGTCGTGGAAATTACCAAGATCATGGTATTCACTCACTTCTGCAACCGTAAAGGATACAGCACGTTCCGGTTTTCTAAAGAAATCGTCAATCTCTTTAAATCCAAATGAATCAACAAAAAAAGCATCGTCTTTTCCGTTTTTATGAACCACGATGATATCAGAAACGGAAAGCGAATGCCCTTTATAATCCTCTGGATGCGCAATATTGAATTTTTCATAAATGTCATCAAGAGACGATAATCCAGGCTCAAATGACCCTTTATAAATGTGTTTATACAGATCAGCCGAAACCGGCAAGCCGCCTTCTTTCCATGCCTCAAACCCCTCAAAAAGATATTCCCTAGCTTTTTCATTCTGCTCATCAAGCTGATAGATCTCAAAGTATGGCTGATTGTTCTTCTCATAAAACTCGATCACATCATCCTGGTAAGGAATCAAATCGTCAAACTGAAGATGTTCCAAAAGCTGACTTTTAATATCTTCAAGCGAATCATATTGTTCGGATGCAAAAAGCGCATCGCCAACATAAGTATTAAGAGCATATTTCTGAAGATCTACGGATACTTGAACAGGAATCTCGTCATGGTTGCCATACTCCGTATAAGCAAGGCCAATGTTGGAAAGATCCGAAATATCAGCATTGGAATCAAATTCCGCGTTGCAATACTGATTGATAAGTTCTTTTGCTTCTAAAAGAAGTTTGTCTTCCTGCTCCAGAGGCCGTTCTTCTGCCTGCTTATCAAGTGGCACAGCATCCAAAGCAGGACTTGCAACCCTTTCTTTGTCCGTTTTAAACAATCCATTTTGGGAAAGCACTTCTACTCTTTCTGCTACCTTATTCCAAGGAAGCAGAAGTCGGATTTCTCTACCATCTCCCCGCTCATAGGAACTGATCCGTTCAAAGAGATATCCTTTAGCATCCCATGATTCGCTCTTTCTTTCACCACCGGACTCCGTTCTGTTCCTGCCGCCGGTTCCATACTCATTTTTCAGAAACTCAATCTGTTCCTTTTGGGAATGAGATTCCGAAAAGAACCAACCGATACGTTCCTTTCCTCCACTTATATTTCCGCCACGCGAAATAGAGTAATCTATCTCATTCAGCGTAAGGAAAGATTCTCTCAAACGCCTTGCTGCTTCTTCTTTAAGTGGCATATTCTGAAAGAATTTGCTTGTAAAATCATGCAAATCATTAAGCCGTTTCAAAAGGTCGGCGCCGCCACTTGCAATTCGCATAAAGCGCGCCTCTCGCTTTCCGGCTTTAAGATCTTTATCAAAGCTTTGAATAGTTGAAACAGCCTTATCAAAGAACGCATCGTCAGAAAGAGCATTTGCAATTTCCTGCGTGGCATCAGGGAAAGTAAAGCCGGTTGCTTTAAGGCCAAGAACATCCGAAACATTTTCATCAAAACCATCTCTAAAATAGAAAAAGATGTCTTCCGAGAGATCCTTTCGTTCTATTTCGGGAACCCGAAGCGCCTCGCTCATACTCAAAAAGTCGCCCCGTTCTGTTGCCATGTTCAAAAACCGATCTGCAACCTCTTCATATGAGAGATGCAAAAAGGAATGATTGAGTGCGTCGCTATCATGAGAAAATGAAACACCGCTTTCATCAAACCATACGGAAACATTTTCTTCCCTGCCGGCGTTATCAAATGAATAGCCAAAGCCCTTGTAAAGGTATTCCTTTTTAATCTCTTTGCCGAGATCCTCCCTGGAAAGATTGCCCGCAAGCTTTACATAGAGACGCTCATTCGATCTTTTATTAAGCGTGCGAAGGATTGCATCAATATCTTCTTCGCGATATGCTTTCCGCTCATTTTCAGACAATAAAATAGCGGAATCGGATATCTTTTCCGTTTCCGCTATTGCGATCGTTCCACGTTGGAGGCTGACAGGTGAAAGCATGTCAAACAGGTTCAGCTGTTCAAATTTAACTTTTACCTCTTCGCTCGCCTCCTGCAGGGCATCCTCTATGCGAAGATTACTTCGCTCAAAACCACTTCCTCCGCCTCTGCTGTTATCATTTCCATCCTGCGAACCCATTCCATCTGATCCGATGCCTTGAGTTCCTCCGTCACTCCCTCTGCTTTCTTCTTCTGTTCGATCAGAGTATCCAGCATATCGTTCGCCTGTTTCTCGACCTCCAGGCAATGCACTTTCAGCTCTCCCTTGAGAAGCATCGCCGCGAATACTCTGTGTCGGTGTTCGTCCAGATATTTCCGTCTCATCCGTCCGTATTTGCCCAGTTTCTGTTCCGGTACCGTATTCGGCACGATGTTCGGGATCAGATAATCCCCCGCCTGCATATATTCTAATTTCATCTCTGTAACCTCCTTCCGAGATGGTATCATCCTGCTCTACGCTTTCACGCTTTAAATCATTATAGCGTGCTTCAGAACCTTTTTCAAGATTCTCTTGTGCATGTTCTCTGTTATAAAGCGTTATTGCAGAAGAGATCTGTCGAAAAACCGGCATTGTCTGCTCCTGAACAACAGACCCGAGAAAAGTGATCGTATCAACAGTATTGAAACCCTTAATGTATTTCAGCGAATCAAGTTTTGCTTCATACTGCTCTTCCGGTATTTGAAGACGCTTTAAAACAGTATAGGCAATACTGTCAGAAACGCACTTCTTCATACGATCAAGGATCATACCATCATCCATGCGTTCAAGGTTGCTGCCTGCTTTGCGCTCCAAAATATCAGTCAGAAGATCATCATAATCAAGATCTTCCGCAAGGCGCCTTGAAAGCTCAATAATACGGTCTGCGAAAGAAGCTTCTGCGTTCGTGGATCCATACGTTTTATCAAGACGTTTTAAAACGGACTCCTCATGCTCGGGATCCATCCGAAAAAGAACAGGATATTTCCCGATCGCTTTGCTCTTATGCACATCCGATATATCAAAGACATAGCGAACCTTTTCATCCTCGCTATCGCTGTTTACAAGCGCAATACCTTTGGCACCGCGATTGACCCAACAATGGAACTTATCACTGTTCCATACATTGATGGAAGCGCACGCCGTCGCCTCCGGTTTTTGCGCAAAAATCTGCAATTGGTGTTCAAAAGGATACTTTGTCAGATACCCTGCGGCAGCAAGAAACTTCTTCCATTCCTCTTTTGAAGAGGAAACCTGAAGAGCCGCACTCTCTGACAATTCCTTTACTTCATGAAAAGATAAAGCCAAAAAATCACCTCCGTAACTATATTTTCTTCATTTTTTCATTTTCCGCCTAATAATGTTTTAGTTTATTTCTTCTAAAGATAAACTCAAACTTGTAACGTTAACATAGAATTCATGATATGGGTCTTTCCCGTTATTGGTACGGGAAAAATCGTTGTTATCAATGAGCGTCCCATTTCTTAATTCATATGAACGAGAACCACTACCATATCTGGAGATATGTACATTTCCACTTGCAGTTTCTCCGTGTCCCTCTACTGATGCGTTTAGCACAAGCCGATACGAACCGCTGCCTAATTTGTTCCGCACTACATTGTCTCCATCTTTGTATGTAATATAAACTCCCTCACCATCAACAACTTCAAAGCCCACAACGGATTCTTCTCCTCCTAATCGTTCCGCAAGCGAGTCCGCTTTCGAATTAAGCGATTCAACGTCGGAAACATTCTCGTCAACTTTCTGTGCAACTGCCTGAAGATCAGCTGCATCAAACCTTGCGGCAACATCTCCGTTAAGATCCGTAGCCTGAATCACGCCTTTCGATGAAATGCTATCCGCAAGCGGTGCAGCGTGCGCTACCTCCCCCCACGAAAAACGCCGTAAACAGGCTTAAATACGCTATTCTTAATGCTTTTCTATTCATGCTTAATCTCCTTATTCGCGCTTTAAAACGTAGCGATATCCAGTAACCTCTTTGCCAGACTTTTTATCAATATACACAATGCTTTCAAAGCCAGGATCATCAAGTATCACCGGGCCGATCGTTTTCATCTTTCCATCTTCACCCTTGCATTTGATCTTGATGCTTTCGCCGGCAAGAAGCTTGCGAACCTGCTCCGCGGTCAGCGTAGTGCCAAAAGCTTTGCCGCAAAACATACCGCATTTTTGCGTGCACCATGCGCCGAATTTACCCATTTTCACATCACCGCCGCACTTCGGGCATTTTCCAAGAGACTCGCTTTGCTTTGCCTTATCATGTGAAAAGCCGATTTTCTTTTCATCGGGAAGTTCCTCGCTTGTGAACTTCTGAAGATTTTTATTGAAATCGTTTAGAAGTTCTGAAAGGAAATCGTCCTTGGAAAGATCACCCTCGTTCACCTTAACCAGGGATTCTTCAAACTGCTGTGTCAGTTCCGGTGCCTTTAGCTCGTCTGGAATGATCGCGATATACTCTTTTCCAAGTGACGTGACACTGTATTTGCCCTTCTCGCGAACGATAAATCTTCTCTCGGGACTTTGAAGCTTCTTTATGATTTCTGCCCTTGTTGCGCTTGTGCCGATGTTGTATTTTTCCATCACCTTTACAATGGAGCTGTCGTTATACTTCTTCGGCGGCTCCGTCTTTTTGGATAAAACCTGCGCACCCTCAAGCGACAAGGAATTTCCCTCCTTAAGTTCCGGAAGAATCTGAAGATCGTCCTTTTGCTCTCGCAAAATAGATTTGTAGCCCAATGCCTTAATCGTTGTACCCGAAGACTTAAAATGCCCTCCGGCGATCTCTGTAACGATCGTTGTCGATTCATAGCGATAATCCGGATAAAATATCGCAATCAGAGAGAGCGCAATCGCATCAAATACATTTTTATGATTTGTATCAAGCTTTTCATACTCTGATTCCATCTTTTCGTTGATTGTTGGAATCAGCGCGTGGTGATCGGTTACCTTCAGATCATTAAAATAACTTTTGTCCGCTGAAATGCCGTCAAAATCGATTCCATCAATAAGGCCTTTAAAAAGTCCAAAAGAACAGGATTTTAAATGCTCTACGATCTCGTCATAGATATCCATAGAAAGATACTGGCTATCCGTTCTTGGATAAGAGCACATCTTATGCTTTTCATACAAATCCTGCACGATCTGAAGTGTTTCATCCGGAGAAAGTTTGTATTTGCGCCCCATGTCCTGCTGAAGCTTTGCAAGGTTGTAAAGAAGAGGCGCTTTTTCGCGCTTATCCTCTTTTTGGTATTTGATTACAACACCCGACTTACCATCTAACCGTTTAATCCATTCATCCGCATCGATCTTATCCGTAAAGCGAATCTCTTTATCGTCGTCTCCAACAAGAATGCCTTTAAAGCCTTTCTTATACGTGACATTAAGCGTCCAATACGGCGTCGACTTAAATGCAGCGATTTCCGCATCTCTTTTGGCGATCAGATTAAGGAGCGGCGTCTGACAACGGCCATAAGAAAGAGTCTGCTTATATGCCCTTGTGCAAGTAAGCAGCCTGGAATAATTCATGCCCAGGAAGTAATCGCCTTCCGCTCTTGCTTCTGCTTCCCGGAGGATCCCTTTGAATTCCTCCGTTTCATTGTCCTTCAGATTATCAAGCGCCTGCTTGATTCCTGCCGTAGTGAGCGAAGAAGCCCAAAGCACCTTTTTGGGGAGCTTGCATCCTGCCATACGATAGATCCACTCCTGGATCAAGTATCCTTCTCTGCCGGCATCACCTGCGTTGATAAGAAGATCGATATCATCACGATGAATAAGGTCTTTGATAACCTTAAACTGCTTCATTGTTTTGGGTAAGACTTTCAAACTCTTGCCAAGCGGAAACGAGATCGGGAGTTGTTCTGTGCTCCACTCTCCATACTTCTCGTCATGCTCATTTGGTGTCTTCAGACCGATCAGATGCCCGACCGCCCATGTCACAACATAATTATCGCCTTCCATGTAATCGCCATGATTTTTATTTGCTCCGACAACCTTGGCAATGTCTTTTCCTGCCATTGGCTTTTCGGCAACAATAAGTGTTTTCATATAATGCTCTTCGCCTACCTTTCTTTTTTACAAATAAATAACTGATACGATCAGGTGTGCATCCGATAATCCACATAAGTATTTCCTTTGGAATACACTTGGTAATATCCGTCTCCACTCTTGCTAACTGACGATGTGACGACAAATTGACCATCTACTACCCGAATCGTAAACGTGACACAGATGGATTGATCTTGGTTACCACTCGCCCACTCTACCCGGGAAACGGCTGAAACACTAATGGAACCATCGGGATTTTTGGAAAAAGGAACCACAACTTCTGCACCGCTTTCGTCCTTAAATGAAAATTTTGGTTTGCCGTTTTCGTCAAGCCCGAAGGAAACGCCGCCGAGCTGATTTTCGAGGGAAGAAGCCTTGGAAGACAGATCCTCTGCTTTCTCCTCGTTATCATCAGCAAGCTCTGCAACCTTCTTAAGATCCTCTGCATCAAACCGCGCTGCAATATCACCATTTTCATCTTTTGCCTGGATCACGCCTTTAGAGGAAAGTGTGTCTGCAAGCGGCTCCGAAGCGCTCGCTACCCCCCCACAAAAATGCCGCAAACAGGCTTAAATACGCTATTCTTAATACCTTTCTGTTCATGACCTATCTCCCTTTTTACTCTGTGCGACGTCGCACAAAACATCTTTTCTACTCCTTTACATACAAATCAATAGTGGTTGTTGCGTTACCATTGTTACTTTTACTTGCAGAAAACACAGTGCCCTTATGGGTATACCCTGACGGTACGCTGCCGACAACGCAAGGAGTCTTGCCTTTTTCGTATAAGGTATAACACGTAAGGTTTGCGCCGTCGCCATGCTGATCATTTTCGCGACCGTAATACCAACTTGTCTTTACGTGTGATACCAAACAGAAACTAATGATGTTATTATCAACACCCTCAAAATAATAGGATTTTGTATACGCTTCCGCTTGATATCTATTCATGCCACCACAACTTGAACTTAAGGAAGAACCGGATACTTCCACCCTGTCAGTCAGATTTTCAAACAACAAGTCTCTCATTGCGCCAACAGAACACGCAGATATCTCACCCGTATTTTTAATGTAACCAATGAACGTGTCGTAGGTAGATCCTCCACCATTTGAAAAGGCGTATCCGTAGTATCCAAACGGATATACCTGGGAAGAATCAAATCGGCCTACTACATCAGCGCCATTTTCATCCTTATACGAAAAATACGGCTTGCCATTTTCATCAAGCCCGAAAGAAATGCCGCCGAGCTGATTTTCAAGCGAAGAAGCTTTGGAAGAAAGATCCTCTGCTTTCTCCGCATTATCATCAGCAAGCTCTGCGACTTTCTTAAGATCCTCTGCATCAAACCGTGCTGCAATATCACCATTTTCATCTTTTGCCTGGATCACGCCTTTAGAGGAAAGTGTGTCTGCAAGCGGCTCCGAAGCGCTCGCTACCCCCCCCCCACAAAAATGCCGCAAACAGGCTAAAACACGCCATTTTTAGTACTTTTCCATTCATGACCTATCTCCTTTTATTTGATAACACCGCTTTGCTCATTTCCGTCAGCGTCGATATAGTGATACTGAAGATTGCCATCCGCATCTGTATCAAACCAGAATCCTCCAAGCTGATCCTCAAGCGTCTGTAACGTCTCTCCGCAGGTCTCAAGTTCCGTTTTTGCGGTTTCAGCCTTTGTTCCGATCTTTACAAGATCTGCATCATCAAAAACGTTCTGCGGATTCCCGTTTAGATCCTTCATTTCAATCCGGCCAAAGGAATTGACGGTATCATAGTCTGCCGCAAAAGCAGACGTACCCAGGGCAAGGCTTAAAGCCATTGCCAAAAGCAATACTTTTTTCTTCATAACAAGATCATCCTTTCATCTATATACTTCTGATCTCCTCTTTTACTCTGTGCGACGTCGCACAAAAAAGGCGCCCCTAGGGACGCCTTTAATCCGTTTCTTATTCGGAAATCAGTCTTTCTACATTTTCATCATATAGTTTTTCAAGTCCTATCTCTTTGCACATCCTTCTGATGATTTTGACAAGCTCCGGAGCGTATGACGGCGAATAAGCGTTTTTAACAAGCCAGTCCGTCATGATCTTGTCTTCCATCAGTCTTTTTTCTTGCGCGATATAGCGCTTCTCTGCTTCGGTCGCGTAATGATACAGTTTATCTCTTTCATCATCCGTCAGAACTCCTGCCGGAATAAGAGCAAAGTATTCCAGTTTTCGCGTTTCCAAAATATCAGCTTCTCGATATGGCCAGTCATCATTTTTAAACCAGTCCCACGGAATTTCCCCTGTAATCACCACTTCTCTTGATGCAAGCAATTCTGCCTTATTCATGATAACCTTACTTGTCATGCTATATCCTCCTCTCGGGAAACTGCGAAAGCCACTCTCCTGTCGGCCTTCTCGCATCGTCAATATATTTTCCGCTTGCTCCAACATTTGAAAGCAGAACCGGCGCTTCACCTTCCTTTACATCGTTGCTCCAAGTAGTGTTTGGAAGATTTATGTCAGATAGCATGGTAATAAAATCAAATGTCCGTGTGACATGATTATAATCGGGCGACGGAACACAGTATTCTATAAGCTCCGGTGAAATGTATTCGCCATCATATACGAACTTTTCAAGTGCACGTTTCTTTGCTTTTGATTTGGCAAGCGTAACATAGTGTGCATTAACGGAATAGCCCTTATTAAGCGCGTATGCAATGTACTTACTTAAAAGAGTTGATCCGTGGTGCCCTGTCTGTACCAAGACAACATTTTCATCACGACTGATCGAAATTACAAATTCCTCCTCGGAGATTACCTGCGTTTCCTTCTGGATAATGGCATCACCCCACCCATTATTGAAATCAGGTAAAAACTGTTTTATCTGATCTGCACCCACGATGCGACTGTTAAACTCCTTTGCAAGTGTGTTTGCAAGTGTCTCTGTCTTACCAGAACCGGGAAGACCGATAACAACATCAAGTCGTTTATCCTTAGCATAATTTCCGCGATCAAGTAAATGATCCAGGATATAAGACCAGAGTTCTTCTCTCCCCACCAACTTAATTGTAGCCTCGCCTTTAGACACAATGGTTTTTGCCAAAACCATCTCGGGCGTACTCATGAGCACATCAATATCAACATCATTATATTGATCAAGTCTCTCCAATGCGCCTCTAAGTTCATCGGAAATGGGCCGTCCAGTAAGTTTCACAACCGGCCTGTCGGGATCTTTTTTCTCTTTTTGGGGAACACGCTTTTCATTCTTTGCATAAAGCAATTCTCTTTCCGGTTCTTTTGAAATAATTCTGTCTGTGTTTTCATCGAACAAAGACTTTATTCCCGTTTCCTTACACATCCTGCGAATGTCAGCGATAAGATAATCAGCAGTAACGCCGTCTCTTTTAAGGCTATCTGCGAAGTCTGAATGTTCAAGCAGCCAGTCTATCATGAGATGTTCTTCCATCAGCCTTTTTTCCCGCTCGATATAAACCTGCTCTGAATGAACAGCAAACTCGCGCAGTTTAAGTTCCTCTTCAAGTGAAAGAGCACTCAAATCTCCCTCTACATACGGCGCTTCGCGCGTATCTGTCAAGTCGGCCTCCATGTATTTCCACACACTACCCCTTTGGAACCAGTCAAATGGAATCGTTCCCGATACTACGACGGGTCTGCCGGCCAACTTCTTCGCCCTGTCCCACACTTCATCGCGCGTCATCTTGCTACCTCCTTTTTCTTTTTTACAGTACTCTTTTGTTCTGCCCGATCGGTCTTATCCCCCTCTTTCTGCTCGTCGATCTTCTTGTGAAGATCTGCTAAAACAGACTTGCGTTTTTGCCGCGTCTTTCCTTCTGTTTTTGAAAGAAGATTCTTTTCAGTAAGCTTGTTAATAAGCATTTGAGCTTTTTGGACATCTTCTGTCATGTCAGGATCATTCTTCCCTTCATCGACAATGCCCTGAAGAAACTTCGTGATGTGGTTCGTATTTCCGCTTTTGATCTCTTCCGCGATCTGCCGAACATTTGCTTCTCTGTCGTCTACGGTATCGCTATAATCGTAAGGATCAAAGTCTCTGACAAAGGCATCGATCTCGTCTGCCAGGTTTGCGGCTTTGCTCTTTGCCGGAACCTCTCCGGATGCTCTTTCGGCAGCCGTCTTTTTCTGTTCTTTTACCGGATCCTTGCTTTTAATGTCATTCTGTTCTTTGACGTCAGGCATTCTAGAGAGCCACTCTTCAGATGGCATTCGCGCATTGTCAATGAACTTTCCTCTCGCGCCGTCATTAAACAGAAGGATCGGTTTTTCTCCTCTGCCCACATCGTTGCTCCACATGGTTTTGGATGAGATATCTTGGTTCTTAAGAAACGCATCGAATGTCTGCGTAATGCGGTTCTGTTCATGAGAAGGAACATATTTTTCGATCAAATGCGGAGAAAGGTATCTACCTTCTTCGACAAATCGCGACAACATTCGTGAAAGTGCCTTATTTTTTGCGAGGGTAACGTAATGAACATTTACGGAATAGCCCTTTGTACGTGCGATATTGACGTAGCCTTCAAGAAGCTTTTGCATGTTGGCACCGACCTTCGGAAGCACAATGTTTTCGCCACGTTCGAGCGCATGCGCAAACTCCCTTGCTGACACCTCCTGTGACTCCTTGTGCACATGATTGGCGCCCCATCCGTTGTTGTACTCCGGAAACAGCTTCTTCGCCTCATCATTATCTACGATACGGCTACCAAACTCTTCTGCTATTGTATTAACAAGTGCTGAACTTTTCCCTGAAGCGGGAAGACCAATAACAATATCGAGGCGATTGCCTCTCTTGACACTATTATTGTACAACAGTTCTCCATTACTGTCAATGCCGCTGATGCTTCCACGCTCTAAGAGGCGATTTAAAACACTATCACGAAGATCCTCACGCCCAATAAACATTGAGGTATCGGCGCCCTTGGAAACAATGGACTCTGCCAGGATCATCTCTGGCGTATTCATGATTTCATCAATATCAACATCTTCGTATTTGTCAAGGCGATCCAGGATGCTTTGAAGTTTCGGCGATATCGGCTGACCCGTGAGCTTAACGATCGGACGCTCTGAAGAAATAACTGCTTCCGTAGAACGATTACGGTTTTCAAGTTCCGACATAATATCATCAAACTCTGCATCAAGCTCCATGATCCTTTCAATGCCGGCGCGTGTATACCGCAAGTGGTTTATTAACTCATCAATATTATTGTCAATGAAATATGCTTTAATATCGTTATATCCATCCGAATCGGTATCATACCGGTCATGATAGCGCTTCGGATCCGTATGATAGATATAGCTGTTAATGCGTTCAACTAAAGCATCGTCTCTGTTTAGTTCCATAAATACCTCCGATTGATTTCGTGCGACGTCGCACAAAAAAAGGACGCCAAAAGGCATCCTTAATATTTGCGAAACGCAAATGCGACTATTTTTTGCATTTCCCGGCACTGATTGGATAAGGCAAGCAGCATAGCGTTGTTATAACCGTCCGCGTTTGCTCTGTGAGCGATCTGATTGATATTGGTTCCAATCGCATTAAGCTCATAGGAAACGTTCTTAAGACCATCATAATTTACATTGAGAATGTAGCCTCTTCGGCACATTTCAAAGATGTAATCACGCATCGAGTTGCACCCACTGGCTTTGAAATTCCGCTGTAAAACTTCATATTCATAATCATCCAGGCAAAACTCCACGCGATGTTTTCTTGCGCGGCCCATAGGCTTATTTAATGGTCGGCGTAAAGGTTACAACACTCGAAGACCCCGTGGTATCCATTTCGATCATGTAAGTAGCCTCTTGCCCGTCTACATAGCCGCCGACACCGTCCTCACCTTTTTCGCCGGTTTCTCCTTTTTCACCTTTTTCGCCGGCATCACCTTTAGCTCCTGCCTCACCTTTTTCGCCTCTCTCGCCTCTTGCGCCGGTAGCTCCCGTAGCGCCTTTTGCGCCATCGCGACCGTCTTTACCGTCCTGTCCGTCTCTTCCGTCTCTTCCGACAAGACTAGAATCATTTTTAAGAGACTGGCTCGGTACATTCACGGTAGCCGTGATCACTCTGTTTGATTCATTCATAACATCCAGGCGCTCTTTCAGATCTTCAACCTGTGAGTCGCTCATCTTCTTAACGGATGCAAGGATCATCTCGGGATCAACCGAAACATCTTTAATCGACACATTCAGCGCACCGCCCGCAAGCTTACCGTTCTTTGAAGCGGAAAGCGATTTCTGAATAGAATCAAAAAGAAGATTGTAATCTTTCGCCTTATCCTTATCCATCGAAGCGATCTGCCACAGGATATCATTCCAAATGATTTCCGTAATATCAGAAGACAGGCCGATTGTTTCCTCCTGACTCATTTCATCAATAACAGGAAGCGACTCAAACATGGCTTTTGAGATGTTTGTTGTAATTGCAGCCACATGATCATCAGTGATTGCCTTAACACCGGAATCAATAATCATATCGTAGTTTTTTACCGCCTCATCTGCCACCGCAGCACAGTCCTTTGCTTCAAGGCCAAGCGTTTTATTGAGGTATTGCTGTGTAGCATCATAGATTACCTGCTCTTCATTTGAATAGCTTACAGAATCCTCGGTCTTTTCGGCTTTAAAATGCTTGTACGCATAACGACCAAGAATAATGATTAAAACAGCGACCAAAACACCGATCTTAATGATTCTCTCTCTTGTAAAAAAACCTCCCGTATTCGGTGCCTCGTTATTATTCGTTGTCTTCTTCATCGTCATAATCCTCCTCGTCAAAATCTTCTTCATCGTCTTCCATTTCGATATAATCATCGCGATTTTCATCCGTCAAAACCACCGGATCATTTTCTTCTGGAACCTCTGACTCAACCGCGCTATCGTTCTCTTCGTCGATATCTTCAAATTCGTCTTCAGCTAAAGCGTCATAGAAATCATCATCTTCCTCAAATTCAGCATCGTCTTCTTCATCATCGCCTTCAGCCTCAAAATCCTCCAGATCATGCGCTGCTTCTATTTCGTCCATCTGATCATCTTTGAGCTTTTTGCGTTTCTTAAAATAATACCAACCGCCACCGCCAACTGCGGCAAGTGCGATTACAAAAACAGAACGCTTAGAAGAAGATACAAGTGATCCACCGCCGCTAGACTCTTCTGCGACATCGCCGGCACTCGGCTCTACACTCTGCGAACCATCTACCGAAGCTCCACTACCACCTTTCAAGTTGGTAAGTAAATTGCTTGAATTGATCTTTTCATTATCAGGCGTAAATTCATATCCCTCCGCTGTTGCAAGTCCTTGCAAAGAAGATACTGTTACCTGGTTCAAAAGATAAACATTGTTGTTCTGTTGTGTCTGATCGATGACGAGGTAGTATACCTCGCCCTCCTTTGTGGTAACGGTATAAAAGATCTTATCTCCTTCTGCGGATCCGTCCGTATAAGTTTTTTCGTACACCGTACCCTGTCCGTCTTCTGCGGAATAATGAAGCTTTGCTGAAGAATCCCGCTCGCCAACCGGCTGATAAGTATTATTGGCACCGTCTCCAAGCGGGCTACTGCCTGCATCATTACAGAGCGGATCCGTTGTTGTATTATCCGGATTATCTGCCGTATACGTCGATGATGTGATATTTCCCGCCGCATCCTTTACATAGATCGTATGCTGTGTTCCGGGATAAACCTGGAATTCATGATTAGGAGAGAAAGCCTCCGGTGAATCATCATCGATCGCATACAGAAGATCTTCGTTATCGTCCTCTGCATCAACCGAGATTGTTACAAGACCATTCTCGGCATGAGAAACAAATCCGGCTGTGGCGCACGATAAGAAAAGCACGATCGGCGCCGCCATAAGTATTCTTTTCATTTACATTACCTCACCTTAATGATATTGATTTTAGGAGCATGGTTGTCGATGTTTGAAACCGTGATCTCGCTCTCTGCGATATTTCCCGCACGATCGCGCACCTGCACATTCCATTTTCCGTTGCTTGTTGCGTCAAATTCATTCTTGTCTATAAAACCGCTGCTTTCACCGGTTTCAACATTATTAAAGCAATAGCTTATGGCTGTTTTGTCTTCAGCCACAACGCTTATCGTATTCTTTTGCACCCATCCTTCAGTGGAAGAAAGGGAAACCGCTTTTATCTCGGGCGGTTTTGAATCCGTCGTGATAATCTCGCGTTCAAGTTTCGAGACATTTCCCGCCTTATCGCGAACGCACACAACATAGCGTCCGTTCTGCGAAATTGGAACATTAAATGACGGAGAATCGCTCCACGCCTCTTCCTTAATCTCCTTTGCATCCGTTCTTACAAGCGCATACTGAAGTTGTGGGAGTGGCGTTACATTATCGCGTGCGGTAACAGTTATAGATACAGGCGTTTCGCCCGTATCACTCTGCGAGATCTTAAAATCGCCAAGCTGAACATTTTCTATCTCCGGTGCCGTTTCGTCCGTACCCTCAAGCGTAAACTCTTTTTTAATAATCTCACCGTCTGAAGGATGATAACGAATAGCAAGCTCTTCCTTATCACCTACCGCCTTGTGATAATATGACTCGCTCGTTTTGATGGTAAGCGTTTCCTGCATCATTCCAAACTCGTCAAACTCTTCCGCTCTTTCTGATTTCTGATTGCCAAAGAAAAGATCCCAAAGACCGGCTATTTCTTCAGCGGATCCATCCGAAAAGCTGACCTTTACCGGGTACTGGAAAGATACCAGGCATGTGTTTAAATCCGCTTTACTGCTTGCAGGCTCAATGCCGGCGATCTTCTTGGTAATTACATAAAGAAATGCAACTTCTTCCTTGTCTCCGTGAGTACACCGAACCATAGTTTTATGGTTTTCTTCCGAAGCAAGGATACTGACGTAATGAAGTTTGCGTCCAAATTCATCGTTCTGCGTTTGCGAATCTTCTTTCGTTACCCAATCATTTAAAGCAACATCAAATACTTCCCACTTATATGTCGAATCGGACGGATCCGCCACATAAAAGCGAACTTCCTTTCCTTTCTCGGCATATACGTCATGAAGAGATATGGCAGGAGCACTTGTGGAAGATACACCTTCCTCAGAAGGCTTTTCTTCGCTATCGGCCTCCGGCGCCGCCTCCCCTTCAGGGATCAGCTTGTCTAAAACTTTCTTCTCAAAATCGCTTTGCTTTGAGTCCTCTGCTTTATCGGTTTCCAGCGATGCCTTTTCCTTCCCGAATAGTGAAAGGATGCTCCCAACAAGATCAAAGCCTTTTTCTTCCGTTTTCGTTTCTTCATCGGCAACTTTTTCTTCCTTTGGTGCATCAAGGTTCTTTTTAACCATTGATGCACCATAGCCGCCAAGGATAAAAATCAGAACACAAAGCGGAATAATAACCCGCTTGTTTTTAATCAGTTTAAGCAACAATGTGATCACGCTCCTTTAAAAAAGCATCCGAGTAATCTGCCCGGGAGAAATGGAAATGTTATTAGTCCCCGCATGGTGTGCGCTTCTTGACATGGAGTGTGCACGTGGCTTTTCAACATTTTCCGTCATTTTTTCTGAAGCCGGTGCATTCGCGCCAACCGCTTCCGGTAAAGTGATTTCATGGATTCCTTTCTTTTCCGCAAAAGAGCGAATCGCGGAAAGCACTTTCTTCTTATCCTGCCCAAGGAAAGCGAGAAGCTCGTCATATTCATTGTCAGACAGATCGAGTTTAATCAGTCTGTCTGATGCTGCATTCTTGCGGAATGAATCAATCTCTGATTTTAATTCGTCTAACTCTTTTTTCTGGCGCTGAAGCTCCAGGTATTTCTTGCTATAGGCCTCTTTATAAGCCTCAAGGCTTCTTCTCTTTTTCATTGTGATCTCCTTATAATCCATGCTGTTTTTGGGGAATGATGAAAATAGGATTTACATATTTTCCATCTGCATTTTTGACCTCAAGATGAAGATGTGGGCCTGTTGAGCCTCCCGTATTACCACTTCGTCCGACAAGCTGCCCTTTCTTCACTTTTTGTCCCGCACTGACCGCAAACGAGTCCATGTGCATGAATGTTACAATCCATCCATCTTCCTTTTGGACGGAAACCATATTCCCCGCATTTCCTGAATTCTTTGCGGTAATAACAGTGCCGTCGATCGCAGAAAACAAGGGTGTTCCTATCGGGATAGCGATATCCACGCCGTTATGATGCTTAACTGTTTTCTGAATCGGATGAAGCCTGGTTCCAAACGGTGATGAAATCTTGTTCGTCCAGTCTTCCTTGATGACCGGCCCGTACACCTGTTGTCCGTTACTGGTAAGCATGTATCCCTCATAAGATGTCCTCATGCCATTGTCCGTGAGCCGTTCATCAATAATCTTTTCAAGTTCCTTCTTCGTCAGCGTGACATAGCAGGTCGTATAATCATATGTTGTGCCGTCTTGCCTTCTTTTTGTTGTGGTGACGCACTTCGTTGTAAGTGTATACATTTCTTTAAAAATGGAGTCAAGCTCACCGCGTATCGCATCAAGTGTAAAACTTCCATACTTCGCAGAAAGATATGCGATCAGTTTCATCTGATCATGGCCGAAGTCACACAGGTTATAGACAAACTCGTCAATATCCTTTCCTTCAGACATTTCAATGCCATCCTCGAACTTTGATCTGTCCTGGTTGATATACGCATCAAGTTCAGCTTCCTTATCAGCAAGATAGTCCGTACCTTCCGACATAGTTCCATAATCATTCATGGAAACCATGTTTGTGGCACCTTCAAGAGAAACCATCGCCATATATGCCAGGATGCAAAAGCCGCCAAGCAAAAGCATGATAATAAACGTCAGGGAACCGAAAATAGCGGCTATAAAGTGCATTTTTCGCTTTATTTCCGCCAACTGAAGTTTTTTCTTGCGGATTTTAAACGCTGCATTGTTTTTGGTGCGCGTGAAAGCATTTCCTTCCTTCTGCTTGTAGCTCTGCACCATCTTCTTCTTTTGCCGCTTCTTCTGTTCCTTTGAAAGATTGCTTTGGCGAAGCGCCTTTTTCGCATCACGAAAATCCTTTTTGCTTCGTAAATGCTCTTTTCGCTCTTTTAAAAGATCTTCCTTTTTTGCACGTATGGAGCCTTTCTGTGAATGATAAAGGAGCGCGCTGACTGGCTGTGTGCGAAGTCTGCGTACTCCTTTTGCATATGCGCTTGCAGCCCCAAAAGAAAGCCTGCCGGCTTTCTTAAGGGATTCATCGGAAACATTCGATGTACGTTTTTCTCGGTCTTGTTTAGACTCATTCAAAGAGATGCTCATTGCCGCATCTTTAAGACGGCTTGCAGCTTCTTTTTCTGCTAGACGCCTGCCTACGGTTTTAGGCCTGGCAGACAAGCGATTAAACCGCTTACCTTTTCTGTTTACGACTCTTGAAAAATCCTCGACCGGAGAATACATCCAAAGTGGCTTTACATGCTTGCGAACAAGATTAGGATTAACCGCTTTGCCGGAAGCAGAATCAGCTCCTTTTGCGGCACCGCCGTTCCTTTGCTCCTTATACTGATAGATATCTACAACCGGTTCTTTTGCTGCTTCATATGCCCCATTTGAGGGAGGTGAGGGAACCGGCGCATTCTCTCTTGCCGGATCCTGCGCCGTGGATCCGCTCTGAAAAGCCTGTTGGGTGTAAAGATGTTTCTGCGAATTGTAGCTCTTTTCAGATGATTGGAAGACAGTTCTTTCTCCTTCATTAAGCGCCTTTTCACCGACTACGCTTCCCCTCTGAAATAGAGTCGCATTGCTTTCATACGAAAGCTGTTCATTATCAAGTCCCATATTTACACCTTTCAACAAGCGTTTTCATCAAACGGCTTTCGCCGTCTTTTTCTTTTTTCCTTCGCCGTGAAGTCTCTTCAGATCACTTTCCGTAATCATTTCCTTCGGATCCGTCGTCATAACCTTGTAGCACATGGTATTCTTCGGGAATTCATCCTCAAACGGAACCTTCGACGATTCAACCCAAAGAAGACCTTTTCCGCGTTCACCGCTCTTAATGTACGTTTCTTCCTCGGCAGACAGTTCCAAATGTTCAGATAAGAGTTTTGCATCATCACCGGACTGATTCAGCATGGCGATGAAGTTCGTAGTATCAAGGATGTTCTGAATTTCATTCGATCTGAACAGATCCTTGATATTCTGCGTAATACCAGTCGGTATCCCGCCCCACTTACGGAAGCGCTTCCAAATTTCAACCGAATAAGCCGCCGTTGTAGGAGAACGCAGAAGCAAATGAAACTCGTCGATATCAACCCATGTTGATTTATGTTTTTCTCTGTTCTCCGCAACTCTGTTCCAAATGATATCCTGGATGATCAGCATTGTAAGATCTCTCTGGTTAGCATCCATTTCCTTAAGGTCGAAGCATACAAGCCTTGCATTGATATCGACATTGGAACGGTGGTTAAAATATGAAAGTGTACCTTCTGTATAACGCATAAGCGAAATCGAAAGAACACGCCCGATCTGGCCCATTTCATTGGGAAGACTTCGAAGCTCATTGAAAAGATCTTCCAGAATGGGCATCTTTTCCGGGCGCGGATCCTGCTTGAATCTGTAATAGATGTTTTTGCAGGCCATATCAATGCAGGCTGCTTCATCCTTATCAAGCTGTCCGTTCTGACCAAGGATCAGCTCACACATACTTGTTACGAAATTACATTTTGCAGCAATCGGATCATAATCCTTGTCTTCTTCATTTCTTACGTTAAGGTTGATCTCCATCGGATTGATATGAACCGATGAATTAAGCGAGATCTTGACTACCTGGCCGCGCAGCATCCAAACTAGAGGCTTATACTCTCCTTCAGGATCGATTATCAATCTGTCGTCACTTGTCTTCAGGAATACATCAAGAATCTCTCTCTTAATAAAGAACGTCTTACCAAAACCAGGCATACCAAAGACAAGCCCGTTTGGATTGGCAAGTTTTTTCCGATCAACCATAATGACGTTGTTTGAAAGACTGTTCATGCCATAATACTGACCGTTGGCATTGTATAGATCCTTCGTAGTAAAGGGAATAAAAATAGCCATATCCGTCGTCGTAAAAGTACGATTGACTTCAATGGCATTATTACCGAGTGGAAGTGCTGACATATAGCCCTGTTCCTGTCTGTAATCAAGGCGTTCAAGCCTGGACTGATAAGCTGATAGGATACCGTTTAACTCGAATATGTTATTCTCAAGTTCCTTTCTTGTCGCCGCCGTCTGAACGATCGTGATCGTTGTTGTAAAGATCTGCTCGTCTTTCCTCTGAAGATCCTTATAAAACTTATCGCCGGCTTCATGGAATGCCTTAAGCTCCGGTGGAAGCAGATCCATATCAAATCCTTGCTTAACCGCAGATTTTTGATACTTCATGATCTGCTCCTGGATATCGGACAGGTTACCTGCCGCATAACTTAAAGCTTTCTTGCGATCCATCGGATCCGCATGAATTGAAATCCATACGTTACTGTCGATATTCATGATATCGGAAATAATACGGTCTTCCATATCAGAAGCGTTGACCTTTACCACGTTTACGGCGCCGATCCTGTCTCCAACGCGGAAATACTTCGTCGCGTTAAGATTCGGCCCGTACTTGAATGAAAAGCTACTCGGTGCAACGAAATCCTTACTGGATAAGCCCGTACCCATCATAAGATCGAAATTCCACATGAATTTATTCGGCGTTGCCGGATGGAAAATGCGATAGATCAGTTCAAGCCTCTCATACCCTGTTAAAACCCTGGTTTTACAACCAAGCCTCTTGAGAAAGGCTTCTGTCTGCTTGCTGATCTTGCCAAGCTTAAGCTTTGCCGCTTTATAATCCGTTGCATGAATGCCGAACGTCAAATACCTCTCCTTGCGGAGTGAATTGGTACCTTTCGAAAGCTGCGATAAAAGCATTCCCGAATATTCCTTACGGACTTTATTGAAATGATCCTTCTGAAGAGGGATCTCAAAATCCTTTTTAAACATTTCCGGATTCAGCTCCATATTTCCGTAATTGAACTGGAAATGGATCTCCGGGTCAAAGTAGTTTAAAAGATTACACCATCTTTCAAATATCACATTCTTCGGATCGTTATCCAAAAGCTGATATGTAATATCAGAGAAGGAAAGCGTCATAGTAAAGTAATTATCCGCAGATTCAAAAATACCATCCTCATACGGAATCTTGTATGGAATAGTATCCTGCGCCGATTCAGGAATGTCGCCCTTCACCTTCGCTTTTCTGACTGCCTTCTCCAGTTCCTTCTTCGTATTCTTGTCGATCTTTCCGTTAAGAGGGATCACAATACGGCGCTTGTTTTTAAAAAACCCAACCGTAATTTCCTGCTTCTGCCCCTCTTCCTTGATCTTTGCTATCTCTTTCTTCGTTTTACCTTTAAACACAATTTTCTCAACCTCCTCCTGGAACTTTGCTTCGTTTAAAATGTACTGATACATATTTACAGTCTGATAAGGACGATCCGAATTATACAGAAAGTGTGCGTTATATACATAACGAAACCACGCGCGAATATCGAGATTGTCCTTAACAAAAATGACTGAAAAAGCAAACGGCGCCGCACATGCTGCACTGATAAGGGCACACGGCGTAATTGCTACATCGAATTTAAACTTGCAAAGAAAAAAGACCGGAATGAAAATGCCGAGCGAAATGCCTGCGGCAATAAGCTGACGCAAAGTAAAATCAAGACCAGGGATTGTTCTTTTTACCTGCGAAAAATCCTTTGTCATTTGTACATAAGCCATATCTATCTTCTCCTTCTTACGATGCGCCAAAAATGCTGTCTGCCAATGTAGATACTTTAAACGAGCTGATTACGATCAAAACGCCACAACCTATGATCATAAAAAGCGAACTGGCAAAGCTGCCTCTTGCTACATTAAGGGTATTTACAACACCGCCATATATTGCAAAGAGCAAAAGGATCATAGGCCCTTGAAAGGCCAACGAAAGCATTTTCTTCGTGTAGTTTTGAGGCGTTGCAACCCAATCCTTATTCATCCATGCTGAAAAAGGGACACTCGCCGCTGCTGACATCATGTAGATTTCAAGAAACCACATGACGCATCTGAAATAAATAAAAGCGCCAAGCGCCATCGTAATAAGCTTTCCCATCCAGATTAAAGCCAAATAACCCGTTACAGCCATGCACATGCTAAAGTCATAATCTTTTCCTGCCGCCGCGATCGCATCCGGTGATTCAACAAGATCCGCAAGCGAAAGCGTAGCGCCAATATCTGATGTGGACGTTCCGGCGATCAAAGAAGTCGCCTTGGTTCCAAGCTCAAAAAATGCCAGGACGATATCAAACGCTTTTGTGCAGACAAGAATACAGATCGCGAGCTTTACCATAACAAAAACTGTCTTCTCAATGATCTGACCGCTCATATTGTTGGAATCCTGCACCACATGAACAAGTTCAAAGCAAAAGATAAGCGTTAGCAAGGCTCCCGCGACCGGTAAAAAAGCATTCTCGGAAATGTTCTTTACAATGCTGAAAGCCGATGGATTCCAAGTTTCAGGCGATTTAGTAAGTACATCAGCCGCTTCAACAATATTCTCGTTTAAAAGAGCGAACATATCCTGAAAAGCCTCATTCAATGCTTGATATATTGAATCATACCAACCGCCCAAAAGGCTTTGGCCAAGATCATGGATAAATTCAGAGCCAAAATCAAACATTTATCCCTTATCTCCTTTTTATGCGCCAATAAACTGCGAAAGAAGCGGAACAAGAGCTGTTCCTGCTGCAAAAATGATGCCGCCGCCTACGATCTTACCCATTCCTTCTTCCTTTTTCTGCGCATTTGCCTGGGAATGTCCCTCGGAAAAGTTGATAATTCCGATGATTGCCTGTGCGGCACCCCATCCCTGTACACCAAGTCCTGCAAAGTTTAAAATTTCTGAAAACATATTTTTTACCTCCTAAAAAATGGCCCTTTATAGGGCATGATTACATGTTTATATTTGACCTGTTTTGTGCGACGTCGCACAAAAAAAGAACGCCACAAGGGCGTTCGTTAATCGACCAGTTAACTGATCGAAAGAAAAACATCACTCTTTTGAAAAGTGATATGCTCTGTTTTTTTCTGTAATCTTCTTCTCTCCTTTCTTCGTCTATACTTCTTAAAATCAAAAATGAACTCTTTCCTATAGTCACCCGTGTATTTATATCTCGGATGGCTATCTGTTGCATATTTATCAGAAAAGAACGGCGGTAAGCCTCCGATCTTTACGATACATTTATCTCGATCCATCTGCTCAATCTCTGATTGATCCTTAAGTGATCGACCTGTCTTATTGTAATTAACGCCCTGACTTTGTGACGCCGAGTAGGTCTTTGATTCGTTATAAAGATCGATCGTTTCTTTACCAAGTGATTCCTCCAGATCCTTTAGCGTACTCTTTTCACCGCCGCCAAGGAAGATAGAAGTATCACAGTTACCAACGATTATTTCTGCGGCCTTCTCCTTGTAAACATCAACAAGCTGACTCTTGGTTTGCAGAAGCATCATAATAGAGATCAGTCTGCTTCGTACCGTCGAGATCAGTATCTTAAAGCCTGGAATGATACCGATATTGGCAAATTCGTCCAGTATAAACTGAACCGGCGTTGCGAGTTTGCCTCCCATTTCTTTATCCGCTTTATAACACAGAGTATTAAACATCTGTGTAAACAGGATCGCCGGAATGAAATTGTAGGACGTATCTGTATCTGAAATAATGATATACAGAATTGATTTCTGCCCCGGATCTCCGTATGTATCAAAATGAAGTTCATCTTTTGATACAAGATCCAATACCTCGGGAATATCAAATTTGCCAAGATAAGCACCCAGGGTGATCAAAATACTCTTCGCCGTCTTTCCCGCTGCCTTCTTGTACTTCTTTCTTTGTTTAACGGCAAAATGTCTTTTATCCTTTTTTTCAAGCTCTTCAAAGATCAAATCCACTGGATTTTTATAGGTTTCATCATCTTCGCGCACATCGTCAGCTTCAAGAAACTCCAATAAGACCGGAATGCTCTGTTCTTCAGGCGGCGCTTCATAATAAAGATAGCCGATAATGCACTGAAGCCATAACAGCGCAGCTGTATCAAAGAACGGATCACCGCCCTGTCCTGCCTCTGCCGGCTTACAGTTTTTGAAAAGCGTTTCCGCAAGCGTAAGGATATCTTTGGGCTGATTCAGATATGCAAACGGATTATAGCGCATTGAGTTTTCCATATCGATCGTATCAAGCACATATATCCGATAGCCCGCTTTTTCAAAAAGATGGCCCGTCTCCGGGAGAAGTGTTCCTTTTGGATCCGTAAGCACATAACTGCTGTGCATCTGATACAGATTAGGTTTTACAAACCTAAATGTCTTACCGGAACCGGATCCGCCATAAACCAAAACATGCTTGTTTCGATTATTCTTAAATACCTTCATCTTTGGCGCCATCGTAAGGCGCTCTGATTGCGACAGGATGATATTATTGTACGGATTCGGATCGATAAACGGAGCAATGTCTTCCGCATTTCCCCATCTTGCGGATCCATACTCTTCTCCTTTTCTTGTATTTTTCATTTTAAGTCCTGCCTGCCACTTGTAATAAAGAACAATCCCAATCCCGATCGGCATACCACGAATGAGATCCTGCGTCGTAATCATTGGAGGAAAGCTCTTATAAATGTATGTAAGGTTAAGAATTACCTTTCCTGCTTTGTAATCACAAAGCCGTATCAATTCAAAAAGCCTTACGAAAAAGAAACACGAAAGGCAGTACGGCAACAGGAATGTTACTTTCTTTGAGGGAGACATTTTCATAAATGCCTCCCATTGCTTAAGAAACAATGTTTTTTCCTCCTTTCCTCATTATTTGTGATATATTTCATTCTCCAAAAAGACATAAGAAAAGACGCCCACACGGGCGTCTATAACTTTGTGCGACGTCGCACAAACTATCGTGAGCGATCATCTATTGCAAGTTTATTCTTTAAAACTTCCGAATTAGGATAGCAGTATTTAGCGTCCGGCATACGTTTTAATCACCTCTTGGCGAAGTTCCTCCGAGGTTTTTTCGCCCTTGGAAACCTTTATCATTTCCTTAATAAAATCTTCTGGTAAATACATATCCTCGATCGCCATTGTTGCTATAACACTCTGGATACGTCTATTCTCCTCTGTATTTTCTAAATAAAGCATCTGCATTTACCTCTCTTTTTGTGCGACGTCGCACAAATTATCGCGTGTAATCATCACGCTTTTTATCGTGACCGTCATCCCGCTTTGAAATCTCGTCCTTGGCTTTATTAAGCTTTTGAAGGACGGATTCGCGATCATTAAGTTTTTCCAAAACCGCATTCACGTTTTCTTTCTTTAGAACATCAGGATACTTTTGACCAAAGTCTTTTAATCTCTTAAAAGCTATCTGTTCCTGCTCATTGACTCTGGCATAATAATTATACTCTTTATTCTTATAGTATTCATCAAACCACCGTTTTGTGCTCTCTTCAATTTGAGCATTTTCTCCATATAATTCATGAAATGCTCTTTCAACCTTTTCTTTCGGGATTTCGGAACCACGCTTTGCATGTTCCTCTAAAACTCCCACAATATCAGACCGATCATGCTTATAAGAACGTCCTGCCCGGAGTTTCATCGCAACAAGATATTCTGCCGTTATCGTTCTGATTTCAAGCACGTTAGAAAAGGTCTTATAATGCTTTGATACCTCTATAAGCTTCGGTGAATATGAATCTGTTCTTTTAAAGTCGTCATTAAACCAATCTACCGACAGGTTATGATGATCCCTAACGCGAATGATTGCTTCCTTCATGGCAGAGGACGCCTTTATAATTGCATCAATGTCTGTTGTGGTGTCTCTAAAACCATAGTTTGCTAAAATAGAAGCTCCGCCGACAAGAATAATTTCACCTGGCATTTTGGATCCGTTGAGTTTTCTAAACTCTTTTGCAAGTTCACGCAATAACGAATCAAGATTTTCTTTTGTAATAAGTTTATCATCAGACAACGTCTCTCACATCCTTTTCAACTATGTTGTATTCCAAAAAGTCAGGAATACTGGATTGATATGCTTTATTCAAAAAACTCTCACGTTCTCTATCATCAGCAATCATAATAGATGTTAAATAGATATCAGTAGGAAACAACGGATTTTCCAACTGATGCTGACGCACAAGATCATATTCCTTAATAAGCGGCACATCATTGAGCTTACTTAAGTAATCAATCATAGCTAACATGTAAAAGCACTCCGGGTACCATTCAAGCTCATAGTATTTAAGAACAACATTGTCTGTGATCGTATTGATCAGAAAATCAATATCGCCCTCTCTTTTAAGCCTGTGGCAAACGTTGCTCTTAAAAAGTTCGAACGGAATGCGCTCCTTCATAACAGGATCCAGTAAGGCGTCAACCGTAACATTAAGCGCCTGCGCGATCTTATATAATGTCTCGCCGGTACACTTCTTAAGAGGGATCTTGCCATTGCAAATGTCACTTACTGTACTCTTGGAAAGACCCGTCTTTTTTGAAAGTGCATACTTCGTCATTTCCTTTTCTTTAAGTAAAGTATTGATCGTCATTTCAACCACCTTCCTTAAAGAAATTATATCGCCACGGCGAACTATTGTCAATTTGTGCGACGTCGCACAAAATTTTCACAGCTTTCGCATAGTCCTTCATCTGGGGACATTCTGTACAGTACGAATTTGCATTCTTCGCCTTCAAGCTGCTCTATTTCATCATCAAGATCAATCACACCGTATTCACGCTGCCAATCCCCTAGAAAGTATTCTTTATCTCCTTCAAAAGAATACTCTTCATCAAGTTCATCGTAGTATTTGCCGCATTCACGACATTTTGTCTCAAAAACATAGTTAATCGCTATGTCCTTATACTTCTCAAAAGCCTCTTTTACTGTCATTTTCATGCTTCTAGGTACCTCCCAACAACCTTGAAAAGCTTCCTCGCACAAACTACCTTGCCATCTCGTTCTTATTCTTAAGTTTCTCTTTTGCAGGCTGTTTCATTTTTTCGTTACGTTCAACCCTATCTCGAAAAAAGGCGAGCTTTGCTCGCACCGACTCCCTTTCCTCCGCTTTGGAAGCTGCTTTTTCTTTTGTCTTCTGCTTCCTTGCCTGTTTCATTGCTTTCTTCTGTTCTTTTTCCTGCTTTTTTTGCTCACGCGAAGTCTTCTTCTGCTCCTTGGCATTAGTCTTTTCCTGTTTTTTCTGCTGATCCTTTTCATAATCAGCGACACCACGCTTAAGAGCTTCAAAAATCAGATCCGCATTACCGCTTTTAAAGAAAAGCGTATACGTTGCGTCCTTACCGGTACCGTTCTTTAAGGCAGCATAATGAATACCATATTGCTTGCAATATTTATCGAAGTATTTCATCTGCTCTTTTGTGAGCTGATCCGGTACCGCCGTAACATTACCGTCCTTGATAAGATCCTTGATATCGACGTTGTGAACAGAAAAATCAACGCCCGAATCAACCTTGTTAAGCATTTCTTTGACGGATTTTATGATGTTTTCCTGGGTAAGTTCTTCACCGCTTTTTAATTTTAAAGCAATTCCTTTGAAAAGCTTTATTGCTGCCTCAAACGCCTTCTTTCCTATTTTTTTAGCAATGTCAGCTTCTTTAGCGTGAATATCATCCGTTATACCGCTCATTCTTTATCATCATCCTTTCTCCAAATCTCGACGATCTCATATTCGTCAGGAATGTTTTCGCATACAATGTGTAACGCATCAAAAGCTTCAATCGCATCAGCACGTGAGTCATACAGTTTTGCATCTACTGCTCCTACAAGCTGCGCATACTTTTTGTGCGCTATTGTAAAGATCTGCCTTCCGACATATTCGGAAAGCGGCGCCATCGCACCATATGAGCACTTAAGCTCAATCGCATATCCTTTCACTCTTCCCTCCTTACTTTCTGTGCGACGTCGCACAGAAAATCTTTCAGTTGCGTCGAAGCATTCTTTCTATCTCGGCAAAATTATAATTGCGCTCCTGAAAGCCGTGTATTTTTCTCTGCTCCCTCTTTGAATCCTTGCCACCGCCGGATGAACTTGACGCAAGAAGCATGTTGTCAATGCACGTTGCGACAAAGCGCTTCAGGCTGCTGATCTTACCAGTATACTCTGCGATATTTTTGCAGATCTGGAAAAACATAGCGGGCGACAGAGTTGCCGTCACACTGGAACCTCGCGACATAAGCTCTGCAAAAACGGCTTCGACGATCGTGGCAGGAAACGCCTCAAGGGCAGACGCCACTTGCAATTTTACCCGCATATAGTTTTCATCATCATCAAACTCAAGCGCCATTATATTACTTAAATTATTTGATGATGATGAATTATGTTTATTATTATTCAGGTTATTTATATTAGTTTGTTCTATGGGTAAAGAATCTTTAACTTCTTGATGTAAAGAATCTTTAACTTCTTGATGTAAAGAATTCTTAACTTCTTGATGTAAAGAGGGCTTAACTTCTAGGAGTAAAGAATCCTTAACTTCAGAAAACTCCCTGTTATCCTCTTGTTCGCTTATTTTTTCTTCCACTTCAAAGAGCTTGTTAAAGTTATGAACATAGATCAGATCCGTCTGACCCTGCCCCCTTCTCTTTTTTGAAATAAGGCCAAACTTTTCAAGTTCAGAAGTAAGCGACGTGGCCGTTACGGTACTGCATCCCATTTCTTCTGCGATCTTCTGCCTCGGATAAATGATGTATACTCTGTTTTCATCATCAACCCATCCATTTTTTACAGACAAGCTGCAAATGTCCAGTAAGATCGTATACAGGATCTTCGCATTAGCTGAAAGCGTTCTAAAACGCTCATCTCTGATAAGCACCTTTGGCAGAACGAAATAGGAATACTGTTCCGTTTCCGACCCATAGTAGTAGTCAAACCGTTTGTCCATTTTTACTCTCCCATTTTCAGTTTTCCTCCAATAGAAAAGACGGGATAAAAATCCCGCCTTTTCCACTACGCCATAATAGGAGGTAGCGTAGGTTCTCTATATTGTGTAACCTCAACATAGATCAATTATTTCTATCACCTTTTTCAGAGCCGCAACCGTTTCCTTTAAAGAGTATGCAGAAAACAGCAGCTCAACAGAAGGTTCATCTTTGTCACACGCCAAAATATCGTCCATCATATCGCGTATGAGGTTCTTTTGTATTTCAATAGCTTCTGCAAACGACATAGAGGAAAATGTTTCTCTTAATTCATTATCGAGAACAGTATCTTCATCAACAGGAAGCTCATCCTCGACGATATCCATATCAATACTAGAAAAGGAATACTGGCCTTTAACCGCATCATCTACCGTCGGATCCGGCAGAGAACCTTTTTCTTTCTTTTCCGCTTTTGCCTCTGCCTTAAGTTCTCTGATCTTTCCAACCGGCATGTCCGGTGTCACTTTTTCAATCTCCTTGTCATTCATCGGAAGCATTTCAAAAAGCTGTGACACACCGTACTCAGAATACTTATCATCAAGTTCCGGCGAATTGTTATTAACTGAAAACCGCTCGCATATACTGATAAAGCGGCTTGCTGTCGTCCTGGTGATATTGAACTTATCCCGGGCAAAATCATACAGATCAGAATACCCGTCCTCTTCATACATCTTCTGTTCATCGATATGTTTTAAGTACCATCCAATCTTAACAAATGATTTCTGCGCATGATGCAGTTCATCTTTGATGATCTCGATGGAGTCCTGGTAGTTTACCTTGTTGGGATCTATAAGCTGCGGAGCCGATAAGTTCATAACATTAAATGCTTTAATTGCCATCTTATCGTCCCCCCTCACATTTCATAAACTCGTCTGTAAAGTTCTTATAAGCAATGGCAACTTTACTGTTCGGAGCATACGTATAAATGCTTTTTCCGTAAGAAGGCGCATCCTCCACCTTAACAGAGCGAGGAATATACTGTTCAAAGATCGTAAGCGACCCGCCGTACGCTTTTTCCAGTATTTCACGGATCTCCCTGAAGGATGCTGTTCTATCATTTGCGCAGGTATAAAGAATACCGGCAATACGTAAGTTCTCATTCAGCCGATTTTCAATCACACTTCGGATTGTTTCGAATAAGTGTTCAAGGCCCCGAACCGAGTAAAGCTGTGTCTGAAGAGGAATAAGTACCTCATTCGCCGCGACAAGCGCATTAAGCGCGATGATATTCAGTGAAGGCATACAATCAATGATAATGTAATCATATCTATCGCTGATTCTGTCTACGACCTCTTTAAGCACTTTTTCTCTTCCAAAGTACATGGAAATAAGTTCCGTCTCAAAAGAAGCCATATCAATATTTGAAGGGATTAGATCAATACCTTCTTCGTGATGCAGGATTGTCTCGTCATAAGGAATGACGGAATCCTTATTCATCACCGCTTTCATAAGGGATACGACCGTATTCTCTTTTTCATCAGGATTAAACCCTAAACCCTGTGTTGCGTTTGCCTGGGGATCAAAGTCAATGAGAAGAACTTTTTTACCTTTCCTTGAAAGACCGATTCCAAGGTTAATTCCGGTAGTCGTCTTACCGACACCACCTTTTTGGTTACAAATTGCGATTACTTTGCTCATACGTTTTTCCTCCTTAAAAATGTATGATACGTTTATGGTTGCTATATCAAGCAAGCTGTAAGCTGCTTTTCTATCATTCCTCACTTTCCTGTGGCTCATCGAGCAAGTCAAAATCACGGTTTCCATTGCCTTTGGTAAGGATCTGTCCGTGGTTTTATTCCTTTGGCTTTTCTCTGTCGAGCTGTTTCCAGCTCTTTGGCTTCGGGCACTCCTCCTGTGGGTGTCCTTTGCCGTCCGTTTTATAGTTGAGAGTGCAACCGCGAGCTTCTCCGCTCATTGGATGCCCTCCGGTGTCTGATGCGTAGCAGCCCTTGCAGGTTCTATTCATGGCCATCCTCCTTTATCCATCGTCACTGTCATCGGTGTCGTCGTCATTGTTCTCCTAAAATCGATTGATGATATTATTGCATGTATATTGCCAAGACCTCTCCCGAGGATTTACAGCTTTTCCCCCTGCCAGCGCCCGAAATTCCCAAATACACATTTGCAGTTACCGTATTGCCTGATACAGTAACGTATGGAGCGGTTATATACATTTCGTTTCCGGATGCACTCGTTGTTCTTGCAATAAAAATGGGATTTCTGTCAATTATATCCTGCGAGACAGTAAACGATTGCGTTTTGGTTCCATTTGCATACTGCTCCGGGATACTAAAACTCCATGTTCCAATTTTTTCTTGTTTTAATTCACCGCCACCAATATTCATTTCTTTGGTTTCTTCACCATTACTATATGTGATACGAGGTCTACCATTCGCATCAAGGCCAAACGAAACACCGCCAAGCTGATCCTCAAGCGCATCCGCTTTCGAGTCAAGCGATTCTACATCAGAGACGTTCTCATCTACCTTCTCCGCAATCGTCTGAAGATCCGCTGCATCAAATCTGGCTGAAATATCTCCGTTAAGGTCTTTCGCCTGAATCACGCCTTTCGATGAAATACTATCTGCAAGCGGCGCAGCGTGTACTACCCCCCATGAAAAACGCCGTAAACAGGCTTAAATACAGGGTTCTCTTGATTCTGTTATACATTTTTCATCCTCCTTGCTTTCTGTGCGACGTCGCACAAAAAAAGACGCCCCTGGGGACGCCTTTTTGATTTTTGTGATCCAATTTGTGTACCGAATTAGTCTGTTATTATGTAGCAAGCATAAATGCTTTTTTAAAAAAGTGCGAAAATACGCTATTTTGAAAAATAATTAGGAAAGAAAAGTCATTCACAATGCAACAGGTTGAGTGCTAATAAAAATTTTATAAACAGCTTTCGCATGCCGCCGCGCTTCACGCCGACTTCCCGATACGGATCGTGCTGCTGTTGCATGACATCAGAACATGATAGTCCACGCGTTCATCCTGAATATCCGGCCTAAACAACTCGCCGTTATCCTTGATGATGATCTCCGGTTCGTCTATAAACCGGAGAACGCATTCCCCGAGAACCTTCTTCTTACCGCGCTTCTCTTCTGTTTGCCTGCAAAGGGACTCAAACAGCGCCTTCGCTTCCTCAATCTTCCGATCCTCAATCCCATGCTCCTTCAGATGTGATTGAATCCAGCCTTTGATCCGTTCGTATTCGCCCGGTGCATAGTCAAAAGAATTCATATGAACCTTTTCATAGTCGGGATCATCCAGCATGTACGGAATGCTGCCGGGTCCCTCTACGATCAGTACAAAGCCGAAGAAAAACACAACGGCACCCCCCTGTGCAAGAAGCATGCCTCTTCCCATTTCGACCAGTCCGCCTTCCAGGCAGAACGTCACGCAGAACAAAATGGGAAAAAGAGCCGTGCG
Source organism: Lachnospiraceae bacterium (assembly GCA_015056735.1). Lineage (GTDB taxonomy): Bacteria > Bacillota > Clostridia > Lachnospirales > Lachnospiraceae > VSOB01. The sequence goes on along the minus strand of SVFT01000002.1, from coordinate 209,306 downwards.
GAAGACGACCATCACACATGACCACAGCGGCTTGCCGGTATTCCCGTAGTAATCACTCAGAAAGCCTCCTATGGCCGCAGGAATCATTCCCAGCGAGCAGAAACGGATGCATCTGATAAGCTCTGCGTTCAGCGGAGAGTCTTCAATACCGTAAAGGCTGAGCACCGCATCCGGGTGCGCAAGCAGGAGTTGAGCAAACACCATTCCGCCCAGCAGACATGCCATCAGAGCTTCCTTAAAGAGCGTCCTGATCCCCTCACTGTTCTTTTCGCCCAAATACGTGGCGAACAGATACTCCGCCGCCTCGGACGGTCCGTTGATGATCTCATACATTTCGAGCATGGCGCAAAGCACCGTGTTCACGATCAGGTATCCGCTTCCCCAAAACAGCAGGATCGCTTTCGTAAATGCGAAAGATACCGCAGACTTACACAGACCGGTTGCATTGGTTTTAAGCGAGCGCATTGCAAAAACGGAAAGATCCCTGAAAGAGAAATACAGCCGCAGACTGTAGCTATTGCTTTTTTTAAGAAAATGGATTGATACCACCAATAGGTAACCGACATAGCTGAGCATGGTGGCAAACGAAAGACCAGCCATTCCCATTACATTGGACAAAGCAATGGACAACCCCACATTAATGAAAAAGGAGAGAATGTATCCGGTATAGGAAAGCATATCATCTCCGTCAGAAGCGGTGATCTCGTCCAAAAATGTCGCCAGCGCCAAAAAAGGCGGCACAAAAATGTAATATGTATAATACTCGCCTGCAAATGCCGCAATCTCGGGCGTAGTTGCAAAATATTCAAAATAAAGCCCCTTAATGAAGTAGTATAAAACAGTCTGCATAACACCCAGGGCGAGCGTTGTAAAAAGGCCAAGCGAAAAGAGCTTATTCGCTCTTTCATGATCACCGTCGCCCTTGGCTATGGCGCAAAGATTGGAACAGCCGGAGGTAATGGCATTGGAAATAAAGGTGGTCAAAGAAATAAGCGGAAACATAAGGGATGTTGCCGCCAGCGCGTCCGCTCCCAAAACATGACCCGAAACCACGCCGTCCACCATGGAAAGCGCTATGGTAAACGTAAAGCCGATTGCATATTCAGCCGCGCGGGTTCTGTACTCTCTGTTGATAAAGGTAGGCTTCAAAATAGCGTACAAAACAGAACCGGATCTGCTATGCTCTCTGTATTTTTTCCTAATGGCAATACATACCGACAACAGAAACGTTCCGATCAGCGCTACCGAAATGCACGCCGAAAAGGCGTTATCCCGCAATGTCACCATCTCTTCCAACAATTGAGCTCTTGACATGCCCTCAACAATGAATCCGAAAAACAAAATGGAAACCGAAGGCGTTGCCAGGTAGATGACTGCAACGTTTATCAGGATCTGAATAAAATTGAAGATAGCAATCTCGCGGATGCCGAATGCATCCTCATCCTTGTTAATGCGGCGGTATATCAGACCGATGAGAGCCATGGAGAGCCCTTCAAGAATCCCAACATAGCCGAAAGTAATATTCTGATATGCCAGATAATCAGTAGCAATGTTGCTGATTACTGTAGCAATAAAGGCCACAAGCGGGCTGAATATGACAGAAGCCACAGCCTCGATTGCTTCTCCGAGCCAGATCGAATCATTATGCGATATCACGACAGCCATATAATCCATGTGAATTGATATCGCGGAAACGATCAGAATCTGTATAATCGTTTTTGAAACCACACGCAGGTGCTTTCCCATGTCTTCTCCCCCTTATACCGTCAGGTTACGTTCCAAGCAGTCTTCGTATCATCAGGCATTTGGTCTCGGAACCTCTTCTTACGTTCGTACAGGCAGAACGTAAAGGGTACATCGAAGTAGGTCTGCTCTTCGCTGTCAGCCGTCAGTTCCCACTCCGGATCCTCTTCCAGATTGGGAAAATGCGCATCGGCCTCGTAGTTCATATCGATTCTGGTGATGTGTGCCTTGTCGCAATACGGAAGAAGCTGGCGATATACGCTCTCCCCGCCGATGATATAGATATCCTCGGACGGATAGTTTTTAAGCTCATCTAAAAGCGCTTCCATGCCATGCACCACGATGGCATCCTTTACTTTAAAATCCGGATTGCCTGTGAGGATGATGTTCGTCCTGTTTTTTAAGGGTTGACCTCCCGGGAATGTCTCGAGCGTCTTGCGTCCAAGCACGACAACCTTGCCTGTTGTAGTCTGCCGGAAGAATTTCATATCGCTCGGGATGCTGACAAGAAGTCTTCCTTTGTTCCCGATGCTCCAGTTGTTATCGACGGCTGCGATTAAATTCATGCACGATTACCTCTCTCTATCATTCGATGCGGTCTGCCTGATTCTCTCCCGCATCCTATTCTGCATTGCATACCGGAAATTCTGCACTTTTCTCTAGATTGCAATCGGAATATTCTCGATCTGCGGGCCGGTCACATAATTCTCCACCTTCACATCGTTACGCGTGAACTGATAGAAATCGTGGATGTCCGGATTCAGCCAAAATGTCGGTGCCGGAAGCGGTTCTCTGCTGATCAGTTCCTTAATCAGCGGAACATGACGGTCATAAATGTGCGCATCAGCGATCACATGCACAAGTTCACCGACATGCATGTCACATACCTGTGCGAACATGTGCACAAGCACTGCATACTGCACCACATTCCAGTTGTTGGCTGCAAGCACATCCTGTGAGCGCTGATTTAAGATCGCATTGAGCGTCAGCTTATCATCGCCCTTCTTCTGCGTCACGTTAAAAGTCATACTGTACGCGCACGGATAAAGATTCATCTCATGCAGGTCCTGATGCACATAGATATTGGTCATGATGCGGCGGCTGAACGGATTATTCTTAAGGTCGTAGAGCACGCGATCCACCTGGTCCATCATGCCTTCTTTATACTGATGCTTCACGCCCATCTGATAGCCGTACGCCTTGCCGATCGATCCGTCCTCATCTGCCCACTCATCCCAGATATGGCTGTGCAGGTCATGCACATTGTTGGACTTCTGCTGCCAGATCCACAGGATCTCATCGGTCGCACTCTTCAGCGCCGTCTTGCGAAGCGTCAGGATCGGAAACTCCTTGGACAGATCATACCGGTTGACCACGCCGAACTTCTTGATCGTGTAAGCGCTGGTCCCGTCCGGCCAGTGCGGACGCACCTTTTCTCCCTCCGTACTCGTCCCGTTCTCCAGGATGTCTTTGCACATATTGATAAAAATATGATCCGCTTGGCTCATCTGCGTAAATCCTTTCACTAATAATTGATATCGCTTTATTATACTGTGAACTTGTGCCGATTGCCAATACGATGTTTTCTACGCGCTCCGATCTCGCTAAGTTCACCGTTCGTCTTATAACAAAATTCCGCTCGGTGCCGTTCCGGTCATGTGCTGATCCACCAAATCATATAATTGGGATCTTGAAGCACATTCCCGGCCTTCACACTCGCGGAATTTATAAGTCTCCGGTTCTCTAAGCGAGACGGGCTGATTGCTCGAAAACATGTATTGGCGGTCTGCACAAACCGGAAGGTTATACAATAAAAGCGGGCGCATTACAATTTGCGTTGACGGAGCGTCTCGAGCTGCTCGTTACTTAGGCACCGTATTTTGGTGCCTTATGTAACGCAAGCAAGCGAGCCGAGCGAAAGCGTCTCCGGAATGCAATTGTAATGCAACCGCTATATTCTATCACCTAGTCGCGGTCCCACTTATCACAGAGCGAGTTGATCTGATCCGCAAATTTTGCAAGATCCTTGTTCGCGCCACCCTCATTTTTCTGGATGACGCTAAGCAGCCGCTGTCCTGCGGCAAGAAGCCGCGCAAACACGTCGCTGACCACTTTGGTGCGCTTCTTGATCGGAACACCGAAAGCCTCATACTCACAGGTGTTGGAGATCAGGTCGAACCTTGTCCCGCTGTAAGGGGCGTAAGCGCTGTAGTCGTATTCCGTGTTGAGGCACGTGCGGAACGCATCACAGACACTGTCTTCACCGTGAACGATAAAGACGCGCTGCGGCTTTTTCTCAAACGCATTGATCCAGGCAAGGAGTCCGTTCTTATCCGCGTGTCCCGAAAGACCTACAAGCTGCCTGATCTCGGCACGCACCTCAATCGGCTCGCCAAAAAGCTTGACTTCGTCTGCCCCATCGATCAACATACGGCCGAGCGTGCCATGCGCCTGATATCCGACAAAGAGGATCGTACACTCCGGACGCCACAGATTGTGTTTTAAGTGGTGGCGGATACGTCCTGCTTCACACATGCCGGATGCGGAAATGATAACCTTGGGCGTATCATCAAAGTTGATGAATTTGGATTCTTCGCTTGTGATCGCCAGGTTCAGCCCCGGGAAACGGATCGGATTGATGCCTTTCTTGATGAGCGCCATCGCTTCTTCATCGAAGCAGCTGTATATGTTTTTGTTAAATACGCCTGTCGCATCTACTGCAAGCGGGCTGTCCACATATACCGGAAAATCCGGGAATTCTTTTACCAGATTCTCTGCCTTGATCTGGCGCAGGAAGTAGAGCATCTCCTGCGTTCTGCCGACCGCAAAGGCAGGGATAACAACATTGCCGCCGCGGGCAAATGTCTCGTTCAGGATTCTGCTGAGTTCGCGGATGTAGTCCGGGCGCTCCTCAGAATGAAGGCGGTCGCCGTAGGTGGACTCCATGACCACGTAGTCCGCTTCCTTCGTCGGCTGCGGATCGCGGATGATCGGCTGATCGGTATTACCGATATCCCCGGAAAATACGATCTTCTTTGTGACATCGCCCTCCGTCGCCCAGACTTCGATGCTGGCACTGCCGAGCAGGTGCCCGATATCCGTAAAACGGATCCTAAGGCCTTCCGCCACTTCGATCTCTTCACCGTATTTGCACGGAACAAGGCGCTTGATCACGCCGTCCGCATCTTCCATTGTATAGAGCGGTTCTACGGAATCGATCCGCGAGCCACGTTTTGCCTTACGGCTCTTCCACTCTGCTTCCTGCATCTGGATATGTGCGCAGTCACGAAGCATGATACTGCACAGATCCACGGTAGCCTCTGTTGCAAAGATCTGTCCCCTGAAACCTCTTGCATAAAGAAGCGGCAAGAGTCCGGAGTGATCCACATGTGCGTGGGTCAGAAACACATAGCCGATCAGTCCTTCCTGGATGGGAAGAGGCGCATTCTCAAACGCATCCACCCCTTGCTCCATGCCGTAATCGACCAAAATGTGTTTGCCGCACGCATTCAGGTAATGACAGCTTCCCGTCACTTCATGCGCGGCACCTATGAACGTAATTTTCATACGATCACCCCCGTTGTATTTTATTGTAGATCTGCACGCTGATCGTAGTATTCTTCCAATTGCGGCCTGCACGCTAAGAACAGGCGTCCAAGCTCGGGATCGAACTGTGTCCCGAGTGATTCTTCAATGATACCGAATGCCACATCATACGACATCGCCTCTTTATAGGCGCGCTTGCTGACAAGTGCATCGAATACATCGGCGAGTGCCATGATACGCGCTTCAATCGGAATCTCATCTCCCTTCAGATGATCGGGATAACCTGTGCCGTCCCAGCGCTCATGATGGTAATGCGCGATATTGCAGGCAGTTTCAACAAAATGCTCATCCTCCACATCACCTAAGATCTCACGGATCGCTTCGGCACCGCTTGCAGAGTGCGCTTTCATCTTTTCAAACTCTTCCGGCGTAAAGCGTCCCTTTTTCTTTAAGATCGCGTCATCAATCGCAATTTTTCCAAGGTCATGCATAGGTGCGGCTTTGATGATATTTTCGCAAAGCTCAGCCGGCATGATATGCGGCGAGCTCTGGATCGCATCCACCAATATGCTCACCGCGTCGCTTGTGCGCTTAACGTGGCCGCCTGTCATATTGTCACGGTTTTCAATAAGCTCCGCAACACCGAAAATGATCTTGCTTTGGATCTCCTGAATCCGTTCCGTCTGCATATTTACCGCATACGTCAACTCGTCGTTGAAGTCATTTAGCATGCTCATGGTCTCTTGCTGTTGCGTATCGTCCATGAAATAAAGCATGTAACCGATCATCTTTTTACGGTAATGCATCGGAAACATATTAATGCAGATCTGGTTGCCGTCTACGCTCTGGTACCAGACAACTTCACCGTTTCCTTCATTAACGGCTGTAATGTGCTCATCGAGGTTTTCAAATACTTCGTCATCAGCGATGATCCGGTCCACACGAAGGGACGTCAGCGCGGGGATCAGTTTTTCGCCCTCCGTATTGCAGCCCATATAGCGTTTTCTTTTATCAATGATCGCAATACCCTTGGTGCCGTACTGCGACATAATACCTGCAAGCATGCCCTCGATATCATACTTTTCGAAACGCTGCATCAGGATGAACAGCGTCAGCATGATTAAAACGTATAAAAACGGCATCCATTCGATCCCGGTCTGCACGCGCTGGCTGAACAGGTAGAGAAGAAGCGTCGCAAGCTGCATCCCAAACAGCACCAGGCTGTTCAGTTTCGAGACATTGTTACGCTCAAGGACCGTTACCAGAATGATGATAAAAGAGCACGCATTAAACGCGATCAGCTGGATATTGTAAACCGTGTGCATCGGCCCGTAGGTCCGAAGCAGCGTACTGACGCCGTCTTTTGTAACAAGCTCCGTTGTTGCATAGAAAAGTTCCGTATGTCCGATGGACAGAACCGAAAAATACAGAAGTGTGCAGAAAACGATCAGCCCTGCCACAATGGGCGATGGGATCCTTACCTTGCACAGATATGCGATGTTGAGAAAACAGAGAACCGGCATGAAACAGCCGCTCAGATAGATCAGTTTGATCGACATATGCGCCATTCCGATGGAATCGGAAGCCGCGAGCGCCCAATAACCTCCGACCGCAACGCAAAGAAGCGACAGCAGCATGCTGAAGAACACCAGGCTGCGCCGTTGCATCAACGTCATATGCACCACTGTGATGACAACGCTCACAAGAAACGCTATCAGATAGGCCCACAAAATCGCATTCATACTCTATTCCCTCATACAGGTCTCTACAAATTCCCGATCCAGGCGGAAACCTCTTTGAAAAAAGCTTCCGGCCGGTCAATATGCACATTATGCCCCGCACCTTCGATCAAAACATACTTTGCGTCGGGGTAAAGCTCTAACCATTTTTTCTGCGCCGTGCAGCCGACCGCTGTATCAAGCTCAGCCGTCAGGATCAGAACCGGTCCCGCGAAAACATCTTTTCGCGCAGCCGCATCGATATCAAAACTAAAGCTTCCTTTGATGATGCCATGCAGATTTTCATTGTCAGCGTTGGCCATCATAGACGGATAGACCTGCTCCATAAACCGCTCGTAAGATGCCGGCGTCAGGTTTGCATTCATCAGAGAAAAGGCCGCACGCATCCGGATCGTAAGCCCTTTCAGGAAAGCGGTATCCTTTTCGGAATAGCTCCCCATCTTCGCTGTCGGAGCGCTCGGTCCCGCGGAAGGGACAAGGAGCATCAGGCCGCGGATCTTTTCTCTGTGCTTTGCTGCCATAGCCCTGCAGACACCTGCGCCAAACGAGTTCCCGCCAAGGAAAAAACGCTTTCCGCCCGTCAGATCTTCCATCATCAGGTACAGCAGCTCCATCATCTCTTCTCCGGTGCGGACAGTTCCTCGCTTCGATGCACCCATGCCGGGAAGGTCCACGTAGATCCGCCGAAACGGCTTATCAAGTGAAGTAAAGATCGGCTCCAATGCCTTTTCCAGATAGGTATGATCGATTGCCCAGCCGTGCACCAGTAAAAACGGTGTTCCCTCACCGATCTCTTCGTAAAATATTTCTGTCTCTCCGTGTTGCCAGTATGCCATTTCGGGTCTGTTCCTTTTCGTGGAAGTTGCTGCTTTTTTTGCATAGTTTCTCTATATAAATTGTATTAAAAATTTATTGATTTGTCTAGCATTTTAGATATTATGCCACATTCTGAATAATAAGAAAGCGGTCTCCGAAATACTCGAAGACCGCTTGGACCTATTCCGCTATTCTATTCACAGTCTCACCCGATGTGATCAGGCGCGAATCTGGTGAATCGTTCCCGGCGTAAATTTCGTGCATATGCAGGAAAGAACCGGTTTCCCGCAATTCGGGCATATTTCGTTCATAACCTCCGCGTTGTCACATACCATGCCGCCGCTTACTTCTTCCAATTCCTTGTCGTTTAATTCTCTTGCATCATCCTGTTTCATATCAGATCACCTCTTGTTTTCCCATAATGATTATCGATTCTAATATATTATACGATGCAAGCGACAAAAAAACCACATGAAACGACTTTCATAGCGATCTTTATTCGACTTTGAATCGATTGATCGCCGTCTTTAAGCTCTCCGCGTTTTCTTCACTCGTTTCGGCAAGCTTCTCAATATTGACGGATACTTCCGTCGCCTGATCGTTCATATCAAGAATGCTGTTGATGCCGTCTGTGTTTTCAAGCGAAGCATTGTTTACGGATGTGATCTGCTTTGCGATCTCCGAAATGGAATCACTTAAGGAAACCATGGAGTCACCGATATCCGCCACAGCCTGCTTGATCGTCGCGATGCCTTCATCATAGTGCTTACCCTGCTCGGAGAACACTTCAAAGCTGGAGATCACGTCATTCTTGATAAAGTCGATCAGCTTGGATACCTGGCTTCTTACATTGGCCACGGAATCATTGCTCTCTGCTACGATCTTGGTGATGCTCATCGCAGTCTCTTTGGACTGATCCGCCAGCTGGCCGATCTCACCTGCTACAACCGCAAAGCCTTTGCCTGCTTCTCCTGCTCTCGCCGCCTCAATGGATGCGTTCAGTGACAGCAGATTCGTCTGCGAGGTAATGGACATGATATCTTCCGCAAGCTCATTGATCTGCTCAACGGCGCGAAGACTCTCAAGCGCCTCCTGCATGTTGTCCATCGTCTGCTGCAGGGTATCCAGATTGATCTTGATCGCTACATCGATCTTATCGTTGATCTCAGCGCTGGAATTGATCAGTTCAGCCGAATCCTTCTGACCGGTCTCCACCTTTTCGTTTACATCTTCCACAAGGCTTACGATCGTATCGATCTCCTTATGAATGGTATCGATCGAGTCGTTTGTCTCCGTAATCTTGCGCGAAAGAGCATCCGCGATCCCTTTATTGTCGGTCGTAACCTCACCAAGCAGCCTGGAAGCGTTGTTGAGATCGGAAGAACTTGTGCTCAAAGCGCCGCTGCAGTTTCGGAACAGCCCGACCGCATCCTTTAAGGTATCGATGACCTCCTGTGTTCCGTTCGCCAGTTTTCCGATCTCATCGGAACGTTTTTTCAAAACGGCAAGATCGGGATTCTCGCAGATATCATGCTTTGCAACCTTGGAAAGTGCATGCTGTACTTTTGTGATCGGTTTGATCAGATGACCGATCAGCAAAGCAAGCAGGATCGTGATCGCAATGATCACAATAAGGCCGAATAAGAACATCTGTCTGGATGATGCGGTTGCCTGCGCGTACAACTGATCTTCGGATGCACCGACAAACAGGAGCCAGTCACGGTCCGAAATATAACGATAATATCCGAGCATTCTCTTGCCGGATCCGGATTTTGCATAACTGATGATACCGCTCTGCGTACCCTCCTCTTCTGTCTTCACATCTTCTACGGAAAGGATAGATGCGCCGTCATTTGCAAGGCTGCTGCCGGGCACAAGCTTATCGATCACAGTCGTGATCGCCGCGTTATTCGGTGCAAGTGTGATCTCATCTGCATTGCTCGAATAATAAACAACAGGATTCTTAACACCGGTCAGGACAACCTCCTGATCGCTGACGATCTTGACTGTATTTTCCAGAATGCTGTAAAGCTCCTTTTTATCCAGATCGAGGGACAGATAACCGGCAGGCTCGCCCTTCGAGTTATATGATGCGCGGGAAGCGACAAGCGCAACCTCATTCGTCGCCGGCGAAACCGCAAAAACGCTGTGATAAAGCTTCGACTTATCTGCATAGTACAGGTCCTGGATCAGCTTCACCTTATCCGGCGGACTGCTGTATCCGATAAAAGAAGGATCCGTATGCACCACAACCGGACCGGAATACTCTGCATAAAACATGTTTCGCGCACCGGGCACGACACCGTTGTATTGCACGATATAATCCTGCGCATCCGCGATCGCCTGCGGATCGTGCGGATTGTCAACGAGCGCATTCATACGTTTGGATGCCATGAAGCCGTCCATATATGCATTTTCTTTTTCAAAATACATATTCAGCTGGAGCGAAGAAGAGTTTACTTTTCCCTCCAGATTCTTAACGGACTGCTCCTTCATGATCCCAAGCATATTGTACGAAGCCAAAAAGCTCTGGACCAGAATACCGATCACGGTTGCGATCACGACAAAGATCGTGACCTTTGTGGACAACTTCTTGATTCTCATAGGCACCTCCTGAAAGGTCGCTTTCGCAGAAAGCAGATGCATGCACCTGCGCGAAAAGAATACAGCAAGTTATTGAATTTAAGGGTATATTATAGAGAAATTATATCATGATTCGGTAATTTGACAATTATTTTTTGCAAATTTGAGAATTTGTTTAGAATATTATTTCTGCATTACCCGACGAAACGCTTCCGGTGACATATGAGCCAGTTCCGAAGCAACAGTTTCGTCCAGTTTGCCCACTTTCACGCAATCGATAAGTTCAAGAAGATAACGTTGCTTCTCTTCTTCGCGGCCTTCTTCGCGGCCTTCTTCACTGTAGATCTGTTTATACTCTTCCTTTATGAATTCCTTGTACTCATCCATATCAAATTCGCCAAGAATAGATGTCATGATCCTTGCCCTCTCTTTCTGCAGGATATCTGTCAGGATGCCGTTCTCAATACACATATCGACGGCACTGCGAAAAGCTGTCTCTTTAGACAATCCTCGCCTGTTAACGAGACAAGACCGGACGGTCTCAACAAACTGCGCATACTCGCGCAGTTTCTCGCACTTGCTCATAAGCTCTGCATTATGTCCTGCATTGATGTTGTACACATGTACGATGAATTCCAGATCCGGTGTTTCGTTTGACTCCCCAGAGTGATAAAAAGCGGTCGATAGGCGCTCTTCATAATAATCCGCAGCATCTTCCGGCCCATTATAGAAGACGGTAAAGTGAGGCATCGGCAGCTTGATCAGTTTTGAGGAATAGAGTTGTCTCCAATTCGTCAGCATTTCCTTGTACAGATCGCCTACATACAGGAATCCGCGAAGCGGCATATTCGGCGAATACGTCGACTGCTGTTCAAACAGATTGAGATGCCCGTCTATCAGAAATGACAGGTCATTCTTCATGCCTATAAAAACAGCATCTTTAAGCGTGTTGATCACCAGATCATCTGGATTCGTATAATGCTTGCCAGACAGCGCGTTATAAAGCGCCAGCAGTTCCTTCTTTTCCTGAAATACGATCTTAAAGACCGTGTCCTTGTACTCGCGTACATAATTTTCATGATCGTTCATTAAATCCTCCTTGATCGCGGAGGTCCAATCGAAACCTCCCGTATTTTAAGCAACGGAAAGTTTGTCTTGAAAATGATAGATATGATATCAGAATTGAAAGAAGAACTGTCCTGAATTGCTTATATGTTTTTTACAGACATAGACTAACACAGCCCTTGAAAAAACGGCAATCGGCACCCTTACCAAAATATCGGGGGTGCGGTGTAGCACAATTCACAACGTTTTTGAAGCTGCTTGTGCAGAAGCAACAAACATCGGTGAAGCATTGAGACTTACACCCATCCCGTACACACCGCTGCAGAAAAAATCCCCGGACTCCTTTTCAGAATCCGAGGATGATGTTACAAACAATATGTGTGGGCTGAGATCCATCAGATGGACCTATGAAAATGGACCACTAACCCCGTCCCCAAGTAACCATCCGAAGGGGATACAGAATTATTTACTTCTTCGCCCAATCAGGACCACCCCTAAAACTTCCATCATCATTATATTCAATGTAAAGGGGGTATTGCTTAATGGTATAATTCTTAACCTTTTTTGATTTTTCGGGATAGTATACGCTTAGTCCAGCTAAATTCTTAGTAGCGTTATGATCTGCTCTTTTCCTTTTGCCATCATAAAACTCATCCGGAACCATCGGAACGCGAAAGGATAACGACAAATAAAGTGCTGCTCCTGCTCCTTCTTCTCCTGCAAATCCTTCGGTTCCTGCGAATCTCATCGAAACACAATTTTTATCCAAATATTTACTAAATTTCCACCAATCAATTGTCGTTCTGCCATCAATTTGGGATTTAGGCCAGACGATTGCCTTATTGACCAAATCTTGTGTGTACGCAAGCCAATAGGAGTCTATCCAATTCCAGCCCTGTTCTTTAAACATAGTTTTGAGATCCCGAACATCATAGGTCTTAGCAGCTGCCGGCTGCTGAGGCACCGCTTCATCCGTAGTTCCGCTCGGTGCATCAACAGCTTCCCCCTTAGAAGCGCCTTCATACGGCAGTCTTCCTTCGCTCTGGCCGCTGGTCACATAGTGATTGTAAAGAACGGTCGCATCGTTTCCCAATGCGTTCACTACGTCGGGATACGTCTTTGCATAGAAGTTTGCATCAAACTCCTTCGCGAGACACGTCGTCCCTAAGAGCATCGAAAGCGTAAGTACCGATGCTATCAATTTTAATACGGTTGAGTTCTCCCTTCACACACCTTTTCGAAGTTTTCCTTTTTCCAAAATGGTCCCCTCGTCCCCAAGGGACCATTCCGTTCTAAAAGATCTTCTACAGCCAAACTTCCATAGTCCTGTTGCCTTTATACGAAGAAGCCCATTTTATTACTTTGATACCATCTGAACCTACGCCTTTCTCTTGTAACCATTCCTCGTAATTCTCAAACCAACGTCCTTCATGCGTCATGTATCTTCCATAATATGCCGTTAAATCGCTTCTGTTCTCAAATTTTCCTAACCATAAATCCCAGTCTGAATTAGAGTCATCCTTCTCATAAGTAGAAACCTTCAGTGTCCATCCGTTCGATAGATCAAAAAGCACCCGAGCAGAATAAATACCTTTGTCATTCATCAAAAACGATTTGTGACTCACCCTTCCTCTAACGATCTCTGCATTGGCATATGTCGGACATTTCTTCAGATCAGCCTCAACGATTGGCCCATATTTCTCGCAGTATTCATCCGTCCAGTGTACATTCGGATGCTTTTCGGAAACTATTTTTTTCATCCAGGCAACAAGACCACGAGAAGACTCCTCGGTCTGCGTTGCCGGAGCTACGCCTGCATCACCCGAGAATGTTACTTCTTCACCCGGGGTTGCACCGTTATATGGGATACGGCCTTCTGCCTTACCATGTTCGGTATAATGCTTAAACAAAGCGGCTCCATCATTTCCATATGCAGCAGCAACATCCTGATATGACGCGGCATAAAATGACGGGTTGAATTCTTTGGCATAGGCGGTCATAGACATCGCCAACATCATTACAAATGTAATCAAACATACTAATCGTTTCATGTACTTTTACCTCTCTTTTCCTGCAACTCTAGAATGTGTACATGTGATGCTTACGATCATGCGCGACATCACCCTGCCTCTTTAACGTAGACATAACACCCTGAATAACATGTTTCCATTTTGGATAGGTCGTGGGACGCGTTTTTGTATGTGGAGCCAGATCCTCTTTTGTCAAGTTACAGTTCTTTTCAATTAAATCCTGGATTTCCTTAATTGAAAGCGTTTTCCCTGCAGGAATTTTTTGAAGCACAGCTCTTACATCAGCAGATCTAATCATATAACTTCTCCTCTCTTCAGTTGAATTTTGTGGTCTAGTTCAACGAATTATCTGCCATCTCATTTTACCCCCCCCGATTATTCTGTCAACTGATATATGTAATGACCGAAGCAGAGCGTAAATACGACTTTGGGCCGACATAACGAGGCGGACTCTTGTTCATAAGAGCGGGCTCGTATTTCGCTGGCGCGAAATATTCGTGATCGCGCTGTCGCGCGATCTTCTGCGCGCAGAACAAAGCCTTTGGTGAGCAAGATCCCCTCGGCTTCGTTTGCGCACAGTGACCCCGCTCGTAGGAACGCGCAGGTCGCCCCCGCGGGAAGGCGCTTGCAGGCCTATGAGGAAATATAGGTTTGTGCGCGCCTTCTCCCGCGAGGCTCCATTATCCCCGTCTCGCACTCAAAAAAAGCAGGACATCCGATTGGATGTCCTGCTTTTTTCGAGCGCGAGACGGGGATCGAACCCGCGGCCCCCACCTTGGCAAGGTGGTGCTCCACCACTGAGCCACTCGCGCATATGTCGCTCGTAACGACAAGACCTATTGTAGCGTGCTCACACGTAAAAGTCAATCATTATTTTTGCATTTACACAAACATTTTTGCCAATTTTACTACGAGCGAAGTTCAAAATACGTGTACGTCTCATCTTTTCCCACTTCTTCCGCCATCGAGGAGAAAAGCGCATAGCTTGCGGCATTTTCGTGGTAGCATTTGGAACGAACGACACGAAGGCCGAGCTCGTAAAGCCCCCATCCTGCTACAGTCTCATAGATCTGCCTGCTGTAGCCGCGGCCCTGGTATTCTTTCATGATCCGGATGCCGAATTCAGCCCCGCCCTTCCTGTCAAAATGATACAGGATCGCTTCACCGATCAGCTCACCCGATAAGCGCACCGCATAGTTGATCGCGCGACGTTTTGCATAGTCCACATCGATCACATGCAGGAGGCTCATCTCGCCGTATTCCCCGTTCATGTTCTGCGAATCATCATATCCCCAGTAGCGGTTCAGCTCAGGATCGAGCGCCATTGCATTATAGGCCGCCGCATCCGCATCGGTAAACGCATCCAGGGTAAGCTCACCTGCTGTGAGGGAAGGCACATCGGGTGTGTGCACCTGCAGCTCATTTCTGGGCATGATCTCGTACTTTTCGCCCATACGGGCCGGCCTGTAGCGCGTCTTGGAGATCCTGAGTCCCGCATCCCCTGCATCATCCTCCCGGTTGATCCACTCACATTCAAAAGGACAATCATTCAGGTAGGATGCGATAAACGCCTGATAGATATGCTTATAGGTAGATAATGCCTTCTCAAAATGAATGAGAAGGGATCCGCCGCATGCCTCGCACATACAGAATGCGATCATACGATCTCCGTCAAAGAATGCCGCGGCATAGATCCAGCTTTTTCCCAACAGATCCAGCGACTTACGGCATACCTTCATCTCGTCCGTAAAATGACTGTCCTTACGGCTTTTATTCATCTGCTCATACTGATCGAGAAAAGAAAGGATGCTGCCCCTGTCAGCCTCGTCGACCCGTCTAAACGTTACATCAGGATGATCGCGCCAAAAGCCCTTTACACTGCTTCGCTGACGCGCGTACTTCTTTCCGGGAAAATCACGCAGATCCGCATAGTGATAGATATAATCCCAGTAAAGTCGCTCATTCGCAATACAGACATGCGGATAACGCGAGATCAGGACCGGCATCTTTAAAGGTGATACGGCAAAGAAGGAATACTCTGTATCAGACTCCATGCAGTCCTCCTCGATCGCCTCAAGCGCTGCCTTCTCATCCCCGACTACACCGGCGAGCGGATACAGGAAACTGACTCCACCGTTCACACAAATTTTGATGACCAGACAGCCGCACACTTCAGCCATATACCGCTTGTGCCAGCTGTAAGCTACGATCGCGGAATACTCGCAGCTGATATCCTTATCAGCCATGTAACGTCTTACCAGATCAATATTCTCTATTGTGATCTCACTAAATTTGATCCTGCTCATATGTTCACACAGATCCGCCAACAGGCGATCTTTCATAATCTCCGTAATATTTGTTATCTTCAGCGCCGTAAAGCGTCAGATATATCTTACAATACACACCACGCAAAATCGAATTAAAATATTCTAAAAAAAGAGCAAAAAAAGAGAGAAGGCAACGCCTTCTCCCCTTTTTGCCAGGATTCTTAAACAGAAAGATTACATCATTTTCTTCAGCTCATCGGCTACATGCTGAACCTGTACGCCGACAACAACCTGAACGGCTGTCTTGCTGGGTCTGATGACACCGGATACACCGGCGGATTTAATCTTCTTCTCATCAACTAATGTATAGTCTTTGATCTCGAAACGAAGTCTTGTGATGCAGTTTTCGAAAGAAGTGATATTCTCTTTGCCGCCGATACCTTCCAGAACGATCTCAGCAACTTTTGTGAAGTCATCATTTGCAAGAACCGCATTTACTTCGTTCGCGTACTCGTCTGCATCTTCTCTGCCCGGTGTCTTCAGATCAAACTTCGTGATAACAACGCGGAACAGGATGTAGAAGACGATCGCTGCAGCAATACCGAGCGGAATGATCAGCCATACCTTCTGCGCTGTCGGCAGCTGGGATGAGAAGATCAGGTCGGTAAGACCTGCAGAGAAGCAGAAGCCTGCACGGAAGCCAAGTGAAACTGCAACAAATGTAAATACGCCGTAAAGGATCGCATATACAAGATAAAGAGCGGGAGCAAGGAACAGGAACGCAAACTCGAACGGCTCTGTTACACCGCAGATGAACGAGCAGATTGCTGCGGAACCCATGATACCTGCCGCGATCTTTCTCTGCTCAGGTTTCGCGCAGTGAACGATCGCAAGAGCGGCTGCCGGGATACCAAACATCATCGGTGCGAAGAAACCTGCCATATACTGGCCTGTCTCACCGACAACAGCACCGTCTGCGAAGCCCCAGAATTTGCTCAGGTCAGCAATACCGATCGCATCGAACCAGAATACGGAGTTCAATGCATGGTGCAGACCGAACGGGATCAGCAATCTGTTCAGGAAAGCATAGATACCTGCGCCGGCAGCACCAAGGCTGACGATTGCGGAACCTACGCTGACAAGCAGACCGTAAATAAACGGCCATACAAAGAACAGAACTGCGGAAACAATAATAGAAACAATACCCGTTACGATGGCAACGCATCTCTTACCGGAGAAGAATGCCAATGCATCGGGAAGTTTTGTCCCTTTGAATCTATTGTAGCAGGATGCGCCGATCAAACCGGAAAGAATACCGATGAACTGGTTGCCGATCTTACCGAATGCAGGATCTGCATCAGCGCCTGTCAGAGCGGAAACCGTTCCGGAAGACAGGAGGTTTGTGATCATCAACCAGGAAACGATACCTGCCAAAGCAGCTGTACCATCGTTGTCGTCGGACATGCCGATCGCAACACCGATAACGAACAGCCAAGACATATTGTCAATTAAAGCGCCACCGGCTTTTACTAAGAAAAGACCGATCGTAGCTGCGGCACCAACCGTGTCGCCGCCCTGCATGGTCGCAGGGTTGAGGGCATAGCCAAGGCCCATCAAAATACCGCACACCGGGAGGCATGCAACCGGAAGCATTAATGCTTTACCGATTCTCTGAAGATACTTCATCATAATGTTAACTTCCCCTTTCTCGAGTCTTCGCCTGGCACGAAGCCTGTTTTATGAACCTTCTATCGCAGATCAGATCAGAATGATCTAATTTACTGCCACTTTCATAACCGGGTCGCCGGGCGCTACGTTTCCTGCCGGTTCCTTGTTAACAGCTTTCATATCAGCGGTGTTGCAGATCACGATCGGTGTGATCACATCATAGCCTTCACTCTTTACAGCATCGAGATTAACTTCCATCAGAAGCTGTCCCTGCTTGATCGTGTCACCTTCCGCACAATGCGCAACAAAATATTTTCCGTTCAGTTTTACGGTATCCAGCCCGATGTGAAGCAGAACTTCCACACCTTCCGGCGTTTCAATGGCAAGCGCATGGAGGGTCGGAAACAGTGTTACGATCTTACCGCTTGCAGGTGCGTAGAACCTGCCCTCCTCCGGGATCACGGCAACCGTCGTTCCTAAGATCTCCGTGCTGAACGTTTCATCGGATACTTCCGTAACATCAACCAGTCTGCCCTTTACGGGAGATGCGATCGTGGCTTCCTTTTTCTTGGAAAATGCATCAAATAAGCCCATGGTGTTCTCCTTTTTCCTATACAACTAAATTTTAACAACCGTCTACTGCAGTGTCAATATAATTCGGAACATATTGTGGTCAGGCAGTACCCACCCACAATATATTCCGCTTAATTCTTAAAAAACCATATCTTTCGTGATATCCTTGATACTTGCAGCGCCGCACATCATCATGGTATCGGCCAGCTCGCCGCCGATCTTCTCCGTATAGGATACGACGCCTTCTTTTGCGCCGCCGTATACAGCTACCACATACGGTCTGCAGATCAGGACGCCATCCGCCCCGAGAGCGAGCGCTTTAAACACATCCACGCCGCTTCGGATGCCGCCGTCAACAAGGACCGTCATCCGGCCGCCTGCCTCTTTCACGATATCCGGCAGCACTTCCGCTGTCGAAGGACACTGGTCAAGTACGCGTCCGCCGTGATTCGATACAACGATTCCGGCCGCCCCTGCCTTCAGCGCCTTTTCCGCGCCGCGTACCGTCATTACCCCTTTCACGATAAAAGGTACATCGACCATCTTTGCGATCGCTGCAAGCTCGTCCACTGACTTTGCGCCTGCAGGCGGATCCATATTCTTAAGAAACGGAAGTCCCGCCGCGTCAACGTCCATTGCCACCGCAAAAGCACCCGACTTTTTGACCATCTCCATCTTCGTACGGATCGTATCAAGATTCCATGGTTTCACGGTCGGAACGCCCGCGCCGCCGCATCTGCCGATCGCTTCCGTCGCATATTCCATGACTTTCTCATTCAGACCGTCTCCGGTAAACGCCGCGATCCCCGCCTCAGCACATGCCGAAACAAGAACCTCGTTATAGGAAAGATCGTCATAGCAGTCTCCGTAATGCAGATTCACTGCACCGACGGGCCCGGCAAAGAACGGAAATCGAAACCTTTTCCCAAACAGCTCTGTACTCGTATCAGGCGTAAAGCTCTCATGGAGCGTATCCATATTGACGCGGATCTCCTGCCACTTCTCATAGTTGCGGACCGCATTGTCGCCCACGCCCTTGGCGCCGGGTCCCGGCATCAGATTACTGCAGGCCTTTCCGTTGCAAACCGGACAAGCTTTGCAGTACTTGCCTATACAGCCCCTCGCATTCTCAAGCATCGTCTGATAATCCATCTTCAATCCCCCCGGCTCATGTATCTGTTGTCATTTGCATAAAAAAGATCGGTCAAACGGTTTCTATTTACGTCCTCTTCTCATATCGATCGTATACATCTCATTGTGCGTTGCATCGCTCCTCTTCTGCGGTGCCGCCTTGGGCTTATCTTCTTTGTACATGCCGCTTAACATATTTGCCGTCTCAGCCTTGCACTTCGCGCACATACGGCCGGAAAAGATCTGGGCCCCGCACTTTTCGCAGAAGAATGTGATCCCCGTGTTTTCATTCAGGATCAGACGTTCTTCGCGGACCCACTTCTCAATATTGGCTTCCTTGCAGCCGGTTGCCTTGATGACTTCCGGGATCGTGCAGTTCTTGTGCTCATAAATGTACTGCTTTACCTCTTTGAAAAGATTTTCAAGTTCATCCTTGCAGATGGGGCAGTACATATCGCCTCCGATGTACTGAAAGAGTCTTCTGCATCTTCTGCATGCTTTTGTTTCCATATAGATCATTCTCCTAAAAAATTATTTCCGGTCATACGACCAGATCGATATTCATACCTGTATACTTGTCTGCATCTGTTTTCTTCAGATCCTGCTGATACGGGTTTGATTCGTTGTAATATTTGATCTGCGTTCTCGTCTCACCGCCCGAAACATAACTTCTGCCGCATTCCGGGCAGATCGCCGTATGGATCGAGACACCCGCCGACACCACCTTGCCGCCCTTCTCAGCGGCTTTCTTGTATGCGTTGGCAACATGTTCGCCCTCGTGCGCCATGACTCTGCCATAGGCAGCCTCCGGAGAGATGTGTGCCGCAGATTTAAAAGAAACCATCTCATCCGAACCGTCTTTGTATTTGCGGTTCTTGCATGTCTCGCACTCCGCAGGCGACGACTTGCGTCCGGGTGCACGCACATCTGATGCGTTCGCGTTGACGATCGGCTTATCATATTGTCCCTGAAAAAAGCTGTCTCCTATACGCAAAGGGCATCCTCCTTTCGGATCCCGTCATCCGCAAAGCCGCGTCCGGTCAGGTCCCGTCCTCATCGATCACGGGAAGCTTCAGCCTGTAAAATGTAAAGCTGCCGTCATCGAGAAGCCTGCCGCGGTCATCGCGGATCTTGATCTTAACGACCATCAGGTGCTTGCCGCTTCTGACACGCTTTGCTTCACAATAGACATATTCCGTATTCTCCACCGGATCGAGAAAATTCATGTGACCGTCCACCGTCGTTACTTTGCGGCCGCCCATACATGCAAGTGTGCCTGCGACCGTATCGGCAAGCGCGTATAAAATGCCTCCGTGTATATGGCCGAAGTAGTTCGTAAGCTTCTTTGCAAAAGGGATGCGTCCGATCGCGAATTTCTCGGAGATCTCCGTGAATTCAAGGCCGAGATACCGGATGAATTCCGTCTCATTCAGTTCTTTGATCACTTCGTCTTTATACTGCTCCAGCAGCGACTCGTCCATGGATGCCTCCGGTAAAGAATAGTTAATTTATTATAGCATATTCGCCCTTTATATGCTATTTTTGTTTTATCCGAAACGGAGGTTATCTGCATGAAAAATATCGTTGTTTTCGGAGGCGGCACAGGCCTTTCCTGCCTGCTTTCCGGCCTCAAACTGTTCCCCGTTCGCGTTACGTGCGTGATCGCCGTCAGCGACAACGGAAGCAGTTCCGGCGTTCTTAAAGACGAATTGGATATTCCCGCAGTCGGCGACATCGGAAAGGTGCTCCTTTCCATGGCCAATACCGATGAGGATTTCATCGAACTCTTAAGTTACCGGTTCAGCAAATCCGGTTCCTTATATAACCATCCCGTACGCAATATCATGATGGCTGCCCTGATCGACTTAAAAGGCAATCTTGCGGAAGCCACCAAATATATGTGCAGACTTCTGAACATCAACGGAAATGTCCTTCCGCTCACCTCCGAGAAGGTCGATCTTGTCGGCCGATCCGGCAAGGAGACTTTCTACGGCGAGGAAGCTGTCAGCAGCAACATGCACCATATCCGGAAGCTTTCCTATGATCATGACATTCGGATCTGCAGTGACATCACATCCGCGATCGCAGAGGCGGACCTTATCGTGTTCAGTCCGGGAAGCCTTTTTACCAGTATCATCCCGCATCTGATCGTCGAAGACGTGCGCAATGCGCTGGACCGTTCTCCTGCCCCGATCATGTATATCAGCAACCTTGTCACGCAGCCCGGCGAGACGGAAGGTTTTAAAGTCAGCGACCACGTCAGGACACTGAACCGATATCTCGGCAAAAAAAGAAAAGTGGACATCGTTGTAGCAAACAAAGGCTCCATCAGTGCAGAGGTGGCGGGGCACTATCTCGAACTGGAAAATAAAAGCATTGTTGAAGCGGATGAAGACGCGATCCGAAAGGAAGGCGCCAGGCTGATCCCCGACGATATCTTTACCATCACGGACGGAAAGATCAGACACGACGCACTGAAGACGGCATATCGTATCTTCTCATACCTCATGGAGCAGACATGAAAAAAAGATCCGGCTTAAAAATCGCAGCACTTCTTCTCGGTACCGTTCTGATCGGGATCCTGACCGTGCTCGTGGCAAAACCGATGTTGCATCTCGTACAGGACCCCCTTGTCTTCCGCGCATATGTTGAAGAAAAAGGGGGTCTTGGTGCGC
Organism: Lachnospiraceae bacterium; assembly: GCA_015056735.1. Classification (GTDB taxonomy): domain Bacteria; phylum Bacillota; class Clostridia; order Lachnospirales; family Lachnospiraceae; genus VSOB01. The sequence continues at coordinate 187,470 of SVFT01000002.1, read as the reverse complement.
TCATCTTTATGCTTATGGTGATCGTACAGATCATCCTGGCCTTTATCCCCGGCGAACCGTTTGAGATCGCAGCCGGATTCGCGTTCGGTATCACGCGGGGCACGATCTACTGCATGGCCGCAGCCGTGATCGGAAGTATGTCTGTTTTCTTCCTAGTGCGGATCTACGGCATGCGGCTGGCACGTCTTTTTTTCAGCGAAGAAAAACTCCGCTCGCTCGATTTTCTGAAATCTTCGCCCAAACGGAGTTATCTGTTCTTTTTACTCTTTATGATCCCCGGAACTCCCAAAGATCTGCTTTGCTATTATGCCGGCATGACCGATCTGTCTCCCAAAACGTGGCTTCTGATCTGTTCTGTCGGCCGGTTCCCGTCCGTGATCACATCGATCGTCGGCGGAGATGCGATCGGAACAGGTGAATATATCTTTGCCGCAGGGACTTTCGGTGTCACGATCGTCATCAGCGGTCTCGGTGTTCTTCTATACCGGGCGATCACGAAAAAGCACGCTTCGCATAAACCCGGATCATCTTCAGATTCCCATCCTACAGAAAAGAATCTCTGAAGCACGTCGTTTTTGCTGTCAGATACGACACGTATTCTTTACGATCGAGCGTCGGCACAAATCCATCTTTGATCCTGTATGCTTCCCTGCCTCCATCGGCAAGAAGGTCATGCACGGCATCGAGGAAGTATGCTGCCGGTACTTCGTACGCCTTGTGCGTATCCGCTGTTCTGAAATCCTTCCCGTGGAAAGTCCCCGCAAAGCCTGCAACGCCGGTCTGGATCGTCGGCCACATCATGGAAACATCACCGATATCGCCGCTTGCGAATCCGTGCCGGTCATGCACGATACGATCCGCATCCATATAGCGCGCCATCCGTTCTCCGACAAACACCGAAAGCGCTCTGTCCGGTCTCAATGGATAATAACCCATGTTATCAATGATCGTCACATCGCAGCCCGTTGCATATGCCCCCGCCTTGAGACACCTGTCGACTTTCTCGCCGATCAAAGAAAGCGCTTCCGCCCTCTTGGTACGGACAAACAATTCGATCCTCGTTTCCTCCGGAACCGTACCCGCATTCTTACCGCCTTCCGGCATGTAATAGTGCACGCGCACCGCATCATCCGCAAGAAAAGTCTCCCGCAGAAAATTGATCGCCGTCATGGAAAGCGTTGCGGCATTCAGCGCATTCACGCCGTCTTCCGGATTTGCTGCGGCATGCGCCGCTTTCCCTTTAAAGATCGCATCTTTGTGCAGAAATCCGTTGAGGGAAGAACCGATCTCGCCGTCCGCATCGCCGCCCATCGCATGACAGTTCAGAACGATATCCGCATCATCAAATTCTCCCGAAGCGATCAGATGCTGCTTGCCACCCGCAAAGAGGATCTCGCCCTTATCCATCAATTCCTTTCTGTAGTCAAGATCACAGTATTCTTCCGCGGGAGATGCAAGAAAGGTCACCTTGCCGCAAAGATCGTCCATCATACCGCTTTTGCGGATCGCAAGAAAGACACCAAGCATCACTGCCGCCTGCGCATAGTGGCCACAGGCAGGTGCCGCAAAGCCCTGTTCCCTGTTCGCCTCCGGATGGGAGGGAACGGGAACCCCGTCAAATTCTGCCAGCAATACGATGTGCGGCCCCTCTCTTCCCGAGTCGAGCGTCGCTTTGATGCCGGTCTTTGCAACCGTACGACAGGCAATGCCTGACGCATCCAAAAGCGCACGCATCTTTTCGTGCGCATATTCTTCTTTATAGCCGATCTCGGGATGATGATACAGGTCTTCTCCGAATGCGATCATCCGCGGCATGATCTCGTCTAAGCTGTCGTGATAAGTTAACATAATACTCCTCACTGTTGTACCCGGTTCAGATAGCGATCCCATGTAAAGACCGCATGCTCATAAGCGATCTGTATCCGGTAGGAATCGGAAGCGGTCATATGATCCTCTTCGGAGACCGTCTCGACAAAAAGCCGGCACACTCCGGGCTCGATCACTTCCGCTCCGGCAAGATAAGACCCCGCAAAAAGAGAAGACAGATCCTCTGCGCCGATCCCTTCGACCTTCTCATCCGGAACCTCACGGATCAGCTCATTGTCGGCGTTATAATACCGGTATCCTTCCTTGACGACCTCCATGATCCGACCATGTTCCAGCCGCATCCTTGTCTCGCCCGCATAGGAATCCGTATAGTTCTCATTCTGCGAATTGTTCGCTCTGATGATCAGAGCCTCCAGATCGAGCCTGATATCATCCCCGTCAAAATGCGCATCCGTTATGGTACAGTCTTTAAAATCCATTCTGTCGATCTCGTCAACGGACCGGTACGTTTTATTTGCATTCATCATCGTGCCCTCAATACTATCTCGTTTTTTTGCCTGTGACAATTCCACAAATGATACAAAAATCAATTCGAACATTTGTTCAGTTTACCAATTGCATCACAGAACGAATGTTCGTATACTGTACATACAAAAAGCGCCGGCTTCATCTGCGGACAGGTCCCGGGCGCTTCCCATTTTACCATAGAAACGGAGGGTATGCCATGTACAGTCAGGTAGAAAATATCGAGAGACGCGAGCACGAGATCATCGCCGTGGATTTTGACGGCACACTGTGTATCGATGCCTATCCCTCCATCGGTGCGCCCAATCTGCCTCTCATCTGCTACCTCAAGCAAATGAAGGAACGTAATTCCAGGTTGATCCTTTGGACCTGTCGCAGCGGCGAGCCTCTCAAGGAAGCGGTTGCCTGGTGTATACGCCAGGGTCTTACCTTTGATGCGGTCAATGAGAACCTGCCGGAGACGATCGAAAAATATGGGTCGGATTCCCGTAAGATCACGGCCGATATCTACATCGACGACAGGTCCAGACTCCCCTGGAACGAGCCTATATCGCTCGCCATGTAATATAAAAAGAACCCGCATTTGCGGGTTCTTATCATATTAACGCTTTTATTGATTGGCAAAAAGTGCGTCAATCTGGTTCTGCTGCGAACGGCTCGCGATATCGGCAAGGATCTCTTCCTCGCTCTCTTCCGCTTTCTCTGTAACGGTATTCTCTTCCGATACGGGTGCCGGGTTCTCTGTTACCGACTGTTCTGCTTCCGGTTCAGGCTCAAGCGCCGCTTCCGCTTCCGCAGCGGCAAACAGGCTATCCACACTATCCTGTTTTGCAGTCTTGAACGAATCCATAATCCGTGCGACCATCTCCGGATCGACACCGTCCATGTTTAATTCCTCTCCTGCCGCATCTTGTTGAGGAGGAACCGGGGCTGGTTCCGGAACCGGTGCCACAGGTTCAGCAGCCTCTCCCATCTCCCGAAGAAGTGAATCCACAGAATCCTGCTTGGAATTCTGGAACGCATTCATGATCCTGGAGACTTCATCTTCCAGGTTCTCGCGCGGTTCCGCAACAAATGCGCCATTCTGCGATTCAGCGTCCTCTTCATTCGCATCCTCCGCAGGCGCCATCTGGTATTCATACCACTTGATCACATTCTTGGCACTGAAAGTCTGCCAAAACTTTTTCTCCGCTACTGTTTGTACGTCGTGATGCACTTTCTTTTTTTTCATAGTGCCTCCACTGAGAGACGCTCGAACAGATACCGATCACACTAACGAACTGAATAATTCAGGCGTACCGTGATCGTAGCCGTCTTTGCTCTCGAGCTCGTATTAAATGTCCCCCCGTAGCTGTAATCCTCAGATGAGGAATTGGTTGCAGTGATCTGGAACACCCCAAGTGTAGAACTTACCAGATCGCCGACTGTCGCACCGCTGCCACTCGCCATCAGATCGATACGTGCCTTGGCATTTTCGGTCGCATCTGCGATCAATTGCAGCTTCAAGTTGTCCAAATCCGTATAATAGTACTCCGGTGAATCCGAAGTAAACTCAACGCCCGATTCGATCAGGTCCGTGATATCACGGGAGATCTTCTCGACCTTGTCAATATCGGAGCTAGTCACACTTACGTTCTGAGATAATTCATATCCGGCAAACTCATCGCCGACGTAATTCCCCTCTGCATTGTAGATCGAGTTGAAACGTTTGCTGATGTTGACGGATGAGAAAACCATCTCATCTTCACTTATCCCGTTCTGGGAGAGGTAATGCTTGATCATGCCGGCATCTCTCTTTAAGGAAGAGTAAGCTTCGCCTGTCGTCGCACCGTATGTGGAAAAATTGCCTCTCCATACGATCAGATTCGACTCAAAGTCACAGCTTGCAGAGCCGGTTGCCGTGAGGCCGCCGCCGGCACTGAGTGTCTTCACACCGACAAAGGCCCTTGACGCGATCACGGTGCAGGTGATCAGGCATGCCGCCGCAAGCACCACACTGACCAGCTTAACGATATTGGAAAAAATACTGTCGTCTTTCAAATATCCGAACCCCCATCCTATTTCTCGATGGTCAGGATATCGCTGAAACCTGTAACCTCAAAGATCTCGCTGATCGTGTCATTTACATGACGGATCACCATGCTGCCCTGCTTGGACATCTTCTTCTGTGCCGAAAGAAGCACACGCAATCCTGCGGATGATACGTACTCGAGGTCTGAAAAATCGAAGATCAAAGAATTGATACCATCGTAGTCAGCACTCACAGACTGCTCCAGTTCAGGAGCTGTAGTCGTATCAAGTCGACCGGATACGGTCACTGTTAACTCGGAGCCATTTTTTGTCTTATCAATCTTCATCTTTATCCTCCCAATTGGTTTATTTGGTTTGTTATTCGTTGGGGAAATCCCTGTATAATACACATTATATAATAAATTTTAGAAATTGTCTTGCAGTTTTTCTATTATATAAGATCCTTATACACAAGTGCATATGCTGCCGTGCAATCCGTCTCGAATGTTACCTTGTTATCCCGATCATCAAGATCTTCCAAAACTGCGGGAACGCCCTGATATACGCGGAGCATTCTGAAGTCCCGTCCCTGCTTCTGATAGGATGCCGGAATATCGAAGATAAAAAGAGCCGGTCCCGAAAGCTTATCGATCTGCTTGCCGACTCTGGAAAGCGAGATATTGTACATGCCGACATATTGATAATCACCGCGTACCGAGTCAAATGCTTCCACGCACTTCTTGCCCTGCATCACGATGTTCGTCGTCACAGAGACCGTATCCTCCTGATAGCCCGGTGCAAAAATGCATGCCGAATTCGCAAAGTTGATCGGATGCAGGTCCTTTCCGTATCGCTCGTAGTATTTCTCTTTATGCGATGTGTCATCCTTTTTCCTGGCAAAATGTGCTGCCACGTTATGATCGAACCCATTCGGACAAAAGCTGTAATAACTGCTCTTCGTCACGATGACACCGTTGTCTGTGAAGTATTCAAACACATATCCGCCAAGCGGTTCCGCTGATACGACAACCGTGTCATAATCGTCTGCGTAGGTCTGATTCGTAAACGCAACACCGTTTACGGAGCTGTAGACCGTCCCCATCACATAATCTGTTGTATAGGCTGCGATCGCGCGTCGTTTAAGGCCTTCCGCACCGGCTCTTACCGGCAACACAGATGAAGCAAAAAGGCCAAGGCCCGTAAAGACCGCAAGAAAACATGTCCAACGTTTTCTGTTCATGATACACCTCCTTAGAATTTCGCTTCGATGTGTCCGATATTCTTTAAGATCACAGACACGGTTCCGTCCGGGTTTGTGACAAATTCCACTTTACGTGCATCCTTATAAAGCTCCATCGGGATCTTGATCTCAATACCCGTGTCCGTAAACAGATGCTGGTTCTGATACTTTTTGACGGTCGCATCCATCCTCGGCAGGACCTCTTCCTTTACAAGGTCATATTTTTCCATCTTTTCCTGGAACTGTTCTCGCATGGCCGGTTCATTTTCAAAGATCCGGTCAGCAAGATCATCGACCACAAAGCCGCCGGTATCATTCAGCGTCTCCTGCATGATACTCTTCGCCTTCATATGCTCTTCAAAACGGGTGTACTCGTCAAAGTTCGCTTTCTGCACACTTTCAACCGCTTTTGTCACGATCGAGAGCTTGGACTTATCCGACAGACGGCTGTCGCATTTTAAGAAAAGCATCGAGAAGTAATTGAGCTTCTCGCCGTTTACCTCATATTTCTTTTCGATCAGTCTGACTTCCCGCGATGTCAGGTCAATGATCGCCGCCTCAGAGAGGCGCTGGCTCTTGGAAGGCAGGACCGATCTGTAACGAATGATCTCGTTGTAATTCCCGTCTCCTTCCGGGAGTGTCCGATGCGTATACGAAGCTGTAAAATTCATTTTTAAAAGCGCCAGATAGCCGGTGTCATCCGCATGAAAGCGAACAACGACAAGATCTGCCGCCGGAATATCGATATTGCTGTTCATGATCCCGTACAGCAGGTTTGCGATCTCCTTGCTCATGTCAACAAAACCGGGGGCGGAATATTCGTCCAGCATACGATATATCTCGGATTCCTCACGGTGAAATGCGCATGTCTTGCTGTCGTCCCCTTCCCAGACGCGATAGATGTGTTCCCGCAAAAACTCCGCAAACTCGGAGCCGAACTCGATCTCTCTCTCGGAAAGCACGGGCAGCCCGACTGTGGAATCCATAATATGTACGATCACTTTTTCAATTCTGATATCTTCTTTTTGCATATACCTATTGTATAACTTCGTTCTTGTAATAATCAAGCAAAAGTCCTACAACACGGTCATAGCTCGCGATGCCGTCCTCCACACCGTTCATCTGCAGATTTCCTTCAAGAAAAGCTTTGCTCGCTTTATTCACGGTCTTCGTGCTGATCACCGCTTTCTTCTCTACCAGCTTCCATGCATCGGGTGTCAGGAACACATTGTCTTTCTTAACGATTCCGGAGATCTTACGATGGCTGTTGTACACATCCCGGTCCTCGCCGATCGCTTCAAAAAAAGCGTTATCAAGATAGTTCAGAACGCTCAGATACCCACTGTATCGAAAGAGCGGATCGTCCGAACGGATGCATGCAAGGAAAGCAAGATAGTTTGCCTCGTCTTCATAGATAAAACCTTTCAGATGGGACAGTTCATGGCACATCGTGGCCGGCTTGTTTGTGATGTACATGACATCATTGTAGTTTGCTTCCATTGAGAATGGGAAAAAATAGCCCAGCATATGCTGCTGGCTCAGAAAGCCGGATGCCATGATGCCCTTGGGCTGCGGATAATAGCCTTCCAGCTGACCGTATCCCTGCTCGGCAAGTTTCTGCATCGCCTTTGCCGCCTCAGCCTTCATGTCGCCTGTATAGATCACGCGCCCGCCCTCGTCGCGCTCCATCTCCTTCGCAAGATCATTCGCTTTTTTGACCACATAGTCGCGCATGCGCGAGAGCTCTTCCACTGTGTATTCTTCGTGCGGGATATCGTACTTTTCTTCAAAAGTAGAACAGTGATACAGGATAAAACAGTTGCATGTCATCACAAGAAGGACAAATGCGGACAGCCACACAAGGCCGCGATAGTAAGGACGGACGCGGCCCCAGAAACGCCTTGCCAGATTCCTGTCTTTTAATAAAAGAACAGCTGCTATGATAAGGCCGACCGCGGCTGCCAATAAAAAAAGCACAGCAACAACGAGCATGATCTCTCCCCACGAGAAAGAGAACATACCTGTCAGCCGTGCATAGGTATTCACCCAGGTCGGAAAAATGTATTGTACGTAGAAATCGCAAAACTCTTTACTGTGCCAGGCGATCACATTTAAAAGAAGTGCCAGGGAAAACATGAACGCCGGGATCAACATGCTTCTTTTCTTCATAAATTCAGCATATCAGCCAGAATTTGCGTGCGTATAAAGACAATTTGAACAATTTAAATGAATTGTAAATAAACTATGAACGTCTCCCGCGGCTGCGCCGCTTACGCTTTTCCTGCTCTTCTTCCCAGGCCGCATACTCACGGTTATGCTTCTCCAGCGAAAGCGGAGCAAACAGCGTTTTCCTGCCGATCCAGCCGACGAGCATCGTACAGAGGATCCCGGGAAAGATCCCGATCGAGTCGATCGCAACATCCCTCGGACTAGCGCCGCGCCCGCTGACAAACGACTGATGGTACTCATCCGTTGCAGCAAACCCGACACAGAACACGCCCGCGAAAATGATCAGTTTCAATCCGCGGATACCGTATACATAAAGCGGAAACGCCACACAGGCCGCCAGGATAAAATATTCCGTCATATGCGCGCCTTTTCTCACATAATAATGGATACGCTGCGTCTGCGCTCCGATCTCCTCTTCAGACCATCCTTTATCGGCGATCCGGTCTGTCAGTGTCACGATCTTGTGGCTGACACGGTAGCTAAGCTGCGAAGACTCAGGTCCCGTCTGAGACGAAAAATGAAAGATCGCAACCATAACGACGATCGCAGGGAGAAAGGAAAGCGGCTTTAAAAGGTAACGTGCCAGCTTCACACAAAACAAATGAAAATAATTCATGACAGCTCACCTGTACTGACGCTGCAAATGCATCAGAATGTGGCGTCCGAGCACTTCCGCCCCGAGATCATCCGGATGGATGTCATCCGTAAAGAACGCATTGCGGACCAGAATATGATTTGTGTTCAAAAATCCCTCTTCATAAAGATCGATGATATGGAAGCCGTAGTCACGCGCAAGCTCCGTAAGTGCGTTCATAAACTGCTTCATATCCTTGCCGCTGTATGCGGTATAGTCCTCAAGACGATTATGATACGTTGTCACAACATAAACATCGGCATTCGGATAACGCTCCGAGATCCCCTCAAAGCAGGTCTTTGTATCGCCGTAAAATGTGCCTTCATCATCATGGCTTTCGCTGCCGCAGGATACGTTTTCATTGAGAAAATCGTTCACGCCGGCGAAAAAGACAATGATATCGGAATCCTCCGGGATCTCCTCATAGCGGTTCACGATCGCCTTACTGCTATCGCCGCTAATCTGCGCGCCGCCGATACCCAGGTTAACGATCTTTGCATCGGTATACTGTGCAATATAATCGGGATAGCCGCGTTTCGTTCCGTCCGGCGTCAGCGTACCGCCGTTGCCCGCAGTAATGCTGTCACCGATAAACGTGATCTTCTTGCCCGAAAGCGGATCGAAACCGAAGTCGACAAGAAAAGAATCGATCTTATCCACCCTCTTGGTCAGTTTAAAGGCATCCTCCATATTATAGGCTTCTCGAAGAAGCTTGTACTGCTGTGCGATCATGCGATCCATCTCCGTATCGCTGTAGGTCGCCGCCTCCCTGGAGACCTGCCCTCTTGCATTTGTGTTTATGGAAAGCATGGAAAAAAGCATTGAAAAAAGCGTGATCCCCATGCCGATCTTTTTGATTTTCATATTTTTACCCTCCGTTTGATATCATAACACATTCAATAAGTAGGGAGGAATAAAAAAAGAATGAAATCATTGCATTTTTCCTCAAAATATTGTGTAATAAATGGTATAAAGGAGACTATATATGGGTGCATTACTGAAAGGACTACAGAGCGTCCTGATCGCACTGGGTATTATCGCCCTGGTCGGTGTAGGCGCTGTTTTCTACTATAACTCCCTTGCGGAACAGGATGCGGAGACACAGGAAGCCGCGCAGTCCGCAGAGCAGAACAATAATAAAGGCCCCGAAACGGTAACCGTCAATACGGCGGAGAAGGAGTCCGAGACAGAAACGGAGACGGAGGCTGCCGAAACGGAAGTTTCTTCCGGAAAGACCGCAGCAGAAACCTTCAAACTCGAAGCGGGTCACATCCATTCCTACACGATGACGGTTTTAAAGCCTGCCACTTGTACGGAAGCCGGCGAGGCAAAGTATGAATGTTACTGCGGTGACTTCTACATGGCTTCGATCCCGCCGATCGACCACACACCGGGTGATTTTATCACGGTCCGTGCAGCGACCGATACGCAGACCGGCCTGCGTCAGAAAAGCTGCCTCGTCTGCGGACGTGTCCTTCAGGAAGAAGTGATTCCGATGCTTGAGGCAAAGAGCACGAAAACAAAAGAAGAGGAGGCGGCCACAAACCACCGTCACTCCTATACATATGAGATCACAACGGAAGCCACCTGTACGGAAGCAGGCGAGAAAACTTACACCTGCCAGACATGCGGCAGCACCTTTAAAACCAAGATCCCGGCCACAAATCACCCGAGCCGCAAGACGGTCAAGACCGACGGCGACTGCCTGAATCCTGGCAAGATCGAAACCGTCTGCACCATCTGCGGTGCCGTGATCTCATCCGAGCAGCTCACGTACAACGATGACAGCGATCACAAATGGGGACCCTGGGAAGTCACGACAGCTCCCACAACAGAGTCCAAGGGTAAGAAGACAAGAACCTGCACCGTCTGCGGTGCGACACAGACCAAGTCGATCGACAAGCTGAAAGGATCCAACGCAAGCGAATCGGAGTCATCCGAATCATCCACAAGCTAGAGCGCTCCATATGAAAACAACATCAAGGGCCCGTCCAATGGACGGGCCCTCTTTTCATAACACTCACACAAACTATGCAATTCTTTTTAGCAAACGGGATCTGCTTAAGCGATCTTCTCTTTTGCAAGCTTAGCAAGCTTTGCAAAGCCCTTTGCATCATTTACTGCCATCTCGGCAAGCATCTTTCTGTTGATATCGATCTCAGCAAGCTTCAGACCATACATGAATTTGCTGTAGGAAAGACCGTTCAGTCTTGCTGCCGCATTGATACGTGCGATCCAGAGTGCTCTGAACTGACGCTTTCTCTCTTTTCTGCCCGCATAAGCGGATGCAAGAGCTCTCATGACGGACTGCTTAGCGATCCTGTACTGTTTGGATCTAGCTCCTCTGTAGCCCTTTGCAAGTTTTAATACTCTGTTATGTTTCTTCTTTGCGTTTAAGCCGCCTTTAATTCTTGCCATTGTAAATATCCTCCTAACGAATTATAAATACGGTAAAATCTTCTTCATGTTCTTAACGTTGGTAGCGTCTGTCATAGCCGCTTTTCTAAGATTTCTCTTTCTCTTTGTGGATTTCTTCGTTAAGATATGGCTCTTGTAAGCTTTCGCTCTCTTTAACTTTCCTGTACCTGTTGCTTTAAAGCGTTTTGCAGCTGCTCTGCTGGTTTTCATTTTCGGCATCGTTTTATTCCTCCTATCATCAAATGATCATCATACCGTTATATATTTCAACGGGGCGTCTAGCGCTTCTCCGTCAAAAACATTGTCATGCTGCGGCCTTCCACCTTCGGTGCCTTCTCTACGACAGCGATATCCGCAAGCGCCTCGGCAAAATCGTCCAAAATGTGTTTGCTGCTCGCCATGTGCGCCATCTCACGGCCTCTGAATCGAAGCGTGATCTTCACGCGGTCACCCTTGGTAAGGAATTTCCTTGCTGCGCCGACTTTTGTATTGAGATCGTTCGTGTCGATATTGGGCGACAGGCGGATCTCCTTGATCTCGATCACACGCTGCTTCTTCTTTGCTTCTTTCTCTTTGCGTGTCATCTCGTATTTGTACTTGCCATAGTCCACGATCTTACATACAGGCGGCTTTGCCGTCGGTGCGATCTTTACAAGGTCAAGTCCAGCCTCATCCGCAAGCTTCTGTGCATCTCTTGATGACATCACGCCAAGCTGCTCACCGTCTTCACCGATCACACGAACTTCACGATCTCTGATCTGTTCATTAATAAATAAGTCGCTAATTTCTTTACCCTCCATAGCAGAAAAAAAGTGGACAGCAAAAGCTATCCACACCATAAACCTGCAAACCCTCTATACGGGGTATGAGAAATATGAACGCCCGGCAGCCTGATCGCCCCGAGGTGAGAGTAGCCTCTGCTTTGTTGTTATCATACTGTGATAATGTAACATGCAGTGTATCCCCTGTCAACCATTAATTTCCTCTGCTTTTCTTTTTTGACCTGTGCGCTTCCGTATTGTACAATAAAAATTAGATGTATTGTCTTTATGTATAACATATTATCAGGAGGTGTGCGTTAATGTCTGAAAGTAACACGTTTCTTGCCAACAAGCAGAGCGCAACACAGGGACAGGCAGTCCTTGAAGGTTTTGTCGATGAGACCCGGGCGCCGATGGAGCATACAACAGCGCTTCTCATGAAACTGCTCTCCGATAACAAGGATACCGAGTACGGTCGTAAATACGGTTTTGCGGATATTCATTCCATAGAAGAATACCGTAAAAAAGTGCCGGTTGTCATCTACGATGATCTCGCGCCCTATCTGGAGCGGATGATGGACGGAGAAAAGGACATCCTGACAGCCTATTCCTATAACCATTTTAATGAAACGTCGGGAACGGTCGGCGTTCCTAAAGTAGTACCGATGACGGACGAGCAGGCGGGTATCTTCGCAAAATACAACAATCTCTACGCCTACGGCATCATGGGAAAATATCTGGATCCCTCCTGGATGGAAGGACGCGCCTTCTGTACTTCGAGCGGCAACTGCAGGACATTAAAAAGCGGTCTTACGGTCGGAGAAGCATCCGCAAAGATGGCTGACCACATCAAGGGAGGCGCGGCGGCGCTCGATCAGATGATCCGCACGCTCTATACCTCTCCGCTCGAAGCATTGAACCCCGCTCCCGGTGTCGATACCAAATATGTACACACCCGATTCGCTCTCATGGACGGAGAGCTGCGCGGCATCGTAACGGGATTCTACAGCGTGATCGTCCTCTTCCTTCGCTATATCTCCGACAATTATGAACTCCTGATCGATGATATCGAAAAGGGGACGATCTCTGCTGACGTGAACATGCCGGATGAAGTGCGTGAAAGCCTTTTATCAAAGATCGAACCCATGCCGGAGCGCGCCGCTTTCCTTCGCGAAGTCTTTAAAAACGGTGCGGATTTTCCCTGGGTGAGAAAAGTCTGGCCGAAATTCTCTTATCTGATGGGCGCGGGTGGTGACGGCTTCGAAATCTATGACAAGATGATCAAAGAACACTTTACGGGCGGCGGTGTGAAGAACATCTATTCCGGCATCACCGCTTCGGAAGGCCTGTGGTCCGTTCCGGCCGGCGTCGATGATTTTGACAGCATTCTGGTGCCCTCCGCAGCATTTTTGGAATTCCTTCCCGTGGAAGCAGGTGACGATTTTTCCAAATGCGTGACCATGGATCAGCTCGAAGAGGGAAAGATCTACGAACTGATCGTCACAAACTTGAGCGGTTTCTGGCGCTATCGCATGAGCGATGCCGTGAAGGTGACGGGTTTTTACAACAAGACACCGAAAGTGCAGTTTATGTACCGGGTGAACCGCACGATCAATCTGGCTGAGGAGAAGACAACAGAGAAGGCCCTTCAGATCGCCGTAGAGAAAACGTGCAAAGAGATGGGCATCGATCTTGCGGACTTTTCCGTTTATCCCAACACGGATGTAACGCCGAACCGCTATGATTTCCTGATCGAGCCTGTCTTTGAGGTATCGCACTTTGATATGAAGGCACTGCAGGAATGCATGTTCAAAAACCTCTGCGAAGCAAATCCCGTATATCGCGACTGCTACGACGATCACTGGCTTGATATGCCGGAGGTCTTCTTCCTGCAGCCGCAGACCTCTCTTTTATACCGCGATATGATGGTATTCAGAGGGGCCTCCTTAAACCAGTTAAAACCTGTCCGCGTGATCATGAATGAACGGCAGCGCAAATTCTTCTTTGCACTGATCCAGGAAACGGAGAATACTGCAGGTTAACCTATGGAAAAAAGAATCCTCTATCGGAACGGGGTCGTCTATACGGCGGACCCCGCTTGTCCGTCCGCATCGGCTTTTATCGTCGGTGACGGCAGATTTATATATATCGGAAACGATGCGGATCAAAAAGCGTATGACGAATCCGTTGATCTGTGTGGTCAATGTGTGATCCCGGGCCTGATCGATTCGCATTGCCACATTCTGGCAGGACTTGAGAGTGCTTCCGCCGACATGCGCTTTATCGAAAGCGATACAGCGCCCGAAGAGCTTGGAAGTGTTCTTCTATCGCTTATAAAAGAGCGCCCCGTCATAGACGGACGTCCCATCCTGGCGATGGGATTCGATCTGACACGGGGCACATTCAGCGCCGAGGATCTGGACCTTGCGTTTCCCGACAGACCTGTCATGGTCATCAGCAATGACGGACATGCGGCCCTGCTCAACTCGGTTTCCATGCAAACGCTCGGCATTGACCGGAATACAGAGGATCCAAGTAATAGCAGCTATTTTGTCAGAAACGAAGGCGGCGATCCGACCGGCCTGGTCATCGAGATCCCCGCTATGATGCAGTGCAAAAAACTGATCGAAGGCGGCAGCGAACAGGCCCCTTCCGAAATTCTCAGTTCTTTGTTTCGATCCTGCAATGCACTCGGATATACGACAGTATTTGACGCCATGAGTCTGGATTCGGACGACGATCGCATAGCAAAAGCGCTTCACGACATGGACCGGTCCGGTCATCTGACACTTCGGATCGCCACAAGCTTCGGTTATCACGGTGAAGAATACCTGCCGACGGTCGAGGCGATCAGACTGATGGAAACGCAGCGCAGCAAATACAGCTCAGCGCATGTATTTCCAAATACGCTGAAACTGATCGCAGACGGCACGGTCGAGGAATACTCCGCGCTGTTATTCGAACCGTATCTGGATGGCGAAAAAAGCTTTGGCAGTGAGATCGTATCCTTTGAAGAGATGAAGACAGCTGCGTCAGAAGCGGCCAAAGCAGGATTTTCCGTACATATTCACGCAATCGGTGACAAAGCTGTCAGTCGGGCACTTGATGTCCTGTGCGGACTCGGACCGATCAAAGGCACCAAGACGATCGCGCACAACCAGCTCTACCGCCGCGAGGATATCAGGCGGATCATCGATGCCGGCGATATCTTCTTCCAGACGACTCCGCACTGGATGAAGGACGATACTTACACGAAGGCACGGCTCGGCGAAACGCGGTATCTTGCGCAGTTCCCCATCGGGCAGATGGTTCGCGGCGGCGTATCCGTCTCTTTCGGAAGTGACAGCTGCTTAGAGGAGGAAACCGCCAATCCGTTCCTCGGTATGTTCTATGCCTGTGCAAGGGGCAGCATTGACTCCTGCGGCAGCGAGTGTCTCCCTCCCGTATCAGAGCGCCTGTCACGTCAGGATGCGCTGCAGGCTTATACGATAAACGGTGCAAGACAGCTTGGGCTCGATCATGAGACCGGCAGCATTACGCCGGGCAAGTCCGCTGACTTCGTGATCACGGACAGAGACATCATGAACTGCACGCTTTCCGAGTTAAAAGAAGCACGGGCCCTGCAGACGTACTTTTGCGGATACCGGGTCAATTGACCCCTTAAAAGCGGAAGCGCCGCACTGCTTTTTTAACTTGTACTTCGTACTGACTTGTAATACATTATAACAGTAAGGTCGCTTAGAAACAGCACTGTACTATATGGAAGGAGCATGAGAATGAAGATCATCAAAGCGAATACTTATGAGGATATGAGTCGTATCGCAGCCAATCTGATCGCTTCACAGGTTACTGTAAAGCCGGACTGCGTTCTCGGACTTGCAACCGGTTCCACCCCGATCGGAACCTATGAAGAGCTTGTAAAAAAGGTGAAAAGCGGCGAGCTTGACTTTTCCGAAGTGACAAGTATCAATCTGGACGAATACAAAGGTCTCTCGCCCGAGAACGACCAGAGTTACCGTTACTTCATGAATGAGCACCTCTTTAACCATATCAATATAAAGAAAGAGAACACCTACGTTCCGAACGGCCTTGAGCCGGATGCTGCAAAAGCATGTGCGGACTACGATGCGATCATCAAAAAGTTCGGTCCGATCGATCTGCAGCTTTTGGGCCTCGGTCCCAACGGACATATCGGTTTCAATGAGCCGGCCGATCATTTCGTTCCGTCCACAAACTGTGTTGACCTGGCGCAGGCTACGATCGATGCCAATGCACGGTTCTTCTCTTCGATCGATGAAGTTCCGAAGCAGGCATACACGATGGGCATCGGCACGATCATGCAGGCTAAGAAAGTCCTGATCATCGCAAACGGTGCAAAGAAGGCCGAGATCGTAAAGAAAGCTTTCTACGGACCTGTAACACCGCAGGTTCCCGCTTCCATCCTGCAGCTTCACGGCGATGTTACCGTCGTGGTCGATGCGGAGGCAGGGAAACTCCTTGACTGAATCCGTAAAAAAGATTACGATTTACTTCGTAGTGTGCATAGGTGCACGCTTTGCGACATGAAAGGTAGGATTTATACATGACATTACTCGAACAGTGGAGAGGCATGGCTTACAATGAGCAGGCCGACAAGAATGAACTCAAAAGGCTTTGGGCAAGCTATTTCCAGAAGGAAAAAGAGATCTACGCCGAGCTTTTGAAGACGCCCGATGAAGTAGTGAAGGGTACGGTACAGGAACTCGCCGACAAGTTCGGAACAGACCTCATGACGATGGTCGGATTCCTCGACGGCATCAACGATTCCCTGAAGAAGGCCAACAACATCGAAAAGATGAAAGAGGATACAAAGGTTCAGCTCGGCTTCGATACCAAGCTTCTTTACAAGAACATGGTCGCCGCCGGTGCGGACTGGCTCTACGGCCTCGAAGAGTGGGATGCGATCTTCGACAAGGATACACAAAAAGCACTCTACAAGGAGCAGAAAGCTTCCACAACGATCAAGAAGGAAGCAAAGATCTATCCCAACGATCCCTGTCCTTGCGGATCCGGCAAGAAATACAAAAAATGCTGCGGTAAAAACGCGTAAAGAGAAAATGAAAGAGCTCGTCCGACGGACGGGTTCTTTTTTCATATTGACATTCGTTTGAAACGATAGTAATATCAGTACGAAAGAAATGTGGTTTTGTGCCGTACAGCTTATGCTCATGCGGGGTGCTACGTTTCTTTTTTTATGTCTATAAGTTATAATTCTGAAAATGAGGGGTATACTTATGAGTGATATGGCAGAATCCTATCGCGTGCTCCTGACAGCGGGAAGCGGCGAGATTGAAGAGAAAAAGTCCCGTTTCATCGCCGACTTAAAGGCAGTAGAGTCAGAAGAAGAAGCATACGCGTTTATCGAATCGATCAAAAAGAAGCATTACGATGCGAAGCACCACTGCTTTGCTTTTATCATAGGAAAACGTTCCGATTTGGAGAGATGCAGTGACGACGGTGAGCCGAGCGGCACAGCCGGCCGTCCGATTCTGGAAGTGTTAAAAGGCGCAGGACTTACCAACACGGTCTGCGTGGTGACACGCTATTTCGGAGGGACACTGCTTGGGACCGGCGGGCTTACGAGAGCCTACAGTGCTGCGGCCAAGGAAGCCGTCTTAAATTCCGAGATCGGTCTGATGCGCTACGGTATCGCTTATGATGTGGAGGTGGCCTACACACTCGTCGGCAAGCTCCAGTACATTTTTTCCGGTAATGGAATCATGGTTGAGAAGACGGACTACACCGACGTTGCGAAGTTCTCCGTGACGGTACCGGCAGCTGTCGAGCATACATTCATCACTGCCGTGACGGATGCCTCCGGCGGGACAGCGATCCTTGAAAAGAAAGGAACTGCATATTATATCGACGATTCAGGATCGTTTGCATGAGCCAGGGGGACGGGGTTCATGGTTCATATTCATCAAACAAAACCTCGGACTTCCACGATGGAAGCCCGAGGTTTTTCTCCAATAGAAGCTGTGGCCGATCAGAAGCTCAGTCCATACCCTCTCGGATACAGTACCTCACCCGTATACCGCAGCCGCCCGTCTTCGCCGGCTTCTGCTTGCGGCAGGTTCACGGGCAGATGCCCTTTCGGCTTATTTTGCCCGAATATGGTCTCTACGGCCGCAATGACATTCGCGTTGAATGCAGATGCCCCCGCGCTGCCGGACCGTTCTGTCGGATCGATATTCAGTCCCGCACCCAGATAGGCCAGAACGATCGCATCCGCTGCCTGATAGACAGCTGCATCATATGGCAGGTTCTCGCTGACAAGAATGAACCGTCCGCCGCCCTCATGCGTATCGGTAATCGCGCTGTGAAGCGCTACAGACTGCGCATCTTTCAGATCCAACGTGCTTTTGCCGGCCGCGTAGGAAAAGCCGATGACCACATCCGCTTCCCTGATCGCCCGCTTCATCTCGGCCGTGTAGTGCGGTTTTTTTGTATCAGAGGTATCGCAGTTGTAGAAGACGGATACTTCCGCTTCCGGAGCAAGGGAGCCGGTCTCTTTCATCCTGCCGATCGCATACCCGATCGTTTTGACATCGCTCTCCCGTCTGCCAAGCGCGACGATACGCGTTTGCTCTTTTGCAAGCGGAAGGGATCCCCGATCGTTCTTGACCAGTGTGATCGCTTCTCGTGCGATCGCCATCTCGGTATCGTGATGCGACGCGGAACCAATGACCGCTCCGGCCTGCTGCATTTTCACACCGAGATTCTCGGCATCTTTTTTATTTTCGCTCAGATCAAGGATCCCGTATTTTACCTTGAGCATAAGGATCCGCTTTACACTTTCATCGATCCTGCTTACATTGATCGAACCCTGCTCTACGAGCGAAGCTATCCCCGCAATGTAACTGTCGTAGAACGAAGCCGCTTTTTTATCTGTCAGATCGAGCGGCAGGAGCAGGATGTCCACACCCGCATTGATCACCTTTTCCGCAATGCCGACATGATAGCGGACGGAATCCCTTTCGCCGGGCACCAGCCCGCCGGAGTGGATCGCTTCCATTTCCAGCGCATCCGTTACGACAACGCCGTTATACCCAAGACGGGAGCGAAGGATATCGGAGATCATCACTTTGGACATGGTAGCGGGATAAAATCCTTTTGTCACACCGTCACCGAAGGTCACTTCCTCGTCGATCATAGGATACGTGATATGCGCTGTCATGATCAGATCTGCGCCGTCCTCGATCGCCTTCTTGAACGGGATAAGCTCACAGGAAGCGATCTCTTCGTATGTCTTTGCAACGGAAGGCGTTCCGATATGACTGTCCGTACCTGTATCACCGTGTCCGGGAAAATGCTTGAAGGTCGCTACAATCCCGCTTTTGGAAAGCCCCTTTGCATAGGCGGATGCAAGCTTTGCCACCAGGTTCGGGTCATCCGAAAATGATCTTGTGCCGATCACCGGATTGGCCGGATTGTTGTTTACATCCGCGACAGGCGCAAAGTCGGTATTAAAGCCGGCTGCGGCAAGTTCTTCGCCGATGACCTCGCCGGTCTTCTTTGCATTTGCTGCGGCATTCTTTGTCGCGCCAAGCGCCATATTCCCGTTCATACGGGTCCCTGAAGACAGCCGGAGGACGATACCGCCCTCTTCATCGACCGGCATCAGATAAGGAATATGTGTCGAGACACCTTCTGCTGCGGCATTGTTTTGCTGAAGCGAGTGAACCAGACGCGTAATCTGCTCATTTCCTGTAATATTTGCGCCAGACAGAATGATCCCGCCGTACTGATGTCTCTTAAGGACCGCGCTCAGTCCGCCTGCGGCATCAAGATCCGTTACGGGCGTGCCGTTCCATGACCGGACCGCCGGGATGATCATCTGAGAGATCTTCTCATCCATCGTCATGTGCGCAACGATCGTATCGATCGCACTTTCTTTCCGCGTTTCGGCGGCCAGTGAGGTCGTGGAAAGCATTCCGATCAGCATCACGGACAAAAGTGTGTATGCGATCAGTTTTCTCAAAGCATTTTTCATTCGTTCTATCCTCCTTTTTCCATCATATCACATTGACAACCCACTTGCATTCGAGTAAAGTTTAGGTGTTGAGGGCTGCCATTGGCAGCCTGTTTACTGACTGTTCGCTGCTCTTACGGGCAAGACTTTGAAAGGTGGTGGTTTTATGAAGAAGCGGTCCAATCGAAATTATCCGAAATGTTCGAAATCGGACGTTCCTCTCCCCAGTCGGAGCATAAAAACATCACATGAAGGAGAATTGCCATGGAAGAGATTAATGAACTCCAGGAACTTCTGGATCTCTTAACGGCAAAGAAGTACACAAAACTCCGTGAGAAGCTCTCTGAGATGAACGATGCCGATATTGCGGCTTTCATCGAAGAACTGGAAGAGGAAGATTTTCTCAAAGTATTCCGTATTCTGCCCAAGAGCATCGCGGCGGATGTTTTTGCGTACCTGCCTGTTGATATTCAGCAGTTCATTATCACGGCACTGTCCGATCGAGAGGCGGCCAGCATCATCAACAACCTGATGGCGGATGATGCGACGGACCTTTTGGAGGAGATGCCTGCCAATGTCGTAAAAAAGCTTCTGGCCAATGCGAACGCCGAGACCAGACGCGATATCAATCATCTTCTGCGTTATCCGGAAGACTCTGCCGGCAGTATCATGACGGTGGAGTATGTCGATCTCAAAGAGAAAAGCACGGTTGCCGAGGCGATCGAGCGGATCCGCAAGATCGGCGTTGATTCCGAAACGATCAATATCTGCTACGTGCTCGATGCGAAGCGTACCCTGAAGGGAACCGTTGCACTTCGTTATCTTCTCATCAGTCCGCCCGATGCGATCATCGGCGACATCATGCATGAGAATGTTATCTCGCTGCAGACGATGATGGACCAGGAAGAGGTTGCGCACCAATTCCAGAAATACGACTTTACGTCCATGCCTGTTGTGGACAATGAAAACCGGCTTGTCGGTATCGTCACGGTCGATGACGTTGTCGACATCATGACGGAAGAGGCCACCGAGGATATTGAAAAGATGGCCGCGATCCTGCCGACGGACAAGCCATATATGAAAACAGGTGTTATAGAAACCTTTAAGAAGCGTATCCCCTGGCTGCTGCTTCTCATGATCTCCGCAACGTTTACCGGCAAGATCATCTCATCATTTGAAGATGCGCTCAGCGTCTATGTGGTGCTGACCGCTTTTATCCCGATGCTCATGGACACGGGCGGCAACGCCGGCGGACAGGCATCCGTTACGATCATTCGTGGTCTGTCACTTGATGAGATCGAATTCGGTGACCTGTTTCAGGTTGTCTGGAAAGAGATCAGAGTGGCGCTTTGCTGCGGTGTAACGCTGGCAATAGCCAATTTTGCAAAACTGATGCTGCTTGATAAGGTCGGCCTGCAGGTGACGGTCGTCATCTGCCTGACGCTGATTCTGACAGTCCTTTTTGCAAAGGTCGTTGGCTGTATGCTCCCGATGTTTGCCAAGAAAGCGGGCTTTGACCCGGCCGTTATGGCGAGTCCGTTCATCACGACGATCGTAGATGCCATCTCGCTGCTTGTATATTTTCGGATCGCGACACAGCTATTGCACATTTGACTTCGGAGGGATTCATGATCCGTAATATTGTATTTGATGTAGGAAACGTGCTGACGACCTATGCATGGCGTGAGCATTTTGAAGAAGCGGGCCTTCACGGTGATGTCCTGGAGCGCGTTGCGGATGCGACCGTCCGGAGCATTCTCTGGAGCGAAGTGGACCGCGGCGTTTTTTCATATAATGAATTTACCGACCTGATGGTCAAGAATGCGCCCGAACTGGAAAAGGAGATCCGGCTCGTGCTCAAAGATCTGACCGGGCTTGTCAGACGCCGTGATTATGCGATCCCCTGGATCGAAGAGTTACGATCCAAAGGGCTTCACACGTATTATCTTTCAAACTTTTCCGCAAAAGTCTATGCCGATTGTCCCGAGGCGCTTGACTTTGAGTCACACTTAGAGGGCGGTATCTGGTCCTATCGGGTACAGCTCATCAAACCCGATCCGGCGATCTATAAGCTGCTCCTGAAGCGGTATGATCTGAAGCCGGAAGAGACAGTCTTCTTCGATGATACGCCTCACAATGTCTATGTTGCGCAGATGTGCGGTATTCACGGGATCATCTTTAAGGATTTGGAAGATGCGAAGGCAAAGCTTCGCGAGCTTGGAATTGAATAACGAATCGAAAAGGGCGGTCTCTCCGGTTTGAGAGGCCGCCTTTCCTTGAATAAGGTACGCCTTTTTGCTATACTGAATAAGTATGGATATTTGTACAAGGGAGGCAATGGAATGAATTACGGAAGAAAAGGCATCCGTAAGAGACAGAAAGAAATCAATTCCTCTTCGACCAAATGGGGGCACAAAGTATCCCTTCTCATAACCGAGATGGCTCTCCTTCTTTGCATCGCCGGCGGCATCATCTTACTGAGCGGCGCGATCGGCATTTTCAGGGGTATCATCTCAACCGCACCTGATATTTCCAATATCGATGTATCGCCGTCCGGCTTTTCAACTTTTGTCTACGATTCGGAAGGCCATGAGACAGCGAAACTGGTCGCCGCAGATTCGAACAGGATCCCCGTTACGATGGATCAGATCCCGAAAGATCTCGCACATGCTTTTGTCGCGATCGAGGATGAACGTTTTTACGAGCACAACGGTATCGATATCAAGGGTATCATCCGTGCGGGTATCGTCGCAGTCAAGAACCGCGATCTGTCGCAGGGTGCCAGCACCATCACGCAGCAGCTTCTGAAGAACAATGTCTTCAGCGGCTGGACAAAAGAGACCACGATCGAGAAGATCAAGCGAAAGATCCAGGAGCAGTACCTGGCGCTTGAGCTCGAAAAGGTGATGGATAAAGACAAGATCCTTGAAAACTACATGAACACGATCAACCTCGGGCAGAATACGCTCGGCGTACAGGCAGCGGCACTCCGCTATTTCGGGAAGCCGGTCTATGAACTCACGCTCTCCGAAGATGCGGTCATCGCCGGTATCACGCAGAATCCATCCAAGTACAACCCGATCTCCCACCCCGACAAGAATGCCGAGAGACGAGAGAAGGTACTCCTGAACATGCTCGAGCAGGGCTATATCGACCAGAAAGCTTACGATACGGCCATGAAAGATAAGGTTTACGACAGGATCAAGGTCTTCAACGAAGAATCCGAAGACGATTCCATCTATACCTATTTCGTCGATGCACTGACAGCAGATATCTTAAATGACCTTGTAAATGTTGCGGGATATAATGAGACGCAGGCATACAATCTGCTCTACAGCGGCGGTCTTTCGATCTATTCAACGCAGGATTCGAAGATCCAGAAGATCGCGGACGAAGTTTTCTCCAACGAAGAAAACTATCCGGCCGATACAAAGTGGTATCTGAAATACGAGCTTACGGTCGAGCACGATAACGGCGACCGCGAGAATTTCAGTTCCGAAATGTTCAAGGCCTTCTTTAAAAAGGATAAAGCAAATTTCAATATGCTTTTTGCTTCCAAGGAAGCGGCGGATGAGGCGATCGCGCAGTATAAAGAAGCCGTTATGAAGCCGGGCGATGAAGAAGTCGCGGAAAAAATCTCGCTGACGCCTCAGCCCCAGGTATCTCTGACGGTACAGGATCAGAGCACCGGTTACGTAGTCGCTATGGAAGGCGGCCGCGGTGCCAAGGAAGCATCCCGTACACTGAACCGTGCGACCGATACGATGCGTCAGCCCGGTTCCACTTTCAAGATCGTTTCGACGTATGCACCTGCGCTTGACAGCGCCGGTCTGACGCTTGCGGATGTGCAGAATGACGCCCCGTTCAAATATGCAAACGGCCGTCCCGTATCCAACTGGTATTCCGGCGGCTACAGAGGACTCTGCTCTCTGCGTGACGGTATCCGCGATTCCCTGAACATCGTCACCGTCAAGACGCTGACGCAGATCACACCGCAGCTCGGATACGATTACCTGATCAACTTCGGTTTCACCACGCTTGTTGACCGTATGGAGATCGGCGGACAGATCTATTCCGATATCCAGCAGTCTCTGGCACTCGGCGGTATCACAAAAGGCGTCACCAACAAAGAACTGAACGCGGCCTACGCTGCGATCGCAAATCACGGAACGTATATTAAGCCGACGCTTTATACCAAAGTTACAGACCATGACGGAAATGTGATCCTGGACAATACGAAGCCGCCTTCCCATCAGGTATTAAAAGAGACGACCGCATACCTTCTGACAGACGCCATGATGGACGTTGTCACGGCAGGTACGGGTACATCCTGCAATTTCGGTAACATGGCGATCGCCGGCAAGACCGGTACGACATCCGATTACAACGATGTGTGGTTTGCAGGCTACACGCCTTACTATACAGCAACAACGTGGGCAGGCTTTGACAACAATGCCAAGCTTGCAGGCGAAGAAAAGAACCTTGCAAAAAAGATCTGGCGTGCGGTCATGGCCAGGATCCACGAGGATCTTCCGTATGAATCGTTCACACGGCCAGCCGGTATCGTCAGTGCGACTGTCTGCAGCCGTTCCGGCAAGGTACCCATTTCCGGTATCTGCGACCAGTACTTAAAGAGCGAGATCTTCGCACAGGATACGGTTCCTTCCGAAAGCTGTAACCTCCACTACTCCGGTATGGTCTGTGCTTACAGCATGCTTCCGGCAAGCGATGAGTGTCCGTTCAAAGTGCCGGGTACACTGGAGCTTCTGACAGATGACTACTCTTCCTACACACCAAAACCCGCCGAAGGCGAGACTCCGAAGACACCGGAGGAAGAAGCCGAATCACATTATCAGAAATGTCCGCATGATGCTCTGTTCTATGCGCAGCCCAATGCGGAAGCCATCGTACAGCAGCAGTCGCTTGAGATGCAGATCGCTGCGGGACTGGTCCCGCCGGCAGATCCCAATGCGGCGCCGGCACCTGATCCAGGTGCGGCCCCGCCTGCTCAGTAAGAAGATCATAAAGGCAACGACAAAGCCCCCTGTCACAAGTGACAAGGGGCTTTGCTATATGTATTTAGGCTTAGATGAAATGCGATATTATATGGTAAGTCATGTGCTATTCCACACGGACTTCCATCTCCCGTAAGATCTGAATCAGCGATCTGCCGGTCAGATATTCGAAGATCTCCCCCATCTCACGGGGTGATGTCTTCATGCCGTCTTCCATCCAGGAGAGGATGAAAGCGGTCCAAAGCTTGGAATAGTAATCGGCAAGCATTTCCGTACTCATCAGCTCATGACGCGCGATCCTGTTCTCGGAATGTGTCCGGATGAATGTAAGCATTATCTGCTTCAGGCATGCCGTTACGATACTTTCAAATGAATTCTGCCCTTCCAAGCGGTACACCCTGCCGTAGAACTCTCTGTCCTGCAGCATCCTGATAAAGATCAGAACGACCGCTTCCGTCAGCATCTCATTCTCAATGAGCGGTGCTGCCGGTCCCAGCACTTCCGTTCTGTAGATGTGCTCGAGCAGCTGGTACTTATCCTGAAAATGGCGATAGAACGTAGAGCGGAGCACACCGGCATCATCCGTGATCTCACGAATGGTCATCTTTTCGATCGATTGTCTCTTGGCCAGCTTCTTAAAGCTTTCCGCCAATCGCTCTTTTGTGTTCGTTCGATTGCCCATAGTCTATTTCTGTGATCTGAAAACGATCTCACCTGTTGCAGCATCCATGCTGTCTACGATCGCAAGCGACTCCACATGAAGCCCTTTGCTTCGAAGGATCTTGCCGCCTTCCTGAAAGCCCTTCTCGATCGCGATCCCGACGCCTTCTACCGTCGCGCCGGCGCTCTGCACAAGTTCGATCAGACCGTTCACTGCACAGCCGTTTGCAAGAAAATCATCAATGATCAGTACATGATCCTCTTTGCCGATATATTTCTTGGAAACGATCACGTCATATACACGCTTATGCGTAAACGATTCGATCTTGGTGGAATAAACGCTACCGTCAATGTTGATACTCTGTGACTTCTTTGCAAACACAACGGGAACATGAAAATACTGTGCCGCCACGCAGGCGATTCCGATTCCGGAAGCTTCAATGGTCAGGATCTTATTGATCTGTTTCTGCGGGAAAAGGCGTCTGAATTCCTTGCCCATCTCATTGAACAGTTCAATATCCATCTGGTGGTTCAGGAAGTTATCAACCTTCAGTACATTTCCTTCTTTGACCAACCCGTCTTTGCGGATCCGATCCTCCAAAAGCTGCATTTTGCATCCCCCAAATTCGAAATCGTTTTCTACGACAATATCTAGAGTACCAAATTATACAGAATTTCTCAAGTATCTTTTTTGTTTTCTTCGGAAAGAACGCCGTCAATAATGTGAACGATGCGTTTTGCGGCCTTTGCAACGGTCAGATCGTGCGTGATCATAACGATCGTATGCCCCATATCGTTCAGCTCGCCGAAAAGCCGAAGCACATCTTTTCCGCTCGACTGATCGAGGGCGCCGGTCGGCTCATCCGCCAAAAGAAGCGCCGGCTGCCCGACAAGCGCACGGGCGATCGACACACGCTGCTTCTGTCCGCCGGAAAGCTCGTTCGGCTTATGACCGAGGCGATGTCCGAGACCGAGCATCCTGATCGTCTCGATGCTTTTCTCTTCCGCTTCCCGATGGCTCATCCCACGGATTACAAGCGGCATGATGATGTTCTGCATGACATTGTATGACGGGATGAGCTGATAGTTCTGGAAAATAAAACCGATCTCCCGGTTGCGCACTTCCGTCAGGTCCTCTTCCTCCGTCTCGTGGATCGGGAGCCCTGCCAGATAGTATTCGCCGCTGTCCATCACATCCATGCAGCCGATGACGTTCATGAGTGTCGTCTTGCCGGAGCCGGAAGGTCCCAGGATCGCAACATATTCACCGCGCTTTACCTGAAAGTTGATGTCCTTCAACACCGGCACCTTCTCCTCGCCAAGCATATATCCTTTATTCATATGATGCATTGAGATCAGATATTCTTCGTTCATGGTTCTCCTGTCATCCTTCTCCTGCGATCCAGATCTTGACGATCACGGGTCCTTCTTCCGTATCCTGCATCAGACAGTGGATCACATTTCCCGCAGAAAGCCGTGTAAACGTCGTTACACTCTCTATGCTCGTGATCACTTCCGTTCCGACCGGGATCAGAAATGTCTCTTCCCCGCCTTTTTCATTGCCTTCTTCATCGATCTCGGTTGCCGTGACTTCGTTTCCGATGATCTGACCGATCGAATAGTATTTCCAGCTCTGATCCTTTGTAAGCTTCACCGCCGACTCCGCATTTGCATTGTCTTTTGCCTCCTCGGCACGCTTCCGATACCAGATGATCCCGCCAATAAGAAGTGCAATGCCCAGAAACGCCAGAAAGATGACCAGCGCCCTCCGTTTTCTTTTTTTCTTATTTTGTACAATATAATTATCCATAGAACATTTACTCCTGATTCAATGCAACGACCGGGATCAGTGTCGATGCCTTGTATGCCGGATAGAAACCAAAGAGACTGCCCGTCAGAACACCGAACAGGAGCGAGAGGATCGCACCGCTCACCGTCAGCTCCACACGCACCGAAAAGCTCTCAATGATCGGCGTGATACAAAGTCCGAACAATACACCGAGGATCGCGCCGACCAGACTGATGCAGGCTGCCTCCAGCAAAAACTCTGTCAGAATATCTTTCCTGCTGCAGCCGATCGCCTTTAAGATACCGATCTCATTCGTCCGTTCCTTAACGGATACGAACAGAACGTTCATAATACCGATACCGCCGACGAAGAAAACGATCGACGCCATTGCGATCAGAAGCAGCTGCAAGGTCTCGTTGGACTTGGATGCAGCTTCCATCTTCGATCCCGCATCCGAGATCTCAAATTCCGCATTCGGATATGTGCCTGCAAGTGTATCCGCGATATATTCCTTAATGATCTGCACATTATCTACATCCTCAGCGATCGCGGTAAGCGTCGGGCTCACGTCGGACCCTGTCAGGTATTTGATACCCGTTGCATACGGAATAAAGATCGCTTCATCCGGGCTGATCCCGGATGCGACCGTCCCCATCTCACCGATCACGCCCACGACATTATACGGCCTGCTGTCAATATAGACGGTCCCGTCATAGGCATCGTATGCCGATCCGAAGATCTCCTTTGCCGCTCTGGAACCGAGCACGCAGACTTTGTCTTTGCCCTCTTCATCTTCTTCCGTAAGAAAATCTCCGATGGCCAGCGTCAGATTGCTCAGGTCCGCATAATTCGACTTCACGCCCGCGATCGTGTATGAGGAAGCTGCATCCAGCGTACCGCCCTCCACATCGGCATTCGTGGAAAATGAGATCGTGACATCCGAAAGCCCCGGAACGAAAAGCGCAATATCTTCCATATCCGATTCCTTCAGCGTAACTTCATTCCGGTCACGTCCATGGCGTCCGAAGCCAAAGCCCCAGTAGCCGCCCGGGCCACCCCATCCATCGCCTCCGGATGATTCGTACGTAACATCCACGGCACCGGCGTTCAGATTCTTGAATTGTTCCGCGACCTCCATCTGTCCACCGCGCCCGATCGCCAGTACCATCATGATCGTGGCACTTCCCGCAACGATTCCGATGGATGTCAGGATGACCTTGGACTTATTCTGCACAAGGTTCAGCCATACCAGCCTTAAGATTTCAGAGATTCTCATACGTTCTTTACCTTACTTTCGATCAGGACCGTATCTCCTTTTGTAAGTCCTTCTTTGATCTCAACATTATTTCCGTCGGAAAAACCCGTTACAACTTCCTGCTTCGTGATCCTGCCGGATGCATCTTTTACCTTCACGTAGCTCTTTGTGCCCTCACGTATGATCGCTCTGTTAGATACGTAAGTCACAGCCTCTGTCTCTCTTGTAACAAATGTCACTTCGGACGTCATCCCACCGTAGAGACGCGCCACATCCCCCGATACGGCGATCTCGATCGCATAGGTAACGCTGTTATCCTTGATCGTTGAATCACCGATCTTGGAGACAGTTCCCGTAAAATCTCCGTCCGGCGCAGCATTAAAGTACAGTTTGACAGGAATGCCAACCTTCAGATCCCTGACCGTTTCATCATCCACACTGACTTTTACAATGATATCATCATAATTGTTCAGTGTAACGACCGCCGTGTCTTTCTGTACGGTATCGCCTTTCTGCAGGCTGACAGTTGTGACAACACCGTCATGTTCTGCACTGACAATATTGTCCTTGATATAGGAGTCGAATTTTTCAAGCTTTTCGCCTGCATCCTCCAGATCTTCCTGCGCCACCTTTGCATTATACTCGATCTTATCCGTCGCTATACTGTAGATCTCCGCAGCGCTGCCAAGCCGGAATGCACGCTTCTTTCTGGCGCTTTCGGCTTCCGCCCTGCCAAGCTCGAGATTCTTGACCGCCTCATCATAGTCACTTTTAAGCTGTGTCAGCTTCTGATTCTGTTCTTCGATCTTGTCTTCGTATTCTTCGATCGCATCTTTTTCGGAATCCACGCGCTCCTTGGCTGTTTTTCGAAGCGATGCGTTCTTCAGATTCCAGTATGTCGTCTGGTCAAGCTGCAGCGCCGCCTCGGTCTCGGCCAGATACGCCTGCGCCTTGGGATAATCGGCTTTGATCCTGTCATAGTCTTCCTGCATCTCGCTGAGTTCTTCCACCGCGTCCGTATAGTCCTCCAGGATATCGTCCGCCTTTTTCTGCAGTTCGTAGACGGTCTCCTCATACTCTGCATCCGCGGCTTTTCCATATGTGACATCTTTGTCATATTCCTGTCTGGCTTCAAGCTGCGTCTTCTTTTGCTCCACAAGGAGCTTTTCATACGTGACTTTGGCACTCTCTTTGTCAGAAACCAGTTCCGACCGGATCGTTTCCGTGCTGTCCGCGCTCACCCGAAAGATCGGATCGCCCTTCTTGACCTGCTGCCCGATGCGCACATAGACTTCCTCCACGTCAAGTGTCCTGCCGCTCTTATTCGAAGAAGCTTCTTCTACGTCAAATCCTCCGTGCCAGCCGGAAAACCCGTCGTTCTCAGCAGCATATTTGCTGATATCAAGGTCAAATTTCTGCTGGACCGTTCCGACACTTACGGTCCCGCTTTCCGTCACGCCGACTGTAAGCGGCCCGTATTCGACTGTTGTCTCCTTATAGACCCCCTCATCATCGGATCCGTTCTTATAGATGCCGTATCCGATCCCGCTCACAACAAGCGCGAAGGCCAGAACGAATCCCGTGATGAGAAAAGCTTTTTTATGGCGCGATATCGTAGCTGAAAGTGATCTCTTCATTATCCAATTCCTTCATGTCGTTAAAATCCTCTTCGGGCATATCGCCGGAAGTCTCACCGTCTTTTAAGGATGCTTCGCTCTCGCTGACTTTGCTTGCGATATAGACCGTATCGCCCTCAGACAGGCCGGATACGATCTGCACATTCACGCCGTCCGTAAAGCCCGTTTCGACCGGTACGAGTTCCATCTCTCCCCCGGCATTCTTAACATAGACATATGACTTCTTATCTTCGCCCTTTACGATCGCCTTACGTGATACATAGTCGACCTCTTCGGATCTGTCTGTAATAAATGTGACGTTGCCGCTCATGCCACCGTAAAGCTTGGATGTATCCCCTTCGATCGAGATCGTGACAGGGAAGCTGACCGTTGCCATGTCAGAGGAGGGCTCCGTTGTTTTGATTGCTTTGACGCTTCCGGTAAACGTCTCATCCGGATAAGCCGTAAAGACGACAGAAACGCTGTCTCCGACTTTCACGCCGGCAATATCTTCTTCCGAAACATCGACTGACAGTGCGAAGCTCTCATCATATGTATAATTCATGATCGCTGTGTTTTCCTTAACGGTATCGCCTTCCATCAGAAGCACTTCCATGATCATTCCGTCGGCTTCCGCATAGACAATGCCGTCATCTCCCACAAAGCTGTCAAAATCTGTCAGGATCTCCTCTTTTTCTTCCAGAGACTTCTTCGCCTGCTTGATCTTTTCTTCGAGGGATCGGATGGAATACGTATAAACATCGGATGCCATACTTCCCGCAAGACTCGATGTATCAAAGGTCTGCTTTGCATTCAGAAGCTTTCGATCCGTCTGACCGGAAAGTCTGTCAATATCCGCCTGCTTCTTTGCAAGCTCCTGCTGCTTTCGTTCGATCTCTTTGCGCTTATCGGCACGGGACCTCGTTTCCTTTGTATACTTGTCCCGATAAGAGATATAGTTCTCCCGAAGCGGAATGTATTCATAAAGATTGTCCGGATCCCAGTTATAGTAACGTCTCTCGTACTTTTCGTAGTCTTCCTTCAGGTCCTCGTAATCCTCCCAGCCGTCTTCCAGCTCCTTTTCGATCTCTTTGATCTCATTGGCAAGGACAGATACCGAATCCCTGAGGGCCGCGATCTCAAGCGCGACCTGCTGTGTATCGATGTCATGCTGTTCCTGCGCAAGAGAACCGTTCTGCACGTCCGTATCGTACTGACCCTTTGCCGATACTTTGAGCGCTTCAAGCTCATTCTCCAGATTCGTAACGGAAAGCTCCGCATCTGCCTTGTCCGCACGGATATTACGTCTGATGCTGTGCACGCTCTGCGATGTAAGCTTCAGGATTGGATCACCCTTATGAATACGCTGCCCCTGCGTTACGAAGACTTCCTCTACCTTCAGCGTTTTGTCTTCATCGTCATCGTCATCATCGTCACTGCTGCTTTTATTTGAATCGCCATCCGCATTGATTTCAACGTCACATTTCTGCGATTTGTACGTGAGCGTCACACTTCCGCTTTCCTGAATGCCCTGCATCAGAACGCCGTGTTCGACCCTAGTCTCTTTATAGATATATCTTTCTTCTTCCTTCTCGCCGCGCGTCATCAGCGTATAGACCGCTCCAAAGATCGCAATGACAAGCGCTGCCAGGATCAGAAATATTCTTTTCTTTTTACGTGTCAGCTTCATCATGGCCTTCCACCTCCCGGCTTTCCGGACGGCGCTCCACCGGGTCTGCCGCCGTGATTTCCGCCCTCATTCTCCGACGCCCGGATCGAAAAAGCATCCCCACCGGAACTCTCCATGATGCTGCTGTATTCATCCGCATCAAGGCCAAAGTAAACCGTCGCCGTCATATTGGATTCAACGTCGGCATCACCCGTCTCGATCGTGACGGTAACATTGTACGATACGGATGCTTTGGAATCGGATCTTGAAACAGGATCAATCGACTCGATCTTCCCGGTAAGCGGATCCTTGTCTTCCAAAACAACGGTTGCGACATCACCGACATTAAGCTTGGCGATATCCGACTGATCGACGGAGGCATGCACACTGATGGTATCCGTATTGGTATACGCCATCAGAAATCCGTTCGCCAACTTTTTCCCCGCTGACGCATCGATATACATGATCGTGCCCGCATTCTTTGTATAGATCGCGCCGTCTTCGAAAAGGCCCGAGAAATATGTCCTGTTCTCCGTTGCCTCATCCTGCGCATCATTCAGGATCTTCAGATCCTCTTCCAGCTTCCTGATCGTCTGATCATACGTAGCCTTTGCGCGCTTTCCGGCTTCTTCGGTCTCCGCCTTTTTGTTTGCGGCTTCCGTCTTGTCCTTCTCAAGCTTGATCCCGGCTTCTTCGAGCGCAAGTGTCTTAAGCTCTACATCGTCCTGCGCCGCCGCAAGTCCGGCCTTTGCCTTTTCGGTCGCTTCCTCGGCATCCTCAAGCGCATCGTCATATTCGTCCTTATTCTTCTGGTACGCGTCCTTCAAAAGTTCCAGGATCGTCTCTTCACCGTTGCCGCTCCTTGCGATCGACTCGCCCCTTTTGGTCGCACCGACGATCGTAAAGTTATCGGGATCGTACTCATATCCTTCCGCAGAGGTATCACCGTCATCCAGTTCATAACCCCAGGCATCCAGTTTATCGAAGAATTCCGTCATGTTTTTCTCATAATCGGCCTTCTTCCGATCCACTTCGTATTTCGTGTAGTAATAGTTGTCATTGATCGCAGACTGATACTCCTCAAGGAGCTTGTTCGCATCCTTCAGATCCTTTTCCGCCTTCTGCACTTCGATCTGTGCTACCGCGATCGCATCTGCCATGGTCGTCTCGGAAAGGTTCGCTTCGATCAGACTCTTGTTATAGGTCTCCTCCGCCTCTAGCTTTTTGATCTCGTAATCGATGCAGCCCTGTCTGTATGCAAGCTTTGCATCCATCTCGGCGCGTTCGAGTTCTCTCGTTGCCGCCTTATAGGAAGCATCGGTGATTGTCAGCACTTTCTCCGCCTTCTGCACTTCCGAATCGTTCGATACAAAAACCTCATCCACGATCAGATCGGTATCCAGAAACGTTGTATCGACCGAGATATCGGTCACACCCTCCATCGTCGTTCCGGTCGCCGCCACAAGATCCGTACGACCCTGCAGCGCAGCCGGGAGCTCCGGTGCCGGCATCTCTGTCCGGCGAAAGTAAAAAAACCACACCGCTGTCCCGATCCCCGCAACCAGGATCAGGATCACCAGTGCGATCACAATACGCTTCTTTCTATTTACAGGATGAAGGATGATCTCTTCATCTTTATCGATCTTAGCGGGCATAAAAAACCTCCTGTACTCATTATCTATCATACAGGAGGTCCGTGTACAGTTTTTGTTTATTTTGTGAAAAAAGTGTGTTCTACACGCACAATTTTGCCCGAAGGCGCCGACGTACGATCACAAAACAGATCAAGTGGACCAAAGTGGTCAATCCCCAGGAGATCGGATACGAGATGTAAAGTGTCCGAAGCGAATGGTCCATCCGGAATACGGTAAAGATCCAGACAACGCGAAACAGACATGCGCCTGTTAAGGAAACGATCATCGGTAGCACCGCATAGCCAAGGCCTCGCATCGCGCCGACCATGACATCCATCGTCCCGCAGAGAAAATACGTGAGGGCGATGATCGTAAGACGCAGGATACCGAATGAGATCACCTTGGCATCTTCAGAATAGAGTCCCAAAATGCTCTCCCCGAAAAGTGTTGCAAGACATCCCAAAACGATTCCGATTCCTGCCGTTAAAAGGAAACATTCGATCACAACACGATCAATCCGCTTCCATTTCATGCCGCCGAGGTTCTGGCTCACAAAGCTCGTTGAGGTATAATGCACCGCATTCATTGACACATAGATAAATCCTTCCGCATTGGCGCTTGCCGTATTGCCTGCCACCGCGATTGATCCAAAGGAATTCACGGATGACTGGATCAGTACGTTGGATATGGAAAAAAGTGAGCTCTGCAGGCCGGCCGGCAGCCCGATATGTGCGATCTTCAAAAGCTTCCCGAAATTGATATGGATTTTTGAAAGGACCAGTTTATAGCTACCCTCGCTTTTTTGCAGACAACGAATCACAAGCCACGATGAAAGGCACTGCGACAGCACCGTCGCAAGCGCGACACCCGCAACGCCCATATGCAGTGCAATCACGAAAAAAAGGTTCAGCCCCACATTAAGGACACCGGCGATTGCCAGATAGTAAAGCGGTCTCCTCGTATCACCGATCGCACGCAGGATCGCACTCCCGAAATTATAGAGCAGGATCACCGGCATGCCGACAAAGTAGACACGCATATAAAGCGCGGATCTGTCGA
The DNA here is from genome assembly GCA_015056735.1 of Lachnospiraceae bacterium. Lineage (GTDB taxonomy): Bacteria > Bacillota > Clostridia > Lachnospirales > Lachnospiraceae > VSOB01. The sequence continues at coordinate 153,118 of SVFT01000002.1, read as the reverse complement.
TGACATCCGCAGGTGTATCCATCAGGTTCAGAAGCGGGTAGGCAAACAGGATCCCGATCAGTCCGATCAGCACACCTCCGACAAGTGAAACCGCGATCGCGGTATGCACGGTATCGGATACTTCCCTGTCATTCTTCGCGCCGATATATCTGGCAACAAGAACGTTTGCGCCGACAGACAGTCCCATAAAGAAACTGATCAGTAGATTCGTCAGAGAGGTCGTCGAACCGACAGCCGCCAGTGACTGCTGTCCGTCATACCGGCCCACGACGATCACATCCGCCGCATTGAACAAAAGCTGCAATATGCTGGACAAAATGAGAGGAACCGTAAAAATCAGCACTTTGCTGAAGATCGGCCCCTCGCACATATCGATCTCATAAGAACGTTTCATGCTATGATTCCTTTCAACTCTTCCGCGCACCTATCATAAAGCGCAAGAAGGGTCGGTGTCAATGCCGTGACCGCGTCACAATCGCCGGCTTTGCCGCTTTTTTCAAGACGCGCGGCATGATCGGACAAAGTGATCGCGCCCACCACCTTCGCCGCATTTTTCAGCGCATGAACGCGAACCGTATACCCGCCAAGGTCCGGTTGTGATGCGGCAAATGCGATCTTGTCGCGGTCTTCCGGCTCGATCGTCACAAATGTCCGTGCAACTTCCAAAAAGACCTCTCTGGATCCGCAGTATGCGATCGCCGCATCCTCATCGACCAGCGCATCGAAAGGCATCCCCGTCAGTTTTCCGATCTTTGACAAAAGGATATCCGCCGGGATATCGTTTCTGACATGACCGGCTGCACCTCCGCCAAGGATCTGGGCTTCATCAGCCTGTGTCACGGTGTCATCTGTCAGCATCAATACGGGAACCGCAGCGCCGAGCGGATGATCCTTGATCCCCTCCAGAATGTCAAGCGGATCATCACTCTCCATCGAATAGGACAAAAGAATGAGAGCAGGCACACTTTTCTCAAAAGAGGAAAGCACATCCTGCAAAGAATCTTTACGCGAAGCTTCAAACAAAGGCGTCAAAAGGCCGCAGATCTGCTCTGCGCGCATCGCATCATCATCGATGATCCATATCGGTTGACGGATCTCCATAGCCTGCCTCCTTTCGCCTTCCTGTTCTTATCTATCTTATCACAAAAGCTTTTCATTTTTGCTTTTTTTATGACACCTGCCAAAAACAGTGCTACAATCAGAATAAGAAAAAGCATCCGCACTGTGCGGAAATCATAAATGAGGAGCGAAGCATGAAAGTAATCACGATCAGCAGAGAATTCGGTGCCGGCGGCCATTCGATCGGCAAAGCACTGTCCGAGCGACTCGCGATCCCGTTCTATGACTGGGACATCGTAAGGCAGATCGGCAAAGAACACGGTTGGGATCTGGCAGAATACGAGGGCGATGAAGAGATCACGCCGATGAACTCTTTTGTCAGACACATCACCCCCATCTCCTATGATGAGAAAACGCACATTTACGAGAGAGAGAAGGAGATCCTCCTTGATCTGGCCCGGAAAGGCCCCTGCATCATTCTGGGGCGCTGCTCGGATCATATCATGCAGGAAGCCGGCATCGACAGCTTTCATGTATTTCTTTATGCGGACGATGCGTTCCGTGAGAGATACACCGAAGAGCTTCTGGTCGATCATCCCGTAGAAGAAAAAGATGTGCACAAGGTCCTGAAAGCACATGACCGCGGCAGGATCGCATACTATGAACGATTCAGCGGCAAGAAATGGGGCGAGTGTCACAACTACAATCTGATGCTCGATGTCAGCGCACTCGGCTATGATCTGTGCGTAGACCTCATTGAAAAAGCGGTTAAGGGTTAATCGTTCTTAGTAACGATCTCATAGTTTCGTTCAAAGATCGTCGAAAGCGGTACCGTCTCCCGGTAGTTCAGATCCGTATTGCCTTCCACGGAGATCTGCACCTTATTGATATTGGGCAGCTCGACAAGCGAGTTTGTGATCGCATAGATCGTTGCCTCCGTCGAGACATTGGTCGTCTGCGTCAGGAATCCTTCTCCGAGGTTTACATAACAGATCCCATCTTTGACCGTTACGGAATTTACCTTTGTCTCCGGATTCATAACGGGATAGATCAGCCGGCTGTTCGGCCCTTTGATAAGCTGCTCTACCACAAGCTTTTCAAGTGAAATATTGGTATTATAGACGACCGTCCTGGATGCTTCGATCAGGCGGTCGCCTTTTTCGTTTGCAAAGAAAAGCTTCAGTGTGGTCTTTTCGTACGCATTGATCTCGTTTCCTGTATTATCAATGAACATCGAGGCTTCCATGGGCCCGATCGGGTTCCCCAAGCGATCTGTCAGAGGATCTCCCTGAATATTCATTGTCACATAATCCACACCGCCAAGCTGCGTCAGATTGCGCACGATAGCCGCACGTGTCAGGATCTCCGTCGACGGGGACAAGGCGCGATACTTTTCATTCACCTCCACCGCCACTTTGGAACCGTCATAGGTGATCGAGAGCACCTCAAATTCACCTGAAACGGGTGCTTTCTTGTTGACATCGGACGGAATGGCCGTCATGAGATCAAACATCTCATTGATCTGATCCAGCGTCTCTACCTGCGAGAGCTCCACAGGCTCACTGACAAGCTTTGTTGCTTCTTTATTCAAATAATAGCAGTCGATCTGACCGCTTTGTCCCGCCTCTTCCTTACGCGTACATCCGGCAAGCAAACAGCTGCAGGCTGCGAGCATCAGAAGAAGGCGTTTTACTTCTTTTTTCATATGATCAAAAATGCTCCTTATGTGTAGATGAGCGGGATGCGAACGGTAAAACGGGTGCCTTCGCCTTCGTGGCTCGTCACATCGATCGTGCCGCGGTGCATCAGGATCGCATTCCGTGTGATGGAAAGGCCGAGGCCCGTACCGCCGATCTCGCGCGAGTGCGATTTGTCCACACGGTAAAAACGTTCATAGATATGGTCAAGCGAATCCTCCGGAATACCGATACCGTTATCTGCGACCTCCAATGTAAAATACTGATGGTCCGCATCGAGCGTAACGCGTACCCAGCCATGCGGATTGTTGTATTTGATCGCATTTTCCACAAGGTTTGTGAATGCGAGTGTGATCTTCACTTCGTCGATCTGCGCTGTGACGGGACGGAGGCTTTCAAAGATCAGCTCGACATTGCTCCGCACAGCGATCGGGCGCAGACGCTTCATGATCAGCTCGATGAGCGCATTGACATCTACCTGTGCAATGCTCGGCTGCGCTTCTTTTAAGTCCATCTTCACAAGCGAGAGAAGATCATTGATGATCGTATTCTCACGCTCGATCTCATCCGCGATATCGGTCATAAACTCACGGTACAGCTCGTTGGGCACTTCTTCCTGCGCGATCAGTGAATCCGCAAGTACTTTCATGGAAGTCAGCGGTGTTTTCAATTCATGCGAGACATTTGATACGAACTCCTGTCTGGAGTCATCGAGCAGCTTCATGCGGCCTCGCATCTGGTTGAATGCGTCGACGATATGCTCCGTCTCCAGATAGTCATCCACCTCGATCTTCTCATCCGTAAAGCCGGCTTTGACCGCATTGATCGATGCCGTGATCCGTTCAAACGGCGCCGTCACAAGGTGCGCCATGATAAAGGCAAAAACAGCAAAAAGCACCATGACGATGATCTCGAAAACATGTGCACGACGCGATAAGCCGGAGAGCATCGATACGATATTGTCCGTCGATACGCTGGTTAACATAACGCCAACTGTTGCGTCGCCGACCATTGCGGTCGTATCGATCGCTGCACCTGCTCCTGCGATCGAACTGCCGGTCGGGGCCTCTTTCGGCGCTGTCTCGATGATCGGCGTTGTGATCTCTATATAGCCGTTCACATCGTCATAGTTGGATGTGCTGACACCGTTAAAGCAGTTGATCACCTCTTCCGAAATGATAAACTTCCCTTCGCTGATGCCGTATGTATCTTTAATAACCTTGAAATTTCTGTCGATGATAAGGACACGGCCGTCGTACAGGTTGGTGAACTGTTCAAGCTCCGCATTGACCACGTCTGAATCCTGGCTGTGCATATAGCCAAGCGTAACGAGGTGATTGGCAAGGATCTTGAACTGGTTCTGTACATCGCTTGTACGAAGTTCGACCGCACGGTCCTCATAATTGCTGAGGATACCGATCCGCATCCCGATCGCGGGGATCAGACCGGCCAGCAGCAGAATGACAAAAAGACGTGCTTTCAGACTTCTGAATATTTCAAATCGTTTCAGCAGATGTTTCATGCGTTATTGCTCCCGCAAATAGTAGCCGACACCCCATTTGGTGTGAACATATTTCGGCTCGCCGGGGTTCTGTTCGATCTTCTCGCGCAGCCTTCTGATGTGAACATCGACCGTACGGACATCACCGGGGTAATCGCTCCCCCATACCGCTTTCAAAAGGCTCTCGCGTGAATATACGGTATTCGGATGCGTGGCAAGAAGTTCGAGCATATCGAATTCCTTAGCCGTCAGATTGATCTCTCTGTCGCCGACATAAACGCTGCGGTTGTCTGCATCGATCTTCATCTCACCGACGTGGATGATCTTCTTTTGCTCTTCCGAGGCATGGCCACGGCCGGTCCTTCTGATGATGGCCTTGATCCTGGCCTTCACTTCGAGGATGTTGAAAGGCTTTGTGATATAATCGTCTGCACCGTACTCAAGACCAAGGATCTTGTCCATATCTTCGCCCTTGGCTGTCAGCATCACGATCGGGACATCGGAGAAGTCACGGATCTGCTGACACACTTCAAATCCTGTCAGCTTCGGGAGCATGACATCCAAAAGGATGATATCATACTTATTCTGCGACGCAAGCTGAAGGGCTTCCTCACCGTCATAAGCGGCATCCACTTCCATACCGTCCTGTTCCAGGCTGAAACGGATCCCCTTTACGATCAGCTTCTCGTCATCCACAACCAGAACTCTCTTAGCCATATCTCTCCTACCTGTTCCCGTCCTGCCCTGCATCCCGCAAAGCTCTATCGAACAATGATACTGTCTTTGAACTTGTTAAAACTGCTCTCCCCGATTCCGGAGACAAGCATGATATCCTCGATCCTGGCAAAACCGCCCTTTTCGCTCCGATACGCAATGATCGCATCGGCTCTCGTCTCGCCGATCCCCTTAAGCGTACAAAGCTCCGCCTTGGAGGCCGTGTTGATATCGACAAGCCCGCTCGCCCGTTCGGACTCCGCCTGCGCCTCAGAGACGGTCGGGACCACGATCGAGAGTCCATCCTCCACGGGAAGCGCCTGGTTGACCTTCTCCGGCGCCGCGTCATAGGTAAAACCGCCTGCCAGCTCTACAGCACGGAAGATCCGTTCACCCGGCTTCATCTCATAGACGCCGGGATTCCTGACAGCGCCGCAGATATACACGTAACATGTGTTATTTGTTGTGTCCGCATCCTCTGCGAGCACCTGATCCTCGTACTCTTCTACCAGATAAGTCTCTTCACTTTTTAAGGTCGGCATATCCTGTCGGCTGCATCCTTGTAAAAACAGCATCATGCCGCAGGTTACCGTTAAAATGACCACATCAGTCAGTATCGTTTTTTTATGCATCAGTCTCTCCTTTTTTAAGAGAGCCTCTGCGCTGATATTCCTATTCTAGAAGAAAAAAGGGAACGGTGCAAGATGCCGTTCCCATAATTTAAAACATTTTTTACAGTTGTGCCTGCATGCTCTTTGCCAGCTCTTTTAAGAGCGGCGTAACTTCCTGTCCGTTCCAGATCTTGGAAAAACAGATCTCGAGCTGTACCCAGAAATTGCCGGAACCAAGGAGCTTGGGCATGGAGATCGACTTCGCATACTCGCTCTCAAATCCTTTCACCGCCGGATTCGCATAGGTAAGTCCGCTTCTTGACGGGAGCTTACCGGTGATATCGTAGAGTTCCTGCGCTTTGCTGTAGGATAAATAGTTTGCAAAGTCATTCGCTTTGTCCGTTTTTTCAGAGAAACCGTTTACAACGATCGCATCCGTAACGGAAAGGCTTCTTCCCTTCAGCTCCGTCGTAATATCCGGCATCGCCGCCGTCGCATATTCGTATGCAAAGGAACCGTCAGCCTTGGCCGCTTCCAGCTTTCCGATCACGTCGCTCGTTGCGACCGTCATTACGATCTTTCCGTCGATAAAGTCCCTTACGACCGAATCATAATCGACTTCCTTTGTGTCGATCGAGAAGAACTGGTTGAGCTGCTGGTACATCTCAAGGCACGCACGCGTATTCTTATTGTCAATGTCAAGCTGCGTCGGATCGTCGCCGGTATCACCGCCTACGATCATGTAGTTCCCCGAAAAGTAATAGTTGTAGAAGATATCGGAAACATCCCAACTGAAGATCGTCTCGACCGTCTCCGGCGGATCATAGTCGGCGGCAAACGCAAGGAGTTCCTCGAGATTGCCCGGCACCTTTTGCCCGGACTCATCCATAAACGTCTTGTTGTACAGAAATGCACTGGTCTCATAGTAGAACGGATATGCGACCGTCTTTCCTTTGTAAGTGACCGCATCGAGCGCCGTCTTCGGATAATTCCGGTCGCTGACCGTGCCGACATCGTTTGCGATCACATCCGCGATCCCCGAGAGATATGCCTTCTCCAGGTTGTCATTGGTCGTGATAAAAAGATCCGGCGCAGGCTCCGCATCAGCATCCTCGCTGATCGATGCGCGGTAGATCGTCTCTGTATATTCCAGACCGTCCTTCAAGACCGGAAGGATGGGCACGCCATGTTCCTCGTAATAAGAAGCTGACATATTGGTCAGGTAGTCCGTCAGCGCCTCATCCGTATACCAGATATACAGGGTATCCTTGCCGCGCGTTGCAGGACCGCCTTTCAGATCGGGAATGACCTTCGCTCCGACATATGCGGCCCCCACAAGAACCAGAATGAGTCCGAGCGATAAGATTTTCCGTTTTGTCGTCATCAAATACTCCTATTTCACGCACTGAGACAGGGCCGCATCCAAAATGACAGCCATGTCATCAATATCCTTTTCCGAAATGACCAGCGGCGGAACAAAGCGGATGATATCAGTCCCCGCATTGATCAGCACAAGGCCCTTCTCAAGCGCTGCGGAAATGATCTCTCCGACCGGTCCCTTGCAGATGAGTCCCTGCATCAGACCGAGTCCGCGCCTGCATGAAATATAATCATACTTTTCGACAAGTTCGTCAAGTTTTTTCGCAAGATAAGGAGCGACTCTGTTCACATGGTCGATGATCGCATTTTCCTCGAACAGATCGATCATCTTTGCGACTGCGCAGCATGCGAGCGGATTGCCGCCGTATGTTGTACCGTGGTCACCTGCCGCAAGCGAATGCTGTCCCACCTTTTCCGTCATCATGAACGCGCCGACCGGAACGCCGCCGCCAAGCGCCTTCGCACTTGTCATGATATCGGGCTTCACGCCGTACTGCTGCCATGCATAGAAGCTGCCGCAGCGCCCCATGCCGCACTGGATCTCATCTAAGATGAGCAAGATGTCCTTTTCGTCGCAGAGCGCACGCACACCTTTGATAAAATCAGGATCGGCCGGATAGATACCGCCCTCGCCCTGCACCGTCTCAAAGAGGATCGCACAGGTTTTGTCTGTAATACATGCCTTCACGGAATCAAGATCGTTCATGTCCGCAAATCGGATATTGCCGATCATCGGTTCAAACGCCTCGCGGTACTTCGGATTGCCGGTCACGGAAAGTGCGCCCATCGTACGGCCGTGGAAGGAGCGGTTCATCGCGATGATCTCGTGATCGGTCCTGCCGTCCTTTAAATAAGCGTATTTTCTTGCCGCTTTGATCGCGCCCTCGATCGCTTCCGCACCGCTGTTTGTAAAGAACACGCGGTCCATGCCGGAGATCTTCTTGATCTTCTTTGCCGCCTCAATGGCAGGCACATTATAGTAGTAGTTGGAGGTATGCATGATCTTGTCGATCTGCGCCTTCAGTGCATCGTCATAATCCCTGTAATGATAGCCGAGGGCATAGACCGCGATCCCGGCAACGAAGTCAAGATATTCCTTCCCTTCGATGTCATAAAGATGCACGCCTTCGCCGTGATCAAAAACCACCTGATAGCGGTTATAGGTATGGAGCAGTGCCTGCTCCGCTTCGTCAATATATTGTTTCATCATGATCGTATCTCCCAAAAGAATCCAAAATCCTACGCCGTCTCATCATCCGGCCGGAACATGGTACCGATACCTTCGTTGGTGAAGATCTCAAGCAGAAGGCTGTGCGCGATCCTGCCGTCTAAGATATGCACCCTGTTTACGCCGCTTCTGATCGCTGATGTGCAGTTCTCCAGCTTCGGGAGCATCCCTCCGCCGATCATGCCGCCTTCAATGAGCGCTTCCGCTTCGGAGGCCGTGATGTGCGAGATGAAAGAAGACTTGTCATTGATATCACGATAGAGGCCTTCTATATCCGTCAGAAACGCGAGCTTCTCCGCATGAAGCGCCTTTGCGACAGCGCAGGCCGCGTCATCCGCGTTGATATTGTATGTGTGAAAAGAATCATCCAGGCCGATCGGTGCAACGATCGGAAGGAAATCTTTTTCCAGAAGGTCCGTTAAGATGCGCGGCTCCACCGACGTGATCTCACCGACATAGCCGATGTCCTGTCCGTCCGCTGCATATTTCTTTTCTACTTTAAAAAGACCGCCGTCCTTGCCGCTGATGCCGACCGCTTTTACGCCAAGCTCCTGCACCATGGTCACGAGACGTTTGTTGACTTTGGAAAGCACCATCTCGGCGATCTCCATCGTCTCTTCATCAGTCACGCGAAGGCCGCCCACAAACGTGGATTCCTTGCCGACCTTGCCGACCCATTTGCTGATCTCCTTGCCGCCGCCGTGAACGATGATCGGCTTGAAGCCTACAAGCTTTAAAAGCGTGACATCCTTGATGACGTTCTTTTGCAGTTCTTCGTTGCTCATCGCGGAACCGCCGTATTTGACGACCACGATCCTTCTGTTGAATTTCTGTATATAAGGCAGCGCCTCGATCATGACCTCTGCCTTCTGCAGTACCTTCTGTAAATCGATATCTTTCATTATTTCACAATCCTTTCTAATACGAAAATGCTCCGAGCATTTTCGACGCGAAGATCGCAGGCACTAAGTGCCATTCCACTGTGATCTTCTGCGATCCTGCCGGAGGCTCGTAAGGGAAGACGGCTCTAGCCGTCTTTCCTTACGACCTGTAATCCGCATTGATCTTTACATAGTCATATGTCAGATCGCAGCCCCAGGCCGTCGCTTCCGCATCGCCGGCCTTCATGTCAGCGATCACGGTCACTTCCGGCTCCGATAAGATCCTGGTCGCCTCTTCTTCGCTGTATGGCGCCGCGCTTCCTTTTGTAAAGATCAGGATCTTACCCGCCTTGCTTTCAAACCAGAGGTCAACCTTGTCGGGATCGAACGATACACCGCTGTAACCGAGCGCACACAGAATGCGCCCCCAGTTTGCATCGTGCCCATAGATCGCCGCCTTTGTAAGAGATGAGCAGATCACGGATTTGGCCAGGATCTTGGCCTGCATCTTATTCGGCGCATGAAGCACTCTGGTCTCAAAGAGCGCCGTTGCGCCCTCGCCGTCTGCCGCCATCATCTTTGCAAGACGCTCGCAGACAAAATGGAACGCTTCAAAGAACGTCTCATAGTCCGCGCCCTTTTCACTGATCATGGGATTGCCTGCAAGGCCGTTTGCAAGAACGACAAGCGTGTCATTCGTTGAAGTATCCCCGTCAACGGAGATCATGTTAAATGTATCCTGCACATCCGTGCTGACAATCTCCTGAAGAAGTTCTTTGGAGATGCATGCATCAGTCGTTACAAAACCGAGCATCGTGCACATATTGGGATGGATCATGCCCGAGCCCTTGCTCATGCCGCCGATCGTAACCGTCCTGCCGCCGAGTGTGATCTCAACCGCCACCTGCTTGGGAACGGTATCCGTCGTCATGATCGCACGCGCTGCCCGGTCGCCTGCTTCTTTTCCCGTGGCAAGCGCTTTTTTCAAAAGATCCACACCGCCCACGATGCGATCCATCGGAAGCTGCATACCGATCACCCCGGTCGATGCGACAAGAACACTGTCTGCCGGTACGGACAGCGCCTTTGAAGCCGCATCTGCCGTCTCCCTGCAGTAGTCGAGGCCCTGCTGCCCCGTGCATGCGTTTGCGATGCCGGAGTTTACGACGATCGCATGCACCGGCTGACCGGACTTTGTGATCGCCTTATCCCAAAGGACAGGCGCCGCTTTGACCACGTTGCTCGTATAAACGCCTGCGCTGATGCAGGGTGTCTCGGAATAGACCATCGCCATATCCGTTCTGTTCCTGTATTTGATATTCGCTTCTGCGGCTGCTGCCATAAATCCCTGCGGGGATGTTACGCCGCCTTCGATCTGTTTCATTTGTGTCCTCGCTTTCCCGGTCAAGCCGGATTGTTTGTTATGTAAACCTGTTCGCGTCAGCTGTTAAAACGAACGATATTTTCCTTATTCAATGTAAAGTCGTAATAATTGAGATCTTCCCGCCTGGTCCAGCCGATCGTCTTCCAGAACGCATTGCCGATGTCATTCTTGGTAAATGCGATCAGTGAGATCTTGCTGATCTGCTCCTTTCGAAGCGCCTCCATCGCAAAGACCACCATCTCCGTACCGATCCGTCTTCGTCTGTAATCGCGGTGAACGCACACATGGTACATGCATCCTCTTCGGCCGTCATGTCCGCACAGGATCGCACCGACGACCTTGCCGTCTTCTGTCGCAACAACACTCGTATGCGGATTTCTTTTGAGAAAACGTGCTACGCCCTCCCTGGAATCATCAATGCTTCTGATCGCGAAGCCCTTGATCGTCATCCAGAGCGCATGCACTTCTTCATAATCCTCAATCGTCATTTCCCGGATCATTTTCACTTTCCAACTTTCTTTTCTTTTTCTTTGACTTGCGTGTGGGCTCCTCACGAAGAAGGTAGCATCGCCTGCCGATCTGTACGAGAAGTCTTCCCTTCGGAAGACGCATCAGGTCCTTCTCCGTAGCACCGCCAAGTGCCATCACGGATGCAAAATAAATGATGCCTGCCAGAATCAGTGCCGGGACAAGGCAGATCACGTTTGCGATCCGCTCATCCATCCCGGGAAGCAAAAGCATAACGCCTTCATAGATCCCGAATGCCGCCATGCCCATCAGAACGGATGCCATGAGGGGCTTTAAAAAAGTCGCCGTGTATTCCTGCTTATAGCGGACAGCGCTCCTTACGTCGACGCCGTTTAATACGCACATCAAAAAGGAATAGATCACCATGGAGATCGCCAGCGCATAGAGCCCCAGGTCTGTATACAACAGAAGTGCGATCAGGATCACGGTCTGGATCAGAAGCGCGATCGTGGCATTGATCACAGGCTTATTGACTTTGCCAAGTCCCTGCAGGATGGCATTGGTGAGCGTGCTGAGGCTGTAGAAGATCACAGAGATCCCAAGTGCCATCAGGAGAAACGATGCCTGATCGAGTGATGCTTTCTGCGGAAACAACAGCTGCGTGACCGGTCTTGCAAGCGCGATCAGCCCCGCTGCCGACGGGATCGCGATCAGCATGGTCACGCGGATCGCATCTTTGATCTTGCGGCGCACCTGCTTTTTCTCTTTCTGCGCAAAGGAGGATGCGATCGACGGAATGACCGCCGAAGACATCGCCGCCGCAAGCGCGATCGGGATATTCGAGATCACGACAGCCTTGCCGGCAAAGATACCGTAGTTTGTCGCGATCGCAGCCTCCTCCATCCCTTTTAATTCGGAGGAGATAAATGTATAAACGGACTGGTTCAAAGAGGTACTCAGATTGTAAATGAACGTACTTAAGATAAAAGGTGTCACCACCGCAAGGATCCCTTTGAAGATCTGCCCGTAGCTTTCTTCTTCCGTATGTCTGTCGCGCTCTGCGCGTCTTAAGATCCCCCGCTTATTGAGCGTATAGATCAGGAACATCAGAAGCAGCGCCGATAAAACACCGCATCCGGTTCCGAGTGCACTTCCCGAAGCGCCGTAGATCGCGCGCTCCGTATCGGATGATGCATCCGCCAACGCGATAAAACCGATCGCCGCACCGATCGAAACAGCCGCATTCAGGATCTGCTCTACGATCTGGGAGATCGAAGTCGGGAACATGGTGCCGTGGGCCTGAAAATAACCTCTGAGGACACCGAGGATCCCGGATAAAAAGATCGTGGGCGCAAAGATCCGCAGCACAGCCGCCGAATTGTGCTGTACCAGAAGTCCTGCCCCGAAAAACGTAAAAAGGCTTGCGATCCCGCCGACAACGCACACGTAAAGGAGCGCCGCGCGGAAGGTCTTATGTGCATTTTTATACTGTTCAAGGGCCAGCTTGCCCGCAATCACCTTGGAGATCGCCGCCGGAATGCTATACGAGCTCACAAGGAGAATGATCGTGTAGATATTGTAAGCGGAGCTGTAATAGCCGTTGCCTTCATCACCGATGATACCGGTCAGGGGACTCCGGTACAGGATCCCGATGATCCTGCAGATGATCCCCGCCCCCGCGAGGATCCCCGCCTGCTTGATAAAGCCGCTTTGCTTGTCTATAGTTGACATAAGTTGTCTCTTTCTATGGCCATAGAATATGATCTTCGATCTTGTCTCAGGAAACGCCTAAGCGCTGTTTCTAAGGGAAAACGGGCGCGATCGAAAGACCCGCATCCTCAGGGCAGCCCATGATCAGATTCATGTTCTGGATCGCCTGTCCGGCGGCGCCCTTTACCAGATTGTCAAGCGCACCCATCATCACGATCCTGCCGGTCCGCTCATCGATCTTGAAGTTGATATCCGTATAATTGCTGCCTTCCACCCAGCGTGTCTCGGGGAAAATATCCTTCGGCAGGATACGGATGAATTTCTCATCTGCGTAGTATTTCTCGTATGCGGCCCGCACCTCATCATAAGTCGGCAGGGAGCCGTCCGCTTTTCTCACCAGCGTCGCGTACTCGGTCGCAAGGATCCCGCGGTTCATCGGCGCCAGATGCGGTGTGAAATTGATCATGATCTCACGTCCCGCCGCGTAGCCAAGCTGCTCTTCGATCTCAGGCGTGTGTCTGTGTGTTGTGACGCCGTACGGTTTCATGCTTTCGTTCACTTCGCAGTACAGATTCTGCGTCTTCGCACCGCGCCCCGCGCCGGAAACACCGCTCTTGGCATCCACGATCAGGGTGTCCGGATCGATGAGGCCTTCCTTTACGAGCGGATACGCCGTCAGAATCGAACAGGTGGTATAGCACCCGGGATTCGCGACAAGACGGGCCTTTTTGATCTTCTCACGGTTTACTTCGCAAAGGCCGTAGACCGCTTCTTCTATAAAGGAAGGTGCCTTATGCGTGATACCGTACCATTTCTCATAGACGGCAACGTCTTTTAATCGAAAATCCGCCGAAAGGTCGATCACCTTCGCCTTTGCAAGGATCTCTTCATTTAATAAAGATGCAAGATAACCCTGCGGCGTTGCCGTGAAGATCACATCCACCTGCGATGCAAGCTCTTCCATATTATCATCCATGCAGACATCATCCACGATCTTCACAAAGTTCAGATAGATGTCTGCAAATTTCCGATCCACATAGCTTTTGGAACCGTACCAGACGATCTTTACATCATCGCGCACGGACAGAAGCCTTACGATCTCGGCGCCGGCATAGCCTGTCGCACCGATAATTCCCACTCGAATCATAGCGTCTCCTTTAATCCGGTTCTATTCTACTTATTAAATATAATGGAGAAAAAGTGCAGTGTCAATGTGCATAAATATACAATCAAAATGCATATTATACATAATCGGTTGCATAAAATACACAAACATTTACTTTTCTGCATATTTATACTTGCATTATGAATACGAAAAGTGTATATTGGGTTCAACAGGAGGTCATAGACATGAAAGAAAAAGTAATTTTGGCATATTCCGGCGGTCTGGACACGACCGCGATCATTCCCTGGCTCAAGGAGAACTTCGATTATGAAGTCATCTGCGTCTGCGTCGACTGCGGACAGGGAGAAGAGCTGGACGGTTTGGAAGAAAGAGCAAAATTCTGCGGCGCTTCCAAATTATATATCGAGAACGTGATCGACGAATTCTGTGATGAATACATCGTTCCCTGCGTACAGGCACATGCCGTATACGAGAACAAATATCTTCTCGGTACATCCATGGCACGTCCCCTGATCGCAAAGAAACTCGTTGAAATCGCAAGAAAAGAAGGCGCTACGGCGATCTGCCACGGCGCGACCGGCAAAGGCAACGACCAGATCCGTTTTGAGCTCGGCATCAAGGCGCTTGCTCCGGACATAAAGATCATCGCCGCATGGCGTAATGACAAGTGGACAATGGATTCCCGCGAGAGCGAGATCGCTTACTGCAAAGCACACGGTATCGACCTGCCTTTCTCGGCAGATTCCAGCTACAGCCGCGACCGCAACATCTGGCACATCAGCCACGAAGGCCTCGAACTGGAAGATCCCGCACAGGAACCCAACTATGAACATCTTCTCGTACTCGGTGTGACACCCGAAAAGGCACCGGACGAGGGCGAATACGTTTCCATGACGTTTGAAAAAGGTGTGCCTGTTTCCTTAAACGGCAAGAAAATGAAAGTCTCCGAGATCATCACAGAGCTTAACAAGCTCGGCGGCAAGCACGGTGTCGGCATCATCGATATCGTAGAGAACCGTGTTGTCGGCATGAAGAGCCGTGGTGTATACGAGACGCCGGGCGGCACCATTTTATATGAAGCACACCAGCAGCTCGAAGAGCTGATCCTCGATCGCGATACCTATCGCGAGAAGGAAGAGATGGGCAACAAGCTTGCGCAGATCGTATACGAAGGAAAGTGGTTCACACCGCTTCGCGAGGCCTGCCAGGCATTCATCGAATCCACACAGCAGTATGTAACGGGCGAAGTAAAGTTCAAGCTTTATAAAGGCAATATCATCAAAGCCGGCACTACTTCTCCTTACTCTCTCTACAATGAGAGCATCGCGTCCTTTACGACCGGCGATCTTTACGATCATCACGACGCAGAAGGCTTCATCAATCTCTTTGGCCTTTCCTCCAAGGTTCGTGCCATGAAAATGCAGGAAGCCGGTAAGTTAAGCAAATAGGAAGCATGAAGAAATGCTGCAAGCATTCTTTCATGCAAATAGTCTCCTTCAAAATAGCAGGCGCACGTTATTTGACGTGCGTCTGTTTTTTTGTTATTTTTTTACTGGGAGGACGAGGTTATGAACGTACTGGTCACACTCGGCGTCTATCTTCTCCTTGTCAATGCGATCGGCTTTTGCCTTATGGGCATCGACAAGTGGAAAGCAAAACGTGGTGCCTTTCGTGTTCCGGAAAACACGCTTTTTATCATAGCGCTGATCGGAGGCAGCCTTGGCTGTATCATCGGCATGTATACATTCCGTCACAAAACACGGCACTGGTACTTCGTTTATGGCATGCCGGCGATCTTCCTAATCGAAGCGGCCGTCCTTGCCTGGCTTTATTTCTTTTCTCCCTTTCATATCACGATCATGTAAAAAGGTGAACGATTTGCGTTATAAGATTATTCTGGACAGCAGCGGCGAATTGCCCGCAAAATATAAAAACGATGAGCGCTTCTCACATGTACCGCTCCTCTTAGAGATCGGTGACTACAGGATCCGTGACGATGAAAACTTCGACCAGGAAGATTTCTTAAAACGGATCGCTTCCTATGACGGCGTTGCAAAGTCTGCATGCCCATCTCCGGAAGACTATATGGAAGCTTACAAGGCAGATGCGGATCGCATCTATGTGATCACGCTCTCTTCCCATCTCTCCGGAAGCTACAACAGTGCCGTCCTTGGCAAGAAGCTCTATGAAGAGGAATACGGTGAAAAAGACATCTTTGTGATTGACTCCAAATCAGCCAGCTGTGGTGAGACACAGATCGGCCTGCATGCGATGGAACTCGAAGAGCAGGAACTTTCTGCCGACGAGATCAAGAGTGAGCTCCTGCGCTACCGCGACGAGATGAGTACTTATTTCGTACTCGATAACCTGGAGACGCTTCGCAAGAACGGTCGTATGTCCATGGTCAAAGCGATGGTCGCACAGACCCTCTCCATCAAGCCGATCATGATGGGCGATCATGGTGTGATCGTGCAAAGAGGCCAGAGTATCGGCATTAAGAAGGCGTTGACCAAAATGGTCGATATGCTGCTCAATGATACGAAGGTGCCCGAGAAAAAGCGCTTTATGATCGCGCACTGCAACTGCTTCGAGCGGGCGGAATTGGTGAAAGATCTGATCTTAAAGAAAGTACATGTCAGAGATATTCTAATCCAGGACACTGCCGGCTTAAGTTCACTGTATGCGAACGACGGCGGCATCATTGTGACAGCTTAGCCGTCACAACGCGGTCCCATACATGATCCGGCGTCTTGTCCGGAATAAACGTATTCATGGCGCAACCGGTGATCACCTCGGCTGTGCCTTTTTCATATCGAAGCGTCAGAACGAAACTGCCGATACTCTCCGCCATATAGGTGAGGTCGTTTTCTTCAATCAGGCGCTTTTTCTCTTCTTCACAAAGATGCAGCACGATCTTAAAAGAGAGCGGCGCCTTTTTCCCTTTGATGAGGTCGAAGCACACAGGACGCAGGTCTTTCCATTTGGAGAAAAGGCCGATACCCTCCTCTTCCGCTTCTTCCCGCGAATAGAATTCCTTTCGGATCCGTCCGTCGATATGAAATGTATTGAATGTCGTGATCGTGACCTCCTCCACATCATAGATATCAAAAGCAGAGCCGGTCAGAAGATCCGCCATAAATCCTTTTAAATGTTCAATCTGAATGGAAACCATAAAACTCCTAAAACGGTAGACGGGAAATGTAGCACATTTTCCCATAAGATAAAAGGGGACCGCGATGCGATCCCCTTACTGTTCTGATCAAAGAACCGATCAAGCTTTTCCGTCGGAACCAAGAACATGAAGAATCTTGTGAGCAACCATGTCCTTAACAGCCTGACGAGCAGGCTTAAGGTACTGACGGGGATCGAAGTGATCCGGATGCTCAGCGAAGTATTTTCTGATGGTACCTGTCATAGCAAGACGGATATCGGAGTCGATGTTGATCTTGCAAACAGCCAGTGTAGCAGCTTTACGAAGCTGTTCTTCCGGAATACCTACAGCATCCGGCATGTTGCCGCCGTACTGGTTAACCATCTTTACAAATTCCTGCGGTACGGAAGAAGAACCGTGGAGAACGATCGGGAAGCCCGGGATTCTCTTGATGCACTCTTCAAGTACGTCGAAACGAAGCGGCGGCGGAACAAGGATGCCGTCTGCGTTTCTTGTGCACTGCTCAGCAGTGAACTTGTATGCGCCGTGAGATGTACCGATCGCGATCGCAAGAGAATCGCAGCCTGTCTTCTCAACGAATTCCTGAACTTCTTCAGGATGTGTGTAGCTCTCTTTACCTGCTTCTACGACTACTTCATCTTCGATACCTGCAAGTGTACCAAGCTCTGCTTCTACTACTGCGCCGTGTGCGTGAGCGTACTCAACAACCTGCTTGGTCAGAGCAACGTTCTCATCAAAAGGTTTGGAAGAAGCATCGATCATAACGGATGTGAAACCGCCGTCGATACAGGATTTGCAGAGTTCAAAGCTGTCGCCATGGTCAAGGTGAAGTGCGATCGGGATCTCAGGATGCTCCGCTACTGCAGCTTCTACCAGCTTTACAAGATAAGTGTGGTTTGCGTATGCACGCGCGCCTTTGGAAACCTGAAGGATAACGGGGCTCTTAAGCTCAGCAGCCGCTTCTGTGATACCCTGAACGATCTCCATGTTGTTTACGTTGAATGCACCAACTGCATAACCGCCGTTGTATGCCTTCTTGAACATTTCTGTCGTTGTAACTAATGACATGACATTTCCCTTCCTTTCTATTTTATGAGTTATATAAATAGCCCAAAATTCTTGTATATTTTACTATGTTTGGAGGCATTTGTCTAGATAGATAAAGCGCTTTCTCATACTGTTTCCATGCGCGCATTTCGGCACTAAACTCATCCGCCTTCTTCAAAGCGTCGATCATTTCTGCGGAACTCGCTTCGCTCAAACAGTCCTCGAAATGATCGTTGAAGAAGACCGATTCGCTAAGTGCACATGCGAATGCATGGGAAACAGTAAGGAGAAAGCGGTCCCCTGTTTTGAGACAAGCCTTTCAGAAGCTGTCTCTTTCAAAACTGTCTATTCCGAGACAATCCTTTTAATCCAGTTGCAGTGGTTAACCTTGATATACGCGGGGATACACTTGAAGACCTGGTCCGCGTTGAGGCAGCATACCACGACCGCAGGCGATGCGTCAAAGACAAACGCGGCAAGCAGCGATACCGGGATCACGATGCACCAGATGCTGATAAAATCCAGTTTCAGCACATAGTCGACGGATCCGCCGCCCTTAACGATGCCGCAGTTGGTAGGCATCTGGTAAGACATGAAGACGAGCGCCACCGTCTGGATCATCATGAACGTGACCGTCAGCTGCCTTGTCTCCTCGCTCAGACTGTACAGACCGATGATCGGTTCCGAAATCAGATGGATCAGAATACCCGCTGTGATGCCGATCACAACAAAGATCCGCTGCAGCCGGACGGAAGCTCTCTTTGCAGCCGCTTCTCCTTCAAGACCGATGATCCTGCCGATCGTCACAGCCGATGCGGATACAGCACCGACGGCAGCGGACTTAAGAAGAAGATAGAGAGTTGAGGAGATGCTGTTGGCTGCAATGGCAGATGCCGTCATATGTCCTAGGATCACGGTCTGCATTGCGACATTGAGTCCCCACAGCGCAGAGGCGATCACATTTGGGATCGCAATCCTCGTATAATCCCTGCGCAGGGTTCTGTCTCTTCCGAGAAAATCAAAGAAGCGCAGTTTCAGCGTTTTTTCCCTGCGTCCGATAAACAGGAGCAGAATAAGAAGTTCTGTGACTCTTGCAGTCAACGTGCCGATAGCCGCACCCTCCGTACCCATTTCCGGCGCGCCAAATCTTCCGTAGATCAGGACATAGTTGATCCCGCAATTAACGCAGAACGCAACGAGCGACAATACGAACGCGATCCGAACGGACTGAATGCTTCGGAGTGTCCCCAGAAGAATCTGCGTGATCGCAAAAAAAAGATAGGTAAACCGTATGATCGACAGGTATGTCATACCCTGTTCGATGATCGGAGCGTCATCGGTAAAAAGCGACAGAAGCCGATACGGGAAGAGCGATGAAAGCGCAAACATCACGATCCCGATATAGAACGCCGCGCGCATCGCGATCGCCGCCGTTCTCTTCAGCGCCGGCAGGTTCCCCTCACCAAAGAACCGGCTCCCGAATATGACCAGACTATCGGCCAGCGCCATCAAAAGCTGCTGGTAGACAAACTGCACCTGATTCACCGTTGCCACGCCCGACAGCGCGATCTCGCTGTAGCCGCCGATCATGATGTTGTCCGCCAGATTCACGGCGATCGTAACCACATTCTGCAGCACCAGCAGTGCAAAAAGCGAAAAAAACGATTTGTAAAATTGCCTGTTCATATCGATCTATTTTGAAACGGCCTCTTCCGTCTGCGGTTTCCACATTGTTGTCATGTTTTTGCCGTTGCGCTTGGAGTAATACATCGCTCTGTCCGCGCGATCAAAAAGCTGTGTATCGGTCAGTCCGCGCTCCCATCTTGCAAGCCCTACACTGATCGTAACGTTATGTGGCATGAACGAATACACCTGCGTCTCAAATTCCTTTCTGTAAGCTTCACATCTTGCAATAGCACGATCTGCTCCTTCATCGGCAAACAGAACCGTATATTCCTCCCCGCCAAACCGGCTCGGACACTCTTCTACATTAAAATGCGCGCACAATATCCCTGCCAGCCTTACGAGCACAAGATCGCCCTGATTATGACCGTAGTGATTGTTTACGGAAGAAAAGTCATCAATATCCGAAAGCATCAGATAGAACGGCTTTCCTTCTTTGATCTTCTCCGCAAGGACATGATTGAAAAAAGCAGAAGAGTAAAGTCCTGTTTTGCTGTCATGCCGCAGTTCATCCTGAAGCATGTTCTCTTTGTTCAGGATCTCTTCCGTCCTTTCATTCTTCTGCCACTGCAGATGCATAAGAGCAGCGCTCAAAATCCACACACCCAGAACCAGAACAATGTTCATAAACAGATGCTGCATGGGCTGACCCGTAGGTTCACCGCGAAGTCCCCTGAACAGATTACTCGTAAAGCCTGAGATCACCGCGGAAATAAAGGCCGCTACAGTCAGTTTTCTGGTTAGAGCACGATTGTCAAAATACACGCTGCAAAAGATCGGAACGCAGACCATAACAGTCAATACCGGGAACAGATACTTGGAGATCGTTACCGTTGTGCCGATCAGCCACAGTTCAAAAAGCGGCAAAGCGTAGCGTTCCTGTTTCGAGATGTTTTCATTCTTCTCCCTGATGTGGCAGAGCAAAAGGCCGACCAGATTAACGAACAGAGGAACCAGAATATGAAGCAAAATGTACCATGGCCAGGGTACTTTGCCAGTCTGCTCCACCCTGCTGATGACAAATCCCACGATATCCACAACGATCGTCGCAAAGATCAGAATGAGATTGATCCGCTTAAGGCGACCGTTCCAGGATTCATATGCGGCATCCAGTATCTCTGCTCTCCTGTCAGTTATCATACGACGCCTCCCTTCCGGATCCGGAAGGATCCATCAGGTCGTTCCACCTGCAGATACAGTTTTTGCCCTGCTTCTTGGCTTGATAGAGAGCCGCATCTGCATAATCAAAGAACTTGTTTGTCTCCCACCCGGCTTCCAGAGAAGCGATCCCGACGCTAAACGTGATCGGTTCGGAAGTGAACGGATAGACCTGCGCAGAAAACTCCCTGCGGAACGCCTCACAGCGACGAAGCATCTCTTCCATTGTCCCCGTTCTGACGATCGCCGCAAACTCTTCTCCGCCAAAACGGCTCGGGCATTCATCTTCGCTGAAATAGTCACGCATCAGAGCGGCCAGACGAAAAAGCACAACGTCACCGCTCGCATGGCCGAAGCGGTCGTTAATACGCTTAAAATCATCAAGATCAAGAATCATCAAATACAACGTTTCCGGCTGTTCGCGTACCGCTCTATCCAGCGCATTGTTAAAATATGTCGCAGAATAGAGACCGGTCTTGACATCCCTGTCAAGTGCTGCCTGCAGACGCACTTCCTTTTCATACACCTTGGTCAGGATATCAATCTTACGAAGTTGATATTTCAGAAAATCGCGGCTGATAAAAAAGGCAACCAGGATTGTTACGATCGCCACGACCATTTCGATACTGGCATACGGATCCGGAATTCCATGTTCACGGCTATACACTTCTCTGAACACCTGCACCTCATATGCCTCGTAAAGCGCAAAAAAGAGCGCGACCAAAAGACCACTGACACGATCAAAAGCCGCACCGATAAAAAGTGTAAAACAAAGTAATCCGATCAGGACACTAAACTGATTATAGGTAATCGCAAAGATGGTCAGGATAAGGCTCATCTGCAGGAGAGGGATAAATTCACTCCAAAACAAGGAATCCCTAAGTGCGCGAAGAAGGATCGCCCCCAGCAGGAGCACAAGAAGATTACACCCTAACGGAAGGAGCAGAAAATCCGTCACATACTCCATCGGGGATGTAAGCGCAGTATGTGTGAGCATAGAGATCCCATAACCGAGCAGCTGGCATACAAAGCCCGCTGCCACAAACGTAATATTGGTCAGAACCAATCGACTCTGCCATCTCTCATAGAGTTTGTCAAAAATCGAAGAATTCATGCATTCCCCTTTCCCACACTACCTTAATCATATCATGGATGGACAATAAAAAAAGCCGAAACTGATGTTTCGGCCTTTCATTATTTCTTAATTTTTTATAAAACTTTGGAGAGAAAATCTTTCAGCCTCGGATTCTGCGGGTTATTAAAGAAATCCTGCGGGTTGTTCTCTTCCACGATAAGGCCGTCATCCATGAACAGAACCTTGCTCGCCACTTCTCTTGCAAAGCCCATCTCGTGTGTCACGACGACCATCGTCATACCGTCTTCCGCAAGTTCCTTCATAACATCCAGTACCTCACCGACCATCTCAGGATCAAGTGCACTGGTCGGCTCATCAAAAAGCATCATCTTCGGGTTCATTGCAAGGGATCGTACAATTGCGATACGCTGCTTCTGCCCGCCC
Source organism: Lachnospiraceae bacterium (assembly GCA_015056735.1). Classification (GTDB taxonomy): domain Bacteria; phylum Bacillota; class Clostridia; order Lachnospirales; family Lachnospiraceae; genus VSOB01. The sequence goes on along the minus strand of SVFT01000002.1, from coordinate 130,780 downwards.
GAAAGTGAGATCGGATAGACATCCGCCTTTTCTGTCAGATTTACGCGTGCCAGCAGAGAAAGCGCTTTTTCTTTGGCCTCATCCGGTTTCATAATGCCAAGCTTTACCGGCGCCAATGTAATATTGTCCATAACGGTCAGGTTGTTGAACAGGTTAAAGTTCTGGAACACCATGCCCATGTGTTCACGGATCTTGTTGATGTCCGTTTTCGGATCGTTGATCATCTTGCCATCAAACCAGATCTCACCTGACGTCGGCTGATTTAAAAGGTTTAAGCAACGCAGGAACGTACTCTTTCCGGAACCGGACGGTCCGACGATAACGATCTTGTCGCCTTTTTCTACATGATAGCTGATCCCTTTTAAGATCGTCTTGCCATCTTCAAAGGTCTTTACGAGGTTCTTAACGTCTATCACTTCTTCTAAGCCTCCTTTCCAGAATGCCCAGCAGATGTGTCATGATCTTAATGACCACAAAATAAATCACCGCTGCGCCGATCAGAGGCATGAATGCTTCGTAAGTACGCGATACGATCTGGTTCGCACAGCGTGTAAGATCCGTCAGACTCACGTAACCTACGATCGCAGTCTCTTTCAGCAGCGTGATAAACTCGTTGCCGATCGGAGGCAGTACATTCTTGGCCGCCTGCGGAAGCACGATATAGCGCATCGTCTGCGCCTTGGAAAGGCCGAGCGATCTGCCCGCCTCTTCCTGTCCGTGATCCACCGCCAGGATGCCCGCACGCACGATCTCCGCCACATAGGCACCGCTGTTGATACCGAATGTGAGCGATGCGACAAGCACGCCGTTCTTGGTATTGGACATCACGATAAACCACATGATGAGGAGCTGTAACACGGAAGGTGTGCCGCGGATGACGTCAATATAGATCTGCGCAATGCGGGAAAGAAAACCTTCTTTTCCGTTCGGGCGCTTTGTAAGCTTCATCAGGGCCAGCGCCGTACCGATGATAACACCGAGAATCGCCGCAAAGAATGCGATCTCCAGCGTCACGCCGAGTCCCTTGATATATAATTGCCAGCGATCGCCTTCGATGAACGCCATATTGATCATCGAAGAGAGCTTTGTAAACCAGTCTCCCATAAATGCTCCGCCTATTAACCGATATAGTCAGCTACAAGCTTATCAAATGTGCCGTCTTTTTTGAGCTCTGCAAGCGCTTTGTTGATCGCATCCGCGAGTTCTTTGTCGCCCTTCGGCATAGCGATCGCATAGTTCTCCTGCTCAAAGTTGAACGCGCTGCCTTCCAGTGCCACAAGCTGGTCCGCGTACTTCTCTGTGAAAACGAGTGCGGGATTCTTGTCGATGATAACAGCATCTACACGGTCGTTTAACAGATCGTTCACTGCATCAACGGCTTTCTGGTACTGAGCTGCCGTCGCACCTTCGATATCCTCGACAAGGAAGTCACCTGTCGTACCGAGCTGCACGCCAATGTTTTTGCCCTTCAGATCATCTGCCGTAGCGATCGTGCTGTCTTTCTTCACGATCACGTACTGAACCGCTTCATAGTAAGAATCGGAGAAATCAACCGTCTGCTTTCTCTCCTCCGTAACGGTCATACCGGCGATGGCAACGTCGATCTTGGATCCGATCGATGCAACAAGTGCATCGAAATCCATATTCTCTACTTCAACCTTTACGCCCATCTTGTCACCGATCGCCTTGATCAGCGCGATATCAAAACCGTCCGGCTCACCTGCATCGTTCACATACTCAAAAGGCGGGAACTCTGCGTTCGTGCCGACTGTCAATGTACCGTCGGATGCTGCGCCGCCTGCGCTGCTGCCACAACCCATAACGGATACGGTCATGACTGCCATCAGTAAAAGTGCGATTGCTTTTTTCATGTTATTGTCCTTCTTTCTTCTTATACTATAGAATACATTTTTTCATATTGTACTCCAGACTCAAGCAGACAAGCTTGCTTGTCTATTTGAGCCGCCAACCAAGTTTGAAAGCTTCGCTTTCAAACTTCGTACCCCATTATAGCACCGGCTTTCCGAAATGCAAACGAAAAATGCATAATATGCAGGAATCTCGTAATATTCATGCATATTATGCATTATGGTTCGTTTTATGCATCCGCCCGGAGACGTCAGAATACATCACTTCTTATACATACTGATTGCGTCCGGGATCATACGCATAGCCTATCCCGGCGAGCTTTTCGTCGATCTCTGTGCGGTCCAAATCAAGGTCATCGCACATCGCATCCGGGTTCTGATATCGGTCTCTCAGCTTCATATTCACAAAGCTTAAGAGCATTACGGGGTCTTTAGGGATCATGACATCCTCCTGCCTGCATGTTTTCTCATAAACAGTATAACACCGTTATTTCTTTCTTGCAGTCAATTCCCCGCTGTCTACATCGATCAGGATCGTATCCCCCGCCCCCACCGCATCGGAGAGAATCAGCTTCGCGGACAATGTTTCGACATACTTCTGGATGTAACGCTTCAAAGGACGCGCACCGAATTCGGGATCATATGCGTTCTCCGTGATATAATCCGCTGCCGCAGGCGTCAGTTCCACAGTCAGTTCACGGTCGGAAAGACGTCTGTTCAGGTCCGCCATGATCAGTCCGACGATCGACGCGATATTGTCCTTGGAGAGGGACTTGAATGTCACGATCTCATCGAGTCTGTTTAAGAACTCGGGGCGGAAATGCGACCGCAGATCCTCTTCCTTCAGGTTCGAAGTCATGATGATGATCGTGTTCTTAAAGTCAACGGTCCGTCCCTGCGAATCCGTGATACGTCCGTCATCAAGTACCTGCAGCAGGACGTTGAACACATCGGCATGCGCTTTTTCCACCTCATCAAACAGAACGACCGAATACGGCTTGCGGCGCACCGCTTCCGTCAGCTGGCCGCCCTCTTCATATCCGACGTATCCGGGAGGCGCTCCAATCAGACGTGATACGGAATACTTCTCCATATATTCGGACATGTCGATCCGGACCATGTTGTTCTCATCGTCAAAAAGACAAGCCGCCAGACTCTTGGCAAGTTCCGTCTTTCCGACACCGGTAGGACCCAGGAAAAGGAATGAGCCGATCGGCTTGGTCGGATCCTTGATGCCGGCCTTGGACCGAATGATCGCTTCCGTTACTTTGGTGACACCTTCATCCTGACCGATCACGCGTTTGTGAAGCTCTTCATCCAAATGAAGCGTCTTATTACGTTCCGACTCGGTCAGCTTGGCAACCGGAATGCCTGTCCAGCGGGAAATGATCTTCGCGATCTCTTCTTCCGTCACAGACTCATGCACAAGTGAAAGCTTTCCGCCGGCGACGGCTTCTTCAGCCTGTTCAAGTTCCTGCTTCAGACGCGGAAGCTGCCCGTAAGACAGCTCAGCCGCTTTTTCAAGATTCCCCTCATTCTGCGCGATCTGGATTTCCACGTTCACCGCTTCAATCTGCTCGCGAAGTTTGGAGAGCTTATCGACAGATGTTTTTTCATTATCCCACTTTGCTTTGCGCCCGCTAAAATCATCCCGCAGCTCCGCCAGCTCTTTTTGAAGAGTGGATAGACGCTCCTTGGAAAGGTGGTCTGTTTCTTTTTTCAAGGCGGCCTCTTCGATCTCCATCTGCATGATCTTGCGTTGCAGCTCATCGAGTTCGGTCGGCATGGAATTAAGTTCCGTTTTAATGAGCGCGCAAGCCTCATCAACGAGGTCGATCGCCTTATCAGGCAGGAATCTGTCGGAGATATACCGTGCGGATAATGCGGCTGCGCTCACAAGCGCACCGTCCGTGATCTTAACGCCGTGATATACTTCATAGCGTTCCTTCAGGCCTCTTAAGATGGAAACGGTATCTTCCACCGTAGGCTCATCGACCATGACCGGCTGGAAACGACGCTCCAGCGCCGCATCCTTTTCGATGTACTGTCTGTATTCATCAAGCGTTGTCGCACCGATGCAGTGCAGCTCGCCTCTTGCCAGCATGGGTTTTAACATGTTGCCGGCATCCATCGCGCCGTCCGTCTTGCCGGCGCCGACGATCGTATGCAGCTCATCGATAAAGAGGATGATCTGTCCGTCGCTTGCCTTTACATCTTCAAGGACCGCCTTCAGACGCTCCTCAAACTCGCCTCTGTACTTGGCGCCTGCGATCAGTGCGCCCATATCAAGCGCAAAGATCTTCTTATCTTTTAAGTTCTGCGGCACATCGCCACGGACGATCCTCTGAGCGAGTCCTTCTACAACTGCAGTCTTGCCGACACCCGGCTCGCCGATGAGGACCGGATTGTTCTTCGTCTTTCTGGACAGAATGCGGATCACATTCCGGATCTCTCCGTCCCTACCGATCACGGGATCCATCTTATGCGAACGCGCCTTTTCAACGAGGTCTTCCCCGTACTTCTCGAGTGTATCGTACGTTGCTTCCGGATTGTCGCTTGTTACACGCTGGTTGCCGCGAACGGACGACAGGGCCTGCAGAAAGCGTTCTCTTGTGATGCCGTACTCCGAAAAGATCGCTTTGATCTCCTTGTTCGGACTCTTGATCATGGAAAGGAACAGATGCTCTACGGAGACGTACTCGTCCCCCATCGCCTTCGCTTCATCCTCGGCCGTCACGAGCACTTTGTTCAGGTCGGGACCCACATGGACCTGTCCGCCCTGCACTTTCACCCTTTTCTCAAGGGCAGTCTTTGCGCGGTTCACAAAATGATCCGTATTGATCTCCATCTTGGTGATGAGTTTTAAGATCAGGCTGTCCTCGATCGTTAAGAGGCTGTAGAGCAGGTGCTCCTGTTCGATCTCCTGGTTGCCGTATTCGTATGCAAGCTTCTCACACTGTTCGATCGCCTGCATGGATTTTTGTGTAAATTTTGAAATATTCATGGAAACACCTCCTTACGGTGTATTTAAATAAGAAAAAGCAGGATCCGGTGCTCCTCTCACCGTTCCTGCTTTAGTTATATCACACGGATTAGCACTCGACAAGTGTGAGTGCTAACAATTTATAAATTCTTTATCTTTCCACATTTTGTCCGGCCCGAAGCGGCAGTGCCGCATAAATTGAAAAACCGGCTATCCGATACATAGCTGCATCGAAAAGCCGGCTTTCCAAAAAACCATTCTTTATTTAGGGGATATGGAAAACACCTTTTTAATAGCAAGTCACGCCACCGTCGATCGGAACTGCCGCACCGTTTATGAAGCTTGCTTCATCGGATGCAAGAAACAGTACCGTATTGGCTACATCATCTGCTGTCGCAAGACGTCCAAGCGGTACTTCGCCAAGACGCTCGCTGGCAAACTGCGGATCTTTCAATCTCTCATGCACAAGCGGTGTGTCCACTGTGCTGGGATGGATCGAATTGCAACGGATATTATCTTTTCCGTATCTGGATGCGATCGCTTTGGTCAGCATCGTAACGGCACCTTTCGTTGCGGTATATGCTTCCGGCGTAAACTTATGGCCGATCAGGCCGCACACGGAAGATGTGTTGATGATCAGCCCGCCGCCCTGACTGCGCATTACCGGGATCGAATACTTGATCCCTAAGAATACGCCGCCGACATTAACGGACATCATCGTCATCCACTCGTCCATACTGATCTCTTCAACCGGTTTGCGGATATTGATGCCGGCATTGTTGATCAGCACATCAATTCTCTTTCCTTTTGATCCGACGGATCCTACGACTCTCTTCCAGTCCTCTTCTTTTGTTCCGTCGATCGGCTCGAAATATGCTTCGCCACCGTCTTTTTCGATCTCTGCGATCAGCTCGTTTGCCGACTTCTCAGCAACGGGAAGATCCAGGATAAAGATGGTCGCACCGTTTTTGGCAAGCAGTTTTGCCATCACGGATCCGAGCCCGCCGGCACCGCCGGTGATCAGAATACTTTTTCCTTTTACGTTCATATCTAAGCCCTCAGTCTATCCATTTAGTATTTTGCACAAACATCCTGCACTTTTTTGATGAGGTCCTCGCCGATCTGGGACTTGAACTCATCATAGATCGGTGCGGTTGCATCTACAAACGCCTGATGCTCTTCATTGGTCAGTTCGGTTACTGTCATGCCGGCATCACGAAGGCTCTGGATATAGTCATCGCACTGCTTTCTGTTTACTTCCTTGTCTGTTACGGCAGACTTTGCAGCTGCTTCTTCGAAGAATGCTTTCTGCTCGTCTGTCAGTTTCTGGAACAGAGACTCGCTCAGCAAGAAGAGCTTGGGACCGTATACATGATTGGTCAGTGAGCAGTATTTGTTTACTTCATAGAAGGAATTCAGATAGATCGTGGAGATCGGATTCTCCTGACCGTCGATCGTGCCGGATTCCATAGCTGTGAAAACTTCGGAGAAAGCCATCGGTGTCGGAACGGCGCCAAGTGCCTTGAATGCTGCAAGATGGATCTCATTTTCCATGGTACGGATCTTTAATCCGGCTACGTCTGCAGGTGTGTGTACATCTACTTTGGAATTGGTCAGCTGACGGAAGCCGTTCTCATACCATGCAAGAACATGAAGGCCGTTGCCTGCAAGTTCCGTTGCGATATCCTTTGCCACGTCGGATTCCATAACCGCATCTGCCGCCTCATAGTTCGGGAACAGGAACGGAAGATCGAATACCGACAGAGAACTGCACATGCCGGTCAGCACGGACGGAGACAGGATAACCGCCTCTAAGTTGCCCATCGAAACATCCTGTGCACATGCGGTGTCATCACCGAGCTGAGCATCTGTATAAACCTGCACATCGAATTCGGGATACTTCTCTTCGATTATCTTCTCGAATTCGTATGCGCCTACATTTTCAGCCGCCTGTGCGGTAAGACCGGATGCGATCTTGATTACAGTCTTACCGCTTGCCGAGTCGGCCGCGGGTGCCGCTGCCTGCGCTGCAGGTGCTGCAGAATCAGGAGATTTGGAGGTATCTGCCGCATTGCCGCTGCCAGCTGCCTGGCCGCAGGCTGTCAGCGAAAGCACCATAACACCCGTTAACAATACTGACATGAGTTTTCGTTTCATTCGTTTTTACCCTCTCTTTCTAACTATCTACCCCATTAGATTCGGAATCAGCATAACCAATTCCGGTATATAGGAAATGATCATCAGACAGATGAACATTGCCGCCATAAATTTAAGACACGGCTTTACAACTTCCATCATGGAAAGACCGGATAAGCCGCATCCGACATACAGAACGGTTCCGACAGGCGGTGTGATGATGCCGATGCAAAGGTTACATACCATAACAACACCAAACCAGATCGGATCGTAACCGAGCTGTGTGACCACGGGAACCAGAATCGGTGCCAGAATCAGGATCGCCGGTGTCAGGTCCATAACACATCCTACCAAAAGAAGCAGAATGTTGATCAAAAGAACAACGACAAACTTATTATCCGAAATGGATAAAAGCGTTTCCGTCAGCATGCCGGGGATCCCGGCCGTTGTGATGTAGTATGCGGCAAGTGTTGCCGTTCCCACAACAAACATGACGGAAGCCGTACTTTTTACCGTCGAGATCAGGATCGGAAGGATATGCTTCGGTTTCAGCTCTCGATATACGAAGAATCCCACGAACAGTGCGTAGAATACCGCAACAACACCACATTCCGTTGCCGTGCATACGCCGGTGAGCACGCCGCCCAGGATGATGACCGGCAAAAGGATCGCCCAGCTCGCTTCTTTCAGTGCGATCAGACGCTCTTTTGCGGATGCTTTCTTGTGCTTCTTATAGATCTCGGGACGTCTCTTGCAATGAATCTTCCACATGATCATCAGGGCAAGTCCGATCAGAAGTCCCGGGATGATACCACCCATAAAAAGCTTTGAGATCGAGACACTCGCGCAGCATCCGAAGATGATCATCGGCATGGAAGGCGGAATGATCGGTCCGATCGTACCCGCCGAAATGATCAGTGCCGTGGATTCATCCTTTTCGTAACCGTCCTCTTCCATCAAAGGAAGGAGGATCGAGCCGACTGCCGTCGTATCCGCGATCGCCGATCCGGAGATTCCGGCAAAAAGCATGCTCGCAAAGACGGATGTATAACCGAGGCCGCCTCTTACGTGGCCGAGCAGCGCTTTTGCAAAGCGTACGATACGCTGCGAGATACCGCCGACATTCATTACTTCGCCGGCAAGTACAAAGAACGGGATCGCCATCAGCGGAACACTGTCTACCCCACGAACAATGTTCTGCGCCACATTGGCCGCTGTAATGTCACCCGTCATGATCGACATCAATACGACGCCGGATACCGCAAGGCAAAAGCCTACGGGAAGATACAGAAGCAGCGTGCCGAACAATACGACAAGAAAGATCAAAAGCATCATAAGTCGCCACCTCCTGTCTTCTTTGTTTCGATCAGATCTTTGTTTTTGATGATGCTGAGTATATGCCAGTACAGCTTTGTTACCGCAAAGATCATGATCAGTGCTGCGGCTGCAACGGTGATGCCAAACTTCCATGCATAAGAAAGTCCTGTTGCCGGTGCTTTCCACGCCATGTTACTTGCCGTCAGCTGATAACCGCCAAAGCCGATGAGCCATGCGATGTAGAGTACAAGACAATCTACAACCACCTGACAGATCCTCGCGACCTGCTTCGGGAGTACTTTTACCAAAATATCCAGTCCCATGTGACCGTCTTCCTTGTAAAGCAGTGCCGCGCCCAAAAAGCAGACCCAGATCTCAAGGAATCTTGCCATCTCTTCCGACCACGGGATCGCATAATGGAATACATAGCGTGTCAAAACATTTGCAAACACCAGTGTGCACATGATCGCCAATAAAACGGCCGCGATCACTTCCGCAAACTTACAGATTGCATTTAAACACTTCCCCAATACCTTAACTCCTTTCTGCAAATTTCATAATTTATTATTAGCAAACAGAGTTTTTATATACAATTTAAATAAAAGAGGTGCGTTTGCAAAAAACCGACTTTTTCAAAAAACAGTTTCAGCGCATAAAAAACACCCGGCACATTGCTGTACCGGGCGTTTATCGTATTCTTCGTATGAAGCCGCTTTAGATCCTGAACATATCGACAAAGCTCTCGATCTTCTCGGCGGAATCGGAAACCGTCTCCGCACTCTGGTCTACTTCACGGCTCTCAGCCGCAACGTTCTCCGCACTGTTTGTAGCCGTTTCAACCGTAGCCGTTACTTCTTCGGTGCTTGCAGCCTGCTCTTCCGAGATCGCCGCCACGGAAGATGCGATGTCATTGACTTCGTCCATCTTCTTGACCATATTCCGAACCAGCATTCCCGCATCATCCAGCGACTTGAAGATATCGTTGAACGTCTGCTCCGTCACACTGACAGCCTCACTGCTCGATGAGATATCCTGCGAACTTGCTTCGGACTGCTCAGCGAGTTTTCTGATCTGCGATGTGATGTCCGTAATGATCTGACTGATCTCGGTCGTCGCGTTGGCACTTTCATTGGCCAGATTGCCGATCTCTGTCGCCACTACGGCAAATCCCTTGCCGGCCTCTCCCGCACGCGCCGCCTCAATAGAGGCATTGAGCGATAACAGATTGGTCTGAGAGGAGATGGCATTGATCATCTCCACGATCGTGTTGATCTTGTTGGCCGCTTCATCGACCGTACGAACGACTTCGTTCATCTCGGACATAGACTCGGAGATCTCGCCCATATTCTTGCGGACATTCTCCATATCCTTCTGACCCTGTTTTGCCTTGGACAGAAGTGTTTCCATCGTCTCACCGACCGCATTGCCCTGATCCGTCATCTCGCCCACAGCCTGTGCAAGCTCCGTTGCATTGGTCGCAAGCTCCGTCACGGAATTGGAAACATCGTTCATCGTCTCACGGATATTGCCCATCGACTCGCTCTGCTCCGCAGCCTGCTGGTTCAGCGATGCGGAGGCATTCCTGCTGTTCTCGGACTCTTCTGACAGCTTTTCCGTAACATCTTTCATCCTGCCGAGCGTCTCCTTCATCGTCTCAACATAATCGGACATCCGGTTGTTCATGACACCGATCTCGTTGTTGCCGCCCTTACGGATATTGATGGTAAAATCGCCGTCTGCGATATGTACGATGTTATCTGTCAGCTCACGTACCGGCGTTGTGATCTTCTTTTTAATGATCATCATGATGACAACAGTACTTACGATCAGCATCAGGATCACGAGAACGGTAGTAACGATCGTCAGTGTCGAAAGTTCCGCAAGCACATCATTTTTCGGTACAAAGGAAACCATCGTCCATGTTGTATTGGGAACCGCATCAAAGGAAACATAATAGTCACCGCCGTCATTCCCTTTGATCGTCTGAAGCGTGTCAGCGCCGGCCTTAACCTGCGCGCCAAGTCTCTGCACGAACGCATCGCCCGAGATCTCGGAAGCCTTCTTCCCGTTGTAATCTTTATTAACGGCAGCGAGAATCGTCTCTCCATCAAGAAGGATCGACTGTCCTGTCTTGCCCGGCTTATACTCCGCCACCTGATCGGAGATCTCCCCGAGACGGACATCGACAGCGGCCACGCCGGTTTTCCCGTTTAAAAGGCCGATCTCACGAGAGATCGAAACGACCATCGAATTGGAATCGAGGTCAAGATATGCTGCGCCCATCGTCATCTTGTTCTTACCGGTACCGTCCACATACCAGTCTCGCGTCGTTGGGTCGTATCCCTCATCCGGCACCCAGCCGGACGGATCCAGATAGCTTTTATCGGAGAAGCCGAAATAGATGCCGGTCGGCGTCTCATTAAATGCTGACATGCATATCTCAAGAGACTTCACCATCCCTGTTTCATCTGCATACGGCGTCTTCGTGACAACATCCGCAACTGCATCATAGTAGCCCATAATCTTGCCGATCCGTCCGCCGATATCGTTGGCATACGAGGCTGATTCGTTCCGCAGGCTCGCCTGTGCGGTGTCAATAATCACGCTTCTCGATCTTATGAAGATAAGAAGCGCAATAGCAATAATGAACACGGCGATCATCGGAAGTAAAATGATCAACAGCTGCGTGCTCAGTTTTCCGGTTTTCTTTTCCTTTTCCTTTTTCATCCTATACCTCCGTCATATATTTCAATACATATACTTACTATATCATATTCGCAATTCGTAATCCGTCTGTTCTAAGAAAATCTTTATAAAAATCTTATAAAAAAATTTAGCACATAAAAGTGAAAAAGCGCGGGGACCGAAACACGATCATTTCGATCTTTCCCACGCTTCCTGATAAAACCTCTCTGCTGCCTCACTCGCCGTGATCGACCCGACCAGGATCTCATTCTCCAGGCGGATCAGAAGTGCATTCAGGCGTTCATGCTCCGCCCGATACGGCTTCGGGATCTCTCCGGCCTTCGGGAGCACGATGTTTTCGAGATATTCCATTTCTTTCGTTCTGACCGGATCGACGCTGCCCTTCTGCCATCGCCGATAACTCTTGTCGGCAGCCAGCCCCATTCCGCCCATGATCTTATCGAGATGGATCTGCTCATGGCTGAAGGCATTGATCACATTCGCGCATTCCTGCCCCCAATCCGTGTAGGCTGCGATCGTATAAAATCCGCTCGGCACATAGAAGATCGACCGGTCAAAATGATCGGACGGCCAGGTCGTGATTGCGAGCTCCACACCCGTTTTTGCACCTTTCTGCCCCGTCACAAGATCGTTGGAATGATAAAATCCGCACCAGCTCATATTGCTCGGCCCGTTTCCGCTCGTCAGCGGGCTCTCCGCGATGCTGTCACTTTCCGTCTGTCCGAATGCGTTCCTGTCAAAAGCCCAGCCCTCGCGGGAAGCCGTCTCATACAGCTCAAAGAACGGGAGCGTATCCATGGGATCCTCATAGCCGGGTCCGTTTTCTCCGAAAACGCTTTTCCCTTCGCCGCGAAGAATGTATGAAAGGAGATTCAGAGACTGCTCTTCGGGGAGCAGCGTCTTATATCTGGTCTGGTTATAGACGCGTCGGCAATCCAGCGCAAACTCGGAGAGCGTCATCCCGTCCCTGAGCGTTATGCCCGCCTGCGTCGTGATCGCCTCGTTGTAAAGAAGTGCGGGTGCTTTGATCCCGATCGGGATACCGACCTGCCGACCGCCGAACTGTCCGCACGCAAGAAGCATCGGAGCGATCCCCTCCACCGATATCCTGCCGCTTTCGATATAGGAATCAATTGGGAAGAGCAGCTTTTTCTCCGCGAAAACGCCAATGTGCCCATAGTCCAGCACCATCAGATCGGGCAGTTCATGATTGGCAGCCGCCATGTACAGCCGGTCCCAATAGCCGTTGTCCGAGCCGTAACTTAAGGAAAATGAGATCCCCGGATGCCGCTTCTCATAGGAGGTCAGGCCCTCCTGCACATCCGCGCCGAATACGTTGTCACCCATCCAGGAAAAGGCAAGTTTCTTCTCACTTTTTTCGGCCTCCGGCAGCTGATCATGGGGTTTCATATGTAAAAATAAATAGAGGATCGCGGCAAACAATACTGCCATGAACGGCAGGACCGCGAACAGAAAAGTCTTTTTCATTACTTCCTTGCAAATGCGGTTCAATCCCTGTATTCTGTGTTTGAAACTGTTACCACTAATCTAATGATTCAAAACATAAGTGTCAAGAGGCGGCTCTGTGCGAACCTTTCAAACCATTATGAGAAAATTTGCGGGAATTTCCATGCGTACGAAGTTCCTGATCATCATACTGCTTTCCAATGCCATGATCGTCGGGTCGCTGTCTGTTGTTTTCAGCATCGTCACCGAGCGGCACCGTGAGGTTCTGTTCAACGAAACGGCTGCACGTCTCGCCTATACGGGACGCGAGCTCGAGCGTCAGCTCGATTCACTCAAGACACTTTCCAAAACGATCGCTTCATCGCCCGAAGTACAGATGCATATGAACACGCTTCGCAGCACTTCCAACTACTCGGAAAAAAAGCGTGTCACGCAGATCCTCAGCATCTATCTGCAGCAGATGCAATATGAAAGTCCTGACGACATCGTCACATTCTTAAGTCTACAGACACCCATCACGCAGATCGGGACGCGACTTGCTTCCACCGGACGGATGTCTCCTTCCACGCATTCTTCGATCCTGCAGCAGGCGCTTGCAAACGAAGGTGTGCCGAGTTTTATAAACGACGAAAAGGGCGAATTCGGCCTCATCCTTATCAGAGCTGTCAGGCAAGCATCGGATCTGTCCCTCAATAACCTCGGGGCTGTTTTGGTCGGCGTCGACATCAGGCAGCTGATGAACCGCACCATGGAAAATCTGACGTCATCCGGCAATCAGGCATTGATCCTCCATTCCGGTGACTCGCTTTTCTATCACTCGGACAGCCTCGACGAAAAGGCCGCCACCACGATCTCGCGTGATATGAAGGGTGACTACGGGCTTCTTCCGTACGATGGCAAGACTTATTTTGCCGTCAAAGGAAAGCTTGCAAGCTACGGCTGGAGTTATATCTATCTCCTGGACTATACAAGCATGCAGCAGCTTCTGGAAAGAACGCAGATGTTCGTTCTTCTCTGTACGGTCTTCATTACGATACTGATCATCTTCCTCGGGCAGGGTGCGATCGAGTCCACTTTGCGGCATCTTGATAACCTCATGAGCAAGATCATCTGCTTCCGCAAGCAGCAGCCGATCGAGCCGCTCTTCGTCTTTGATTATTCGGATCGTACAGACGAACTCGGCGCTTTGCACAACCAGTTCGATGCCATGACGGACCGGATCAATACGCTGATCCGCGAGAATTATAAAAACGAACTCCTGAAGCAAAAAGCGGAACTGCAGGCGCTTCGAGCGCAGATCAATCCGCATTTTCTCTATAACACGCTGAATTCGATCAACTGGAACGCCAAGGCGATCGGCGCCGATCACATCTCCCTGATGGTCGAATCACTCGGCAAGATCCTGCGTATGTCGATCAGCAATGTCGACGCCCCGTTTACGGTAGGCGACGCCGTGGAGATGCAGGAAGCGTATCTGACGATCCAGAAGATCCGCTATGAAAAGCGTCTGGAATACAGGATCGATATTCCGGAAGAATACTATCCGATCCCTGTTCCGCGTCTGATCCTGCAGCCAATCGTGGAAAATGCCGTAAGATACGGCGTTGAGGAGAATTTGGACACCACTTTTATCCTCATCACCGCCCAAAAAGACGGCGACGACCTCGTTTTCACCGTGCAAAACAGCGGATCGGAGTTTCCCGACGATCTTCTGGAAAATCTGAGCAATAAAACCGTTCTCCCGCACGGATTCGGGATCGGTCTTTTGAATATTCACAAGCGTCTGCGCTATACCTATGGCGATTCCTACGGTCTGACGCTTGAAAACAAGGATGAGATGGCAACCGTTCATGTAAGGGTCCCCATCTCGCCGGAAGGAAAAGGTACATCTCATGCTGAAACTGATCATTGTTGACGACGAACCGATGGTGTGTGAAACCATGCGTTCCATGATCGACTGGAGTGCGATCGGGATCGAAGTGATCGCGACCTGCAGTAACGGGATCGACGCTCTGGATGTCATCATCGACGAGCATCCCGACATCGTCATGTCGGATATCAAGATGCCCGTCATGGACGGGATCGATCTGTTAAAACACGCAAAGCAGATCAATCCCAAAGTGGAATTCATCTTTATCACAGGCTTTGCCGAGTTTGAATATGCAAGGACTGCCATGAAATACGGCGTGCAGCACTATCTCATCAAGCCGTGCGGCGAAAAGGAGATCCTGGAAGCCGTCTCAGCCGTGGCAAAGTCTGTCCGCGCCTCCAAAGAGGCATTTGACGTCGCATTCTCCAATCCCGAATTCGCGATGCAGAACCACCTCGTTGCCAAATACTTCGGCTATGAAAACATCTTTAAGGACAGATGGGCGGAACAGACGACCATTGAGCAGGAGAAAACGCCGTATATCAGTGTGGAGCTTTTCCCGTTTCCCGCAGAAAAAGGGACCGACCTTGTAAAAGCACTCCGCCATGACTGGGTAAAGGCCTATCCCCAGATCCCCCTGCATATCGTATCGACCCATACTTCCGCCCGGGTCTTCTTCGAAGACAACGGCGAGTTTTCCACCGACACCTTTGAAAAGTCCGTGCGAAATTATATGATGCGCTATTTCGGTGAGATCCGTAATATCATTTTCCGCCGGTATGATAACCTGAACCTTCTGATCGGTGAGCTCCTTCCCTACATGAAAGCCACAGATGTCGTCTACTTCTATCGGGAAGGTCAGCAGATCCCGATCGAAAGTTCGCATTCACTGATCGACTCCTGTATGCTGGCAGCCGAGAAGATCCTGACAGGTTCCGATACGGAAAAGGAGCATGCACGCTTTGAACTGTCCCACATGCTGAACCGAAGCGACAGCTTGTATACACTTCAGGGTATCATCTCCATTCTGATCCGCAGGATCGACGCAGATCGTGATCTGAATCCCGATCTTGCTTTTCATGCACAGCTCTACAGTGATATCGAGACCCTGACGGAAGCCTTTATCACATGGCTCTCGACCGTCGACGAAAAAAAGAAGACCGCATCCGAATACAAGGATTATATTCAGACAGCGATCTCCTATGTGGAAGAACATATCAGCGATTCTTCGCTCTCGCTGAAATGGATCTCCGAAAATATTCTCTTTATGAATGTCGATTATGTCAGCAAGCAGTTTTTAAAGCAGACAGGCATGAAGTTCTCGCAGTATCTGAACAAGCTCAGGATCGACAAGGCAAAACTGATGCTGATCAATGCGCCGGAAATGACCATGAACGAGATCGCCGAAGCAATCGGCTGCGGAAACAACCCGTTCTATTTCAGTCAGCTCTTTAAGAAGCAGACAGGCCAGACACCTTCCGCATTCGCAAAGGTGCATAAAAAGATCCGCTAGGCTTCCGGTTTCTGCTCCTGTTCTTCACTTTCCGCTTCCGGAGCCGCTTTCTGCGCACTGCGCTTTGCAGATCTTCTTGCGGCAAGCACGCCGATGAGCTTAATGACCGCTACGGTCAAAACCAGAAATCCGACGATCACCAGGATCAGAAAGACGATCGATACGCTGTTTTCAATGATCCAGAGCGCTGCCGGCAGCGCTGCAAAGCAAAATGTACCCGCGATCAGAAGATGCCCGATCAGCCACCCCGCCTCGCTCGTTGCGATCAGGACAGCAAAGGAGAGCACGGAGATCAGCGCGATCAGCGATGTGATCAGAAGAATGCTTTTGATCCTGCCGGGGTCTGAACCTGCAAGAAACGAACCGGCGATCCCCTCTTCACTCCCGAGGACGGAAGACAGATAGATGCCGAAGATGCCGACAAGCAATATGACGACCGCGTCAAGGATCAGCACAAAGCGCCGAACTGTGCCCGCTTTCTTAAATGACAGCAGCATCATAAACAAAAGTCCGACTCCAAAACAGAGGAGCGAGAGGATCCCGAACACGCCGCTGTACAGATTCCCGACCGTTCCGGTCACAAATCCTTTTCCGACAGCAGAAATACCGGATGACGAGATCACTTCAACCTGATCGCCGTAAGCCCCGTTTTGAAAAAAGCGAACAAGCGATACGATAAAGCCGATCACGGACAGGACCACCATCACCGGAGGCAACAGTGCAGCTGCACCGATCAGCGGATCGTTTTTGATGTTTTTGATCGCATCGATGTTTTTGGCAAGCATTTCTTTCATCTTCAAAACCCCCATACAAACGTTTTCTCAAGTATAACATAATCTAATACAGAAGTGTCAGGCCATAGAATGCGACAAGATGCAGCGGATAGAAAAGATAGCATGCAAGCTTTCCGGGCATCCTGCCTTTACTGCCGTTATAACGATCGATCGGGAAGAGGGACAGAAGCCCCGAAACCTCCGTCAGCGCAAGGAGCATCCCCTTTTCCGGAAAAGGTGCGTGAAAAAGCGGCACTTCCCCAATATACGGCACCAGAAAGAAAAGGAGCATGGAAAGTGTACCTATCCACAAAACAAAACGGTCTGTGCGAAGGTATAAAAGGTAAAACAGAAGGATCAGGTATACACCCGCAAAGCCGTAGTCCGTCCGAAGAAGCACGGCAAGAACGCCAAATGCGGCTGCCGATACCGCGCGCAGCAGATAAAACAGCGGCAGGCACCCTTTTTTCAAAGGATCCAAAAGGTCCCAGAGTGCGATCAGAAGGCCGCCCAGAAAAAGTGTCAGGATCGTATTCTGATGCGAAGGATCCCAAAATACACGCGCGCGGCACAGATCATACGGGATCTCCGAAACAAGTGCCAGAAGAAAAAGGCGGAGCAGATAACGCACACGACTCCCCGTATGGCGCATAGCCTCTGCCACAAAAAAAGCGAACAAAAAAAGAGCGGGCCTCCCCAGTGTCCGCAAAACATTGTAGAGCGGATCGTCGGAAGATACCGCTCCGGTCCCGTTCAGATATGGCTCCAGCAAAAAAGCTGCCGTGTGATCGCACAGCATGGAGCCGTATGCAATATATTTTATCCGGGAAGCATTCATCGGTACGCTCCTTAGTGTCTGCGATCATTCTTATGCGCATACATGCGAAGGTCCGCACGCTGGAAAACATCTGCGACCGTTTTGTCTCCTGAGGCAGTAAAGATCGCCATGCCGCTTGAAAATTCCGTATAACTGCGAAGCTGTCTGAAATGCACTTCACGATTCTCATAATCACCGTCTCTGAGGATCACAACAAATTCGTCGCCTCCGTAACGGAAAACAGGCGAATGCACATAGACAGAGCAGATATCCGCGCAGCATTTCTGGATCAGTCGGTCGCCCTTCTTATGACCGCCCGTGTCGTTCATAGCTTTCAGTCCGTTCACATCACAGACAACCACCGCAAAAGCAGGGGCCCTCCCCTGTTCGATCAGCTCGTTGAGTTCTTCTTCCAGTTCCTGATAAGCACGCCTGTTGCCGACATGCGTCATCGAATCCTTGCTTGCAAGCGCATTCGCTTTTGCAAGTTTTTCCTCGCTCTGACGCTTTAAGAGATCATACGACGCGATCTCGGAAAGACGGCTCTTTAAAACATTACCGCCAAGCATGAAACCGCCGATCGCGCAGATCATGACATTGGTGAGATCCGCGACAGCGATCGTGTAGCCTTTACAATAAATATCCAGCACACTGTACAGGATAAAATGCAAAAGGCAGTACAGTGCCAGATGATGAAGCGGTATGATATACAGCAGGAACAGCATGAAGAAGAAAACCGGATGATAGACCGACATATTCCCCGGATCGGAGATCGGACCGACCATCAGAAGGAATAGAAATGAGATCTCTCCGCAGATCAGGCTGTCAAGCAGTGAGTGGCGAAGAAACGGCCACGGATTCTTCTTTCTGATATGGGATAACAGGGAAAAGCAAACGATAAAAAACCAGCAGGTCTGTCTGATGTAGGGATTCCCCTTTCCCATCAGGAGATAGCTGTTGACAAGATATAATGCCGAAAGGACAGGAATCAGCCTGAGCATGATATCATTGATATGCACGTTATAGGCGTTGATCAGCGTCTTATGCTCTTGAAAAAATGTGGCGGGCTGGTTGCCGTAGCACCACTTTCGGAGTCGATCCATGATATCTTCCTATCATTCACCAATGGGCTCTGGTTTACAAGCAAAATTATCAATTATTATAACGCGGGATGCCCGCTTTTGCAAAAGTTTCATGACATATTCTCATTAAAACATGTAAAATAGGAAATAGAGAATGAACGAAAGGAGACAGACTATGGCAAAACGAATCTTAGACTGTTATGCATCAGATTTTGATTCTTTCAATAAAAACGAACTGCTCGAATCGATCAGAAAGGCAGAAGGACGTACGATCCTGGCAGAAACGATCGGCGTGTTCCAGCCGCTTCTGATGGATGTCACAAATGCGGAGCTAGCTGCATCGATGGGCGCAGATCTCATCCTGCTCAATATGTTTGATGTATGGGATCCCGTTGTGAACGGCCTGCCTGATATGGGGCCTTCTTTTGACAAAAAGGATACCATCCGGCTCATCAAAAAGCTCACCGGGCGTCCCGTCGGGATCAACTTAGAGCCTGTGCGGGCGGGCTTCCGGGCTGAAAGCGCGATGAGTGAGGGCCGCAAGGCGACCGTGGAGAACGGCAGGCGTGCCGCAGAAATGGGCGCAGACCTCATCCTCCTGACCGGAAATCCCGGCACAGGCGTTGGAAATGATGAGATCACGGCAACTCTGTCATCCTACAAAGAAGCGTTCGGTGACAAGGTGATTCTGGCAGCCGGCAAAATGCACGCTGCAGGGATCTTAAACGAAGCAGCCGAAAAGATCATCACCAAAGAGGATATCCGACATTTTGTAGATGCCGGCGCAGACATCATCCTGCTGCCCGCTCCCGGAACCGTACCCGGCATCAACGAACAGCTTGTTACAGGCCTTGTCGCATACGCGCATTCGCTCGGGGTTCTGACGCTGACCGCGATCGGCACATCGCAGGAAGGCGCCGATACCGATACGATCAAGCGCATCGCTCTGATGTCCAAGATGACCGGAACCGATATCCATCACCTCGGGGACAGCGGTTATCCGGGTATCACCGTGCCCGAGAACATCACCGCATATTCCACAGTGATCCGCGGCATCCGGCACACCTATCGCCGTATGGCGATGTCGATCGAGCGATAGCAAGTATGATACGCTTATAGCGATCAATATAAACATACCAGGGGGAAGAGAGAGAAACACTATGAAGAAACGATTGATAAAAGCACTGGCGATGCTCCCGGCATTGACCGTTGTGCTCACTTTGGCCATGCCGCTTGCGGTTTTTGCCCAAAAGGCGCCGGCAGAAAATCTTTCCGGCAAACTTGTCATTCTGCATACCAATGATTCGCACGGACATGACATTGCCGAAAGCGGTATATCGCTTGGAAGTGCCGGTGTCAAAGCGATCAAAGAATACTATGAAGATACAGGCGCAGACGTACTGCTCCTCAATGCCGGAGACATCATCCAGGGAACGATCATGACAACGGTCACGCAAGGGAACTCCGCCATCGATTTTGTCAACAGAGTCGGCTATACCATGATGACGGTAGGCAATCACGAATTTGATTACGCACCGGCGCATATGGAAAAGCTGCTCGGCGCAATCCGTTTTCCCGTCCTCTCCGCCAACGTATTCTACAAAGATTCCGGCAAGCCCGTATTCCCGGCGAACATCATCACCCAAACGCCGAAAGGATACAAAGTCGGCATCTTCGGTCTGACCACGCCGACAACGATCACAACATCCATGCCGAAATATGTGGAGCCTTACAAGATCCTGGCAGAACAGGAACTCTACGACTGTGCGCAGGCGCAGGTCGATACGCTGAAGGCACACGGCTGTGATCTGATCATCTGTGTCGGCCACCTGGGCATAGATCAGGCGGATGCCCCGAACCGTTCAACCGACCTGCTCGCACATACGACCGGCATCAATCTGTTCGTTGACGCACACAGCCATACCGAGATGCCCGGAGGAATCATGGTCGGTGATACGCTCCTTACCAGCACCGGCTGCAATCTTGCAAATGTCGGAAAGGTTGTATACGACGGAAATAAGATGACCGCCTCTCTGATCTCGGCATCCGATTATAAAGGTGCATACGATCCCGAACTGACAGCGCTCGGCGATGCCTATAACGCTTACCTTGATGAAAAAAGCAGACAGGTCATCGCGCAGTCATCCGTTATCCTAAACGGCACGAAAGCAGGCGGCGATATCCTTGATAAGAAAGGAAACGTCATCGAAACCGTTGCAAACGGCAGCCGCACGGCGGAAACAAACTTCGGTGACCTCACAAACGATGCGCAGCTCTATGCGCTCCGAAAAGCGGGCATCCATGCGGACATCTCGATTTGTAACGGCGGGAACATCCGCGCAAGTGTTGTTCCCGGCGAAGTCACCAGAAAAGACCTGATCAGCGTGTTCCCATTCAGTAATACGCTCTGTACGGTCCCCGTTACCGGTGCGCAGGTGCTTGAAATGCTCGAAGTTGCATGTAGCGTATACCCCGAACCGATCGGTGCATTCCCGCAGGTAGCAGGTATCAGCTTTACGATCAACACCGGCATCCCTTATGAAAAGGGTGCCGCATACGAAAACTCCACTTACTTTGCACCGGCAGCACCCGGCAAACGTATTACGGATGTCAAGGTCGGCGGCGTGCCACTTGATCTGAATAAGACATACATCCTTGTCACCAACGACTTTCTCGCAACCGGCGGCGATACCTACACCGTTCTCAAAGCCCCTTACGAAAAAGGCGGCAACAATCTGGGCATCCCGCTTGAGAATGCCGTAATCGATTACATCGCAGAAGAGCTCGGCGGCAGGGTGGATGAGCGCTACAAAGAGCCGCAGGGGCGGATCGTGATCAAGTAAATATTAGGGCGCGGAGCTGTTTTGAACTATCCTGATGCTGGCTCTCCGCACTAAATTCATAAGCACTCCTCTAAACACAGGCTTTCTGCGGAACTCGCTTCGCTCAAACAGGTCCTCGAAAGCCTGTAGAGGAGTACTCATTCATTAAGTGCTCCTGCAAGCATCTGGGATAGTAGCAAAACAGCCTCCTGCGCCGGATACTCGCACCATTCTCTAGAATGAAAAATGAAATTCACCAGATACATAATTGGAATGACCGATCTCACTTTTCTTTACATACTGCCCACCTATTCTTTCACCTTCTTCACCAATAACTTTTCTCACAGAATCCTTTTGTAACGCTGGTAAGCTCATCGAAACGCTTACATCATAATCGCCTTTAAGTGCCTTACCATGATCCGAAAACTCTGACGTGAACCCAGAGCCCTTTGCAAGGATGACAACTTTATCTTGTGCTTTATATCCATCAGCATTGGATACCGTTATCATCAATTCCGTATTCTCTGGCAAATTTGTCGTTATACCAAAGAGAACGGTTCCGTCATCAACATTTATATTAGGTTCGACTTTCAGCACAACATCCATCACTTCTTCAGCATCAGCATTGGCTGTTTCTTTTTCTTCTGAAACTGTTTCAACCTCTGTTTGTGACTTTTCATTTGCAGCCTGCTGTTTTGTATCTTTTGACTTTCCACTCAGACCAATAATAAGGAATACAATCCATGCAACTGCTATAATTGCATATTTCAAAGCTGGTTTCATATCTTTATTTCGCAATAATAAAATGGTCAAGGGAACAGGAAAAATGCATATCCACCCCAATACCCACAACCAGAGTTTAGATTTTTTCTCGGGAACATCCATGTTCGTGCTCCAAGTATAACCGCAGTCTTTACACAATCCAACAGTACGCCGAATTACATTCGTTCCATTTTTAGCGCGGAACTCTGCTTGCTTTTCACGATTAAAAGAGATGTTTGAACTTCCGCAATGAGGACAACCTTGTTTGTTTAATTGTTCTTGCTCTCTTTTCATTTCATATGATATTTGAGATCCACATGATGCACAAAACTGGCTAGTAGGTCCTATTTCCGCCCCACAATTTGGACACTTCATAATAACTTTCCTCCTTGTTTCAAAAAACAGACTTTCTGAAACGGAAGATTTATAATGAGAAAAAAGAAGAAAAAGCATACAATGTTGCGACAAATCGACTGTTTCTCATTGTCTACTTTCTAACACGGAGTTTTCGTACATTTTCCGCTCTTTGCAACGCCGGTAGAATGTGGAATGCTTCATATCAGCAAACGCAGCAGCTTCGCGCGAAGACAATTGTCCCTTAAGCCATTTAAAGTATGCTACTTCAAATAGGTCGGATTCTTTCACTTTCGGCCTTCCAAAACAAATTCCGCGCTTCTTCGCGGAAATGATTCCCTCACGCTGTCTCTGCTTAATAAAAGATCTTTCTGTTTCCGCGACATATGCCAAGATTTGCAAAACCAGGTCGGAAATCAACCGGCCTGTAAGATTATCTCTTTGGACAGATGTGTTCAAAAGCGGCATGTCCAAAACCTCGATGAAAACGCCCTTCATCTGCGTTATAATTCTCCATTGGTCAAGAATCTCACCGTAGTTGCGCCCGAGTCGATCAATACTCTTGATTACGATAGAATCGCCATATCTCAATCGATTCATTAAATTCTTATACTGCGGTCGGTTAAAATCTTTTCCTGATTCATAATCAACATAAATATTTCTCTCCTCAACTCCTCTGTCCAAAAGAGCATCAAGTTGTCTAGACGGATTTTGATCTTTTGATGATATCCGAGCATAACCAAATTCACACATAACAGTACCTCCTCGTTAAACCAAGTTGAAACAAACAAAAAGCGACAGGTCAAATTGACCTGCCGCTTTTCGCTGCAATTTATCTACATAATCGAAATAGAACCATATTCAAAGCTCAATATCATCGTCTTCATCAGACATCGTATCAAGAATCATTTGTTTAATATCAAAAATACCACTGATTACGGTTGCATCCATGCTTCCTTCACATTTTATCAACCAAGGAAAAGTCATGTGTAAATCCGATGTGAAATCAACAAGTTCCGATTTTGTCAGCGTTATATCTGAAATATAACCAGACCACTGCCTATGAGAAAAGCCATGCTTTTTCATATAACTTGCAATCTGACCATATGCGCGCTTCGGATGATCACTCGAGTAATGCTCCTCAAGCTGTTTAATCGTAAGATCAAAATTAATGGCATATCGCCTTCTAACTTCATTAGGCAATGGTCTTCTCCTTGGAATAACGAGCTTTTAAATCCTCTGTACTGGCATCCTCTTCGTCATACCAAAGCCACTCCATAAGATTGTCAATAAACCAATCTTTCTGAGAAAGCGTGATAATAAGGGAACCACAAGTACTAAAATTCCCGTTGATATACCAGCCATCATCATCCAGCTCCATATGACGCTTTGCAAAGGCCTTAGCAAGATAAGCATTGATCTTAGAAATATCATACTTTCTTTCTTCACGTATTTTTGCTTCATCCATCTTAATAAGCATCTTCATCATAATAACAAACCTCATAAAAAATAAATACAAGTTTGACTGTATTATATCACGATAAATCATGATCATAAACAGTATTCCGGCAGGCAGTTGCCCCTTATGCAATCATCCCAAGGATGCCCACATAATATGCATATAGCCTTCTCCCACTAGTTTGACTAGACAAAAAGATATTCTTCCGGTTCCCGCATAAGATTGCATCTATAGGCAGACGAAACAGTTCGCTGAGCGCATACACGTTATCAAGTGTCGGTGCATTTCTCCCTTCAAACCAATGGTAGATTGCTTGCGGTGTCCCAAGTCCGAGAAACGTTTGAATATCTCTAACAGTAAGACCTCTTGCCTGCATAATTTTCTTTATATTTTGTCCGGTCTTTACGACATCAAGAACAGGATATCTTCTCTCCACAGGCCGCACGCTCCTTTAAGAAAGTTGAAATCTTCACGCTTCCGAAACTTTACTTTTTTCTAAGCACGACTCATAATATCGGGCATATTTCTTAGTTGAGATACTAAAGCCCGCCAGTTCACAGATTACATCCCAATCATACCCTTCAGCAATTGCATCCTCAAGCACTTCAATAAACTGGTCCTCGTAATAACGCAGTATTTTTTCAAAAACTCCCGATTGATTCATTTCATCCCTTATCGGCCGAGTGCTGTGTTTTTTGCAATATTCAGTATAATTTTCATGTGCTAGATAATCCACAAATTTCTTTTCTAAATTGCAAATCAATATCTCCAACGACAGGCTTCCATAAACCATACATGTTCTAAACAAAAATAAATTTGCGTTTCTACCCGCATATTCTTCTCCACGTTCATAGGCATGAACTGCGCCCCACGATAATTCATAGGATGAAAACCCTCTCCAAAAGTTGCTTAACTTCCTAACATCGTTTATATCCATAGAAGCCCACGCTGCTGCGTCGTCTATTGAAACGGGCACGACACTGTCCTTTTCACAATTAAACAAATTAACCAGCATTAACTGCTTTCCGATTTTACGTTGCTTCTTGATCTCGTCTTCGCGTAACATTGGTACACAAAACCTCTCTCGTCGTGATCTTCCATTCCTCATATTATTGTATTATCCATTTCACGACCTGTCATTGTACCAGTAGTATAAAAGCAGAATCTAAAATGGGCGCGGAGCTGTTTTGCTACTATCCCAGATGCTTGCCGTAGCACTTAATAAGCATGCGCTCCTCAATAGGCTTTCGAGGACCTGTTTGAGCGAAGCGAGTTCCGCAGAAAGCCTATGTTCTGAGGAGTGCGTGCGAATTTAGTGCGGAGAGCCAGCATCAGGATAGTTCAAAACAGCTCCGCGCCCTTATTACTACAAACTCAAATTAACCCAATCATGCCTTCCGGCACTTTGCGATCACGAATGACACCACAAACCCTGCAAATGCCGGGATGCACCAGCCAAAGCCCATATTGCCGAAGGGCAGCGTATTGATAACCGTCTGCGCGGGCCCCACAAGGATGCTCTCAAAGGGGAGCGCATTGATAAAATCGCAGATCGCCACCGGCAGCGTGCAGTAGATCGTCACCTTATACACAAGACTGCTGCCCGCAAAGATTTTCTCAGAAAGCGCCAGAAGGATCAGCACCATCGCAAGCGGGTATAAGAAAACGAGCACCGGAATCGAGAACTCGATGATCTGGTTGAGTCCGAGATTTGCAAGGACGAAGGAGATACCCGTAAAGACGTACGTCCATTTCTTCTCATCAAGCGCATTCGGAAACATGCCTTTGAATGTCTCGCTGCAGCTCGTAACAAGACCGACAGCCGTCTTTAAACATGCGACCGTGACCATGATCGCAAGGAGGAATGCGCCGTATCTGCCAAAATAATGCTCCGCGATCTTTGCAAGCGCCTCGCCACCGTTGCCGCAGGCTTCCATGATATTGCGGCTCTGGGCGCCAAGGAGCGCCATCAGCACATAGATCACGCCCATCAGAAGGCAGCTGAAGAACCCGGAAAGGATCGTATTGGCGGCAACGGGCGCGCCCTCTTCCACGCCGAGGTTCTTGATGACCGTAACGACGATGATGCCAAATGCCAGTCCCGCAAGCGCATCCATCGTATTATAGCCTTCAAAGAAGCCGGTCGGAAGCGCCGCTGCGATATAGCCGCCCATCGGCTCGATCCCGGAGACAGAGCCCATCGGCGATACAAAAGAACGGATCATCAGAATCGCCAGGAATACAAGGAACAGCGGATTTAAGATCTTGCCGACCCATGTCAGGATCCCGCTCGGATGGAGCGAGAACCACAAAACCGCCGCAAAGAACAACACCGAAAAGACGAAGAGCCAGAGCGCCGACTCGCCGCCCAGGATCGGTGATACACCGATCGTAAAGGATACGGTCGCGCATCTCGGGATCGCAAAGAACGGTCCGATCGTCAGATACAGTGCGCAGGTAAAAAAGAGGCTGTACGCCGTTCCGACACGCCCCGCAAGTTCAAAGAGCCCGTCACACCGCGTCATGCCGAGCGCCGCGACCGCAAGAAGCGGCAGGCCCACGCCCGTGATCAGAAATCCGAACGAAGCAGGCCACACGTTCATCCCTGCCTCCTGCCCCATCAGGACCGGAAAGATCAGGTTGCCTGCCCCGAAAAACAGGCCAAACAGCATACTGGAGACAAAGATCGTCTCCGAAAGCAAAAGTCTTTTCTTCATGATATTGATATCCTCCCCCTAAATAAGCCTATCATGGCATGATCACATCATAACGGATCGCCTTACCCGTAAGTGAATAGGACGGCTTGCGTCCTGCAAGGAACGGTCCTTTGAGCGGACGCTTCACTACGACCTTTTTCGGTTTTAGCCGAAGTGCCGCCGTAAGCAGTTCTTCCTCATGATCGCAGGGCTTCTCAAGCTGCTGCAGGAGTTGAAATTTCTTCCCCACAAGGCCGCTCTTTTTGCGCCCCGGAAACATCGGATCAAGGTATATCGCATCCGGCTTTTCCGTCATGTCCTGCATCGCGCTCATGCTGTCTTTTTGAAAAAGCTTCATCCGTCCAACCGCTTCCGACAACGCCGGATCTGTCTGCGCACGCGAGAGCGCATCCGAAAGGAGCGCCGCGATCACCGGATCGTATTCGTACAGATCGATACGAAATCCCGCAGCAGCAAGAAGGAGCGAGTCTTCTCCCATACCCGCCGTCGCATCGATCACATAAGGCTCCGAAATGTCTTTTAAGCGCATCGCCTTAACGAGCATCTCGCCGGAAAGATTTCCGCGCTTTAGGCGCCTTTTCATGGCGTCAAAATCTCCCATAACAAAAAGGCCGTCCCTTTCAAGGCGCAGGCCTTCTTTGGTAAGGTGCAGAAACAGTTCATCGACCGGCGTAGTCAAAATTCGTGAAAAGCCCGCTGCTTCCGCTATTTCTTCTGCTTTTGCACTGCTTGTATCCGCATCCGCATAAAGACTGATCTTCATGTTTTCAAGAGTTCTCCCAGTACATCGGCGTAGGCGCTCAGCGCATCGTATCCTGCATCCGTGATGCGGTAGATTCCATGACCTGCGCGTTCAAACCAGCCGTAATGATTATCATACACGATCTGACGTGCCCGCTCGATCCCGGTCTCTCTCCGAAGGTCAGATGCCTTACATTCGCCGCCGAGGCATTTCAGACCGTGAAGGACAAGCAGCGCTTCCTGACGGTATCCCGTCAGCACCTGCGTGTGTGTCACACCGCCGATCGTTGTTTTAATGCGACGTCGCCTAAATTCCGCCGCCAGCTCTTTTTTCTGCGCACCGTTACGTCTCAGATAAAGCGACAGTTCGCTGACAACAGGCTCGTTTACGATCTCAATGACGCCTGTTCGCGGCGCAAGAGTGATCAAACCGATCCCCAGCCTCTTTAACAGATACAGGCTGTCGCGAAAGGCATGCGCACGCATATTGGAAGGTCGAAAGATCGCGATGAACACGGTATCCGTCACCTTCTGTCTGAGTGCAGCCTGGCGAACAGCCTTAAAATCAAGTGATTTCTTCAGTTCCACGGCAACGGAGGCGCCGTCTTTCTCCATATAGAGATCGATATCCTTCACTTCTCCGTCGCACGTATAGCCGAAGCTCTCAAAATATTCTTTTATCGGCCCGAACAGATCTTTTTCCATCATGGTCATATCATCCGTCTTCAGGCTATCGTGATATCGGGCGCTTCACTCAGGTCACGCACGATACGTCTCGTAATGTCGCTGCATACCTCAAACGAGGTATCCACATTATAGGTACGGACATTGTATGTCAGGACGAGACGGCTTCCAACCGCTTTGCAGGTGATCTGCGTATTCTCATCCGTATTTTCAGTCTGAACATCACTCAAAACAGCTGCACGGATCAGCGCGATCGCCTTATCCACATTCGAATCGGGCGTGATCCCGATCGTCTCCGTATGGTTCACACCGCCACTGAGATCGCGGTTGATGATGACCAGATTATCAAACTGGTTGCTCGGAATGATGCAGATGTCCCGATTGTACGTTTTAATCTTAACGTGCATCACACTGATGCTCTCAATGCGGCCCGAGATGATCTCATTCCCGTTCATATATTTGATCAGTACTTTATCGCCTTTTTTGAACGGTCTGGAAACGATCAGTGCGATGCCGCTGAACAGATTGCTCAGCACTTTTTGCATCAGGAACGTGATCGCCGCAATGATAACAGTCGTTATTACTGCATTGTATTCATTCATAAACTACTCTTCTTCCTTTAGTGATTCCCGAGCGTACGAGGCATATGGCTTTCCATTGTCGCAAGCAGCTTATCGGGGCTGATGGGCTTTGCGATATAGCCGTCCATGCCTGCCTCAAGCGCTGATGCCTTATCTTCCGCAAATGCATTGGCCGTCATGGCAACGATCGGAATATTGGCAAGCTTCGGATCATCGAGATCACGAATACGTCTTGTCGCTTCAAGACCGTCCATAACAGGCATCTCAACATCCATGAGGACCATATCGTACGTGCCTGCGGGAGATCCGCTGATCTTATCGAGCGCGATCTGACCGTTCTCTGCGCCATCAGGGATCATACCGTGGTCGCTTAAGATCTTCTGCGTGATATCCATGTTCAGCTCAAAATCTTCCACGACAAGAACATGCGCACCGTGGAAACGGGATTCATCTATGCTGTACGCCTCAGGGCTCGCAGCCTCCGCCGCTTCCTCTTCCTTCTCTTCTCCGATCTCTCTGAACGGGATCGTTACAGTCATACACAGCCCTGCGCTGCCTTCATTCTGCACTTCGACCGTGCCGCCCATAAGCTCTGCCAGATTCCTTGTTACGGTCATGGAGCTGTCCGTCTCCGGATCTGCATCTTCATAGATCCTGTCGCTTGAAATATAGAAATCATATTCCTTGCGATCCATGCCAGGCACTTCGTCCTCACGAACCGAGATCATGAGCTTGCCATACTCAGGCGTGCTCTTCTGCACATCGGCGAACGCATTCTGGATCACCTGATTTAAGCGGATCGGATCCAGGATCACATCGCGCTCCCGAATACCCGTTGTATCGATTGAGAAAATCTGTTTCCTGCGATCAGTATCTTCTTTTGCGTACGTACAGAGCCCTTCCATCAGCTTCCGCACATTCGTCGGCTTTTCATATTCCTTCTCGACCTGAGACTTTCCGGATTCAAGAAGCTCCTCTAACATTGCCTGCATATGATCGGATGCGCGGCTTACCTTGGCCAGATAAGAACGTGTCTCTTCGGACAGTCCTTCGTCCTTCAATGCCAGATTGGTAAAACCGATGATCGCATTCATCGGCGTTCTGATATCGTGCGAAATGGTGGTCACAAACTCGGATCTTGCTTTGGAAACATCATTGGCCACCTGCAGTGCCGAGCCGATCATTACCTGCTGACGCAGGATCTCTTCTGTCTTGGCATCGATCTCGTCAGCCAGTTCTTCACGGATCTCGCGTTCTTCCTCAAGCTCCGCACGCAGTTTTTCCAGTTCATCGCTGTCAGCGCCCGACCCGGTTTCCGCATCCGCTTTTATCTGCTCGAGACGCGTTTTTTCTTCTTCGAGCATCTGACGCAGATCTTCAATCGACGCACGCTCCTCTTCGAGTGCTGCGCGCTCTTCCGAGATCGCGATACTTTCTTCCGACGATACGGGCTCATCATCCCTTCCCGGATTCGAAAGCTCTTTTTTCAAGGAGAGCAGTGCGAAAAACGTCGCAGCCGCCTCAGCCAGGATCAGGAGCGGAAACGCCTTTTGATCCGGCCAGATATTGAAGCAGACAGCCGTCACGGCGATCGCCTCAACACAAATCAATACTGCAAGAAGTTCCTTTTTTGTGCGTGTCTTGCTCATACAGATTCTCCTATCAATGGTTTCTTGTACTCTATTGACCTTCCTTGATTCCGTGTCTGTCCGCATATGCTGTCAGGATCAGTGTCAGCGCACCGTCACCCGTAACATTGCATGCTGTTCCGAAACTGTCCTGAAGTGCAAAGATTGCAAGGATCAATGCGGTTCCCGTCTCATCAAAGCCAAGGACGGAAACAACGATGCCGAGTGATGCCATAACCGTACCGCCGGGAACGCCGGGTGCACCGACTGCAAAGATACCGAGCAGCACGCAGAAAACGATCATCGTCGTAACAGACGGGAGACTTCCTGTCAGCATCAGATTGATTGCCATGCAGAAAAATGTCTCCGTCAGAACCGAGCCGCAAAGATGGATATTGGCAAAAAGCGGAATGCCAAAGTCTACCATGTCCTTGCGGAGCACTTTGGACTTATGCGCACAATCAAGCGCAACGGAAAGTGTTGCGGCCGAAGACATCGTACCGACAGCGGTCAGGTATGCGGGACCGTAGTGGCGGAACACTTCGGATCCCTTCTTTCCGGAGTAGATCGTTGCCACCGTATAAAGAACAGCCATCCATACATAGTGACCGACCAGAACGATGATGATGATCTCTATAAATGCCGGGAACTGTTGTGTGACAGTTCCGTCATATGATAACCCGATGAATGTCGCGCATATATAGAGCGGAAGGATCGGCACGATCACTTTTTCCACGATCTTAAGCACGATATTCTGGAATTCTTTCAGAAGTTCGATCGTTCGCTCAGACTTCGTCCATGTCGCCGCAAGGCCGAGCATCAGGCTGATCGCCAATGCCGACATGACCGGCATGATCTGCGGGATCTGTAAGCCGAAGATATCTGCGGGGAGCTCCTTAACAGATGCATCCGATGCGATCGAAAGATGCGGGATCAGCACATAGCCGCATGCCGTACTCATAAGTGCCGCCAAAACGGATGATACGTATGCAAGCACGACAGCAATCCCCAGCAGTTTGGACGCATTCGCGCCAAGTGAGGTGATCGACGGTGCGATAAACCCGATCACGATCAGCGGTACCGTAAACATGATGACCTGTGACAGGATGTTACGGATCGGCACAACGACCCTCATGGCCTGCTCAGAGAAAAGGCGTCCCAGCACAATACCGACTGCAATACCGAGAAGCAACCTGAAAGGCAGGCTGCGAAACAGTTTATTCATTTGTAATTCCCCCTATCCATATATACATACAATTTTAATACAGATTCGAGTTACTGACAATTCCTTTCAACATTTGTCTATTTTATATAATATATTGAAATAATTTGTGTTTATTGCATCTATTTAAGACAGGAACGCTTATTAAAGCAGTCTTTCTTTTACAATACGAACCAGAAGCACCTCACCCTCTTCCGCATAAACACTTGCGCACTTGCCGGGAAGCGGTTCGTTGCTGACACCGTACTGATAATCCCAGGAAATATCCGCTCCCGCAAGCGGGTACTTTGCGTCCGTGATATAGATGCGTCTTGCCGTTCCCGCCAGATTGAACACCGAAAAAAACGGAAAACGATCCGAGATAAAAGCAGGCTCCTGCCCCACGATCTCCATCTCCGACCAGTCATCCAAAAGCAGTGCCTTCCTGCCCGCACGGAAAAGATGCATCAGGATCGAAAGATTTCCAAGGGAATGGTCCATCCTTAGTCCGATCATCCCGATTAGGAAAAAATTGTCAAAGCCGCGCCGCATCATTTCCTTCACCGCAAAGAATGAATCCGTATCGTCCTTCTCTGTCGGAAGAACGATCGTTTCCGCATCGCGCCCGGGATTTTCGTGCGAGTCAAAATCACCTACAATGAGATCCGCTTTGCGTCCCAGGCCGTTCTCATGTTTCAGGCCGCTGTCACAGAAAACCATAAAGTCATCCGTTCTCAGCATCTCCTTGATCCTGTTATAGTCACCGATCGGCGCTCCGCCGACGATCACGCATCGTTCCATAGTCTCTCTCCCATGCTTATTTCATGGCATCTGCCCTGTTATGTGCAATGATGCCCTTCTACCGTATAGTACCACATTTTGCGGCGTGATTTGCTATAATGGGGTTGAATAAATGAAAATGCAGTATCATTTACGACTCAGACAGAAAGGAGACATGTATGGATTACGATATGACATGTGAAAGAAGCAAAAAGGCAATGGATCTTTTTGCGGAAGGATATAACTGCGCACAGGCAGTCACGCTGGCTTTTGCGGATCTGCTCCCTTATGATGAAAAGGCACTTGCTCTCATGAGCAGCTCCTTCGGCGGCGGGATCGGCCGGCTTCGCGAAGTATGCGGCACGATCAGCGGCCTTGCACTGGTGACCGGCATCCTGTACGGCTATGACGATCCCAAAGCAAATGAAGAAAAAAAGGATCACTATGCACGCATCCAGGAAATGGCGAAGGTATTTGAAGAAGAGAACGGCTCGATCGTATGCCGCGAACTTCTTGGCCTCTCGGCAAAACACGATGCACCGACGCCCGAGGCACGCAGTGACAAATACTACCAAAAGCGTCCCTGCAAAGAGCTTTGCGGTATGTCCGCCGCGATCCTGGATGCGTACATAAAAGAGCATCCGTATCAGTAACGAGGGGCACTCACTTTCGGGACCTTTCCTCATCTATCTCGGATGCTTGCATATACGAGCATTCTTATAAACAGACCAGGCACGAAGTTTTCTGTAACTATACAGGATGCCTGCATATACGAGCATTCTTATAAGCAGATCAGGCACGAAGTTTTCCGCAACTATCTCAGATGCTTGCAGGAGCACTTAATGAATAAGTGCTCCTCAACAGGCTTTCGAGGACGTGTTTGAGCGAAGCGAGTTCCGCAGAAAGCCTGTGTTTTGAGGAGTGCTTATGAATTTAGTGCGGATAGCCAGCATCAGAATAGTTCGGAAAACGCACGTGCCTTTCCCCCTTATAACTTAAAGAAATCGATCGCCTGACTCATATTCTCGTTAATATTCCGCATCTCAACAGCCGACTGCTGCGTATCCGTGCATGCCGCCGTTACAACCTGACAGGATGCGGACACTTCTTCTGCGGAAGCACCGAGCTCCTCGGAGATCGCGCCCAGCTCGGATGTCGTCTTGGCAAGATCGTCCTTGATCGCATCAAGCTTGCCGGTCATTTCCTTGATCGTGTTGATCTCATGGATGGAAGCTTCTACGGAATCGGACAGTACCGTGAACTTCGCCTGCGCCTTCTCGATATCCTCCTGCTCACGCGTGATAACCTCGAATACCTTGTTGGATATATCAACCGTTCCGTTCGAGAGAGCAATAACATCTTCGATGACCTGCTTGATCTCACGAGCGGATTCTGCCGAAGAGTCCGCAAGAGATCTGATCTCATCGGCTACAACTGCAAAGCCCTTGCCGGCCTCACCTGCACGTGCCGCCTCAATGGAAGCATTGAGTGACAACAGATTGGTCTGTGCCGCGATGGATTCGATCGCCTGAACAGCGCTGCCGATCTTGCCGATCGCCTCGTTCGTCTCAGAGATCTTGTCGGAAATATTGCGGATCGCCTCAACGGAATCATTACCGTTCTTATATACGGACTGCATGCAGTCGGTCGCCTCATCGTTCGCCGTCTTGATCGTCTGCGATGCATTAAACAGCGTTGTAACATTCTCTGTCAGTGTCTCGATGTCTTCACCGAGCTCAACCGATTTCGCTGCGATCACCTGTGCATCCTCTGCAACAACCTGCGATGTCTGTGATACATCACCGATCGCATCATTGATCTGCGAGATATGCTCCACATTATCAGCTGTCTTGCCATCCACGCTGACGATCGCACCGCTTAACGCATTCGCAGAATCTTTTACATTGAGCATCGAGTTGTTCAGTGCATCCTTCAGTGAGTGGAATGCCCTTGCGATGCCGGACGTCTCACTGATCGCAGATCTTGCATCGCATTGCGTTGTCACATCGCCGGTGCTCAGCTGCTCGATCGCCTCGGAGATCTTGGTCAGCGGATTCGCCACTCTGATCGCGATCAGAACAGACAGGACTGCAAAGAGCACAATACCGATCACAAGAACAATCAGGGAGATCATCATCGTCCTGTTCACTCCTGCGAGCACATCACTTTCGTCAGCCGTTACGAGTGCGATATACGCATTGTTCTTTCCGACATAGTATCCTGCGTATTGATTTGCGCCTTTATAAACATACTCTACGCATTCCGGCTCCGGATGCTTGCCTGCGGCGATCTGTGCCAAAAGGCCTTTCACCGCGTCGTTCTCAACCGGATTACCGATCTGGGATTCATCCTTGTGGAACAGCATCATTCCTTGCGGATCTACAAAATACACGTATGCGGAAGACAATCCCAATGAGGAGATATCTGCATAGTTCTTTGCAATATTGTTTACAAGAGTAGCACCGCCGGCAAAACCGATGATGTTGCCGTTCGAGCCAAAGACCGGTGCATACATGGACATTACGTTCTGCCCGGACGCAGGAGACTGCAGGATTCCGGTATTGAATGCACCGTTTGCATTTGTAATACTGTTCTGAAGACTTGTCAGCCTGTCGCCTTCACGGAGAACAAGACCGATCGCACCCTCATTGGAGTGAACGAGTGTTTCAGACTCCCAAGTCGCTGTATACAGACCTTCCCATCCATCCAGCTTGGAGAAATAGTTCAGCGTATACTGTTCAGCCTCAGCTGCGATTGCGGGATCCTTCGGATTCTCCAGCAGCTTTCTGATGATCGGCGCCTGCGCATAGGCTTCGATCGTACGCTCATTTACAGCAGTCGTATAATCGAATGCGGTACCGATCTCTTTGATCAGTGCCAGCATCGAATTGCTGGCCGACTTCTTGAGTTCAGTTGTACTTGTCGAGAGAGAGATTGCACTTAAAACGATTGACAGAACCAGCATCGGTATAAGTGCGAATGCCATCAGAGTGACGCGCATGCTGATCCCTTCGGATTTTTTCTTATTCACCTTCATAAGCAACTTCCTTTCACTATTAGATTTTGTAATGCGGGTAATAAAAAAAAGTGCTACGTTTGAATCAATTGTAGCACTTTTATTATAAAAAAACTATAAATTCGTCTTTTTTACTGTATGATGATAAGTTGTCTGTATTTTCAGACAACCACGATCAATCCGCCTCGTCCGTCTCCGCTTCAAGATTATGAAGGAAAAAATTCGGATTCTGCTCCGGCATCTCCGACTTGCGGAACTGAAGCGGCGTCATGTGATGATAGCGCGTGAACCTGCTCGTAAAATGGCTCTGGTGCGTAAAACCGCAGATCGATGCGATCTGAGAAAGCGGCATATCGGTATGACGTAGAAAATAGCGTGACAGATAAAGCCTGTACTGTAGGACATAACTTGCCGGTGTCGTCCCCGTGTAATGCTTAAAAAGCGTGATGCATTTACATCTTGCAACACCCCCCGCCCTGCAAAGATCTTCCATCGTGATCGAAGAAGCATAGTTCTCCTGAATATGCACGACCATCTTGTGCATCGCTTCCGCATTACGCGACCCGATAAACGGCATTCCTTTCTCGATCAGCAGAAGTGCCTCATGCATCACCGCAAAATACTCATGCACCAGTCCGATCATACGAAGATCGTAAGCCGGTTTCTTACGCGAAAGCGTATCCAGCATTCTCTCAAGCAGCTCCACAAGTTCCCTGCGGCACGGCGAATCTGCCGGGATCACGGAAAAGCCCGGCTGCATTGCATGAAAGATCGGCATCATATACTTTTTCCGGATCGATTCAGCCATGGCAAAGACCGGCTCCTCCATTGCGAAAAAGATCATTTCGCACGACTGATCCTCCAGACGCTCCACATAGTGCATGTATCCCGGATTGATGATCACAAGCTCATTCTCCGTAACGATACGATCTGTGCCGCTGACGGATACCTTGAGCGAACCCCTTTTGATAAAGATCGTCTCAAGGCCATGATTCCAGTGAGACGGAAGCTTGCCGGACGGTATACAGTCCGGAGTCGTCACCCCGATAAAGATCGGCACATCGCCGACATTATAATCCTGCTTTGCGCTCAGGTCCGGTTCAATATCCAGAAACCAAGCGCCTTTCTCTTTGTTTTCTCCCATTTCATTCTCCCTTTTCACCCAACAACAAACGTGACAAAACCCTGCCCGAAAACTAATCCTTTAGGAATGCTTTTTATACTATCATAACATGATTCTTTCGCAAGTGAACATTTTTCAACCAAATACATAAAAAAATCTCATGATTATTCTTTTGTGCACCCGTCTCTGTCCGGGAGTCTCTGTTCATTTGTCATATAACGCCCGTAATGGTATAATTCGACTGATTCGGGATGCAATTCCGATCAGTTACTTTCAGAAAGGGAATTTCTTCATGAAACAGAACTACCGCTTTGTGCTCCGCTACGACGGCACACGTTTTTACGGCTGGGAACACCAGCCGAATACGGATATGACGATACAGGGCAAGTTGGAGACCGTCCTGGCACGCATGACAGATCAGAAGATCGAACTCATCGGTGCCGGCCGCACAGATGCGGGCGTCCATGCCATGGCGATGATCGCGAATGCGTTTCTTGAGACGGATCTGTCTGAAGAAGAAATCAAAGATTACTGTAACCGGTATCTACCCGAAGACATCGCGGTGATGGAAGTCGTCAAAGCCGGGCCCCGTTTTCACAGCCGCTACAATGCACTTGGCAAGACCTATCGCTATACCTGCTATGTCGGCCGTGAGAAGCCTGTTTTTGACAGGAAGTATGTCTGGGTCCTTGATGAAGTCCCTTCCCTTGAAAAAATGCGAAAAGCAGCAGATATCCTAAAAGGCGAGCACGACTTTGCGTCCTTCTGCAGCAATCCCCGCATGAAAAAATCTACCGTCCGCCTCGTGGATTCCATTGAGATCGAACGGCAGGATGACTATATCACCTTCACCTATCACGGCACCGGCTTTTTGCAGCATATGGTGCGTATCTTAACCGGCACGCTCGTTGAAGTCGGCCTCGGCAAAAGAACGCCCGAATCCATGCAGGAGCTTCTTGATGCAAAGCAGCGGGCACTTGCGGGCGCTACGGCCCCGGCGTGCGGACTTTGCATGATCAAAGTGGACTATCATTAAGAAAAGAAGAATAACAAATGATCAACACAACACTTTGCTATATCGAGCAGGACGGAAAGATCCTCCTGTTAGAGCGCAACAAAAAAAAGAATGATCTGAACGAGAATAAATGGATCGGTGTCGGCGGCAAGTTTGAGCCGGGCGAGACGCCGGAAGAATGTCTTGTTCGCGAAGTATATGAAGAAACAGGGCTGACGCTGACAGCGTATTTGCATGTCGGCCTTGTGAAGTTTGAATCGGATCTCTATGAAGCCGAAGACATGTATCTCTTCAGGGGTACCGCTTTTACCGGGACTCTTAAGGCGGATTGTCCGGAAGGAACACTTCACTGGGTAGAAAGGGATAAAGTGCTTGATCTTCCGACCTGGGAAGGTGACCGTCATTTCTTAAAGCCTCTTTTAGAGGGTAGAACTAATCTCAATATGCGCGTCTGCTACGAGGGCGATACGCTGGTTCGGATGGAAGATGCGACGGAAGAGACAGAATATGAGAAAGCATCCGTGCTGACCTGCCCGCATGGCTTCTCAACACGCCTTGGCGGCGTCAGTGACGGGATCTATCAGAGTCTTAATCTCGGGCACACACGAGGTGACGTTCCTGTCAGAGTGACAGAAAACTGGCGGAGGTTCATGGAAGCGATCGGGATTGGCTATCGGCCGTTTGTTTGCGGGCATCAGGTACATGGAACGGAAGTCCGCATTGTAACGCATAGCGATGCGAAGTTCCCGCCATGCGATGACAGTAATCCCTTTACGGCCGAAGCTGACGGATATGTCACAAATGTTCCAAACCTCCCGATCGCCGTATTTACGGCAGATTGCGTACCTGTCCTTCTGGAAGACAGAACTTCCGGCGTGATCGGAGCGCTCCACTCAGGCTGGCGCAGCACGGTCGCGGATATCGAAAAGGTCGGAATAGAGAAGATGTGTTCGCTTGGCGCACACGTATCCGACATCCGGATCGCGATCGGCCCCTCCATTGACAGGTGCTGTTTTGAAGTTGGTAAAGAAGTGACCGATGCAGTCAATTCTCTGATCGGGAAAGAAGCCGCGAAGCCTCTCTATGATGTGAAAGGGAACGGCAAGTTCATGCTCGACCTGCGGGGCGTTATCAGAACGCGTTTCTTACAGCTCGGCATCGATCCCACGCACATTGAGATGACCGGTTCCTGCACGATGTGCCACCCGGAGCGCTACTTCTCCCATCGCTACACAAAAGGGCAGCGTGGCTCGCAGGCAAATATGATCATGCTGCGGTAATCGGCTTACAGGACTGTTAAGGACAAAAAAGCCACCTTGCTCTTGCGAGTAAGATGGCTTTTCCATTTATTCTTCATTCATCCTGGTCAGCTTTGCGGCCTGATCGGCTGCGATGCAGGCATCCAGGATCTCCTGAATATCACCGTTCATAACCTTATCAAGCTTGTAGATCGTAAGACCGATACGGTGATCCGTTACACGCCCCTGCGGGAAATTATACGTTCTAATCTTCTCGGATCGATCACCTGTACCGATCTGGCTTCGACGGAGATCCGCTTCCGCATCATGACGCTTCTGCTGTTCCATATCGTAGAGTTTGGATTTCAGTAGGGCAAATGCCTTTGCCTTGTTCTGGATCTGCGACTTCTCCGTCTGGCTGTATACGACGATACCTGTCGGATAGTGGGTCAGACGCACCGCGGAGTCTGTCGTATTGACGCACTGACCGCCGTTACCGGAGGCACGCATGACGTCGATACGGATATCCTTTTCATCGATCGTGATATCAATGTCCTCATCCACTTCCGGCATAACCGCCACAGAGCAGGTCGACGTATGGATACGTCCGCCGGATTCCGTCTCAGGCACACGCTGTACGCGGTGCACGCCGCTCTCATATTTCATCACAGAATACGCCCCCTGCCCGGTGATCGTAAACTGCACTTCCTTCATACCGCCGATGCCGATCTCATCCACGTTGATGAGCTCGACCTTCCAGCGTCTTCCCTCTGCGTAATGTACATACATACGGTAGATTTCTGCCGCAAAAAGTGCCGCCTCATCACCGCCCGCGCCCGCTCTGATCTCAACGATCACGTTCTTGTCATCATTCGGATCCTTGGGAAGAAGCAGGATCTTAAGCTCCTGCTCAAGCTCTGCGACACGCTTCTTGGCGTCGGAAAGCTCTTCTTTGAGCATCTCACGCATATCTTCGTCGTTCTCGGCTTCCAGCATCTCCAGGCTGTCCTTGATATCATTATTGCATTTCTTATATTCTTTATATGCCTCCACGATCGGCGTTAAGTCACTCTGCTCCTTCATAAGCGCACGGAAACGGGTCTGGTTGTCCGTTACCGTAGGCTCGCTGAGCTCATTCGTGATCTCTTCAAAACGCCTGAGAAGATCATCCAACTTATCAAACATAACTTTCCTCCAAAACTATCCGGCCGGTCAGCCGAAATACACACCCGTTACGATACGGTCATTGCCCGCATAATCCTTGATCGTCTCGATTCCACGATAGCCGGCCTCTTCCATGATACCGGACACATCGGCTGCCTGATCGTATCCGATTTCAAATACGATCCGTGCTCCGCCGCAAAGATACGGCAGTGCCTCCCTGCAGATCCTTCTGTAAAAGATGAGCCCGTCCGCATCGCCGTCAAGCGCCATACGCGGCTCATGATCCTTTACTTCCGGCATCAGCGTCTCGATCACATCGCTCCTGATGTACGGTGGATTGGAAACGAGAAGTTCAAACTTTTCTTCCCTACCCGCTGATACAAGTGCCGCAAACAGGTCTCCCTGAAAAAAGGATGCCTGCCCGGATAATTCAAGTGCCTCCGCATTCTTTCTTGCGACGGATAATGCCTCGTCCGACAGGTCGATACCGATCCCTTTGCATCCGTTCGAATAACGAAGCAGGCTAAGCAGAATACAGCCGCTTCCGGTACACACGTCCAATATGCGCATTCCGTCGTGCAAATAGCGCATGGCCTCTTCCACCAGGTTCTCTGTGTCCTGACGCGGTATAAGCACGTCTTGGTTTACATAAAACCGGAGTCCCATAAAATCACAATAACCCGTGATCTGTTGCAGCGGGATCCGTTTCTCTCTGGCAGACACCATTTTTTCAAAAGAGGTGCGCTCCTCCTCGGAAAGCATCCTGTCCGGGTGCGCCAAAAGCGTATTCCGATCTGTCCCGCAGGCCTCCTCAAGAAGAAGCCTTGCATCCAAAGCTGCCTCCTCGACCCCTGCTTGCTGCAAACGCGCTGCCGCGCGCTCATACACTTCTTTATATTTCATGATCCTGTCGTTTCCGCAGTCGGAGCTGCTTCTGTTTCCGTTGATGCAACCACCTCAGATGCTGCAGCCTTATCAGTCTTTGCTGTCTTTGCCGCATTCTCCTCCGGTTCATATCCGAAATGCTCTGCCAGATACTGTTTCCAGTTAAATACCGCGTTCACCGATGCAATCGCCACTTCGATCATCTCTTCATCCGGCTCTTTGGTCGTCAGCTTCTGAAGTCCGAGACCCGGTGCGGACAGAAGGGATACAAAAAAGTTCCGGCTGTTGCCCGCCCAGCGGATGATCTCATAGGAGATGCCCGCGATCACCGGGATCAGCACGATACGAAGACCCACGCGGTACATCGGATTGTCCACGCGGATAAAAAAGAACAGTACAACACTGACCAGCATAACAAACAGCAAAAAGCTTGTCCCGCACCGCTTATGAAGGCGCGAGGAACGCTTTACATTCTGAACGGTCAGTTCACGGCCGCGCTCGATGCAGTTGATGCATTTGTGCTCCGCA
Source organism: Lachnospiraceae bacterium (assembly GCA_015056735.1). GTDB lineage: Bacteria > Bacillota > Clostridia > Lachnospirales > Lachnospiraceae > VSOB01. Next base: position 89,550 of record SVFT01000002.1, on the reverse strand, counting down.
CCGTGATACTGGTAGAGTCTGTGAATATCCTTCATCAGGGAGATGCTCACAACATAAAGCAGAAAGATCAGGATACGGATCACGCCCTCGATCAGAGCCAGAAGCGTATCATTCTGTACATAGCGATTCAGCCATACGGACAGATAATACGGCAGGACCATAAAGATCCCAAGTGCCAGAACAAAGGAAAAGACAGTCACGATGCCCATCATGATCTCATCCGCCTTCTCACCGAACACACGCTTCATAAAGGAAGGCTTATCCTCTTCCTTAGGCTCGTCTTCGTAAAAAGATGCGGAAAAATTAAGGCTCCTGATACCGAGAACAAGTGAATCGATGAAATTAAATGTGCCTCTTACGAACGGGATCTTCTTCAGAACACTTCCCGCAAGGACGCCTTTATATTCTTCGGTGCTGATCTCGATCACGCCGTCCGAGCGGCGGACCGCAACCGCATATTTATCTTTATTCTTCATCATAACGCCTTCGAGAACGGCCTGTCCGCCGATCCCGCAGGAACGTCTTCTGCGCTTTGCCATGATTACTCCTAATACTTATAAAAGGTTGAGATCCTAAAACCTCAACCTTTTCGCACAACTATTTGTTATCTACGCCGTATTTCTTATTGAACTTATCAATACGTCCTGCCGCTCTTGTTGCCTTAACCTGGCCTGTGTAGAACGAATGGCATTTGGAACAAACTTCGACGTGGATCTCAGGCTTTGTGGATCCTGTTACGAATGTGTTACCGCAGTTGCAGGTAACGGTTGCCTGATAGTACTCAGGATGGATACCTTCTTTCATTTCTTTCACCTCTCTATATATTGCATTGACTTGTATTCTGTTCTCATCCTCTACTGCCTATGCATCCACAGACAGCGAATACATTGTAGCATAGGTTTTCAAAAGGTGCAAGGGTTTTCTGCAGAGCTTTTACAGGAGCTTTTAAAGGATTTTGGTCTTTTTTACCATCTGCACAAATTCCGCATTGTTACGCGTTTTTGCAAAAAGCTCCAGAATATGGTCAGCCGCATCCTCCGGCTTCAGACCGTTCAGCGCCTTGCGCATGATGTTGATCGCTTCGAGTTCTTCCGGGTTGAGGAGCAGATCTTCTCTTCTCGTACCGGACTTCGGAATGTCGATCGCAGGGAAAATGCGGCGTTCGGAAAGCTTTCTGTCCAGAACCATTTCCATGTTGCCGGTTCCCTTGAATTCTTCATATACAACGTCATCCATTTTCGAACCTGTCTCGACAAGAGCCGTTGCAAGGATCGTCAGGCTTCCGCCTTCGCGCATGTTACGCGCAGCGCCGAAGAAGCGTTTGGGCATATGGAGTGCCGCAGGATCGAGACCACCCGAAAGGGTACGTCCGCTCGGCGGTACGACCAGGTTGTACGCGCGGGTCAGACGGGTGATGCTGTCCAGCAGGATCGTAACGTCTCTGCCATGCTCTACAAGTCTCTTCGCACGCTCGATGACCATCTCCGCCACGCGTCTGTGATGCTCGGGCAGTTCATCGAATGTGGAATAGATTACCTCCGCTTCAGGCCCTTCGATCGCCTCCCGGATATCGGTTACTTCCTCAGGACGCTCGTCGATCAGTAAAATGATCAGATGCATCTCGGGATTGTTCTTCTTAATGGACTTCGCCACTTCTTTTAACAGTGTCGTTTTACCTGCTTTCGGCGGGGATACGATCATACCACGCTGCCCCTTGCCGACCGGGCTGATCAGATCCATCACGCGCATCGCAACCGATGCACCGGGTGTCTCAAGCTTCAGTCTCTCATCCGGGAAGATCGGCGTCATATCTTCGAAGTTGCGTCTCCTGACCGCCACATCCGGCAGATAACCGTTGATCCTTTTGACAAAAAGGAGCGCGCTGAACTTCTCAGTCGGTGACTTTACTTTTGTGCTCCCCTCCAGAATATCGCCTGTCTTAAGCCCGAATCTTCTGATCTGGCTCGGTGCCACGTAAACGTCATTCTCGCCGGGCAAAAAGTTCTCGCACCGAATGAAACCGTATCCGTCCGGCATCACTTCCAGAATGCCCCTCGCTCGGATCCCGCTATCAAGCTCTGCAAGATTCTCCTCCGATGCGGCAGGTTTTGCCTCTGCTTTGGGCGCAGTTTCCGCGCCTCCCTTACCGGCTTCCGTTCTCGCCTTGGGTTCTCTCTTACTCTCAGCCTTCTCCGGTCTTACCTCCCGACCGGCTGCTGCCTTTTCCTTTTCATCCAATGCCAGCATCGCTTCCACAACGTCAGCCTTTTTCATCGATGCAGTGCCCTTAATGCCTCTTGATCTTGCAATGTCCCTAAGATCAGCGACTGCCAATGATTCATATTTCTCTCTCAAATTAATCTCCTCCGTGCATTTCTTTCTACAATACTAATTGATTCCAGTCGGGGAAAAATTGTACGAACGTACATGAAACAACAAACTGTTGTTTAACTATTGTTATCAACCATTATACACAACTTTTTAGAAATGTCACTAGTTATTTTCAAGAAATAAAAAAATAAAGACCGGGACAGATCGTCCCGGTCTTGTATGCATTATGACAGGCGAGCGAACTCATTCCGGATCGACCGCGCCGTGAATGACCGTATTTTTTCCATAGGCCGTGTAGTTATCCACCACGCCGCAGATCGTGAGATCAAAGATCCCATAATCATCCGAAAAAAACATGTTACCGGCACCGCCGTCCGTATTGACGAGCACAATATCACCAACGCCGGAATCCGCACAGTCAAAAGCGATCATACGCGGGCCCTGCGGCTGCCTCGTAACCGGATCAAAGTACTCGACCAGCATCAGCTTGTAGCCTTTGTATCCGTCATCTTTAATTGTGGAAACAACATTTCCGACTACTTTTGCCAGACGCATGATACAGCAACCTTTCCCTACAGTTCTTCGTTATAGGTATCGATAAACCCGACAATGGAAACATCAACCGGCACATTGCCGCGGCGATAGATCCGGGCAGCCTCTTTTGAGCCGATCATATAGATATAATCGCCTAAGCCTGCCTGTCTTGTCTGGTCTGCGGCGATGATCAGATCGCCTTCTTTGCCGTTCTCGATCTTGCGCACCAAAAGGAAAGGGATCCCTTCCAGATTGGCATCCTTTACCGTCGCAGTCACGGAACCCATTACGATACCTGCGTACATTGTTATCCTCCCGGGTCTTGCCTGTTTTTATTCCTCGCCGCGGTCCAGAGTAGGAAGGATGTATTCAACATCTGCATGAGGGCGCGGAATTACATGAACGCCAAACAGTTCGCCAACGCGCTTTGCAGCTGCAGCGCCTGCATCAACAGCAGCCTTTACGGCACCTACATCACCACGTACCATGACGGTCACAAGACCTGCGCCGACATGAACCTTGCCGATCAGATGTACGTTAGCAGCCTTTACCATTGCATCCGCTGCTTCGATCGAACCGATCAAACCACGTGTTTCCACCATTCCCAATGCTTCCTTCATCACTCTTTCCTCCATTCGTTTCAAGCACCTTTCATTTCTTTTATAGCTTTATTCTGTATCTTTATCCGATCGCCCGCAGCATATCCGGATGCGGCGAAGGGATCACCGAGCTTTTTGCCATCAGTCCCTGCGTCTCTTCAAGCGCTTCCGCTGCCTTGACCGCGGATTGAACCGCTGCGACTTCTCCGGTCAACAGGATAAAGGATTTGCCACCGAGGCCTCTTCCGAGGCGCACTTCCAAAAGATCCACTTCCGCGGCCTTGACCGCAGCATCCGCTGCATGAACAGCCGCACACAGTGAATAGGTTTCCATGATCCCGAGTGCATTCAGTCTGTCCACCATCGTGCACGCTGCGATCGCCGGTGCAACCTGCGGATCAACATTCGGGATGACCATACTGTCGATCAAAAGACTCTCTGCAACAGCTTTTCCTGCTTCGATGGAAGATTTTACCGCTGCCACCTCACCGGATACGACAATATAGTATTTTCCCGCGCACACACATCCGGCACTGATCAGCTCTACCTCTGCTGCCTTTAACATGGCATCACAGGCTTCCATGCCGGTCGGGATACTCATAATCTCATTCATTCCGATCGCGCCCATACTCTATCCCTTCCTTATCTCGATATATTCATCCGTTACGGAACTTACAGATCCCTCAATGGAAGCATGGATATTGGCACCCATTCCATTCGGTTTTGCGATCAGCTGTCCCCTGGTTACATGAGCGCCCTGCGATACAACCGCTTCATCCGGGCCGCCTATATGCATGCGAAGCGGGATCCTGACTACATCCGTCTCAACAAATCCCGCAAGCGGTGCATCCACATCATACCGTTTGATATCCAGTCTGTGAAGCAGACGTTCCGTCGGAATACGCTTATTCTCTATGCCGCCGTCAACGTCGTATTTTACCTCTTTAACAGGCTTTATCCCCTGCTTCTGCAGATTGGCCTTGGCCTGCTGCATCGCCTTGCTCGGTTTCAGTCCGAAGTTACATGCGTAGTAGGTGCACACGCCGCAGTCGCAGCATGAGAAAACGCCGTTTACGTCGCCCAGAAGTGCATTGTTGTTCCAGGCAAGTGCACGCATCGCTTTATGCGGCTGTACATTCAGGCCCATTGCATTACGGGGACACATCTGCGTACACATGGAGCACTGCGAACATACGGCTCTCGCCAGCGTCGCATCTCTGTCCGTTTGCATCTTTTTGGTCAAAAGGCTGTGTCCCTTGGGGATCGCAAGAAGTCCGCCCGTTGTTTTCGTCACGCTCTGGCTGAGATCATCGGTCATCTTGCCCATCAGAGGACCGCCCACAATATAAGTACAGTCCCCTACAGCACCGCCTGCTGCTTCCAAAAGTCTGGAAAGCGGCGTTCCGATCGCACAAGATACCGTCACCGGGTTAGCGACACTGCCGCCTACCGTAACCATCTTCTCGATCACCGGCTTGCCGTTCATCGCCTCTGCGATATTCAGGACCGTGCTGACATTGCTGACCACGCAGCCGACATCCAGCGGGATCCCGCCTGTCGGAACCGTGCGTCCCGTTACGCAGTATACAAGATTCTGCTCATCACCGGCAGGATAGAACGACTTGGACAGGTGAAGCTCCACATTCGTTCCCTGCGCTGCTTTCAAAAGCGCCTCGACCGCTTCCTCATAATGCTCTTTGGTTGCGATCACCATGCGCTTTGCTTCCAGAAAAGCACCGATCGTCTGTACCGTTTTTACGATCAGGTCTGCGTTCTGTTCCATGACATGTCTGTCAGTTCTAAGAAGCGGCTCACATTCAATACCGTTGACAATGAAAACTTCCGCTTTGCAATTCAGCTTCCGATCGGTCGGAAAACCGGCTCCGCCGGCACCGACTACTCCGGCATCCCGGATCTGTTCAATCAGTCCCATAAGGCTTCTACTCTTTCTTTGGCTCGTTTTCAGGATCGAATTTACTGAAAATACGTTTATTACGATAATCCACGTAATCTATGATCGCTATGATCGCCGTATCGGACGGCTTGTTCTCCGTAAGGACCGTCTGTCTCGAAGATGATCCCGATACGATCATCACAACTTCACCTTCACCGGCCCCGACCGCATCAAAAGCGACCAGAATATTGCCCTTTTCTTCAAATGTCTCTATATCGATAGGCTTAACCAAAAGCATCTTAAGCCCCATGATCTTCTCGGATTTGGTCGTACTGACCACTGTGCCGACAACTCTTGCAAGCTGCATAGGCTACTCCTTTCCGCCGATCCTGATGATCTTAATACCCGTCTCGTTGGAGCGATCCGCGGCAGACGGTGTGATCAGCGCTTTCTTTTCGCAATATACCGCAGTTTTGTTCGCACGCAGTGCCTCATTCAGATCACGCTCCGTGACAAGATCCAATATCTCATCCTCAGGGATCTCAGGCTCTTTAGGCTCTGCCTTCTGCGTACTGTGGTTACCGCAGGTGCATGCGCCCGTAAGGCATGTGCCCTTGCACGCAGACGATCTTTCAGGCGCTCTCTCCTGAACCAGCTCCATCAGGTCACCGGTCTTTAAGCCGCACGCATTTGCTTCATCCGTATCGATATGGACCTCCAGCTCGTGCTTTGCACCGGTCCTGCAGATCACACCTTCCATCGTACAGGGTCTGGCCCCGCCGACATGAAGGGATACCACCTGACCGTCGTGGATACCGTAAGCCCTGGCCTGCTCGTCGTTCATATGCAAATGTCTTGCGGCAACGATAAGGCCCTTTGAGATCGTGATCGAGCCTTTCGGCCCTTCGATCGTAACACCCGGCGTTCCGTCCAGATCGCCGGACAGACGGATCGGGCAATTCTTTGCACCTAAGACAAAGGAATCGGAAACCGATATCTCGATCTGTGTCTCGGGACGAACAGGCCCCAGAACACGCACTTTATCGATCCTTCCTTTCGGACCGATGATCGCGACCTGCTCCTGTGACGCAAACTGCCCGGGCTGAGAGATCGGTTTGATCGGTGTCAGCTGATAACCCGGTCCGAAAAGCGCCTCCAGATCATGCTGCGTCAAATGAACATGTCTCGCGGAAACACCTACCGGGACGAAACGGTCCCCCTGCTTTGCAATCTCAGTCAGTACCAGGCGTCTTACTGCGCCTTCATCTACTCCCACAAGAATTCACCTGCCTTTTTCAGTGAATCGACCGCTCCGCGGTCTTCCAATCGAACCCTATCGGTTCGCTTTCGCTTCTAGTACCTGTCTTACGATCTTCTCAACGATCGCTGCATCGATCCCGCCGGATGCCTGTGCCAGAGGTGCAGGCTCCCTTGTACCGAAATCGTCATTACAGGTCGCGCATGCCGGAACACCGTCCGAGCCGCAGTTCCTGCAGAGCGGACGACCGCCCGTCAAAATACCGCTGTTCGTTCTGCGCTCGATCAGGCGCTCAACCTGATCGCATGTCAGTTCATTTGCCTGTCCGATCAGACCTTTTGTATACATGCTGACAAGCGCATAGTACTCGATCGATTCCATTCTCATCCAGGCTTCCATCGCATCCTTGCCCCAGGTCAGCGCGCCGTGGTTGGCAAGAAGGCAACCATTATGTGTGTTCACAAAAGGAACAATGGACTGCGGAACTTCATCTGTCCCCGGCATTGCATAAGGTGCGATCGGAATCTCTCCGATGCCCATGACCGCCTCAGTCAAGATCGCGTGATTCAGCGGCAGACCTGCGATCGCATAGGATGTTGCAGCAGGCGGATGCGCATGTACGACAGCATTTACATTCGGGTTCTCCTTGTAAACGCGAAGGTGCATCTTGATCTCGCTGGAGGGCACGGAATCGCCTTTGATCACATTCCCGTCCAGATCAACGAGCACCAGCATATCGTCCGTCATATATCCTTTCGACACACCCGTCGGCGTACACCAAAGTGTTGTATCACTGACCTTTGCGCTGATATTGCCATCGTTGGAAGCCACAAAATTTTTAGCATACATTCTGCGGCCGATCTCCAGAATGACCTGTTTTGCCTCATAATCACTGGGGTATTTGTCGTTCAATCGATAACCCATTGTTTTCTCCTCGTATGTTTCTGTCATTAACGTAATCTTTCGATATACGTCTTGCAATTCTCTGTAATATCAGGTGTTACGGTCAAAAGGCCGCCGCCCATCAAAAGTGCTACGTCTGTGCCGTAGAACTCTTTCATTCTGTCGATCTTGTCAAAAGTCATGCCGCCGGCCGGGCAGGGATAGATCGCAGGCTGACCGCCGAAATCACGTTTGCAGCTCTCCACGATCGAATTGCACTGCGCTTCCGTAAGAGAGAAACGGCCACCAAAGTTCGGGAATACGGCAAAGTCCGCACCGCAAAGGCGGGGAAGCAGACCCAGTACCAGGCCGCACTCAAATCCGCCGCCTCCCTTGTCAAGCAGACAGCCCGCAAGTGCAGGGTGCGCAACAACAGGAAGCGATGTATGACGTGCTATATACTCCATTGTATCATATCCGGTCAGTCCGGGGGCAAGCATTATTGCGCCTGCGCCGCATTCTTCCGCAAATTTTACGCGATCCATAATGGAGAATGTATTTCCGGAAAGATTCGGTGCGTAGATCGTCTTCGTACCGGACTCTTCATTGCCGCGCTTAACCGCCTCACAGACAGCACGCACACGCTCTTTATAGGAAGAAAAACTCTGATTCATCAGGCCGTGATCGTCTTTGATGATATCGATCCCGCCGAGCGCACAGCGATATGCTTCCTCCGCAAAGCCTTCTGTCGGAACCCCCATCGGCTTAAGCGCCGTAAAAGCAAGCGGTCTACCGTAAACATTCAGCATCTTGCGAATGCCTTCGATACCGAATTTCGGTCCCGGGAACCAGGAAAAGATCTCTTTATTCAAATGGATATCCTCTACAACGATCCCCGGCAGAAGGCTGCTGTTTCCGAAGATCACATTAAAGAACTGCGAAAACTCTTCCGTCGCCGACTGGTTGCTGTAGCTGATTGTCGCAATATGTCCGTCGTCACAGGGCTTCATCTCTTCGATGGTCCCGATGATATGTTTATGAATGGCGTCCGCCTCAATGTGCGCAGCAGGAAACTCGACCGTCTGCTCAACGCAGATATTCTTTGCGATCTCCAGAGCTTCCTTCTCGCCTGCGCGAATACGATAATCGACCGTAAAGCGGTCCGTTAACTGACTGATCAACTTCTCATCTGTATAGCCTTTGAATTTCATTGTGAATATACCCCCAGATTGATTTGCGTGTTATCAATATTACAAAATGATTATAACATATGCTTCTGTTTTTGTGTTGTAAAAATTTGCATTTTTTGGCTTTTTATGGTATTATTTTTGTATATCATAAACAAGCGAACAAATCACAGGAGAGGAGAAGCGATTATGCTGGCAATCGTCAGAAAAAATGCAATCAGAGAACAATTGCAGGAACACAAAAGTGTTCGTATCACCGAATTAGCCAAGCTGCTTAACGTTACAAAAGAAACGATCCGTCGCGACCTTCGTGAGATGGAGCAGGACGGTGATCTGATCCGCACACACGGCGGCGCGTATATTTTAGACGGTGTTCAGAATGACATCGATGTTTCTACCAGACAGGTCATCAAGATCCCGGAAAAGGAGATCATCGCCAAGAAATGCGATTCTCTGATCCAGTCCGGCGACTATATCTACCTTGACGGTTCCACGACCGCATGGTTTATCGCAAAAGCGATCGCTCACAGAAAACTTACCGTTCTGACGCCCTCTCTTGAGATCATAAAGATCCTCTCCACATCCGACACGATCAAGCTTCACGCGATCGGGGGAGAATTCAACCAGAGCACCATGAGTTTCACCGGCAACGGTGCGCTCCGCAATCTTGAGCAATACTACGTTGACAAAGCGATCATCTCCTGCCGAAGCATCAGCATGGAATTCGGCATCACCGATACAAATGATCACAACGCCGCAATGCACAAAGTTGCGTTGTCTCATTCCAGGCAGAAATATCTGGTCGTTGACCATACCAAGCTGGATATCGCATCCTTCTCGTTCGTATCACCGCTTTCCGTACTGGACGGCATTGTGATGGACCGTGAATTTCCGGATGCCTGGAAACAATTTCTGACGCAGAACGGCGTGCGTATCATCTAGGATTCAAAACGCCGTATTTGTTCTATTCTATATACCTTTTTCATTTTCAAAGTGGGACGGATAAAAATCCGTCCCATCTCTCTTTGCATTATTTCTTGTCTACAAACTTTTCAACCGGCTTGATCCCCATTTTCTCAAAGGATTCTTTGAAAGGCGCATAAGCGATACCCTTCTCGGTAATGATACCGGTTACAAGGTTATGATCGGTTACATCGAATGCCGGATTGACAACGCCGACTCCTTCCGGTGCCATGCGCTTCTCATACCACATCTCCGTAACTTCTTCCGGTTTACGCTGCTCGATGTGGATCTCGTCGCCGGATTCCATCGTCATATCGATCGTGGAGGACGGCGCACATACATAGAACGGAATACCGTAATATTTTGCAAGGATCGCAACACCGCTCGTACCGATCTTGTTTGCGAAGTCACCGTTTGCCGCTACTCTGTCGCAGCCGACGAAGATGATGCCGACCTTGCCGGACTTCATGGTGTAGGAAGCCATGTTATCGCACTGTACGTATGTATCAATGCCTGCAGCCTGCATCTCATAAGCGGAAAGACGTGCGCCCTGCAGAAGCGGTCTGGTCTCATCACAGTATACGTGAAGATCCTTCTTGCCGTCCCAGCCGTTCTCAAGTGCGATATACATCGGTGCAAGAGCTGTACCATACTTTGCCGTTGCGAGTGTACCCGCATTGCAATGTGTCATGATACCGACACCTTTTCCGAGCTTCTCGAGAAGTTCGAACCCGTACCGGCCGATGTTGCGGCTGATCTGAACATCCTCTTCGCGGATCGCATGTGCTTCTTTCTTTAAACGAACCTTCATGTCCGCAACGCTCAGCTTATCCTTCTCTGCCATCAGCACACCGTGCATACGGTTGAGTGCCCAGCTTAAATTAACTGCGGTCGGACGGGAGGAATTGATGTATTCCATGATCTCGGTACACTTTTTCACAAAAGCGTCCATATCATCTGTCTGGATCTGATCTGCCAGGACAAAATATGCATATGCGCCGCAAACGCCGATCGCCGGAGCCCCGCGTACACGCAGCTTATAAATTGCATCCCAAACATCCTCAGCCTTGTCGAGCTTTAAAAATTTGCACTCGTTGGGCAAAAGTGTCTGGTCTAAGATTACGACAGCCTTCTCGTCCTCGGAAAGAAGGACTGTATCAAGATTCAGTGCATTTTCCATGACCGAATCCCCCTTTCTTTATTACATTTGGAACTTTTTGATCTGAAATTAAAGCGTCTTGAGAGCTGCTTCGGTCGCACGAACAACAGCTTCTCTGAAGTCTTTACCTGTGCGGAACTTCTCCTGATTGAGAATGTAGTCCTTGCCTGCGAAGATGTTTACTCTCTCTGCAAGAAGTCTCTTCTTCTCATCCTGAATGGAAGTTACATCCGCAACGTTGGCCATACCGATCGTCCTTCTGTGAAGCTCTGTTCCGGCAAAGCCTGCGGTATCGTTTAAGATGCTGTCGAGATACCACTCTTTGAAGCCTTTTACCTTTGCCATCGGCTCGGTTACAGCTTCATCATATTTCTTGTTGAACTTCTCAACGAACAGATCCATGCTCTGTTCGATCACATCAAGGCACCAGTCGCAGAACGGCTTATCGTCTGTGGAAAGACCGTTTACATACGCAAAGATCATGTTTGCAACAAGGTTGCCGATATCATAGCCCATCGGTGCAAATGTACCGAATTCGCAGTCGAAGATCTTGGTCGCATCTTCTTTAACGAAGATCGAGCCTGTGTGAAGGTCACCGTGAAGAAGTGCCTGCGCATTGGTCATGAAGTTGAATTTCAGCTTGCTGACTGCAAGGTGAAGCTTCTCGTCGCCGTACAGCTCCTTCTCAATGAACGCTCTGTTGGGCTCATAGATGTTGTTTCTCGCAGCGCCAAGGTAGGGCTCCATCAGAACGAGTTTCTCAGTGATGTCATCCAGATCGGGCGTGATAAATTTACGTGTCAGCTCCTTTTTCTCACGATGGTCCATAACAACGTCGCTGGAAAGAAGCAGTGTATTTACCATGAAGGTAGAGATATCATCCGCAAAACGAGGGAACGTCTTGTGTTCCATCATCGCATCTCTCATAACCTGGAAGTCGCTGCAGTCTTCCATACCGCATGCATACATAACGGTATCGAAGAAGTAAATGTGCGGAACCATGCCCGGAGCCCACTTCTCTTCAAGCTGAAGGATCTCGGATTCCTGACGGTTTCTGTCAAGTGTAGCCGTCATATCGGCATCAATTCTCAGATTGCTGCCTGCCTGCTTGATGTAAAGGGTGTGGCCCTTTCCATCCGTTACGCGGCAAACGTGATTTAAGTTACCGTGCGAGCCGGGAATCTTTGCCTCCATTGTCGCCTCGTCCCAGTCGATCTGACCTTTGGTCTTCTCTAGTGTATACTCGATAACGACTTTTTCTGTTCCCGCCGGATCATCCTCATTGATCATTAAAAAGTATTTATCAAATTTAGACATTTTAATATCCTTCCTTTCCTATACCGATTAGTTTTCCTTGCTGGAAGCGTATGCTGCGATCAGAGCAAGACCGAGAACCGCACCCTTTACAGCGGGAAGTACGTAATACGGTACTGCGCAGATCGTCAGACCGTTTTCCAATGTGGAAACCAACAGCGAACCAACCAGTGTTCCGAGTGCGTTGGGCTTCTCAGCACCGCCGACGCTACGGCCTACGAATACAGCCGCAAGGGACTGCATCAGATAGTTATCACAGCACATAACCTGTGCGGAGCTGCCTCGTGAAGATACGAGAATACCGCCGATCGCGATGAATACTGCTGTGATCATACCGGCGATGTAACGATACTTCTTTACGTTGATACCGGAAAGCTTTGCAGCCTGCTTATTGCCGCCCATTGCATACAGGAAACGGCCGTGCTTTGTGAAATCAAGGAAGATCCACGCTATCAAAACGCAAGCCAGCATGATGATGATAATATAAGGTGCACGTCCGAGCGAAGAAAATGCTTCGGAAAGTTCAACTCTCTGCGGATCAGCTCCCCAGGATGTTTTCATACCGGTCGAAACCGCACCGCCGCCGATGTACCACTGGCCAAGGCCCTGATGCACGAACATAAGCGCACAGGTTGCGAGCATATCCGGGATCTTGCAGACCAGGATCAGAAACATCGTAAGCTGATACATGATGATCGTTACAACGATGGTGATCAGGATCGACACCACCAGGTTAAACCCAAACCAGAGATAAGATGATACAAATGCATATGCTGAACAGCTGGCAAGGGTGCAGGCTGACATATCAAAACCGTCAGGCGCCATTGTAACGGTCGCCGCGATACCGAAAACCGTTGTGATGGACATTGCCAGGAGTATGTTGATCATGTTATTACCGGACATGAAGAGGGATCCCTTCGCCAAGGTAAAGATGACAAAACACAGCACCAGGGTGATGACTGCCGCCCAATTCAATAACATTTTTGCTGCATGATTTGTTTTTACTGTCTCCATATTTACAGTTCCTCCTTTTAAAGCCGCATTATGCGTGCTTCTCGGCTCTTGTGCCGACAGAATAATTCATGATCTCATCTTCGTTCGTATCAGCCGTAACGAGTTCGGCCATGATCTCTCCACCGAACATGACATAGATCCTGTCTGTGATCGACAGAAGCTCATTGTTCTCACAGGAAGCATAGATGACACCGTTTCCTGCCTTCGCAATGTCATTGATCAGATGGAAGATATCCTGCTTCGCTCCGACGTCAACGCCCTTTGTGGGCTCGTCAAAGATGTAGATATCGCAGTCTGCCGCGAGCCACTTTCCGACTGCAACCTTCTGCTGGTTTCCACCGGAAAGATTACGCACGAGCTGCTTCTGAGAAGGCGTCTTTATTCCGAGATCATCGATAAATCGATTTGCATTCTCACTTACTTTTCCTTTGCGGACAAAACTCATAGTACAGAACTTCGAAAGGCAGGCTGCCGAAAGGTTGAACGCAACCGTCTCCTGCACCAGAACACCCTCTTTTCTTCGTTCTTCGGGAACAAGGGCGATCCTGTTTTTCACTGCCTGTGAAGGGTTGTTGATATTCAATTTTTTGCCGTTTAAATAAATGGCACCGCCGGTTTTCTTATAGCTACCGAAAATGGTCTTGCAAAGTTCTGACTTGCCGGCACCGACAAGACCTGCGATTCCGACAATCTCTCCCTTCTTAACATAGAAGGAAACATCATTTACTTTTCCGTAAGCACCCGAAAGATTCTTGACTTCAAAGAGCTTGTCGCCGATCGGAACGATCTCTTTCGGGAAGTTCTCTTCGAAGGAACGACCGAGCATCTTGTCAACGATCTCTTTTGTCGTTGTTTCTTTTGTAACGGGAGCGGAATGAACGATCTCACCATTGCGCATTACTGTGTAGCTGTCGCAGATTCGAAGGACCTCGTGCAATCTGTGTGAAATAAACATGATCGCAATGTTCTGGGTCTCGCGAAGCTTATTGACCATGGCGAACAGTTCTTCCGTTTCCGTATCGGAAAGCGGAGCCGTCGGCTCGTCCAGGATCAGGAAATTACATTTTGCCTGGATCGCGCGGGCGATCAGGACCATCTGCTTTTGCGCAAGCGTCAGATTCTGAACCAGTGTTCTGACGTTGATGTTTGTGATGTGAAGTTTTGCAAGCGCTTCCTGTGCAGCTTTTCTGAGCGCGCCCCATTTCATAAACGACCCCTTTGTATTCATGACAAGGTCGTTAAGCATGATGTTCTCCGCTACGGAGAGGGACGGAACAAGCGCGGTATCAACTTCCTGATATACGATCTGGATACCGTGCTTCTTTGCAAAGTTCGGTGTTCTGACTTCGATCGGTTCGCCGTTTAAAAGAACCTCTCCGGTATAGCCCGGATTGGAGCCTGCCAAAACGTTCATCAGTGTTGACTTGCCGGCTCCGTTCGCACCCACGATCGCGTGGATCTCGCCTGTGGATATCTCGAAGTTTACTTTATTTAATGCAAGCACACCGGGGAATGCCATCGAAACATCTTTTGTGCTAAGTGTTATTTTTTCCATTTAGATTGAACCCAAATGCCGCTTTACTTATACGGCATTTCCCTTTCCAAAAATGGCTTTTTTGCGTTATGAGGGCATCGAAGAAACCTCCGATGCCCTCCTTAAATCAAAAACAATTATTCAGTTAAAAACCTGATCAGTGAAGAAGGTTCTTCGGCATCCAGTCTGTCTCGGACAGGTAATCAAGATTGCCATATGTATCTGCTGCGATCGCACCAAGATTCTCTACTGTGGAATCCGGCTTAAGATCCTTAGCAAGGATAGCGGAACCGGGGATCTCAACGTAATCAACGCCGGTCTTTCCGGATGCAGGATCATAGATCTTGTCGTACTCATTAGCCATCTCAAGGAAGAGGATTCTCATACCGATCTCGCCGTTGAGTGTCCAGTCTGTTGTACCTGCTGCTGTCCAGATTTCAGGCTCATTCTGCATGTTTGTGATATCAACAGGATCGATATCTACGGAAGCCATCGGAAGCTTGTTGTCGCCGCCGAAGTTCGGGTTCTCTTTGATCGCCTGGAATACGCCCTGGCCGTAAGCATCGTAGTAAACAACAACGCCGTCAACGTCTTCACGTTTTACTTTCTGAAGAGCTGCTGCGAATACGGTGTTAGCGGATTCAGGTGTATCCTGAAGAGGCTGAACCTCTTCTACAGTTTTGATCTTGCCTGCTTTTTCGTATGCCTGCCAACCTACCTCACGACGATCGAACGGGGAGTTGTAGTTCGGGCCTCTCCAAACTTTCATGAGGCGAACACCTTCACCGAACTTCTCGATCATGCTGTCAAGAAGTACTGTTACAAGGCTGTCATCCTGCTGGAAGAACTGTGTAACACCCGGAAGTTTCTGATACTGACCGTCAGTATAGAACTGTGTATCGAATGTAACGATCTTCATATCCGGATACTGCTCTGTGATCTCTTTCAGGAATACGTAGGAACCGTCCTGGTTGCCGTGGCTCAAAAGGAGTCCGTCATAACCTGCGGATGCACATGTACGGATCGTATCCTGCCACTTGTTGAAGTCGCCGTCGCAGAAGAAGAAGTCAAACTGAACGCCCATCTTCTCGCAAAGGTTAGCGCAGGAATCTTTCCACATCTGGAAAATGGATGCAGACGGAAGAAGCATA
This sequence comes from Lachnospiraceae bacterium, assembly GCA_015056735.1. Taxonomy (GTDB): domain Bacteria; phylum Bacillota; class Clostridia; order Lachnospirales; family Lachnospiraceae; genus VSOB01. The sequence goes on along the minus strand of SVFT01000002.1, from coordinate 73,730 downwards.
ATGTATGCAACTTTCTTACCTTCAACCGGGTTTGCTGCAGCTGTTTCAGTGGCAGGTGCATCAGTTTTTTCTGCTGCTGCAGGTGCTGCCTGTTCCGTTGCTGCGGGAGCTGCTGCGTTATCAGTTGCCGCGGGTGCTGTTGAACCACATGCTGCAAGGCCGAAGACCATGCTTGCACAAAGAAGAACAGCAAGAACTTTTTTCTTCATTTCTTTTCCTCCCATTTTTTGGTTATTCTTTGCAAAGCATCTTGCTTTGTTGTTTTAATTCTAACACTGTTGCACAGCCGTGTAAATCGTTTTGTTTGCTTTTTTGCTCATTTTTGGCATTTTGTCCATTTTGCATTTGCGCTTTTTGACTATTTTTAACATACAACAGTGAGGCAATGTACATTAGAGGCATCCTTTTTGAAGGATCGTACATGCATAATACGCTGTCTCGGTCGTCGCCACAACGCAGTACGCATTCTGCGCTCTTGTATAGAATTCGCCGCGGGAGATCATGCGGCATGCCTTCTCTCCTCTTTCATCGTGCTTTCCGACGATCTTCTTGAATTCATCCCAGACAGGGCATTCGAGATCCTTGTGCATCTCGTCCTTATCCATGATCAGTACCGGGTCTTCCACGAACTGATCGAGCGGCAGGATCGTCAGGATCGCATCCATGATCTCCGTTGCCTTAATGCCGTCACATCTTATTAAAATCCCCTCATTGTTGCCGCGCTTCGCATGGGCAGCCGCAGCAAAGTTTGCATCACCGATCACGAGCGTGTCGCCGTGTCCCATCTCCGCAAGCACTTTTAAAAGTTCCGGTGAAAGCACCGGTGGTATTCCTTTTAACACCCAAAAACACCTTCCTTCCTCATAATAAATGTAATAGAATTTTACACTTTTGATTTTACAACAAAAAACAACATAATTCAACAGCGTACTGTTTCATTTGCACAATTGTTGCGGTTGTTTTTCCTTATTTTATGCTCAAGTTGCTCATTTGCTTTTTGCTTTTTTCCGTTTTTACTTGCTAAAATTTTGTTTTTTGTTGACTTTTGTCACATGCATGTCTATAATGAATAATTGAAAACAAAAGCTATCTACACGGCAAAGAAAGGAGACGCTTATGTCAGCCACACAATACACGGTTGAAGACACGCAGAAAATCGCAAACCAGATCAGAAAGCAGATTCTTGGCATCGCATTAAAGAACGGAGGATGCTATCTTGCACAGGCATGTTCGTCCGCAGAGATCATCGCTTCTCTTTATACAAGGATCTTAAACCTCGGCCCCTCGGTCGGCGAATGGGACGCCATTCCGTTCCCCGGTGTACCCGGCCCCGACAACATGGACTACCAGAGAGGCAGCGCTTACCATGGAATGCCGGAGCCCGACAAGGATCGTTTCTTTGTTTCCTGTTGTCACTACGCTTCCGTCATCTACTGCGCGCTTGCAGCTGTCGGCAGGATCAGCGAGAAGGCACTCGATAAGTTCAATGTTGACGGTTGGAATATGGAAATGATCGGTGCAGAGCACTCTCCCGGATTCGAGAATACGGCAGGCTCTCTCGGCCAGACGGTATCCATCGCGGCAGGTACGGCACATGCCCGCAAGATGAAAGGCGAGACCGGCAAGGTTTACTGCCTGATGGGCGACGGTGAGCTGCAGGAAGGGCAGACATGGGAATGCGTCCAGACGGCCGGTTTTTACAAACTGGATAATTTCATTATGGTAATAGATGCAAACGGACAGCAGGTTGAAGGTGCCATCGAAGACCAGATGACACTGGAGCCGATCACCGATCGTTTCGAGAGCTTCGGCGCTACATGCGTTACCTGCAACGGTCACAGTATCGAAGAGATCGAAAAAGCGATCGCGACGCCGCATGAGGGCAGACCGCTTGCAGTCATCTGCCGTACGAAGGGTTACACCGGTATCAAACCGCTCGAGAAGCGTTGGCCGCTTCTTCACTTTGCACGTATTCCGGAGTCGGAAAAAGCGGAATTCCAGAAAATTTACGACGAGATGTAGGGAGGAACAAGAATGAAGATCGAAGTTAATACACACGAAAAAAATATGCTGCGCCTCGCTGAAGAGCATCCCGAGATTCTGGTACTTTCCGCGGACCTCGGTACTTCCTGCGAAGTAAAGAAATTCCGCGCCGTTTATCCGGACCGTTACCTGACCATGGGCATCGCAGAGCAGAATATGTGCTCCTGGGCCGCAGCTCTTGCAAGAGAAGGCTATCGTCCTTTTCTCCATACCTTTTCCGTATTCTTATACAGAAGGATTCTTGACCAGCTCGAGATGAGCGTGGCTTATCCGAATCTGCCCGTTGTATTTGTCGGTTTCGTACCGGGCATCACAACACCGGGCGGTGTTACACATCAGTCCATCAACGACGTAGGCGTTCTTCGTACCGTTCCGAACATGACGATCTTCGATGTCGGCGATGCGACCGAGATCGACGGCGTTCTGGATCTTGCATATGAGATCAACGGTCCCGTTTACATCCGTATGCTCCGCAAAGAAGTTCCGCGTCTGTTCCCGGCTGACAAGCCGATGGAATTCAACAGAGCGAGAGTTTTAAGCGAGGGTGATGACATCCTGATTCTCTCTTCGAGCATCTGTACGGAAGAAGCAATGCGTGCGGCAGGCGCTCTGAAGGAAAAAGGCCTCTCCGTTCAGCACATGCACGTTTCCACCTTAAAGCCGTTTACGGATCCTACGATCGTTGAAGCATTAAAGAAAACAAAATACGGCGTGATCACGATCGAGAACCAGTACGAGATCGGCGGTCTTTCCAGCGCTGTATCCGAAGTGATCGCAGAGAACGGCCTTGGCAAGCGCCTCGTTAAGATCGGTGTTCCGGGCTATACACACGGTGCTTCCAAGATGTACCTGATGAAGAAATACGGCATTGATGCAATGCACCTTGTTTCCGCTGTGGAAGATCTGACAGGCAAAAAGCTCGGCATCACGGAAGCTGATCTTGCGCAGGAACGTTTTGTAGACTTCCTTGAGGTTTAGGGTGTAGAATGAAACTATGAGATCATTCAAAATTCAACCAGAAGTTTTTTTCGGAGAGGGTTCACTGAACCATTTGGAGGAGATCCCTCAAAAAAGAATACTGATCGTTACGGACCCGTTTATCGCAAACGGGTCCATGCTGGACCTGATCACCGCACCGCTCAGAAGAGGCGGTGCGGATTTTGAGATTTTCAGCGATGTGGTTCCGGATGCCCCGATCGACAAGATCGTTTTGGGCGTCAAGGCTTGTCTTGCCTATAAACCGCAGGCGATCGTAGCAGTCGGCGGCGGCTCCGCGATTGACTCCGCTAAAGCGATCCGTCACTTTGCTTTATGCGCCGAGAATTACGGAACAGTCCGTCTCATTGCAATCCCCACAACAAGCGGGACCGGTTCTGAGGTGACCTCTTTTGCCGTTGTCAATGACACGGAAGAAAAGATCAAATATCCGCTCGTTGCCGACTATCTGACAGCCGACGAGGCCATTCTGGATGCGGAGCTCGTAAAAAGCGTCCCTCCGTCCGTTACGGCAGATACGGGCATGGATGTTTTCACACATGCTCTGGAAGCGTATGTCAGCAGTGACCACAACGAATTTGCTTCCGCTCTCGCGGAAAAAGCCATTGAGATCTGCGGCGTCTTTTTGCTCCGTGCATTTTTGGACGGCCAGGATACGCATGCCCGTAACAAGATGCATGTAGCCTCCTGTCTAGCAGGTATGGCGTTTAATTCCGCTTCTCTTGGTCTGAATCACGGCATGGCGCACCAGCTCGGTGCACAGTTCCACATACCGCACGGCCGCGCTAACGCAATGCTGCTGCCGCACATCATCGAATATAACGCCGATATCCATAAGGACAGCCGCAGCCGTTCCCAGTATGAGCCGTGTGTAAAGCGCTATGCAACGCTCGCGCATACGCTGGGACTCAGCAGCTACAACAAAGTCATGAGCGTCCGTTCCCTGATCCAGTGGGTTCAGTTCATGTTAAAAGATATGAACATCCCCGAGCACATCTCGTATCTCGGTACCATTTCCATCGACGAATACATGAGCAAGCTCGATGCCATGGCGGATGCCGCTCTGGAAGATTCCTGCACGGCCACCAATCCGCGCACTCCTACCAAAGAAGAGATCATCGGCATCTACAGGAGGCTTTGGTAACGACTTATGCGAACAGACCATCATGTTATCGACCTGCATCTCCACACGGTTCATTCGGACGGGACTTTCCAAACGAATGAACTTCTTGCTATGCTGTGGGAGCGCGAGGTCGATCTTTTTTCTTTTACAGATCACGACAGTGTCGGATGTTACTATGACCTGCGTGAAGGAAAAGCTTCTCTCTATCCCGATGTCACTCTGATCCCGGGCGTAGAATTATCCTGTCGGAGAAACGGTGCGCTGCGCGATATGCTCGGCTATGGGATCGATGTCGACCTGATCAACCGGTTTTTGGAAGAACGCTACAGCCTGCAGAACAGAGTCCGCAAACAGGGAATCGTTCTCGAGAGGTTCAAAGAACTCTGCCGCGATCGGGGGCTTGTTTTCGATGAGAGTATCACCGCCGCAGAAGGCAAAAAGGCAGAGGCCTACACAGTGATGTATATGGAGCTGAACAGGCATCCTGAGAACATCGAGAAGTGTCCGTTTGTGGCCGATTGTACGAGACTTTACTGGGATTATTTTGCGAATCCGGACAGCGACTTTTTCGTCGATGAGACATTTGATCTGCCGTCTTTTGCAGAAGCCGTAGATGTGATCCACAAAGCCGGCGGGCTTGCATTTCTCGCGCACCCCTTTGTATATGGCATGAGCGTCGAAGAGACAGAAAAGATGGTGCAGGAAGCTGTGGAAGCCGGCGCGGACGGGCTCGAATTAAAGCATCAGTCCAATAAACCGGGACACGTAGAACAGCTCCTTGCATTTGCTGAGAAGTATCATCTGAAATTATCAGGTGGAACAGATTTCCATGGACTCAACAAGCCCGGCATCAAACCGGTCGTCGCATTTGGCAATATGCTTGTTGAATATGATGAGATCAAAGACTGGATACATTCTGTCAGGACCTTCTAGTCGCGAAGAAAACGCTTTAATAGCGTTTTCTATTTTAAATAGTTGTGTGGTTATTATTGCTCGCACATGATATGCTCGATCAGATCCTGCACCTTCGCAACGCATGATTCGTCTCCGAATCCGACTTCAAGCACTTCTGTCGCGCCTGCCATCTCCAGAAGCTCGCGCGTCTCCTCGATCTGTTCTTCCGATTCTGCCAGATCGGTCTTGGTCACAACACCGATCACCGGCTTATTGCTGAACATGCTGCTCATCCGCGGCGAAAAAGCGTTCTGCTCATCCACACAGGATGCCAGAAGCAGGATCACATCCGCCTCAACAGCCGTCACGGTAAGTGCTGCATAAAACTGTTTCTGTTCCAGGTACTCTCCCGGCGTATCCAGAATACCGTCACCCAGAACTTCGATCGCCTGCGTCTTCTGATAATGGACCGCCTGTCCCATCAGACGCTGGCTCAGCGTTGTTTTGCCACATCCGATCTTTCCGATCATCATCACTTTCCGCATGCTTATGACCTCGTGATCTCGCAAAGCGAAAAATGAAGTGTCTCACCGAGGACATGAAGCACATCCTTCAGGGAAGCTTCTACTGCCGCCACTTCGCCGCACACAACAAGCGAGCCCGAGAAACGGTCGACAAACACGATCTCGACCTCTGCAGCCTTAGTCGCCACGTCGGCACCGATGATCGCCGCCTCACTCGGCGTGATCGTAAGGATGCCAAGAGCGCCTCGCGTCTTGCTGACGACGCCAAGCTTCTTGTAGAGATCATTCTCCGGATTCGCGATCAGATGCGCCATCGTCACCTGTTTACCGGGAACGAATTCCTGTATGATGCGTTGTTTTGATTCAAAAGGATCGTTTGCCATCCTTCACATCCTCAGTTCTTGTAGTATCCCGTGATCACGCGGCAAAAAAGGACATACATGCCGCTGCTCAAACGGTTCAGGTGTTCTACGATGCCAAGGGGATCACCCTTGCCAAAAGCGGCTGCCGCCGCCAGTTCCGTCTCACGCACGATCGTCCGGAGACGATTGATCTGCAGGGCCGTTGTCCCCATCTGAACGGTCGGGATCTGATGAGAGATCCCGAAATGATCCTTCGGATGATGGGACATCTCATGCAGTTCGTCTACGGTCAGGCCGAATAGTCTGAGCTTCTGCGTCAGTTTCTGATCCTTCACATCTGCCTGCAGCAGAAGCGCCGTAAACTTTCCGGCATCCGCAAGATCCGCACAAAGCGCGGTCTGTTCCGGGATCATTGTCTGCAGGAGCAAAAGTTCGGCCTGCAGATTGTCAAGCTTCCCACGCATGATGATGCGCGGATGCGTTTTCTCAACGAGAAGATTTCCTCGAAGGTGCGTCATCGTCTCGGGCTTCTCTCGATATTCCTCCCCTGTAACGGCATCCACAAATTTTGCGGCCGGAGTCGCTTTGATGGGCGTTACCGTCATTTCCACAGCTTCATCCACCACAAGAGTGATCTGACGGTCCATCAGAAACTCTCTTGCGGCAGGTGTCAGCTTCACGTCAGGCTGAATATGATATTCTTTTGTCTTTTCAGATATATTCTCGGCGCGAAGATCGGCCTCTGTTTTGATTTCCATCTATCTATTCCGCCTTATAAACGCAGTTTACTCTTCGTCTTTGTCCAGGTGCGGAAGGATGTATTCAACATCAGAGTGCGGACGCGGAATTACATGTACGCCGAAGAGTTCGCCTACACGCTTTGCAGCTGCAGCGCCTGCATCAACGGCTGCCTTAACGGCACCTACATCGCCACGTACCATAACGGTTACAAGACCGCCGCCGACATGTACTTTACCAATCAGCGATACGTTTGCTGCCTTAACCATTGCATCGGCTGCTTCGATCGAGCCGATCAGACCTTTTGTTTCAATCATTCCGAGTGCCTGTAAATTTGCCATTTCCTTTTCCTCCATCAATGTGATTATCTGAATGCTTTACATTATTTACCGTTTAATCTTGCAAGAACCGCCTTGGTGATCGCCGCCACATCCGACTCATCGAACTGGCTGTGAGAAGGCGTCGCCCCCTGTACCTGATAGGTGGGATTGCCCGCGTACAAAGGCTTATTGTCAAATGCGCCGTTATATACGCTTCCTGACGCCGGTGCAGGTGCGGATGCACATGCAGTCTGCTGCCGGCCCTTCAGATCTTCGAGCTCAACAAGGCCGTATGCCACACGTCTGATATTGATCAGATTCTTCGGTGAGATATTATCGGATGTCGCACTTCCGCCGACAGCACCGCAGCCAAGAGTCAGAGCAGGTGCAAGACCTGTGGTCGCGCCAACGCCGCCGAGTGCGCCCGGTGTATTGACCAGAATTCTGGATACCGGTTTTGCCATCGCAAATCTCGTTACAACGCCTTCATCCTGTGTATGAAGCGTCATCGTATGGCCGGAGCCTTCATTCTGCAGGATGCGGATGCAAAGATCGCATGCATCCTCTTCCGTCCCGACTACAAAGTATGCCAGGATCGGGCAAAGCTTTTCACGGGAATACGGATTCTTCTTATTGACATTCTGCGCATCCTGTCTGGATACCAGAAGCTGTGTCCCCTGCGGGATCTGGATCCCTGCCATATCGGCGATCTGCTGTGCCGTACGACCGACGATCTTCGGATTCATGGTACCGTTTGCACGAAGCAGGAAGCCGGAAAGCTGTTTGGACTGCTCATCCGTCAGGAAGTATGCGCCCTGGCGGACCAGTTCTTCCTCAACCCTGCCCGTGATATCCGTCGTCGTTACGATCGACTGCTCGGAAGCACAGATCGTACCGTTATCAAATGTCTTGGACGCCATGATGCGATGGATCGCCTGCGGGATATCCGCGCTCTTTTCAATAAAGGACGGTCCGTTTCCGGGACCTACGCCGAGTGCGGGATTCCCCGAGGAATATGCCGCATGCACCATCGCTTCACCGCCTGTTGCCAGAATGATGCTTGTATCCGGATGCTTTAAGAGGGTATCGGTCGCCTGTACGGTCGTTAAACTGATGCAGTTAACGGTACCTTCCGGCGCGCCGGCTCTCTCAGCCGCCTCTTTGATGATCTGATACGTTCTGGTAATGCAGTTCTTCGCGCCCGGATGCGGACTGATGATGATCGTATTACCTGCTTTGATCGAGATCAGGGATTTGTACATGACCGTCGATGTCGGGTTCGTTGAAGGGATCAGCGCCGCTACAACACCCATCGGCACGCCGATCTCCCATACTTTCGAAACAGGATCTTTTGAAAGCATGCCGACCACTTTCATATTTTTGATGTAATCCCAGGTGATCTTGCTGCCAAGCTGATTTTTGATCACCTTATCTTCCACACGGCCGAAACCGGTCTCCTCAACCGCCATCTTCGCCAGCTCCTGCGCATGTTCCATACATGCGGCAGCGATCGCTTCGCAGATCTTATCGAGCTGTTCCTGAGAAAATGTCGCAAGCGTTTTTTCAGCTTCCTTCGCTTTGGCGACCAGATCCCTGACCTCCTGGATCGATTGCAGATCTCTGTCCAATGTCACAAATATTCACACCCTTTCTTTCATAGTATTCTGAGATTGTACTGTATTAATATTCGAGCGGATTCTCCGCTATCTTGCAAACCATATCGGCAAACGCTTCACACGCCGCCTTGCACGCTGCCTGCGAGCCTGTCAGAAGTCCGCCCGCAAAGTTCGTTTCGGTAGGCGGTCCGTAGTATGTCCGAAGCGTGACATCGGCCGCTTTGAGAGCCGCGTCAAGTCCCATCGTCGCCTCAAGAGGCGGTGCGATCAGGTAAGCCATCGCCGTCCCCTCGGGCACGCCTGCGATCCCGGACAAATAGGATCCCGTCCTGGAGATCACCTGCGCGTAATACACGACTGTCTCCTCTTCGTTTGCCGTATAAAAATGTGCTTCCTCACGCATGAATGTCACAGCCGCGTCCATGCCGCTTCTCACCTCAGCAGGCGAAGGCCCCGACAGAATGCCGATAAACTCTCCGGCATTTGCCGTACTTGCATTGGATGCACCGGCATACATGCTCTTTGCGTAAGCAACATGCACATCCGCCTTTTTGGTCGCCTCATCGAGTGCCGTATAACCGACATCATCACAATCCGTTGTAAACATTCCGAGCGCGCGATCGCCTTCTCTGATCCGGAGCTGCGAAAGGAGCTCCGGGGCAGTGCTCGCGAGGATGCGTGCGCTCAAAACGCGTGTTTCGATCGGTTTTCCCTTCATATCAAACCTACTTCTGCAGTTCTACGCCACTGGCCTTTTTCTCAAGGATCAGCGCCAGCAGGTCCACAATATACGCGCCCGCTTCAACCGCGGGAACACCGTCTTTATGAATGTTCGAAACCACCGTACGTCTTGCTTCCGGCATTCCGACAGTTGCCTTATAGGAAATGTATGCGCTCATGCTCTCGGCCGTCGCAAGGCCCGGACGCTCACCGATCAGCGAGCAGACGATCGTAGCGTTTAGCAGCTCACTGATCCTGTCCTGTGCAGCCACGCGGCCGTACTTGACAAAGATCGGCGTACCGACCGAGATCCCGCGCTCCTTCAGCCCTTCCGTAATGACCGGAAGGATACGCTCCGCATTTGCTTCGATCGCAGACGAGGAGAGGCCGTCGCTGACGATCAGCTGCACATCCACATCATGCTTGCATGACTCCGAGATCAGTTTTCTGGTCTCATCGTCAAAATCTCTTCCGAGATCCGGTCTGGTCAGATACGTATTTTTATCTTCGCACCTGGTCTTTGTAAAAAGAAGACCAAGGCGGTCAATAAGCGCTTCGCTGACATCCATCATAACCGCATCGCGCGCGGCTGCATGATCCATGCGAAGCTTTAACATCGTCTGGGTTTTCAAGCGGGGGCCCGCATGACTGACGCCGATCCTCGCAGTCGTCTTGGACATCATCCTGCGAAGCGCATCGGGATCTGCCGGATCCGTAAGAAGCGGCTGGCGTCTGTCCGGTTCCGTATCGGCTTCCGGGATACTGCCCGCAACCTGCTCAAGCTGTTTTTTCTCTTCTTCTTTCTGCTGCAGAATACTGCCGCCTTCACTTTTTGCCGCAGGCTGGTTCTCTCTGCCCGCCGCATGGTACGCTGCCTGCGCAGGTTCATTCGAAGGCGCGGTCTTACGCATCTCAAAAAGAGAAGTGATCTCATCCGCTATTCTTGCGATCTCTTCCGAAGACAGCATTCCGTCACCTTCCCTTCTGAAGGAAGATCGTCGGATCGCCGGCATACTTTGTCAGCCTGCCGTTCTCCATGATCCCCATTTTTTCAAGCCACCGTTCAAATGCCGGTATCGGACGGAGTCCCAAGATCTCGCGGATCGTTCCGATATCGTGATATGCATTCGTCTGGTAGTTGAGCATGATATCATCACTGGTCGGGACACCGAGGATATAGTTTACGCCGGCCGCTCCGAGAAGAAGCGCCAGATTCTCAATGTCGTTCTGATCAGCCATCATGTGATTGGTATAGCAGCAATCGCATCCCATCGGAATGCCGGATAATTTCGCCATAAAGTGGTCTTCGAGTCCGGCGCGGATGACCTGCTTGGAATCGTACAGGTATTCCGGTCCGATAAACCCGACGACCGTATTGACCATAAACGGATGGAACGGTCTTGCAAACGCATAACACCTTGCTTCCATCGTCACCTGGTCCGCGCCCCAGTGCGCATCGGAGGAAAGCTCGCTTCCCTGTCCTGTCTCGAAATAAAGCACGTTCGGCCCCGGCGCCGTTCCGTGTACCTGCAGAAGCGCAAGCGCCTCTTCAACCGTCTCTTTGCCGAAACCGAAAGCGCGATTGCCCTTTTCGCTTCCCGCGATCGACTGGAAGATCATGTCGCAGGGTGCCCCCTGCCTGACTGCTTCGATCTGCGTCGTAATATGCCCGAGTACACAGATCTGGGTCGGGATCTCCAGAGAATTCTTTACTTCGTCAAAACGCTTCAAAACCTCCGCGAGGCTTGAAACGGTATCATTAACCGGGTTCAGACCGATCAGGACATCGCCGCAGCCATAGGACAGTCCCTCAAACAGGGATGCCGTGATACCCTCTACATTGTCCGTCGTATGATTGGGCTGAAGCCTGGTGCCCATAATGCCGCGCTCACCGACCGTTGTGTTGCAATGTGCCGTCACACGGATCTTGGAGGAGACATAAATGAGGTCAAGATTGGTCATCAGCTTGCATACGGCCGCGACCATCTCTGCCGTAAGTCCCTTGGAAATGCGGTAAATGTCTTCATTCGTCGTCGCATAATCCATCAGCCATTCACGAAGATCACTGACCGTCATGTTTTGGATCTGTCCATAGATCGTCCGGTTCAGGCCGTCAATATTCATTCGGGTGACTTCGTCTTCCTCGTAGGGTGCCACCGGATTTTCATAAAGATCTTTAAGCGGCATGGAAGCCAGAACCTCTTTGGCCGCAACGCGCTCCATATCGGAAGACGCAGCAACGCCGGCGAGCACGTCACCCGACTTATGCTCCCCTGCCTTTGCGAGAACTTCCTTCACATTCTCAAACGTATACTTCTGTCCTGCAAGAATCGTCTGATAGCTCATGCTCTGCCCTATCCGAAGATCAAAGTCTTCACTACAACGGGAATGACCAGACCGTTCATGATCGGATTCCCGAAATCAACAAAATTGTTCTGTTCCACACGGATCTCATCCACCGCGATCACAGCACGCCTGCCGCCAAGGATCTGTCTTAAAATCTGGCCGAGTGCCTTGGCGATATCTTCCCTGACGATCACGATCAGCGGCACACTCGGATCCAGCACACGATCCATCGCTGTCGCAAGGTCATAGGCAAGTCTCTTCAGATCCGTATAATCCGGATCGCTTCTTCCTTTTATCGCCAGCACCATCTGCGTCGAATCGTTCTGCTTTAAGAACCATCGAACCTTTTCTTCCAGAAAGGCTGCGTCCCCGTTCCAGAGCGCAGACTCTTCCCGCTCGGTAAGCGCAAGGACCGGAACATTCTTCATCGGGAAAAGTCCCTCCCGATAGGTGATCGTACTGCCTGACACGGACGTCGTATAGGTCCCCGCTCCGATCACGGTAGCCCGGATCGTCTCCTCTGCCTGTACCACATGATACGTGGTAAAAAAACGGCTCCGACGTATCGCCTCCGCCAGAATGACACCAATGTCACCGTACGCATGACGGTCATGTTCCGGGCTGTAAATGCATTTGGCTACGCCGCCCGAAAAAAATATGTGGCGAACGGGTCGTCCGGCAGGTAGTGCCAGGTCCGTTGACCCTTTTGTACGAACCGCATCCGCCAGCGCGGATCGGTCTCCGATCCCGATGATCTCCTCGAGGATCGCGCTCATCGCATCGCAAAGCCGGTCCAATGCTTCTTCGGATGCATACGCTCCGACCTCGATCGGAATATGAAAAAAAGCGGCGATCTTTTCTGCACTCGGGCTGACATATGTCACCTGTCCGTCGTCAGACAGCGTTACCTGCCTGCCGCCGATATCCAAACAGCCCTTCGCTACGATCTCCCCGCTGTCAAATATAACAATATTCGTTGTGCCGCCGCCGATATCCAGATTGGCAACAACAGCACTGTTTTCTTCGGAATAACGCTGTGCCCCGCTTCCCTGTCCCGCTATGACGGATTCCAGATCCGGCCCCGCGGTCGATACGACAAAATCTCCGGCAAATCCGCTCATCTCCTCGAGGATCATCCGCGCATTCTCCTTGCGCGCAGACTCACCCGTAATGATGACCGCACCGGTCTGTACTTCCGAAAAAGCAACGCCTGCGCCGGCGTATTCGCTCTCGATGATCTTCGCAAGCGCCTTGCCGTCAATCAGGGAGGCATCCAGAAGCGGTGTCGTATAAACAGGACTACGGTAGAACACTTTTTTGTCTATGATGCGAACGGCGGGAACCGAAAAATACCCCGCTGTATTCTCAACAAACAAATGGCTGAAAATGACGGAAGTCGTTGATGTTCCGATATCAATCCCCACGCTGAGCATTCTGGATTGTTCCATGATCACGCCATCCTTTTATACCGTTTCCTAACGATCGCCTTTTTGGCGATCATGCACATTTTTATTGTATTCAATCCGCAAAATAGTGTCAATAATTCCGTCTTATTTTTCTTTCTTTTTTCTTATTTTTTCTTTTTTCCGCTTTTCAAAGATTTTAAATTATAAAACGGTTAAAATGCAAAATTTCTTGAACTATAAGTTAAAGCGAAGTAAAATAAAATTGTTAAGACATTTTTCGGAAATATACATCAAATTCACACGATTGGAATCAGATCAACATGCGCAAGACCAAAGTCATTTGCTTTGCCAATAATAAAGGAGGAAGCGGCAAATCCACCACCTGTTCGAACGTCGGGGCCGCTCTCGCGGAGGCCGGAAAGCACATCCTCCTAATCGACGGCGACATGCAGCTCAATCTCTCACTCTCCGTTTTGGAAGAGGAGGACGTGCTGCGCTATGCCAAGAGCGAGAAGAACCTGTATCGCGCCATAAACGCTCAGGCCGATCTGACAGACTACATCGTGCAGACCGCCACAGCGAACATCGATATCGTCCCAAGCTCCACGCTGATGAGTTCCATTGAGTGCGATCTTTTTACAAAAATGCAGCGTGAACTCATCCTCAGAAAATGTTTGAAAAAAGTGCGTGAAAGCGGGGTCTACGACTATATCCTGATCGATGCGCCTCCCACGCTCGGCGGCTGGGTCATCAACATCCTCTGCGCAAGCGACTATCTCGTGATCCCGGTCGAATCAAGCCCCTGGGGACTGTTCGGACTTGCCAATATGTTCGATTTTGTCGATACCACGAAGGATATCGCACCGCAGCTTACGATGCTCGGCGTTCTCATCACCAAGATCGATGAACGCAAGAATTACTACAGGCAGACCATGGAGAGTCTGGCGGAATTGCCGGATATCCATGTTTTTAAGAACTGCATTCATGTTGACAGTAACGTAGAATGGGCACAGGACAACTGTCGCACGGTCGTCTCTTATAAAAAGAGCAGCCGAAGCGCCAGGGAATATGTCGCATTAGCAAAGGAGATCGATCGATTATGTCAGTAGGAAAAGGTAGTTTAAACCGCGCAGCAAAAACAAAGACAGCCGAAAGCTCTGTCGAGAAAGCACCCGCTAAGAAAGCAGCACCCGCAAAGAAAGCGACACCCGCAAAGAAAACAGCTCCGGCCAAAAAGCCCGTGCCTGCAAAGGAAGCAGCTGCAAAAGCCGCAGAACCCGTCAAAAAGGCAAAACCTAAGAAACCCGTTATCCTCGGTGCCAACGGCGGTCCGATCGATGTATGGGATATGCCGGATTATCTGCTTTAAAATGCATTAAGACCCAAAAACGAGCAGGCAAAGCGCCTGCTCGTTTTATTATTTCCTGTTTATGCCAGAGTTGCCATTCCGGTATACAACTCATAATAGCGTCCCTTCAGTTCCAGAAGCTTGTCATGATCGCCGCGCTCAATGATCTCGCCGTTTTCCAATACCATAATCGCATCGGCATTGCGAACGGTCGACAGGCGGTGGGCGATCACAAACGTCGTTCGTTCCGCCATCAGGCGATCCATACCCTTCTCAATGTGCTTCTCGGTTCTCGTATCGACGGAACTCGTCGCCTCATCCAGGATCAGGATCGGTGCCTTGGAGATCGCAGCGCGCGCGATGTTCAGGAGCTGGCGCTGTCCCTGCGATAAGTTCGCGCCATCCTCCGTCAGGACCGTATCGTAACCGTCCTTCAAACGCATGATAAAAGAGTGCGCACTCGCCGTTTTCGCAGCATCCACCACTTCTTCGTCAGTCGCATCAAGCCGTCCGTACCGGATATTCTCACGCACGGTCCCCGCAAATAGATGCGTATCCTGCAGCACCATCGCTACATTGCGGCGAAGGTCATCCGCTGCGATATCACCGATCTCCACGCCATCGATCGTGATAGCACCTTTCCCGATCTCATAGAACCGGTTCAGCAGATTGGTGATCGTCGTCTTGCCCGCTCCCGTAGATCCGACAAATGCGATCTTCTGACCGGGCTTCGCATACAGCGTGATATGCTTTAAGATCGTCTTTTCCGGCACGTATCCGAAGAACACGTTCTGCAGAACGACTTCCGGATGGAACTGCGGATGCTCCGCCTTAAACCGATAACGCTCGTTATCTTTCGGAACGACCCATTCTACGCCACTTTCCGTTTCTTTCAGATGAAGCGATAACGCATTCTCCGTCTCTTCCTCCGGCTCATCCATGATCGCAAAAACACGCTCCGCGCCGGCAAGTGCAGAGAAAACCGTGTTCATCTGCATGGAAAACTCATTGATCGGGCGCGAAAACTGCCGAGAATAGTTTACAAATACGGTAAGGCCGCCGATGTCAAAACCGCGAAGGACCGCGAGCACACCGCCCACCATAGCTGTCAGCGCATAGTTGATCTGTCCGATATTGAACATGACAGGCCCCATGATGCCGCCGAAGAACTGTGCCTTCATCTGCTGTTTTTTCAATGATTTATTATACGTATCAAAATCTGCGATCGCCTGCTCCTCGTGGCAGAATACCTTCACCACCTTCTGCCCGGCCACCGTCTCTTCGATAAATCCGTTCAATGCGCCGAGCGCTTCCTGCTGCCCGGCATACGAAGTGCGGCTGATCTTTGCGACAAATCCGCCCGCCTTCAGCATCACAGGGATCATGACCACGGTAACAAGCGTCAGCCATACATTCGTATAGAGCATCAGCGCAAGCGTTCCCGTGATCGTAACCGCACCTGAAAGAAGCTGCATGATCGTCACGGAGAAAAGCTCGCCAAGCGTATCCACATCATTGGTAAAACGGCTCATCAGATCACCGTGACTGTTCCGGTCAAAGTAACGTACCGGAAGGCGCTGGATCTTTGCAAACAGGTCGTTTCGAAGGCGCTCGAGTGTATCCATAGAGATGCCGATCATGATCTTCGCCTGCAGATACTGGGCAAACACGCCCACCCCATAAACGCAGGCCATCAGAAGGATCATGCGCAGAAGATCCTGACGGGATCCTCCGCCGGTAAGCATATTGACCACAGGCCGCAGCAAATATGTGCCCGCGAGCATCGCAACGGTATTGACAAGAACGCAGACAAAAGCGATCAGAAGCTTCATCCTGCTGCGCTCGATATATCGATACAGTCTCTTTAAGGTTTTCCGCGTCTCTTTCGGCTTGCCGGTCCGAAACATGCCGGCATGTCTTCCGCGAGGCTGTTGCTGCTGTTGCTGCTTTCCGCTTTCTGCCATTACGCCGTCACCTCCCTGTTCCGCTGCGATTCATAGATCTCTCTGTATTCTTCGCAGTTCTGCATCAGTTCGGGATGCGTTCCGATTCCGACGATCCGTCCGTCATCCATCACAACGATCTTATCCGCCTCCATAACGGAGGAGATCCTCTGCGCAATGATGATCACAGTCGTATCCTTCAAGGTTGTATAAAAAGCCATGCGGATCCGTGCTTCCGTCGCGGTGTCAACCGCGCTGGTCGAATCATCCAGGATCAGAATCTTCGGCCGCTTTAAGAGGGCACGCGCGATGCAAAGCCGCTGCTTCTGCCCGCCGGAAACATTTGCGCCTCCGCGCTCAAGCTCCGACCTGCTGCCCTTTTCCATTTTTTCCACAAAATCGATCGCGCAGGCATCTTCCAGGACGCCGCGGATCTCCTCATCCGTCGCATTCGCATCGCCCCAGCGAAGGTTGTCCTCGATCGAGCCGGAAAATAGCACGTTTTTCTGAAGGACCATACCGACGCCGCTTCGCAGATTCTCAAGGCTGTAATCGCGGACATCGATCCCGGAGACCGTAACGCGCCCCTCGCTCACGTCATACAGGCGCGGGATCAGCTGGACAAGCGACGTCTTGCCGCAGCCTGTCGTGCCGACGATCCCGACCGTCTCACCGGGAACAATCTTCAGATTGATATCGCTGAGCACCTTCTCGGAGCTGCCTTCATAGTAGGAGAAGGAAACGTGGTCAAAAACGATACTGCCTTCTGCTACCGTCTTATCCGGATGTGCCGCATCCGCATCGGACAGTTCCGCTTCTGTTTCCAGCACTTCGTTGATACGCCTGATGCTCGCCGTCGCTCTTGTCGAATTCAGAAGGACCATCGCAAGCATCATCAGGGACATCAGGATCTGCACGATATAGGTCGTAAAAGCCGTCAGATCGCCGACCGGCATCTCGCCATCGAGGATCTGGTTGCCGCCAACCCAGACAACCGCAAGTGTCGTCAGGTTCATAGCAAGCATCATGACGGGCATATGCAGAATCACGACACGCAGTGCATGCAGTCCGGCCTGCTTTAAGTCGGCGCTGCGCTCCGAAAACTTTTTATTCTCAAAATCCTCACGGACAAAGGATTTGATGATGCGAATATTGGTCAGATCTTCCTGCGTACAGGTATTGAGCGCATCCAGCTTTTTCTGCATGATCAGAAACCGAGGAAAAGCGATAAAGATCAAAGCAGCAATGGAAACGGCAAGAAGCGGGATCGCGACCGCAAAGATCATCGTCAGACGCTTATTCATCAGATATGCCATGATGATCGCGCCGACCATCATGCCGGGTGCACGAAGGAACATGCGAAGGCCCATCATGATGACGTTCTGCACCTGCGTCACGTCATTGGTCAGACGCGTGATGAGCGAACCCGTTGAAAACGAATCGATGTTGCGAAAAGAAAAAGTCTGCACCTTTTTAAACAGATCGGACCGAAGATCAGTACAGAAACCGATCGATGCCTTTGCAGCAAAATAGGCACCGAGAATACCGCCTGTCATCATCACAAAGGCAAGCAGGATCATCAGCGCACCGTTTCTTAAGATATAGGGCACATCGTGATTGGCCGCGCCAACGTTGATGATGTCGGCCATCAGTGTCGGCATATACACATCGCCGGCCACTTCCGTGAGCATAAAGATCGGCCCCAAAATAAAATAAGCCTTGTAAGGCTTGATATATTTAGCATATCGTTTCATATCGCATCTCCAAAAGGAACTCCCGTCCCTTTACCCAAGTGTAAAGGGATTTGAAGATCCCGTCAATGCTTCCGCAGTCATTCATACAGATCAAAGGAGTCGTTCCTTGCCCTGCAGATCAGGCGCAGTCCCGCATCATGCGCAGCCTGCACAGTCTCCGCCGTCGGATCGGCCTTGGATACGATCGCCGCCACGCCGGCGCGGATCGCTTTGTTCACCGAATCAAGCGGCACACGGCCCGTCGTATAGATCAGGCACTTCTTCGGATCGTATCCTTCAATGAGAAGATGCCCGATGACCTTGTCGATCGCATTGTGCCTGCCGATATCCTCCGCAGCATATGACGTGCCTGTCACATCCATTAGAAGCGCACCGTGCGCGGCATGCGTCAGTTTATGGAGTGGAAGCTCTTCGCCCGCTTTCTTAAGAAGCGCAAATAGAGCATCCTTGTCAAAAGCTGTCGAAAGCGGTTCCCGCCCGTCCACGGCCGCGGGCGCTTTTGCAGATCGCAAAGCCACATCGGCCCTTTCACCGTTTTCTCCGATCGTAAGCGATTCGATCTCAGCTGCCCCGCTGATCCTGCCTTCCGTAAAAAGGCGCCCCACAACAAGTTCCGGAAGCGCCGTCGCTGTGCAGGCGATCTCCATCGCAAGCACCCCATCCGTATAAACCGCGATCGTATGCTCCCGGATCAGGTTTTCCGTAACGCGCATGCTGCGGCCGTCCGAAAAAAATCGGACCGCCGCAGTTGTATCGCTGCATTTCAGTGTATCACACAGATTGATGATCTTCATGCCTATTCACTTTCTCCCGGCTTTGCGGGCGGGTTGCCGCTTGGCTTTTCGGGCGGATTTCCATCCGGTGCTCCTTCCGGCTTTTCGGGAGGATTGCCGTCCGGCTTTTCAGGAGGGTTTCCTCCCTGTCCTTCAGGCGGATTGCCGTTCGGGCCGCCGTCAGGCTTCTCCGGATGGGTGTCTTTTCCCCGGGTCTCCTTCACTTCGATCCGTGTACCCGTCGATGCCGTTCCGGCCTCATATTCCTTGCCGTCCACGGTAAGCGTAAAGCCGTTCAGATCGATGGAATCCGCGTCACATGTAAGAGACGAGATCGCTGAATCGCCCGTCAGGACCCATTTTGCCCCGTCTTTCAGTTCCACATACACTTCGCCCTTGCCGTCGACAGAACCGCTGAAATTGCTGTCCTTCCCAAGAAGCAGATTGAGCGTCGAAATGTCATCTACCGTGATGACGCCGTCAAGATCCTGCTTGACCGCATTCAGCGTGACCTGTCCGCCGTTTGCACCTTCCGTGCCCCAGCCTGCTGCCGCAACGGTCAGAAGATCATCTGACGCATTTGTCATTTTTACGTCTTCCAGGCCGATCGTCGCCACTGTATTGTTTACAAAGAACAGACCACCGTTTTTCGATGTCAGGCTGCCGCCTTTCATGTTAAAGGAAGCTGTCCCTTCGTCCGCATCACCCGACATGGACTGATAGATCATAACCGCCTGGAAATGGTCGGACTTATCACTGTTATGCTCAGTATGGCTGGCGGTCACATTCACATCATTTAAGGTGACGGAATTTGCGCCTTCCACAACGATACCCTCCGAAACATCGGCATACAGAGTTGCATTGGATACGTTGATATCTGCCGTGGAATATACTGCAGGAGAGCCCTTGCCGTAGCTCGAGTATGTTCCGCCCGTTACATTCATGGTCCCACCGCCTCTGTCGCTTCGGATCGGTGCACTGGAACCGCCCTTCGTATCAACCGTCAGGTTATCTGCATCAAGTGATCCGCCGCCGGTCACCATGATACCGCCGGAGTTGTTTGATGTCGTATGAATAGTGGAATCAGAGATCGCAAGCTTCGTCCCTTCCCCATACGAAAATACCGCATTTGCATGCGATCCGTCCGAAGTGATCGTCGCATTTTTGATCGTCATATCCGCCTTGTTCGTTGCGAAAACGGCTGCATTTTCTCCGTAAAAATCTGCTTCGTCTCCATCGCCGTTCCCGGTCTTGTTTACAATAATATTGTCGTAGGATACCGTCTCTCCGTCAGCGGCGAGCGCATGCTCATTATCGCCGGACGCTTCATATGTCACAGCATCTTTCGATTCATTGTCAGCCGTCTCGGTGGTTTCAATCGAACCGGCAACGGCACCTACCGTGTCCGGATTCTGCCCGCAGGCAGACATCATCAGAGAGGCGGACAACAGGAGCGCCGAAAGCGCCACGGAAGTTCTTTTTCTCATATCTTTCTCCTTTCATGCGGGGCAATATAGCGCTGCCCGATGAAAGAAGAATACCGCATGAATATGTTGAAAACTTGTTTATTTGATGATCGTTTTGTGTCTGTTTTGTGTAAAATGTGTGTTCTGAAAGACCCAAAAACATCCACGAGGTCATCTCACAGTGAAAGTCCCAGACATGCAGCCGCTACGATCAGTGCCGCCGTCACCTGCCACTTTGCATTGAGCGAAAGGATCGCCACGACCTCTCTTGCAAAACCGTTCGGCCAGAAATACCATTTTGTCCGGCTCGCGATCCCTTCCACATGTTCAAAGCCGATGCGCTTTGCGAGCATCCCGCATCGAAGCACATGGTAGTTTGTTGTGGAAAATGCCACGCGGGCATTCGGTTTCAACTTGTCAATGATCTTTTTGGAAAAAAGGAAGTTCTCATACGTATTGCTGGAATCCTTTTCCGCAAAGACCTCATCCGACTCCGCACCATGCGATAAAAGGTAGAATTCCATCGCCGATCCTTCGCTCATGACTTCATTCGTTCCCTTTCCGCCGGATGGGATGAAGCAGACTTTCTTATCCGTTGCGGTCTCCTGATCCCAGGCATAGCGGATCGCTTTGTTCACCCTGCCCCTGATCAGCGGGAACAGGCCACCGTCCTTTCGGATCGAACAGCCCGGGATGATAATGTAGTCCTTGTCATATACCGGAATCCACTTTGCCGCCACGGCGCCCATAATGATCATCCCAAACATAATGCATTCCATATAGTCAAGGGCGCAGTACATAAAGAGCGAGAGAAAATCTGCAAAAATGTGAAGTGCCGGTATATCCGTCCTCAGTACGTCGAGCCACTCGGCCGCATAGTACACAATGCCGGTACCGAGGATCGCAAACACACCCATAAAAGTTCCGACGAAATTCTTCGGACGCGCACCCTCATGCTTTGCAAGCGCCAGATTGCTCACAAACATCAATCCGCCGAGTGTATAGATCACCCAGATCGCCGCATGGGCAAAGTCGCGCGGCGCGCGGTGAAGGAGCGTTATGATCGGCTCTGCTCCGCGTACACCCGGATCCGCCAAGATCCCATACACTGCCATATACGACAGGAGCAAAAGTGTAGCCAGCATGGAGCCGGTAAGCACGATATTTCGGTACCGGTAAAGCGATACCAGCATACTGTGGACCAAAAGGGCCGCCTCGATCAGCATCAAGCCCAGTAATACGGCACAAACGATGATAAATGGATTCATGATAAGATCACGGGGCCCCTTTAAAATGAAAGATCTTTAGCCGCAGTAAACCCGAAGGCACTCTCTGCGTTCTGTACGGCGCGGATGATCGCTTCGCTCATCACTTCCGCCGCAAGTGTGCCCACAAGATCCTGATCCGCACTGACATCACCGACGGAAACCGCATAGATGCTGTCGCCGTCCGCCGAGGTGTGAACCGGTCTGATCGAACGCGCATAGCCGTTATGCGTCATGCCCGCGATCTTGATGAGCTGCGGCTTAGTAAATGCCGCATTTGTGATCACGACACCGATCGTCGTGTTATCTACGAATTTATTCTCATGAACCGCGATACTCTGCTCCATCACGGAAACGGTATCGACAAATCCCTTATGATCGGGTGTAAGGAGGCCTGCGATCTTTTTTCCGGTCTTCCAATCGTAAATATCGCCAAGCGCATTGACCGCCACAACAGCACCGATCTGCAACTCGCCAACCTGAATCGCATAGCTTCCGATGCCGGTCTTCATGCAGTTGTCCATGCCGGTGATCTTGCCGACTGTCGCACCGCACCCTGCGCCGTAATTGCCATCCTGATAGTTCGGGGCCTCCATCGCAAGCTTCGCTGCGCGGTATCCCATATCCGAATCGGGACGTGTCTTTATATCACCGACCGTTAGATCAAAAAGATCCGACTGCACCACAAGAGGGACCTTGGTCACGCCGACATCGAAGCCGATATCGTGCTCCTCAAGATATGCCATCACACCGTTCGCCGCACCGAGTCCGAATGCGCTGCCGCCGGCTAATACGATCGCGTGTACAAACTGTGCCGCTGTGATCGGATTTAAGAGCTGACTGTCTCTTGATGCAGGGCCGCCGCCTCTGACATCCAGACCGGCCGGCATGCCCTTTTCACTGATCAACACCGTCAGGCCCGTTCCTGCCTTGTCATCTTCCGTCTGCCCGATGTGTATTCCCTTTATGGCATCTATCGAAATCTCTTTTCTCATAGGTTGCTCACCCTCCGCATTTTGTTCTTGCAATACTCCAATGTTACACGTTTAATATAACACAAAACACAAGTAAGCTACATGATTCTTAAGCCGATCTGCAGTCTGCATCACGAAAAAGGGGGCTTGAAGTATTTTACTTCAAGCCCTTGGTTTACATAATTTTGAGCCAGGCACCCCGTCCCCCTGGCTCATTCCATCTCCGAATTGATCAGGTCTTCGCTCGCAGCCATCGCCCGGAGTGTCATCTCAAGGAGCTTATCAAGTTCCCAGCCAAGCTGCTCGGCGCCGCGATCGATCACTTCTCTGGAGCAGCCGGCCGCAAAGCCTTTGCTTTTGTACTTTTTCTTAAGCGACTTCAGTTCCATGTCCTTCGTACTCTTGGAAGGCCGCATAAGTGCTGCTGCCCAGATCAGGCCCGTCAGCTCATCTGCCGCAAAAAGCACCTTCTCCATCTCATGCTCCGGCTTCACATCGATCGTCGTACCGTTACCGACAGTGATGCCATAGCCGTGTGAGCATACCGAGTGGATGATATCCTCCGATACGCCTGCTTCCGACAAAAGCTCCGGCGCCTTCAGGCAGTGCTCATCCGGATACAATTCGAAATCGATATCATGCAGCAATCCAACGGTCGCCCAATGCTCTGCTTCATCGCCGTATCCAAGTTCATTCGCATACCACTTCATAACCGCTTCCACCGTCAGCGCATGCTGGATATGAAACGGATCTTTATTATATTTCTTTAAAAGTGCAAAAGCTTCATCGCGTGTCATTTCTAACCCCCATCTTTTTCTTAGTTTTCTAATACCATAAGTTCATCCTCGATCGCTTTCTCAATAAAACTGTTCAAGGAGATTCCCAATGTTTTAGCCTTAACGGCAGCGCGTTGGTGCGTATTCGGTTTAAGACGCACGTTCAGCTTTCCGGAGTAAGGCTTTTCCGGCTCTACACCGTCCTTGGCGCACCATTCCAAGTAATCATCAACAGACAGCTGGAATTCCCTATTCAGCTCCTCAACTGAAGTTCCCTGAAAAGTGATCACGGTCTTTGTATTGATCACCGATCCGGAAAAAATCTTTCCCTCGTCATCATATTCTACCTCACCGACATACCCCTTATACATCATCGTATTCATAGCTTCACCTCCGCATTATCCAAAAACTTTCGAACCGACTTCACTGCTCCTTTATCTGTGACAGATTCCGGATGCGGTCTGTGAAAAACAGCTCGCTGCCCGTTTAAGATAACCCGCACTCGAGAGCCGTTCCCTTCCGAGATTTCAGCGCCAAGTGCAATAAACAAAGCCTCAATGTCTTTCCATTCAATGTCAGCATTGATCGGATCCTTGAATATCTTCTTATATGTTTTCTGATGTTTCCTATTCATATTTCTATGGTACTATTGCATAGTACCATAGTCAATACATTTTTCCTGTAACTGATTGCTTTTTTATAAGAAAAGGGTAAAAACGAATTTGCCTCGCTTTTACCCATAAAAATGCGGGTGACAGGACTTGAACCTGCACGGTCTCCCACTAGAACCTAAATCTAGCGCGTCTGCCAATTCCGCCACACCCGCGTACTGTATTAAATTAATTCTTTATATATCTCTGTCTTCCGCTTGATTATTATGCGGGTGACAGGGCCCACGAGATCCGGGGGATCTCGGCTTTGGGCCGACCGGAGCGGAGATGAACCTGCACGGTCTCCCACCAGAACCTAAATCTGGCGCGTCTGCCAATTCCGTCACACCCGCGTACTGTATTACTCTCTTTTCAACTATTCTCTTCCGTCCGCATTATAAAAGCGGGTGACAGGGCCCACGACGTCCGGGGGGGGCTGCTCGTCCGGGGGACGAGTGCTTAGCACCGACCGAAGTGGAACGTAGATCGGTTTTGGGCCGACCGGAGCGGAGATGAACCCGCACGGTTCCGCCACACCCGCGTAATTAATGCATTCAAGTATTCTGACCGGGCAGATACATGAATGCATTGCATGTTCACTCATTTATTATGGCAAAGCTACACCCGCTTTGTCAATGCAGCGTACTGATAATCTTCCGATTGATCTTAAACAAGAAGAAGGTCGCCGTCGCAAACGACATCAGCTCCGCGATCGGGAACGAAAGCCACACTAGATCGACGTTACCAAGTTTTGCCAGAAAGTACGCGGCAGGAAGCAGCACAACAAGCTGACGCATAACCGACATAATCAGACTGTAAACGCCGTTACCGAGCGCCTGAAATGCACTGCCGGCGATGATGCAGTACCCTGCAAGGATGAAGCTGTAGCTAATCGTACGAAGCGCCGGAACGCCGAGTGCAAGCATCATATCCGATGCATTGAACATCTGAAGGAGCCTGTCCGGAATGATCTGAAAGATAGCAAAGCCAACCGCCATGATACAGAAAGCAACCAGCATACTGTATTTGATCGTACCCGTAACGCGCTTTTTGTTATCTGCACCGTAGTTGTAAGCGATGATCGGGATCATACCGTTGTTCATGCCAAAAAGTGGCATAAAGATAAAACTCTGGATCTTAAAGTACACGCCAAGAACCGCCGTTGCAGTCGTCGAAAAGGTGATCAGGATCAGGTTCATACCGTAAACCATCAGCGAAGTCACAGACTGCATGATAATGGACGGAACACCGACTGCATAGATCCGTCCGATGATGTGCAGGTTCGGACGAAAACGCCTCATATTGATATTGATCTCCGTATTGTACTTCACATTCATATATGCCGCGAAAATACCGGCAAAAAGCTGGCCGATCACGGTCGCAAGTGCCGCACCCGATACACCCATCTTCGGAAATCCGAGCAGGCCAAAGATCATGATCGGATCCAGGATCAGATTCGTGATCGCACCAAGGAGCTGTGAAAACATGGAAAAAAGCGTCTTTCCTGTCGCCTGCAGCAGCTTTTCCATAACGGCCTGCAGATAGACGCCAAAACTCATGCAGCAGATGATAACCATATACTCATGGCCGAACTCTGCAATCTCCGGATCCGTTGTCTGCATGCTGTAGAACCAGTCGGTGCAAAAAACACCAAACAGGAAAAACACCACGAAACTGATGGCCATCAAAAAAACAGCATTACGAGCCGATGCGTTCGCCCTTTCGTAATTCTTCTCGCCAAGGGATTTGGAAAGAAGGGCATTTACACCGACGCAGGTGCCCATAGCGACCGCAATCATCAGGTTCTGAACAGGAAATGCCAGAGAGACCGCCGTCAGGGCATTTTCATTGATCTGCGCAACGAAGATACTGTCCACGATATTGTACAGAGACAATACGAGCATGGAGATCATCATCGGCAGAGACATATTGATCAAAAGTTTGCCGACGGGCATTACACCCATCTTATTTTCTTTCGGCATAGCCGCGTTGTTCATTTCAGCCATTTTCTCACTTCCTATCTGAAAACGGGTTCACTTAAGTCCTTACAAGATGTCATGAAACAGCGCATCACATCTGGTGACGCACGATCGTGTACTCATCACCGAATCGATAATACGGGCATTCAAACTTGGAGTCCAGCATAAAATGCGCCAGATCATCCTCATCAAGATCCATCTCGCAGGTATAGCACTCATATTCTTCGTCATATTCATAATACATGCAGGTATCACAGCTTGCCGGCTGCTTCTTACGTGCTTCACTCATGAAATGTTCTCCCGATGAAAAACATAGAGAGGAAACATCGCTAGCGATGCTTCCCCTCCGTTAATAATGAGACACGGGGGATTCGAACCCCCGACAACTTGATTAAAAGTCAAGTGCTCTACCAACTGAGCTAGTATCCCATATATGTTTTAGAAACTGGGCCAACTGGATTCGAACCAGCGAATGCAGGAGTCAAAGTCCTGTGCCTTACCGCTTGGCGATGGCCCAACAGGATAAAATCTACTCCTGTAAAAGGTGGGTAGAGGGATTCGAACCCTCGACCTCCAGAACCACAATCTGGCGCGCTAACCAACTGTGCCACACCCACCATAACGAAAAAACATGGTCAACGTTTCTTCGAACGTGCCCGAAGGGATTCGAACCCCCGACCCACGGCTTAGAAGGCCGTTGCTCTATCCAGCTGAGCTACGGACACGGGGTGACAGGATTCGAACCTGCGACCTCCTGGTCCCAAACCAGGCGCTCTAGCCAAGCTGAGCCACACCCCGAAATATCGTCAGGACCCACGACGCAAGGACTATTATATAGAATGTTTTTTTCAATGTCAATAAGTTTTTAACGTAAAATGCGCCTCGCCATTTTCGTCCAGTTCCATGATCACATACGAGGGCCTCCTGTCCGGTGTGCGCGGGTACGAAAGGCTTCCCGGGTTGATCACGATCAGGTCCGAAGCGATATCGATATCCGGTCTGTGCGTATGACCGTAGAGCACGATATCCGCCTCTTTCAGGCGTGCCTCCTGCTTAAGCACAACCGTGTTCATCGACACATAATAGTGATGGCCGTGTGTCATCCAGACCTTGTATCTGCCGATCCGAAATTCCGTCTCTCCCGGAAGATCGGAAAAGTAGTCATTGTTACCCGCCACAAACTTTGCGGGACACCCCGCAGCCTGTGCGATGATCTCCTCATCGCCCTCCACATCGCCGCAATGAAGCAGCAGATCGAACGGCTTTTCCGCTTTGATGATCGAGCCAAGCGGATCACGCCTTCCGTGCGTATCGCTGATGATCAGTATTTTCATTTTACGCACGTCTGTTTCCTCCAAGTATCCCGCGCCTTACCAGCTCTTCCTTCATCAGGGCGAGTGCCTTGCCCCTGTGGCTGATCGCATTTTTCTCTTCGGGAAGCAGCTCTCCCGTATGACAGTCAAGCGGCGGATAATAAAAGATCGGATCGTAACCGAACCCGTACCGGCCCTTTCGCTCATAGCCGATCCGCCCTTCCAGTTCGCCGCGGACATAAAACGACTCGCCTCCCGGCAACACCGCCGCGATCACGGATACGAACCTGGCTGTTCTTTTATCGTCCGGAACGCCGCTTAGGCGTTCGATGATCGAATCGTTCTTGATATCGTAGGAGGTATCCTCGCCCATGTAGCGTGCGGAATAGACACCCGGTTCCTTATTCAGATAATCGACCTCCAGACCGGAATCATCGGATAAAAAGACTGCGTCCGTGATCCCCGCGGCAAGGCCCTTTTCGTATGCATCCTTTGCCTTGATGACCGCATTTTCTTCAAACGTCGTGCCCGTCTCATCCACATCCGTGGAAATGCTTTTTTCTTTAGCGCTGAAAAGCACAGCGTCCGTATCTTTCATGATCTCGCGGATCTCGCGCATCTTGCCTTCATTGCCCGTCGCGAAGATAATGTTCATACTCATGTTCCCTGCTCCTTTAATTGATATGCATCCCGGATGGCGTGTGCGATCCCTTCCGACACCCTGGTGATATAGTCTGGGTCAGAGAGTTTTGCTGCCTCTTCCGGATTGCTCAGATACCCGATATCCAGCACTGCTGCGGGGATCTGTGTATACTTCAGGACCGGTTTGTCATCCGATGCCGCAAAGATCCCGTTGACCTTAGCCCCGGTCGCCATGCTCGCACCTTTTTCCAGAAGGTCGGCAAGCTCCACGCCGCCTAAATAAGGAATAAAGTAGGTCCCGTTGTAAAAAGCCTGCATGCCGTTGACTCTCGCATTCTCCGGATTGGAAGATACTTCGATCCCGACAAAAAAATCTGCTTTCAGATCATTTGCCAGCATCATTCTTGTCTCGGCCGCAAGGAATGTATCGTCTGTTCTTGTTAAAATGACGCGAATGTCGGTTTTCTCAAACTGCTTTCTCACCTGCTCAGCCACTGCCAGGGTGACATCCTTCTCGCGGATCCCATGCGCCTCGTCGCCGGTATCCTCCCCGCCGCAGGAAGCATCGATCACGACCGTCTTCTGGTCCCCTTTGGTCGGCTCAACGAGCCGGAGCTTTAGCATTCCGGTAGAAAAGACATATTCCGTCTCCAAAAGCCTGTCCAATGAAAGCAGCAGATTGATGCCTGCCGGTTCCGACCAGTAAACGCCCTTTTCGATATGTGCATAGCTGCCCGAAAGCGCATGCGTCTCGTAAAAACCGCCGTATTCACCTTTTACAAGGAGGTGCAGTGTGTGCTCCGCGTAGCGATTTTCGATCACGATGTCATCCGCACGCACCGTTTCCGGAAGCGGAATGAGCAGTTCGCCCTTGGACTGATCCTCGCGCGCAAAATACAGGTTGTCTCCCTGTTTGATATCCGAATGTCTGATCCCGCCGGTCTGATCGCTCTCCTCAGCGATCACGATCGCCTTGGTGTATGCAAAGTACAGCGTCACACCCATGCCCAGGGCAAAAAAGATACAGGTAAAGATCAGCATCCGCTTCAGCAATGTATCCTGCATGGATCACCTTTTCGGGGGCTTAGGCCCCATGTATTGATAGAAGTATGTTTTCATCATACCGTTATAGATCTTTCGATTCTTATCTGCCTTGCGGCCGATGTGCTTTTCCGCATCTTCATACGCGGTGATGAGATAGAGCGACCAGGAATCAAGTTCACGATACCGCTCGCCGATCGTACGATACAGTGCGGGAAGTGCCGTTTTCTCTTCGAGACGCTCTCCGTATGGCGGGTTCGTGATAAGAAATCCGTATTTCTTGGGGTGACTTAAGTCCGCGACATCACGCCTCTGAAAATGGATCAGCTTCTCAACGCCTGCGAGCTTCGCATTCTGTCTTGCGATCGTGACCATATCATCATCAAGGTCATACCCCTGAATATCCGGCCGCACATCCGGCGTCATCATCTCCTGCGCCTCATCCACCGCGTCATACCACTGTTTCTTCTCTATGATATGCGGCCAGTTTTCAGCCGTAAAACTCCTGTTCATGCCGGGTGCGATGTGGGCAGCCATCATTGCCGCCTCGATCGGGATCGTACCGCTTCCGCAGAAAGGATCGACCAGGATCCGGTCACCTCTCCAGGGTGTCAGCATAATAAGCGCCGCCGCAAGATTCTCCGCAATGGGCGCCTTGGCCGTCAGTTTCCGGTAGCCCCTTTTATGAAGCGACTCACCCGTTGAGTCGAGCCCGACCGTCACCTCATCTTTCATGAGAAAAACGCGCAGCGGAAAGGACTCGCCGTCCTCCGGAAACCATGTGACCGCATATCTTCCTTTTAAACGCTCCACCATCGCCTTTTTGACGATCGACTGGATGTCTGACGGGCTGAAAAGTCTGCTCTTCACGCTGGAAGCCTTCGCCACCCAGAACTTACCGTTCTTCGGGATATACTCTTCCCAGGGAAGAGCTTTGATCCCCTGAAAGAGCTCCTCAAATGTCTCTGCATGAAAACTGCCGATCTTGATCAGGATCCGCTCCGCTGTCCGCAGAAACACATTTGCACGGCACAGCGCTTCGGCATCCCCAAAGAAAGTGACCCGGCCGTCTTCCACCGCAGTCACTTCATATCCGAGATCCGTGATCTCGCGCTTTAATACCGATTCCAGGCCAAAGTGGCACGGTGCGATCAGCTCAAACCTTTTCATCGAAATCCACCCCGTTTAAATACATTGATAAACCACAGGATCAAAAGGAGCGGGATCAGAACCGGTGCCAGATAATAGATCACTGCGCCCACAAAGCTCAGGATCACAAACAGAACGACCACAGCAAGAAACAGCGCCACCCAGAACGGATTCAGGCGCGGGAACCTGCCTGTCTTTTGGGATGGATCGCCGCCGGAAGCAGCCTGCTCTCCCTCGGCGCGTTCCTCCGCACCCGGGCTCGTATCGATGATCGTCCGTGCAAGCAGGCGGGGATCACCCAACGATGCAAGGACATCTTCTTCGGATTCTCCCATCCGGATACGGCCGTCAATGTATTCATTATAATAGCGGACATGCTCTTCCACTTCCGAAGAAGGGAGCTTCACCGATAATGTACTTCTTAAAATGTCTGCAAATTCAAATTTTGTCATGGTCTTCCCAATTTCTTTCTGTCCAAAAATCTAATGACTATTGTAGCTTAATCCCTGTAAAAAGAAAAGTATATCGCGGAAAGATGTTGCCCGCCGGACCGTTTTATGGCATACTAAAACTGTTCCTATGGGGTAGAGTTACGGAGGTTATACATGAAAGGATATCTGTCTATCGGAAAGGTCGCAAAGCTTAAGGGAGTCAGCATCAAATCCCTTCGCTATTACGATGAGATCGGTGTTTTTCGTCCCGCTTATACGGATCCGGTGACGAATTACCGTTACTATAAAGAGGAGCAGCTCCCGCTGCTGGATGCGGTCAGCCTGTGCATCGAACTGGGGATCGCGCTTCGCGATTTTGACAAATACCGCGATGAGACAGGGACATTCCGTTTCCGCGATCTGCTTTATGACGGCAAACTCATGGCCGAGCAGAAGATCATGGATATCCGAAAGCGCCTTGAAACAGTGCAGGTTGCACTGGATACAGTTGAAAAAACCGCGCAGGAAGCGCGTTCCTTCCATGCATCCCACCTTGAAAAGCGTGCCGTCCTGACTGCACCGTACAACCCGTCAGAAGACAATTACAGCCAGAAGATCCTGCGTCTGTTCATGCTGGCACAGCTCCTTGGCATGAAGGCGGAATACCCGGCCGGTCTGCTTTATGAATACAGCGAAGACGGAACCGTAGAGCGCTTTATCTTCGTTCACATCACAGGCGAAGCAGATATAACAGATAAGCGCGTTCGCATCCTTCCGGCGGGTGAATACAATTGCCGTAAAGAGACAACGCGTGTAATCGACAAGGGCGCATACATAAACGAACTCTCTCTTCGCGGAAAGCATTTTCTTGCGATCGAGAGCGATATTCTGGAACCGGACCAAAACGGCCACACGGTTGAGCTTCAGATTTTGGTCGATTAACGATACGAAAACAAAAAGCGCCGGGGATCCTGATATTGGTATGATTCCCGGCGTTTTCCTTATTCTTTAAACCGCGTTATGTCAACTATATTTTTTATTCGTCAACACTGTAGTTCGGCGCTTCCTTCGTGATATGGATGTCATGCGGATGACTTTCACGAAGCGCAGCGGCAGAGATCTTAACAAACTTGCCGTTCTGCTTTAATTCTTCGATCGTCTGCGTTCCGCAATAGCCCATGCCGGAGCGGAGACCGCCCATCAGCTGGAATACGGTATCTTCTACAGTTCCCTTATAAGCGACACGACCTTCGACACCTTCCGGAACAAGCTTCTTTGCATCGGACTGGAAGTAACGGTCCTTACTGCCGTTCTCCATCGCCGCGATGGAGCCCATACCGCGGTATACCTTGTACTTTCTGCCCTGGAAGAGTTCGAACGTTCCCGGGCTCTCATCGCATCCCGCAAAGATGCTGCCCATCATGCAGACATTACCGCCGGCTGCGATCGCTTTGGTCATATCGCCGGAGTACTTAATACCGCCGTCAGCAATGATCGGGATGCCATAGTCCTTTGCGACAGCGTAGCAGTCCATGATCGCAGAGATCTGCGGAACGCCGATACCGGCAACGATACGCGTCGTACAGATGGAGCCGGGACCGATGCCGACCTTTACGGCATCCGCACCTGCCTCGATCAGTGCCTTTGTACCTTCGCCTGTCGCAACGTTACCCGCGATCACCTGTACGTTCGGATATTTTTCCTTGATCATGCGAAGACATGTCAGAACGTTCTCGGAATGACCGTGTGCGGAATCCAATACGATCACATCTACCTTTGCATCTACGAGCGCGCCCACGCGGTCCAGAACATTAGCCGTGATACCGACGCCGGCACCGCAGAGGAGTCTGCCCTGCCCGTCCTTGGCAGCAAGCGGATATTTGATCGTTTTCTCGATATCTTTGATGGTGATAAGACCCTTCAGATTGAAATCATCATCCACGATCGGAAGCTTTTCCTTACGTGCCTTTCCGAGGATCTTCTTTGCTTCTTCGAGTGTGATCCCTTCCTTTGCCGTAATAAGGCCCTCGGAAGTCATGCACTCTTTGATCTTCTGCGTAAAATCCGTCTCAAACTTCAGATCACGGTTTGTAATGATACCTACAAGCTTCCTGCCTTCCGTGATCGGCACGCCGGAAATACGGAACTTGCCCATCAGCGCATCCGCATCCGCCAGTGTATGATCGGGAGTCAGAGAAAAAGGATCCGTAATAACACCGTTCTCGGAACGTTTTACCTTATCTACCTCTTCTGCCTGTGCCTCGATCGACATGTTTTTGTGAATGATACCGATGCCGCCCTGTCTGGCCATCGCGATCGCCATCCTGTGCTCGGTAACCGTATCCATGCCGGCGCTCATCATCGGTATGTTGAGCTTGATACTTTTTGTCAGCCAAGTCGTAAGATCAACCTGGTTCGGGATCACTTTGGAATATCCCGGTACAAGCAGTACATCGTCAAACGTAATGCCTTCAGCGATAATCTGACCCATTTTTTCATCCTCCTCCGTTCTTTGCCTTGTCACTGCAGATAGATCTTGCTCGGAGAAGCGCTTCGCATCGCCTGCATCAGCTCATCGTCCCAATCAAGGATCACCCTGGTCCGGCCGCCGAAATACATCTCAAAGGTCTTTGCGCCCGAATGGGAGCCGTAATCCTTCACGTCGTATTTCCTGTTTTTGTAACCGTCCAGATGGTAGGAGCCGGCAGGGGCCGCCGCTTCCAGTTCGTCCAGATTGTAGACTGCCATGCGCTTGCGGCTGCTCTGCGCCAAGATCCTGTCAACAGATAACTCTCGTTCAAAGTAACTGTACTCAAATTCCGTCTTTTCATGCATCCAGGCGAATCCCGCCAGGATCACACCGCCCAAAAGAGGTATTAAAAAAAGGAGGTTCATGGACGTCCCCAGAAATCCGGCCACAGTCAGGATCATGCCCCAGATCTTCAAAAACATCATCAGGGCACTTCTCTTTCTTGCGACAAGGACTTCCAAAAAAACGCGATCCATCAAGGTCTCCTTCCGTACAGATATACTTACACTATCATAGTATAAAAAAAAGAGGGATTCAATTCCTTTTTTTCCGTTTCCATACTAAAAAGAAGACCGCGCCAAGACCCAGGAGGCTGAAAAAGATCAGACCGCCGAGCGAATAAGTGATCACATGCTTCCACTTCTGAATGATCCGCATCACCCACTCGGCTCCGGAGGCGACGGATGCGAGAATGCCGCTTTTCAGCCCGTCTTTCGCGGTCGTCACGTCCATGTCGCCGCTTCCATTCTTTCCGGCTACAGCCGTCGAAGCGCTCTTTCCGATGCTGTCAAGACGCTGTTCGTCGCCGCCGGAAAGCGCTTTTACGATCTCAGAAAACCCGGGCTCCTCCGCCTTGTCGATCGTGCCGTAGCGCATCGCATCTTCTGCACCTGTCGCGGGCTTTCGCTTTGCTTTTCGGCCTGTCTGCAGTGCTTTTCCGGCTGCGTTCAGGCTGATGTTTCCCAGCGCCGATGTTTCATCGATCCCCGGGATCTCCACAGGCAGTCCGCCGTTTGGAAGGGTCGCTTCATCCGCAGGGATACGCTCTCCTTCCGGAGAATTTGCGGATGCATTTCCGTTCGAACCGGATCCTCCTTTTCCTCCCTTGCCGCTTCCGCCGCCTTTCGGCTTATCATATGAGACGCTGATATGGCTCTCCGTCAGGTTACCGAGCCTGTCCCGTACCCAGACCGTCACGGTGCCCGGTTCTGTCACAAGGATCGCCCGCTCATCCGTAAAGGTCGTTCCGTCTGCTGAGTAGGCATCTTCCGGAAGGCCGCAGCCGGGCGTCTTTCCGTCAGGCTGCAGATCCTCCGCGTCGATCATAAAAGTCATCTCACCCGATGTCCACTTGTCTTCCGGCGTAAGCTTCACCGTCGGCGCCGTTCTGTCGATATTGGTGATCTCGATCGTCTGCTCCGTACGGTTTCCGAGCTTATCACGCACCGTCACCGTCACGGATGTATTCTCGTCATATGTTTTGGATGTTGTCGCATTCCATAAAAGCTCATAATCGCCCTCATCATCCGGTGCAAGCACAGCATCATCGCTCCAGAGATAGCCTTCGTCTGCGATGCCGGCACCATCTTCGTCGCTCGCCCTGATCGTAAGTGTCACCGGATCCATCGTCCATTCGGAAGGTGAAAGCTCCCTGCTGATCTTCGGTCCTTTCCGGTCGATATTCGTAATGCGAAAGGTTGCAGTACTTTCATTGCCGTTTATATCACGCACCCTGCAGGTCACTGTTCCGTTTGCCGATACCGTAAGCGTATCATCATCTGTCCATTCGCCAAGCACAGCGCCTTCCGCCCGTACATCGCCGCTGTTTTCTTTGGGCTCGTACTCCCAGTAGAAGCAGTCGGATGTGGCCCCTTCGCCCGTCGAAGTGACCGTGGCACGGAGCGTCACATCATCCGTTGTCCAGTCGTCAAGATCCGGGCGGAGCACGGCACTGACGCGGGGCTTGATGAGCTTCAATACGATCTTTCCGGCTCCGCTGTTTATGCCCGTTTCCAAGACCTTCACATCTTCAGTCATCCAGGCAAGATCACCTGCGTCCTGTACAAAAGAGGATCCGCCTCCCGCGCCGCCGTCCCGCCGGTCTCCATGGTGTCTGCTGGTATCAAGCCACATTGCGCCGCCTGCGCCTCCGGCTGCCGAGATGATCGTCTCGCCCTCATAGGTAATGTAAGACGAACCGCCACCGCCGCCCGTTGAGATACACACATCATGGTCATCGTCCTTATCATGATACAGACCGATCGTATGTCCTTGCTTTCCATCCGGCCAGCCACCGGGACCGCCCCAAAGTTCCTTGTCCGAACGCCATCCAAGATGTCCCGTACCACCGAGTCCGCCGACACAGACTGTCAGTTTTGTGCCTTCTTCCAAGAAAACTCTGCTCTTAGTACGGCTCCCGTAATCACCTCTTGTATCGGGGGATACCCGGCTCAAATATGGATTCCCGACACTTCCGATCCCCGTGCCCCCCTGTGCACCGTAAACCGAAATATCATAGATCCCCGTTACTTTTACTTCATATGTTTCTTCTTTTCCGCTGTATCCGATCACGTCCTCCGCATCCGCGCGCGGATCATCCGCATCGATCCCATAATCGTTTTCAGCATGTGCCGGTATCACAAATGTGCATGAAAAACAAAGCATGCACATCATAAGGCCCAGCAAATGTTTACTGATCTTCTTCAATTTTCCTTCTTCCTCCTATCATTCGTACTTTCTTGTTGGAAAAAAATGTGCGACTGCACAATGAACCGGCATGAGTGCCGTAAAATAAATAAAAAAGACACCGAGCGAATTGCTCAGTGTCCTTATTCTATGACTTGTCTCAAAATCTTGCAATCGGCATCTTTCACAAGAAATCGGGGGTTCGTTTGAACATTTTGCCTATTCTTCTTCCGTCGGTGCCAAATTGATCCACTTCAGATACGCGTTGATAAAAGGATCCAGTGCACCGTCCAGAACAGCATCTGTGTTGCCGCTCTCTTCACCCGTCCGGTGGTCCTTGACCATCGTATACGGCTGCATAACATAAGAACGGATCTGATTGCCCCAGCCGATCTCCTTGACTTCACCGCGAATGCCGGAAAGCTTTGCAGCATTCTCTTCCTGACGGAGCAGGTAGAGCTTGGCCTTCAGCATCTGCATCGCCTTGTCTTTGTTCTGGAACTGGCTGCGCTCGTTCTGGCACTGCACCACGATACCGGTCGGAAGATGCGTGATGCGGATCGCGGAGGATGTCTTGTTGATATGCTGACCGCCCGCGCCGCTGCTTCGATATGTGTCGATCCTGATATCATCGTCATTGATCTCGATATCCAGATCCTCTTCGATATCCGGCATAACATCCAGCGAGACAAAAGAAGTCTGCCGCTTGCCCTGCGCATTAAACGGAGAGATCCGGACCAGACGGTGAACACCCTTTTCCGACTTTAAGTAGCCGTATGCATTCTCCCCGTTTACCTGAAATGTGACCGACTTAATGCCGGCCTCGTCACCGTCCAGATAATCCAGGACCTCTACCTGATAACCTTTTTTCTCTGCCCAGCGTGTGTACATGCGATACAGCATGCCGGCCCAGTCACAGCTCTCCGTGCCGCCCGCGCCAGCGTTCAGCTTCAGGATCGCATTGTTCTTATCATATTCGCCGGTCAGAAGCTGACCGATCCGGATCTCTTCAAATGTTGCGATAAATGCATCGAGCTCTGCCCGCGTATCCGCTACCAGCTCCGCATCCTCAGACTCATATCCCATCTCGATCAGCGTCTCAATGTCCTCGTACTGCCCCGAAAGGCCATCCATCTTCGCGACGAGATCCTTCATATTCTTCAGTTCCTTCATCTTGCTGTTCGAGCGATCCGGATCATCCCAGAAGCCGGGTGCCTCCATCTCCCGTTCCAGCTCTTCGATGCGGCGCTTCTTATCATCGAGTCCAAGAGAATCGCGGACTTCTTTAAGCGGCGCTTCATAGGACTGAAGCTCTGTCTTCATCTGATCTAATTCAACCAAGTGATTACCTACTTTCTACCGCAGCAGTTTTTGTACTTCTTGCCGCTGCCGCACGGACACGGATCATTGGGGTAGATCTTGACGCTTTCGCGCTTCTGCGGTGTCTTTGCGAGGGTGTCATCCTTGTTGGTACCCGTCACCTTGGCAACCTGTTCTCTCTCTACCTTCTGTTCCACACGTACATGGAACAGGAGCTTAACCGTATCTTCTCTGATACTGTCAGACATCGCTTCAAACATCTCAAAGCCCGCACGTCTGAACTCTACGAGCGGATCGCGCTGTCCGTATGCCTGCAGACCTGCGCCCTGACGGAGCTGGTCCATATCGTCGATGTGGTCCATCCACTTTTTATCGATCACTTTCAGCAGCACAACACGCTCGAGCTCACGGATCGCTTCCGCATTGGGGAATTCCGCTTCCTTGCTCTCATAAAGCTT
Organism: Lachnospiraceae bacterium; assembly: GCA_015056735.1. GTDB lineage: Bacteria > Bacillota > Clostridia > Lachnospirales > Lachnospiraceae > VSOB01. Next base: position 36,145 of record SVFT01000002.1, on the reverse strand, counting down.
TGCCGCCTCTTCCTTAAGCTGCTGTTTTAAGGATTTCTTTTCTAACTTGTTGATCCTTCCTCTGGAGATCGGCTCGAGCGGAATGATCGGAAGCAGCACACTGTTGAGCTCGACAAGATCCCAGTCGTCCGGATCCATGTCATCACCGATGCACATGTCAACCGTATTCTCAACGATATCCGTGATCATCTTATAGATGACATCACGCATGCTCTCGCCGTCGAGAACGCGGCGTCTCTCTTCATATATGATCTCACGCTGGTCGTTGTTGACCTGATCGTACTCAAGCAGGTTCTTACGAATACCGAAGTTGTTGCTCTCGATCTTCTTCTGCGCATTTTCGATCGCATGCGTCAGCATCTTATGCTGGATCTCCTGTCCCTCCGGGATACCCAGTGCATTGAACATATTGATCAGTCTCTCGGAGCCGAACAGTCTCATCAGATCGTCTTCCAGAGAGATGTAAAAACGGGACTCGCCGGGGTCACCCTGACGACCGGAACGTCCGCGCAGCTGGTTATCGATACGTCTCGATTCATGACGTTCCGTACCGATGATCATAAGACCGCCCGCCGCTCTCGCTTCCTCATCAAGCTTGATATCCGTACCACGGCCCGCCATGTTTGTCGCGATCGTAACGGCACCGTGAATACCGGCATCCGCAACGATCTCCGCCTCGAGTTCGTGGAACTTTGCATTCAGTACTTTGTGATCGGGAATCCCCGCCTTCCGAAGGAGTCTTGAAAGCTCCTCGGATGCTTCGATCGTGATCGTACCGACCAGAACGGGCTGCCCTTTTTCATGCGCTGCCCTGACCGCTTCCACGATCGCATTCAGCTTTTCACGTTTTGTCTTATATACCGAATCCTGGTGGTCGATCCTCTGTACCGGCCTGTTGGTCGGCACCTCGACAACATCCATTCCGTAAATATCGCGGAACTCACGCTCTTCCGTAAGAGCCGTACCGGTCATGCCGGCCTTTTTCTCAAATTTATTGAAGAAATTCTGGAAAGTGATCGTCGCAAGTGTCTTGCTCTCTCTCTTGACCTTCACATGCTCTTTTGCTTCGATCGCCTGATGCAGGCCGTCGGAATAACGTCTGCCCGGCATGATACGGCCGGTAAACTCATCGACGATCAGAACCTGGTCATCTTTTACCACATAGTCCTGATCACGGAACATCAGATTGTGCGCGCGAAGCGCTAGGATAATATTGTGCTGGATCTCAAGATTGTCGGGATCCGCCAGGTTTTCGATCTGGAAGAAGCGCTCTACCTTGGCAACGCCTTCTGCCGTCAGATTGACGATCTTATCCTTCTCATTAACGATAAAGTCACCTGTCTCTTCGCGCTCAACGCCCATGATGGCATCCATCTTGGAAAGATCCTGCATATCCGCGCCGCGCTTTAATTGCCTTGCAAGGACATCGCAGGCTTCATAGAGCTTTGTTGACTTGCCGCTCTGACCGGAGATGATAAGCGGTGTTCTCGCCTCATCGATCAAAACAGAGTCGACCTCATCGATGATCGCATAGTGCAGATCCCGAAGGACGAGCTGCTCTTTGTAGATGACCATGTTGTCACGCAGATAATCAAAACCGAGCTCATTGTTCGTAACATATGTGATGTCGCAGTTATAAGCCTCGCGGCGTTCATCCGCCTTCATGGAGTTTAATACCACGCCGACCTTGAGGCCCAAAAACTCATGCACCTGACCCATCCACTCCGCGTCACGCTTTGCCAGATAGTCATTGACGGTTACGATATGAACGCCCTTGCCTTCTAGTGCATTTAAATATGCGGGGCAGGTGGAGACAAGTGTCTTACCTTCACCGGTACGCATCTCTGCGATACGCCCCTGATGGAGGATGATACCACCGATCAGCTGCACACGGAAATGCTCCATGTTCAGCACTCTTTTTGCTGCCTCCCGCACGGTCGCAAATGCTTCCGGCAGAAGATCGTCAAGCGTCTCGCCGTTTGCCAGACGCTGCTTGTATTCCTTCGTCTTGTCACGAAGCTGTTCATCGGATAACGCCGCCATAACGGGTCGCAGCGAATCGATCTTATCCACGATGGGCTTGATCCGCTTTAATTCCCGTTCGCTATGTGTTCCGAAGATCCTGGTTACTATACTCATCTATCTGTACTCATTCCTTTACCTGTAAAGATTACTGCATACAAAGCATATTCTAACAGATTTGAATGAGGGTTTCAACTAAACGGCAGTCCTCCCGTACTCGCGCAGTTTATCGCGCATTTCATCCATGATCGCATGTGCACTGTCCGCAGCATACTTATCTCCTTTTACCGCCATGATACGGTCATACGTTTGAGCGCAATCGAAAAGTATCTGGTTCTGTTCGATATTGATGCCCTTTGTGAAGCCGTTCGACATCGTTCTGATAAAGGACAGCAGGCTGACTTCCACAAGCTCGCGGTACTCTGCATCCTGTTTGTTCAGTTCTTCCATCATCTTGGTCTTATATGTGCCGGCCGGATCGGATGCGATGATCTTTTTGGCAAGTCTGACACTCTTGAGCCTCTCCATATAATCGATGTATTGCTTCGCGGAGGGGATGATCGCCTTGTACAGAAGCACGAAAGCCGAAATGGCTTCTCTTTGCTTTCCAAGCGCCAAGATCTCTTCTTTCAGACGGGTGATCTCAGCGGTATGATCCGCCGTTTTATCCGTCTCAAGGAAGTCAATGATCTCCCTGTTCTCCTCCATGTGCATCTTGTATTCCATGATCAGCGGCTCATTGATCTTGATAAAGATTGCATAGCCTTTCACCGTACTTGCAAGAGGCTCTTCCAGTTCAAGCTTGTCTCTGGACAGCATCTGATCCAGTCTCACATTCGTAAGAAGATTTTCCAAATCCTGCTCTACGGCTTTATCCATCTTCTCATCCTTGACGCTGCTCTTTGCAAATTTAGCTGCATTTGCGCGCCTTTTATGACCCATGAAGTCTTTTCGGACAATATGCTGCTGATCATCCTGCTCTCGCTGGATCGCCGTCTTGCGGTCGTCCTGAACAGCATATGTAAACTCCGCAAGGGGATCTTCCGAAGTGAGGAGCTCCGCATCCATCTTTTTCTGCGCCTCGACCGCCTTTTCCCGCTCGGCCCGTGCGTGCTCAACCAGTTCCCTTTCGTTCACTTCAAGGCCCATTTGTGCGATATAGGAGCCGACTCTTGCCTCCTTTTCCGCCTTCTGCGCAGCCGTTTCCGCAGTCTTAAATTCACCTCTGGCTTCATCCGAAATGCCCTTGGCTTTTTTGGCAGCATTGAAATTTTCCACAAGGCGTGCCAGCGTCACGTCATCCCTCTCACGCATCAGCTGCGTGACAGACTGCATATAAGACCGTCCGCTTGTTAACTTCTTTTCTTCCGCGCTCATCTGATATACAAATGTCATATCCTGATTCATATCAGCCGTTGCAAAGTCAGAGCGGTCTGCTTTGATCCTCTTGCGATCCCGTGCGGAAAGCTCCTTCGGAGCCGCCTGCGCCTGTGCGATCTCAAACGTCTCGTCCGCGATCTGCTGTGCTTTTGTACGGTTGAGGAGTGACATCGCCATATTCGATGCCATCACCATATCTTCGGAAAGCAGCAGCAGCTTTTGACGTTCCTTTTCGGAATAAAGCGTGTTGCGCGTTTTATGTGCCGGATTCAGTACCGTTTCAAGATAATTGTTCATCTCGAGAATGCTGCCGTCGCCATATAACGACTTCATATACTGTGCCAGTGCACCGGCCCGTTCAACGCCGGGTGTCAGTTTCAGCTTGTGACTCTTGGCAAACTTCTTAAGACCCGATTCCAGTTCGCTGACGGCCGTCTTTGTCCTTGCCTTCTCTTCTTTATGCACATCCTTCTGCGCCTGCTTTGCAAAATCGGCCATTTCCGTACCCATACCGAATTTGGAAAGCTTTTTGCGCTTTTTCATGGTATCGATATAGGTCCTCAGCTCTTTTTCATCCGAACTGAGGCGCAGTTTGTCCAGTTCTTTCTGGGAAAGCTTCGTAAAATCCGTCTCTTCCAGAAGTACATAGTAAGGCGACTGCATCATGGCCACGCGGGATTCATAGTCTTCTTTGATCTCTTCGAGCATGCGGATCTTCTCATCGATGATCAGCATGTTCATATCACCGATCCCGCCCTCCTGCTGAAGAAGCTTCATATCTCCCCGGATCGCACCGGCATGTGAAAGCGCACGGAGCTTTGCAAGTTTTCTCGGAAGATTCTGAACAAATTCATATTCATCATGATAGACAAACTCGTCCAGCGACGTATCCTGCACTTCCCGCAGAATACTGAACGCACTGGCTTCGATCTTAATGCCGCTGACAGCGCGGGAGATCACTTCCGTCGCGCGCTCCTCCAGATTCTCATATCCCGGCAAGCCTTTATACATACTTGCATATGTCGCAAAATCACGTGAGATCTCCGTATAATCATTGGGATTTCCATCGTTTTCGTACTTATGCCCTTGCTTGATGATCACATCCCTTGCCATCTTGATCGGCGCTTCATCATATGCCTTGTGAAGCTGCTCCAAGGAGCGATGTACGCCGGCCTGGTAACGTTCTTTATGCCTGAACTTATCTTTTCTCTTTTCAATCTCAGAGCTGCTTAAGCTTTTGTTTTTAAACACTTTTCTGTGCGTTTTCATAATCCCGTTGTAATTCTCATACGGAAGCATATACATGCTGTGCATCCAGGACGTACTCTGAATATTCTCTTTCAGCCTGTCACGCTCCTCCAGATCCCGCCGGGTATATCCCGCATAATACTTGTGCGCCTTCGTCTCTGCACTCATCAGTCTGTCAAGCTGCGGCACAAACTGATTAAACTGCTGCTGTTCTGTCTCATTTTCCTTTCTGAAAACCGGTAATACGGCTTTTTCTTTTTCCTTACTTACATCAAGATGTCCGAAACTCATGGTTTTTTCCTTTCACAAAAAGTTGATGCCGATCCGTTCCTACAATTTATATATACGAAATTCCTGTATTATTTATACGCATGAACCATCCGATCGGAACGAACGATATTGCCGATCAGTTTTTTAACAAATGCTTCTACCTTATCGTTTGCGGAAACAAACAGGATCTGCTCATCCGTATGCTCCCCCCGGATCAGCTGCTCTCCGAACCGGCAGAGCATTGCGATCAGGTTATACGGATCGTCGGAAAAATTGTACAGAAGCGAAACAATGATCTCCTTTTCGTCATGTTCGCAGAAAAAGCATCCCGTGATGCCGCCTTTCTTATCACGCGTTACAAAGGAAAGTGTATCTTCAAAAGCGTTTGCGCTGTACCGGTATTCTCCCAAAAGTTCTTCTACACCCGCTACAGCTCTGGCCTTTTCCGTATCATTCATCTCCGCAAGGCTCTCCACCTTCCGAACCGCCTTCTGCTTGGCCATCTTCATCACTTCTTCGGAATGGATAAAATCTTCCACGCCTACGGTGAAAACTTCCGAATCCGCCACCATGGAAAGTCCAAAGCTGTCAAAAAACTTCAAAAGGCTCTTTTCCGATTCCGGAAAAAACGCACTAAAATGCAGAGCCCCCATCTCTTCTGCAACGGCTTTGAGAAGTGCGGTCGCCACCCCCTTCCTTCGTGCCTCCGGCAACACATACAGATAATCCACATTAAGTGTGTCTCCATCCGGCGATAAAACGGCAGCCGCAACTGCCTTGTCGTCCTCCACGGCTCCCACGGCGATCTGCATATCGTCAAACTCGTCCGCCGTAATTACGGATGCAAATCCGGGCAGGTTTTCTGCTCCAATCGCTGTAAAAATCATACTTCTCTCCTCCGTATTGTGCTGTTGTTAGCATATTCTTTTTTATTTTAATACGTTTTCGAAAAAAGTGAAACAAAAAGAGGACCGCATAAGCGATCCTCAGCGTATGATCTTCTATTCTTCAAACGTTACCGCGACAGAACCCGCGGATGCCTTTATTGAGGCGGTTTTTGAACCCTTATTGTCGATCGTCCTGCCGGTCATAAGGTCCATGCCGTTATATGCCGTATCGCCGATCCTGATCTCACATGCCTCGCCGGAAATGCCGTAGTTATAATCCTTCTCGCGCCCATTCAATTGGATCGAAGCATTAGCCGCAGACGCATTCACGGTGATCGCATCGGCATCGATGCCGGATGCCTTCATGTCGCCTGCCTGCAGATCGATCTTCAGCCGTGCGGATCTTAGATTCTCCACATCAAGACTTCCCGCTGCAAAACGGATGCTCGTCTCCGCGAGCTTCGCACTCCTTGGAACGAACAATGTCGCAACGGCTTCATCGTCAGAGAAAATGCGTAAAAGGCTGCGTTCAGGCATTTCGGTCAGTTCGATGCTGCCCCCTTCCGCTTTATAGGTAAGCCCCGCGCGTTCAGCACCTTCGATGATAAAAGAATTCCCGTCATGTACTCTGATATACAGAACACATGCCACACCTGAGATGCGAAGGTTTTTGACATCCGCGCCGTCGCAGATCGTATGATACGAATCAGCCTGTGCTTCCCCTTTAGCCGTGGAAAGAAGCTCCTTCAGAGCACTGTGCCCTCCGAGGATCAGTCCCGTTACAAGAAGCAGGATACCGAGCACGGCAAGAAAACCCGAAACAGTGAGAACAAGTTTCCATATCTTACGCATTTGCCTCACCTCCTTCTTTCTTCACGATCGGCTTGCGGAAAAGCCGAAGCAGCGATCTGCCGAGCAGGCAGGCTACCTTTACGAACACCCATACAAAGAATACCGTTGCCAAAAGCCCGACCGCCATCATCAGGATGCCGATCCCGCAAAGGTACAGTCCCGCAGCAGGAACGGCAAAGATCTTCAAAACGCCGATCCCCGCTGCTGCAAGGCCGCCGCCCATCACCGCAACGCCCGTGATCGCAAGCGATATGATCACCGCAAAGACCGAAACAACAAGTGCAACAGCAAGCGCCAGCACCGTCACCGCGAGCGCCAGGATAAAAGGCGACAGGATCGCAATGAACAGACCGATGCAGACCCATTTCCATACATTCACCTGTTTTCCGGCGGTCTTCAGTCCCGCCTTTGATGTCTCCTCATCACTGCGGCCATCCGGTAAGCTTCCATCCGGCGCATCGTCTGAACCGGATGCATCCCGGCAGATGCTCTCCGCAAGCACAGCCGGATCGCCAAGCGCTTCGATCACGCGCTCCTCATCCTCTGTGCCGGCATCATCCAGATAGTCATTATAGTATTGAAGCGCGGCGTCTCTCTCATCCGCAGGCGCATCGGCAAGCGCCGCTTCCAACGCGCGCATGAATTCTTCTCTTTTCATGCCTTCACTCCTCCTTCAAAAATCGCCGTGATCTTGCCGGCGTATTGCTTCCATTCCCTTTCGTACATTCCAAGCAGTTCCTTCCCGCGCGGTGTCAGCGAGTAGTAACGCCTGTTGCGTCCGCAGAACTCCTTGTCGTAGACTTCCAGACAGTCATCCTTCTGCAGTCGTCGCAGTACAGGATACAGTGTGGAATCCGAAATCTCGATGACCTCCCGCACTTCCTGCGTGATCTTGTATCCGTAAGTCCCCTCAGGGTCACGGGATACGACTGACAGAACGATGGCATCCAGAAGCGCCGCTCCTGTGTTAAATACCATTTCTGCTCCTTTCTCTCAATAGAGAAAACATATGCGATAAGTACTACTTAATACTCTGTAATATTATATCTCATATAATATTGAACTTGCCATTACTATACGTCGTATAATATTAGATTGTCAATGATTTTTATTCTTTTTTTATTTTTCCTTTAGGAAGCGGTTATTTGTTTACATAAATCCTACCATCATGGTAGAGTATTCGCCTGATATTGCTGCATGGCATCCTGCATTTTTCTTGCAAAGCAAAGATTTCAATTTTTTTACACAATTCTGCATCTTGCCAAGAAATCCCCAATTTCCACAGAGTTATCCACATTCTTTTTCACCGTAAATCACTCCGGTCAACACATTAAAAAAGAATCAAAACTTGCAAACGCCCGTTTTGATTCTGGTTTGGTTTCAAACAACCGGTACCTCAGTCCTATAACATAAGGAGTTATCTGAGATACATTATGTTTACTGCGTTCCATCACAACATATTCTATGTGTTTTTTTTTCCGTACATTTCTTGCCTCACAAGCCATTTTGAGTATAATGGGAGAATGGTAACAGGAATTTGAAAGGATGTGCAAAAATGGCGACACGTAGTATCAGATTACGCCCCGATCAGGTTGCGGATTTTGTGGATGCAGCTTCTAAGTGCGATTTTGATATTGACATTTATTATAATCACTACACGGTAGATGCAAAGTCGATCCTCGGGGTATACGGTCTTGACCTGACCAAAAACCTGACCGTTCGTTTCGACGGATATGATGCAGGATTCGAAAGCTTTTTGAAGAGACTGACGGTAGCCTGCTAGAGCTGCCCTCTCTTCATACCGCAAATTGACGCTCTTACGCTGATAGGCTACACTATCCGTAAGAGCGTTTTTTGTTGTACAAGATCGGAATGTGTGTGCAACAATAGTTTACTTATCCGAAATTGGAGTCAAGCAGTGGAAATTCATATCTCAGTCCGCATGCTGGTGGAGTTCCTTATGCGCAGCGGCGATATTGACAACAGGCACGGCACATCGGCCGAAAATGCGATGGCGGAAGGCAGCCGGATCCACCGGATGATCCAGAATCGCATGGGCGGGGATTATCGTGCGGAAGTACCGCTGTCTTTCACGTACGAGACACCGCGTTTTCCCATCCTGATCGAAGGCCGTGCAGACGGCATTATCGAACAGGAAGACGGCTATACGATCGATGAGATCAAAGGCACCTATGCGGACATCCATAAAATGAAAGAAGCGGTCCCTGTTCATGTGGCGCAGGCCAGATGCTATGCGTTCATGAACTGTACGGATCCCGGTCAGAAGATCGGCGTACGCCTTACGTATTGCAACATGGATACGGAGGAAGTGCGCTTTTTTGCGTTTGAAGAAAACTACGAGGACCTGCGGGACTGGTTCATGTCACTGATGGAGGACTACCGGCAGTGGGCAGACCTGACTTACGATCGCCGCAATGCGCGTCAGGCTTCGATCCATCTTCTGGAATTCCCGTTTGCATACCGCAAGGGCCAGAAGGAACTTGCATCACATGTATACAGCACGATCGTTCATAAGAAGAAACTGTTCCTCGAAGCACCCACCGGTGTCGGCAAGACGATCTCCACGGTATTCCCTGCGATCAAGGCGATCGGTGAGGAGAAGGCAGACCGCCTCTTCTACTTAACGGCCAAGACCGTGACGGGCACGGTCGCGGAAGAAGCCTTTTCGATCCTGCGGGGCAGCGGTCTGTCCTTTCATACCGTCTCCCTCACCGCCAAGGAAAAAGTTTGTGCCATCGAAAACATGGACTGCAATCCGGTCGCCTGTCCGTACGCAAAAGGGCATTTTGACCGGATCAACGAAGCGCTTTTCGAAATTTTGACACAGGAAGACCATTATGAGCGTGAGATCATTCGCACATATGCGGAGAAGTTCATGGTCTGTCCCTTTGAACTGGCGCTGGATATCAGCCTGTTCTGCGACGGGATCATCTGTGATTATAATTACCTCTTCGACCCGCATGTCTACCTGAAGCGCTTTTTCGCGGAAGGAAAAAAGGGTGAGTACCTCTTTCTTGTCGACGAAGCACACAATCTTCTGGAGCGAGGACGTGATATGTACAGCGCAGCGCTTTATAAAGAAGATTTTCTGGCGCTCAAAAACCTGATGAAAGAGGAGTCGACGCGCATCTCAAAGAATGCGGAGTCTGTCAATAAGCAGATGCTCGCTTTAAAACGTGAGTGTGAGGATTATCTGGTCCTGGACAGCATTGATGCACTGCTCCGTTCGCTGATGCGGCTTCACTCTTCGATGAGCGACTTTCTGGAGGACCGCGACAGAAAAGTGGATCCCGCGCTTCGTAAGGAGCTTTTAAACGCATACTTTACCGTTTCACATTTTCTCCAGATGTATGAGCTGGTGGATGAGCACTACGTGATTTATGACGAGATGCAGGAAGACGGGCGGTTTATGCTGAAGCTTTTCTGCACGGACCCTTCCTTAAACCTGCGTTCCTGTATGGACCGCGGCGTGAGTACGATCCTTTTTTCCGCTACGCTCCTGCCGATCCAGTATTATAAAGGACTGCTCGGCGGCGAGGCGGAGGATTACGAAGTCTATGCGGAGTCAACTTTCGATCCGTCCAGATGTCTGCACCTGATCGCAGACGATGTAACGACCAAATACACGGCGCGCGGCGCAAAGTCATATGAGGCGATCGCTTCCTATATACACACGATCACGAGGCAAAAGACAGGACATTATATGATCTTCTTTCCGTCTTATCGCTTCATGCAGGATGTGTATGACCGGTACGAAGCAATGTTCTTTGATCCTGCCTTTGAGGAGTGCATCCTGCAGGAAACAAACATGAATGAGGAAGGGCGCGAAGCGTTTCTGGAGCGTTTTCGCGTATCGGATGAGACGAAAGAAAAGAACCTCCTCGGATTCTGCGTCATGGGCGGGATCTTCAGTGAAGGGATCGACCTGAAAAATGACAGTCTGATCGGAACGATCATCGTGGGAGCCGGTATTCCGCAGGTCTGCAACGAACGAAAGATCCTGATGGATCATTTTGACGCAAACGGCGGTGACGGCTTTGATTATGCCTATCGGTTTGTCGGCGTTAATAAAGTGCTCCAGGCTGCAGGACGTGTGATCCGTACGGCAGAAGATACCGGCGTGGTGGCGATCCTGGACTACCGTGTCCGTGACTGGATCCGCAGGGGGCTATTGCCGCGGGAATGGTCGGATAATCTGGAGATCACATCGGCCAAGCGGGTGGAAGGCGCCGTAACCGCTTTCTGGCAGCGGATGGAGCGTTCCTGACAGCCGATCCGGGCCATCCCGATCTGTATTCAAATTTTCCTTGCGTTGCAAGATAAAATGTATTTTAATAAGAAAGTAATATTTCGAAAGGGAAGGTAACAGTATGCAAAAAACCATCATTCCGGACGGTTACAAGTCCGCGTTAAATCTGCATGATACCCAGGAAGGCATCAAGGCAGCCAAAGATTTCTTTGAAGTACTTTTATCGGAGCGCCTGCACCTTCTTCGTGTATCCGCGCCTCTGTTTGTCGATCCGGCATCCGGAATGAATGATAACTTAAACGGCGTCGAGCGGCCCGTGGCATTTGAGATCAAAAATGACGATTCTCACACTGCTGAGATCGTACACTCTCTGGCAAAATGGAAACGCTACGCGCTGCACCGCTACGGCTTCAAGCCCGGCGAAGGCCTCTATACCGATATGGTTGCGATCCGCCGCGATGAAGAGACTGACAATATTCACTCCATCTACGTAGACCAGTGGGACTGGGAAAAGATCATCACCAAGGAAGAGCGTACCGTAGAGACATTGCAGGAAACCGTCCGCGAGATCTATAAAGTCCTTCGCAAGACGGAAAAATACATGGCGATCCGCTACGATTACATCGAAGAGATCCTGCCGCACGACATCACCTTTGTGACCACGCAGGAGCTTGTCGATATGTATCCGGGCAAGACAGCGAAGGAACGCGAGTATCTTTTCACAAAGGAGCACGGTGCTGTCTGCATGATGCAGATCGGCGACAAGCTCTCTACAGGCGAGCCGCATGACGGGCGTGCTCCGGACTACGACGACTGGGCACTCAATGCCGACATCCTCGTATACTATCCGGTTCTGGATATCGCGCTTGAGCTCTCCTCCATGGGTATCCGTGTTGACGAGAACTCCCTGAAAACGCAGCTCGACAAGGCAGGTGTTCCGGAACGCGCCGAGCTTCCATTCCAGAAAGCGATCCTCGAAAAGAGGCTTCCGTACACGATCGGCGGCGGCATCGGCCAGTCCCGTATCTGTATGTTCTTCCTTAGGAAAGCGCACATCGGTGAGGTTCACTCTTCCCTGTGGCCCAAGGAAGTTACAAAGTACATGGACGAAAAAGGCGTGCAGCTGTTATAAGATCAAGTCACACATTTTCATTTCAAGTATAAACAAAAAAGTCGAAAGAGTATCTTCACTCTATCGACTTTTCTTTCTCTACTCTTTCAGTTATCTAAAGTCATGCACAGCAACGTTTCACAATTCTGGATTTGCAATGCTTTGCAGTAGTTCTTAATGAATAAGCGTTCTGAAACGAGCCTTTGAGGACGTGTCTGAGCGAAGCGAGTTCCGCAGAAGGCTCGTCGCTCTGAAGAATGCTTATGAATTCTAGAACGGATGCGCAGCATGCAAAACAGAATGTGAAACATTGCAAGCGCATTACCATTTCTATCCCTTATTTCTTAAGTGAATCCAGATAGCTCTTGGACTCTGCCACAACCACACCACTCAGCGCGATCAGCGCGATCAGGTTCGGAAGTGCCATCAGTCCGTTAAAGATATCTGCGATCGTCCATACTGCAGAAACCGTCATGTAGGGACCGATCAAAAGTGCAACGATATAAAGCCAGCGATATCCCTTCACGATGCCCATCTTGCCGCCCGTCAGGTATTCGATGCATCGCTCGGAATAGTAGTCCCAGCCGAGGATCGTTGTGAATGCAAAGAAAACGAGGCAAAGCATCAGGATAAAGGAGCCTGCCATCGCAGGAAGCGGAAGCCCCTCTGCAAATGCGTAGTTTGTGATCTCAACACCTTCGAGGCCATCCACATTGTGTGCGCCCGTTACGACGATCGAAAGACCTGTCAGCGAGCAGATCACGATCGTGTCGATGATCGTACCCATCATAGAAACAAGGCCCTGCTTTGCAGGAATATCCACCTTTGCCGCTGCAGCCGCGATCGGTGCAGAGCCAAGACCCGCCTCATTGGAGAAAATACCGCGCGCGATACCTTTCTGCATCGCCAGGATGATCGCGCCAAGCGCACCGCCTGCTGCCGCGCGAAGTCCGAATGCACTCTCAATGATCTCCTGAAGCGCTGCCGGGATCTTTCCGGCATTGCAGATCAGAATGAGCACTGCGGATACAACGTACAGAACCGCCATGAACGGTACGATGATCTGTGCCACATAAGAGATCCTCTGCAGGCCGCCGATGATAACGAGTGCCGCAATTACCGCAACCAGAAGACCGCCGATCACAACAGCGATCGAATAGTCGTTTCCGAGCAGAGATACCGTATTGGCGCTGTCCGGATCAAAGAAGTTCTTGATCGCACTTGTGATACCGTTGATCTGTGTAAAAGTACCGATACCGAAAAGGCCGACGCCCACGCCGAAGAATGCGAACAGCTTAGCCAGCCATTTCCAGCCCTTACCCATACCGTTTTCAATATAGAAGAACGGTCCGCCAAGGATATGCCCGTCAGAAGCCACTGTTCTGAACTTCACGGCGAGTAAACACTCCGCATATTTGGTCGCCGTTCCGACAAGCGCTGCGATCCACATCCAGAACATTGCGCCCGGTCCGCCTGCTGCGATCGCGGTTGCAACGCCGACGATATTGCCGGTACCGATCGTTGCGGAAAGTGCCGTGCAGAGCGCGCCGAAGCTGGATACTTCACCGTGGTCACCGTCGGAATCATTCGCAGCGATGTGCTTGATCGCCAGAACGAGCTTGGTAAACTGCAGGCCCTTGATGCGAATCGTCAGGAAAAGACCGGTCACCAGAATGATGACGATCAGGGGGACACCCCAGACGAAGTCGTCGATAGTTACGAGAAAATCTGTAAATGCTTCCATTGTTTTGAGTTCCTTCCTCTCTTTTTTGATGCGTTTTTACGCAAAATAAAATGGACTAAGCCATGTGGCTTAGCCCTCCAGAGAAGAACACGCATATCTAGAAATGTATGCTCTGTCCTTTTGCCTGAGAGATTAACAGGTCACCCTGCCGTACACCTTCGGCGCTTTCCAGATCGATCTACGATCCGAAAGACTCTCCAGAGTGTGACGCCCTTGTCACGAACATGAGCATAGCACATAATTGGGGGATAGGCAATAACTCTTTTAATGAAAACGCTTTTTAAGCGTTTTCTGCGCATCCCCGCGGAGCGTTGTAAGGGAAGACGAAGTCTTCTCTTACATTAACACTTTACTGCGTTGTCCAGGCAGAACGAATAAAGGAGCCTTTCTTTGACCGGTTTCCCGGTGATCTCGGACAATGCACGTGCATAGTAGTCGATCTGCGTCCGGTAGCGCGCAGGCAGTTCTTCGAGCTCTTTGATATGATCCGTCTTATAATCGAGGATCACAAAACCATCCTCTTCTTCCCAGTATGCATCGATGATCCCCTGGATCAGGATCACTTCACCATCCGGGAATCCGGGCTTTACTTCCGAAGCAGGAAGCCCCAGCATAAACGGCTTCTCTCTGAAAAGCTGTCCCTTCGCCGCAGCTGCCTTCATGCGGCTCGCAACATCCGAGGAAAGGAATTTCATGATCTTTGTTATGTTAACCGTTCTGACAGATCCTCTTTCTCCCTCTTCACTTACGAAAGGCTCCGCCGCCTCTGCCGCCATACGCGCCGCATGACGATCGTCCGGATCGGTAAAGTCCATTTTCTCCATCGCAAGGTGCATCGCGCTGCCGTACGCAGAGCCGCTCACCGCCTCTTGTGTCCGTGCAAACCGCGGCACATACGCATCCCTGCTCTCAGAGTCAAAAAGACGCAATACACCTTCGTTTTCTTCTTCGAGCTTTTGGATCTTGAGTTCGGATACGGTCGTTTTGGTAAAAAGATCCCGCAGGTCCTCATGCGGATAACGGAACGCAAAGCGCTCCCGCCACTTTGCAGCGAGCGCGGCGTCCGCCCTGCCCGCGGTCCCTGTTAAGAGCGCATTCTTACGAAGGGCCAGATCCACGGATTCCTGCAGACCTGCCTCCTCAAGATCACCGCTCTGAAGGATCGTGACACGTTCCCATGCCGGCAATACAAAAGCAAGATAATGTTTACACCCGAGCAGATATGCATCAAGCAGACGATCCGTGGCCGGATCATACCCTGCCATGCTGTCCGCGACCGTTTTCTCGGGATTGGCCACGCATGCTGTCATGATCAGCTTTTCCTTCGCTCTTGTCATCGCGACATAGAGAAGACGCAGCTCCTCGCCGAGCATCTCGCGGTTAAGCTGTCTCTTGATCAGATTGTGTACGATCGTCGTGCGCTCCAGTCGCCTGTCCGGATAGATCGCATCACAGCCGACGCCCAGTGTCTCATCCAACAGGAAAGATCCTTTCTCGTCATTTTTGTTAAACGCCTTGTCCATCTTTGTGATAAAGCAGATCGGAAATTCCAGACCCTTGCTCTTATGGATCGTCATCAGGCGTACAACGTTCGCGTTTTCATCCGCCGTGTTCGCTTCACCGCTGTCGATCTCGAATCTGCTCAGCTGATCGATATAACGGATGAATTTGAAGAGCCCGTACGCACCGTTTTTTTCAAATTCACCTGCTTTCTGAAGAAGCATATCGATATTGGCAACGCGCTGCTCTCCTTCCGGAAAGGCAGCCTGATACTCCCGATAGCCGGTCTCTGTCAAAAGTTCCTGCAGGAGTCTTCGGAGCGGCGTATATGACGTTTTCTTACGGTATCTTTGAATAAGATCCAGAAAAGCAGCACATTTGGTGCTAAGCTCCCGCGAAATACGCCCCAATCCAAAAGCACCCGTTTCCGGCGCAGCAGCCTCACAAAGTGCATCGTAAAGCATGCACGCCTTTCTTGAGGCCCTGATCATCGCAAGTTCCTCTTCCGTAAATCCGCCGATCACAGAATGCATCACACCAAAGAGCGGGATATCCTGTCTCGGATTATCAAGCACTTTCAGTGTATTCATCAGCGTGCGGATCTCCTCCGCACTGAAATACCCCTCTGCGGATATCGTATGCGCCGGGATCCCGTACTCCTTAAGCACGTCGCGAAGGACCGTAAACCAGCCCGCATTGTTGCGGGACAGGATCGTGATATCGGAAAACCGTACCGCACGCATCGTTTTCTCATTCTTATCATACACACGGCCTTCATGCATCAGGCGCCTGATCCTGCTCGCAATAAGGCGGGCTTCCTGCGTGCTCGCATC
Organism: Lachnospiraceae bacterium; assembly: GCA_015056735.1. Lineage (GTDB taxonomy): Bacteria > Bacillota > Clostridia > Lachnospirales > Lachnospiraceae > VSOB01. The sequence continues at coordinate 20,028 of SVFT01000002.1, read as the reverse complement.
GTCCCTGCTCTCCGGATCCTTGGCAAGAAGCAGGCACTCCGTCTCAAGCCCCGTCGCTTCCGGATACTCTGCCCCCTCATTCAGGCGCGCTTCCGCATCATACTCAACATTCCCGACGCCCCTGTGCATGCACTTCTCAAACACGCTGTTGATATCGCGAAGGACATGCGCGCGGCTTCTGAAATTCTTTTGCAGGATGATCTTCCGGCAGTTCCCTTCGTTAAGCGTGTAAGTATCATACTTTTCCGTAAAAAGGCGCGGCTTCGCCTGACGGAAACGATAGATGCTCTGCTTCACATCCCCGACCATGAAACGATTATAGAACCGTTCTCCTTCCGGCGCGCACTCACCTGAAATCGTGCTGAGGATTATCTCCTGCACAAGATTGCTGTCCTGATACTCATCGATCATGATCTCTTTAAAGAAAGCACGATAGTCATCCGCAGCAGCCGTCGGGCGATAAGCACCGCTTTCATCCTTTCTGACCAGAACAGAAAGAGCCAGGTGCGCGATATCGGAAAAAGTCAGGAGATTTTCCGCACGTTTTGCCTCATTACCGCGCTGCATATAAAGAAGCGTCAGCTCCGCCAGGACCTTTGTCAGGTGCCGGCTCCGATTCATGTCTTCCAGAAACTCCGCTTCGTCTCTTGTGAAAAAATCTTTGCGCAGGCCTTCGACGATCTGCTTCGCCCGGGCATAAAGTGCGGAGGCGCGATCTTTCTTGCTTACATCGAGCCCCTCTGTTGCTCTCTGTGCCGGCATCTTTTTCGCGATATCGATCTTAAGTGCATCGCGGTAGTAAAAGAACGGACGGTCTTCCGAAACGGATTCCAGCAAGTCCAGCTTTTCGGCAAATGCCGGTGCGTACTTCTCCGGTCCGTCCGGCTCCTCAGAGAGTGCAAGTGCCGCGGCAAGCGCCTTTTTCGCATGACGGAGATTTTCGGAGATCTCCGCGGAAGCAGCACTGCCCCAGATGCTCTCTTCAAACGCATTCCGGTCGAATGCTCCCTCGCACAATGCGATCTCTTCCCTGAGCCACTCCTCCGGAAACGGCTCATTCTCGGCAAACGACGCCAATGCCCTGATCTCTTTTGCAAGCCCTTTGTCGTCACCGCCTGCATCAAAGCACTCTACCGCATCCAGAAAATCAGGATCGGCCACCGCGTATTTTTCTTCAAAAACAGTCTGCAGGACTTCCTCGAGGATCGGCTTGACCTCTTCCGTAGTCGCGGTTCGAAACGCCGGATCAAGGCCGATATCGTTAAAGTTATTGCGAAGGATATAATTGTTAAAACTGTCGATCGTCGTGATCCGCGCATTGTGGATCAGCGTCATCTGCCGCTGCAGATGGGAATTGTCCGGATCCATCGACAGCTGCTCCGAAAGCGCCTTTGTGATACGTTCGCGCATCTCGGCCGCCGCGGCCTTCGTAAACGTCACAACAAGAAGGCGATCGATATCGGTTCCCTCGAGAACGAGCCTAATGATCCTCTCAACGAGCACGGCCGTCTTTCCGCTGCCTGCAGCCGCGGAAACGAGGATATTGCAGTTTCTTGCTTCAATTACCTTTTTCTGGTCATCCGAAAAGTTCATGCAAGCTCCTCCCGCATCGCTTCGATCACATCATCAGGCTTGGAAAGCCGGCGCTTCTCGCATCCCGGTGTCTTTTCATGGAAGCCGCACACATCCGTAAACGGGCAATAGGTACAGCCATCCTTCGTTCCGTACTGATATGGTTTCCTGTCGATCTCTCCCGATAAAATGCGCCGGCCGAAGGACCTGATCTTATGGTTTACATAATCCGAAATCACAGAGAGTGTATCGCCGTCCATGATCACTTTTCCCGGAACCGTGTCTGCAAGATCCGTGGATGCGGAATCACTGACAAGACCGCTCATCATCAGTTTGTCCCGGATCTTTTCATTGATGCGTTCGGGGTCTGTCCCGACGTCCTCATCCCTGATCATCGGATCATAAAGCCGGTAATACAGCATTGCCGCAGGGATCACCCTTTTTTCGGGGTGCATCCGCTGCACGTATTTTGACGCCATATCGGCGTAGACCACAAGCTGCAGCTGCAGACCGTGATAGATCGCCGCCACATCCATATCCTTGCTGCCTGATTTATAGTCAATGATCTTTACATAGATCCGGTCATCCTCTTCCCGAAGGTCCACGCGGTCGATCCGCCCGGCAAGGCGCATGCGCTCCGTTTCCGACAGCCGCACATCGAGATCCTCCGGTTTTCCGATCGATGCGAAGCTGACTTCAAAATAGCGCGGCTTAAAGCGCCCTTTTAAAAGATGTGCCTGCATTGTGAAAATGCTGCGCCGGAGGATCCGTTCCACGCGCGTTAAGACATACCGATACTTTGCATTGCGGTAAAGGATCCCGTCGCCGTACGTCGCCGCCGTCTCGTTAAGCGCCTGTATCAGAAGCGCCTCTCCCTGCTCTTTTGAAAAGGACAGCCAATCCGTTCCCTTCTCCGTAAGGAGCGACGAAAAACGCTCCAGCGTCCCATGATAGATACTGCCGAGATCGTTCGCCTCAAATGACAGTTCCTCGCGTTCTTTAAGAGACAGGCCATACTGCAGGAAATAGTGGTACGCGCACTGCGCAAACGTCTCAAGCTTGCTGACGCTCTCCACCAGACGGTCGCCGTATAGCGCCTTCGCGACCGCATCACCTAGCGGGCTGTCCGCATAGCGGTAAAATGCCGCATCATACAATGCTTTCAGCGTATCCGCTTGCCCGGCATCCTGCTCCAGCACTTCTTTCAATGTAAAAAGACCGCCGGCTGGATCGCCTTTTGCATAGGCACGAAGATCACTTGCCAGAATGCGCACACCGTCCTTTGCATCTTCAAGGTCTTCCTCCGGACATCCATCCGTCTCATTCTTAACCGCAAGAGCGGGAAAAAGACCCTTCAGTGTCTCGATCAGATACGCCGGCCGGATCGCCTCGCCGGCACCGTTTACATTTGCATACGATACGTACAGCCGCTCTGACGGCTTGGTCATATTCATATAGAGATAGAGTCTCTGGATATACATCTTCTGACGCGGCGACGGAGACATCTCAAACGCACCGTCCGACAGGAACTCGCGGTCCAGGTCGGAGATGATGCCGCCGCTTGTACTGCTGCCCGGGATATTCCCGTCGTTCACACCCACAAAGAACAGAACGCGGACCTGCCCGAGCCTCGTACGCTCCATATCGCCGACGAGCACGCGGTCCACATTCTGCGGGATCATACCGATCCGGATCTCGCCGAATCCGGCATCCAAAAGGTCCGCAAAATCAGCGATGCTCATCTCCTCCTCACCGATCAGGTCCATGATCTGTTCCAGAAGTTCCATGACCTTGCGATAGATCTGACCATACTCCTTCTCGGCAGAAGGATTTCCCGCTTCTTTAAAGGCATCCTCAAAGGCACACAGTCTCTCATGCACCCTGTTTTGCAGGATGAATGCGTACAGGTTTTTTACATGGTCAGAGACCGTCTTCATGGGCCGCATCATCGGCTCCAGTGTCTTTAAGAACGCTTCCCGGGTCGCGTTCACACGCTCTAACAGCCGCACGCCTTCTTCATCACCGCCGCCGTATACAAACGCCTGCGACCACGTTTTCTTTCCTTTGATGCCGTAGCGGATCACATAGTTTTCAAGTTCATCAACGTCCGCACGCGCGATGCCGGCGGATGCATTCTCACCGCTCCCGCCCTGTGCTTCCATGCCGGCACCATCCTCCAAAAGCCCGCTTCTCAGGAAATGGAACACGGACTCATAGGAAAAATCATATCGCAGGATCGCATATGCCCCGCGGATCAGTTCGATAAACGGATTGAGCGCGATCCCTTTTGTCATATCGATATAGCAGGGGATATCAAAAAGCGCAAATTCCGCCTCCAGTGCATCGGCATAAGCCGCAAGATCCCCGCAGACAACCGCAAGATCACGGTATGCAAGACCTTCTTCGCGGATCAGTCTTCTGATCGTATTCGCCACATGGCGCACTTCGCCCCTTGTATTTGCTGCGGAGAAGATCTCGACCGAACCGGTTAAATCGCCTGTAAAAGGATGGTTTCGATATCGGAACAGCTCCCGCTCCAGATGGGCCAGGGGCGCATTCTCTCCGAAACGGTTTCCGTCCTTTCCATCGATCAGAACATGCGGCAGAACGGGGACTCCGCACGCCTCGGCCAGACGGATCAGATGACGGATCGTCTTCTTGCTGAGTGCAAAGAGCTTCTGCTCGCCGTCGTCTATCGCCGGATCCTCATTCGTATCCATGATCACCGAAACGATCGTCTCGGAAGCCGTCTCCAGGATCCCTTCGATCACGCTGTACTGGATCGGCGTAAATCCGGTAAATCCGTCGAAAATGACAACCGCATCACGCACAAGTGACGAACGTGTCACTTCGCTTGCCAGAAGCCCTGTGCGGCCTTCCGTCGTCACAAACTTTCCGCCGATCTCTTCCAGAAAGGCAAGATAGATCGCCTTCAGGTCACGCATTTTATGATACAGCGATCCTCTGCCCCTGCAGTACTCGACCAGTTCATCGATCCTGTCGGGGCCGATGCCGTACTGCATGAATTCAGAGATCGCACTTTTCACTTCGTTGATATAGCCGGTGTATTTGAGGTGGCCGCCGATCACGGGGAGTTCATCCTTCATTTTCGCCGCAAGGCGCCTGAGGACGAGGCTCTTGCCCGTATCATCCAACACAGGCCATTTCTGCGCTTCTTCATCCAGAATGCGATGCGAAAGACGCCCGAAACTGAGCACATCGATATTCATGATGCCGCCGCCGGGATGACGCATGACAAGCTCCTTCTGGATCTGCATGGTAAACTGATCGGGCACCACAAAAAGAAACTGCCTGTTCGGCTCCCGGATCGAGCGCCGGATCACGCTTTCAAAAAGATATGTACTTTTCCCGGCCCCCGACGGGCCGATACAGAACTGAAGGCTCATGGATGCTCCTCCGATAAGTATCCTACAGTGTGATCTTTACAAGATTATTCAGCGCTTCACCGGTCTCCTCATAATGAAGCGATCCCACATTGGCCTTAAGGAAACTGTATGCCAGCTCATCCTCCGTTTTCGCAGGATCAAACGGCTTTCCGTTATACTGAACGGATACATCGGTCTCGCCCGTGGATGACGCATATTCCGCCGTAACAAGGATATGGGGATCTTCCAGCACGGGCATCAGGATATGCTGGCAAAGCTCCTCAACGACCGCCTGAAGCCTTAAGCAGGCAGTCTTCGAAATGCCATTCTTATAGCAGTAGTTTTCGATCACGTTGTTCGCATCCGGGAAATCATAATTCCTGTCATCGATCGAAAGTGTCAGGACTTTCAGTTTGCGGATAAAACGGATCGTATTCTCCTTTTTCGGGTTCTCAAAGATCTCTTCCGGCGTCCCGTCTTCGTAAATACCGCCTTCATCCATAAAAAAGACGCGATTGGAGATCTGTCTTGCAAATTCCATCTCATGCGTAACGATGATCATTGTCTTGCCGCTCTTGGAAAGATCCCGGATGACAGACTGTACTTCGCCGACCATAGTCGGATCGAGCGCGCTCGTCGGCTCATCAAAAAGAAGCGTATCCGGATCCATGGCAAGTGCTCTTGCGATCGCAACGCGCTGTTTCTGCCCGCCGGACAACTCATCCGGATAGTTCATGGCCTTCTGTGCAAGTCCGACCGTCTTCAAAAGCTGCATTCCCTTGTCATATGCTTCCTGCCTGCTCATACCGAGGCGCTTGACAGGCGCGTACATCACGTTTTCTATGATCGTCATGTGTCCGAAAAGGTTAAATGACTGAAAGACCATTCCCATCTTCCGTCTGATGCGGCTGATATCGCATCCTTTTGCCGTGATCTCCTCACCGTTTATAAAGATCTGCCCGCCGGTCGGCTGTTCCAGCATGTTAAGGCACCGTAGGAAAGTTGATTTGCCGGTACCGGAAGGGCCTATGATCGCGATGACATCACCGTCATGGATCGTCGTGGTGACATCCTTTAAGGGAGTGATATTCTCATATTCTTTTCTCAGATTTTTTACTTCAATCATGCATCCGTACCCCCTTCAAAAATCCGTTCTTCCTGCGCTTTTTGGGATCGACACCCTGCGTAAGGCACCCCACAAAAGCCGTCAGGATCGCTGCCATGACAAAGTAGCAGACCGCTACGGCAATGATCGGGAAGAACGCTTCATAGGTCCTGCTTCGCACGATATCGCCCATCTTGGTCAGATCTTCCACGGCAATATAGCCGACGATGGCCGTTGCTTTGATCAGGCTGACGATCTCACCACGGTAGGATCCCATAAAGTAGCGCGCCGCCTGCGGGAGTACGATCTCAAAAAAGGCCTGCCTGTCAGTAAAGCCAAGTGCATAGGCGGCTTCCGTCTGCCCTCTGTCTACCGCATCCACGCCGGATCTGAGCATGTCAAAAACCGACGCGGCAAATGTGAGTGTAAAGCCGATCACGGAAACAGCGCCTCCTGGGATTGGGGAAGAGCCGAATACAATATAGTACAGGATCATCAAAAGAACGACCGTCGGCATACCCTGGATCAGCCAGATCATGAAATTCGTGATCATATTGGCAAAACGGCACCCCTTGCGGCACCATAAAAACGTCACGAAACCAAGTGCGGTCCCGAAGATCACCGAAAGGACCGTGATCAGGAGCGTCACGACGATCCCTCGCAAAAACAGCCTGTAACGGCCTTCCTTTATGAACGTCTTCTCAAAACTCTCCCAAAGCGATGTGAGCGGATCACCGGCTGATACACTGCCGCCTCGTACAGCCATCACAGTCCCTCCCGAAAAGTAAGGTTCGGAAAAGTTCACACTTTGTGCACGCTCCGGTGTGATCGTGATCCCCGACGCAGCAAAGTCTGCCTTGCCGGTTGCCACGGAAGAGATCGTAGCATCCATGTTCATTGCTTTGACCTTAAGTCCGTATCCGTATTCTTTGCAAAATCGGCACGCCAGATCGACATCCAGCCCGATTATCGCATTGTCTTTGTAATAATTAAACGGCGGATATGCTCCCTCCGTTGCCAGCGTCAGCGTTCCGTTCGTGGCAGGATAATTTTTATAGTCATCAAGAACCTTCCTGCTCTCATCCGCGCCAAACCAGATATCCCGGATCTCATCAAGTGTCCCGTCTTCCTTGACCTTCGAAAGAAATTCATTGAAGCGGTCACGAAGCTCCTCTCCTTTCCCTGTCTTGGGGAAAATACATCCGAAATCAAACCGGTCCAGGCGCTCATCCAGCATCTTAACAGCCGGATCTTCCAGCATCGTCACGCGGATCTGCGGCTCATCTGCCGGAAACGCATCGATCTTTCCCGTTTCCAAAGCCCCCAAAAGATCGGGAAGCGAGTTAAAGTATTTAAACTTCGCATTTGGAAAGCGCTCTGCCGTGATCACATCGAAAACCGTTCCGGTCTGGATGCCGATCGTCTTATCCGCAAGTTCATCAAGCGAAGTATACTCCTTGTCCGTGTTCACGGCCGCATCGTCCGTTTTCCCGCAGGCTGTCAGAAACAGGCCTGTGACGACCGCGATCAGGGCAAAGTAAGATAGTACCCTTTTTTTCATTGATCAATTGTCTCCCTCATTTGTATTTTTGAACGACAGGCTAATGGTAACGTGTGTTATATATTGTCGAGCACACCTTGCAGCCCGTCTGTTTCATAGACTTTCTTATAGTATCTGAGCTCATCCCGTATGATCTCGTCGATCACCTGCATACCGAGCAGTTCCACCGGCGCACGATCATCCGTCATCAGATATGCACCGGCCTTGTAATCGGTGATGTTCCCGCGCACGGTCTCCATCATCGCGGAAAGCTCAGGATTCGTCTCTGCGCGCATATTCCCGTCCAGCTTGTCAAGAATATCGCTGTTACCCGCAAACAGTTCGCGATTCGTGGAGTGCGCCACATCTACTGTCATCACGCGGTCAAAAACATGCGAGATCGTATCCGCCAGATACTGGTTGATATTGCCCTCCGACTGTCCGCGCATGTTCATGTTCACGACCATCACGCCATCCGGCTTTAAATGCGCCTTCACCATGGAGAAAAACTCCAGTGTCGACATCTGAAACGGGATCGTGATGTCCTGATATGCATCGACCATGATCACGTCGTACTGCCGATCGATCGCCTGCAGATATGCCCGCCCGTCATATGTCGTGACCGGCACTGTATCCGGCAGAGAAAAGTATTCCCGCGACAGGTCTACGATCTTCCCGTCGATCTCGACACCCTCGATGTTTACATTGTCAAAATAGCGCCTGCACTGCGTCGCATATGTCCCGGTCCCCATGCCGAGGATCAGGATATCCGCGCCGTCCTTCCCGTAGATGTCCGCCATATAGGGCGCCGCCATCGCATAGTCATAATACATGCCCGTAAGGCCGGGATCTTTTTTCAGAATGGACTGCACGCCGAACATCACGTTCGTTGAGAGGATCACATCCTCGTCCGTCTCCTTGACCTGCAGATAGTTGTATATAGATTCTCCCTCGTAGGTAAGGTTCTTTTCCCAGAAAGCAAAGCTGTCCGAATGCCCGAGTTTGCAGCAGAGAAGGAACAGCACTGCGCCTGTGATCAGGTGCGCACACGGTTTATGCTGCCCCGGGCTCTTTCTGCCGGCTGAAAAAAAATAGATACCGGAAAGGATGAGCAAAATGCCGGAAAAGATCAGGAACGTCACAGAAGTACCGACCGCAGGGATCGTTACAAATGTCGGCAGGAACGTGCCGATAATGCTGCCGATCGTATTGAACGCCCCAAGTGTTCCGACGATCCGACCGTTATCGTCCAGGTTGTTCATCGTGTATTTGACAAGAGACGGCGTCACCGTCCCCAGAAGAAACAATGGGAAAACAAAGATGATCATGCAGGCTGCAAAGGCTGCGATCACAAGAAAATGATTGCTGACGGTCAGGACCAGAAGGCCGGTGATCGCCAGGATCACATATTTGCCGACCGCCGGGATCAGGCCGATCCAGACGGCAGCTACGATAATGCGTTTGAACAGACGGTCAGGATTGGCATCCCTGTCTGCCGTCTTACCGCCATAAATGTTGCCCAGTGCCATTGCGATCATGATCGTTCCGATGATGATCGTCCAGACGATCTGCGACGAACTGAAATAAGGAGCCAAAAGTCTGCTGGCTCCGAGTTCAACGGCCATTACGGCCATACCTGCAAAGAATTCCGTAAAATACAGAAACAGGTTTTGATGCAGGATATGATTCTTTTGGTTCATGGTATGATACTCTCCCACAGATGATAGATTTATTCTGATTCAGTATACCATATCCGGGTGAAAGGTTCGTCCTTTTATGGCGAATTTGGACAAATTGGACCAATATCCGAACGTGAAAACGGGCGACAGTGGATTATGCACCGTCGCCCGCCCTATCTTGAACCGTTATAACATTATGCCTGCTTCTTGCAGGAAAGAAGCTTGTTTACGATAATACCGAGGATCAGCGCCGTTGCTACGGAAGTGATCGTGATATTGCCGATGTGAAGTGACAGACCACCGATACCGGAGATCAGGATCACGGATACAACGAAAAGATTGCGGTTCTCGCCAAGGTCAACGGTCTGTACCATCTTCAGACCGGATACTGCAATAAAGCCGTACAGTGTCATGCAGACACCGCCCATTACGCAGGACGGGATCGCACTCAAAAATGCGATGACCGGTGCGACAAAAGAGAACAGGATCGCAAGGAATGCGGTTGCGATGATCGTTACAACAGAAGCATTGCGTGTGATTGCCACGCAGGCGATGGACTCGCCGTATGTGGTGTTGGGGCAGCCGCCGAATACCGCGCCGATCGCAGAACCGATACCGTCACCGAGAAGTGTTCTGTGAAGGCCGGGCTCTTTTAACAGGTCCGCATCGATAATGGAAGAAATGTTCTTGTGATCTGCCACGTGCTCAGCGAATACAACAAAGGAAACCGGTACATACGCTGCGAAAAGTGTGCCGAGGTATGCCGCATCGATCTGTTTGAAGCCGTCACATGCTGCCGCAAATGTGAACGTCGGTACGCTGAAGAATGTCGAGAAGGAAACGCCGTCCGCAAGAAGCGCCGTGATCGGGCTGAAATCGCAGATCATCAGCTCTGTATTGCCTGTGCTCATACCGATGAAGGTGAAAACTGCCGCAAGTGCATAGCCGGCAAGGATACCAATGATGAACGGGATCAGTCTCAGTCTTCTGCCGCCGTATGTGGAGCAGAGTGTGACAACCAGCATCGTTACGATACCGCAAAGGATCGCGATCAGTGTGGATCCGCCCTCTACGTTGGATCTCTGCAGATCGCCTACCGCACTGCCTGCGAGGGAAAGACCGATGATCGCAACAGTGGGGCCGATTACAACAGCAGGCATCAGCCTGTTGATCCAGTCAACGCCGACTGCCTTTACGATCGCTGCGATGATCGCGTATACAAGACCTGCCATAGCGGCACCGACGATCAGGCCCGCATAGCCTGCTTCCATGGAAACAGCGCCTGCGAAAGCCGCTGCCATGGAACCTAAGAAAGCAAAGGAAGAACCAAGAAATACAGGGCTCTTAGCCTTTGTAAACAACACATAAACGAGTGTTCCGACGCCCGCACCGAAAAGTGCCGCTGCGATGCTCATGTTGCTGCCTGCTGCGCTGTTTGTGATAACAGGCACCGCAATGGTAGCCGCCATGATCGCAAGGAGCTGCTGGAACGCAAATACTACGAGTTTCTTTTTGCCGGGCTTGTCAGCCACGTTGTAAAGCATGTTCATATTTTCCTCCATTCTGCATTCACCGATGCAATTTAATGATCTATATTATCCGAAAAGTTCTACCGCCACTGATGTCTCATAGGGCGGAAGCTTCACGGCAATATGCTCGCTTTTGGACGTCGGCACGTTCTTTCCGACAAAATCTCCGCGGATCGGCAGTTCCCTGTGTCCGCGATCGATCAGTACAGCCAGCTGGATCGCTGCCGGGCGTCCGTGACTCATAACGGCTTCCAGTGCTGCGCGTGCCGTCCTCCCTGTATAGAGCACGTCATCTACCAGGATCACAATACGATCGTTTACGGCAAACGGAATCTGCGATTCGTGAATGACAGGCTCATCGGAATCGTGCATCATATCATCGCGATAGTACGTGATATCGATCGTTCCGTAGTCTACGGACGTTCCTTCGATCTGCTCGATGTTCTCCGCAATGAGGCGCGCGAGCGTGGCGCCCCTGCGTTTGATACCGACCAGGCAGATCCTGTCGCAGCCGCTGTTCTTTTCCAGGATCTCGTGCGAGATCCGTTTAAGGGCTCTGCCTACGGCAGCCTCATCCATAATCGTTGCTTTGTATTCAGACAAAATGAAAGCCCTCCGATGCTCGGAAGGCTGCAAAAATCAGGCATGCAAAGAACGCATACTTCCTCTATCTCACCCTTGCCGGCATCTCTGTACCATTCTTAAAAGGATCTTTGTTGAAGTAATTATTTCATACATTTTGTGGTTTGTAAACAACTACAATACAAGGTTTTGTGTCATGTTTTCTGTAATCAAATTCGTAATAAATGAATTGATTGAAAATTTCAAACAGGTGTGATACTATAGAAACGACCCGTCAGGTCAACGAAGGGAGATACTATGAACGAGAAGTTCTTTGACTTGAAAAAAGAAAAGCAGGACCGCATCATCAACGCGGCACTTGCACAGTTTTCGCAATGTGGCTACAAGCAGGCATCAACCGACACGATCGTTGCACAGGCCTGCATCAGCAAAGGACTCCTCTTTCATTACTTCATCAGCAAAGAAGGCCTGTACGATTTTCTCTACGGATACAGTCTGAAGTATATGAACATGGAGCTGTCACCGGAATCGGCGCCCGAAGGAGAGGGTTTCTTCGATACCAGAAGGCGCATCGAAGAGGGACGCGTGAATGTGATGAAGAACTTCCCCTGTATGCCGCTCTTTCTGATCAATGCCGTAAATGACACGGATCAGGTCGCACAGAATGTCATCCGCGAAGCCTCCGATTCCTATGAGTCGATCATGGAGCGCTTTTATGCGAAGGCATCCAAAGACGGGTTAAAGCTGCCGGCAGACCGCCTCATCTACATCATCGACCAGACACTGAACGGTCTGATGGAGAAGCACCTTAGGCAGGAGACATTCCGCCCAGGTGTATATCGGGAGGAGGCACTCTCTTATCTGCAGGATATCGAGTTGGTAGCAGGCGCTTAAAATGAATGGAAGCGGGCAACAGCCCGGAAAGGAGCCCATATGGCAAAAAAATTCGGAAAATTTCTACTCACGGTGACAGCGCTTGGCGTTGCGGCGGCAGGTGCATACTATTATCTGGAAAAAAACGGCATGCTCCCGAAGAACGCACTCCACTATGATCCCGATGATGAGGATGAAGATTTCGATCATTTTGAAGATGATGATCTCGAAAAAGAACGTTCTTATTTTACATTAGATCCGGAAGAAGGCGACAAAGAAAGCAGCACGCAGGCAGATGCAGGCGATGCGCCCCGCACGGAAGAATTCTTCAATGATGAAACAAATGAAGAGGGCTGATGCCCTCTTCATTTTTATTATTTTTATTCTGCTTTTAATTCTGCGATCTTGTCTTTCAGATCATGCGCACGCTCCTTGATCCTGGAGCGGCCGCCGCGCGCAATGATTCCGGATATGAGTTTGGATGCTTCGTCATACTCGCCAAACGTAATGTTAAGTGCTGCGACCAGATAGTCGACCGTCAGCTCATCCATCCCGCAAAGCGGATAGGATTCTTTGAGGTTTGCTGCCTTAAAGCCGTCGCGCGCACGCATCAGAAACTCTTTTTCCTTCTCCTCAAGCGCAGCCCTCGTATTGGGCTTTTTCTCACCGAGCGTCTGTCTCCAGCCGCGAAGAAGCCATGCGATCTTCAGGCACAGATATGCTTTCTCGCTGTCCGGTCCCTGCTTTGCGTAGCTGCAGCACAAAGCCTGCTTATAGCGGTCAAGCGCCCCCTGATAAGACAGCACCGATTCGGAATCAATGCCTCCGCTGAAAAAGATGGGGCCTTCATACTCTTTATAATACTTCTTCTGCACCTGCGTAACAGGGCCGAAGTTTCTTGCGATCGTTCCGTAACCGCAGGAAGGGCACAGGACCACATCATACTTTACTGTATCGATCCCTTCATGGATCGGACGAAGATCGTCATCGGATCCGATCATACGCGCCTTGCCGGTCTTGAGCGTCATGTTCTTAAAGCTCCCGCCGCACATCGGACATTCGAATTTCTTGGGAAATACAAAGTCTGTGTCTTTTTCACTGTAACCTGTCTGCTTTGCCATAACATCTCCTCCTACTTAGGAAGTACATATGAGCTCTTCAGTGATACAATCCTGTTAAATACCGGCTCTCCCGGCTTGGAATCTTTAAAGTCAGTGCAGAAAAATCCCTGTCTTACAAACTGGAAGCTTTCGAACGCCTTTGCATCCTTAAGCGCCGGCTCCAAACGGCACTCCGTGAGTGTTGTCAGAGAATTCGGATTGAGGTTTAAGCTTCCGTCTTCGTTATAGACACCCTTTTCTTCATCGATGATATTTTCATAGAGACGTACCGTCGCTTTGATGGAATCCTTCGCGGATACCCAGTGGATCGTCCCTTTTACTTTCCTGCCGTCCGGACTGTTGCCGCCCTTGGAAGCGGGATCGTATGTGCAGTGGATCACCGTAACGTTACCGTCAGCATCCTTTTCACATCCCGTACACTTGACAAAATATGCATGCATCAGGCGTACTTCATTGCCGGGAAACATACGGAAGTATTTCTTCGGCGGCTCTTCCATGAAGTCTTCACGCTCAATGTAGAGTTCTTTGCCAAAAGGCACCTGCCGCGTACCGAGCGATTCATTCTCCAGGTTGTTGGCTACGGTAAGCTCTTCCGTCTGATCGTCCGGGTAGTTGTCGATCACCAGTTTCACGGGATCGAGGACCGCCATCATACGCGGGCGTTTCATCTTCAGATCTTCCCGGATACAGTACTCAAGCGCAGGATATTCTGCGATCGAATTGGCTTTGGATACGCCGCACAGCTCAACGAAACGCTGAATGGACTCCGGCGTAAAGCCGCGTCTTCGAAGCGCCGCGATCGATACGAGACGCGGATCATCCCAGCCGTCTACGATACCGTCCTCAACAAGCTTCTTGATATAGCGCTTACCCGTTACGACATCTTTTAAGTAGAGCTTCGCAAACTCAATCTGCTTCGGTGTCTCCTCCGGTCTGTTCTTATAGCCAAGTTCGATCAGTGTCCAGTCATAAAGCGGTCTGTGATCTTCAAACTCCAGTGTACAGATGGAATGTGTGATGCCTTCGATCGCATCTTCGATCGGATGCGCGAAGTCGTACATCGGATAGATACACCACTGATCGCCCGTATTGTGGTGCGTCATATGTGCCACACGGTAGATCACGGGATCTCTCATGTTCATATTGGGCGATGCCATATCGATCCTTGCGCGCAGGACCTTGGAGCCGTCCTCGAACTTACCTGCCTTCATATCTTCGAAAAGCTGCAGGTTCTCTTCGACGCTCCTTGATGCACCGGGATCTTCCTTGCCGGGCTCTGTCAGCGTACCGCGGTATGCGCGGATCTCATCTGCCGTCAGATCGGATACGTATGCTTTGCCCTTCCTGATCAGCTTAACAGCGCCTTCATACATCTGCGGGAAATAATTGGACGCATAAAACAGGCGGTCCTCCCAGTCGGCGCCGAGCCACTCGATATCTTTCTTGATGGATTCAACGAATTCGATCTTCTCTTTGGTCGGATTCGTATCGTCAAAACGCATATTGAATTTGCCATGATACTTCTGAGACAAGCCATAATTTAAAAGGATGCTCTTGGCATGACCGATGTGCAGATAACCGTTCGGCTCCGGCGGAAATCTTGTCACAACCGTGTCACAGATCCCTTCTTCCAGATCCTTCTCAATGATCTGCTCGATAAAATTCTTGGAGATAATCTCCTTCTCGCCTTCCGGCATCTCTTTCACTTCTTCTGACATTTATTCTTCTACCTTTTCTGATTGATCAAAATGAATATATTTTTGCTCGAATTCTTCCTTGGACAGCGGTCTGTCGTAGTAGAATCCCTGGATCATGCTGATATGGATACCGGACAGAGCCTCAAGCTGTTCTTTGGTCTCGATACCTTCCACGCAGACGTTTACGTCGATCGCATCCGCCAGCTGGCTGACCATACGAATGAACGCCTTCAGGTAATTGTCGCGGTCAAGCTGAACGACAAAGCTCTGGTCGATCTTGATCACATCAAGCGGGATCTCGCGCAGATGGTTCAGTGACGAATAGCCTGTACCGAAATCATCGAGTGCGATCCGTACGCCGAGCGACTTGATCCTGTTCAGAATGATCTTCATGCGCTCCATATCATTGATCGCAAGACTCTCGGTTACTTCGAGCGTCAGGTTCTTCGGCTCGATGCCCGTCTCTGCGATCGCGCTCTTTACGATATCAAAGATGTCATTCTGCAAAAGCTGGACAACCGAAAGGTTAACATTGACCTTAAACTCACCGTGCCCCGCATCATTCCAGCGCTTGCACTCCCTGCAGGCCTCGATCAGAACATGGTTGCCGATCGGATTGATCAGACCCAGGTATTCCGCGAGCGGAATGAATTCTGCCGGAGAGATAAAACCAAGCTCGGAACTGTTCCATCTGATCAGCGCTTCCGCACCGCAACAGGTCGGAGCGCCCTGATCCACACGGATGATCGGCTGGTAGTAAACCTCAAAGCCCTTAAAGCCGTCAACCGTGGCATCTCGCATATTTTTCTCCATATCCAGACGTTTGTTGGATGTGGACTCGATGCCGTCGGAATAGAATACAACACGGTTCTTGCCCGCTTTCTTGGCCTCATACATGGCGATGTCAGCCTTTTTGATCAGCTCCTGTACACCGTCTCCGGCCGTCGGGAACTCAACGATACCCATACTCATCGTACAGTAATAATCACTGTCCTGTAAGAACCAGGGCTTGTCAAAGATCTCTTTGACATTCTCGATCACCGCCTCGCACCTGTCACCCATCTTAGGCGGCACAATGATGACGAACTCGTCGCCGCCCATTCGATAACATGTGTTCTCAATCCCACGGATCCGCTTAAATCCATGCGAGATCGCCTTCAGAAGGATATCACCGTACTGATGGCCGAGGCCATCGTTGATGTGCTTGAAATCATCGAGGTCGAGGTACAAAAGCGCACCGGTCTGCCCGTCCTTCTTTGCCTCGTCTATGTAATGAGCAAGGTCTCTCTCGCAGCAAAGCCTGTTATAAAGTCCCGTCAGGAAATCGGTGTATGCCTGCTGTTCGATCTTGTTCTGATATACCTTTTTATCTGTGATGTCATACAGCGCGTAAAGATTGGCTGCGTGACCGTCCACCCATTTGATCGTTGTGCAATATAGATCGTACCAATGATGTCTTCTCTCGTGGAAAAGCTCCTGATTATCTGTCTGCCACTCACCCATTGTAGCATCGGCAAGAAGATCGTCGAGTGTACCTTTCTCAAGCTCCTCCGCAAAAATGGAACGAAGGGTCTGATTTGCAAAAAGGACTTTGCCGCTCTCCTTGTCCTTGACATAGATCGCATTGCCCGAATTATCCAGGATTGCTTCCAGCGCTGAATAGGAGCTGGCCAGAGAATTCTTCTGGATCCGCCTGACAACGACACTTTGCATGATCCGGATCGCATTACCGATAAACTTGATCTCTTCGGCTGTCCATGTACGGCTCCCCACCTCTTCGATCGCAACATACATGATCGGCACGTTGTTGACGATGATCGGCGCAATCACAAGCGCCTTCAGATTCATCTCATCAAAGAAAGACTTCTCTTCCGCCGTCAGCTTCGTATCATCCGAGATCACGATCATCGAATCGCCGTGCAGGATGGAATGACGCGGCAGATTCTTGGTCTGGTTAAAGTGATGTACTCTGCCTGCTGTTGTCCACTCCGCGACGACATCCGCCAGATCGCCGTGAACCTGAAAAACATATCCTGATGAAATGTTTAAGTAATCGCCCGTGATCGCCAGGATCTTCTGAAGAACAACCTCTACGACTTCTTCGCTCTCCAAAAGCTGAACGATCTCCGCCATCGCACCCGCACGCCGCAGGGAAGCTGTCAGTTCACGCTCCGTAAAGCGGCTTCTTAAGTTTTCGGATTCGACACCTTTAAAAAGATCGTTGTAGCTTACATACTTCCAACTCAGATCTCTTAAAAAGAGCAGGGCCGCGTAAAGCTTCTCTTCCGAATCAACGCGCGGAAAATCGGGCCGAAGGCCCGCCGCTTCCGGATCGGTCACTGCCATCACTGACCAGAGCGCCAAAAGCTTTCCGTTGTTACGGATCGCCTGCACGATGATCGAGACACCCGGAACGGATGTATCATCTACGATCTGATCCTCCGCCACGCTCTCCGCTATTTCCTGACCGAGCCGTCCAAGCGTATCACGCCCAACCCTATCCAAAAGTGCTAACTTATCCTCCTGATCGCCGGACATCCTCGAAAGGAACTTCCCGTCCGGAGATACACAATAGAGGAACAAATTCGTGATCGTGAAGAACTTGTCCTGCAACTTCTCCAGGTCATGATCACCTTCAAAACCAAGTAAACTCAATCTATTCTTCCCCCTGCATAGGAAATTTGCGCATAGTATCCCCTATACAAAACTTCATCAAAATTTTACTAAAAAATCTTTTCGAATGCAACTGTTAATGAAGTTTCTGCTCCGATGCACACGTGATAAAAACAAGAGACGTCAGAAGAAGAATGAACGGATACAGCAGATTCGGGAGGATCTCAAAAGCGGATGTCGGGGCACCTAGTTCCGCCGTGATCGATACGGCGACAAGTACCTGCGCACCATAGGGGATCACGCCCTGGAAAATACAGGAAAAGGTATCCAGAAGCGATGCGCTCCTTCGCGGAGAGATCCCGTACTCTTCCGCGATCTCCTTTACGATCGGATTGACGGTCACGATCGCGACCGTGTTATTCGCCGTTGCGATGTCCATCACACCGACAAGAAGACCGATCCCGAGCATGCCGCCTTTTTTTCCATGAAAGACTTTGCGAATCAGACTGAGGATCGCCGCAAAGCCGCCGTTATGTGCGATGATCGCGCAGATCGCGGATACAAGGATCGCCACCATGGATGTCTCAAACATTCCGGATACGCCTGCACCCATTCTGGGGAGCAGTTCAGCCGCAGGCAGCGCGCCTGTACAAAGCATGATTGCGCCGCCGGACAGAATACCGACGATCAGTACGACAAAAACGTTTAAGCCGACCACCCCGCCTGCCAATACGATGATATACGGGATCAGCTGGATCAGATTATAATCACCGATCACACGCTCTCCGGTCTGCTCGCCAAATGACTTCACAAGGATGATCACCGCCGTAATGACCGCTGCCGGAAGTGCGATCGCAAAGTTCGTCCGGAACTTGTCCCGCATCTCACACCCCTGCCCGTTGCAGGCTGCGATCGTCGTATCGGAGATAAAAGAGAGATTATCGCCGAACATCGCACCGCCGACGATCGTTCCGACGCAAAACGCCGTGCTAAAGCCGGAACCGGATGCAACCGCGACCGCGATCGGCGCAAGCAGCGTGATCGTCCCGACGCTTGTCCCCATTGCGAGCGATACAAACGTGCTTACGATAAAGAGAACAACAACCGCATATTCCGCGGGGATCAGAGACAGGAGAAAATATGCCGCACTCTCGGCACTGTTCCTGCCGACGACTCCGACAAAGATACCCGCCGCCATAAAAATCAGGATCATCGTAATGATATTCCGATCGCCGACGCCCTGTGCCATCAGCGAAAGCTTTTCGTCAAAAGACAGTTCCGACTTCTGCAGGCAGGCAACGAGAAGTGCGATCAGAAAGATCACGACAACCGGAATATTATAAAAGCCCATAGGGATCTGCAGCACATATTCAAAAAGAATGCCGAGTCCCAGATACAATACTACAAACACACCGATCGGCAGGAGTGCCGACATGTTTTCCTTTTTATTCATCATCGCAATACCTCCGAACAGTATTATACCACACGCATGCGACCTGTATTGATAAAAGCGGAAAAGACGGTTATTCCGCGCGTTTCAGGCTTTTATCAATATATTGTATGGCAGAATAATTCTGACAATAGAACATGTAGTTGTAAAAATCAGGAAAAATAACTACAATATACTAGGACTTGTAAAACAGCGAATCAAATTGAAGGTTTTCATTTTCTTTCAGAATGAGGAGGACGCAAAATGAAGAAAAAACTTCTGGCAGTTGTTCTCGGCATCGCAATGCTGCTTGGAACACAGATGACTGCAATGGCAGCCGAGTGGGATTACAATTTCTATCCCGATTTTGAAGAATACGGCGATATCACGGTAAGGATCACAACATCCACCCCGACGCCGCAGCCCGGCTCCGTGATCCAGGTCAAGGTCGTAAAGGATGCTTTGGATCCGGATGTAAGAGCCTTTGGCTTTGAAACAGCCGGCAGCGTAATGGTAAAAGATGCAACAGGACGTACGATCATAGAAACCAGCAGAATGGCCGGTGATCCGATCGCGGTTTACTCCAATACGATCCCGTTTACCTACACGCTCCAGAATGCAGAGTCCGCTAAGCACCCTGTTGAGATCAGCCTCGCTACCTACTTCGGCGGCGGCAGATGGGTGATCGACTGGACACCGGACGGCAGAATGGGCTATTCAAGCTATGACGGATCCACATTCACCGAAATCAATAACGGTCGCGATACCGTAACAAAGATCAGCTAGATCAGAATTAAAATACGCAGAAAAAAAGAGGGCCACAACTGATCTGAGGTCTGTCAAGTAGACAGGCAAAACAAACAAAATAGCATCAAACGAAAAGGTGGTCACATAAACTGTGA
>SVFT01000022.1 GCA_015056735.1 Lachnospiraceae bacterium | reverse complement strand
TTCATGTTCTTTATCTTGAATTGGGAGTAGGAGCTAATACGCCCGTAATAATAAAGTATCCGTTCTGGCAGATGACATTGGCAAATGAGAAAGCGGTATATGCCTGCTTAAATTATGGTGAATCATTCTGCCCGAAGGAAATTGCAGATAGAAGTATATGCATTGATGGTGATATAGGAGAAGCATTTGAAACGCAGATTTCTCAACGTATCGTGACGGAACCCAAATCGGAGAGTCGGCAATGATCGTTATTGATTCTAAGACCGGCGAATATAGTGGAAAGATTATCTTACAGTTTTACCTGCTAAAGGAGAATGAATCATTTTGGACTATAAGAAATTGAATGCTATGCAATAATTTTATCAATGAAGCAAATAAACACAATTCACGAAAACTAAACACTGACCTAAGGCATCCACCGCAAGCGGTACCCCTTAGGTCGAATAACGGAGGATAACACGATGGCAAAAACACTGATCGCATTCTTTTCAAGAGCAGATGAGAACTATTTTGGCGGAGCAATGAGATACGTAAAGGTCGGGAATACCGAGATCGTAGCAGGAATCATGAAGGAGCTGACAGGTGCGGATACCTTTAAGATCGAGATGAAGGATCCTTATTCACCGGTTTACATGACCTGTATCGATGAAGCGAAGAAAGATAAGCAGAATAATGCAAGACCCGAGCTTACCGGATACTTAGACAGTATCGATGAGTATGACACAATCGTTCTTGGTTACCCGAACTACTGGGGGACTTTCCCGATGGCAGTCGCAACTTTCCTGGAAAGATATGATTTCACCGGAAAGACCATCCTTCCCCTTTGTACCAATGAAGGAAGCGGAATGGGATCCAGTGAGAGTGATATTAAAAAGTCTGCCAAAGGAGCAACAGTAAAGAGCGGACTTGCGATCACGGGATCTAAGGCGACTGATTCCAAAGATGCGGTAAAGAAGTGGTTTGCGGCAAACGGTTTGATCTAAAAAAGGACGGTGCCAGAGATGGATTACGAAAAGCCGGAGAATTTCTTTAAGGATAGAAAAGAAATAAAGGATGGGATGAGATGAGTGATTTAATTTATGGTATTATTTTCATAAATGAGAGGTGTCCGGGATGAGTATTACAGTGAATCTTTATTATACAGGAACTAACGGGAATGCACGCAGGTTCGCAGAGGAGATGGAAAGCACAGGTATTGCCGAGCGGATCCGAGCAGAAGAAGGAAACTTGAAATATGAGTATTTTATCCCGCTTGGAGATCCTGAAACAGTACTTCTGATTGATAGCTGGGAAGATCAGACGGCGATCGACCGACATCATGCATCTCCTATGATGAAAGAGATTATCGGATTGCGTGAGAAGTATGATCTTCATATGACAGCAGAGCGTTATGTATCAGATACAAATGGAATACCCAAAAAGGACAGTGAATATATCAGACAATAGGGAGGCATAAGAAATGAGTGAAAAGATCGTACAGACAGCCGGAAGAGGGGAAATGCGGAGTGAAACGACGGAGGCTGTTACAGAGAAGGATAAGTATCAGAATACCATTTTCTTCCCTATCGGAGAAGAAAATCCTTATGGAGAGTTCTTCGTAGGGCAGAGTTATCTTGCTCCTGTATCGAAAGAGCAGGTGCCGGTGTTCAATGTAACTTTTGAGCCGGGATGCAGAAATAACTGGCATATCCATCATGCAAAGAGTGGCGGCGGTCAGATGCTGATCTGCATTGGCGGAAGAGGATATTATCAGGAATGGGGTAAAGAAGCCGTGGAGATGACTCCCGGTAAAGTAATAAACATTCCTGCTGAAGTAAAACACTGGCACGGAGCTGCACCGGATTCATGGTTCTCGCATCTTGCGCTCGAGGTTGCCGGAGAAGAGACAAGTAATGAATGGCTTGAAGCCGTGTCAGATGAAGACTATGGCAAATTATCATAAAGCGGGGAAGTTCTCGCATCTTGGAATAGGAGGCGGACACAGGATGAAGAGAAAGATATCAGTAATGGCAGCGTTTTTATTAGCTATTGGTCTTACCGCATGTGGGAAGAACGAGAGTCAGGTATCGGCTGATACAACTCAGAATATACAGACCGAGAGTTCTGTGGAAGTGGAAGAGGCTTCTTCAGAAGAGACAGGTATTACCAATGAAGACAGCGACGTTCTCGTCGTTTATTTCTCTGCGACCGGAACCACAAAGGATGTTGCGGAAAAGATCGCAAGTATCACAGGCGCAGATACATATGAGATCAAAGCGGCACAGGAGTACACAGATGCCGATCTTGACTGGAATGACTCAAACAGCCGCACAACCAAGGAACAGAATGATCCATCCGTAAGACCGGAGATCGGGAGTGAAGCCGTATCGCTGGACGGCTATACGACCATCTATATCGGCTATCCGATCTGGTGGGGAGAAGAGCCGCGCATCATGGATACATTTGCGGAGAGCTACGATTTCGAAGGGAAAACTGTGATCCCTTTCTGCACTTCGGGCAGCAGTGATATAGGCAGGACCGGTCAGAACCTTGCGGATAATGCAGGAAGCGGGACATGGATTGAAGGCAGGCGATTCGGTGCCGGCGCATCTGAGGATGAGATCAGATCCTGGATAGAGGATTTACAGTGAAACGAACGAGAACTTGACTATCGTAAAGCAAATTGACACCATATAAAGAGTGAGCCAGGGGGACGGGGTAGTTGGCTCATTTTAAACGGAGGTAAGCAATGAAGTACACAAAAGTATGCGGCGAAGAGATCTCAAAACTGGCATTCGGGACGATGCGGCTCCCGCTGAAAGCCGATGGGAGCATCGATCAGGCGCAGGTGGAATCCATGACGGACTACGCCATGGAACACGGCGTGAACTATTTTGACACGGCTTATCCGTATCACGAAGGAAAGTCGGAGATCGCGATCGGCAAGGCGCTCGCAAAGTACCCGCGCGAGAGCTTCAAGCTTGTGACGAAGTTCCCGGGTCATCAGTTTATGAAAAAATATGACTGCGAAGGGATCTTTCATGAGCAGCTCGCAAAATGCGGCGTGGAGTACTTTGATTTCTACCTGTTTCACAACATATACGAAAACAGCCTCCCGACTTACCAAAACAAGGACTACGGGATCATCGACTACTTCGTAAAGCAAACGGAGCTCGGGCGGATCAGGCATCTGGGGTTCTCGACGCATGCCCGCACGGAGAACATGGAGGCGATACTGGACTTTCTGGGCGACCGGATCGAGTTTTGTCAGATCCAGCTGAATTACCTGGATTGGACGCTGCAGGATGCAAAGAAGAAGGTCGAGCTGCTTGAAAAAAGGGGTATCCCCATCATGGTCATGGAGCCGGTCCGGGGCGGAAAGCTTACGGATCTGGGTGACGAAAACAATGCAAAGCTTAAGTCTCTGCGGCCGGATGAGTCTATCGCGTCGTGGTCATTCAGGTGGCTGATGGATATCCCCGGTGTGGCCACGGTCTTAAGCGGCATGTCCGATCTCGAGCAGATGAAAGACAATGTCAAAACTTTCAGCGAGGGAGAGCCGCTTAGCCGGGAAGAGCGGGACATGATGCTTACGATCGCTGAGTCCTTGAAAAAAGGTGTCCCCTGCACGGCCTGCAGATACTGCTGCGACGGATGCCCGAAGGGGCTTGACATCCCCATGCTTCTGGCAGGATACAATGACCTTACGTTTGCATCGGCGCTGACGGTTAAGATGCAGATGGACGGTACACCGAAGGAAAAATGGCCCGATCAGTGCATCGGCTGCGGCGCCTGCGCCTCCGTCTGCCCGCAACATATCGATATCCCCGGCGCTCTGCGGGAGCTTGATGAGCTGCTCCATACCGGCCCGACATGGGTTGACCTTTGCAGGCAGCGCGAGGAGGCAGCAGAGAAGCTGAAGGCGGCGAATAATTCGGATCAGTAAGGATGTTTATAAAAGGCACTTACACATTGAAGTGAACCCAAAATGTTGGACACTTTAATTATTTGGCTATACTGGACTGAGTTCTGTATTGAACAGGACTCAGTCCTTTTAAAAGAGTAGCAAATAGAGTAGCAAAAAGGAAGCGAGCGGCGCTAATTCATATATTGGATCAAGAAGAGTGTAGTATAATGGATTCGTAAACAGCGATTTAGGAGTTGATTCATTATGAAGACGAGTACAAAGCTGATAATCGCCGGGGCAACCGTTGGTGTTGTGGCTGCCGGAGTGCTGATGGCAAAGCATTTTGTTAATTTGGATAAAGAGAATCATGTGGTACAGATCATTGGTGGCGCGGATGGGCCGACATCAGTATTTCTGGCGGGGAAAGTTCCGGAAGAAAAAACCGTAGCGGAGTATACGTCCATATCTATGGCTGAAGCCAAGGAAGTATTTGCAACCCCAGGGGATTACGTCATCCTTGATGTTCGCAGGGCAGATGAATATGCCGAGGGCCATATTCCGGGCGCGATCAATCTGGCGAATGAAGATATCGGGGCCGGACAGCCTGCCGAGCTGCCGGATCTTGATCAAGTGATCTATGTATATTGCAGAAGCGGACGAAGAAGTAAGGAAGCATCTGCTAAGCTTGCAGCACTTGGATACACGAACATTTACGAGTTCGGTGGGATATTAGATTGGGATGGGCCAATAGAGAACTGACGAAGAGAATGAGGATGGCATACAGATGCCGGTCTTGACGAAATGAAATACGACAACATCAAAAGAGCGGTCTTCATAAACCGACCGAACAGATTCATCGCAGAAGTTGATATCGACGGTCGCAGAGAGATCGTTCATGTAAAGAATACGGGAAGATGTAAGGAACTTCTGATACCTGGATGTGAGGTGTGGCTTACGGCACCGGGGACGCCGGATCGAAAGACAAAGTATGATCTGGTAGCGGTGAGAAAAGAGAACGGAATTCTGTTTAATATCGACAGCCAGGCTCCCAACAAAGTCGTAAAGGAGTGGCTGGATAGGCAGAACTACGACCTTTTGATACCGGAATACAGATACGGCGATTCGAGGATCGATTTTTATATGGAGAGCGGCGATGCACGTTGCTTAATGGAAGTGAAGGGATGCACGTTAGAGGTGGATGGGATCGGATACTTCCCCGATGCCCCGACAGTGCGGGGAGTCAAGCATCTCCGTGAACTTGCAGCTGCTGCAAAGCAGGGATGCAAGGCAATCCTTGCATTTGTGATCCAGATGGACGGCGTTTTGGAGGTCAGACCCAATGTGACCACGCATGCAGAGTTCGGAATCGCCCTTGATGAGGCGAAGGCAGCAGGCGTGGAGGTCCTGTTCCTAAAGTGCCATGTGGAGCCGGATACACTGGTGATCATTGATTGATACATTAAACTAAAGAGATAGAGCAGCATGAACGAATCGGAGGAAGGCATATGAAAGATCCAAAAGAATACTGCACATGTACGGATACGAAATGCCCGTGCCACCCTACAAACCATGATCAGGGCTGTAATCTGTGCATCCTGAAAAACTTAAGCCAACGGGAGATTCCCAGCTGCTTCTTCAAGACCATCGACCATGAAAAGCCGACCGAAGGCTGGCACTATGAGGACTTCGCGGCGCTGGTGGAGGCGGCGAAGGGCGCGGAATGAGCCAGGGGGACGGGGTGCATGGCTCATTTTACCTAACCGAAGATTCCTCATATAAAACATTGAAAAAAGCACGATTTGGAGCGAATTGTTCCCACAATTCGGTAAGGCTGTATGATATGATTTAAATGGTGAATTTCCAAGAAAACGGACTGGTTTATGCCACGCAAAATAAAAAACAAGGTTGCGTGATCTATCACATGGAAGGGAGAGGGAAGGAATGAGCAAATCCGAAATGCTTCCAACAGATCAGAATCGAATTCACTACACACGTGAAAAGATGGAAGGGATCAAGGAAAAGGTCCAACAGCTGATCACTATCGTAAAAGAGCTGGAACAGGATTTTCCGGGAAGACACTTTACGCTTGACGGTCATCTGGTTGGGAGCATCGGCGAAGTGATGGCGAGTTACTTCTATGGGATAGATCTGTACAAGGCTTCTGCTGTGGCGCATGATGGCGAGATTGACGGGAAGCAAGTGCAGATTAAGATCACGCAGCAAGAAAGCATCGTGATCGCCCATGAACCGGAGTACCTGATCGCCTTATATCTGAATAAAAACGGTAATGTATATGAGATATACAATGGCCCGGGCAAGGCGCCATGGGACTCAGCCAGCAAACGTGACAGCTATAATAATCGTCATATGCAAGTGAATAAGCTCATGGAACTCGATCAGCAAGTGGATCAGAGCATGCGTATAGCATTCGTTCATCCGATCGAAAAGATGAAGCCGGCGTATAAGAACAAAAAATCGAAAGAATAGACAGAGGAGCATGGTTATGTTTTCACCGGAAGTTATAGAGCAATTACAGTACTATGTGTATCGCTTGATCGATCCACGAAACGGACAGACGTTTTATGTGGGAAAAGGAAAGGGCAATAGGGTTTTTGCGCATGTTGAGGACGCGCTTAGGTCATATAACGGAGAGTCCTATGAAGATAACGAAGAGGATGAGATCTCTTCAAAGATTCAACAGATCCGTGATATTAAGAACGCAGGACTCAATGTGCTCCATGTCATTCAGCGGTATGGGCTGACGGAGAAGGAAGCTTTCGAAGTCGAAGCAGCTCTTATCGATGCGTATGGCGAACTGACCAACATACAGAGTGGACACGCCTCTGATAGGGGAGTCAACAATGCAGAGGTATTGCAACGTGAGCTCTCTTACGAAGAATACGAAGAACCTGACTTGAAGTACATCATAATCAAGATTAATAACCGTGTGTTGGAAGAGCGTGGAAATGATATTTATGAAACAACGAGAAGAGCGTGGAAAGTAAACCTTAGAAAAATCGATGATTACAAGTATTGCCTTGCTGTTTTGAATGGGGTCGTTAAAAACGTTTATTACATTCAGGGATGGCGACCGGATCATAACGCAAACACGGGGCGATATGAATTCCATGGCGAAGAAGCTCCGAGCGAGATCAGAGATCTATTTGTTAACAAGCGTATTCCTGCAAAGTACCGGAAAAAAGGTATGGCCGCCCCGGTTTTATACCATGATTGAAGTAGGGAAAAAGAGGTACCGTAAGCATGCCGTTTCAAATCGTCCGTAACGACATTACCAAAATGCATGTAGATGCCATAGTGAACACTGCGAATCCGATGCCGGGTTATGGGGCCGGGATCGATACGGCTGTCTATGAAGCGGCAGGAATAGAAGAACTGCTTGCAAAGCGCCACGAGATCGGTGTGATCGACCGTGGCTGTTCGGTGATCACGGACGGTTACAAGCTTCCGGCAAAATACATCATCCATACCGTTGGCACTACCTGGCGGGGCGGGAACCATGGCGAGGAAGAGATTGTCAGAAGCTGCTACAGATCAGCATTTCAATTGGCGCTGGACAGTGATATCAAGAGTCTTGCGATTCCGCTTCTGGCTTCCGGTTGTTATGGATTTCCAAAGGGAATCGCCCTGCGGATCGCACTTTCGGAGATAGAAGCATTCTTGTCCGGACACGATATTGAGCTGTATCTGGTCGTATTCGATGAAAAGTCATTTGCGCTATCAACAGAGCTCTACGGTGATATCGATGCGTATATCAATGATAACTACGTGGATGAAAAGTTTATGCACGAGTATCCGGGTTATGATTCTCTCGGCGATGGAGTCGGTTTATACGCGTCTACGGCTGCGCCGGGCAGAACCGATCGTGTAGCCGATACGCCCGACGTTTTGGTTGCAGCAAAAAGCTTGGATGATGTTGTAAATGATCTTGACAAAACCTTTATGGAACTCGTTTTCTCATTTGCAGATAAGCGTGGCATGACGGATGTTGAAGTGCAGAAGAAAGCGAATCTGGATCGGAAGGCTTTTTCGAAGCTGAAATGCGGTACAACAAAGAATCCGAGCAAATCCACGGCGCTTGCTCTAGCCGTGGCATTGGAATTGGATCTGGATGATACGAAGGATCTTCTTTCGAGAGCGGGATTTGCGTTGTCTCCCTGCAGCAAGCAGGATGTGATCGTGCAGTATTTCATTGAGCGTAAGGCCTATGATGTATATGAGATCAACGTGGCGCTCTTCGAGCATGGAGAGCCGCTTCTGGGAACGCAGACAGCATGATCTCATTTGTCGCCTGACAAGTGACCGATTCAGCGTATAGAGACATTATAATGACCTCAGTAACAGGCAAACAGGCATGATACGGAGGTTATTATTATGATTGGAGCGATTCTGGGAGATATTGTTGGCAGCCCTTATGAGTTCGATCGTGGGAAAAAGATCAAAGATTTCGGGCCACTGTTTATAGATGCATCTGAATATACCGATGATTCGGTAATGACGATCGCAGTGGCCGAGGGACTTCTGGACGCAGGACTTGATGCTGATCCGGAAACGATCAAAAAAGCTGTCGTAAAGTCCATGAAAAAATGGGGACGCAAGTATATAAACGCCGGTTACGGTCAGAAGTTTATATGGTGGTTGATGCTTGCGGATGAGAAGCCCTACGGTAGCTGGGGCAATGGATCTGCTATGCGGGTTTCTTCTGCAGGATGGCTGTATGACACCTTGGCGCGTACCCGCGAAGTGGCCAGATTGACAGCTGAAGTCACACATAATCATCCGGAAGGAATCAAGGGCGCCGAAGCCACGGCATCAGCGATCTTTCTTGCAAGGACCGGAAAGTCTAAAGAAGAGATCAAAGAATATGTGATCAAGGAGTTTGGATATAATCTGGCGAGAACTCTCGACGAAATCAGACCCAATTATCATCACGTGGAAAGCTGTCAGCAGACCGTTCCGGAAGCGATAACGGCGTTTCTTGAAGGAAACGATTTCGAAGATGTCGTAAGATGTGCGGTATCTCTCGGCGGTGACTGCGACACGCTCACCTGTATAGCTGCAGGGATCGCGGAAGCTTTTTACGGCGTTCCGGAGGAGTATAAGGAAAAAACGCTGGCGCGGATCGAAGATGATATGCGAGAAGTGTACGAGCGGTTCAGGGAGGCAACCGACCATGATGATCAGTCCTGATAGTTATGTTGAAAGCGAATTAAAAGGAAAGACACTCGACGAGGTCCTTGAGATGATCCGTAGCCTGCAACAGGAGATGGCCGATATCAAGAGCAGTAAAGAAAACGGAGCCTGTGATGCGATCTGCCCATCCATGCAGGTCCGAGTAGATGTGCTTCGGGAGTATGTTGCTGCAGCAGAGGCATATTACACATCACTTGGAGGAGAGTATGTGCCGAGCATGTTGGAAGAGAAGGCAGCTGTATTTGATTCCAATATGAAACACATTACTTCAATAACCATTACCTACGGTGGATTTTTTGAAGGGCATGAACGCAGGACGTTAATGCGTGACGGCAATAAGATCGTTGTGGAAAGGCTATCCAACAGGGCAGAGGCTCCTGATGCCCCTTTATACGAGTTTATGAGTTGGGATGATCTGCTGGAAGCGCTCTCTTATATTCACATGGGTGAGTGGGATTCGAGATACGAAAATCATGTCCTGGATGGGATCCAGTGGTCGGTGGATATTAAGTATGATCATGAGGAGCCTGCGAAGCACTTTAGTGGCAGCAACAGGTATCCGTATAACTTTGACAGGTTTTTAGAGACCATGGAAATGGCCTGAAGTGCGAAAACGGCGATCTATTATTCGTTTAATTGAATAGAAACGGTTATCATGATACTATAGTATTGATCTGGGCGAGAGCTCTTTGGATCACCGCAGGCGGGAAGAATTTCCCGTCATTATTTTTGAGAATAGATATGAAAGATCTATAACTCTTTTACAATGGTCCCTCAAGGGCTCTTTTTCTTTGCTCACTTCTACTACCCCATAAACATCAAACGAAGTAACCCAACGATCATA
Organism: Lachnospiraceae bacterium; assembly: GCA_015056735.1. Classification (GTDB taxonomy): domain Bacteria; phylum Bacillota; class Clostridia; order Lachnospirales; family Lachnospiraceae; genus VSOB01. Next base: position 1,511 of record SVFT01000022.1, on the reverse strand, counting down.
TATATCGCCTCCTTTACCCGGACGGAGCCAAATCTGTGTCCCGAAATAAATACTCGTACCGGAAGCTCCGGTTCACACCGTTTGATTGACTGTGATTCCGCACAGAAAAGCAATGAAGAATTCGCCTTTGCACATGGATTATTCCTACAATTTGGCGGGCTGTATGGTATGATGAAATGGTGGAACCGTTATCCAAATGTTGGAACAGATAGCATCTAATCAAGTTTTTTTAGCCACTAAATTATGGTTTATACCAACTAAGAAAGGACTGATGAAATGAATAGTATTATTCAATATGAGAATACAAATAATTTGATTAAGGATATATGCAATATTATTGATGAGGCAAAACAATTTGCATATCAGACTGTTGATACTACTCTGGTTCTTAGGAATTGGTATATAGGAAAACGTATTGATGAAGAAGTGCTTGAAGGAGAAGAAAGAGCAAAGTACGGAGCAGAAGTTGTTGATAAATTATCAAAAGAACTGACAGACATTTACGGGAAAGGATATTCAAAACGAATTTTGTACCAATGTTTGAAGGTATATCGTATGTTTCCGGAGATTGTGAACGAGGCTCGTTCACAATTGTTACCGAATGAAAAAATGAACGAGGTTCGTTCACAAACGAGAATGCTTTCGTGGACCCATTATAGAATACTAACGCAGGTTGAGGATTCTACGGCTAGACAGTGGTATGAAAAAGAAGCTTATGAACAAGTTTGGAGCTCAACGACGTTGCAAAGAAATGTTTCCTCACAATACTATTATCGTATTTTAAAATCGCAGAATAAAAAGGCTGTTGAGGATGAGATGAAAGAATTGACATCGTCTTATCAGAATAAGTTAGAATTTATAAAAAATCCTGTTATTGCTGAATTCTTAGGTATGCAACAGGATACTTCGTATCTTGAATCAGAATTGGAACAAAGCATTATTGATAATTTGCAAAAGTTCTTAATGGAGCTAGGAAAGGGATATGCGTTTGTTGCAAGACAACAGCATATTCATACAGAAAAGGAAGATTATTATATAGACCTAGTTTTTTATAATTATATATTAAAGTGTTTTGTTCTTATCGATCTAAAAACAAAGAAGATCACACATCAAGATGTTGGTCAAATGGATATGTATATCCGCATGTATGACGATTTAAAGAAAGCACCGGATGATAATCCTACGTTGGGAATTGTGCTTTGCACAGATACAGACAAAGATATTGCAAAGTATTCTGTACTTCATGAGAATGAGCAACTATTTGCTTCGAAGTATAAATTGTATCTTCCGACAGAAGAGGAGTTACGTGCTGAGATAGAAACTCAAAAAGAGTTATATTATCTGCAAATGCAGGAAAAGAACGAAAAGTAGTGCATCACATGAACAGAACCCTGATCACCACATCAAACAGAAAAAACGATGCGCGGTTCGCCCGCTCAAATGCAAAACTCATTTCCAGTTAATACCCTAAAAATGGCTTGATTTGATTTTTTTACAATCATTTACATAAA
>SVFT01000009.1 GCA_015056735.1 Lachnospiraceae bacterium | reverse complement strand
AGCCACTATACAAATCGCATTTCTGCGTTTTGATTTAAATCTTAAGTTTCAGACTTGACTTCTAATAGTTAGTCTCTTAATTATATGAAATGCACTGATGTAATCCCATATATTTTATCAAATAGCACATTAAACTTGCTAACCCTGCATTGCGGGCAATTTGCTTTGCAAAAATCACAATTACTTATCATCTCAATTTGCTTCTTGCGTTCTTCCCCATACCAGATATCACGAAAAGATTCTCGCGTAATATTTCCGATTGGTTTTAACCAATCATACACATTTAACCTCCCACAAATGTACACGCTTCCATCGCCGGAAATGATACTTGTAATTGAACTTGCGACACAGGCTAATCCATGGTTCCCAACTTGTGCGTTTTCTTTCATTCCATCAACTTGTACTCCAAAGTCCTTTGTCATATAGAATTTCAAATATGATAAGTCAATATCTTTCGGATACAGTTCTTCGTTATCAACAACCGGTCGAAGTTGAACATAGGAAGCCTTTAGTTCTCTAAGGCGCATCACTAACGCCTCAATCTGGGATATATTGTTCTTGGTCACCACAAAACCAACTCCAACTGTATTACAGTGTTGTGCATAATATGCTATATTGTCAATCACACGCTCGTAAAAATCAACCCCCTTAAGGGCTTTATATTCTTCCGGAGTAGACGCATCTAAACTAACACGTATCCATTCAAACTTACAAATAACGTCCTTGTCTAGCCGCATAGAGCCGTTTGTAATTAGTCCAACAGCAAGACCAGATGAAACAGCGCATTCCACCACTTCTCTGAAATGCGAATATAGCGTCGGTTCGCCCCCCCCCTCAATAACAATCCCTTTTGTTCCGCCTTTCGACAAATCTTCAAAAAGGCGTTTAAAGTCCTCTAAGGATATCATTTCACGCCCGCCCTGCCTCTGCCGCAATGCAGCATCACTACAGTAAACACAGTTCATGTTGCAAGCATTGGTAAGCGTCATCTCTACGCTAATCGGATAAGAAAGGTCAGGCATCCTTTTCGCTATAATGTTATCGGCCTTCTCAAGATTGAGGAAAAGCTTTTCGAGTCCTGCCTCCTTAGGACGTGCTTCAAGATTGTATTTTGCCGTAAGCGGATGTCTTGACAAATATGCCGAAACCGATTTGCAATCAATCTTTTCAACATTAAGCGCAACTTCTCTTATAACTTCATAATCTCGCTCTGACTCAAGACTTAGTTTATAACTTGGTCTTTTTTCAACATAATGTTTATCTTCAAAAACTCTATACTTTCCTTGATTCTGTCGAATATAGATTCCAACTGTCTGCCTTTGACTCTCTGAAAGATTCTCCTCTGAAAGTGAAGCTAAAAAAGACGTATTAAACACCTCGCAGCCCATTCCCCAAATAACACCTTTCAGGCTCTCATTGAAAGAATAATCATACGTTCCGTCTACATGCTTCTTATACAACTCACGCATCATGTCCGTATCCACAAATGGATAGTTTCCTAATACTCTGACAAAATTTGGGGCATCAACCAGCGCCGCTGCTCCGAGCAGTCGTTTTGGTATATTACTAAGAGATCCCCTATATACTAAAATGCCCAAATCCTCAGCCTTATGAGTCAAGTCATCGTCCTTACAATCATCTGTGGTCGCAACGACGATCTTTCTGAGTCCGTTAGTCCTCAATCTATCTATCAAATAAGAAAAAACCGTTCCTTCACCCAGTTCCCTATGATTCCTTGCTGGGATTGTTTGAATGACATCGGTAATCTGTATTATCACAGCAATATCGTCATTTATTTGGTTAAGTAATTCCACGTTCGTATCCAAATTTATCCCTCCGTATGTTTCTACTTAAAAACGCAATTTTCCAAAAACAAGAATTCTGTTCTTTTCTGTCTGCTCAACAAGGTTTACGTCAAACTTTTTGCTCATATGCTCCAAAAACCAATCCAAAGTATAATATTCCGGTAAAGGTGCTTCTACTCCTGTTCCATCCCATAGTCCCAGCGGCATAAACTCTATAAGAATAAATTTCCTTGTGTATGACGCAAAAGTCTCAAATAATATATCAATATTAATCCCCTGCGCTAAAAGTAAATGGTGTGCGATTGCACAACCAATCACCAAATCTGACTTCATCCGCAAGTTACCATTTTTGCTTTTTAGGTTTATTGGGTCAAAAAAACTTCCTACAATAGGTTTGATCTTATTTAACCATCTGTATTTTGGAGCCTCCCGCTTTATAAAGCAGTACAAATTATCAACACTGTAGTCATCATAATCGCAGCAATAGTAGTCTTTAATCATATCAAACCTTCCACATATCAAAATAGCCAGAAGACCATTATTGCAGCCCCATTCATATACTGATTCTATCTCTAACTTCTCAATAAGAGCAATTATTCTATTAAACCGTTTAAACTCCTCACTATTCCAAGATTCTATATCTTGAAGCATCGAAGCATCAACTTGTTGATAGTCAGACCATCTACCCTTTGTTGTTGCCGCGGTCTGCATTCTCCTTACCTTTCTCCCGTATCTCTGTATAAGAAAACGCTCATAAAACGGCAAAGAAGAGTAAAATTTTATGTGCAATGCACCTAGTATCTCTGAAACTGTCTCCATATAAGATGGTCTTCCAAGACCTTTTCTGATTCTTGTAATATCCGACAACGTTACAGTGTCGTTTACCTTCAGTAAGTCTCGCAGGAGAGCTCCATTTCTCCTAAGAAGAGAAGACGTTACTATATAATCACATTTGAATTCACGCAACGGAAACGTCCGCTCAATTTTTTCATCTGCTTTATAGAAGCTACCAAAATCAACATATAGCGGTTTATTATTTTTAAATAAAATATTGTAAGAATGACAATCCCACAGCTTATACCCATATTTCGCCAAAACCTCATTAAGGTCAAAAATCATTTGTGCAGCGTCACAGAGCATGTGATATGTCCACTCAAATATATATGTAACAGGAGTTATTACTTCATGTTCAAGAATCACTGGAAACTCATCCGAAAAATAGTCTGACAGAGTGGTATCTGGGATTAAACGCATCTTAACAAGTGCCTCAACCAGCCCACAATCAAACATTTCCTTTATGGCTTCTTCATGAGAATGATAAATCCCTCTCAAAAACTTCCCTTTATATCTAAAGGTTTTTCCGCATGAATCTAGTGAGGCTAGTTCCGTATACTCCATTTGGGTTTTTTCAATCTTTTCCATCATGTGTCCTTTTAACTCAATATAAGTCTTGTAAATATATAAACTATCATCCCACAGAATCACTTTCCATTACGTGATCGCCTAAACTAATATCACGAATGAAAGCTGTGTAGTCTGAAATTTTTTCAGCTCCTCTTAATACCCGTATGAATTCATTTTCCTTGGTGATGATCTCACTAATATAACCATTTTTGTCGCCGCTTTGACAAGTAGCAATGATCCTATGCAATACCTCTTCTAATTGTGACGAATAAATCATAATCAGATTCTCTGACGCTAATTTTATGATTCTTTTAACATCAAATCCGTCAATGAGCACAATTAAAAGCTTTCCCTTTATCAAACTGTCAAAACATACCGTAGAGGGTGTTGTAATAACAATATCAACTCCTTCTAATGCTGTCTCAATTGCCTCTTCTTTATCCAAGAACGTAATTGTTCCACCGTGATATTGCGAAATAAAGTGGTCCACTTCTGCAAGAGGCTGCCCCGGATGGAATTTGGCATACAGTCGGTATTGATGTGAATCAAATATCTTAAATACTGTAGCATTCATCTCTTGGAAACTTCTTCTTGATCCGTCTCCTAAAAGGACATATGACGGAGCCCAAAGAATCTTAGGGTTATGGCTACTAGAAATTAACTTGATTTTCTCCTGCATATCCAAGGAAACTGCCAGTACTATTTGCCCTGCGAATCCGTCTTTAACCTTTTGGGCATAAAACTCCTTTAAAGTCGCCGGAATAAAATATCCCTTAATAATATTACAATAAGGATCAGGGGGGGGGGACGAAGAATAAATGTGGTTACTAACCGTATCGTCTTTTAGCAAGGTTATTGCCCGTCCCCTTATCTTAGCAGATGTATAATAGACCATTCGCGGGAATACAAAATTACTATCACCCTTAATAAATGCTGTATTAAAAGATGTATTAACAAAAAGCCTCTCCAAAATACTTTTCCGTGCAATATGAATTATAACATCTTGACACAAATATAAATAGAATACTCTTTTAAGCCAATTATGTAAAGTTGATTCGGAAAGCGAAAAAGTCTTGTGAGTCAGCATATAACGAACCACCTTTCTAATGCGTTTCTCCCAATATATCCAGTCACAGAAAAAGCTAGAGGGTGCAAAAAAGCGCTCTGCTGATATCACCTCTATCCCAGCAGAAGAATACATAGTTTTATATGCATTTTCTCCAAAAGTAACAACAGCCGAGGGAATTGTTCTCTGAACTCTCTGCATTGTTCTTATTGTCCAGCTAGTATGTTTTCGATTTGTAAAATCAGATAAGAAAACGAGTTCCGCGCATCCAACTCGATCACAATCCTCTTTTAAACTCTTAAGTTTTCTAATAAAAAGATTTAAGTATTCCGGAATCCTTATAATAAACAAAGAATGCACACGTACAAGTAAAAAATACCATCTATCGCTAATAACATCAGAAAAAAAACTTTTAAAACAAAACGAATCTGCAACAGCCGATCTGATTAATCCCGATTTCTTAATACAGCGCACTGCTAGTTTTTCTATATCACGAATTCTTCGAGAATAGTATATGACTTCTATTGAATACTTCTGAACAATTTGCAAAAGGTATCTATGGTATGCAATAAGATCTTTGAAGCGCTGTTGAATTCCGCCCTCAATATGAAATCCCATTTCAAAAATCCAAGTTTCATCCACCCCTGATTCTTTAATGATATCATTAAATCCTTTGATAATATCATATACCATTGCATCATCAGCAAACTGTTCTACTTCTTCAGTAAGCAAATATAACCCATTCACAGGAGAATCTTTTTCACTACCACACAGTTCATCAGAACAGATATAAGTCTTATTTTTACATTTTTGCAAAGACCGAATCCTTTTTTCAATCCTTAACAAGTCGTCAGCGTTTTTAACAATAAAAAGATAATTCAAAATTGTATCTCCTCAGCATAACGTCCGTTGAATACAGTATATTAGCAATAATTCGAAAGGTACTCTCTAATAACAGTCTCATATGCCGGAATGTCATCTTTAACTGCCAAAATATCCGTATAAAAAAATGTTCTCGCGCTGTTACCATGCTGGAAGCGTAACACATACTCATTGATATTTCGCACTCCATCCGCATCTGTTTTAATCAACATATTTCCATAGTTATCAAAAATAAAGAATACTTGATATCCACTAGAGTTTAAATAAGATATCAAGGAATTGTATGATTTATACTGTTCGTCTTTTTCGATTAACATCTCCCAGAAAAGTACAGGATTAAATCTTTCTAATTCTGCCCCAAGAGACATAATGCATTGAGCATCAAAACCGTCCGTGTCAACTTTAATCAGATCCACCTCCGCAACAGTAACGCCGCAATACTTTAAGCCATTAACTAACGACACAGTTGGAATAGCACTCTCTCTATCCGTCTTTATCATATGTGCTGTGCCATGCTCTTTCAAAAAAGAATAGTTGCCACTATCTTCATGTCCGACAAAAGCATTGATTGCAGCGACTCTACTTGAATACTTTGGACCCATCTTATTGATGTTCTCTTGAAGTAAATTGTAATACTCAGGAACCGGTTCAACACAAACCACCGTATCAGTTGTATGCTTAATGATAGCAGCTAATGTGTCGCCCACATTTGCTCCAACATCAACAATGTACCCCCCCCCATAACGCGCGTTATGGATGTCTGCCAACCGTCCAAGGGTTGGCACAATTCTATCATACATAGGGAAATTCTTTTGATACTCCGGAAGTTTATGATCTGCGCTTAATAAAATTTCAAATCCATCAATCATATACTTTTTTTCGTGTGCTTGCTTGCTTCTAAAAATCATGATATGCCTCCTATGACCATTTAAAGAATTCCTTAAAGATACTTCTCCCCAAAATAATGAAATTTCCCATTACCTTTTTAATCTTATGATTTTTGTAAAGCGATACATTTTTAATCGCTACAGAAATTGCTTCCGCAAATCTTTTTTCAAATGCTTCCTTTGAAAAATATGCGTTTACACGTTCAATGCCACGCTTCGAAAGCGTGTCACATAATACATCATCCGTCCAAAGTCTTTTCATGACTACAGCAATGCTATCAACAGAACGGGGATTAAATCTTAGTCCTGCATCGCCTATCTGCCATGGCATAGCATAAACATCCGCCACAGCGCAAGGGCATCCCGTTGCCATCGCTTCTAACGGGGGAATATTGGTAGGGCCAAGAAAAGATGCCATCATCATCGCGCGCGCTCCCTGATAAAGCTCGCACATCTCCGATTCAGTAACATATCCTTTTATCTCAACTTGACTTTCCATCCTCAGCTCGTTTATTAGACTGATTATTCGTTCGTAATTATTCTTTTCAGATCCAACAAAAACCAGTTTAATTAGCAGTCCTTCTTCCTCGCGCAATTTGTGCGCCGCGCGAACTAATCCTTCATGATTCTTATGCTCCCAAAACTGAGCGGGGTAAAAGATGTAACTCCCACGCCCGCTCCTCACCGGACATCCGATTGCATTGAGCAAGTAATCAGGAACTCTAAAAGGCATTTCGAAAATTGTCCCTCGCATTATATTGCCATAACATTCCACAAATTGCTGTTTGCCTAACGGAGAATCAACAAAGATTGCAAATGCATGCTTTGCAATACACCGATATAATCGCTCCCTCTCGGTTTGCACAGAAGAGAGCTCGGAAAAGTGTTCATATTTATGCATCAAATCATGTACTATTGAAACCACCGGCGTATCTACAATACCACACGTCCAATTAGGAATACTGTCTAGGATCAAATCGCACTTAAGAGCATCAATGCCATGCTGGATATTGAATGGTCCAAACCCAGTCTTAGCTATTGCTGCTTCTCTAAAACCATACAGCAAACATACATCTTCCCATTGGGGTTCATTGTAAAGATGAATAATAAAGATTTCATACTTCTCGCGCAATGAATACAGTGCATCAAGTAAGAATCCAATATACTGCCACTTTCCTCCCATATATGGCTCACCGGTAACAAATAGTCCAATGCGTTTTCTTTCGGTCGTCATATCCGTTCTCCCCTGATCTGTACTGTGGTTCTCAAGTATAATTTATATCTCGCTTTCTTGCCTTTCCATCAACTATTTCATAAACAGAATCGCAATTCTTTATTGTAGACAACCTATGAGCAATAATAATCAAAGTCTTCTTTCCAAGCAAAGAATCAATAGCTTCCATTACAGCCTTTTCCGTCTCGTTATCAAGAGCTGATGTTGCTTCGTCAAGAACCAAAATAGATGGATTATAATAAAGTGCCCTGGCAATTGCTATCCTTTGGCATTGACCGCCTGAAAGCCTCACTCCTCGCTCACCCACTTTCGTATAGATACCATCAGGCAGACTTTCTACAAAAGTTTTTAATTGCGCCATCTCAATGGCTTCCCACACCTTTTTATCGTCAATCTCGTCTTCAAACAAGCCAAAGGTAACATTCGCCCTAATTGTATCATCTGTCAGAAACACTTTCTGCGGTACATATCCAACTGTTTTACACCAAACCTTAGGAATTGCAAAAATATCTATCCCGTCAATTTCAACCGTTCCGTATTGTGGCTTATACAAACCCATAATAATATCAGATAATGTCGTTTTTCCTGCGCCCGAGCTGCCAATAATCCCAACAGCTTCATTCTTTTTAATTACAAGGGAAAGTCCATCCAGCACCCGCTTATTAGATCGCGGATATTGCCATGAAATATTGGTAACGCGCAACTCGTTTGCCCATACAGAAGATGTCTCATTCTTATTTCTTAGTGATTTTTCTGCATAGATTTCTTTCTCACGAACATATTCCTCGGCACTTACAATATTTTCATAGGTTGCGTCAATCCCCCCCCAATAATACACAAATGAATTTGCTATACCCACAAGTCCGCCCAACATCGGCACTATTTTAAATATGGCCGCTGCAAAAACAGCCATGTTTGCCACAAAATCAACATTAACACCTTCATTCCCATACAGTAAACAAACCACTACGATCACTACAGAAACACATATCAATTCAATTATTCTTGGCGGATAGGCATTTAAAGAAAAAAACAAAGTGTTTGTAACTCTTGATCTATCATTTGCATCTTTAAAGCTTTTAACAAAAAAAGATTTTCGATTCATGACATCGATTTCTTTTATTCCATTTACCGTTTGATATGCATACTTTCGCTGCTCTGCATTGGCGGTTCTCTGTCTTGTCCCAACGCCTTTCAGAATATGGCGAAACGCCAATAAAACCCCGCCAAAAGCAGCTCCACCAAAAAGGCAGATAATTAAAGCAAGATAAAAATCTGTTATAAACAAAAAACCAAGAATTAGTAGAATCGTCGCAATGTATGCTATTGCTTGAAATGAATACTCAATGACAGTATACACGCTGTTAACATCGTCTGTTACTCCTCGCAAGATAATGGAACTATTTGTATCCAAAAAATACGTATATGGCCTTTCGATATACGCCTTCAACATCCTTTCGGACAAATCACATTGCATTTTCCATCGCAGTTGAACCTGTTTATATGAGAGAAACATTAAGTAAAAATCTTTGAAGGCAAAAAGAGCCACCGTAATGATTCCAACTGAAAAAACCGCATCGGATTCACTCCGTATCGTAAGCAGTGAAGAAAAAAAGCCCTCATCAGCAATACCCATTAGCGCATTGGGCGAAATCAACGCGCTAACAAGCGGCAAAAGCACAGAAATGCTCAGTGTTTCCAGTGCCGCTCCAATGAGAATCATTATCAAAATGCCCAAGCATTTTACTTTTTGCTTTCTCGATAGAATATAATTAATTTCACGCCATAATCTTCTTACCTTCAAAAAATCTTCTTTCACGCTAAACTCCTTGAAAATTTACCACCTGTTCCATGCTCAATGTGACACATAGCTTATATTAGGAGCACTCTTCCTTGCATATTATTTTCGAGATTTTACTATAGTATAGAATTCCCAATTGTAGTAGTCCCTTTATCCCGAAGTTCTTCAAATAGAAATGAAACATGGACGGGAAATGAAACTCTTTTCTGGAAAAGAGCTTTCGCATTCTTTGTATCTTTGGCAAAGTATTATCACGATAAGTACCTTTAGTAGAATTCCGCTCGCAAAATCCGACGTAATCGTATGCCACAAGTATCTCCAGTCCAAGCCTATGCATCATATAACAATAGTCGTAGTCGCCACCACCGTGTGCATATCTCTTATCTATATATCCAACTTTATCAATAATCGTTTTCGGAACGAAAAAGCAATTCCAGTTTGCGCATTCACAAGGCGTGAGTTCTTCTGATGGGTGTACTAATTTATAAGCCCTTGAAAATCCGCCATATGTTGGCTCCCCCGTTTCCTTTGACAGAAAGGAACCCACTATCGCGCACTCCCGCCTTGCCATATGGTAGGAACTCATCATTATTTCAAAAGCTGTATCCCTAAAAAGCGCGTCATCATTTATCATATAGTAATAATCATTATTATCTTCATAAGCCATTTTCATGGCCGCATACATACCTCTTGCCCAATAAAGGTTACCTCCCGAAACAACAATATTTACCTTTGGAAACATTGTTTTCACTGCATCAACGGTATCGTCGGTTGAGTTATCATCCACTACATATATTCTATAGTGATTATTCTGATCCCGCTCAATATTCTCATAAATAGACTTAAGGCAATTTATTGTCGATTCTCTCCGATTATAACAAGTTGTTAATATTGCAATCTCACTCATATATTCCTCGCTTCATACAATCAAATTCCTTTCATATTTGAAGCAATTTCCCTTAGTTCATATCATGTTGCTAATCCTAATGGAATAGGCTGAGTGCATTTCCAACCTAATTCTTAGGAAATCCAAAACCGCCTCCGCTTATTCCGCTATTTCTTTGTGGCAAAAAGAATAATATCATCCTCAATAAAGCCATAATAGTCAATCTCCGCGGGGCTAAGTTCGTTTCGCGGGGAATAAATCTCTAAATTCAATCCATATCTTTCGATGCGTTCTTTAAAGTCATTTCCATATAATCGGACGTGATCCTCCTGGCCATAATATTTTAATCTCTGCTCTTGAGTAACAATAGAACTATCCTCAAAAGTTTTCATATCCGTACATATAGGAAACGATAATATCCATACCCCGCTATCTTTTAACACTCGCATCACTTCTGAAACGGCCATCGCTTCATCTGAAATATGCTCTAAAACATGATTTGATATTACATAATCAAACGTATTATCTCCGTATTGAATATCTGTAATGTCACAAATTGATCTAGCCCGCCCAAAAACAATATCCGCGGTATAATAATCTATCTCCTTGTTTTGCTTTACCATATTCATAACAGAGGATTCTGGCGCAAAATGCAGAATTCTCCCTTGGAGTTTCATAATATCCGTATGTTTTTTCAGAACATAATTAAGCCATCTTTCTCTATCTCCGCAGCCGCACCAAGGACACGTACAGTTTTCCCTGTGCCCCCCCCCTATAATGTGGTGCTTCCTAAAAAGCTCTTCAGAGATGCCATATGGCTCAAATGATAGCAATTTGTTATTGCATATACTGCAAAAATGGTCCCCTTCTTTTGCGGATGCTTCCTTCACTTTGTGACATCTTGACCATAAAGCATTTCTAGTGCAAAACACTAAGCCGTTCGTCGCTTCCAATAATCTATTTGAAAATGTCCTTTTGCTTTTAAATTCTATGTCATTCATATAATCCTAATCTCCCACTTTGCAACAGGAATCTGTCTCTCAAAGTATTTCACCTTTTCTTTCACAAATCATCTTTCTTTAAACCTTATAGTATATTCTTGCGGAATATGCACACGGAAATGGACCAAGCAATGAGACAAATTCAACTAGTGGAATTGGCATCTTTCCCGGCATATACAAAGTGTTTATACGCGAATTCGTCATCGGAATCGATATCAACTTACCAATCCCTTTGTGAGCACACAATTCAAAACCACTTCGTTTTGCCAACTCATCCATTTCTTTATGCGAAAATCCTTGCGTGTCTGCATCAAAATTTGCATAATGTGTTTTTGCGTTTATCTCAAGCCACATAAAAAGCCCTCCCGCATCCAGGGACGAATATATATTTTCCAAAGCAGAGCACAAATCTTCTCTCGTACGAATATGGGAAAGTACAAATACAGCCATAGCAGCATCAAATTTTATTTCAGAAAATGGAAACGCTTTTACAACATCTCCATATCTGTAATGAATAGTTCCGTTCATTTTTTTACACTTTTCTAACCTGTTCTTAGAGAGTTCAAAGCCGTATATGTTTTCAGAACTTCCTACCAATTCCGCTACTATTCGCGAAACCGTCCCCCCCCCGCATCCACAGTCGAGGATCTTGCATTCATTCAGATGTTTATTTCTTTCCACCGCAAGTTTCTTCAGAAAAAAAGTCAGTAGTTTTATCTCTTTAATCATTATGTACTGACCTATTGGGTTGATCGGCGCATATATATTGGATTCAGGAACTGAGAGGTTCTCTTTCTCATACCTTTCATTTATTACCTGCTGGTAGTCTCTCATTTCTCATCTCTCTCCCTTATTTAGTCCCTTCAAAATCTTCTCTCTCGCTGATTAAGTCAACTGTGCAAAATGCTTCGTGAGAACAACCTTACTATCATGCTGTCTAGCCACCATAAATGGAGTTTAAACAAAACTGCAAAAAAAACCTCTCTTATCGGAAGGATTATAATGAATTTTAGCCTTGTCGCTTTTTTCCGAAAAGGAAGAGTATACGTTTGTTTCGCCATGTTTCGCGAGAAAGAATGTTCTCTCATCAACAAAAAAATCCTATGAAAAACCATACGCATATACGAAATCATTATGGCTGATTCAATCGGTTTACTCATCAATTTGTGATCGTCAATTTGCCGATACACCTCTGATGTGACATAATCCGTGTCAACAATATGTTGAAATGTTACTTTATGCGAAATACTTTCCGTGTAAACCCTATAATGATATAGCACTTCATTGATTACAATAGCATTCTTTACTTCACATATAATTGGAATCAACTGCAGATAATCTGCATTCACAGATACACGTTGCAATGTCATATGATGCATTGCTTTCCTCATAACATCGCAACGGATTGCTTTGTTCCACAGTCCGTGGTTCGTAAATCGAATTGTTGCAAAAAGCAAATCATTTGTTGAGAAAACACCTCCGTTTTCTAACGGAAAATGAACGGTCTCACTCTTCTCACCAAAACAATCATGTGAAAAAATGACTGCATCAACACTTGATTCTTCTAAATGCTTGAGTAGCCTCTCTAAACAGTTTGAAGATATAATGTCATCCGCATCAAATACCAATACGTAATCTCCTGCCATTTCCTTTAGGCCAAGGAAGCGAGACATTGCCATGCCATTGTTTTTCGTATGGAGTACTCTTACCCTTGCATCTTGGACATACGAATCACAAATTGCCCCACTACTATCAGTCGATCCATCATCAACTAATATCATTTCCCAATTTGTATATGTCTGCGCAAGCACTGATTCAATTAGTTCACATAGGTATTTCTCTTTATTAAATACCGGAACGACAATACTAAACTTAATCTTTCCTGTCATATAAAAAACTGCCTCGAAATATAAATATAAACATGTCTAATCAAGAAGAATTTTATCCCACATTTTCTTCAAGTGCTTCATATCCCATAGTTTTCCAAAATAACTGATATTTCTTTGAACATCTTCCGGCTTATTCTCTATAAACTCTTCCCATGAGAAACCCTCAATTCTCATTATATCGGAAAATCCACACAACCCCTTCTCAACGTACTGATCCCACATTACCGTATCTTTTCTTAAATAAACTTTACATCCCATCATAGCAGTCATAGCAATATTAGCCATTGCCTGCTGTCGATTATTATTAAATATGGCAACATCCACCTGAGAAATAGCCTGAGCGTATTCGTCGGATGGCAATAATTTGGTTAATGCTCTGAATTTTTTCCCAAACACTTCTTTTCCATATTTTGCAACATGCTTAGCATAATCTGAATCACCATATGACAATGGGCATAGTATTCTAAGGTTTCTGTCTCTATATTTCTCTAATAACCGAATGACCTCAATATGTTGATTTGATGGTGTGGCGCTATTACCCAATAGAATCGTAATGTGTGCACGCTCATCTCTCTTCTTTTTATATGCTATGATTGATTCAAGAAGCTCTTTTGGAATCGAGGGTGGATAGATCACATGAATTGACCGTCCAGATACGCCATACCATTTTTTCAACAGCGGAAAATCCTCTTCCATATCATTTAGGAACAAATGAAATCTTCTAAAAGTTGCTCCTCGAAAGAGATCAAAAACCTTGCTTCGTATCTTTGTTTTATGGTTTCCCCATATTTCTTGATGTATATACAGCTCTCCGCCCCATATACTCAAGACCATCTTTTTCCATAAGAAAGGATGACGCCAGATCCAAAGAAACAGTTCAAAATCGAACAGTCCATGAATTATAATCCTATCCGCTTTTCTTGAATACTTTGTAAATATCTCGAGATGATTCAGGTTTATTTCTGTCTGGCAGCCACCTTCAAATGATATCGAATCAACTTTTTCTTCTCGGTTTATCACAAAAACATACTGAACAAGTTCCTGGTATTCCCGTTCAACAAATCGAGTAAAATCCTTTGCATATGCGCCTTTTTCTATGATATGTACTATCATGCTTCCGCTATCCCCCCTGCGCACCTTTGCCCTCAAATAAATTCAATATCCGAGCTATTCATACGCATCTTGTTCTTCTCGGCATACTCGCTTGTAGTACATACAACTCTACATGGGTTTCCTACCACAACACAGTTGTCCGGAATCTCCCCCCTCACAACTGCTCCTGCGCCAATTATCACGTCATTTCCAATTCTCGTTCCTGCAGTAATGATACTTCCGTATCCAACAAACACCCGGTTTCCTATCTTCACAGGTAATACTTTTGTTTTTCCGATAAATTTGTCCGTGCTTGCATCATGCGCCAATATCGTAGCATTGGTAATTGTTACGTTATCACCGATTGTAATATATCCCGGATAGTAATCAATATATGAGTTGTATATTGCACAGTTTTCCCCAACTACTATTCCTCGTTTTCTTAAAGTTTTCGCGTTCTGAATCGGATCATTATAAAGAATATATCTTAAATACTTCTCAATTAACTCAAACAATCTTCTGATCATATCAGCCGGTCTGCTCCATCACTGTTTCTTATCCTTCATTCGCTCTAATACCGTTCTAAATACCGCATCATAACTGAGCTTCATTTTCGCAAGTTCCCTCATCCGTTTTGAGTCCACTTTATTTTCAATATAAAACATGTCATAAAACCCTACAATCTTCTCAACGCCAATACTCTCCGGAGAATTCGAAAAACCAATATACATATCATCGCTGAGTAAACTCTGAATGTCAAGTTCACCACCGGTTACGAAAGGAATGCCGCGTGCCAGATACTCTCGAACTTTAATCTCTGTAATATAATACATGCCCTTCTTGTAACAGCCAAGGGAACATATACCAATATCAGCAACGGCAAATATATCATCCAATTCTTTACCGCCACGTCTACCATAAAACGTCACATGAGCCTGAAGCATGTTTTCCGATACAATAGACTCGTAATACTCTTTCTCGGGTCCATCGCCGACCATGTGTAAGTGGATGTCTCTTTTCCCTCCATTTCGGTAATAGTCTCGCAAGCCAAGCAACAAGCGTTCATATCCATGGTATGGCTGAAACAACGCGACTGCAATCAGGTCAATTGTATCATTCAATATATGATTCCCTCTAAAGGGAATCGTATCTAAGTCAATACAATTGCTTATTTGTATCGCTTCTACCCCAAACAATTCATTGATCGGGTTATGAACCGCAAAAAGATCAACAAGCTCCTTGATCTTTTTACAATAATACCTGTTCCATGCATACATTGCAGAGAGAAGTAATCCCTTACCTTTTTCTCCCTCATAGGAATATGTTGGTATTTCGACCATGATTCTGGCACCATTATGCTTTAATCTTCTCAATACTCGAATGTAAAAAGCATCGAACATACCAAAGCGATTATAAATCCAATCATATCTTTCTTTTTTTAGATAGCTATACATTTTGAGGTAGGCTTCAGTCTTTTTGACCTTACCGACATGGGCAATCACTGAACAGCTTCCCTCTTTTCGATAACACAGCTCTTTACCTTTAATATAAACCCAATCCACTTGGATTTGATTTTTCTCAAATAGTCTAATCTGCGATTCAATTTTTTTACAAACGCCATCCGACTCGGCATTCTCAAAATCCCATGTCGTTAAGTACAACATTTTCATTTTCATTTCCGCCTAGTATGATATTATAATTCATGATAACCGCTTTCTGTGTTATCATCACACAAGTAGTTTTGTTCCGTCCCAAACGAAGAGGTAGTACTTCTATGAAGATCGTCCAAGTTAACACAGTTTGCGGAATAGGCAGCACCGGCCGCATCGCACTGGATCTCTATCATCTAATAGAACATCATGGAATGAACCCATACCTTGCCTATGGTAGAGAACCCTCAGAAAACAACATCCATAAATATCGAATTGGAAATAGATTTGATTTCTGCACACATGTTTTCTCGAACTTTTTTCGTGGTAACAGCGGCTTCGCATCCAAGCACGTAACTGGGAAATTCCTTTCTTGGCTTGATACAATCCAGCCCGATCTATTGCATTTGCATAATCTTCATGGATTCTATCTTAATATCGAACTACTCTTCGATTATATCAAGAAACGAAATGTTCCTGTAGTCTGGACTTTGCATGATTGCTGGAGCTTTACGGGACAGTGTGCACACTTTGATTACGTCGGCTGTTCAAAATGGAAATCGCAGTGCTATGCATGCCCCATCTACAAGTCGAATTATCCCTACTCTCTGTTCTGCGACAACAGTGAAGAAAATTATCGCCGCAAAAAACAAGCATTCTGCGGCGTAAAAAATCTCACGATTGTTACACCAAGCCATTGGTTAGCCAAGTTAGTATCTGAATCTTTTTTGAAAGAATATCCGATCAAAGTGATTCCAAATGGTATAGATCTAGACGTTTTTAGTCCTCTAAATTTGATTACCTCTCCAAAAGAGAAGATTATCCTTGGCGTTGCCAATGTATGGTCAAAGCGAAAAGGCATTGATGACTTTTTTCACCTTGTAAACCTGCTGCCACAAGAATACAAGGTCATTCTGATCGGGGTCAGCCATAAGCAAGCGAAAATGATCAATCGCAGATTCAATGGACATATTATGGGGATAACAAGAACCCACAATGTGCTGCAACTTGTTGAGTACTATCGCTCTGCATATGTGTTTGTCAATCCCACTTATGAAGACAACTTTCCAACAACGAATCTGGAGGCACTTGCATGTGGTACTCCTGTCATCACTTATCAGACCGGCGGAAGTCCTGAGAGCATCACACCTGAGACAGGCATCGTTGTGCCTAAAGGCAATGTAAAAGAATTAGCTCGTGCTATTCTTTCCCTCAAGAATAATCGCACTATTTCTTCACAGGCGTGTCGCAAGCATGCAATGCAATATGAAAAGGGGCAATGCTTTTCAGAGTACATTACATTGTACAAAGACCTACTTCTCCGATAATCACGTGAAAAGTAGATCTTAGTGCCACTCATAGGCAACTCCTGTCGTCTACCATAGTCATGCGAAAACCTCTGTCCAAAGAAAAGAGTTATCTAATAAACGCTCCATCAGCACACGCCGATGGAGCGTTTACGCTTATTCTAGTAATTCTCCGCCTTGATTTCAAAGTATGCCTGCGGATGATTGCATACCGGACACACTTCCGGCGCCTGCTTGCCAACAACGATGTGCCCACAGTTACGGCATTGCCATATGCATTCATCATCTCTGGAGAACACGATCTTATCTTCAATATTCTTCAAAAGTTTCCGATAGCGTTCTTCATGCTCCTTCTCGATCTCCGCCACACCTTCAAACAGCTCAGCAATCTCGTCGAAGCCTTCCTTACGTGCCGTCTTAGCAAATGAAGGATACATTTCTTTCCACTCATATGCTTCGCCATCAGCAGCAGCTTTCAGACAATCAACGGTCGTTCCGATACCGGAGAGGATCTTGTACCAGATCTTTGCATGCTCCTTCTCATTGTCCGCTGTCTCCTGAAAGATCTTGGAAATCTGCTCAAAGCCGTCTTTCTTTGCTTTGGATGCAAAATATGTATATTTGTTGCGAGCTTCGGATTCACCCGCAAAAGCCGCCATCAGATTCTTTTCTGTCTCAGTGCCCTTTAAATCCGTTGCTCTGCAGCGCCATTTATCGCCAGCCATATTTAAACCTCCTTCACCCAAAGTCCATGCAAATTGCAGTACTCGTATACTGCGACGGCCTTGTCACCGGCAGCCACTACAAACTCCGCAACAGGCTTCTCTTCCGGCTTTAAGTACTTGATCTGCACACCCTTTGATGTCTCAAGCGCAACAAACTGAATGAAATGTGCTTCCATCATAGGGTGCTCGACTTCGCCTACCTGCACCTTGACCGTACTGCCTTCAACCGTTACTGCAGGTACATGCTTCTCCACTGCGCCGTCCACAGCACCGGGCACAAGTTCTTTCATGGGCTGACCACAGCATACCACCGGTACCCCGGAATCATTTAACTTCGTAATGATGTTACCACAAGTTTCGCATCTGTAGAATTTCATGTCGAGACCCTCCATTATTCTTGAAAATTATTATCAGTTATCTGTAAGGACGATTATAACATAGATTGGCAATTCAGGCCAATGGTGCTTTGGGATTCAAGGGCATCGGTCAACTGATGGTTTTCTTTTAGACTCGCTTGTACAAACAGTCCATCTGCGTTGTAAAGCTACCCCAGTCCGGATTTTCATTCTTCTCGCGCCCGGTCAAGTAATATAGATACTTGTACATGATTCTTAGCTGCTTCGTATCATACTTTCTCATAGAATACAGATAGTATATCAATTCATACATTTGTATGATTCCCAAATCACCGATTCCTGTCTGTAGACGTTCTGCGTCTTTAACCAAACGAATAGGAAGTGCATCATTCGCTGCAAAGTACAGATAGCTCTTCGTTGCCATATAAGAAAGGGATTTTATCTCTCCTCGATCCTTTGCGTTATCATAGGCCGGATCATATAGAGAATGTGGCGCGAGTTTTCCGATGTACGTTGCCATCAACGCCTGTTCTGCCATATTTAAATCCCGATCCCAGTGAACCGCCAATCTAGGTGGTTCTGCTTTTATTGCCTCTTCGACATATTCTCTTACAGAGATCCCCACCAGTTCTTCATAAACTGATTCATGTATTGCCATATTTGAAAACTCACTTAAAAGCGGATCAAGTATCGCCTTCTTATAATCAGCAAATAAAAATGGCTTGACATTAACAAACGCACTTCTGTCCGGGGAAATTAAGATATTGGCATCTAAGAATATCGTTTGATCCGGTCTTTCATACAAATCCAATAGTGCCGGATTGGCCTGCGATGTATCTACAATCATCTGTCATCCTCACTTTCAAGCAATTCCGCCAGATCATCGTCAAAATCAATTCCTATTATTATTCCATAGTCCTCAGGTTTCTTTTCAAAGAGTGCAAGCACCTCAATAAGCTCTGTTTCATCAATAAAGCCATCTTCATAATTGCTTAATATCACTTCGGTAATCTTGTTCGAAACCCCAATGTTTTTAGTCCGAGTATTCAGCAGTTCTGAGATTTCATTGTCTGTACTTTTTAATAATCTCCTATACGAACCATCCTCAGATCTGCAATCTAAATCATACAATTGGTCATATTGATCTTGTGAGATATATCGCTCCTCAAAAAGCCTGTTAACAATAGAACGATAAGGGAGCCACCACTCACACTGAATTCTGGCAATGAATCTCAACAGTTTTCCTTCCTGTGTATCAGATATTTGAGAACTTTCAAACACCGAATCAACCGCGTCACACAATGCATCTGCAGGAAGAAGAAATTCAGCGGCGAATCTATCTGCCTTTTTCTCAGTCTCCGGATCCTCGTCGTCCAGTTCCTTAGAATATGCCTTTCCTGTTTTTGTGAGGAAATGATAGATTTCATGTGCAAGAGCAAAAATCTGCTCGTCGTAATAACTGGAAGTATTCAGTCCAATAAAAGTGATCGTATCCTCTCCGGTCTTAAACCAAGTAATGTTGCCATAAGTATGCGTTCCTTCCAAATCAGAAAAAGGATACTCGCATAGCAAGATACCCTCCTTCTCTAAAACTAAACGTATATCACTTCCTATAGGCACATTTTGATGGACCCCAAAACGTTGTCTAGCTTCAGAAGCCCTTCGCTTTATCTCTTTAACCTGATCATCATTGAGTTCTACCTGCTTCTTTTCACTCATTTTTCATCGCCTTCCGCAATAAAATCTGTTGTTTTGATACCATCATCATTTCAAACATGCGATCTACGCCTTTCTGTTCTTCAGGAGACATGCTAGATCTCCGAAAGGCCGTATACACCAATGGTTCATCATCTTCAAACAAGTCCGTGATATCAAATC
Organism: Lachnospiraceae bacterium; assembly: GCA_015056735.1. Lineage (GTDB taxonomy): Bacteria > Bacillota > Clostridia > Lachnospirales > Lachnospiraceae > VSOB01. The sequence goes on along the minus strand of SVFT01000009.1, from coordinate 95,573 downwards.
CCAACAGTTGAGCCAACTTCTCCAACTGTGCAATTGACGGAATATATTCCTTCTTCTCCAACCGTCCTATCATGAGACGATTAATTCCTGTTTGAGCACTCACCTGCTCCTGCGATAGTCCATTTTTCTTTCTTAATTCCTTTACAGTTTCAACCAACTTTACCTGAGATAAACGTTTCATAAAACCCAACTCCCTTAGAAATTAATACTGTAACAATCCTAAAATGATACTATCAGTAACTTATTCTGTCAATCTGTACAATAATAATAACATATTTTTGCAAAAAAGATACTACTAATATCATTATTCATTTGATATATCGACTGATATAGAACTTTTTATAACCACTATCTTCTTATAACTAGATCAGAGACCTATTATTATTGCTTAACTCTTTCCGTCCGATTCTATTCCCACGTAATCCTTGTAACAACGGTCAGGTCCTCTGCCGTGGTTCCTTCATAGCGCACCTGCTTCGTATGGCGAATCTCGCCGTACGCGGGAGACAGATAGCCATCTATCAGAGTCGCAGCATTATCCTCAACCTGAAGTGTGATCACATTTCCACCCTTTGTTCTTAGGACAGTCTCTTTCTGATCGCCGGATTCATCTGATTCATGCAATACGTCAACGTTCTGTACTGTCACATTCTCACCAAGCGTATAATTCATCTCCCACGAGAATTCCCTGCCGGTTTTCCTCCCGGCTTCCTGTCCGGTCTGTGCATCGCTGACAGTTGTTGAATCAGACAACGTATCTATAATCGTCAGCGACTTCTCTCCAAGTTCAAATCTTCTCGAATGGATCACAGGCGCATAGCCATCATGCGATGCCTCCAGAACCTGCTTCTCTGAATCAAAGGCAAGAAGCGTTGTTTCCGCACGCTTCCCCCAAAGGAACGGCCCCAGCATCTCAGACTGGTTCTTTCCATCGATCGTGATCGTGTTGTGGCATGCTGTGCTGCGGAAGAGATCGCGGCTCGCGCGGTCCGTATGATAGATATACGTGCCCGGATCTGCAAAGACTACTTCGCCGTCCAGATATAACTGGAATGAAAGGGCGTCTGCATGGCCATGTGCCGCAATAGAACCAAAGCCCAAAGGACCATGATCGATTGCAAGGAAAGCGCGGTGGTCATGCGTGTGCATCAGTGTCACGCCGCCTTCCGGATAGCATACGGCATCCGGATCCTTCATTTCGGGTGAATGCGCCTTCTCGTCAGACACAGCACTGTGATCAGATTCGGTTAAACCGGAACGATTCGAATCTATTTCATCGTTCTTGGTGAATCTATCATGATGCTTACTCTTCGTGAGTACCCCATCCATCATATGCAGCACATACCCGACATAATCCGTCTTCCCTGCATTGTGGAAGAGATCCAGGATCTTGCCACCGTCATCGTCTCCGAAAATGATCGTCTCACCCATGTACCCGCGGCAGTCTGCAAGGTAGCCGGTCATGGATGTCAGGACATACTTCCAGTTCATCGGGATGTTTCGTTTATTCTTTTTAAGCGTCATCATCAGAAGGCCGACCGCCTCCATGAAGAAAGCCTGATAATGAAGCGACTGCTCTTTGTTCACGCCGTCATGATAGTTCTGACGTGGGATCTCGTAGTTTAAAACCGTCACGGCGAGGTCACGCCACGGATCATGTTCAAAGCAAAGGCCCGCCATACCGATCGCGGCCATCTCCACGATCACATGGTTATTAGCAGACGAATACCGCGAATAATGCGCACTGATATAGCTCGTCATGTTGATGATGCCGACCGCCATCTCGTTAAAGAGCGTCTTCAGACGCTCATCCAACTTCTTCGGATCAATAATGCTCTTGATCAGAAATCCAAGCGCAAACATCCAGTTGATCAAGCGGATCGCTACCTCCATAGGGCTCGTCCATGAGATGCCCCACAGATAGGGATTCTGTGCATTCCAGTCATCAAACAGTTCGATCAGCTCATCGAGATAACGCAAGTCATGCGTATCATAGTAAGCCTTTGCGAGGAGCGCTAACTGAAAATGACGATTTAGCTCCCAGTTGGTGCGCGCATCCCCGATATCATCCCGCTGTTTATACGTCAGATCATATGAAAAGACAAGCGGCCATTCGTTTTCTGTCTGAAAGCCTGCATGCCACCTCTTCCGATACGTTTCGTAGCCAAAGCTCCCCGGCAGATCGATCGTCCTTCTGGGTGCCACATTTTCACAAAAGAGCGTCGCATACTCATGAAGCGGCAGATTGCCCGCATGAAAAGTAAGCCCGTCCACGTCGCTGTAATACACAGCTTCCGTCACGGACACCTTCTCCCTGCCAAATGCCTTCTTCTCATCCCGTTCCAGTTTCTTCTGCGACAACCGCCAAAGCACCTCGTCTTTGCTCATAACCTTCAACCGTCGCAGGGTCCATCCTATATCCATCTCGCCCTCATATTGAAATAATACTGTTCATCTAATAGTCCGCCGCTATCGTTTTGAGTCTTTCCCTTACTCACTCAAAAACAGGCTTAAACATGGTATCCTTCGTAACCTTAATTCTGCTCCCTTTAGGATACGTTTCGCCCGTATCCGTATCCTTCCATGCGGTCACATGCTCACCGTCCGCGTTCTTGACATCGGGCGCATCCGCATAGACTGCCCCCGGCAGGACCGCATCCCTCTTTTTCAGATTTCCTTCACTGTCAAGGAATCTGAGAAGCAGGCTCTGCCTGATCCTCTCTTCGTTGTCGTTGTAGAAGAGGCACCGCTTCGTGATCCAATCTGTCAGCTGATCAACTGCCAGATCATATAACTCTTCTTCCGACGCTATTCCAATCTGCTCGGCTACCGCTATGGGATAATCATACTTGCAATCTTCATTGGCGGGCCAGCGGAGCCGGTCCATCAGGACACTCCCCCGGATCTCTTCTTTCCATTTCGGAATCTGATCCTGTACGAGCGTGACCAGCGCAGGAAGCATCTTTGTTTTGTAATCATTCCAGACAAAATCCTGAAAGGCCTCATTCCGCGTCAGATGGAGGTACCACTCTGTACGCTCATCTTCGTTATAGCATGCCTGACGTGTGATCGCCGTTGGTTCCTGAAAACGGGTGTGTGAACCGTATGACTTGTCATAGTCCCAGGCGGATGTGGCATACATCTTTCTGTTCATGATGAAATACCAGGCACTTGTCGTCGACTGCGCCTCGTTTAGAACGAATTCTTCAATCAGGTATTTCTTTGCAAATCCCTCAAGATCAAAATGGAACGCATCGTCACCCGCCATGATCTCATCCTCCGTCTGCTGCACGGTGTCGCGGATCATCTCCATCCGATTATTCGGTATGATATCCGGCCAGCGGATGACAAAACCCTCGCCGCTTGCGGTTCTGAAATTGTTCTCTCGCCATTCCAGTCTTGAGCCGTAGTTATGCTCCAGAAGCGCTTCAGCGCTTGGATTCTCCGGCTTCTGCGTTAAGAGATAATTGCCACGGTACTCTCCGTTGATATAAAGATCCACAAACTTCGCTTCCGGCGCATCCAGATCGATCGCACGCGCCAGTTCATAAGTCGCATAGTTGCGCATATACGACGGATCCAGCCTGTTGGCCAGAAGAATCCACTTTTCCTTGGCGCTCATGCCAAAAAATGATACCGCTCCCGTAAATTTAATCTGATACGGCTTCTTATCCCGCTGGAAAGAAGTATTGCCATGGCCTTTGATATATTCGGGTCTCATCCCTTTCGTCGCGACGCCGTTCTCGTCAATCGCTTCTATAAGCAGTCCTTCATGGAGTGCCTTGTCATCTTCGATCTCATCAAGCGTACCGGTCTTGGAGCGAAGAAAGAGCGCCGGCAGATTGCTTGTATGCATGTAGGTGATATTCTCTACATCCTCTTTTGATGCGGCATCGTAGTGAAGCTGTGTCGTCTCCCGGTTTGTAAATGACGGGAGGAAGAAATACATCTTCCCATCCTCATCTTTATAGGGCGTGATCGTAACGGAACCGCCCTGATACTTCACATCCAATGAGATACCCGTCTCGATCGGAGCAAACGTGGATTCATGGATGGCGTCTCCCGCTTCCCGGATCCACTGCGCTAAGGGATAGATCAGTATCGCGACTAGGATCAGAAAGATAACGATCACATATTTGCTTTTTTTATTCCTCAATGAGTGATTCATTCGTTCCCACTTCACGTTCTTATCAGTATTGTTCTTTGCAATCTTCTGTTCGAAACATGGTTACGGATTGCTCTTATGATTCTTTGCCTCGCGTCCACTCGAGCTCCGCCTGCTCATATTTCTGATCACTTTCGACCTTCGTGTAGTAGTAGATCGGCGTATCATAATTCTCCATCACCAGTCCAAGGGATCCGCTCTCTTGAAGCTGCAACAAAAGTTCGCTGTAGCGGTCTCCGGAGCTGTTGCGATGGCAGATGAGGATATAGACTTTATCAAGACTTTTCACAAGATCGATATCCGCCTGATTATCACCGTTATGGAAAAAGCCCTTGCCCCAGATCAGGTTATGCTGATACTGCCCGATCGAATCATTGTCATATCCGTTCTCATACCAGAACGCAGGAAGCGCATCGTAGTAAACATAGCACTTTTCGTCTGCCTCTATATGATCACGCAGAAACTCCACCTGCGTACGGATCTCCTCGCGGCTGAAAATAAAGGATTCCGGTGTGAGATAGGATACGAACCCGCAATTGGATATCATGAACGCGATCGCGAAGATGATCGTGACGACACCGGCCGCAGCAACCTTTTCCCATAGCCTGTTCAATATCTCAAAACATAGGAGCAGAAGGAGCGGATACGCAAATACAAACATGCGGTCCTTCAGCGGGAATCTGCCCATCAAAGAGGCCGCTGCGGTTATGATCGCGCAAAGCAACGTGACCATGACCACCATGCATTTTTGCGTTTTCATGAACGCTGCCATCAGAACTGCTGCCAACGCTCCTGCCGTGACCACGATCCAAAGCGGTCCCAGCTTATTTAAGATGTCACGGATCAGTACCAGGCTATGAAGGATTTCCTTCCGATCACCGCAAACAAGCTTAAAATCCGTCCAGAAATCAACCATATATCCGTCCATGATCACAGGACGGAGCCAGTAAAAGTAGTAAGCAGCGAAAATCGCCAGTACGATCATGCCTCCGTAGATGCTTTGACGGATCTGCACCCTTTTTTCAGCAAGAAGGATACCCTCCAGAAAGTGATACGTCAGGATCCCGCCAAGCAGAAAGCAGACCGGATTACCTAGCAGAATGCAAAGACCGCCCGATAGGATCATCACAGGCCACGAAAACTTTCCTGCTCTATACAGACCATAGAGCAGAAATACAAGAAGGACCGCGAACGCTTCCGTCGTATACTGCTTGAATTCACAGGAATAACTGATCAGGATCGGTATGCAGGAGAGCGCTGCAGTCTCTAATAGAGGCGCCTTATGATTGCAGATACGCTTTGCCATCATGTAGTACACAGCAAGAAGCGCCGCAAACGAAAGCCAGCTCGGAAGACGCAGAATAAACTCGGATGTACCGAATACCGTCGCAAAAAGCTTTACGATCACAATGTAGAGGATCGGTGCACTCTGGTTATAAGCAAGCGGCTGCGTTAACAGTTCAGGAAGCGACCTGTTACAGATCGAATATGCCAGCATCGCCTCGTCATGCCAAAGATTTGCGCCCTGCAGGTTGTGCCAGAAAGTGATGCCAAGAGTGACCGCGATCACAAGGAGTGCGAGGGCTTTCAGGATGCCTTTCACAATCAGATGAGTGGAGTTTGCATCAGTCTCGGCTTTAGCTGAATGAAATTGCGTATCAGAATCGAACCTATCGGTTCGATTCTCTTCAAGAGTAAACATTTGTCAGTTCCTATAATTCATACTACTCATCACGCCACAATACAGACTCGATATGGTATCTGGGTCTGTGTTTTGATTCCATGTAGATCTTCCCAATGTACTCACCGACGATGCCGAGCGCCATCAGCTGGATACTGCCGATCAGCCAGAGAGCGCAGTGAAGCGACGACCATCCGGGCACCGTCATGCCAAGATAATGCTCCACAATCGTCTGGATGATGATCCCAATGCTCACAAGAAGCATCAGAAAACCGATTGCCGTAATGAAACGGATCGGCTTGATTGAAAATGACGTGATGCCATCCATTGCAAAGCCAAGCATCTTGCTCATCGTATACTTTGATTCACCGGCTTGACGCTCACGCACATCAAAATATACGATATCGGATTTGTAACCAATTGTAGGGATCAGGCCGCGAAGGAACAGGTTCACTTCGTTATATTCAGAAAGGCTCTCGATCGCGCGCTTGCTCATCAAGCGATAATCCGCATGGTTCTTTAAAACCTCACAGCCCATCATCTGCATCAGTTTGTAAAATCCAAGCGCTGTCACTTTCTTGATCATGCCGTCCGTATCACGTGCATTACGCACGCCGTATACGACATCGCAGCCACTCTCAAACTTTGTAAGCATCTCATCGACTGCATTGATATCCTGCTGGAGGTCTGCATCGATCGAGATGACGGCATCAGCCTTCTCCTTGGCTGTCATGAGGCCAGCCAGTACTGCATTCTGGTGTCCGCGATTGCGGGACAGGTTCACACCACAAAAAACAGGATTTCGGTGGAACAGTTCCGTAATGATCTCCCACGTGCGGTCTTTTGATCCGTCATTTACAAACAGGATCTTACTCTCTGCACTGATCCTGCCGCTTTGTATAAGGTCGCGATATTTGCCCTCCACAACAGCTGCTGTATCATACAGGACAGCCTCCTCGTTATAACAGGGAAGGACGAGATATAGGATTGTCTTCTCCATTGGTGTGCTCCCATCTTTATTTTCGATAACTTTCTACCAGGTCTTTGATATAAGTAGGCCGATTCTGCAGGAATGTCGCAATGCTTGCGATCTCCTCATCAAATTCTTCCGCACTCTTATTGTCTCCGTAATACTGCTTCAAGTCCCATGCCGCCGGCTCTCTTAAAAGTTCACACAAATACGAAAACTCAGGTGCAAGGCGAATCGGGTCAAATTCATAATCGCCGAGTGTTTCCAGTCGATCAAGAAAAGCCTGCTTAAAAGGTTTATATGCCATCAAGCGTGCAAACAAGCTGCTATGCTCCATCGTATATGCGATCGTATCGTCCTCCCAGTCATCCAGGCATGACCAATTGGTGTCAAAAAGCATCCATCGCCACTTGCCGTCACATCGGTTGGTTCCAAGATCTTCCGTACTGCGCCAGCTTGCCTCATTGTACCGCGGCCAGTCGTTATAGCCACGTGCAATATAGATCTCTGCTGCGTAGTAATCGATATAGCTGAAGATGTCAATGGCATTGCAGATTTTCTCATAAAGCGCATCATCGATCGGCTCATCTGCATCTGCGAGGTCATTCCAGGCATCGATGCAGGCATCGCTCTTCTCGCCTTCTGTCTTGGGATGGCCGTTCTTAATGATAACCGCTTCATCTTTAGGGAGTGAATAATGCTCCGTCAGGTATTCCTCGCAGATCTCTTCCATGATCCAGTAAAAGCCCCAGTATTCGCCGTTTAAAAAGACTGTACAAGGCTTGCTTTGTAGGACCTCGAAGTTCATATCACGCGCCGCATACGAGATCAGCGCATCCTGCATCATGGTGCGATAATCCTGCGCACCGCTGAAAAGAGCGATCTTGCTCCGTCCGTAAGGCTCAAAAAAAGGGATTGCGAATGCGTCTCTCCCGCTGTATTCTTTTCGCGCGTATAGGCGAAAACTCTTCTTGGTAAAAGATCTGCTGGTGCCGCCTTTAATACGAATCCCGGCATCGTCTGTCACAGTCAGATGTCCGTCAGGTCCGATCAGATCAAAATGAACTGGGCGCTCCCAATCGCGTCCGGAATTCGAATAATTTGCGATCCATCTGCGCCAATGATCCGGATCATCCATCGCATCGCGCGCACCGCTTGATACAAAGGTATCGAATGTCTTACCGGCTACGTAGATACCCTTCTCATAATCGAACAGGTTCTCAGGGTCCGTGACGAGTGAGATGACATCCGTCTCGAGGTATTTTTCCATTCGATCACCGATCCAATAAGTCGCTGTCGAGATAGGAGAAATCTCTTTGCCATCATGGGAGATCACAACCGCACGGATCACATTGGCTTTGTCGACCGGATCCTGCGGAACCGCAAATCGATCAGGCTCTGCATAAAACGCCGCCGACAGATCATCTCGCGCCGAGTAGACATTAGGCTGATTCGAGGGATCAGTCAGGCAGATAGGGCCTTCATATCGGATGCTTTCATGCGTCGGTTCGCTTCCATCAAGCGTATAGTAGATCTCGGCATCGCGATTCGTTGTGATCTCAAGCGCAATCGGATCCTTATAGAATCCGCTCTGCATAGAGAACGTTGGCGCCGCAAGGTCTGCAAACAGGACGTCAAAAAGGTACGTGCCAAGGATCATGACTGCAAGGGAAGTGATCAATATGATAATTTGAGAGGCTTTCTTCATATTCATCATTGTAACAATGAAGCCTTATAAATTGTTGTGTCCTTCATAAGTGTATGCCATCGCTCAAAACTGACGGATCGTTTTTAGTGTTCGCTTCCAGATGATCCACCAGGCGCATTTTACATGATTTCGTACAAGCGCTGTATGGGACTCATTGATAGAACGCAGGTAACTTCTCACGCTTCCCGTACTCGTTCCGCCATAGTACATGCTAATGAGTGTCTCAGGGACGTATGCCAGCCGGTCCTCGTGGTCTGTCAGCACGCGTACCATAAACTCAAAATCGGCCGAGCATCGATAGGATGTATCATACAGGCCGTACTTGTCGTATACTTCACGCCTTAAGTACAGCGTCGGGTGTCCGGGCATCCAGCCCTTTCGGATCTGTCCGATACCCATCTTCCATCGTCTGATGATCTTGTCCCCATCCGCATAGACAAGGTCTGCGTGCGCGCCGATAGAATCAGGCTTCTCTTGAATAGCCTTCACAAGCAAGCTGATCGCGTCAGGTCTTGTAAAGCGATCATTGCAGACCGCGACGATATCGCCGGTCGATAACTTGATTCCCTGATTGAGGGCATCGTATATACCGGTGTCGGGAGCGGATTTCCAGATGAAAGTGCGGATGGATGCGTTGTCTGGCTCTAAGCCTTCACTGTTCGGATTGGAATCCTGCAGAGTCACTTCCTGCTGTGTTACGGTTTGAAAACTCGCCTCGTACTCGTGAATCAGTTCGAGTGTCCCGTCCGTTGAGCCGCCGTCCTTCACCACGATCTCAATGATCGGATAATCTTGCGTCAGGATCGACTCCATCGTGGTTCTGAAGTTTTCTTTGCAGTTGTATGTTGTCAGTATCAAGGATACTTTAGGTTCACCCATTAATCTTTTTATCTTATTTCATGTTATGTATGTTTAAGCAAAGTTACTTTCTGTTTCAAACATGCCTCTCAGGCTTCTGCGATTAACGATTGCTTCTTCACCGTAGCAAACGTGTGCCACTTCGCGCATACTGTCTCTTTACTGTATGCCTCGCGGATCTTGATCGCATTGCTGCCAATCCTCTCTGCAAGTGCCGGATCGTTCGCAATATGGCCCATTGCGTCTGTTAGAGCCTTCACATCCTGCATAGGGATCAGAAGACCGTTCTCGCCATCTTGGATCAACATTCTCGACCCACCGATCGGACAGTCAGTCGAGATGACCGGAAGGCCGATCGCCATCGCCTCCATCAGGGAATTGGAAATGCCCTCGTAATCGGAGGAGAGCACGTACATCGCACAGTCTGCGATCTCTGTAAGGATGTTCTTGCTAAAGCCCTTGAAGACGACTGATTCTGTAATACCAAGTTCTGTAGCAAGCCGCTTTAAATCTGACTCTAAGCTACCGCGCCCGTAAAGGCGAAGGGCGTAGTCCGGATGGGTCTTATGGAATGCCGCAAAGGCGTCCAGCAGAAGCCTGTGGTTCTTCTGAGGTTCAAGGCGGCCTGCAGCGACGATAATCTTCCTTCTTGCAACGCAGTCTACATTCTGTACAAACCTTCTTTCGGAAGGATCTGTCTCTTGTATATGCGCTATTCCTGTCGTATCCTGGTTTTCTTCTACTGCTTTCTTGATCAGCAAGTCTACACTCGGCAGATCATCGCGCAGCGGATTCGGGATCACCGTGCTGCGTTTCCGGATTTTCTCAGAAAAGCAATCCCGCGCATCAGCTGTCTGGAAGACATAATGTCCTTTCAGGCTGTAGATTAGATTGCGTAAGGTTTTATAGTTGCAACGATTCGGATCGTTCCGCTCAGACAGGATCAGCCTGTTCGGAAGACCGAGTGACGCCAGGATCGAGAACAGATTGATCGTGGTGCTAAAGGAGATCAGCACTGCTTTGGGATGCCGTTTAAAGTACCGGCGCATCTTAAAGATACGGCTTACCTGTTTCAGCGGATTACCGCCTGATGCCTGGCCGATACAGGAAAGAATCACCGCAGGATCAAGCGTATAGTCACAGGCATCGCCTGCCACCATCAGGATCGTCACGGTATCACCCATATATGCAAATTGATTTGCGAGCGTCGTCATCACGCGCTCTGCGCCGCCGCCCTTTAAGGCGGAGGTAACAAAGATCACTTCCATATCGCTTAATCTCTATATTTCGGCCTGCACAATATGCCCAAAGGTTAGTTCGTCCTGCAAGAGCCCGTACACATAAGCAGGGCTTTCCCGGTAAAGTCCCGTTCGCTCATCAGCGACTTTATCATAAACACTTGAATCGAATAAGATATGCATTGCCTGGTCATACTCGATCCCTCTAGATTCCGTCAGCATCTCAACAAGATCCTGCACCATGTATTCAACCATCTGCTGTTCGCTACTCATTGAGCATACAACATTTTTTCGTGATGTATGCGCATCGGAGCATGTACCGTTTTTTCGGCATATCAGTGTAAGGTCTTCTATTGCGTCATCAAAGCTAAGCGTATGCTCGATATCATAATTCTCTTTGATGAATTCTATCCCCTTATGATCATAAAGATAAGAAAACGCTTCCTTGGGAGATATCTGGAATTTGTTGGCAAATTCGTTTACACAAACCACCATATAATTAATCCGCTTCTTTTCTTCAGTCATGGCCTGGATCCTCATAAGCAAACTTCACTACAGTCGACTGTATTATACCATCTTCTCACCATTCCTGCATTTCTTTCACACTCCCAGAGGTCATCTCCATTACCTTCAACTTGAACTATCCGGGAATACCGGATAGTTTGAGACAGGACTAGTCCGCCATCACTTATAATCCTTTTCCACCATGTGCATATGGCGCCATCATATTGAACTATTAAGGATTTCTTAATAGTTGCGTTCTAAATCACTCTGCCACGGTCATACATTGCGCTGAATCAAAGAAACAGCACCCTGCATCATAAGGTTCTGTTTCAAATCAATTCATGATACAAAGCTAAGAGTTTCTCCAAATTCTTTGCAACATCAAAATCTTCACGAATCAGCGCTACTGCCTTCGTCCCAAGTGCTCGTCGAAGATCTGCATCCGCAAGGAGTCTGTCAAGGTTAGCGGAAAGTGCGTCTGTGTCTCCGGCTTCCTGCAGGAGGCCGTTCTCGCCGTCCCTGATGATATGCGGGATGCCACCCACGTAGGTGGAATCGACTACAAGGCCATATGCCATCGCTTCCAGCACGGACATCGGCATGCCTTCGTGGTATGTTGGAAGCACGTAGATACTGCAGTCTTTCAGGTACTTCTCCTTATTTGCGCCGCGCACCCATCCAAGGAATGTGACGCGATCGGAGATGCCCTTTTCGTGGCACAGCGCCTCAGCCTGCTGCCGCTCACCGTCACCGCCGAAATACATGTGTGCATCGGGGTACTTGTTAAGAAGTGCAGACAGTACCTCGATGAGATCGTAGGTGCCTTTTCTGTGGCCGAGAAGACCAAGGAAGAGCATGTTGCGGTTCGCATAGTCCTTCTTGTAGGGAGCAGGGATATTGACGGAGTTGTAGATTACGATTACTCGGTCGTTACTCGTCACTGACGATTCTCTTCGCTCTTCGGCTCCAACAATTCCATGTGCACAAGCATTCTCGATACTGCCAGCCTCTTCCCATTCCCGAACCGGGTTACTGTCTGTGCCCAAATCTGCACCGCTACCATATACTTCTCGATCGATAAATCTTTTCCAATCCTGTGACAGGGCGATCACGCGGTCCGCCATCCCGAAGATCTCACGCACATTCGCTTTTTGCTTCTCGTTGCATCGCTCCAGATAGAACGAATCAAATGTGCTTCCGTGCATATGGATCACGATTTTCTTGCCGGCCTTATGCGCCCGCCTGATGAAGGCAGCCTTGCGGTAGAAGCTGGCGTCCACAGACATATGCACATGGAGGATGTCACATTTTTTCAGAAGGGACCCAAAGCGTGCGTACGCCTTCGCAGCCACGATCAGTTTATGCAGTTTTGATCCGTCTTCCATCGTGGGAAGATATGTCAGGTCGACCTTGTTTGCAAGGCCCGCCTCGTAGTAGCTGTTCACTACCGAGGAGACGCCGCCCCGCACATCCCGACCTGCGCCGATCATGAGAATTCTCATTTATTATCCTTTTCAAGATCTTATCGGTGGCTGCGCTGTCAACTCCCGTAGCAGGTACTCCGAGCTGCCGGTGCTTAGCGAGTGCCGAACTTTTGTGAGAGCACGAGGTTAGCATCCGTTGCAATAGCTCGGCGTAGCGGGAGCGTGCCTGTGAGGAAGTATGACGCGCAGCCACTCCTGGATATTCTAAAAAATGATCTATCTAATTTCCGTCTTTATCGGTGGCTGCGCTGTCAACTTCCGTAATAGGTACTCCGAGCCGCCGGTGCTTAGCGAGTGCCGAACCTTGTGAGAGCACGAGCTTAGCATCCGTTGCGATAGCTCGGCGTAGCGAGAGCGTGCCTGTGAGGAAGTATGACGCGTAGCCACCCTTAATTATTCTAAAAAATGATCTATCTAATTTCCATCTTTACCGGTGGCTGCGCTGTCAACTTCCGTAACAGGTACTCCAAGCCGCCGGCGCTTAGCGAGTGCCGAACTTTTGTGAGAGCACGAGGTTAGCATCCGTTGCGATAGCTTGGCGTAGCGAGAGCGTGCCTGTGAGGAAGTATGACACGCAGCCACCATAAGTTATTCTAAAAAATAATTCACCTAAAATCATAGTGCACATTATAGTACGTGAAGTACGGACGTGCGCCCATCCCGATCCAGGTCTTCTGGACCACGTAGTTATCAAGCTGCGTGCTCGTCGTGAAGGTCTTGCCGTGCTCGTAGGCGCGGTTCACAAGCGTTCCGATCATGGAACTGTAGGCGCCGAGCTTGCGGTACTTGGTTGAGATGCCGGAAAGTGTCGCCTCCACCGCATACTCGGTCTCGGTCGTCGTCATGATGCCGACCGGCTCGCCGTGGTACTCGGTGACGAGGACACGTCCCTCCTCAAAGTGATCAAAATGCCATTCGATCCAGTTGTTGTAGATCACGCTCGCCTGCTTGCAAAGGACCGGAGATATGTGATACTGCCCCTGGTATGTCTTAAAGGACTGATACGTGATATCGAGCAGGATGTCGCGATTCGCCTGCAGGTATGCATTGTCGGGGTAGAAGATCCGAAGGCCTTCATGGTACGGGATCTCATAAGGATGCCCGTCGATGTAGTACTCGACCGTGCCGCCGCAAAAGAAGCCACGTTTCAGCTCGTCATTCATGCACTTGTAGACATCCATGATATTGGCCGGGATCCGCACGTTATAATACGCATGCCCCTCTTCCATCTCGGTGCGAAGGTGCGCCATGAGCTTCTTGGCGTTCTGCACCTGCTTGGCATCATGCAGCGTCTCCACTGAAGAAAAAGCAAAACGCACGACAAAAACATCAAAGCCATAGACCCGTGATACAGGCTCATTCTTTTTGATATTGTAGCCCCAGATCTCGCCATCATCCTCGATGTAATACGTCAGCTGATCCTTCATATCGAGGATCTCCTGCCGCAGCTGCGCAAACTCGTTGTGCGCATAACAGTGGCTCAGTCGAAATATATCGTCATAATAACTTAGTTTCATTCTTCAGACTCCTAGCGAAAATCGTAGTGCACGTTGTAGTAGGTAAAATAAGGTCTGGCCCCGATGCTGATCCATTTTTTCTGGACCACGTAGTTGTCAAGCTGCGTGCTCGTCGTGAAGGTCTTGCCGTGCGCATAGGCGCGGTTGACAAGCGTCGCGATCATGCAGCTGTACGCACCGATCTTGCGATGGTCAGGCGATACGCCGGAAAGTGTCAGCTCCACCGCGCGGTCCGTCTCCGTGATCACAAAGACGCCGATCGGATCACCCTGATACTCCGTTACAAGCACGCGCCCCTCTTCGAAGTTGTCACAGTGCCATGCAATCCAGTTTGCGTAGATCTCACCGGCTTTATCTTCCAGAACGGGCGAGATATGGTACTGCCCCTGGTAGATCTTGAACGCCTGATACATGACGTCGGAGAGTTTTTCACGATTCTTCGTGAGATACGCGTTATCTGGATAAAATACGCGAAAGGCCGAATCGTCCGGCATCTCGCAAGGTTTTCCATCGATAAAATACTCTACGGTACCGCCGCAGAACAGGCCATCGAAAAGCTCATCATTGAGCGTCTTGTAGATATCCATGATGTTGGCGGGGACGCGCACGTTGTAGTAGGCGTGACCTGCTTCCATCTCTTCGCGCAGGTGCTTTACAAGCTTCTTGGCGATCGCCTCCTGATGGTCGTCGTGCAGTGTCTCAACGCTTGATAAGACGAAGCGCACCACCAGCACGTCGAACCCGTAGATCTTGGAGACCGGTTCATTGCGCATGATGTTATAGCCCCAGATCTCGCCGTCCTCTTCAAAATAGTACGTCAGAGAGTCCTTCATCGCGAGGATCTCCTCGCGAAGCTGCGCAAACTCGTTGTGCGCGTAGCAGTGACTCAGTCTGAATATGTCATCCAGATAACTTAGTTTCATAAATTGTAGACTCCTATAGAAATCCTGTTTCAAACAGGATCTTTATCATTTAATGAGATATTACTCAGTTCATTTCCTGTTTTTTGTCAGGCTCATATTGCATATCCTAAATGATCACGCCGCCGCCAAGTACCTCATCACCAAGATACAGCACCGCCGCCTGGCCTTTCGTGATCGCGCGCTGCGGCTCATCGAAGGTGATGGTCGCACGCTTTTCTCCATGGAACGTAACCGTGGCCGGCTGTGCCGCATGCTTGTATCGGATCTTGGCTTCGCACCGAATAGGCCCTGCTGGGACATCGCCCGGGATGTAGTTAAGATCCGCGATCTCCACCGTATCGGAGAAAAGAGCGTCGTTACTGCCAAGTACGACCTCATTCGTATCGGGACGGATCTCGCAGACATAGTACGGCGTCTGCCCAGGTATGCCAAGTCCTTTGCGCTGGCCGATCGTATAGTGGATGATGCCTTTGTGGCGCCCTAATACGTTGCCGTCATGGTCGATGAAATTGCCCGTATCGTACGTCTTGCCCGTAAAGTTACGGATCACCTTGGCATAGTCGCCGTCCGGCACGAAGCAGATATCCTGGCTGTCGGGCTTCCTCGCGTTGATAAAGCCGTGCGCCTCCGCAAGGTCGCGGATCTCGCTCTTTCGCATGCTGCCGAGCGGGAACTGCGTGTGTGCGAGCTCTTCCTGCGTCATGGAATAGAGGACATAGCTCTGGTCCTTCGTCTCATCGATGCCCTTAAGCAGAGCGAAGCGCCCGCCACGCTCCTCGATGCGGGCGTAGTGGCCGGTCACAACATAGTCGCAGCCAAGCTCCTTCGCGCGCCGATGCAGCTTATCAAACTTCATGTACCGGTTGCAGTCGATGCAAGGATTGGGCGTCGCGCCGCATTCGTAGCAGCGCACGAACTTGCTGATGACTTTCTCTTCGAATTCATCTTTGAAATTAAAGACATAGTATTTCATGCCAAGGCTGTATGCCACGGAGCGGGCATCCGCCACATCATCAACCGAACAGCACGTCTTGGTCACGGACACGCACGCGGTCTCGTTATCATAGAGCTTCATCGTCGCGCCGATGCATTCGTAGCCCGCCTCTTTCATCAGATAGGCCGCCACACTGCTGTCCACGCCGCCGCTCATGGCGATCAGGGCTTTACTCATGTTGGTTCCTCATATCAAAGTGGCGGCTGACCGCCTGTTTCTCGACTCTATATTATAGCAAATCTCAAAGCTAACTTCCATGTGCTTTTTATGACGGATTCACGCCTGATTTGGTGACACGTGTGTCGCAAAATTTTGGTAAAACTGCTACGCCGGACCCCCGATATTTTGTGAAGGGTGCCGATTGCCGTTTTTTCAGGGCCTGTGGTAGGCTATGTCTGTAAAAATCATATAAGCAATTCAGGACAGTTCTTCTTTCAATTCTGATATCATATCTATCATTTTCAAGACAAACTTTCCGTTGCTTAAAATACGGGAGGTTTCGATTGGACCTCCGCGATCAAGGAGGATTTAATGAACGATCATGAAAATTATGTACGCGAGTACAAGGACACGGTCTTTAAGATCGTATTTCAGGAAAAGAAGGAACTGCTGGCGCTTTATAACGCGCTGTCTGGCAAGCATTATACGAATCCAGATGATCTGGTGATCAACACGCTTAAAGATGCTGTTTTTATAGGCATGAAGAATGACCTGTCATTTCTGATAGACGGGCATCTCAATCTGTTTGAACAGCAGTCGACGTATTCGCCGAATATGCCGCTTCGCGGATTCCTGTATGTAGGCGATCTGTACAAGGAAATGCTGACGAATTGGAGACAACTCTATTCCTCAAAACTGATCAAGCTGCCGATGCCTCACTTTACCGTCTTCTATAATGGGCCGGAAGATGCTGCGGATTATTATGAAGAGCGCCTATCGACCGCTTTTTATCACTCTGGGGAGTCAAACGAAACACCGGATCTGGAATTCATCGTACATGTGTACAACATCAATGCAGGACATAATGCAGAGCTTATGAGCAAATGCAAGAAGCTGCAAGAGTATGCGCAGTTTGTAGAAACTGTCCGGTCCTGTATCGCAAACAGGCGGGAACTGTCGAAAGAGACAGCTTTTCAAAATGCAGTCGAAATGTGTATTGAGAACGGCATCCTGACAGATATCCTGCAGAAAGAGAGGGCAAGGATCATGACATCTATTCTGGGCGAATTCGATATGGATGAATACAAAGAGTTCATTAAAGAAGAGTATAAACAGATCTACAGCGAAGAAGGTCGTGCTAAAGGCCGTGCTGAAGGGCGTGCTGAAGGGCAAAAAGAACTACTGATCGAGTTAGCAAAGGCAAATCAGCTTGATGTTGCTATTGCAGCAGAACGCGCCCACATCCCTCTTGAAGAGTTTGAGAAAATGTTGCAGTAACTTAATCCGTGCGCGTCAGCGCACTTAACTCAAGAGCGGAGGCGCCAGCCTCCGGTTCTCATTTAAGGCTCTCAAAGCAAATCTCTTAATACAAAACCCATCGTAGGATCTCCTGCGATGGGTTTTGAAATCTAATCAGTTTTCTTCCAGATCTGCGTCCGTCTCGCCCTCAGACACCTTCACGACCATCACGCCGTCGATGATCTGCACGGCGCTTGCATCCGGATACGCTTTCAGCTTTCCAAATGCAGGATTCGCTTCCACACGCGCGATCTCCTCTTCCGTTGCAAGCTTTACGGGGAAACGTAAGTAAGTATTCATGTAGCCTGCGATCGCTTCCTCGCCGTAACCGGCGCGAAGGAACGTACCCGGCAGGTTCGTAAGATTCCGATAGTCAGTGACTTCCGGGCCGTAGTTACTATTCACCATGTTACGCGGGTTCACAAAATAGACCGGTATATCTTTATTCCAGCCTTCCGTCTGTTCCATACGAGCCGCCATGCGGACCATCAGTCCTTCCGTTGCCTGCGTGGTCGCCTCCAGACGGTGATATGCCTGGTTTGTGATGATAAGACCCGTTACGATCGCGCAGATCACGGAGAAGCCCCCAAGCCACTGCAGGAGGTTCTTCCTGCTTTTTGTAAGCTGCGCCGTGTTCTCGTCCGTGTTATCATCCATCATGGCAAGAAGGAGCGCCCACAGGAACATGAGCGAGTAGATCATATAGCGGTCGACACCCGCGCCGACTCTGTCTGCCATGAGAAAAGGCGATGCATTCACGCCAAGCGGCAGATACAAAAACAGGATCAATAAGAGTGCATTCGTCATGCGGTCACGCACAAGATACGTCTTGTCCGCTGTTGCATCACTCCCTTTATGGACAGCACCGCGGTTTACGCGCATCCGCCTGAAAAGAAGCGCTGCAAAGGTGGCCGCGCCGATACAGTTGCATACGATCCTGCCGATCGTATAGGTATACTCGGTCGTAAAGAAATACTTGATAAAATGCAGATAGGAATACACGAATCCCTTCGCGATCCCTTTCGGTGTGAAGCTCGTCATGCTGTCCACGCCGTGGTAATCGGACAGGCTGATCCCCGTCACAGTGAGCATGATCTTCAGGATCACATAATACAGGATAAAACCTGCCGCCAGCATAAGGACGCTCTTGAATACCATCGGAATAAAGGTCTTAAGATCCGTCCGTTTCCGATAGACCTGCATAAAGAGCATCATATAGAGCATGCCGATCGTAACCGACATATACGGCTGATAGCACGCAAGTGACAGCGACAGCGGGATCGCGCCCAGGATCACGCCGCGCACCCATTTATTCTGTCTGAGTGACCGTACAAAGAGATACCCCGAGAGGACCGAAAGAAGCAGCGCAGACGAGAAAAGATCACAGTTTACGCCATACGACATGATGCTGGCAAGTCCCGGAAATGTCACAAAGATAAGTCCGAACAGCACACCGTAAGCGCTGCTTTTGATCTCCAGCATATCCACGATCAGCGCCGCACTGACTGCAAGCATCAAAAAGACCACCAGCCCGTTTACAAGCGGCATCGAAAAGTACGTGAGGAGATTCGTCGCAACCGGCATAAACCATCTGCCAAGGCCCAGCGAATCCTCCTGGCTGAATGGCATATGGGTGAAAATATTGCCCATCTCAAAATAATTGAAGAATTTATTCGTAAGCACATAAAGATGCGCCACGATCGCCGACAGATACGATACAACAAATGTCCGTCTTACAGGCGCGCCGATCCCGGCCCATCTTGTCTTGATATATTCTACGGGATTTGTATCAAAGAACATAGATTACCTCTCGCCGCGCAAAATTTTTCTGGAATTCTCGATCCCACAGTTGAATAAAAGATCCAAACTTGACAGATACGGAATAAAACCAAGTTCCGGATACTGCTGCGGATACTTGGGATGATGGAAATCCTGCCAGATCACCTCAATCTCTGCCTTCTTGTAAACACTCTCATCATAGTAGTCAGCCGCTCCTGTACCAGAAAGATATCGGTGCGCACCAAGCTTCTGCATGATGTCTACGATCATATCGTTGTTCTTGCCCTGCGGATCGAGATCCGTTGCAAACACCACTTCCGTATGGATATCAAAAAGATTCATCAGCATCTTGATGGAAGCAAAGGCGAAAGTCCAAAAGAGCTTATCATCCCGCGCATAGAGCTCTTCTACATACGGTAGGATCTCTTTGTAAAAAGGTGCCTTGCGATAGTGCTGATGGAAGAGCCCGAGATTGTTTTTACGCCACTTGCCACCGTCATCAAGAAGCTCGATATCTTTGATCGCTGTCTCGCGTGGTGCTTTTTTCACACAAAGATTGAACCACTGCTCGCCCCGATCCGTCTTGATCTTGTCTCTGTTCATCCAGCTCTTGCTGGTTCCGTTCACATACTGTGCGGTCTCAAGCACTACGAGCGTATCCGCATGAAGCAACCTGTCAAAATAGCCAAGGTACGGCATAAAGTCAGGCTGATGGATCACGATCGTCTTATCTTCCGGTTTCTTTTCCTGTGTCATGGAATCGTTTCATCTCCTCGTATACATGCGCACAGCCCTCAAGCGTAACGCTCCTCGTCCCCTGTATACTCATCTCTTTTATTCTTTCCGGGTGTTTCAGAAGATCTCTGATCACATCCTCGTTTAATTCTTTGTAATAGCCTGCAAATGCACTGCATCCCTTGGCTTCGAGGAATCGCCCGATCGCAATCTCATGCCGTTCATTCGCAATCACAACGGTCGGAAGCCCCGAGGCCGCCGCCTCCATTGGTGTCACGCCGCCGCCTGTGATCGCCAGATCAAAATCGGCGAAGTATGCCATCAGCGAAGGCACACCGACAACCAATTCAAATCGAACGCCTGTATCGGTCAAGGAAGCGTTCTCTTCCTCTTTGGATTCTATATCGGAAAGCTTTAATTCCTCACGAACTTTCTCATAAATCACTGCCCCCGGACCCAGAAGCACTGACACATCTATCAGGCGATCGTTCTCACGCTTTGCATTTCTATTCCCTGCAGTCTGAGATTCTTCCGTGCGTAAGCATGCGGGAAGGATTCTCTTAAGAGACCGAACTACCTGCAAAGTCACGCCATACGTATCGCTGCCGCCCAGTGTGACCAGGATCTTTCGAATTCCGGTTCTCTCCCGCTTATACTGCGCTATCTCCTGATTCAGGATCAAATACCCCGGTCCTGCAAATACATGCTTTCCCGGAATCTTCGCGACATCTTCAAACACGAGGCTCGCAAAGTTGCCATCCGCGAGTGATGCACCCTCGCCCATATCATCGATCGTAAAGAGTGGTATCCCCGCATCCACTACATGCTGCGCCGTCTCAAATCCCGTATCGAGCCTGTCATTCAACCAAATCGTGATACCATGCTTACGAATTCTGTCTTTTTCCCAGTTAGAATCCGTATCAGAAAGATCTACTGTTTCATATGTGACGCCATTCTCATCAAGTACTTTCTTAGCCGATGTATCATCATTACAAAACAGGATATAATCTTCACCCTGTTCTCTCAGATACGTGATTAGATTTATTGCACGAAACAGGTGCCCCATACCCCTCTGATGTGAGGCCTCTATACAGATTCCAATCATTTGATTCACCATTGTTTATATCATGCTGATAACCGATGAAAGTTTTCGAGCAATCAACCCGTATCGCTTAGTGAACCGGAGCGCGTAGAAAACTTCTCAGCGGTTTGAAGCATATTTAAACATGCCCCTCAAATTCCTTCGCCAATCTCACTGCTTCCTCGGTCGATGCAAGTCCCGTCTTTGAATTCCCCGCAATATAACACGCTCTCTCGTAATCTTCCTGCGTATCCACCGTCAGTCTCAAATCCGGATAGTTCTTCTCCTTGGGCACCGTTAAAGTCCCCGTCTTAAACAGATTCATATTCTCGAGAATATACTCATCCACATGCTCAAAATGATGCGGCATAGAGGCTTTGTCCATGTCTTCTTCCAATGCTGCGTAGCTGAAAATCTCTGCGCCCACACCAATCGGTAACTGCGAGAACGACTCCGTGAAGTCGTTGTCCGCACTGATATGATATGCGATCAAGTGATCGATCTCCTCGATATCTGGGAACGGATTGTCTGCCGTCATGCGCACGATATGGTCGTAGCGATGCTCCTTCGCGCATAAGTAGTAGCGGCTAAGTACGTTCTGCTCATCGCCGCGGAAGCAGATAACACCTTTTTCTTTGCACCAGTTTTCGATCGCATCGTCGCCGGGAAGTGTGCTTGTTGCGATGACCACTTCCGAATCTTCTTTGCGCGCACGCAGTCTGTCAATGATATGATCGAGCAGCGTCCTATCATTAATCGTCTTTAATACCTTGCCGGGCAGTCTTGTGGAGCCCGTCCTGGCTTGGATGATAATTCCTGTTTTCATGTGTTCTCCTAATTCAGCCACTTCACGCAGTGAAATCCCTCCGCCATGCCGACTTTGCATCGGAAGCCGTTATTGACGTCTTCATTTTTAAAGTATGTCAGCCAGTCCTTGCCTGCGCGTGCAAATTCCGTTTCATGCGCGCGGATCGCGGCTTCCTTTTTGTCCCAATAGTCTGTGATATCAACGAAGAAATTCTGCACAAGCGGCTGATCAGACAGATACCAGTTGCTTGCATATGTCAGGATGCGCGGTACATGGCGCGCTGCATGAAGCGTCGCCTTGGCTAGCGCGATATGATCGTGATGCACGTCACCTGTATGGTGCGTATAGATGATGTCGATATTCTCTTCTTCAATTAGATGCACAAGCTTTGCGTTTAGATCATCCGTAAACTCAAGCGATAATGTCTCAAGCCCACCGCAAACAAGCTTCGCGCCGAGGATCTCAACCGCCTTCCGACCCTCCTTTTCCGCATCTTCATCCCCTCGTATCACGACACCGTCCGGGCTTACGTAGCCGGATCTGGTCGCCACAAAGACCGTCACATGATCACCGTTTGCCGCATGCTTTGCAAGTGCACCTCCGCAGCCAAGTTCAATATCGTCAAAGTGGGCACCGATTGCCAATACATTCATGATCATTCCTCCTATGCGAGTGCTTCCCAAGTCAGGATATCATCGCGCTTTAAATCGCAGGCTGCGATCCGCCCGATCACTTCTTCCAGGTATTTGGGCTGGATCCCGTATCCGGGCCGCATGATATCGACCGCATCTGCTGTGATCGGAGCGCCTTTTGCGACATCTTTGATCATCACAATGCTCTTGCGGTTATTGATGCGAGTCCCTTCTTCTGCCTTTGCAGGCTTCTTTATGCCGTCGCCGCGCATCAGCTCAAACTCTCGTACCGCATCAACGATCGCTTTCATCTCAGCGGGATCGGCCGAATGCATATGGTCCGGTCCGTCCGCATGCTTGTCATAGGTAAAATGCTTCTCCAGCACTTCCGCCCCCATCGCCGCCGCGCAGATGCAGGCTGTCGTACCGAGCGTATGATCGGAATATCCGACCGAAAGCTCCGGAAACGCTCCCTTCAGTGTCTGCATAGCCCGCAGATTCACATCTTCCGGATGCGTCGGGTATGCCGTGATCGCATGCAGGATAATGATCTGCTTGTTTCCGGTCTGCAGCATCGCTTGCACCGATTCCTTCACTTCATCGAGCGTACACATACCGGTCGCATAGAAAACAGGTTTTCCGAGTGATGCGATCTGTTTAAGGAGCGGAATGTTGTAAGCATCATCGGATCCGATCTTGTAAGCATCGGCTCCCAGCCTCTCAAGCAGCGCCACATCGTTTTTATGAGACGGAGATGAGAAGATATCCAGCCCCGACGCTCTTGCATAATCAAATACCTGCTTGTGGAGTTCCTCGCCGATCGAGTACTGATCGAAAAGTTCATACTGCGATACGATGCCGGTATTCTCCATATCGAAGATCGCCTTCTTGCTCGAAAGTGTCTCTGCTTTATATGTTTGCAGCTTGACGGCATCCACGCCGCAGCCCTTTGCCTCATCGACCAAGCGCTTCGCTTCGTCAAAAGTCGTGAAGTTCCCGCCAATCTCGGCAATGATATAGCATTTTCCTTTTTGCATGGTCATGCAGTTATCCTCTTTGATCCGCAATGATCCGGCGAAGACCCTCTTCAAGCGAGATCTGCGGTTCCCATCCAAGTACTTCTCTAGCATGGCTTACATCCGCAAGCACTTTGTTCATTTCATTCTTTCTGGGTGCACTCTCTGTAATCACATCTTTGTCTGTTCCTGCGATCTTCTGTGTGAGATCGACCACTTCCCGGACAGAGTATGCCTCGCCGGATCCCAGATTGAAAACGTCATAATCCTGCACCTTCTGCGTCGTAAAGTAGATCCCGCGAACCAGATCTTCCAGATAGATGTAATCGCGATACGGCGTTACATCCATCACGCGGATCGCATCTTCAAAAAGCACCTGCTTGATGATCTTCGGGATCAGAAAGTTCTCTTTCTGCCCGATGCCGAATACGTTAAACGGGCGGATCACACTGACCTTCACGCCGAATTCCTTTGCATAGAACTCGCAAAGCTGCTCAGCGAGGTGCTTGGACTTTGCGTACGGATTGTTCGGCCGTACAGGATCCGACTCCTTGATCGGCAGACGCTCCGGCTGACCGTAGATATATGCGCTGATATAAGTCATCGGGATCTTGTGCACGCGGCAGTACTCCAGCATATGAAGCGTTGCGCCCGTATTGACGCGCACAAACTCAGCCGGTTCCTCCCAGCTTCTGGGCACAAACGTGATGCCCGCCAGGTGGATGATGTGCCCGATGCCGTCAGCAGGATAGGCATTCACCGCATCCGCATCACAAAGATCGAGATCATTCATATCAATGGGAAGGACTTCCTCCCCTTCTTTTTTCAAATACGATACCAGCGCCGAGCCGATAAAACCGCTCGCGCCGGTAATCATAATCTTCCCACTCATCTACATATCCTTAAAACCGTGACTTCGGATCATCGCTTCCATCCCCGCAAGTTCGCCCATGTCTTCCCATGCTTTGTCCGTCACGGGATAGACGCCGACTTTGCGGCCGGTATCCATGCAGGTCTGGATGAGATCCGTGATATGCATGAACTGCCCGTCCGGAATAAGCGTAAGCACCTCCGGGTCAAGCACGTAGACGCCGGTATTCACAAGGGCGCTCTGCTTGGGCTTTTCTTCGAGGCGCTCGATATCACCGTTCTCATCGATGTGGATCACACCGTACGGGATATCGAAGTTCTTAAGCGATGTGATCACGGTGATCATGTTTTTCTTTTCTTTGTGAAAAGCCATCACATCCGCGTATTTCACTTTCAGGAGGATATCGCAGTTCGTTACAAAGAACGGCTCCGTGATCCGGCCCTTTACGAGCGCCAGGCTCCCCGCCGTTCCGAAGAAATCCTCTTCCTCGACATACGCTACGTCGTAGTCTGCGGCAGGCCCTTTTTTCATATCCTCGACATACGCCTTGATCAGGTTCTTTTTGTAATTCACAGACAGATAGAAACGCCTGCAGCCGCTTGCGGCAAAAGAGTGCATGATCTGCTCGAGCATCGTCTCTTCGCCGATCGGGATGAGGGGCTTGGGAAGCACCTGCGTATACGGATAGAGGCGCGTCCCTTTGCCGCCCGCCATCACAACAACGGGCACATCGATCGGGTTCTCGGCCTTATACTTTTCTTCGTATGATTCGTGGCGGAAGAGCATGTCGAGAAGCGTCCCGTCTTCATCGATCACCGGAATCGCATCAATGCCCCGCTGCCTCATGATCGCCGATCCCTGCGAGCGGTTTTCTTCCGTCACCGTGATCGGCTTTGCTGTCATGACCGTCGTCACCGGATCGCTCAGGGAAGCATTCTGCAGGATCGCTTTGCGGACGTTACTGTCCGTCAGGACGCCCGCCAGTTTCTCGCCGTCCATCACAAGGACGATGCGCTCGTGTGTCTCATCGAGCGTGCGGATCGCTTCAAGGATCGTCGCGGTCTTCGGAACAAGCAAACGCTTGATCTTTTCGTTTATCATGCGCTTATCTCCTAAAGTCGTACGTGTTATACGTTGTAGATATCGGTCTTGTATGCGTTCATGTTGTGGCGGATCCACTCGATCGTCTCGGCAAGACCCTGCTCGAACGTATAATGCGGCTCCCAGTTCGTAAGCGACCTGATCTTCGCATTCGCGCCAAGCAGGCGGTTTACTTCGCTCTTTTCGGGGCGCGTACGCCGCTCGTCGCAGACGATCTTTGCATTCGGATTGATCTGGCGGATCAGTTCATTTGCAAGGTCACCGATCGAGATCTCCTTCTGCGTCGCGATGTTGATCTCCTGACCGATCGTCTTGTCGGATACCGCGATCTCGTAGAATCCGTTCGCCGTATCCTTGACATAGTTAAAATCTCTCGTCGGCGTCAGGCTCCCGAGCTTGATCTCTTCCTTGCCTGCAAGGAGCTGCGAGATGATCGTCGGTATCACGGCTCTTGCTGACTGCCTCGGGCCGAACGTATTGAACGGCCGCACGATCGTCACCGGCAGGTTGAAACTTCTGTAGAAGCTCTCCGCAAGTCTGTCCGCACCGATCTTCGTTGCGGAGTACGGCGACTGTCCCTGGTAGGGGTGCTTTTCATCGATCGGCACATACTGCGCGGTGCCGTATACTTCGGAAGTGGATGTCACAAGTACGCGCTCTGTCTCTAAGTTCCTTGCTGCCTGCAGCACATTGAGCGTCCCCTTGATATTCGTATCCACGTAGGAATCCGGGGAGTGGTAGCTGAAAGGGATCGCGATGAGCGCTGCCAGGTGGAATACCCCGTCTACGCCCTTCATCGCTTCTCTTACGCCGTTCGGGTCACGGATATCACCCTGGAAGATCTCGATCTGATCGAGCTTTTCCTTGGGAAAAGTATCCAGCCATCCCCAGTTGTTAAACGAGTTATAGTATGTGAACGCCTTTACGTCGAATCCTTTTTCGAGCAGGTGTTCCGTCAGGTGGGAACCGATGAATCCGTCGGCACCCGTAACGAGTACTTTTTTCATAACTGAACCTCACATGTTTATTCTGCCGGCTTTCTGATAAGCCTCTCTATTTCTGCGCCTTTTTTATCTCTTCGATCGCAAGCGCGACCACATCGTCCGCGCTCTTCTGTATCTTATCTGCGTCATCGCATTCGATCGGTGAGAAAACGCGGATCGACGTATCGGCAAAGGCTTGGAAGAACCGCCTTGCATCCTCGCGGTCTACGATCCTGCCGTCTGCGGCCTGCTTTGTTTTCTCTAAGATATCTTCAATGGCCGCCCGGATCTCGCGCGCATTGCCGATCGGATACTGGCCGGGGCCATGTTCAAAACCGCCATGTCCGAAGTGCAGCGCAGGCTTGCCGTTCGCGATCGCTTCGATCGCAACAGTGCCGGCCGGTGTCGCCGCTGCCACGCAGTGTTCGAGAAGGTCGACGCTGTCCACATCGCTGCTGATCATCGTGACATTGTCGATCGCTGCAAGATCTTCGTAGAAATGCTCCTGCCTGTAAGGCTGCACGTAATGCTCCTTGATATAGAGCCTGATGCCATATTCTTTCAGGACCGGTGCCAGGAGCTGTACGCACAGTTCCTGCTCGCAGAAGACGCCGCCCTGCGGCACGCTCGTTGCTTCCGGCGTCAGATGGAAGAGGAAGATCACGTACGGATCCTTTGTCAGGTCCGGACGCTTTGCAAGCTTCTCGTAGTCCCCGATCGTATCGCAGCGTTTTAATTTCAAACGGATCTTTTTGATCCAGTAACGTTCTTTGTTAAGCTTTTCAAGGCGTTTATGAAGCGGCTCCAGAGAGTGAGCCCGCAGGCTGTCCAGGATCCCGTGCTTCCATGCGGAGAGCGTGATCTTGCGAATACGTTTTGGCTGAATGAACGCCATGATCTGCTTCTTTTCGGACTCGATGTGCTTCTTACGGGACTCCCCGTACATCACCTTATCTTTCTGTTTTTTGTTCTCGCGAAGGAGCGCGTTGAAATACGTCTCCACATCATCCGGAAGCTGTGCAGGCTCCCTTTTCTCAGAAAGCACCGCGTAGCGCGCATCGATCCGTTCATAGAGCTTATAGAGGTCATTGCCGACAAAGCACCAATTGGGCAGATGCGTTGGTGCGAGGATCGTCATCGGGATCTGCAGCACTTTGGTCAGACCGTAGATCACGTAGTCATGCGTATGATGCGGGATGCCGGTCATAAACACGTAGCTGATATGGTTGCGGACGAACGCGTCATGCCAGAAGCGAAGGTGCTGCAAATAGAAGCGCTTCGCCTCATCAAACGTAAACTGGTCGAAGTCCGTGATGCGGCAGAGCATCTTGGTCGCCATCACTTCGTAAGGTGCCATCGCCGTCAGGATCTCGCGGTCAAGCGGCAGGAGCGTGTTCATGTCTACCTTCTTTGCATAGGTCGCATTCGCACACATATCGTAATCGACGACTTCGTATACGGCGGGATCGTAAACATCCTGCCCGTCGTTATCGCGGCCCGTCATCAGGCACCTGTCAAAATGCACCTGCTCCTCGATCCGCTTCAGCATGCGGGACTGGTAGCCGTTTACAGAGTCATAGCCCTGAAAAAAGATGTTCAAACTCATACACTATCCTTCAGACGGATCTCTCCGTCGTTTACTTCGTAGATCAGATCGCAGTTCTCGATCGTCTTTAAGCGATGCGCGATGATCAGCATCGTCTTGCGGCCGTGGAAATGGTTGATGGCATCCATGATCGCCGCTTCCGTATCGTTATCGAGCGCGCTCGTCGCTTCGTCAAGGATGAGGAGCTCGGGGTCATGATAGAGCGCTCTTGCGATGCCCAGGCGCTGACGCTGGCCGCCGGACATACGGATGCCGCGCTCGCCGATCTCGGTATCGATCCCGTCAGGCTGTTCCCTGACAAAATCCGTGAGCTGCGCTTCTTCTAAGACTTCCCAGACTCTCTTTTCATCGATCTTCTCAAGCGGTACGCCGAATGCAACGTTCGCGCGGATCGTATCATCCATCAGGTTGATGGACTGCGGGATATAGCCGATGTTATGAAGCCACCCCGGATAATTGGAAAAAACATCCACGCCGTCGCAGAGGATCTCGCCCGATGCCGGGTCAAGGAGCCCTAAGATGATATCCACGATCGTTGTCTTGCCCGCGCCGGACTTGCCCACGATGCCGACCGATTTGCCGACCGGAACTTCCATGTCCGCATGATCGAAGATCAGCTTGTCCGAATTGGGGTACGAATACGTGATGCCCTTTACAGAGATTTTCTCATGGAGCGGCATCTTGGCGGGGAGACCTGCCTTCTTGGCAGCCGCTTTGCCCATCAGCTCGCGGTCTTTTGATTCACTTGCCTTGATGTTCTGCGGCATCTCCACGTTGTCATATACAAAATCAAGCGTCGGCTTGTAATACGCGATATTTGCAAGGTACGTGCTCATGCGGTTTGCGCACGGCATCAGTCTGACAGCCGCAAGCGCGAATGCGGAAAGCTGCGGCAGCATGCTCGTGACGCTCTCGCCCATCATGATCATTACCGCAAGGTATCCAAGGATCGCACCGATACAGACGCTCTCGATGATGAGACGCGGCGCACTGCCAAGCACCTTCTGCGAACGGGACAGGTTGTAAAAACGCTTGCCGTTCACCTCATACTCTTCGAGGAAGGAGTCTTCCTTTGCGAAGATCTTCACATCCTTGATGCTCATGATCGACTGGATGATACTGTTGTACATACGGCTCTGGCGCACACGCGCTTCCTGGCCGATATGGCCAAGCCGGTTCTTAAACAGGAGTGCGATCACGCCCGTCACGCCGAACACCACAAGACACGTGATGACCGTCATGCGAAAATCGATGAGCAGCAGCAGGATGCCGATGCACAGCGCGATCACGAACTCGGACAGAAACTGAATGCATTCCAGAAGAAGCGAAAAAACACCCGTCGTATCGCTGTAGACGGTACGAAGAATGTCGGAGGTGTTTGCATTCAGATAATATTCATACGGTTTGTTAAAATAGATGCCAAGAAGGTCCTTGGACACCTGAAACTGACTGTTGCAGATAAACGTATGCTGCACGTAATAGAGAAACAGCAGGTACAGGTTCTTCAATACGTAGATCACGATGAGTGCGAAGATCATCACGAGGACGAACTGCTCGATCGATGTGATCCCGAGGATCCTGCTGGTCTCTGCGATCAGCCTGTTGGAGGTAAAAGCGTCCGGCTCCACGACCGCCGTTACGATCGGGAGGATCATGGAGACGCCCAGCGTCTCAAGTACAGCACCTACGATGATCATAAAGAAAAGCAGTACCACGCGGCGCTTCTGTTTTTTATTGAGTACAGTCTGTAGTTTCCTGATAATATCCATAAAGTCTCTCTTAGTTTACTTTTTTTTAGCCCGCTGCTCCTTGAGTACGCTGCCCGCGAGCTTCGGAAGACCTTTCAGACGATTGAGCATTTTCTTCCTGCTGTCCTCGTCATACGTCTCAGACATAAAGTCCTGACATGCTTCGCTGTCTGCCACCTTCTTCTTTAAGCGAAAAAGTGCCAGATTCGCATCTTCCTGTATCTTCAGTCCCGCGCGCATCTTCGGATACCAGATCTGTGCAAGCACCTCATCAAACGAGTAGATCCGGTCCCGATGACCCTTGATAAAATTCTCCAGTTCGTGGAAATCCCGCTCTTCATACTCGTTCGCATGAATGCAAATCGTATCAAGGCCCTGCGGCATCTTAAGGCGCGCTCCCCTGCAGGGGATAAAAAGCAGGTTCCCTCTGTAGCACGGCGAGCTCGTATAGCCGTCTGTCACGCAGGTAAATTCCAGCGTTTCAAGCGCATTTAATGTCGTCCTGTCAAAAGTATGTCCGGGCGCCATGAATATTGTAACATCGAGGCCTTCTTTTTGCAAAATATCACGTCCGGCGCGGATCTTATGGAGCTGTACGTCATACGGAAGCCCCGCAAACTCGCTCGCATTCTTCACGCCAAGGATCCCGGAGTCCGTTGTCTCGTACACGTGATGATACCCGTGCTGCGCGATCGACCAGCCTTCCTGCTGGAATTGCCGCATGCAGGCCCAGAAATCGATGCAGAATCCGCCTTTTTTCAGATTCTCATCCCGATTGTCCGGTACGATGCCGATGAGCGGCTTGATCTTGAACTTGTCAAAGATCGCCTTGATCCGGCAGAACTTGTTCCAATCCATGTCCGGCGTGATATCATCCAGCCGAAATGTGCAGGCATTGATGTATTGTCTCAACTTTGTAATCCTCTCTAATCCGTCAGAACACCGATCATGTTGATGATCCCCTTGACCGCCTCGGCCTTTAAGCCGACCGCGTCCTCGCAGTCGTAGTACCAGAGCTCGTCACCGCCAAAGGATTCCTTAAACTCCGTGATATGCTTTACCTCTTCGCGAAGCCCTGCGCCGCCCCAGTCATAGGTGGTCTTGCCCATCTCTTTAAAGTAGAGCATATCCTGCATGTGCAGGTAGCGGTTCGCGATGCCGACAAGCCGCTGGAACGCCTTATCTCCGTCGCGGAAGATGGAGGCCGACTGATACGATCTGACAAAATCGTCCCCCACGATGTAGGTGTGGTAGACCAGCAGGTCATCGCCCTGTTTTGCTTTTGTGATGGCAAAAACGCCTTCCGAAACATACGTCTCAATCTCTTCCTTGTACTTTTCGTACGTCTCTTCCGTCATGCCCTTGCTCTTCCAGAAATCCATGAAAAAGGAGACGAAGGATTCGATCTCTTCCGGCGAGATCTCCTTGCCGACCTTATATTCTACCGTGATGTTCTCGCGGATCGCGCGGCGGATCTGATAGCGGCAGTCCTTCTGGCACCTGGAGACAAGCGTCTCCTCATCCTGTCTAAGGTCCGTGATCAGCGTGCGGACTTTACGCAGTTCCTTGCCGATCACCTGCTTTGCCCCGCGGTACAGGATAATCCCGTCGAGGTCGCATTTTTTATCGGCGTACCAGACTTCGCGGAAGTCGACGCCGTGCTTTTTTCGTCTGTTTACTACTAGCATATTTTAGGTCCTTATCTCATAATGGAATTTATGATCTGAAATGCTATCATAAACTCCGTTAATCCTTTTATCTGATTTTTACAGTAAAGACTTACCCCAATAATTAAACTAAAGTTTCAATTAATGCTCTTCTTAGAAAATGAATAATATTGCTCTTTCCGAAAAGCCTATTACAGCATCACAATGATCCAAGAGGATATCCGGTCTTGTCTAATCTAAACAGATCTTTAGGTATTAAAAAAGATTTCAATTCCAATATTTTAAGAAACAACCGATTAATTGAATAAAACCTCAGCCCAGGAGCGACATACCCTCTCGGGTGATAATTCTTCCGCAAGCTTATGCGCTTCCGTTCCGAGTTGTCTCTGCAGAGTTTCATCGCCCATCACTTCCAAAAGCGTTGCTTCCAGCGCGGATTCGTCTCCGACAGGAATTAAAACTCCATTCTCATGGTCATGGATGACACTTCTCGGGCCGCCGATCGGGCAGTCCGTCGAGATGCAGCAAAGGCCCGTCGCCATCGCTTCAAGCAAGGCATTCGGCATGCCTTCATATCCCGATGCGAGCACGAATATCGCGGAATGCTTTATTTTATCATGGATGCCGCTCTGGCGCCCCATAAATACGATTTTTTCATCAATTTTTAAGGT
Organism: Lachnospiraceae bacterium; assembly: GCA_015056735.1. Lineage (GTDB taxonomy): Bacteria > Bacillota > Clostridia > Lachnospirales > Lachnospiraceae > VSOB01. Next base: position 63,375 of record SVFT01000009.1, on the reverse strand, counting down.
TTTCGCAAGTTTTTCGAGTGCAGGCCGTGTATTCGTCTCATCCGGAAGGCCGTCGCCGTAGATCACAAGCTTATAGTCCGGATGCTCCGGCAGGACTTTCGCGAATGCGCGGATCACCATCTCGTGGTTCTTGTTGGCATCCAAGCGCCCCACCATAACGATCTCTTTGCGCCGCTCGCCTTCCGCGATCGGCTCCATGAATTCTTCGGAGAGAACATTTGGAAGAACGGTGCATTTTGCCTTCACCGCAGGTTTAAAGAACGCTCGCGCATCCTCTGTCTGCAGGATCACGCCGGTTGCTTTCGGAAACAGGCTGTTTGCAAGAAAGCGGTCGACCGCCCCTCTGTACTCCTGATTGGGATCGGAGCGAACGGAAAGGAATATTTTCGCATCCGGCTTTAAGGCGCTTCTTGAGAGCATCGTGTAGATATTCATTTTCCCAAGGAAAGAGACAACGATATCCGGCTGCTCTTCTTTAAAGATCCGCTTCAAGCCCTTCACGCGCTTTGCCATGCGGCCAAGCACGCCCGGCAGGATCTGCGCAGTGCCCGCGATCTCCTCTTCGAGGAGCCGCCTCTTTAGCGGGAAGGACAGCACATACTCGTCCTCCACACGCCTTGATGTGACCAGCACAAGATCATATGCACTTTTATGAAAATGCTCCGCCAGCGTGGTGACGACGCGCTCCGCGCCGCCCCTGCCAAGGCTGGGGGCTACAAAACAAATCTTGGGCATGTTCCCTCCCGCAAGTGAGCCTAGGGGACGGGGTGCTTGGCTCATTTTGCTCAAAATGAGCCAAGCACCCCGTCCCCCTGGCTCAAAAAAGAAAGCTCTCCCATTCCGCGAAGATCAGGCCCGGGGCAAGCGACTGCGAAAAGCTGTGGCCGGCCTTTGCAAGGCGTGCAGCCAGTTCACGGTCGGTCCGGATGCGCATCATCGCATCCGCCATAGCCTGCGGATCCTTAACAGGAACAAGAAGGCCTGTCTCGCCGTCCTTTACGAGGCTTCGGACGCCGCCGCTCGGGCAGTCGGTCGCAACGACCGGGATCGACATCGCCATCGCCTCCGCGACCGCATTGGGCATACCTTCAAAATCGGATGATAAGACAAAAAGACGCGCGCCTTTGATCTTCTTTGCGACATCACGCGTATCGCCGGGGAACTCTACGTGATCTTCAATCCCCAGAGTCTTGACCTGTGCCCTGATCTCCTCCATGCAGTCCCCGCCGCCGTAGATGATCAGCTTTGGAACAGCTTCCTTCTCAGGATTATCAGAATGCTCTACGCTCAGAAACTGATCTAAGAATAACGCAAACGCCTCCACCAGCAGCTTATGATTCTTCACGCGATCCATACGTCCCACAGTGATGATCTCATCCCGCCGATCCTCATACGGATCGAACGGCACCACATATTCTGCCGAGAGCGGATTCAATAAGACCCTGGACCTTCGCTGCACGCTCTTCGGAAAAAAGGAAGCAGCCTCCGCGGTCTGGAAGGCGGCGCCTTTCGCTGCGCGAAAGGCGAAGCGCGCCAGCATACGCTGCAGCACTCCCTTATATTCTCTCGCGGGCGCGCTGCGCACGGACACGAAGACATCCGTCTTCGTGCCGAGCGCCGCCATGATCGCCCGGATGTTCGTTTTCCCAATAAACGCTAAGCAGACATCCGCATGCACTTCCTTAAACAGTGCCCGCAGCTGCCATACGCGCCCGAACAGATTCTTCACGCGCCCTACGGGTCCGTGACAGGGCGGTAAAGCCAATACGCGCTTTTCGATCTTATCGGAGAGCGGATACAGGCCCTCATCCTCTTCGAGGGTAGCGAGGATCACACGATAGCCTCGCTCCGCAAACCAATTCGCGAGATTCGCCATCACGCGCTCCGCGCCGCCGCGCGTCAAGCTTGCGATATAACACACCAGTGTTTTTTGCGCCTTCAGTGCATCCAATTGAACAGTTTCCACTCCAGTTTTTTAAAGAGGACGCCGATGCCGCGCTGCCTGTGCAGGATATCGATGACCTCGTAGTCTTCATTGCGATTGTAGGTATGGATCCCGACCGGGTTCACATCGCCCAGAAGGATCTCATCCGGGGTGATCTTTCTGACTGTACGCTCCGAAACACCCGTCTCGTCCAGCTTTTCGATCTCATTGACAAGAAGGGCGCCGCCGTAGCGTTCGCTACAGTCCTGACAGATCCGGTAGAGCTTCCCTTCCGATTCGATCACACTCCCGCCGCAGCGGTCCGCCTTGGAATCCTCCGCCTCCAGAATGCGGCTGCTCTCCCTGACAGTCAGCCGTTCCTCGTCCAGAAGGCACCTGTATACCTCGTTATGATGATCCACATAGGAGAAAAAGTACCCCTCCCCGGGCTTCTCACAATAGAATGTCGTATCGACCGCATTCAGCGTAAAGAGCGGTCCGATCAGCTGCCACACATCCGGAAAACGCATGCATTTATAGAGCCTGACTTCGCCCGCGCCGCGCGTCTCCGGGATCATATACGTATACCGCCCGTACCGGAAGATCTGCGGATACGATAGATGAAAGTCCTCCGACAGGACGATCCTTGGCTTCTCACTCGGAATATCCAGATTCCGGCACCAGAGCGTGCCTTTCATATCCGTCAGATTCTGCTTCTCATAAAACAGGTACGTACAGTTGTGATAGCGGTACAGGAACGGATCCGCGAACGATACATACCTGGGACTTTTGAGCTTCGTAAAGCCCGTCACGGACTTTTCTTTCAGAAGATCGATCCCGTTATGGCGCTTTCTATATGCAATTGTCCAATATTCACAGGTCATCGCCCTGCGGATCCGGTCACCCCATTTGCTCATATTGCTTTACCATCTCGCGGATATCAAATCCTTTTTCTGCAAAAAGCTTTTCATCCGGCCTCCTGCGCCTGATAGACGCCAGCCGCACGATCTCTTCCGCCCATGTCGCGGGATTTTCATTAAGAGAAAACCTGACAACGCCGTCTGTCACGTTCACATCGTCCGTGATGACATCACTTACAAGACACGGAAGACCCGCGCACTGTGCTTCCACCATCGCGATCGGAAGGCCCTCATATTTTGACGGGAACAGGAATACATCCAGTCCCTGCAGCAGTTCTGCCGTATCGGTGCGCACGCCTAAGAGCTGCACATCTTTTTCAAGACCGAGCTCACTTATCTTCTCTTCGATCGGCCCGCGCATCACGCCGTCGCCCACAAAGACCATCAGCGGCTTTTGGAGCTTGCGTACTCTGCAGATCGCGATCAGTTCTTTCATGATATCGAGCATAAACAGGTGATTCTTGACGGGAAGCAGATTCCCGACATGCCCGATCACGAGTCTGTCGCCCCACGCTTCCTTGGCGCGGATATCCAGACGCCTCGACAGATCGTAGGCAAAATCATCCAGCCGGATCGCGTTGATGATCACGCGGTACGGCTTATCACCGTAAAGCCACTCGCCCGCCTTCGGGCTGCATGCAAAGCGGTCCGTGCAGACCAGGTTTAACAGCGGCTGAAAAAGTCTGTGCATCCGCACATTCGGTGTGTCCGTCGAATGCGAGTGCGCAATTCTGATCTTGGCACCGCCAAGCCATGATGCCAGGAGGTCCAATGCCACTGTCGCCGTATCGGTATGTCGGAAGACGATCCGATAACCGTTATCACGCACGATTTTTCTGATCTCGCAGAAGTTCTTCCTTGCGCTTACCGCTTTCTGGGTGACGGTATAGATACGCCCGCCAAGTTCTCTGATCTCGTCTTCAAACGTCACCTCCCGCGTCTCGTGCACAATAAAATCAAACTGCACTTTGCTGCGATCGATGTTCCGATAGACATTCATGATGAAGTTGCCGATTCCGCTCGGGGACATGGATCCCACGATATGGAGCATTCGAACCATAGACGACCTCCCCCAAGGTCTTGCTCTTCCGTACATTCATACACATTTTTCTTTTCAGATGTACTGCTTCGAGCCGCTTTTATATCAAATCTCTTACTTAAGGTTTTCCTTATACCACTCGATCGCGAGCGCGATTCCTTTCGCAAAGTCGTAATCGGGATCATAGCCAAGAAGCTTCTTTGCTTTGGAGATATCCGCGTTCGAATGCTTGATATCGCCTGCTCTGTCGGGACCGAAATGCGGCTCGACATCTTTTCCCAGTGCTTTGCAAAGATCATAGTAGATATCCAGCAGATATTCTCTGCCGCCGTATGCGATATTATATGCCTGTCCGGCCGCTTCATGGTCTGCCTTGCAGGCACGAAGGTTCGCTTCGATGACGTTGTCGATGTAGGTAAAATCTCTCGACTGCTTGCCGTCGCCGTTGATCGTCGGCACCTCACCGTGCAGAAGCATCCGAATGAACTTCGGGATCACGGCTGCATACGCGCCGTCCGGATCCTGCCTCCTGCCGAATACGTTAAAATAGCGAAGGCCGTAGGTATCGAGGCCATAGAGTCTTGTATAGAGCTTGCCGTACTCCTCGCAGGCACGCTTGGTCAGTGCGTAAGGAGAGAGGAGGTTTCCTTCCTGTCCCTCTACTTTCGGGAGCACCGGATGATCACCGTACACCGAAGATGAGGAGGCGTATACGAATTTTTTCACACCATTCTGTCTTGCGGCCTCCATCATGTTGAGCGTGCCGCGAATATTGTTCTCTTCGTAGAAAAGGGGCATCTCGATACTTCTCGGAACGCTCCCCCACGCCGCCTGGTTGAGCACGTATGTCACGCCCTCGCAGGCTTTCATACAGGTATCAAGATCCTTGATATCACCCTTGATGAAGGTGTAGTTCGGGCGATCCTTCAAGAAGTCCACATTTGCCTGCTTGCCTGTCGAGAGATCATCCAGACACCGCACCGTATATCCCATATCCGTGATCGCTTCGCACAGGTTCGAGCCGATAAAGCCGGCCCCTCCCGTTACCAGAAACACATCATCCTTGTCAAATTTAAGCTCCCTAAAACCCATTACTTTTTCATCTCCTCATTACACTTCATCTTCAGATTTGAATATCCCTTGCGACTTTAAATAGTCTGCAACATAACTTCTAAATTCCTTTGCTCGTTCAATCTGTTTTTCTGCTTCTTCTTTTGAAGCCACAAAAAAATCCAAATAGTCAGCCTTAGTGCGATTATCAGAAGCAAGCCGGACAATCTGCGAAAGATTGCCTGGAAAGATTCCTTCTTTCACATAATTATGGTTGAAATGTGCCGTTCTCAAACATTAAAATCGCATCGGAAAGTGCATCCCTGCTCATCTCATATCGATAAAGTGAAAGTTCTTCTACACTGCCTGCCATAATGTAATGCCATCCTTCTCGATATTTTTGTAGAAAGGCAGAACACGCCTCCACTCCTCAAAATGAGCAATTTCGATCACAATCGTTGAAAGCACGACATCGTGTTCCAATTCATAATCTACAACTAAGTCAAGCTTCAAATTGTACTGTGCTTCCGTCTCCTTCTCGCGCAAAACAAGCGCGACGTCCACATCGGATTCCTCCGTCTGTTCACCCCGCGCATATGAACCATACAACACGATCTTCTCCAAACTGTCACCATAAACATCGGACAGTTTCGTACACATCTGCTTTAGCGACCTGATCAGTTCCGGATTGTTACGCGTCACCTCAAGCTGCTTCCGCCAATTACGATACTTACCGCTTGTAACCCGCTTATCCTCCGGGCAGACAGCGTTCTTCGGAATGGCCCACTGCTTTCCGATCTTCTCACCGGGCAGCTCTCCGCTGATCAGCATCCGTCTGATGTTGCCGGGGTCTTTACCTGTGCGCCTGGCATATTCCGTTACACTAAAATACTCGCCCATCGGCAATTCCTCCTCTGATTGAACATTAACACGTTATCGTGTAAATGTCAATTACCGTGAGAAAACACCAGCACAGCGCCCGCGATATAGAACAGCGCGATATTATAGATCATATACCTGGACAGGCACATGATCATGAGCGATGTCGCGCACACGTTCACAACGATCGCACAGAGCGCGAAGATCATAAACCATGCCCGCACATCGTTTCGGTCCTTCTTAAGCCGCATGACCGTCAGGATCACAGCCGCCAGGTAGAAGATGAGCGCCGCAAATCCAAGCACTGTCCCGCTTGCCGCGATCGACCGCGTAAAGCCGCTTACGCAGGTGCACACGTAATTTACGATATATCTGCCCATAAGCGACGGCGCCAGCGCGCGAACCATCGCATTCGCTTCGCCCACCACTTCGTTAAGTGCATCATCATCCGGGATCCCGCGGCTCGCTGCATCCCCAAAGAGGATCGGCTGCTGGATCTCAAGGCCGATCGCATCATAGCAGTCCTCGTAGTGATACGCTCTTGTAAGAAGCCCGCTTCCCGCATAGGTGCTCGTCAGCTTCCGCGTATCAGCTTCATTATACATCTTTTGGAAAAGCACCTGCAAACGCGCATCCCCGATCCGCCCGATATCGGAAGGGTCCGCCAGGTAGAGCGCTGTCGTCAGCAGGTTATAGCTTCCCGTATCCGTCCCGTGATAGCCCTCATGCACGTTGCGGTTATAGAGCTCGTTCCCCGCAGAGCGGAGTGCAAAGAAAGCGATAACCGATACCGCAAGTATGAACGCCGGCTTCAGACAGTATTTCAGGCCCTGCCTTTTCCATATGCGCAGCACCTCCCACAGGATGCACAGACACCACAAGCCGAATGCCACCAGCATCTGATTCCGTGTCAGGACAAGAAGCAGTGCATAGATAAAGGCAAGCCCGTAGGCACGCACCTTTTTCCCTGAAAAAAGCGTGTGCTCCCCTGCATCGCCTCCCGCCGTGCGGCCCCCAAACACGCCTCGTATCAGCGCCGCAATAAAGAGATAGTAAAGCGGAAACGCAAGCCCTTCTGTCAGGACAGCTTTATTCAGCATCATGCCGGAAGCCGATGCAAGCGGCGTCAGGACGTATGGGATCAGCGTGCCGAGTCCGACGAGGATCGTCAGAAACAGCCCGGTATGGAATACGTTTTTCACCGTGGTCAGAAGTCGATAGCATCCATATCCTGCAAAGAGACTCTGAAGCAGTGTCGATACATGGAGCGCCGGCCATGCGCTTAAGTACCCCCGTGCCTTCTCCGTATCAAGCTGTCCGGATGCCGCAAGCCACACGATCGTGTCCGCCTCATTGTAGATCCATCTGAAGAATGCAAGAAACAGCGGATAAAGCGGCTCTCGCCCGTTCTGCATCGCAATGTAGGATCCGGAGTCCGGAAAGATGCCAAGAGGCGCCGAGCGCCACAAGATCACAAAAAATGACAAAAAGGCGCCAAGCAGGATCAGCTGCTTCGCCCCTTTTGCGAAAGTTATTTTATTAATCTGTTTGTTTTGTTCTTTGATCATGCGCGTGGATCGCAGATTACAGTCTCCAGTAGAGGTAACCTGCCTTCTCGTATGCCTTTCTGTCGAGAACACCCTTCACATCCGTCAGGACCTTTTTGGAATGAGACGGATCGTAAAGTGCGTCGATGTCTTTCATGGTCAGCGAATCGTATGCTTCATGCGATACCGCAAGGATCACCGCATCCATGTTTTTGATCTCGCCGAAATCCGTGAAGGTCACACCGTACTCACGGTTCGCTTCGGATGCATCTGCCACGGGATCCGTGATCAGCGGCTCGATGCCGTACTCGCGAAGTTCGTTCACGATATCGATGACCTTGGTGTTACGCGTATCCGGGCAGTTCTCTTTAAAAGTGAAGCCCAGGATTGCAACCTTTGCACCCCGCACAGGAATGCTCGCTTTGATCAGGTTCTTAACAAGGCTCTCCGCCACGTATTTGCCCATGTCATCATTGATACGGCGGCCGGACAGGATGATCTGTGAATGATAGCCAAGCTCCTCGGCCTTATATGTCAGATAGTACGGATCAACGCCGATGCAGTGCCCGCCGACAAGACCCGGAGAAAACTTTAAGAAATTCCACTTCGTGCCCGCTGCTTCCAGTACCGACTTTGTATCGATGCCCATCTTGTTAAAGATGATGGACAGTTCGTTCATAAATGCGATGTTGATATCACGCTGGCTGTTCTCAATGACCTTCGCAGCCTCTGCGACTTTGATGCTCTCGGCGCGGTGTACACCTGCTGCCACAACGAGCTCATAGACCTTTGCGACCGTATCGAGCGTCTCCTCATCCATGCCGGATACGATCTTTGTGATCGTCTCAAGTCTGTGCACCTTATCGCCCGGATTGATACGCTCCGGCGAGTAGCCGATCTTAAAATCAACGCCGCAGGTAAGGCCCGACTCCTTCTCAAGGATCGGTACGCAGATATCTTCCGTCACACCCGGATACACCGTTGACTCAAACACAACGATAGAACCCTTTTTCAGATTCCGTCCGAGCACGCGGCTCGCGCCTTCGACCGGCGTTAAGTCCGGCGTATGGTCCGGATTGACCGGCGTCGGTACGGCTACGATGTGAAAACGTGCCTCCTGCAGCTTCTTCTCATCCGATGTAAAATCGACCGTGCAGGCAGCGATCGCTTCATCGCCCACCTCTCTTGTAGGATCCACGCCGCTTTTGTATGCCGCTATCTTCTTCTCATTTAAGTCAAAACCGACAACCTTGATCTTCTTGGAGAATGCGACCGCGATCGGCATGCCGACATAACCGAGTCCCACAAGCGACAGCTTCTCTTCGCCGCTCAAAAGCTTCTCATATAAACTCACAGTAAAATCCTTCTTTCTGTTCCGATTTCTTTCTTTTCCGATTTCTTTCTATTCCTGTTTCGATCTTATTCCGTGATCTCCCGGATCGCCTGCAGATAACGCTCGACGACGATCCTTCTGTCAAAATGTTCTTCCATAAACGCGCGGGCTTTCCGGCCCATCGCCTTCCTCTCATCATACGACATCTGCAGGAATTTTTCCACCTTTTGGATCAAATCCGCGCTGTCACGCTCTCTGATGAGAAAACCTGTCTCGCCGTCCAGGATCGTATCCCGGCACCCCGATCTGTCTGTCGTGATCACAGCTCGGCCCGATGCCGCCGTCTCCAGGCAGACATTGGACATCCCTTCCGGATAGAAGGACGGATGAAGCGTACACTGCGCTGCCGCGATATACGGCCCCACGTCCGCAACGCTCCCCTCAAAGATCACAACGCCGCTGTCCGCAAGGCGTTTCAGCCTTTCGGTGCCCGTATAGTCATCTTCAAGGAACCCCAGGATACGAAAAGTCGTATGCGGGTACTTCGCCTTGATCGCCTCCGCGGCGTCCAAAAACTGTTCGATCCCCTTTTCCTCCATCACGCGGGAGATAAAAAGAAACTCCGCTTTTGTATCATACCCGGTCTGCCCGTCATCTTCCGGGAACTCCCGATAAGTAAAATGTGCAAGATTTACACCGGAACCCGGGAGCATCCTGTGGCGTCCCGCAGCAATCCCCTCTTTTGTAAAGAGCGCTTCGTTGTCTCCATTCTGAAAAAAGACGATCCGCGCATGCTTCATCGCACACCGGTAAAGTGCCTTCGTAAACTTCTGCAAGAGGCACTGCCCTTCGACTGCTGTCCCCAGTCCTGTGATCGTCGTGATAAAAGGGATCTGCCTGCGACCGCATAAAAAGCCCAGATAGACATTGGGCTTGATCGTGTAGGTAAGAACGACATCCGGCCGCACTTTTTTCAGAATATCGCTATAGCCGCGAAGAAGCGATAATTCCGCAAGAGGATTCTTCCCTCGCCGGTTAAGAGGCGTATCATGCAGGATGCACCCCATGGCCGTAAGCTTCCCGGCATACTCACCGATTGGCACCGCCACATGCACTTCATAGCCTTCTGCGATCAGTCGTTCCAGTAATTCTTTTCTGAAATTGTATAAGCCTTCATCAAAATTGATGGCGATTAAGATCTTTTTCATACGATTAAACGCCGCGCCTTTTCTGCACGGCTATTTGCCGGCTTTTTCTACTCCTTACGGATCATGATCTCATTGTATTTCATCATGATCAGGCCTTCTTCATAGTCGCCGATGTGCACCGGATTCTCTCTGCCTTCGAGGTTGTTCCTGATCAGCGTCATATGGTCAACGCCGCATTCGTATGCATGCGGATAGCCGCCGCCGAACCTGGGGTTGACCTCAGAGATATAGTAGGTGCCGTTCTGATCGAAGATGTCGATATCGATCTGGCCTCTGAAACCGGACTCGCCGATAAACTTCGTAATGAGTTCAAACAGCTTCGGGTCCTTAAACGAGCGTCCCTTATCCGTCTCGCCGGCGCGCATCACGATCTTCTCTTTTGTAAAGATCGAAACCGTCCTGCCGGATACGAGGTCGATATAGCAGTCCGCGCCGATCTCCTGCCCGGTCAGGTACTCCTGGATCATCATATCTTCGCCGTGGCTCATAAGGAGCCGCACGGTCTCTTCATCCTCTGCCCTGGAGATCGCGATGCTCGCGCTCCCCTTTGCAGGCTTTACGAATACGGGATATGAGATCCTGCCCGCCTTGACATCCGCAAGGAACGTATCAAGATCGATATAGGACTTTTGCGTATGATAGCCGTTTGCGGTAAGCCACTTGTACATCTCCCATTTATTAAGGGACCGCTCACATAGTTCATAGGAGGAGCCGATGACGGTAACGCCGAGTTCGCGCAGTTCCTTCTCATGTGCGGCAAGAAGAGACAGTTCCGGGTCGATCAGCGACAGAACACCCGTGATTTGCTCCTTCCTGCAGATGTCATAGATGACATCCATATAGTTTTCGGCCGTGATGCGCGGTACGATATAATGCACATCCGCATCATAGAGCGCCGGCGCGTTTTCGCTGCAGTCTGTTGCAACGACTCTGCCCTGTCCGTTTAAAGCTTTTTTAAAATACTGCACCACTTTGTTTCTCGTGCCGCAGCTTGCGATCAAAATATTCACCATGTTCTTACATCCTTTAACCGATGATCGATGACTTCGCGCAGTACTCATCCGGTCCCCACGCTTCCCGGATCACGGTATGCTCCCCGTTCTCTTCAAGGTATACGGTCGGAAAATAGCGGATAAAAAGCGGTGTCAGGCACATCGTATAGCCGCCCACCTTGTGCATCAGGATCCGGTCGCCTTCCATCAGAGCCGGCTGATCCGAAAGGACCGTCAGGCGGTCATTCTCCATGCATGTCATGCCACACAGCACCTGCTCCGGCACTGTCTTGCGCTTACGCACGCTCTCGCCGTCGCCGTATACGATCTCATAAAAATACGAGCTCTTCGTATGAAGCGGATCCACATCGATCCTGCTGCCGTCAAGCGTCACGATACGCTTTACGTAGGTATCCTTTACATCCACTACACTTGTCATGTAATCGATCGGCGGTGTGATGATAGACGTGCCGGGCTCTACGATCAGCGTCGTATCATGCGGATCGAATGCATCCGACAAGATCGCTGCGACCGCTTTCATATAGTCCGGATACTTCGGCCGATCATCCATGCCGCCGAAATACCCGCCGCCGATATCCACGTATTTCAGTTCCAACGCATACTCTTTTTTGATCCTGCATGCCATCCGCGCGATCCCTTCATAGATCGCAACGCTCCTGGTCCTTGAGCCTACATGCAGATGGATCCCGGAAAGCGGTACCTGCATGCTGTCAAGCTCTGCCAGCGCCTCCGCAAACTCACCGTTTTCGTACGAGAAGCCAAAACGGCTCCCCTCAGCGCCTGCACTTGTCTCCGGTACATCACTCTCTAAATCAAAATTCACGCGGAGGCCGATCATATAGCTCGCCTCTTCGCCTTCGTTTGCTTCGCGATATTCTTTGAGCCAGCGAAGCTCACGCTTCGAATCGATATTGATGATCGCGCCGCGCCACAGAGCATCGAAAAAGCTCTCTTTCCCTTTGACCGGACCGTTATAAATCACGCGGTCGAATCCAAGATGCTTTGCAAGCCGGTACTCATCCTCCGATACGACTTCCGCATAGAAGCCGTTCTCTTCCAGGAAGCGCAGTGCCCACGGAAGAGAGCCTGTCTTGAACGAATAGCCGCAGATATAATTGCCCCAATACGTATCGAGCGCATCATGCAAAAGGTCGATCCCCTCCTGCAGGATATCTTTATGTACGATATAACAAGGTGTTTGCAGTTCTGCTAATTTCAATTCTCTCTCCTTTTCGGCAGTCTACAGAACGAATTATTTCGCATCTTCCCGCGGCTGCCGCTCATCCCAGAGGAATCCCTCCACGGAATCGGTCTCGACCGCTACGGAATCGCTGTTCAGTACGACCGCCGCCGTCTGCCACAGGATCTTTACATCCAGTAAAAAGCTCAGATTTTCTACATATTCCACGTCTTTTGCAAGACGGTCATCCCACTTCACCATGTTGCGTCCGCTCACCTGCGCAAGTCCGGTGAGACCGGGGCGCACGCTGTGACGCAGCTGCTCTCTTTTCGTATAGTACGGAAGGTATCCGACCAGAAGCGGCCTCGGCCCCACGATGCTCATATCACCTTTAAAGATATTCCAAAGCTCCGGCAGCTCGTCGAGGCTTGTCTTACGAAGGAACGATCCGAACGAGGTAAGCCTGTCGGCATCCGGAAGGAGCTCCCCGTCCGCGCCGCGCGCATCCGTCATCGTGCGGAACTTGCAGAGCGTAAAGATCTCCTCGTTAAGACCCGGTCTTTCCTGATGAAAGATCACGGGGCTTCCAAGTTTCACACGAACCAAAACCGCCACAATCAAGTAAAGCGGGCTTAGTATAATAAGCCCGCAGCCACTGATCACGATATCCGATAACCGTTTGAAAAAATGTCTGTACATCGCATTCTCCGCCGGTATATTTCTAGTCTTCCTGCGGATGATAAGTGGGCACGATCTCTTTGATCAGCGCACGCATCTCATCCTCTTCCTCCGCTTCCGCAGCCTCTTTTAAATTCTTGAGCTGCACGAAGAATTTCTGTTCGTTGATCGAGATCGGCTTGCCGATGTGGATCAGCTTGTTCTCAGTCTCGGTCAGACCTTCCTCGTCCATCAGAAGCTCTTCGTAAAGCTTCTCACCGGGACGAAGACCGGTGAATTCAATCCGGATGTCATCATCCACTTTATAGCCGGACAGGCGGATCAGATTCTTTGCAAGATCGAGGATCTTGACAGGCTCACCCATGTCTAGCACGAAGATCTCGCCGCCCTTTGCATAGACGCCCGCCTGCAGTACGAGTGATACCGCTTCCGGGATCGTCATAAAGTAACGGATGATGTCAGGGTGTGTGACGGTCACGGGACCGCCCGCTTCGATCTGCTTTCTGAAAAGCGGGATCACGCTGCCGTTACTGCCGAGCACATTGCCGAATCTGACTGCAACGAATTCCGTATCGTAGTATTTGTTAAATGTCTGGATGATCATCTCACAGATCCGCTTGGTCGCACCCATGACATTCGTCGGGTTGACCGCCTTGTCCGTAGAGATCATCACAAACTTCTTCACGCCGTTCATCGCCGCTGCCTGCGCTGTCTTCCATGTACCGAAGACATTGTTCTTCACCGCTTCCGCAGGGCTTACCTCCATAAGAGGCACATGCTTGTGCGCCGCCGCATGGTAGACGATATCGGGCGTGTATGTTTCGAAAATGCTGTCCATACGCTTGGTATTACGGACCGAAGCGATCAGGACGGTCATGTTAAGCTCCGGATACTTCAGCAGAAGCTCCTGCTGGATCGCGTATGCATTGTTTTCATAAATATCAACGATGATCAGATGCGCCGGCTTATGCGCCGCGATCTGACGGCACAATTCCGAACCGATCGATCCACCGCCGCCTGTAACAAGCACCTTTTTCCCCTGGACATAACCTAAGATCGAGTCGATGTCGACACGGATCGGCTCCCTTCCAAGAAGGTCTTCTACGTCGACGTCACGCAGTTTGCTGACATCCACGTCACCGTTTACAAGCTGGTAGACACCGGGCAGGGTACGAAGCTTGCAGCTTGTCTGCTGTGCGAGCTCCACGATCTCTTTGATCGTCTTGCGGCCCGCGGAAGGGATCGCGATGATGATCTCGTCCACCCCCATCGTTGCCGCTGTCTCTACGAGCTTGTCTCTGCCGCCAACCACCTTGATGCCCTGGATGAACTTGCCCCATTTGCCGGGGTCGTCATCGATGATCGCCTTGATGTGCATCGTGCTGAAGTAGCTCGAGTTGATTTCTTTGATGATCGTATTGCCGGCATCACCGGCGCCGACCACCATAACAGAGGTACTGTTCTTGCTGTTACGCCTCTTGCGTCTTGCTTCGCGCGCAAACCGGTAGGCAAAGCGGCTGACGATCGTCGCGGAAAGGAGCAAAAACGCGTTAAAGAAGTAATAGCTCTTCGGTACGGTACGATCGAATGCAAGAAGCGTTACTGCCTGCAGCACCGCACTCGAGATCGATGCAAACACAATGTTCTGCATCTCGTTCACACCGGCGTACGCCCAAAGGCTGTGGTACAGACGGAAGATGTAGAACAGGACCAGTGTGATGATCACGCTGATCGGCAGATGCTCCCAGATCGCTCTGATAAAATAAGTCGGAATATCATCCAACTGAAACTCATAGCGCAGAAGGAGCGAAATAATATTGCAGGCGCAGACCGCCAAGATATCATAGATAATCAAAAAGGCTCGCCTGGTGATTAATTTATAATTCCATTCGATTTTCTTCATGCTCTGTCTCAATCTTCGGGATCAGCGGAAGGAGCGCGATCAGAAAGGCAAATCCGCTCGGAATACTCGGATGGAAAATCCATTCCGTCATGCCCGAAATCATAAATGATATTACCACAATCACAGGGTAGATGGCAAAATTTTCCGTCTCATGACGGCGCTTGTAATAAAGCACCGCGCGGATGAGTCCGCCAATCGTCATCAGCACGAACAAAATGCCGACGATCACGCCGTGGTCATAGAATACCTGCATAAACGAATTATGCGCGTGATAGATCAGGATGCTCTGATCGCGATCCTGCGGCACCATCGTATCGTGCCCTGTCAGGTTCAGGCGGTCAAAGTAGATCCTGAATATCGTAAAACGTCCGTTGGACGTCTCTTCGTCGCTGTCATTGGAGAATGTATAATCTTTTACCGCATAGGTCTGGCCGTCATGCTCATATGTTGCGACAACGTTCTCATTCATGACTTCGTTGCCGTTCTCATCAACTGTCACATTGCCGGGGCCACTGTCTGCGCCCGCCATCATACTTAAGTTGATATCGATCCCCACGATCTTTTCAAGGAACGATTCCGCAAGCTGCGGCACGTTCATGTATTTGCTCGAATCGGGCGCTTCGCCCGGCATAATGCGGTCAGAGAACCACTCCGGCTTCGATACCCAGAACGGTCTTGCGACGATCGCCGGTACGCAGCGGATCAGCGTATACACAGTCGGCAGAAGGACGATGACCGGCAGGATGAAAAGCGCGATCCTGCGGATCATACCGCGAAGAGAATCACGATAGCAGACAGCCTCTGCCAGAATAAAAGCAAATGCCCCAAATACGGCGATCGCAAGGAACGTCGTACGCGCCATCGCAAAGAGCACATGAACCGCCGCAAACGCAAAGGTCAGAATCTCCCAAAAGGCGTCACGAAGCACGCATCCCTCTTTCTTATATTTGGATAAAACCGCAGCAAACGCTGCAGCAAGTACCACCGTCCAGAAAAGGCCCGCGCTCGCGCAGGATGCAAACCACCCGGGATAACGCACAAATTCAAAACTGTAATAAGGCCTGAACAAAAGCGCCGTTAAAAACATCATCCAGAACGAAACCATCGTACCGTATGCATAGTTGCGTACGACGCGGTTCTGCCCGCCCTTTTCATAAGCAAAAAAGTACAGGCAAAGGAACGGGATCGCAACGGAAAACGGCCATGTCCTTGTATTGCGGAAGATGACCATGCCGATCATCACGGCCGCAGCCGGAATGCCGAACAGCGAGACATGTTTTAAAAAGCGTCTCTCCCGGATCCGCCCGATCACGCAGAATGCGATCTGCAGATAGATGTACGCGCGCCAGAGCCGGAGCGTTCTGTGGATATCGCCCATGCAGGTCCCGTTATACCAGATGATATAACCGATCACGCCGATCACCAGGATCACGCTTACGATACGGTGCCATTTTCTGTTCCATTCGGACCGCTCAAACATTGCAAGGATCGCGATCCCAAGAAACGCATCCATCATACAGAGCGCGATCTGATGGTGCACTTCATTCGCCGAGTCATAATAATAGAGCGTCAGTGTCGTAACAGCCGCAAAACAGAAGACCTGCATCAGGTCCTTTCTGTTTGCGGGATCGAGCGCTTTCCGCAACAGACCTCCAAGGTCGGTAAGGCGCACGCCCACTGCAAGGACGACGCACAAAATAACGCTCCCCAAAAAGTAGACCACTTTGTCATAGATCGTCCCGCCAAAGATCCCGCATACCACACTTAAGGTAAACAGCATGCCGGAAAACCCAAAGACCAGCACGTTGGCTACAAAGCGAAGACGCTTATCCGTTATGGAATTGGAAGATGCCGCTTTTACGGCTGTATCCGATCGATCGTTCATATCACTCTCTCACTGCCGCCTTTTACTTCGGCAGGTCATCATCTTTTTTCAAAAATCCAGAGCTGCGCATCCGCTCCGGTATAAGGCGTCAATGTCACATTCGCGCCGTCGGCCGTTAATGCCATATCATCACCGCAGAGCACCGCATATCCACCGTCTTCCGCGGGCTCTATGTGCCACAGCGCATCAACAAATGCCTGGCGTACCACAGCGCCCTCTTCATGCGGGTCACGGTCTACCGATAACAGGCACTGCGTCCGCATCAGACGGATCAGATCGTGGTCGCCTTCATGGAATACCGATACTTCGCCGGCGCGCGCATTCTGATCAGAGGTAAGGAGTACCTGCGCCTTTTGGTTGATCTCATCGTCTTTGTTATACTCAGCGCTGACCGTAATCCCCATCGTAAGATCATCCGCGGGATGCATGTAGTAGAAGCCGTCCGGCAATGTGCCTTGGAAGGCCTCGGCGCCAAGATCCTGCTCGTTACGATAGAGCGTGTAACGCTCATCATCCGCATGGAGTTTTATCAGAGAATCCAAAGTCGCAGACGGAAGGACCGCCAGCACCGGGAAAATCATAAGAGGGATCCCAAATCCGATCGCAGCCTGCTTCACAGGCGGCTTTGCGGTCAGGTATTCCGCAGCAGCAGCATATCCCATCACGCCGTACGGGATCAGGAGCAGAAAGTACGCCAGTGCATACTGCGACTGCGTCTCCCAGAACAATTCAAACAAAAAACCGCCGATAAACGTCACGCCATACAGTAAATGTGCGATCGGCGCCTTTTTCCCTTTTAAGACAAGCCATGTAAGAACGCCTAAAAGAACAAGGCCGTGGAACAGGTTTGCAAAGCGGTATAAAGCGTTGCGGTTATCTTCCCGTACAGCCTCCTGCAGCCACTTCGGCGCCTCGCCATGAGAAGATCCCTTGTTTAAAAAAACAAGACTGTCAAACGTCGGCTCATTCCAGACAAGTGATGTCTTTTTTGCCATAAAAGAAAGGAAATGCATCGGCTGATCGGTCAATGTTCCAAGGCGTCTCTTAAGCTCTGTAAGCGCTGCCTCGGAAGCCTTCTCAGGATCCAGATCGTTCTCCATGTAAGCCGTGATATTATAGGCATCATATTTAACCGGGTTGCCGTTTTCATCCTCACCGAATGCCATCGTGACCCACGAGATCATCGGCGAGCCTTCCGGTACCGGCATGTTCATGTAATGCGAAAGCCATGCATCGGAGAGGGCTCCAAAAGCAAACGAGCAAACAGCCACAGCTGCGATCGCGGCGAATGTCCGTACCTTCCTTGTACGGATCAGGTCCGCAAGCAGGAACACGAGCATCGCGATCATCAGGATCAAGTATGCGTTCTTAAGCCACAAGCCGATCCCGCAGAAAACGGACATCAAAACAAGGCTCTTTACAGAGTGCGTCTCCAGGAAGTCCGTCAGAAACCAAAATGCTGTCAGCATGGCAGCGAGTCCGAGCAGATTTCCGTATACAAACGTCACATAAAATAAAAGCGGCCAGAACAGAAGAAGCGATACAAAGATCGCATTTTTCTGCCGCTCTTCCCTGATAAGACCTGTCCTTGCAAACACTTTCATCGTCATCACGATGATCACGATGACAGAGGCGATATTCAAAAGGTCAAAAGCCTGATAGTTGCAATCACCGGCGATCGCCCAGACCGCCATCAAAAATACAACGATCCTTGACTGAAAGGGCCAGAAATCAAAATAGTTGCCCTTCATAAACTGGGTCAGGTCATAGTGTCTTGCTTCCCGCGCGGCATTCGCGATCGCAAGCTGATCGCCGTGAGGCGCAAGCTGCAGCGCATTCACAACAATGAGCAGAAAGACGGCAAGTAAAGCCAAAAGCACCGGCCTTACAAGACCGGAAACCTTCAAGGCAATCCGAGTCTCCCGATGCTTTATCCTGCCGATCGCGATAAACAGCGCGACAAGGATCACGTACGCAAGCAGCGTCTTATAAGGTGAGTCACTCAGGAAGTAGTTCTTGCCCGCTATGTTGCAATTTGTTCCAAAAAGGCTAAGAAGCGTCAGATAGAGCGTAAATAGCCCCATCAGGGATAAAACGGTATATCGAAGGATTGTTTCAAACAGTTCGGATATTCGATCACTGCTGCCGTTCATGCTTTTTCTCCCAAAGCTTAGATGCGGCGATCACCGCAAAAATGATAAAACTGTCATAAAACAGGATCTGCCACCACGTAAGGCGCACCGCATAGGTGAAGCGCATATTCGCGACAGTGCCCTCCTGTACGACGGGTCCGTAGTAAAAATGCAGATGCTCCGGGCAGGCATTGCGCGTCTCGTCCCTGTAATGAAGCACAGGTGCCTGCTCCTCATAGCCTTCACACTGTACGCCGAAGAAGTAGCGCCTACCGGGCGTCACCTTCATATCAAGCGGGATGTCCGTCAGTTCTCCGTCTTTCATATCCCGCACGGGATATGTCACGGACAGAAGTTCCTGCACATTTTCGTCATAGACCGTGAGGCGGATACTGCCGGTATTGGCGCGTCCGTCCAGCTTCCCGATGTCGATGCCGAGCGTTTTGATCTCATCGTACTGCGGTACGAACTCTTCGATCGCAGCCACCTGTCCGATCGGGTCGGTATTCCTGCTGTAATCCGCCGCTGTGCGTGAGATCTTCTCTGCCCGAAAGACCCCGACAGGCCAGATGCACGCACACAGGATCAGTAAAGCGGCGAGTATGAACTTGTTATGAGTGAGCCATTCTTTCATCTACTGCCGCTCCACTTTCCAGATCTTAAAATCATTATGTTCGATCCCGTAATTGCCCATATACGTACGCTTCCAGCCGTGCTCCGCAAGCTGTTCATCCGTCATATACGGGAAATAGATCGTATCCAGGAACCAGATCGTCTCGTACGGGCAGTCATCCAGATCGATGTCCTGCCACAGCACTTTGTGATCGTCATCCCAGTAATTATCATAGATAAAATCATAACTTGCGTAGTTGTACGCAATGATATCGTTCTCGCCGACATGTTCGTCTAAAAACGCCATCGTCTCTTCTGTATGCGTCCACTCGTACTCGCGATAGACTGACTTCTTAAAGTCGACGAGCGTCGCAAAAAGGAGAAAAACGATCAGCGCGGCAAACACAGTTTTCTCCAGATACCTGCCGTACGCGATGCCCAGAAACATCGCAACAAGTCCCATGCAGGGAAGCACGTAGCGAATGATAAAGATCGGCCGCATCAGAGCCGATGCCGTCACGCCGGTCACGATCGTCATGACAGCCGTAAGGAGCAGGAGCAGTCCGAAAACACGCCTGCTTCGAATGCACAATATGATCCCGACGATCAAAAGGATCGCCCAGATCCATTCACTCCACGGAAGCTCCATGCCAAAAAGAAACGGCATGAACTCTTTTGCCGTATCGACCGTGATCTCTTCGATCCAGTAGTCGCTCTTTACGCCGTTGACCTGCGCCGCCATAAACGGTACCCACGGCGCAAACAGGACCGCAGAGCCTGCCGCAGCCACGGCGAATGCAAGCAGTCCTTTTCTGTACTTAACCACAAGCGCCAGGAAAAAGAAGCCATATATCCACAATGCGGACACGAAAGCAAAGTAATGTGTATAAGCAGCTGCGGCACCCATTACGGATACGCCCGCAAAATAGATCTTCCTGCCGGTCAGGACCGCTTCATACGCCCAGAGCGCCATAAAAGTGAGGAAGCAGATCGCCCAGGAATACATGCGAAGCTGCACGGCATACTCCATTGTGCAGGGGATCGCCACAAAGAAGACCTGGAAAAGGATCGCTTCTTTCAGACCGAAAAGAGACTTCACGGCATAGGCGCCCGGTCCGATCACAAGGATCATCGGCAGGATCGATATGAGCTTGAGGCTCACAAGACCGCTTCCGAATGCAAGCGTCCAGCACTTTGCGATCAGGTAGTAAAGCGGCGGATGTACATCCTTGGCCGTACCTTCCACGATGCCCGCAAAGCCATTCTTCAATAGTTCAATTGTAAAAGCTTCATCCGTCCAGATGTTCCGGTTGAAACACAGGGACAGATATAAGAGGAAAGCGATGCCTGCAACGATCGCCGGGGCATACGCTTCCGCTTTCTTTACATACTTACTGTTCATTTGTCTTATTTGCCTGCTGCCCGATCACATCGCGGATCACGTACTGCGGCGCGCTGTTTAAGCACACATAGATACGACCCACGTATTCGCCGATAAAGCCGAGGATCAAGATGATAAAACCGCCAAGGAATGTGACCGCTGCCATCAGTGCGCTGAATCCGAGCGGTACATCAGGTACCAGGAACTTCTTGATGATCGTATAGATCCCGTAGAGAAAACCCGCCGCCGCACAGAAGCCGCCGACCATCGTCGCAAGGCGGATCGGGCTCATCGAAGAGGCCGTAAGCCCGTTGAACCAGAGCTTCATAAGCGTCCGGAACGTATAGCCGGAGATGCCGACCGCACGCTCCCTGTGATGCACATCCACGTTGCTGATATTCTTGGTCGCGCGAAGCACGAGCGCGATCACATACGGATAGCAGTTCTCGTAGCGGACCACGTCATCAATGATAAAACGTCTTGCGCCAAAGTAGCTTGAAATAAAGAGTTCACGCGGCTTTCCGAGCACAAGCATCGTCATCGTGCTGTTCACCCAGCTGCCGAAATTCCGGAAAAGCGAGTGCTTTTTGTTCTGATATCGCGCATACACAACATCTCTGCCTGCGTCAAGTTCCGCGATCAGCTTGCCGGCCTCGTCCGCCGGTGTCTGCCCGTCATCGTCAAGGCAGATCACATAATCGCCTGTCACATGACGAAAACCTGCCATCAAAGCCGCATGCTGACCGAAGTTCTTTGCAAGGCCGATGCCTGTGATGTTGTCATGCTTTTTACAAAGATCCCGGATCACGTCCATGGTGTGATCGGGTGAACCGTCATTCACCAGAATGATCTCATATGCATAGTCGGGAAGCCCCGCCATCGTGCGGTCGATCTCATCCACCACGCCTGTAAGCGTAAGCTCCGATCGGTAGCACGGGATCACGTAACTGATCTTGGTCATAATCTCTTTTTTCCTCTGCAGCCTGCCTGCGCAAGCCGTCTTGCTTTCTGTTCTTATTCTTCAATAACCTGATATATCGTAAAGTCCGATACGTCCTTTACCGCATCAATCCTCACATTCTTTCCGATCTCCGCAAAGTACTCGCGGATAAAACCGGGATCTCGCTCCGCTTTCGTATGATCGGAGACAAAATAAGCCTTTCCGGTTAAAAGGCCTTCCGCCGCGCTTGTAAAGCCATAGCGGGCCCTTTTTTCTGACGCCGCAGGACTCTTTACGATCCAGCCGCCCATGCAGTCGTAGTTACGGTATGCAGGCGCTTCTCCCGTAAACATCTTCTCGGAATATGCGACCGTCGAGTATACATCGAGCAGATAAAAGTGTGCATCATCCGCAGCCATCGCATCCCGCAGGATATCCCATTTTGCGTTGCGCTCTTCGCGGCTCTTATACTCCTGAACGGTCTTCGCGCCGTTCAGTGCAAGGCCGCAGATTGCGATGAGAACGAGAAGTCCCGCCGGCATGCGCCTGTTTGGACGCGTCATTCCGGTAAGGAGCTCAAAATGAAGCAGGATGCCAAGAAGCAGGATCCATTCGGTCAGATAAAACGGGTGCGTGATACGCTCCGGGATCCGTCCCATGTACAGAAGGAAGAGCCAGAGCACGCTTCGAAGCGCAAAGAGACCGAGCGTTAAGAGCGCTGCCTTTGCATCTTTCTTTCCTGCCGCCAGGTGGTAGCAGAACAGGTATGTTGCAAGGAGCAGTGCATCCCACAGGATCTCTTCGCCGTGCACGAACCGGTATCCGTATGTATAGCATGCAAGGTACAGTTTCCTTCCCGGTGAAAGCGGCTCATGCGCCTTTGCATACGATGCTGCGCTTTCCATAAAATCCGCATCGATCGCCTCGGAAAGTTCGAAATTATAGTTATCCAAAAGCTCCGCCGTCGCAGGGCCTGCCCCAAGCCGGTCGTAGAGCTCTTTGTTCTCATCATAAGACGGAACGCCCGTATAGTCATAAACGGTCGTCCGTGCATCAAAAAAGCGTCTGAACGAAGACCATCCCTCATCTGCATACGCCGCCGCATCAGCCGCAAAAGAAGCGCCGATCACAAGGATCACGGCCGCATAGATCATAAGCGTCCTGCGCGTGATGCTCTCACGGTCCGAAAGAAACCGGATCGCTGCCGCTACGATCAGGAGCGGTACCAGAAACAGCATCATCTCGGAGCGGAGATTACAGGATACAAGTGCCAGGATCCCTGCGGAAAGATCCCTTTTTTCAAAGATCAGTACTGCCGCTGCCGCCATAAGAAGGCCTGCGACTGCCGTATACTGCACGAATACCAGCTCGTAGATCCAAAGCCCGGCAAAGCCGATCGCCATCAGAATTCCGGAACAGATCCTCGCCTTCACATACGGGATACGCTTTAAGACCGCACCAAACAGGACTGCCACAGAACCGGCCGCCAGCGCGATCAGAAGGCACGCAAACCACGGAACCTCCGGAAGTATGCGATAACATAGCGCCAGGATCCATCCGAGCGGATAGAGCGTCTGCGCATTATGCCCGTCGGGGACGCCGGTATACATGCCGGATACGATATCGCGGATGGTACTGTCATCATTCAGATCATAGGTAAAGTCAAAGCAAAGGGCTGCCGCCGCAAAAAACAGCACCGCCGCAAACACTGCGATACTACAGGCAGTAGAAAGCTTTGATCTGATTTGTGACATAGGTTACTTCCTCCGATGTGAGTCTGTAGTACATAGGAAGTCTTGCAAGGCGTTCGCTCTCGCGTGTCGTAAACTTGTCTTCTCCGTTAAAGCGGCCGAACTTCTGACCTGCCGGCGCGCTGTGGAGCGGAATGTAATGGAATACGGACCAGACGCCGTGCTCCTTCAGGTATGCGATGAGTTCGGTGCGCTCCTCTAGGTCCTTCGCCTTGATATAGAACATGTGCGCATTGTGCACACATCCTTCGGGAACTGTCGGAAGCTCGATAAGCCCTGCATCGCGAACGGGTTTTAGCTCTTCGTAATACTGATTCCAGAGCGAAAGGCGATGGTTGTTGATCTCCTCCGCCATCTCAAGCTGTGCCCAGAGGTATGCCGCGTTCATCTCACTCGGCAGATAGGAAGAGCCGAAGTTCACCCAAGTGTACTTATCGATCTGGCCGCGGAAGAATTTGCTTCTGTTTGTTCCTTTCTCACGGATGATCTCCGCATCCTCCACATACTTCGGATCGCGCATCAGAAGCGCGCCGCCCTCGCCCATGCTGTAGTTCTTGGTCTCATGGAAGCTGAAGGCTCCGAAATCGCCGATGGCGCCGAGTGCTTTCCCCTTATAGGAAGACATCACGCCCTGCGCGGCATCTTCGATCACGAAAAGGTTATGGCGCTTTGCGATATCCATGATCCTGTCCATCTCACAGGCAACGCCGGCATAGTGAACAGGCACGATCGCCTTCGTCCTGTCCGTGATCGCAGCTTCGATCAGGTTCTCATCGATGTTCATGGTATCCGGGCGGATGTCAACGAATACAGGCGTCGCGCCGCGAAGCACGAACGCATCCGCCGTGGATACGAATGTAAAGGAAGGCATGATGACTTCATCACCGGGGCCCACATCCGCAAGGAGTGCGGCAAGCTCTGTCGCGTGCGTACAGGAAGTGGTCAGAAGCGCTTTGCTGCAGCCTGTCTTTTTCTCGATCCAGGCATCACACTTCTTGGTGAATTCGCCGTCGCCACAGATCTTGTTATTCTCCACGGCTTTGCCGATATACTCGAGTTCTTTGCCCGTAAAAGGCGGTACGTTAAATGGGATCATCGGGTCATCCTTTCATATGCGGTAAATTCCGCATTTTCAAATACTTTTGTATAGCCATGCCGCCCGGTAAAGGCAAGCAGCAGTTCTTTCTTGTTGTCTTTGGGCTCATATGCCGTACCGATCATCACGATCGGATAAGAGAGATCGTCCTTTGGAGCCGCCGCGATCTTCTCTTCCACCCGTCCGAAATCTCTCTCCCACAGTCCCATATTGTAGGAATCGAGATTTGCGTACGTCGTCGTCGTTGCAGACGGCATCGAGAGCACATACGACAGTCCCGGAATGTCTCCGTAGAGGATCACTTCGCGTCCTGTCCAGTTATGATCGGATGCGTATGTACAGATCTCGGAAAGGTTCTTTGCATGCGCCGCATCCGTATGCATGCCATTAAGTATAACACTCCCCGTCACTTTTGTATCTCTTTTTATTCCCTGCGTGCCGTCCCGGAAGACGTATGTCGCCCCAAAGAGTACGCATTGTACTGAAAAAACGAGCAGGCAAAGGATCGCGGTCGTCCGGACGGGAATACTCTTCGGAAGATACCGTCTCCAAATCTCCAACGTGAACGGTGCGATCAAAAACAGGTCATTGTACACGGGATGCGCATGGTTGTTGCTGCCAAGCGGCAGGATCAGGATCGTCAGGAGGATGAGCGAGGCAAGGAGTTTATTCTCATCACTCTCCCCTTTTCGTACGATCACCAGAAGGCATCCTGCGATCGCCAGCACGGCAAAAAAGCCGGCCCACTTAAAGTATGCAAAAAACTCGTTATAATCAAGGCCGAACATCCCGCGTCCGTATGTAAAGCGCGTCAGGAGGCCGAAGCCCGCGATGTAGAGGATGAGGGCAACTCCGCTCCACACTTTCTGTCCCTTTCGGGAAGAGGCAAGGCGCGGCAGGAACACTTTCCAAAAAAGGAACCCCAGCCCCGCATACGCAATATACAAAGCGCCCCACCGAAGTCCCTCAGCGTAGTCTTTCCAGGCATCGAGCAGCATATCTGCGAGGCCGTATCCGCCCGCTCCGCTCGCTCCCATCGTCGTAAGCGTCGACAGCATCTCACCGTAGTTTTCAAAACGGTAGATTCCGTAAACGGACGCTGCGAACAGGAGAAGTCCGATCACATACCCTGCGATGCAAAAGAGCGTATCGGCGATCACTTTCTTTACCGGCACTTTTTTCAAAAAAGCGTAGTACCAGAGCGCGACGATCAGCGCCATGTGCGTCAGGTTGGAAAAACGTACGCCGACGCCGAGTCCCAGAATCATACCGGCCAACAGAAGGTGTCCTTTCCTGTGCGACGGGATCCCGCAAAATAAAAGAATCGTTCCGATCAAAAGGACCAGGTATGTCAGGTAGTTGTACAAAATAATGTGCGGGCACCAGCAAAGACAGATCGCCAGCACTTCGCCGAGGGTCAGGAGGACCGGATGGATCCTGCCCTTTAAAAAGAAGTACGAGGTCACCGCGATCAGGCTCACAACAAGCGAGCAATATACGTTCATGCCAAGCCACGTATCACCGCCCGGCAGGCGCGTAAACAGGTTCCCGACGATATTGGAGAGGTATGTGACATAGACCCACACCGCACCGGGGAGCTTTCCGAACCAGGCAAAGCAGCCGAGGCTGTAGCCCGTATCGCTGATGTCGATCCCCTCCGCCACATGGCGAAGCGGCAGGAGCATCAGCACGATCGGGATCAGTATATTTTCTGTTATGGTAGTAACCGATTTCTTCATGTATTTGTTCGTTTAGTGCGTGATCTTAAGCGATTCAAAAAGCTTGCGTCGTACATAGTCGATCAGCGCGCCGATCAGATAGATCGCGGCGGCCGTTCCCAAAAGATGCAGGACAAAAAGCGGAGTGTGCGCCATTTTGTCCACGCAAAACCACTGCGGCCAGAGATACCGAAGCGTACTGTGCTCGTGGATCAGGTAGACGCCAAACGAGCCCTCTGCCAGGAAGCAGATGCTCCGCCCGATCTTTTCATTCGAAAGTTCCAGGTTCTCAAACACCAGAAACAAAAGGACCGATGATACAAGGCACAATGCGCTATTGTAGTGATACTGCCTTGTGATATAATCGCCGAGTTTGCCCGTGAGCGCATGCACACCGCTGACAAACCACATACTCATAAAGATCGCCGCAGAGAGCAGCAGATACAGCATGAAGCAGATCGCTCTGTAACGAAGCGGGCTCATCGCCGCATTCCGCGCCTTCACGTTTGCATAGGAGATCGCAAGTCCGTGGATCTTCATATAGGCGCCGAGAAGATACAGGAACAGAAACCAAACTGCATCATAGCCGCCGCGGTCTGTCGGAAGCTTCACAGGCAGGATCGTCGGTGCGAGCGACAGGATCAGGAACAGAAACAGCAGTCCCTTTTGATAAGTCTTCTTCTCAAGGCTCTTCAGCGACGCATTCATCAACGGAGCAAATAAGACCATCAGTATGTATGCCGTCACAAACCAGTAATGCTCCTCCGTGATCGGCAGAATGCAGGTCAATGCATGGTAGAGATCGCTCTCCTGCACGGTGAGCGCCCCCGATGCAAACATGATCACAAAGATCCCTGCGCTGTAAAAAAATGTCTGTGCCCAGACTTTGACGGCCCTTCTCGGCTTATAATCCGCATCCGCAAGAAAGTACGCGCTGATCAGCACATACACATTTACGGATGATACGCACAGCGCCTCGATCCACCAAGCAAGGAAATCCACCGCCGCCGTCGGGCCCTTCGCAGCATCACAAAGAATGCCGCCTTTATCAAGATAATGCAGTGAGATGATCATCAGCATCGCAATAATCCGCAAAAGCTCAAAATTTGCTTTTCGCTCTTTCATGCTCTCTTCTCCAAAAACGTGGCAAGCTCGCTCGCAAGGCGGGATGCACCCATGCCGTCCGTTACAGTCTGCATGCTGCTTCTGATCGCATCACGCTTAGCAGGATCCTGCTCAAGCCCATGGATCAGATCCACAAGATCTCTGATCGCATGCACATCGACGCATTCTCCTTCCGATGCGACCGCACCGGCCTCCCCCTTTCGAAGGATCACATCGCCCGCTGAAGGGATCCCGGCATGTACCGGAAGCCACGCGGCTGTCTGCCACTGGTTCTTTGCAAATGTATAGACAATGAACGGAAGTGCTGCAGCGCACAGTTCGTAGACCGTACCGCCCGCGGCAGTCACCGCCAGGTCAAAATCTCTGATAAAATCCCAAAACGCATCCGTCCATGTATGCAGGATCAGATGATCATCTATCGCCGTTAACTTCTCAAGCACGGGAAGACTCTTGGAAAAGCGTCCGCAGAGGAAGTGATAGCAGACATCGTTTCCGCTGCGTGTTTTCTG
This sequence comes from Lachnospiraceae bacterium, assembly GCA_015056735.1. Taxonomy (GTDB): domain Bacteria; phylum Bacillota; class Clostridia; order Lachnospirales; family Lachnospiraceae; genus VSOB01. The sequence goes on along the minus strand of SVFT01000009.1, from coordinate 35,552 downwards.
TACCGTCTTCGATCCGGCATCCTCTGCAGCCGGCCGCTCGTCATGCAGTGCCTCCGCGATCGCCGCCGCAACCGCAAGCGGATCGCTCCCGCCCGTCAGGATCAGTACGTCCCGCACATCCTTTTCCCTGCGGCTCTTCCCGGCCGTCGCATACTCGGACCGAAGTGGTATGAACTGTGCGCCCGTAAAGAGCTTTGGAAGCGGCATACCTGCTTTTTTATATAACGATGCATACCCCACTTCCGCGCCGTAGCACTGGAAATTGATGAGGATATCGACGGGAAATGCCTGCTCTCCGAAATCGTCGATCAGAGCCAGCGGGCACAGTCCCCGAAGATCCGCAAAATACGCCGGCGTCACATAGTAGCTGTCAGCCAGCAGGAGGTCGGGTTCAAGCTCTTCGATCATGCGCCTGATCGCCGGGAGCTCCTCTTCCGGGTGCGCATAGTCGGTTCCGAGCACGCGGCAGGAATACCCACGCTCCTCGATCACGGAGACGGAACCGTCGTCGGCCGATACAAACGTGACCCTGATATGCTGTTTCGCAAGTGCATCCGCGAGCGTAAGGCAGCGCATCACATGACCCATCGCCACCGCCGCGTTCCCGTCCGCGCGGATCAGTACGTGCTTTTCTTCCATCTATCTTACGTCCCTTACGAGTTCAAACGCTTCCGCATAAGGCGCTCCGCAGACGCCGCCCCATCTTGTTGCGACCGCTTCGAGCATCTTTAAGGATCTCGGATGCGGAAACTCACAAAGTTCGGAGCGATATGCCGCCATGGCATCAAGCTTTCTTTGCAGCTGCTCCTGTGTCAGATGTACAAATACGTTCGGCGTGAAGGCCTCATCGCCGTAGGCAAAGTTCCACTCCGTGCTCGAGACAGTCTCAAATGCATAGATCGTCTTCACAGGACACCCTGCCATCGGACGCGTCGCCGTCAGGACCGCTTTGTATGTGAGCTGATGATCGATGTTCATATCACCGCCGTGATGCGTATAGATCACGGCCGGCTCGATCTTTCTGACATAAGATTCCACGATCTTCACGATATCGAGAAGGTCCACGCTGTCAAACCGGTTGTCCGAGATCTGCTCAAAGAACACTTCCTCAAAGCCGATGATCTTTGCAGATGTGATCGTATCCTTTCGAAGCTCCTGAAGGATCTCATCTATCTCTATGTCATGCTCAGGCTTTGCAAAACGCGACACCTGGCCCTCTCCGAGGATCAGTGCCCACACTTTATCACCGTTTTCGATATGCTTTGCGATCGTCCCGCCAACGCCCAGGATCTCATCGTCCGGGTGCGCGGCCACTACTAAAATGTTCATTCGGTTTCCTCCGCTTTGCGGATCCGTACCCGCGCCGTCACTTCGCCGCCCTCAAGCGCCGCCTTGTCAAATGTCATCACATAGTCACCGAACCGCATGAACGCATTTGGATACCCCTCGCCGTCCAGCATACGGATGTAGTCATATATGGTTTCCGGGGTCATATCAGGCTTTAACTCGCCATCCTCCGGCTTCCTTCTCTTGAATGTCACAGGCTCTCCCTGCTGCGGCACTGCTGCCGGCCTTTCGAGAATCATCCACGGGATCATCTTTGTGAAAATGATATCCGATGTACGTCTTAAGATCTCACCCGCCGTCCCGGAAAGCTCCAGTGGCTGCTTTCCGTAGATATCGCCCGTATCAAGGCCCGCATTAACCCGGATCGCCGAGATCTTCGTCTCTTTGATGCCCCGCACGATCAGGTTCTGGAGTGGGCTTCCTCCCCGCCCGAACGGCAGATCCGTCATATGGAATACGATGCACGGAAATGCGCCGTAAACAGATTCCGGTATGATATAGGACCAGTGCGGGAAGAATACATACTCCGGATCGATCTCCTTCAGGTTCTCCGCGGTCAGGTCCTTTTTCTCCGTCCAGATCGTGATGTCGATCGCATCGCCGTAATATGCCTTCAGCTTCTTTGCATTCTTTACGTTCCAGCTCTTGGCGGTGCAGATCACGATGCGCCGCTTGGCGGGAGTCTTTTCAAGTTCCCGGAATGCATCGGTTTTATCCGTCACAACATAGCCGCGTCTTGCAAACGCGCGAAGTGAAGCGGTATTTTCAGGCTTTACCTTTGCGCTCCACTTTGTGATCTTGCCGGCCGGCAAGGCCCGCTCGATCGCTGATAAAAGCGCGCTGCCGTAGCCTTTTCCTCGTTCAGCCGCATCAACGGAATAATCGATCTCGGCCACGCCGTCTTCTATATCTGCGCGAATCTGCCCGACCGGCCTGCCATCCTCTTCTGCAATATAGATATAGCAGTCCGGGTCCGCAAGCTTCTTTGCAAACCAGGCCTCATGCTCCGCCTCGCCGATCTGCTCCGTGTGAAAAGAGTTCCTGCGCACGGTCTCATCATTCGCCCATTTTAAAAGGAGCGCACTGTCTTCTTTTGTAATCTCCCGAAGGGATATCGCCATGATGATCTCCTACTGAAAGTCTTCCATGTGAAGCGGCTCGCCGCGCTTTAACGCTTTTGTCGCATGCTTTCCGAGCGCCTCGTCGTAATGCTTGGGCGCAAGCCCCATGCTCGGCCTGATGACACGAATGTTCTCTTCTGTCAGGACGCCGCCTGCCGGGATGTCTTCCGTCACAAATACGGATCTTCTGAATGCCAGGTTCCCCTGCTCGGACTCCGTAGCGCCGTAGCTTACCACGCCTCTGGCGCGCTCCGCCGCGCGCACATCCTCAACCATCGCCGCATATTCCTTGGGCTCCATCGAAAACGTGGAATCAGGATTCTTGATCTTGCGGTCCAGGCAGAAATGCTTCTCAATGATGCTGCCGCCCATCGCGACCGCCGTGATCGCACCGACCGATCCCATCGAGTGATCGGAGAGGCCCACTGGAACGCCGAAACGCTGTCCCATATCGACCATCGTCGCAAGGTTCATGTTATCGGAGATCGCCGGATATGCACTCGCGCACCGAAGAAGTGCGAGCGGGCACCTGCCGACCGCCTCCACAGCCTCCGTGACCTCTTCTAAGGAACCCATGCCGGTCGACACGATGATCGGCTTCCCTTTCGATGCCACATATCTGATCAGCGGGATATCCACAAGCTCAAACGATGCGATCTTGTAGAACTCCACGTTTAATCCTTCCAGAAAATCGACGCTCGTCTTATCAAACGGCGTGGAGAAAAAATCAATGCCGACCTTATCGGCTTCCGCTTTCAGCTCCGCCTGCCACTCCCATGGGGTGTAGGCTTTACAGTAAAGGCTGTACAGGTTTTCTCCGTCCCATGTACCGCCCTTGATATTAAAATAGTCGTTATGGCAGTCGATCGTCATCGTATCCGCCGTATATGTCTGAATCTTGATGCAGTCCGCGCCGGACTCCTTCGCCGCGTGGATGATCTCCTTCGCATACGCAAGGCTCCCCGCGTGATTGCCGGACATCTCCGCGATCATATATGCCGGATGGCCCTCGCCGATCGTTCTGTTCTTAATCTGTATCGTACTCATGCTTGCTCCATCATGCTGTATTTCAGTTCCGCCAGCTTCCAGTCGGTCTCGTTATCGATATCCTGCACTTCCGTCTCGGGCATCTCAAGGGAGATGAGCCGCGGCATAAACACCGCCTTCTCTTTGAGAAAAGATGATGTCTTCAGAAAATAGAACTGTCCCGCATCGTGGAAGTAAGGCTCCAAATCCTGCGAACGCGTCCTTGCATGCTCGGGATATTTCATGACCGTATAGTCGCCGCTTCTGACAAAAGCGCGCTGCGGCGGGAACGAATAACGCACCACGGGAACGACTGCATCCGCTTCCTTTGTTTCCAAAAGTCTGCCAGCCTCCCGGAGCTTTGATGCCGTCACAAAAGGCGCCGTCGGATAGATGCAGCAGAGGGAATCAAACGTTTTCCCTGCCTTCTCATAATCCGCCAGGACTTCCAAAAGGACATCCGCCGTCGTTGCGTGGTCGTCGGAATTTCCTGCGCTTCGCATGAACGGCACCCCGGCGCCGGCCTTCCTTGCGATCTCTGCGATCTCCTCGCTGTCCGTCGATACCATCACTTCATCGAAGAGCCCCGATGACAGCGCAGCCTCGATCGAGTAGCAGATGATCGGCTTGCCGCAGAATTCTTTGATATTCTTTTTGGGGATACGCTTGCTGCCGCCGCGGGCAGTGATAATGGCGATCCGTTTCATAGTTCTTCTCCACCTTCTACCCTGCTCAGTGCATCAACAGATCTTTAAATCTGTCAATGCCTTCTTCGGATAGATCATATCGATCAGTTCTTTACTTAGCATAGTACGCGCAGATCTTCGTGACCGCCGCGATCACATCGTCAACGTCCTTATCCGTGAGCGAATAGTAAAGCGGCAGGCTGATGATCTCGTTGTAGAGCTTCTCGGCGTTCGGGCAGAGGCCCTTCTTGTAGCCGAGTCTCTCGTAATGTGGGAACGTGTACACCGGAATGTAATGTACGTTGCCGCAGATATTCTCCGCGCCGAGCGCTTCGAAGAATCTCTTTCGATCGATCGTAAGCGTCTCGGGTTTGATCCTGAGGATATACAGATGTCTTGTCGTATCGGACTCCGGGATCTCTTTCTGCACGAAGATCTGCGGGATCTTCGCAAACGCTTTGTTGTAGCGCTTTACGATCTCGCTGCGTCTTGCCTTAAACAGTTCAAGCTTATCAAGCTGGCTTGAAATAAGCGCCGCCTGGATATCCGTCATGCGGTAGTTATAACCAAGATCCACCATCTCGTAGTACCACGGGCCGTCGATCTCGTGCTCCATAAGCTTTGCATCCCGGGTGATCCCGTGAGATCTTGCGAGTTTTAACTTCTCATAATACTCGTCGCTGTTTGTAAGGACTGCACCACCTTCGCCGCCTGTCACCGTCTTCACGGGATGGAAGCTGAACGTCGTCATATCCGCGATCGATCCGACCGGCACACCGTTATACTTCGTACCGATCGAATGTGCGCCGTCCTCGATGAGGACGATGCCCTTTTCTTTGCAAAGCTTCGTCAGGCGGTCAAGCTCTACCGCCTGTCCTGTAAAGTCGACCGCAACAACCGCTTTTGTACGGCTTGTGATCTTCTCTTCCACCTTTGCAGGATCGATGTTGTATGTCTCCGGATTGATATCCGCAAAGACAGGCTTGCCGCCGCAGTAGAGCGCGCAGTTTGCCGATGCAGCAAACGTGATCGGCGTTGTGATGAGTTCGTCACCCTCGCCGATGCCTGCTGCCATCGCTGCGATATGAAGCGCTGCCGTTCCGTTTGCACAGACGACCGCGTGCTTCGCACCGGTCAGGTCGCATAATCTTTTTTCAAGCTTATCGATCTCGGGGCCGCAGGTTAAGAAGTCGCTTCGAAGCACCTTTTCCACCGCTGCAACATCCGCATCGTCAATATATTGATGACCGTAATAGAGCTTTGTATCCCTGACGGGAGTGCCGCCCTCGATCGCCGGTTTTATTTTCTCACTCATGTCTCTGCCCGATTAAAAACCTTTCTTATTTATGGCAAAAAGGATATATGTGAATATACCCTTTTTTGAACCTTTCGTTATTTATTTCTCTAATTCGATGTCTTTCAGACGCTCTCTGATCTCTTCCACTGTCAGCCACTCCGTGTTGTTGCCGGAGGAATAGGAGAATCCTTCCGGAACCTTCTTGCCCGTCGGCTTCGGCATTCTCGATTTGCTCCATACCATCTGCGGATAGACGATGTAGTGCTTGTCGTATTCGTAGGTCGTCATGGAATCTTCCGTTGTGACCATGATCTCGTGCAGCTTCTCGCCTTCGCGGATGCCGACTTCCGGCTTCTTGCAGCCCGGGCACATCGCTTCCGCAAGATCCGTAATCTTGAAAGATGGGATCTTGGAGATGAAGGTCTCGCCGCCGATGGACTCTTCGAGTGCCTTGATCACAAGCTCAACGCCCTGCGTCAAGCTGATCCAGAATCTGGTCATGCGATAGTCCGTGATCGGCAGTTCCGTGCCGCCGTTCTTTAAGATGTTATGGAAGAACGGGATAACGGAGCCGCGGCTTCCTGCTACGTTGCCGTAGCGCACGATCGAGAAGCAGATGTCCTTGCTGCCCGCATACGCATTGGCTGCGATGAAGAGCTTATCGGATACAAGCTTTGTGCCGCCGTAAAGGTTTACGGGGTTAACCGCCTTATCGGTAGACAGCGCCACCACTTTGCGTACCGTACCTGCATCAAGGCAGGCATCGATCACGTTCTGCGCGCCGTGGATATTTGTTTTGATCGCTTCACCGGGATTGTACTCGCAAGCAGGAACCTGCTTTAATGCCGCCGCATGCACCACGTAGTCAACGCCTTCCAGCGCTCTTGCCAGTCTCTCCTTATCGCGCACATCGCCGATAAAGAAGCGAAGCTGATTCTTCGTATTCAGCTCCTTAAACTCGTTCTGCATCATGAACTGCTTGAACTCGTCTCTGGAGTAGATGATGATCTTCTTCGGGTTGTAATGGGTCAGCACATACTTCGTAAAGCACTTTCCAAAAGAGCCCGTACCTCCCGTAACCAGGATGGTTTTATCGTTTAACATAGTGTTTCTGTCCTTTCCTACACATAGATAGTTGTATTTTAGCATAGATGCGTGTGGTTTGCAAAATTTTGGCGGATGGAAGGCTTCAAAAAAGCAGCCACCGTTTTGGTAGCTGCTTTCAGTAAATTACAGGTCCATCTCAGAAATGATAATCGATACCGATTTCTTTCATAATGGCATTTGCCGTGTGCCTTGATTTGATTTTACTATCGACAGCAACGGATATCCCGTTTTCAGGATTGTACCAAATATCATGATCTCCCTTGCCGTGCCGTTCAAACCTGCAACCATGTTCTTTCAGGATCATTCGAACCTTTTTCTCATATTCAGCCATCAAGTATATGCCATGGTTTGTGTACGATTACATATATAGCTGATCACTTTTGCAGGCTTTTGCGCGTTTAATTCAAGCAATTCAGGAATAGCTTCCTTGGCCCTGTTCATGAGAGCATCCAACGATTCAGATTCAAGAACAAGCCCTTTAATATCTGGGCTTGTCGCTATCCATACATTTGCTTCTTCGTCCCATGTAAAAAGAACAGTGTAATTCATAATACTACCTCTTAGCATGGCTTCTCCTTCCTCTATTTGATATCTATGATCAAGCGGAGAAAGGTTTAGACCGTTCCCCACACTACTTTAACGGGGAACGACTCCCGTATATGTTTCGATGCTCTTTCTATCCCCTTAGAATTAGCCGAAACCAAAAACTATACATATAATAACACCGCCTATACGCGGATTCTATATTCTAATTATTAAATTTAGCGTTTTTTCTAAGTCCAATCCCCATTTCTGCGACCTGTTCCCGGCAGATCTCGTCGACCGGAAATATCCCCCCGACTCATTCGCGATTATGGCATTGCAAATCTGTCGAAAGCTCCGAATCATCTGCTTTTCTTGACATTATATATATATATATATAATTGTTTGCACAATTGAAGCGAACAAATACAGAGGTATTTGCTTCAAAGAAGGGGAGCGTTAAAAATGAATTACAAAGTTGTAATAGTAGGTGCGGGGCCTGCGGGAGTGAGTGCGGCATATCATTTAGCTAAAAAAGGAGTAAATTGCTGCTTGATAGATAAATGCACATTCCCGAGATTTAAGCTATGCGGAGGTCTACTAACAGAAAAGACCATTAACCTATTAAAAGAATACAATTTTGACGATTGGGAATCTGTAATCAAGAATAAAGTAAATAAAGTTAACATTTTTAGTAAGGGAAATCGAATTGTTACTGTAGAAACCAAGCGCTATTTTTACTTAGTGGACAGAGAGGAGTTTGATAATTGGTTATTAAACAAATATATCAAATTAGGAGGCGCATTAAGGCTAGGAGAAAAAGTAGAAAAGATCTCTCTAGACAAAAAAGAATTAATTACTTCGAAGGAGACGATTACATTTGAATACTTAATAGGAGCGGATGGTGCAAAAGGGATAACTTCAAAGCTGATAAAGCGAAAGGCGATACCGTATGCATTTGGGCTTGAAACAGAGGTCCCTACAGTTTTATCAAAAGGAAATCTAGATTCGATCGATTTAGATGTATCAGTAGCTTGCGATGGGTATAGTTGGCGATTTCCAAAGGGCGAAACAACTATGTTTGGAGTTGCATGCTCGTATAAAAAGAACAATTCGTGTTTAGATCTAGCAAAGACAGTTTTACCTAAAGGGGCAAAAGTGAAGGGGGCATTTTTACCATATGGCGGAGGTGTGAAAACTGTTGTAGATAAGAATGGGCTGTTGTTGGTAGGAGATGCTGCAGGATTTGTTGATTCTGTAACAGGAGAAGGAACATATTATGCCTTAAAATCGGGTGAAATTGCAGCTGAATCATTTGCTCATGAAAATCCTCTAAATTGGTACAAAAAAAATATAGGGTATATCATAAAAGGGGTTAATAAATCATGGAGATTAATAAAACTATTTTATAAATTTCGAAATACAATATTACAAATAGCCAAGAATCATCATAGATTCGTGGGTTTTGTTTGCGATAATCAGGTAGCGATCCAGAAATGCGATTATTCTATTTTTAAAATGTTATATTTCTATAAAAAAGGGGAGAAAAATGGATAGACCGAAGTATTGGCTGTATTCTTTACTGAAGAAAGAACGTCTTAAAGTATATGTGTCATGTATATATATTTTACTATGCATTGCATTGATTGTAGCGAGAGCTAAAGGGAGCAATAGTGAATTTGATTTAAAAAGAACTATATATTTTTATTTAGCAGCATTGTGGTTGCTAATAGGGCCCATTGCGATAAATGTATTTTACAAGAAATATGAGGAAATAGGATGCTTATTAGAAAGTTCTAATATTTCAGGGATTAGCCTGGTTGTAAAGAATAATTATAAGATTAATTATGAGTGGGGAAAAATCGTATCATTATTTTGGGAAGCTTTATTAGGTGGTTTCCTCGTATTTTTCCCGCAAACATTGAAATCTTTCTCGATATATGGATATACAGATCCCTGGTATTGGATGTTTTTAATCGGAGCCCTCTTCTTGTTAAATTTAACTGCTTGCGGTTTGATGGGAGTCGTTTCGGGATTTGTTTTACTGATTAATATTGAGAAAAAAACACTTATAGTTTTATTATGGGAAAAAAGCAGGGAGACCGTAGAAAAACTATGTAAGTTTTATTGTACTACTGCCCTTTGTTTCAGTTCCGGAATTCTTTTTATCCCTATTATATTTGATTTCGTTTTTGCAAATGGACTGCTGATGGGAAGTATCGTTTTATTTGCAGTTTTTATTTATCTATTTTTGATTGTTATATCATATATCATGCCAGTTTATATACTGGTAAAGAATATAAAGAAATATAAAGCCAATAAAATAGCAGAAATCGAAAAGAAATATCAAATGGCTATAAATAACGAAGATCACAATGCGGCTATAGATTATTATTATCAAATGAATTATTTGGAAAAAAAAGAGGAAATGCCTGTAAATTATAAAAATATTGTGCAAATAGTAACTGTAGCTATAATACCGGTGATACACTTTTTGAAAAACTACCTTTCATTCTTCAAAGAAATAATCGGGATGCTGTTCTCATAATTTAGTGGATGCAAAATGTGAAGCGGATGATATACCCCTCGTGTACAGTATCCTGAGGCATAGAAGACTAACTGCATATTTTATTTACCAGCCTAAAGGAGGAACTCTAGAATGGAAAATAGTAAACTCATCATTGAACAGCTTACCAAAGAAGAAATCGAATACTTCAATGAATTAGCAAAGCAATATGAGATGTCACTTAGCGACCTGATCAAAGCAAGCGTTCGAAAATACTTCTGGACATGTCCGCCGACGAAATTATTGGATCCCAAGGATCCGTTCGATCCGTCGCCTTTAATGGAATTTGAGAAGTCTCATCTTCCAAGCAGCATGAAATAGGGCAAAAATAAATGAGCAAAAATGTCAACGAAGCCCCATACGTAAATTTGGATGATGCTGCAAAATACATAGCAGAGCAAACCGGCTGCAGTATTGATCAAGCCGAATTATTTTTTTACGGCGAAACAGAATACCTGCGCACTCTCGATCTAATCATAGATGAAGATGAACTACCTGAAGAAGGACCGCCCGCAGAAGAGTCGCCCCAAAACACAAACACGGTTATTGAAATTGAGGAGCTCAGGGACTATGTTTCCAACTACACCGGGCTGGAAAGAGGCTTGGTAGAACGCATTGACGACTGTTGGTACGATTATATGAAGCAGCACGATTTGATTGTAGAATATTAAGAAAACATGAAAGGATAAAAAACGTATCCTCTTGGATTAATGCTAGAATACGATTAATCTAGGAGGATATTTTTAGCAAACCGGAATATAATATGATTGAGATGCATTATTACACCCCAAGAGAGATCGATACTATATATACTGCCATCGAAGAAGCTGTGGCAGCAAAAAAGAAGATCGACATGCTGACTATTAGCGAATTTATAAAGCCCGGTGATTTTTATTTGGTCGGCCACGCTGCCAACGGACCCATTTTCTCTTTCATGGGACTGAAGTGGATTCAGGACGGAGATATATTTCTCGTCCGCATCCAGCCGCATGTTATCGCCGGTGATCCGATCGTGCAATGGTATCCGGTTATCGTGGTAAACGAAAGAACGCATTCATCCTGCGGGTGCTTGGATATGATTCGGAAGGAAAACCGGTATATAGACACAAGTAAAGGCTGGGCAATGCGGGAATTGAGATAACTATCCATAATAGTTACTTTTTCCGAGATCAGATTATCACCGAAACGGCATGTCCGCTGTCGAAATTGTTGGATCCCAAGGATCCGTTCGACCCGTCTCCTTTAATGGAATTTGAGAAGTCCCACCTTCCAAGCAGCATGAGAAAGGACTAAGTTTAAATGAGCAAAATTGAAATTGAATCCCTATATGTGGACATGGACGATGCCACAAAGTATCTGACTGAGCGAACGGGCTGCAGCACTGAACAAGTCGAATTATTTTTTGACGGCGTAGATGAATATCTGTACCACATCGATCTGCTCAGACGACTCTTTTCATACCGTGGCACAGATGGATATCGCAGAAAAGCCAAAAATGGCCTTATATTCACCAAAATCCTTGACGACAAAGGAGAATTACTAAACCCCAACGATCAGATCAAAGATGAAGAGACACTGCCAACAGAAGAGGTGACTAAAAAGGTTATCCACATTAAAATAGCTTTTGATGAAAAGGAGTACAAGAACTATATCACCACGCACAAAGGTCTAAGAAGGGCCTTGGTAGATCGCCTCGACAAATGCTGGTGCGATTATTTGATTCAGGAAGGCTGGACCCTCGATCTGAAGATCAAGAAAGAGTGAAAAGCATGAAAAGAAATCTCAGTATCGTTTTCATATGTGCGCTTCTTGGCCTGCTCTCTTTTGTCAGCCTTGCAAAGAACCGGCAGAACCCTTCACTGGGCACATCCAAGAATACGGTTTCAAAGGAGGATCTTGGCAAATTACAAAAAAAATCAGACAAGCTGTTTGATCAGGCAATCCTTGGCAAGGAAAAAGTCCACGTAATCGGGGAGGACGGATCCGAAAGAACATATCGGATTCCCGATCTGCCGCATGATGAGGAAGACTATTTAAGCTTCTATGAAGTAGCCAGCCGGGTTGACCTCGATAACGACGGCATAACGGAACTGATCATAAACGGACCATATGGTGGCATGTATCTGGATGTTCGGAATGGAAAGGTGTACGAATTGGCATCCGGAGAGGGAACAGCTTGTGAGCTGGATTATGCAGTGTACAAAGGCATTACATATATATGCCACCGGGATACCACACATATGGGAAGAGAGATCTTTGAAATGAACGCGTTTGATGGTTCCGGGAAAGTCGTAAACAGCACGCGTCTTTCCGCTGAATACTGGGATAAGGAGTATCTCGATTATGATGCGACCTGCCACTTCGGCGAGAAGGAAATCAGCGTATCTGAGTTTTTGAAACTGCGCAAAGAAATATTCGGTTATTGATTTTCATGTAACCAACTATAATCTCCATAATAACAATTCATAATGCCTATCTAAATCTATGTTATTTTGTTAGATTTAGATAGGCATTTCTGTTAAAAAATATCTTTCTTACATCCACATCTTATTCTCGCAACTCCATCGCTTTTCATAATTCGTTTCACTAAGTATGTTCTGATAAATTGGTTCAAGAAATTCTGCCAGCCTATCCAGCACATCATCAAACAATAGCCCGGATTCTTTTACAGGATCAAAAGCCTTCCACAGGCGATTCAGTGCATCATTATTCTTGAATTCTGCTATTTCCGCAAAAGTATCATCGGATAACTCTCTATTCCGATGTGCTATAGTGCTTTTAACCGCCTCGATAAGGATCTCTCCTTCAAAATCGAATATCCCGGACAGATAATATATGTCATAGAAATCCTTCATTCGGCTTGTTCCGGCCATCCTTTGAAGAATTGCATCGAATTTCTCAGCGATAGTGCTTTCAAGCGAATAAGTATACACTTTCGGATTTACAAAATCAGGTAACCTTGTTACAATCGTCCTTTTTATCGGATCAGGCACGATCACATCATCAATACCGACATCTATGGAGAACGGCGCCCTCACCTTTCCTATACGTCCCATAAAAGAGACTCTTACGCCCGGATATTCTTTATCCTCCGAGATCGTTTTCGCGTTCAGAACCTCTATTGCTATGAAATCATTCCCGGTACTGATATCACAAATGTCTCTCATGGTCTGCTCTATATTTTCCGTGCTTCCGTGTAGATTCTTTATCAAAAAATCTATGTCCCTCGTCGGTCTTGAATCAAATCCGGTAAGTGTATAGATAAACATTCCACCTTTTAAGATCAGATTGTCAGCGTATTGAGAAAGCGATAGTTTTCTCAGAAACTCCTCTTGAGCAAAGAGCTGAAGAACCACCTGAAACGGTATACCTGCTTCTTTTGACTGATTCTTTAATCTCGTCAAAGTCGAAGTCGCCAGGTTCTTTATAGCCATACTCCCAATGTCTCCCTTACTTTCTTTTCAACATGAAGTAGCTTTGCATACTTCATAAGTCTTGCCTCCACCTTTTTCGGATCCTGAACATATCGCTGTATAGCTACATTGAAAACCTCTCCATCCACTTTGTTTCTATGAAGAAGAAGATCGCAAATCGTTCTCTCTCTGTCATATATCTTTATAGGTCTTCCATCGATCTCCGCCACCTCTATCCCTGCTTGATAGCGATCACTGCGAATAAAATGTGGCTTTATCATGGGATAATCAATATAGAATCTAGTTCTGGTGCTCTTATGATCCACTGCCAGATGCCATGCCGAGGGGGTTCTGTCCGTATACCCATAATAATCCAGCGCACTCTCCATGCAGATTACCCCATCCGGAAATAGCGTCGTAATGGTTGGAATATCCGAAAAAGAAGCTTCCCCCGAATACTGATAGTAGCCACGTCTGACTTGCTCTATCTCTCCCTCTTTCAGCAGATGCTGGATTTTCTTATAGTAAAAGCCCTCTTTTTTTAGTTCCGCGGTTCTCATTAGACCACCATGTCTGTCAAAAACCATTCTTATATTTTCGCTCATGCAATCACCTTCTTTTACCATAATATACACTTTCTTTTTAGTTTTTGTATAGTTTAATAAATATAGCATATTCTCTGACTTACAAAATGTCAAGAAAATCAGCCAACAGAGAAAGAATTAAAACGTTTAACAGACTGTCCTGCGTGATTAGCACCCTCTTTTATCCAATCCAAGTGTCATAGAGACATATCTTTTCTGTAAACAAAAGCATCCATCTCAGCAACTTTTGCAATACCGTTTTTTATTGCATCATCGTACGAAACACCCTCATAAAGTAAGCGTCTGGTAATACTATTATAGTCTGTTTCATAGAAGCGACTTTCAATGATCTCCTTGAGCATCTTCAGAATGTCATGCTCCGGTTGCGCCGATGGATTATTCTTCGACTTCATGCGATCTTCTCGAACCTTATCGATCAAATCAGCCGTCTTTGCAATAATCTCTATAGTCGGAAGAAGCTTTGCAACATCATATAAATACAGTTTCGATGATCTCTTTCCATTGATCCCTGTATTCTTTATACCAGCTCACGCATTAATCCCCCTTCGTAAATATTTCGATAAACCTTATCAGGATACAACGGAAGATATGCTTTCACCGTATCAAAATCCAATGCTACCGCCGCCACATATTTCTTCAGCTTTGAAATGAGCTCCGTTCCGGAGAGTTCGCTGTACTTGTCTATCATGGACATCAAATCCAAAAACTGAAGAGCCGATTTATTCTCCTCAGTCACATCCGCAACCGGCTTATATACTACAATCGTGTTTCCATCAATCTCCTGCTTGCGTTGCTTTGTGGTGGCTTCATTACTGCATATCTCATAGTATGCGGGATTCTGCGTCGTAAATCCATATTGATTGGCCAGTTGTAATCCGGTGACATATCCGGCTGTCTTTCCATCTACGGTAAGATACTTCTTTTCGATATATTTATCCATCGAAATCTTTCCTTTTGTTCCAAGGATTGTCATATATGAAAGATAGTATACACCGTTATATAGGCGCTCCAATCTCCCCTCATCCACGAGTTTCTTCATCTCCTGCCTGAGATAATCCTTGGACCCTCCCGGTAGTTCGCTTAAAAAGATCGGTTCGCCATTTTCAAAATTTTCAATAATGTATTCGTATATCATATCGGCATCCTCACATTCTTGAAACGTTTCATTTCACTTTTATAATACATCCGTATATAACACATTTCAAGCACAAACATAGCAACACTTAGTGATCATGGGTACAAATTGATCTTTTTTGTACTAAAATTCAACAAAAAAGAGCCCTTCCGTTTTTCACGAAAAAGCTCTTTCACTATTTCCTTTTTACTGTCAAATTACTGTCAACTCCCGTACCGCATCCTCCGATACCACCGAAGCGCCCGATAATACATAACCAGCAGCACCGATGACTTTGTATGCAGTCTGATCAGTTTACGCTGCTCCGCATCAAACACTCTCAAGTAGTACGGATTCTTCTCAAAATCCGGAAACGTCTCCCGCATCCCGCGGATCAGTTCCCTAAGAAGCGACATATCGTAATGCTCCATCCCGATCAGGATAGAGAATAATGTATTCACGTAATAAAGCTTGGTAAAAGCAAACTCCAGCTCTGCCCTGTACGGCTCGTAGAAGCCGCGCTTCCTGCACTCCTCTACCAGCATCTCCCCGGCCTTCATGCGGTCGCGGCAACGCGCCTCTGTGATATGATGCGTCGTCGAAGCCGAATCCTGGTAGTAATAATACAGCGGCTCCTCTACCTTCTCAAAGTGTTTGCAGGAGAGCATCCAGACAGGCCCCGCGCAGTTATCTTCATAGAACATGCCTTCCGGAAAGGACAGATGATTCTCCTCGATCACACTTCTCTTGTAGATCTTGATCACCATGCTGCAGGGATTGAGCATAAGCTTCCGATACTGCTCCGGCCCGAGAACGCCCGTCTGATCCATCGTATTGGCATTTACGATCGATCCGATCTCCATCGTATGGCTCGTCACCTGGTGAAGGTCACAGCCGACCACGTCGGCGCCGGTTGCATCTGCCTTTGCAAGGAGCTTTTCAAACATATCGGGAGCGGCCCAGTCATCACCGTCCATGAAGCCGATCCACTCGCCCGCAGCCTCCTTAAGGCCAAGGTTCCGTGCACCGCCCTGCTTCCTGTTAACAGGCGTCTGCAGAGCGCGAACGAGTCCCGGATACTGCGCCTCATACGCCTTCAGGGCATCAAATGTCCCATCCGGTGAGCAGTCATCAACTGCAAGGATCTCATAAGCGGTCCCTTTGTCACGAAGCGTCTGATGCACCAGCGACTCCATGCAATACTTCAGTTTTCCGTCTGCCTCCATGTTGTAGAAAGGCACGATGATCGAAAGTCTCATTGTCACCCGTCTAATTAAATCTATCTCTCTCTTGTGATCTTGCCGTCCGCTACGCGGTATACCATGTCGCACTTCTCGATCGTCTGCAGTCTGTGTGCGATGATGATCAGCGTCTTACGTCCCATAAAGCGGTTGATGGAATCCATGATCGCCGCTTCCGTATCGCCGTCAAGTGCGGATGTGGCTTCATCCAGGATCAGCACTTCCGGATCGTTATAGAGCGCGCGGGCGATCCCGATACGCTGTCTCTGGCCGCCGGAAATGCGGATACCGCGCTCGCCGATGCCGGCGTGTACGCCTTCCGGCAGGCTCTTTACAAACTCATCAAGCTGCGCTTCTTTAAGCGCATACCATAAGCGATCCTCATCGATCTCCTCTTCCGGCACACCGAATGCCACGTTGTGACAGATATCGTCGTCCAGGAGGAAGATCGCCTGCGGGATATAGCCGACGTTCTTAAGCCAGCCTCTGTAATTCTGCATGATATCTTTGCCGTCCGCCGTGATCACGCCGCCCTGCAGATTTAAAAGCCCCAACAGGATATCCACGATCGTCGTCTTTCCGGCGCCAGATCCGCCCACGATCCCGACACTGCTGCCGACCGGCACGGACATCTCCGCGTGGTCGAAGATCAGCTTTTCGGTTCCCGGATACTTATAGGTGATGTCTTTTAGCAGGATCTCCTTGGAGACTTCCATCTTCTCAGCATCCTTTGCATAAGACATGTCGATATTCTTTTCACTCGTCTCATCCAGCAGATTGTCGCTGACATTCATAAAGAACGGCTCATAATACGCAAGCTGCGTGAGCTGGTTGTTGATGCGGTTCGCAGAAGGCATCAGACGCACTGCTGCCATCGCAAATGCGGAAAGCGCCGGCATCATCTCGGTCAGGTTCTTGCCTGCGAGGATCACAGCCAGCATATATGCGACCATACCAGCGATACACACGGTCTCGATCAAAAGCTTCGGTGCATTACTGAAGAGGCTCAGGCGTTCCATCGCCGCCACATAGTGCGCACCGCGCTCGGAATATTCATCGATAAAATAGTTCTCCCTGCCGATGACTTTGATCTCTTTGATCCCGCCGACGGTCTGGGACAGCCACTGGTAGATCAGGCTCGCATAGTCCTGATTCTCCTTACCGGTCCTGTGCATGATCGGTTTGATGACTTCCTTGATCACGATCAGCGTCAGCACGAGAAGGCCTGCGATCACAAGCGTCATCTTAAAGTCGACCACAAGCAGTGCGATCGCCAGCATAATAAAGACGATGCACTCCGACACGATCTGCAAGAGGCACAGGATGAGCAGATATGCATTCACCACGTCTGCCGCGATGATACGCTGAATCGTCGATGTCTCGATATTTAAGTAGAACTCGTAGTCGCGCTTTACAAAGCTCCTCAGCATCTTCTCCTGCGTCTCGAACTGATTCTTGTAGACAAAACGGTACATCAGTTTCTGCAGTGCAAAGAGGAACAGGTTCTTTACGATAAACGCCACGACCATGCACGCCATCACAAAGACCGTGAACTGCTTCGGATCCGTCATGCCAAGCCCGTTGTAGATCGAGGCCAGGATCTCATTTTTCGTCACGGCGGTCTGGTCGAGTACCAGCGTCATGACCGGTATGATCAGCGAGATGCTGGCGGTCTCCAGAAAAGCGCCGAACACCATCATCACAAGGAGCAGCGCCATCGTCCGCTTCTGCTTCCCGTTCAATATGATCATCAATTTCTTCCAAATCTTCATATTATGCTCCGACTATCAGATTTTCTGCCAGTTGTGCAGTGCGGGATCTTCATAAGCATCCCAGAAACTCTCTCCAAGATTAACCTTTTCTTCGCAAAAGTCAAGTGTATCGATCGCCGTCGTTGCGATGGAAAGGGCGCGTTTGAACTTGATGCCCTCCATAAAGTTCATCACTTCGATCGGGAATTTCCCTTTGATCACCGTGCACTCCGGACAGAGCGCCGCATAGTCAATGAGGTCTCTCGGGTGCGGCTTGATCACCGTATGATACCCCTGACAGTGGTCGCGCAGGATATCCTTGCAGATACGCTTGCGGATCTCTTCATCCTGCGGATGCGGCATCGTCAGGAACAGGATACATTCCCTTCCGGCCGCCTTTTCTACAAGATCCTTCATAAACTCATCCGCATCTTCCATAAAGACGCGAAGCATCGTCATCTTCTGTTCCTTCGTAAGACCGCTCTCCAAGGGCTTACGCGGTACCACTTTATAGTTCGAAGCACTGCGCCGAAGGCACGACAGATCATTTACTTCCATGTCGAGACAGTACTTGCCGTACCCGTTCTGGATGAAGATGATGTTCCGCGCCGACAGCCACGCCTTCAGTTTGAAGTGTCCGCGGTTATCGTAATATGCGGCATCGAGGTATTTCAGGCAGTCCAGGCCGTCCTCGAGCGCATGATAGTATATATGCTTGTAATTTAAGTAATATCCGATCGGATCGCTGTCGCAGTACACGTACACATCTTTGTATGCACGAAAGTCGACCGGCACGAACGGCTCTTCAAGCCTTGCAAGCTTCTTTGTAAAAATGATCCTGTTCACAAGGTGCCGCACGATGTTGTTGTACGACTTCCGGTACTTTGCAAGCTCCGGAAAGAAGGATTCCTTCTTCTCCTCCATCTTGTATACATGCCCGAATACGCCGCTCTCTTCAAGACGCTTTGCAAGCGGGAAGAGATCGGATGAGATATTGGACAGAACGATGTCTGCCTTGCCCTTTTCCTCATCCGGCATATGAAATTCTTTTAAGAGTGTCACGTAAATATGATAAAAGGTGTGACACACATAAATTCTGTGATTATTCATAACTTCATGTTTTCTGAGATCATGGTCTGCGTCATCCTGCCGCCATGATCTTCATATTCATCGTCTGACGTATTGATAACCGGCGTGCGGCCATATCACAGGCGCCGGGCTTAAAGGCCCGTCCTTTGCCGCCACAACTTCTCCAAAGAGAAGTCCCTCCGCAAAGAGAAGCAATCGCTTTGCCGCTTCCTCCGGATTCCATGCTTCCGTGATCGTCCGGTACGCATTTCGCGCGATCTTCTCCCGAAGAGAGGCATCGGTTGCAAGCGCTGTGCCAAGCTTTAAAAACTCCGCACTATTCCCGTCCGCATAGACCATGCCGCTTACGCCGTGCCTTACAAGGAACGGCACCGCGCCGATCTTGGCATCCGCAAGGACTGCGCAGCCGCTGTTCATCGCTTCGTTGATGACAGCACCCCAGCCTTCTAAGTAGTTGCTCGTCATCAGGAAGATATCCGCGCGTTCCATATAGGAGCGCACCTCTTCCGGACGTTTAAATCCCGTAAAAAACACGATATCATTCAGTCCGCGAAGGCGCACATCGCTTCGAAGCCACTCGTCCATCTCTCCGCCGCCGACCATCGTCAGGTGGAACGGAATATCCCTTTTCTTTAATTCTTCCGCAAGGAAGATCGCGTACTGCGGATGTTTTAAAGGCAGGAACCTGCCCGCAAAGAGGATCTCCAATGTGCCGCTTTTCCGGCTTCCTTTTTCTGCGAGCAGCTTATCCACATCGTAGTGCTTCGTCTCGGTGAAATATCCCCAACGGAACATCTTATCCGGATACGCACGCACAATGTGAAAATCCGATGCCACATACGCACCTGCGCAAAGCAGATACACCGGCGCATTGCGGTAACGTGTGTGGTCGTGATATTTTTTCAAAAGGCCGCGCGGCGAGATGGCCTTCCACTGTCCCTCGCGGTAGAGCCGCTCGCTGTAGCGGATCGTGATCCTGCCGGCCTGCAGACGCTCCTCGATATAGCGCTCCTCTTCCGTGCCGCCAAAGACGACAATGTCGCTGTCCATGATCAGGCGCCGGCACTCTTCCGGCGTCTCATACGCATATTTCAGATACGGAAGCGCAGAGACTTCGTCGTTCCAGCCCATCGCGCGCCGCTCTTCTTCCATCGGCTCCGTCTGCACGAATGTATAATCGGCCCCAAGTGAATCATAAAGCGCATTCGATACAGGGATCTGGTGATGATTGATATAATTGGATACAAAAGTCAGTTTCATACCGTTGTCTCTTTTACGCCCGCGATCTCGCGATAGATCTCTAAAAGGCGGTCGTAATTCGTTTTCGGATCATGCGTCTTGGCCGCATGGACAGATGCACGAACCCCCGTTGCCAGGATCTTTGCATGGTTCGCCTGATCAAACACGTAGAGGATCCGCTTTGCGAGCGCATCCGTATCCGACTTCGGATACAGCCATCCTTCTTCGCCGTCCTTGAGCATATTGTGGACACCGCCCACATCCGAGCTGATGACGGGAACGCCAAGCAGCATCGCTTCTCCGACGGAATTCGGTGAATTCTCGATCGAAGAGGGCGAGACAAAGACGTGACAGCTCAAGAACTGCTGCCGCATCTCTTCCGCAGTGAGCTTTCCAAGGAACGTCACCGCATGACGCATCCGCTTCATAATAAGGAACATCTTTAAGTAAAGCCCATAACCGGACAGCTTCAGGAAATCAACAAACGTATCGTTCCTCGTGACACGGTCTCCCGCCACATACACATGCGTATCGGGATATTGTTCCAGGATCTTCGGGAGCGCCCACAGAAGATAGTGAAGCCCCTTGATCGGATAGTTGCCCTGACTGACAAATATACTGTACGGGTTCGTATCGCTGTATGTCCATTTCGCTTCATGCTGATAGAAATTGGAACGAAGCGTCTCATTCATAAAATGATACTGTGCATTCGGATTATAGGTATGTGTCCAGTAGCGGTCCCAGTCCGTGCGTCCCGTCACATGCCCCGCATTCTGCAGCGCTTCGATCTCATATTCGCCACGCTTTCTGTATTTTTTCTGCTGCTGCCTGAGGCTGTCATGACGAAGGAAATCTCTGGGCGTGACGCGCCACTGTACGCTAAGCGGCAGATCTGCCATGAACTCGTCCGCGTAGACACTGCATAGTCCCTGGATCCCGATGAGTGTTCGCTTCGGGCGGTTAAAAGCGCGCGTCATCGCAAGTGTATGCGGATATTCGGTACCGAAGCAGTGCACCACATCCGGCTCCACATCCGAGATGATCCGCTTCAAGTACTTCTCCACCTTTGCATCGTAAACTTCCGGCATCAGTGTATTCTCTTCAAAGCCGTAGAACCGAAGCCCGCACGCTTTGCCCACAAGCAGGCCGTTCGCATATGCGGCAAATGACGGCAGCTGTCTGCCCTGCAGGGTCCGCGCCATATGCGGATCGATCGGAAAACAGATCGACAGATCGGGCGCACCCGGCTCACCCGCAGACCTTACCATCTTGCCTGCGATACCGGAGAGCCACCCTTCCTTGTTGCTGGCGGGGAGTCCCAGTGCCTGTGCGATGACAGGCAGCATGATATTGCATAGCCACAGAACCTTCATCCTCTACCCCCGATGTCTGTAAAGCTTTGATTTCAGTGCATTGTACGCGCCGGAAAGCTTCGGATTCTGCGCGATCCTTGTTCGAAGTGGCGCAAGTGTCAGAAGCAGCAGGAACTTATACCAAACGATCTGCAGGCGCGACATATAATGCGCCGTGATCTCCTTGTGCTCTTCTTTGGACCGGCGGATATTCGCCTCCGTCTCGGAAAAGCCGCCGCCCTCATACGATGCGATAAAAAGCGGCAGGTAAAGCGGCCGGATCCCCTCTTCAAAGAAGCATCCGAGGAAATGATCGTAATCCGCACGCACACGGTACGCCGGGTTATATCGCCGCTCTTTCATCAGTTTATTTTCGTAAAAGCATGCCTGATGGCACGGAATGTTTCGATAGCAAGCAAACGCATCGATCCTGGGATTGGACATGATCGCGCTTTCCACGGTTCTGTTATAGATGTTGCCATACGCGATCTTCACGCTCCTTGCAGCATCAGCCGGAAGGCATGCGCTCACATTCATCAGGACATTGCGGTCATAAAGATAGTCACCGCAGTTTAAAAAGAGCAGATACTCGCCCTGAGCCTCATCGATCGCCTGGTTCATCGCATCATAGAGGCTTGTATCCGGCTTTCTAATCACACGGATCTTCTCATTCTCTGCGATCTTCTCAACCGATCCGTCCGTCGAGCCGCCGTCCTTGACGACAATCTCGTAGTCGTCAAACGTCTGCTCCAATACGCTTCCGATCGTCTTATGAAGTTCTTCGCCTGCGTTTAAGCAGACAACAATGATGCTGAATCGGATCACGTTACACCTCTCCCGGAAAGATCCATGTATGATACGGCACGACGCGGACCAGCAGGTCCTGTGCCTTTATAAGGTACATTGCAAAATAGAACACGGCTGCGATCGCCGTCAGGGCCGTTGCACCTTTTCGCAAAGCCGGCTGCGGGATCCGCCGGATCATGCTCGGGATGAGAAAAATGTGCCCGGCTGTCAGGTAGTATCCGATGCGCGAGATCTCGGGAATGAACGATCCGCAGGTATATAAAAGAAGCGCCAGAATATTTAAGTGAAAATAAAGCCTGTTCTGCACATTGTCTTTGATCGCCCATTTGTAGCAGATCAGGGAGAGCACTAAAACAGCTGCGATCCGAAGCACGTTGATCAGCGACGTCCCGCCGTCTAAGTATGACGTGTTCTCATAACTGGAATAAACGAGCAGGATCGCTTTTAGTACGTAGCTTTGGAATACGTACGCCAGAACGCCCGCGACCGCAAGAAGCGCGTAGAACCACGCTTTCCAGGCCATGTTACAGAGTATATAGACCGGGATCACGACGAGCACCGATTTGTGGATCGTCGCCGCCGGCAGGATCGCAAGGACGAACTTGCCGTACTGCCCTTTCAGAACGAACTTCATCGACCACAGTGCCACAGCCCATGCGACATAGTAACGTACCGTGTTCATACTGTTGAAATAGTAGCCAAGCATCAAAAAAAGGAAGAACGATGCCGTAAAGTCCTCACTCTGGTCATAGACCGCTTTCAGCATAAAAAATACGGTCACAAACGCGAACAGTGCAAAAATCGAAAGCGATGCATCCTCTCCAAATAAAAACTGCATAAACAGTACGATATAGTTAAAGCCAAACTCCGTCGGCACGACCTGATCAAGCGGGATCAGATGAAAGAATTCCAGATACCGCGGATAATCGTTTCCGACCATGTACCGACACACCGAGAGTCCGAAAAGCAGCAGAAAAAGAGCAAGCAGGCACACACGGCCTTGCGCCTGCTGCCTTGTCAGCAAGCCCATTCCCGCATCTTCCTGCTTTCTGATTTGTGTCGAAACGGCAATACACACGATTGCCAGGACAATGTATGGTATCATATCGGTTCCTTACTCTATGATAAAAAGACTACCTTGCGCGCGCTTCTTTTAAGCCCTCGCACATCAGCCGGTACGCCTTGGATACCGGGATCTCTCTGCACATCACCTTGCGGTGTGCAAGCAGAAAACGGAGAGACAGGACCTTGGCCAGCCTTCCGTACAGGTGCTCATACAGAACACCTCTGTCAAAAAAGAACTTCTCATGGTAGCCGGAAAACCAGGTGGATTCCCGCTCCTCTTCCGCGCCGATTGTAACGGGCACCGCCACGATCTTCATGCCTGCCCTGAGGCAATCCAGAATAAACAGGCTGTCCTCGCCGTTTGAATACTTCGCACCGCCTCCGAACAGAAGCGAAAAGTGCACGTTCTTATCGTGCATCACCTTAGTCCGAAGTGCCATGCTGTACGCAGCGTAGCGCCCGCAGTTATGGCGCCCCACCCGGTGTTCATGGTCGATGTGATACGTCCGACGTGCTTCGCACACATCCACGTTAAAAAGGATCATGTCCGCATCGGGATGCTTTTCAAATGCATCCAGCACCTTCGTGCGGTAGTCATCCGCATAGACGATATCTTCATCCGAAAACAAGCAGATATCCCTATCTGCCCGCATCAAAGCGTTATTTCTCGAAAGCCCGACGCCCTTTTCGTCAAAAGAAAAAACGCGTACGGTATAGCCCTCTGTCGAAAGCTCTTCATAGGAAACCTTCCCGCACTGATTCACCAATACGGCATCGGAGCGGATATTCATTTTGCGGATCAAAGCCGCGGGATCTGCGTTCACCGCGGAGATCAGAAGCTGTAGTTCCATCGGTCACTCCGTTTTCCTGCCGGCAAAATATGCTTTATAAAGGCTGTAGTCCGCATTCTCGATCACGGCACCCTGAATCGCATTTCCCGCCAGAGCCGCATCTTTGATGATGCGGTCCATCTTTTTGACATTACCCGTTCCGTAGGGGATCCGAATGATACTTCCCTCTCCCGGGACTACCGGCTCTTCCTTTCGGCCGATCAGGGAAGCATAGGCATCTGCGCCATGATCACCGGTAAAGGTTACATCCAATACAGGGATCCCAAACAGCTTTTCAAAGTCGGTCGGTACATACACAGCCGCATCGATCGTACGAAGGAACGCGAGGATCAGACATACTGCGATCAGCCCGATCACGCCGCCTGCAGCCGCTGCACGGAACGTCTCGTTCTCAGCGATCACGAGAGATGCCTTGCCGTGGTCGATCACCTTGATCCCGGTGAATTCCTGCATCGAATCGCCGAATGCGACGACCGACTCTTCCGCCGCACGGATCACGGTGTCCGTCAATGCAGGATCATGGCTTCGAACCGTCAGTGTCAGAACGCGGATATCCGACAGAATATCAGCCTTCACACTTTTCTCAACTTCGGATGCATCGAATGCGGAAGCCGCCTGAAGGATCGGGTCCATGATCGGCTCCGTCTGCATCAGATCGTTCCAGGTATAGCCGTTGTAATACTGATACACATCCCCGTTCTCATCCGTCGCAAAGGTCAGATAGAGCTTGGAGACCGCTTCGTACTCACGCGCGGGCGCATACACGACGTGCGTCAGGAAGTAAAGACCTGCTGCCAGGATCGCGCCGCCCACAAGTCCGACGATCAGCCATATGCATTTCTTTTTAAGAAGCAGCGCTTCCAGCCGAAGGTCTATGCCTTCGTTCATCCATTCCTTACGGGTCATGGCATTCTTCCTACTGTTTCTGTCAATGTTTTCACTATTGTTTTAATGCTGTCGTCTGGCTCTGCTCCACGCCTTCGGTGCTCTCCGGTTTGAAGAGGATCTTGAGCGTCAGCATCATCAGCTTGATATCAAGCCATACTGAATAGTTCAGAATATAGAAAAGATCAAGCTTAAGCTTGTCATACGGTGTCGTATTGTACTTGCCGTATACCTGCGCATAGCCCGCAAGTCCGGCTTTTACTTTTGTTCTGTAGATAAATTCCGGCATGTCTTCCAGATACTGCCTGATGATCTCCGGACGTTCCGGCCGCGGGCCGATGAATGTCATATCACCCTTTAAGATATTGAAAAGCTGCGGCAGCTCATCGATACGAACCGCGCGGATGAACCGGCCGATCGGTGTGATGCGGTCGTCATGCTTGCTCGCAAGTCTTGCCACGCCGTCCTTCTCCGCATCGACGCGCATGCTGCGGAATTTCAAGATATAGAACTCCCGCATATCACGTGTGCAGCGGATCTGCTTATAGAGCACCGGGCCGCCGTCATAGAGCTTGATCGCGATCGCGGTCAGAAGCATAAACGGCGACGAGAGCACGATCAGGATGATCGAGCAGACAAGATCGATGATACGCTTCATCAGACGCTTTTCAAAGCTCAGCACATACTCCCTTGTAAGCAGGATCGGAGAATCAAACAGATGGAGCTGGTCCGCACTTTTTACCAGAATGTCGCTGATCTTGGGCATAATGTAAACACGGATGCCCTCACTGAAACAGAACTTATAGATCTTGTTGCGATACTCCGTCGGGATGTCCCACAGCACGACGGCATCGTACTTCCTTGCGTTCTCACAGATCGCGGGAAGACCGATGTTGACGTGCACGTTTGCACTGATGTGGTACTTGTCCTTACGGGTATTGAACTTCTCGATGATATAGTCGATGGGGCGGTCCCCATGAATGATCAGAAGATTGCGCGGCGCGAAGATCTTCTTATAGAGTGCGGAGCTGACAAACGCCCACACCACGATGATTGCGCCCTCTGCCACCGTCATCTGCAAAAGCGGAAAAGCGTTCAGAAAACCACGTACCATCAGACACATCTGCAGATAGGTGATCACGTTCACGCAGATCGTCGCAAAGATCTGGGAAAACATCACTTCGCCGGAGCGCAGATAACCGATCTTCATCCCGCCATACATCTGCGAGAAAAAGAACAAAAGCATCACATACACGAAGAGCATCAAAAGATGTCCCTTAAAGTAGAACTTCAAGTACATCTGATCAGCGTAGTACCCGTACCAGGTGGCCGTGTAAGTGAGTAACTGCAATGCGATACAGATGGAAGACATGCCGAGTAAGATCAGTCTTTTAAATGTCTCCAGCTTCTTCATGAAACCATCCTCTCAAACCCTGCGCAGCACAGCGCGCAGTGCATAGAACACAAAATTGTAAAAACTGTATGGAACCGATAACTGCTCCGCATCCCGATACAGATGCCAGATGCGTCTGATCGCTTCCAGTTTATTCGAAGAGAGCGTCCCCGCGCTCCTTCTGTAAAGGACCAGATTGCGGTCCAGGCCGTAGGCGGTATAACCGTTTCGAAGGATCCGCCACCAGGTTGCGGTATCTTCGCTTTTGATGCGCGGCATCGAAACAAGATCCTTCGGGATCTTCTCAAGATCAAAGAGCACCGTCGATGTGAAGATCGTCGTGTTCTTCAGTGCCTGCGCATAGGTAAGGCACTCCGGCACGCGCACGATTTTCCCAAGTCCACGTCCGTTCTCGTCTGCGAATTCATATCCTGAGAAAACGAATGCGACCTTTTTCTCTTCGATAAAGGCCAGACACGAGGAAAGGCGGTCATCTCTCCAAAGATCGTCCGCATCAAGGTATGCGAGGTAGCGCCCTTTTGCCTCCTGTACGCCGCGGTTACGAGCTGCTGCTGCCCCCATGTTCTGCGGCTGTCTGATCACGCGGATCCGGGGATCGTGCGCTGCCTCTTCTTCCATGATCGAGACAGATCCGTCGCTCGAACAGTCATCGATAAGAAGCAGCTCCCAGTCGGTATATGTCTGCCTCTTTACGCTGCCGATCGTCTCTTTGATAAAACCTGCCGCATTATAGACCGGAACAACAATGCTGATCATCAGAATTCCTCTTTGGTCAGGTAGATCGGGCGGTTTTTTACTTCCATGTACATCTTGGACATATACTGGCCCACGATGCCAAGGCAGAGAAGCTGCACACCGCTGATCAGGGAGATGATACATACAAGCGACGGCCATCCGGAGGTCGGATCACCGAATACGACTGTTCGCACGATAATAAATACGATCAGGACAAAAGCGAGCAGGCAGAAGATCAGGCCGATCACCGACACAAACGCAAGCGGCGCCGTTGAAAAAGCCAGGATCCCGTCAAGCGCATATAAAAACAGCTTCCAGAAGTTCCATTTGGTCACGCCCTTGGTACGTTCGATATTCTCATAGGAGAGCCACTTGGTCTTGAAACCGACCCAGCCGAAGATCCCCTTCGTAAACCGGTTGTACTCCGGCATCGACAGGATCGCATCGACCACCGCTCTCGTCATCAGACGGTAATCACGCGCACCATCCACGATCTCCGTGCCCGATATCCTGTTGATCAGCCGGTAAAATCTCCTCGCAAAAAAGGACCGAATGACCGGTTCACCCTTGCGGGTCTCACGTCTCGTCGCCACCGAATCATATCCCTCATCCAACACGGCCGCGACCATTGTCGGAAGGAGCGAAGGCGGATCCTGCAGATCCGCATCCATCAGTACGATGAGATCACCGTTTGCCTTTTTCAGTCCTGCATATATGCCGGCTTCCTTTCCGAAGTTACGGGAAAAAGAGACCATGTGTACACGGTCGTCCTTTTCGCGGAGGTTCTTGATCTCCGCAACCGTTCCGTCCTTGGAGCCGTCATCGATATAGATCAATTCGATCAAAATGTCGCGTTCCAAAAGAGCCGCTTCCTGCTTCATCAATTCTTCGTAAAAGTAAGGAACGTTCTCTTCTTCATTATAACAAGGTACGATCACACTCAGAAGCTTCATATCGATCCCCAATCCGATCATAAGGAAACGCTGATCCGGTCAGCCTTTCCTCAGAAACCATATTCTGCTTTATTTTACCACAAGTCATTCCGTTTGTCTTGTGTATACAACGCCGATGTCGTAACATGCAGCTTCCTGCCATCCATACCGGATCGCAGTATCATGCTCCATGCTCTCACCCAGCACAAGGATATTACAGGGCATGTCGGTCGCCATCGCCGCGATCAGTTCAGGATCCGCATCCTCCGCCTGCATCTGCTGCCAGAGGCCCATTTCTTCCGCACTGTAGACATCCGCGATCTCTCTGTTGCATGCCTCCTGCCAGATATCTTTTCCGTACGGCAACATGATCCGCCCGTTTCGAAGGCGAAGGCGTTCTGCCAGCGCATCAGGAGCCCATACATACGGCTTTTCCACACCTGATGCGAGTTCATCGACCTTATACAGCACTTCTCTTCGCTCTTTCGGTATATCGTAGATCTTGGGGTCGCCCGACGAAAACGGGAGCACCGTACCGGACAGACAGCAGATCAGGATCAGACCGACCGCGAGTCTCCGTTCCTGCTTCCTTCCCATCGCCATTCCGTTGAGCAGCGAGCACACGTATGATGCGCCCAAAAGTGTTGCCGGAAGCTTTGCATAGATCCCCAGCACCAGAAAGGCGACAACCAGGATCATCTCGCGTTTTCTCATGATCTGATTTTTCGCCCTCCACGTCAGATGCAGTGCCAGAATACCGATCAGAAGGACGCTCCACATTCTGTTGCCGTTCCCGGCAAAGAACGAGGTTGCCTCCGGGACAAAGAGCGGTCTCGAAAAAAGAAATGCCACGATCCCCATCAAGGTACCCGCCAGACCGTACAGGCGGTCTTCCGAAGTGAGTGTCCGATAGAGCATATAGCCGGCGAAAGGCACAGCAAACGCGTATGCCATTGCTTCGCCGGTCCACCCGCGATGCAGGAGCAGGTATGGAAATCCGACATGCGAACCGTCACCGACCGCCAGCATGATCCCGTAGAAAACAAGGAACCAGTGACGTTTGCCGATCTGTGTCTGGAAGAGTTCGCTTCCCCATCTGTATACCACGACCATATGAATACAGATGACCCAGATCGGGATCATCAGAAACAGGAACATCTCCATCGGGATACCGGCCTGTTGAAACAGCATCGCATAAAACAGCGGGAGAGAGGCCAGCTTATAAAGCGGATACATGCCGGTCTGAAGTGCGCTCCCCGTCACCGGGTTGATCTCGAAGACACGCCCCGAAAGGACCATCGTCCAGATCGTCTCTCCCATCGTATCGGAGACCGGATTCGGATCATAGATCAGGCATGCCGCGATCTGTATCAGCCACAGCACGATCACCGCGACCGCAAGTACTGCACGGCTCTTCTTATCCGTCAGCGCCTCTTCCGTCTGCTTTGCGACTGCTCTTCCGCGATGCATCGCCTGCCGGAACGCCGGGATATTGATCAGTGATACTACGCACACAAAAAGCGCCCCATATCCCACGATCTGACAGAACAGGGAAAAGGGTGCCTTCATTTTAATCACGACGCAGGCTGCCGCCTCTCCCAGCGTAAGGAGAAACAGCAGCCCCATCAGATATGTCTCACCGAATGAGAATTCGGTCTTGTTCTTTTTGATTGCAAAGAAACAGGTGCCCGCCAAAAAGGGGACCACCGTAATCAGTAACAACGATACGATCATCTGTCGTCTCTTTCTACAGGTATTCCGTCTTGCCCTGTTCTTCCAGTGTCTCCACGATCTTGCGCACGTCCTGCGCACGCTTTTTGTCACAGACCAGAACCGCATCCTTGGTCTCTACGATAACCAGATCACTGACGCCCACAGTCGCGATCAGCTTGCCGTCGCTGTAGCTGATACAGTTCTTGGTATCAACCCCGATGTGCTCGCCGCGAATCACGTTGCCGTCTGCATCCGGCTTATAGAGCGCATCCAGCGTCTCCCAGCTTCCGACATCGTCCCATCCGAAATCGCCGTCCAGAACGAGCACATCTCTTGCGCGTTCCATGATCCCGTAGTCGATCGAGATCTTCGGGATCGTCGGATAGATCTTCGCAATGGTCTGCTGCTCTTTGGGTGTCTTCATCGCCTTGCCGATCTTCTCAAGGCACGCATAGATGTCGGGGAGCAATTCTTTAAAGTGCTCCAGAATCACGGATGCTTTCCATACGAACATCCCGCTGTTCCACAGGTAATTGCCGGAAGCGATGTATTCCTTTGCCGTCTCAAGGTCCGGCTTTTCCACAAATTCCTGCACTTCCATGCCGCTGTGCTTCTTTTTCCGGATGTATCCGTAACCGGTCGCAGGATACGTCGGTTTGATCCCGATCGTGATCAGCTTCCCTGTCTCCTCGGCAAGCTCCGCCGCCTGCTCGATCGTTCGTGCAAACGCGTCTGTATTACGGATGTAATGATCGGACGGAAAGATGCACATCACACCGTCGCCGTACTTGCGCACGATCTCCATCGCAGCATAGCCGATGCAGGCCGCTGTATTTCGCGCTGCGGGCTCCGCAAGGATATGATCCTTCTGAAGTCTTCCTGCTGCCATCAGAAACGTCAGGTCCGCATGCGCCTGATTGGTGACAATGAAAAAGTCTTCTTTCAGGATCACTTCCGTGAGACGGTCGATCGTCTCATTGACCATGATATCCTTGCCCGTTAGATTCAAAAACTGTTTGGGAAGAGACTTCCTGGAGAGGGGCCAGAATCTCGTGCCGCCGCCTCCTGCCATGATCACACCGTATCGCTTCATCTATGCTGTCCTCCGTTTACATTCTGGCATCATCGATGTTTTCTTTAAACCATTCATACGCCAGACGGATACCCTCATCCAGCTCCACTTTATGCGTAAAACCAAGTTCATGCAGTTTGGTCACATCTGTCAGTTTTCTCGGTGTACCGTCCGGCATCGATGTATTCCATACGATCTCGCCTTCAAACCCGACCGCTTTCTTGACCTTTTCAGCCAGCTCCGCGATCGTAAGTTCCTTACCGGTTCCGATATTGACATGCTCTTCCCCGCTGTAGTGTTCCAAAAGGAATACGCAAGCATCCGCCATATCGTCCACGTAAAGGAACTCGCGCAGCGGCTTACCGGTGCCCCAGAGTTCAACCGTTTTCGCCCCGCTTACCTTTGCCTCATGGAACTTGCGGATCATTGCGGGCATAACATGCGAACCGCTCAGGTCATAATTGTCATAAGGCCCGTACAGATTGGTCGGCATGCAGCTGATAAAATCATCGCCGTACTGCTGTTTATAAAACCGGCACATCATCAGGCCCGAGATCTTTGCGATCGCATAAGCCTCGTTCGTTTTCTCAAGAGGACCCGTCAGGAGCGCCGTCTCCGGAATCGGCTGCGGTGCCATTCTCGGGTAGATGCAGGTGCTTCCAAGGAACAGAAGCTTCCCAACATGCATGTCATGACAGCATTTTATCACATTGCACTGTATTTGCATATTCTCGTAAGCGAACTCCGCCGGGGTGGATTCATTCGCATGGATCCCGCCGACTTTTGCCGCCGCGAGCACGACTGCATCCGGTTTTTCCGCTTCGAAAAAAGCACGTACCGCCGCCTGGTCAGTCAGATCAAGCTCTTTGTGCGATCTGCCGATCACATTCGTATAGCCCTGTCTTTCAAGGCTTCTGACAATGGCACTGCCCACCAGTCCGCGGTGGCCCGCCACATAAATCTTATCTGTTTTGTTCATGATCCGATCCTTCTGTCTTTTTTATATCTTTTTTCTATCTCTTTTCTGTCTTCTATCTGTTCTGCTTTCTGTATTCTTCGCAGCTCATGCCCGCTACTTCCTTAAGATCCGCATCCATCATCATCGATACCAGATGCGCGAAATCAACTTTGCGCTTCCATTTCAGCTGCTTCTCCGCTTTCGCCGGGTTGCCCCAAAGGAACTCGACCTCAGCCGGCCGGTAGAATTCGGGGTTGACATCAACCAGCACGCGGCCCGTTTTCTCATCGATGCCCTTCTCGTGGATGCCTTCACCTTCCCATCTGAGCCTGATGTCGAGCTCGCCGAATGCAGCCTCAACAAATTCACGTACCGTGTGTGTCTCGTTGGTCGCAAGCACATAATCATCCGGCTTGTCCTGCTGCAGCATGAGCCACATGCCCTGCACGTAGTCGCCCGCAAAGCCCCAGTCGCGCTTCGCGTTCATATTTCCGAGTGAGAGCTTCTCCTGCTTGCCCGCGATGATCGATGCGATCGCAAGCGTGATCTTTCTGGTCACGAAGTTCTCGCCGCGGCGGGGAGATTCGTGGTTGAAAAGGATGCCGTTGCAGGCATACATGTTATAGGATTCACGATAGTTGACCGTGATCCAGTAGGAGTACAGCTTCGCTACGCCGTACGGACTCTTCGGATAAAACGGTGTTGCCTCGCTCTGCGGCGCTGTCTCCGGAAGGCCGCCGAAAAGTTCAGACGTGGATGCCTGGTAGTAGCGGCAGTTCCCGCCGTTCACGCGCAGTGCTTCCAGGAGCTTCAGCGTGCTGACACCGGTCGCATCCGCCGTATACTCCGGCACTTCAAACGAAATCCCAACATGTGACTGGGCAGCCAGATTGTAAACCTCCGTCGGTCTGATCTCTGCGACGAGACGCATCAGATTGCTCGAATCCGTCGTATCGGAGAAGTGCAGAAAGAACTTTACCTTATAATAATCCGACGCGATCAAATGGTCAATTCGAGCAGTATTCGAGATACTGTGGCGGCGCACAAGGCCGTGCACTTCGTATCCTTTTTCCAAAAGAAATTCAGCCAGGTAAGAACCGTCCTGACCTGTGATACCCGTGATCAATGCTACATTATTCATGTGTGTCTCCTTTGCTCTATAATACTTTATTGCGCTAAAAAGATCTGTCTGTTCTTTGATTGCTTTTCTGATTATAACAGGCTATAATACAGGAAACAATCTCCTATATTGCTATGAAATAGGACTATATTGCTGTCAGATAACACCATTCGAAGATCATATGCCGACTAAATCATCCACCAGACAATTCCATACGCCATCCGCCTACGCGCGCACGCACTACTATTATCCGCAGGAGATCGGATCGCTCCAAAGCTCCGGCGCGCACGTAAGCAGCCGCCGGGATCTTAGGTCATTTCTGTTTCTGATCGTACTCACCGGTTGCGGTAGTCTTCGCTACATGAACGAGACGCATGAGCTTAAGCAGGGCGACTGCGCCTTTATTGACTGTGACCGTCCGTATGCGCATGAAAGTGACGATGCCAAGCCATGGGAGCTTAAGTGGGTCCATTTTTACGGCCGGGATGCTTCGGAAGCCTATCGGTTCTTCTTATCCAAGGGCCTTTCTCCCGTTTTTCACCCGCACGATCCTGCCGTATTCAATACGATCCTGTCGGGCCTTATGGAGATCGCCGCGGGCGAAGATCCTCTTCGCGAGATGCTCTTTCACAAAGAACTGACTTCGCTTGTTACATCCTGTTTTACGGAAAGTGCGCTCGACGATATCCCTTCATCAGGGCAGCCGGGCGATAAGCTCGACCTGCTTCGCGCATATTTTCGCGAGCACTATGCCGACCGGCTCTCTTTAGACGATGTCGGGAAGCGATTCTACATCAGCAAATACCATCTCATACGCGAATATAAGAGGCGGTTTGGCATCACACCGACCGCGGATCTGATCGGCATGCGCATCTCTGCCGCAAAAGTCATGCTGCGGTTTGAATCATCACCGGTCGATACCGTTTCTTCTCTTGTCGGCTTCCGCGATACAGCCTACTTCATCCGCGTCTTCAAGCGGCTTGAGGGGATGACGCCTCTTGAATATCGCAAAAAATGGTAGTAGAATGAGGAAGACTTTTCGGAGGATATCATGGCTTTTTGGACAGACCTTTTTCGCAATGAGATCTTCATATCGGCTGCGATCGGCTGGCTTGTCGCGCAGATCTTAAAGACACTGATCCATTTGATCCTGACCAGAGATTTTGTGGCGGAGCGAATGGTCGGGAGCGGCGGCATGCCAAGTTCCCATTCCGCGACCGTCTGTGCATTGGCTACGTCGACGTACTATCTCTACGGCAGTGCCTCTTTCGAATTTGCGATTAGCGCCTTTTTTGCGATCATCGTCATGTACGATGCGATCGGTGTTCGCCGCGAGACAGGCATACAGGCCATGGTCCTGAACGAGATGATCGCTTTTTTCAAAAAGATGGGCGGAAAAGTCAGCATCGAAGAAAAGCTTAAAGAATTTGTCGGTCATACGCCGCTTCAGGTTCTGGCCGGCGCGCTTTTAGGCATTCTGATCGCCTATTGCGTACATATGAACTAAAGACGGTTTTGATTTATAATAGTCCGAAGAATCATTTCAAACGGAGGTAATAATGAAAAAAATTTTGATCACAGGTTGTAACGGTCAGCTTGGACGAGCCCTGAGCCAGGTACTGGCAGGCAACGACGAGTACGAACTCATCAAGACCGATGTCGAGGATCTGGATATCACCGATATCAGATCAGTCATGAAGACAGTATGTGACACCAAGCCTTATGCGATCGTTAACTGCGCCGCCTACACCAATGTAAACGGCTGCGAGACCAATAAAGAACTTGCTTTCAAGATCAATGTGATCGGGCCCCGCAACTTGAGCATCGGAGCCAGTGAAGCAGGCGCGAAGCTTTTCCACATTTCAACAGACTACGTTTTTTCCGGAAAAGAGCACAGACATTACTACGAATTTGATGAGACCGATCCGCAGAGCGCATACGGTGAGACGAAGCTGCAGGCGGAGCAGATGGTCAGACAGTTCGCTTCCAAATATTTTATCCTGCGTACAGCATGGATGTACGGTGACGGCAAGAACTTTGTAAAAACGATGCTTGCGATCGCCGAGAAGAATGACACCGTTCAGGTTGTCAACGATCAGTTCGGCACGCCGACATGGTCAATGGACCTTGCAAGATGCATCGCTTACCTCCTGCCGACCGATAACTACGGAACATTCCATGCAACAAACGAGGGCGAATGCTGCTGGGCCGAGTTTGCAGAAGAGATCTTCTGCCTCGCAGGCAAGAAGATGAATGTGGTCCCCGTCAGCACCGAAGAATACAACAAGCTGTTCCCCGGACAGGCGAATCGCCCAGAATACTCCGTTCTCAACAACTTCATGCTGGATATGACGACGAGCTTCAAGTTCCCGTCCTGGAAGGAATCCATCGAGAAGTACATCAAGACCTTATCCGATTAAGAAATCAGGATCGCAAAACCCCCGGATCTTGAGGTGACCCCCAAAAGTTAGACTTTTTAAGCGTAGCAGTGTTTTGGCTGCTACGCTGTTTTTATGCAGCCAAG
>SVFT01000021.1 GCA_015056735.1 Lachnospiraceae bacterium | reverse complement strand
GGATTCGAACCCACGCGCCCTTGCGGACAAACGGTTTTCAAGACCGCCTCGTTATGACCACTTCGATACCTCTCCAACGCTGTATCTCGTGCCAACGCAAGTGATATTTTAGCATTCGCCAATTTTAGTGTCAATATCTTTTTCACAAATAATTAAGAAATAAATCCCGTTATCCACAAATCCAGAAAACGCATCTGTTCATCCGTGTGAAACCAGTGCTCTCCGCCCTGCATCACCGTGAGAGAAGCACCCGTTTTCTCAGCGAATCGCGTGACCGCATCGGCAGACGAAAGCGTATCCTCCGAACCACGCAGAATATCGGTCGGCACTGTCCATCTGATCGGATGCTCACGTACATAGCAAAGATATTCCCAGGAAAGATCCTCGCCGAAATTGGTTTTGATCATCTTCTTACGCTTCAGCTCCTCTTCCGTCACGTTCGCCCAGGTCATCATATTCACGATCAGCTGCTCGAGATCGATCATCGGTGAGATAAAGTAGGCGTGGCACACCTTTTCACAGATATCCGCGTGCATGGAATAGAAAGCACCGATGCTGTTTGCGATCAGGATCACCTCGTCATGTCGCCCGGACAGGTCATTTACCGCCTGTTCGATCTCCCGATTTGTCTCCCACGGCGTGTCGGTCTTATAATCTAGTCCGTACACGTCTGCGCTTGGAAAGAGTGCTTCATAATGATGCGCTTCCTCTGCGCTGCCGCCTTTGCCATGCACATACAGGACGGCCGGTCTGCCGGTCTTTGATACCGGCGTTTGCTTTTTCGCATCTTTCATCTTAATAACCCAACCTTTCTTTATTCAAATGTGCCGCGCGCATCCGAACGCTTATACAGCTGCTTCCGGATATGCTCCGTGATGGCGCGGAATGTCGGCGTCTCAAGCGGGATGATGCGACTCCAGGCGCGCACGCCCTGATATGAGAAAAGGATCATATTCACGATCTCATTTACCTCTACGTCACAAAACTCGCCTCGTCCGATCCCGTAGCGGACAAGAGACGTCCATTTTTTCTCCCAGTTTCGGTAAAACTTCACCATCGCAACAGAGTCCACCGTTTCCGCATACTCCGTCATCGCAAGGCTTAAGGATTCTTCCGGATGCTCCATCTCATCTTCCATCAGCGCAAGGGCACCCTCCAGGATGTCAGTGGCAGGCGTACCCTTTTCGATCTCCGCATAGAAATCCATGGCTTCCTTCTCCGCGATCTTCTCAAGGACCGCTTCAAACAAAAGATCCGTACCGGAAAAATGGCTGTACAGTCCGCCGCGGCTCATGCCGGTCGCCTCACATACATCTTTCATGGTTACCTGCTTAAAACCTCTTTTGGCAAAAAGTGCATATGCACTCTCCAGTATCTTTTCGCGTGTTCGCTCACTTTTTCCTGCCATGTTCTCCTGCCTTCCTTCCCGTTCTCTTTTCGCGCGTGTCTCGTTTTCGACACACATGTCGATTCCTAATTATAGACACGCGTGTCGAATTTTGTCAAGGCTTCTGTTAACAGGCCATTCAAAAAACCGGCACGCACATAAAAATGCATGAAAAAAACCCGGACGATCCGTCCGGGCATTATAATCATGTAAACCTACTCCGTTCTGCCACCCCAGGAAGTAAAACGGTCAGCATATTGCTCCAGTTCATCAGCTTTAACACGCAGCGTTCCTTCTCCCGCTTCATACGCGATCGGCATCGGATTGCATCCGCCGGCTTCACTTCCTACCGCATCAAAGCGGAATCGATTGCCACAGTTCTGGCAGACCAGCAGACCATTTTCCGCCTGAAAAAATGCCTTTGGCGAAGGATTACAGGATTGGCAGGTATTAAGTGATACACGATCTGTTCCGTCGGAAGCCTTTACCGCGATCATCTGGACCATGGTTCCGTTTGCATCATAATTGATATACAAGGGCTCTTTATCTGAAAGAAGAGACGTATCAATATCGATCGTTCCGTCTTTTACTTCAGGCGTCAGAAAGGTTATCGCTCCCTGATCCGAAGCTTCCGGCTCTTTTGCTTTGCTCTCCTTGGCAGTTTCGCCGCATGCCGTAAGTATAGTTATGATCATCACAGAGGCGGCCGCCGCTGCGATCCTTTTCTTTTTCATTATCAGTTACCTCCAAGAAAGATCCTTTAAGGATCTATGATATCGATCTGTCCGTTGATCATGCCCATCCAGCAGGTATAGGGGACACGGCCTGCAGCGCCAGGTGTGAATTCGATCACATTTTCTCCGGGTGTAAACGCATGGGTGATCCCATATTCATTCAGGATCATCTGATAGTTGCAGCCGTTGATCACTTCTTCTGCCGCATCGATCGTCCATGTAACAGGGATACCGCTATAGACCGTGATCGCCGGATAACTGCCGTAGTCTAATGTGCTTTTCACATACTGCATATCGCCCTGCTCCGACAGAACCGCCATGTTCTGCTGCTCTTCCAAAGGCGCAGACTCCATATGCATCATAAAACTGCCGGCTCCTGTCAGACTCATTCCCTGCGTGAACATCGCAAGGCCCAGCACAACAACAAGTCCCGCACCCAGCCGCACAACGGCATTGGCGTACTTTTTCCCGATCATTGAAAAAACGCTGCCAAGCCCCAGCATGAGCGGAACCGTTCCAAGGCTAAACGCAAACATGGACATTGCTCCGGCGATCGGATCACCCGATCCAAGCGCAATGATCTGCATGGACTGGAGCGGACCACAGGGCATCAGCCCATTCAAAAGCCCGATCCGAAAAGCTCTGCCTGCCGTTTTCTTTTTCCCGTAGATCCTGCTTGTGAGTGATACCGGCAGGGAGATCCGGATATTCCGAAACCACGGAAAGATCCCCAGGATATTGATGCCTGCAATGACCATAAACACGCCGGCCAGAATCTTTAAGATCCCTTGAAAAAAGGATGGAACGGCGACTGATCCGGCTCCTGTCAGGAACATTCCGATCCCGCCGAGGATCAGCCCGATCGTCGTATAAGATATCACCCTTCCGGCATTGTATTGCAGAGAATGAAAAAAGGTGCTTCTGCGAAAAGATGTTCCTTCACCGGATTGCACAGGCGGAAGGCACAAAGAAAGATTGATCCCGCCGCACATTGCGATGCAGTGAACGGAAGTGAGCACGCCCACTGCAAAAAGCATGGCGTAACTCATCCCGGAGTCAGCGAGTCTGGCCGGAACAAGTTTATTGAGCACGCCAAAATGCTGCAGAAGCGCATACGATA
Source organism: Lachnospiraceae bacterium (assembly GCA_015056735.1). Lineage (GTDB taxonomy): Bacteria > Bacillota > Clostridia > Lachnospirales > Lachnospiraceae > VSOB01. Next base: position 13,018 of record SVFT01000021.1, on the reverse strand, counting down.
CAAGGATCGCACAAATGATCAGGAGACGGCCGGAAGCATGTGCGCCGGCTCCTGTCTCTTTCCGGGACGCATCATAACCGATCTTTCGTATGCTCGCGATCATGTCGCTTATCGTAATACGGTCTTCATCGTATTCAACCGCTGCTTCGTTCTTTTCAAACGAAACGCGGGCGGCACGAACGCCATCCGATGCCAGCAGTTTTCGCTCGATCCTGTCCCTGCAATTCGTGCATGTCATGCCCTTTATTTCCAATATGATACTTCTTATATTCACTTTATGATCCCTTGCTTTCTCTTACGGATCTTCCCTGACCGTCTGTGGATGATCTAGCCGATCACGCCCACATACTCATAGCCGGCTTCCGTAACAGCCGCCTTAATGCTTGCTTCGTCCACATCCTTTGTGGTTGTGATCGTTACAAGATTCTGCTCATGATCCGCTGCGGCGCTCTCGATCCCGTCGATCGCCTCAAGTGCCTTCTTTACATGTGCCTCGCAGTGTGCGCACATCATTCCTTTTACTGTGATCTTCATTTCGTTTCCTTCCTTTCTGATCTCTGTTGTTGTTTGTTTGATCAGGTTCCCTTGCAAGGGAGTCCCGATCGCTTTGTCTTTTGTATTGTCATACGGCCTCACCAGATTCAGGCGAAGCGCATTTGATACCACGCAAAAACTGGATAATCCCATCGCCGCCGCACCGAAGATCGGATTGAGCGTCCAGCCGAACGCTGCGATATAGCAGCCTGCCGCAAGCGGGATCCCCAAAGCGTTGTAGAAAAATGCCCAGAACAGATTCTGGTGGATATTCCGGAGCGTACTCCGCGAGATCCGGATCGCAGCCGCAACATCTTTGATGCTGTTCTTCATCAGAACGACATCGGCAGCATCGATCGCAATATCCGTACCCGCGCCGATCGCGATCCCAAGATCTGCGGAGGTAAGCGCCGGTGCATCGTTGATCCCGTCACCCACCATGACGACGGAGCCATGCTCTTTCAGCTGTCTGATGACGGCTTCCTTGCCATCCGGCTTTACGGATGCGACCACTTCGTCCACACCTGCCTGCCGTGCGATCGCGGTCGCCGTCACCTCATTGTCGCCGGTCAGCATCACGACATGGATGCCCATTTTTTGAAGCTCTGCGATCGCTTCCGCAGAGTCCTCTTTGATCCTGTCCGATACTGCGATCACGCCAAGGAGTCTGTCACCCTTTGCGATCAGGATCGGTGTCTTGCCTTCTTTGGAGAAAAGGTCGATCGCTTCAAGCGCTTCCATCCCGACTGCCGGGATCATGCTGTCTATAAAGCGAAGATTGCCTCCATACACCGGCTCACCGCCAAGCATCGCCTTCAGGCCGTTCCCGGAGATCGCTTCAAAATTGCTCGTTGCTTCCGGCGCAACGTCCTTTTCTCTTGCGTATGCCGTCACGGCTTTTGAGATCGGGTGCTCACTTTTTTCTTCCAGCGCATAGGCTACGGAAAGCAGTTCCTCTTCCGATACGCCGCCTATCGGCACAAGATCGGATACATGCATCTGTCCGGTTGTGATCGTACCCGTTTTATCAAGCGCAACGATCTGCGTTCTGCCGGCCTGTTCCAAAGACGCGGCCGTCTTAAACAGGATCCCCGCCTTTGCACCCACACCGTTTCCGACCATGATCGCCACAGGCGTTGCAAGTCCCAGTGCGCAGGGGCAGCTGATCACGAGAACAGATACCGCTCTGGCCATCGCAAATCCTACGCTCTCACCGGCAAGAAGCCATGCAAAAAAGGTGACGAGCGCAATCCCGATCACAACCGGAACGAATACGCCCGATACACGGTCCGCGATCTTGGCGATCGGCGCCTTCGTTGCCGCCGCATCGCTTACCATCCGGATGATCGCGGAGAGAGTCGTATCTTCACCGACCCGCGTCGCTTCGCACACCAGGTAACCCGATGTGTTGATGGTCGCGGTGTAGACTTTATCTCCGGGGATCTTCTCGGCAGGAACGCTCTCACCGGTCAGTGCAGCTTCGTTAACGGCGCTCTCGCCCTCCGCCACGAACCCGTCCACCGGAATGCTGTCACCCGGTCTTACGACAAAACGGTCACCGACCTTCACATCTTTGATCGGAACGGTCGTCTCGATACCGTTTCTTAAAATAACAGCTGTTTTTGGTGATAATCGCATCAGCCCTTTCAGTGCATTGGTGGTCTTTCCTTTGGAACGCGCCTCCAGCATCTTGCCGACTGTGATCAGCGTCAGGATCATCGCCGCCGTCTCAAAATAGAACTGCTTCATAAAATAGATCGTCTGCTCATCATCATTTGCAAGTACGGTCCCTGTCATGGCAAAAAGTGCATATGTACTGTAGACAAAAGATGCCGCCGACCCGAGTGCGACAAGCGTATCCATATTGGGTGATCGGTGGATCAGTCCCTTAAAGCCGCTGACAAAAAACTTCCCGTTGATCACCATCACAGCACCGGAAAGAAGCAGCTGGTAAAGTCCCATCGCCACGTGATTTCCGTCCAGAAAAGATGGCAATGGGAAGTCCCACAGCATATGTCCCATCGAAACATATAAAAGCGGGATCAGAAAGATCACGGAAGCGATCAGCCTTTTCTTCATAAGAGGCGTCTCCGTGTCTTTTAGCGGATCCTCCGAAGCAGCCGCAGTCCTCGTGCTGCTTCCGGTCTCTCTACTGGCGCCGTATCCGGCCGCCTCCACTGCTGCCACGATCGCCTCGGGGGATGCCTCCCCCTCAACGCCCATTGAATTGGTCAAAAGGCTGACCGCGCAGCTCGTTACACCGGGAACGGCGCTGACTGCCTTCTCAACTCTTGTCTGGCAGGCCGCGCAGCTCATTCCGGTTACCTGATATTTTTCCATTGCAAACGTACTCCTATTTCATCAGCTTCTGCAGCGTGGTGACAAGCTCGTCGATCACATCATCATTGCCTTCCCGGATATTGTCCGCCACGCAGGTTCTCATATGGTTGGCAAGTAATGCCTTGTTAAAACTGTTCAGCGCCGAGGTGATCGCCGATACCTGCACCAGGATATCCGTGCAGTATGCATTGTTCTCGAGCATCCCCTCTACGCCTCTGACCTGGCCTTCGATCCGCTTCAGGCGGTTCATCAGGTCTTTGTATTCCTTTTCGCTTCGCTCTTTATGCTTGCCGGAGCAGCAAGGGCACGCTTCGATCGCTTCATTTTCCTTGTTACAACAATCTGCCATACTCTGTCTCCTTTTAGGATACCCCCTACGGGTATCTCTTTCATTTCGCATTCTATACCCCCGTGGGGTATCTTGTCAAGGACTTTTTTCACTTCTTTCGATTGCATCGCAAAAAAATACCCGGACTGTCGTCCGGGTATCTTCTATACTACATTAACTTTTTGAACATCTCTCTGAACTGCGCGAGGTCAGCCGGTCTGGGATTGCCGGGTGCGCAGGCATCCGCGGCTGCGGACTCGCAGAGGAAATCAAGATCCTCTTCTTTCAGCTTATCAAGTTTTGTGGGGATCCCGACATCAACGGAAAGCTGACGTACCGCATCGATCGCAGCTTTTCTGTATGTCGCCTGATCCATCCCTTCTGTATTGATGTCAAACGCTTCCGCGATATGTTTGAACTTATCGCCAGTCGCTTCTGCATTGAATTCCATAACGATCGGAAGCATCATCGCACATGCAACGCCATGCGGTGTGTCATAAACTGCACCAAGCGTATGTGCCATGGAATGCGCGATCCCAAGTCCCACGTTGGAATATGCCATTGCGGTCACGTACTGTGCAAGCGCCATTCCTTCACGTCCGTCCGGATCATTGTCGACTGCCTTGCGAAGATTCTTCGCGATCAGCTTGATCGATTCAAGGTTCAGGCAATCGGAAAGTTCCCATGCCGCGCCGGTCGTATAACCTTCGATCGCATGTGTCAGTGCGTCCATTCCGGTTGAAGCCGTAAGCCCTTTGGGCATCGAAGACATCATATCGGGATCAACGACAGCGACATCAGGGATGTCATTCGGGTCGACGCAGACGAATTTTCGTCTTTTTTCTACATCTGTAATAACGTAATTGATCGTCGACTCCGCGCCGGTACCGCCCGTAGTCGGGACCGCGATCGTAAATACGGTACGCTTCTTTGTGGGAGCCACACCTTCAAGTGAGCGCACATCGGCAAATTCCGGGTTATTGACAATAATCCCGATACCCTTGCCGGTATCCATAGAGGATCCGCCGCCGATCGTGATCATAAAGTCGGCGCCGGAAGACTTGTAAGCCTCCACACCGTTCTTAACATTTTCGATCGTCGGGTTCGGCTTGATATCGGAATACAGATAGAAATCGATGCCGTTCTTTTTTAACAGATCCGTAACTTTCGCTGTAACGCCAAACTTTACAAGATCGGGATCCGATGCAACAAACGCCTTTGTGAGGCCTTTTGACTTAACGATGCCGGGGATCTCCTCAATAGCCCCGTGTCCGTGATACGATATTCCGTTCAGCACGAAACGATTAACTCCCATGTGACTACCTCCTTATTCATACCATAACCTGTTGTAACCCTCCCGCCTAACGTGCGGTTGCTCTTTTATTATACAGGCTGCAGGTTATAAATGTACAAACTTCGCAGTCAGGTTTTGGAAAAATAGTCACTTTTCGGCGCTGCCGTTTCCGACAGAATACGGATTCTTGTTCTCGGGGATCCTGTTTCCGACAGAATAGGGGTTCTTATTTTGGGGTTCCGGCCGAGGCGCTTCCGCGCAGGACCCAGCCCATGACAGGAAGATCGTGATACCGACTGCAAAAAGAAACCAGCCGCCAAGCACGATGAACCCGAAATAGATCGGCAGGCCGACCCAGTAATGGAGTCCAAACAGAATGCCTGCCAGCACTGCCCATTCAATATTTAAAACAAGATTTAACAAAACACTCAGAATAAATCCGTGACCGGACGTATGACGCATCTTGCTCTCCTCCCTCTGTTCTTTGATCAGGCGGTCAGAATCTGAAATCACGCCTGCCGGATGAACGGATATCCCGAATGTTCTGCTCTGCGATCTCACGCACCTTTTCTTTCGGAATGCGTTTTAACTCTTCCTCGATCATCCTGTAGCCGACCTCTTTGGTCCCCGGTGATGCATAATCTTCCAGGTATTCCGCCAGCGTCATGAGCGCATTGGGATGACAGCAGTTCAGGATCTGTCCGCTCTTGCAAAGACTCATGAACCGATCACCGGTCCTGCCCTCTCTGTAGCAGGCGGTACAGAATGACGGGATATGTCCCGTCTCCATCAGCCAGCGGACAACTTCATCCAAAGACCGCTGGTCGGAAACATCAAACTGCTCGGTATCATGAGGCCTCTCCTCTTCGGTATAACCCCCGACGGAAGTGCGCGATGCGCCGCTGACCTGCGATACGCCGACCCGAAGCATCTTCTTTCTGACAGCCTCTGATTCTCTCGTGGAGACAATCATACCGGTATACGGAACCGCCAGACGGATACAAGCTGCGATCTTCGTAAATGTCTCGTCATCGATCCCGTTATCGAACATATCCGGATCGATATCATCCGCTTTCTTTACGCGCGGTACGCTGATCGTATGCGGTCCGACGCCGTGCACAGCCTCCAGATGCTCCGCATGCATAATGAGTCCCGCAAACTCATATTTATAAAGTTCAAGCCCAAACAGAACGCCGAGTCCGACGTCGTCAATCCCGCCTTCCATTGCGCGGTCCATGGCTTCCGTATGGTAGTCATAGTCGTGCTTGGGGCCGGTGGGATGGAGCTTTAAATAGCTTTCCTTGTGGTAAGTCTCCTGAAACAGGATGTAAGTGCCGATGCCGGCTTCCTTCAGTCTCTGATAGTTCTCCACGGTCGTCGCCGCGATATTCACATTTACACGCCTGATATCGCCGTTTTTATGGTGCACACTGTAGATCGTCCTGATGCAGTCCAGGATATACTCGATCGGGTTATTGACAGGATCTTCACCCGCTTCGATCGCCAGGCGCTTATGCCCCATATCCTGCAGTGCGATGACTTCCGCCTTTACCTCTTCCTGCGTCAGCTTTTTTCTTCCGATATGTTTATTCTTTAAATGATACGGGCAGTAAAGGCATCCGTTCACACAGTAATTCGACAGATAGAGCGGCGCGAAGAGAACGATCCTGTTGCCGTAAAATGCCAGCTTGATCTCCTCTGCGATCTCATACATCCGCTCGATCTTTTCGGGGATCTCGCACGCCAGAAGGACAGAAGCTTCTCTGTGCGTAAGCCCTGCGCAGGTGCAGCCGTTTCCGTTTTTTACCGGGCGGGCCTTCTCAAGGATCGCGTCGATCAGCTCTGCATTGTTCTTGTTTTCTTCCGCATATTGCAGCGTAGCCCGGATCTCTTCATCATTGATAAATTCTTCCGCGTGAAGCGATTTTGGATCATATTTTGCCATGGTTTGCATCTCCCCGATCGACCACCGTTCTGTAACCGATCGCTTTCATTCTATCTTCCAGACAGCTTCTGCACTGGGCGGATTCTTCGCCGGTACAGATCTTGTTGTCATACAGTTCGTATTTTTTACGCACCTCAACGGGTGACAGATTGGGCATCACCACATTGGCGCCGGCAAGTATCCCCTTCTCCCTGCCCTGCGGGTGGATCGTACCGAGCGCCGTCGTGGCGGGAAGGAGTACCCACGGATGCGTCAGACGGATCACGGAAAGGAGAAAGAGCGTAAGCTCCAGCGTCCCCTGCTTCTCATCCTTAAAGGGTGTGTTATGATGCGGGATAAACGGTCCGATCCCGCACATCTCCGGCTTAAATATACGGATAAATGTCAGATCCTTGGCGATCGTCTCTGCCGTCTGGCCGGGCGATCCCACCATAAACCCGCAGCCGACCTGATAGCCGATCTTCTTTAGATCCCGCAGGCACTGCATCCTTTTTTCAAAGGACATATCCGACGGGTGAAGCATTGCATAATGGGTAGCATCCGCCGTCTCATGCCGTAAAAGATACCGCTCCGCGCCGGCATCAAAAAGCGCCTGATAGCTCTCAAAACTCCGCTCGCCCATGGACAGGGTCACCGCACAGTCGGGGTGCGCCTTCTTTATATCTGTTATGATATCGCAAAGAACTTCATCTGAAAAGAACGGATCCTCGCCGCCCTGCAGCACGAATGTCCGGAATCCGAGATCATATCCTTCGTCTGCGCAAGACAGGATCTGCTCTTTCGACAGACGATACCGTTCCGTCAGGTTGTTGTCCTTTCTGATGCCGCAGTACAGGCAGTTATTCCTGCAGATGCTGGAGATCTCGATGAGGCCGCGCGTATAGATCGCATCCCCGTACACCGCATCTGCCACGCGGCGCGCTTTCTTTGCAAGGAGGCTCGCTGCCTCTTCATCTCTGCGGGCGATCAGCTCCGCGTATTCCGATTCACTGAGGCCTTTTTCTTTTTCCAGCTTTTCGATCAGTTCACGCTCGCGTCCGTCCATGCTACGTCTCCGTTAAGAGATCATGAAGCCCGGGGAAAAGGCGCAGGCTTCTTTCGAGTGTCCCCGTCATAAAGGCGATCACAAGCCCATAGTTTGTAAACGGCACGCCCTGCCCGATCGCCTGTTCCATGCGGGCATGGACCGCATTCTCCGTCAGCATGCAGCCGCCGCAGTGGATCACGATCCGATAGGGGGATACGTCTTCGGGAAAAGCGTTTCCGGAGCACGTTTCGATCTCTATGGATTTTCCTGTATATTCTTTCAGCCAGCGCGGGATCTTCACCGTGCCGATATCGTTACATTGTCTGTGGTGGGTACAGCCTTCCGCCATTAAGACCTTGTCGCCGTCCTGCAGATCTTTGATCGCACGAACACCATGCACGGCGTTCTCTAAGAAACCTTTGTATCTGGCCATCAGAATGGAAAAAGAGGTAAGCGTCATGTCATCGGGCACCAAAGCGCCGACTTTTTTAAATGCCTGGCTGTCGGTGATCACCAGTTTGGGGTCGATCCCGGGTCTTTTCAGTACGGCCTCCAGCTCCGTATCTCTGCAGACAAGCGGCAATGCGCCGCTGTCCAGAAGATCGCGGATCGCCAGCTGCTGCGGCAGGATCAGTCTGCCCTTCGGCGCCGAATCGTCGATCGGGCAGACAAGAACGCAGAGATCACCCGGCTGAACCAGATCGCCGATCAGTCTCTTTTCTTCCTTGTCCGGGATCAGCTGCCCCAGGCGTTCCTTAAGCGCTTCGATGCCTTCGCCGGTAAGCGCGCTGACCTTAAGCGCCCTCTCAGGCGCCTCTTTCTGTTGAGCGGTATCTGCTATATCTGTTTTGTTCCACGCGATGAGATATGGGATCTTCCGTTCCCCGATCAGCGCCAGAAGCTCCTTGTCAGTATCCGTCAGGCCACACTTTGCATCGGCGACCAGCACCGCAATATCACATGTTTCCAGGATCTTGCGCGTCTTTTCAACGCGCTTGGCCCCAAGCGTTCCGTCGTCATCAAATCCCGGCGTATCAATGATTACGACAGGGCCCAGCGGCAACAGTTCCATCGCTTTGCGAACAGGGTCCGTTGTCGTACCCTTCCGATCTGAAACGACAGCAAGATCCTGCCCCGTGATCGCGTTGACAAGGCTTGATTTTCCTGCATTGCGCACGCCGAAAAAGCCGATATGTATTCGTTCACCCGAAGGTGTTTCCTGCAAACCCATATGATCTCCTTAACAGAAGATTCGAAAGTGCTAAGATCTTCTGCTGCCTCCAGTTTCAGTATAATACAGTTCCTTATCCAGATACATCTTTTTCTCAGCTGCCTTTACAAGATCGCAAAAATGTCTTCCGATACCGATCTCATAACCAAAAGCAGCGATCCGCCCCGCGTCGGCAAGTGCATCTCCAAACTGTCTCATCCGTTTATGAAACTCCTCTTCATCCGTTTTTTTGATAACGCAGACAAATTCGTCGCCGCTGATCCTGCAGACTTCCGCATCGGGAAAAGCATTCCGCAGGATACCCGCAATCCTTTTGATCATTGCATCGCCCGCCTCATGGCCGTAATTGTCGTTCACTCGCTTCAGGCCGTTGGCATCGCAGAACACGACGCCCACCGTCTCTTCATCACCCAGGCTATCGATCACATCCTGATATCCTCTCCTGTTCTTTAAGCCGGTGAGGGAGTCGCAGTTAGAGAGCCTGTTAAAAAGCCTCGCATTGACATCCGTTTCCACAATGATCTTGGACTGGATCACAATATAAACAACAAACAAAGAGAGCGCTGTCAGACAATATCCGTACCGGATCTGCGCGACCTCGTTGCTGATCAACGTTGATGCTGTCGGGATCACCAGAAACAGCATTGTCAGCCAGATACTGTTTATACCGAACGATCGGTAATTGAATATGAAAAAAACAAAAATGCAGGCAAAGATAAAAGTCGGGATCACCATGCGATATTGGAAAAGAGATCCCTCTTCAAAAAATCCGTTCCTGATCTTAAGCATATAGCCAAGCGCACATTCTGCCGTAACGATCAGAAGATCCAGACGGCTTAAGATCGCCAGAAATGACAAAAAACCCTGCGTCTTCCCGCCCCGTTCGGTGAGCAGAACCTGCAGATAACGAACATAATAGTAAACGACCGGATCGATCATGAAGGTCGCCAGAAAATTGCAGGCAATGATCAGTGCCGCTTTTGTCTCATCCCCGTCCACCACCATTGCGATCGTTTCCGCGATGATGCCTGCAAGACAGGCTGACAGACAATATCGGAAGTGCCTCGTTTTTCCAAGTGCCTCTCCCGGTATCTGATAACACCCCACAAGCATAACTGCCAGATATAGAATTGACATAGAGTTTAACGCAATTAAAACCGGATTCATGTTTCCCCTCCTCGTTCCACTATAATATACGGATGGAAATTATGAAACACGACACTTTAGTACTAATTTGTCAAAAAAAGAAACAGAAAAGCCATCATGAATGCAAGCATCCAGATGGCTCTCTTTATATCACTTTACAGCTATTTATTCCAGCTCAATTCAAGGGTGTCTGCACCCTATTATCTTTGTTGATTTTACGGCATTTCTAATTTGCATTTTGTCCATATTTGCCTGTTTTTGTATGACTCGCAAAATTATTGTACTCATTTTGTACTCATGAGCCAACCAGTCAAAAGCGATCCAGTATCTGCTCCAGCTTACTCCATTTCAGGCATCGCCGTTTCAAAGGACCGCTTCCGTTCTTTCTTCCCACCATTTTATACAGCTTTTCTGCTTTCTTATTGAGAATATCCTGATTCTGCCTGCAGAAGTTCAGCTGGTCGATCATCAGGTTTTTATAGTGTTTCATTTCTTGGGTGTCATTAGGATGGATCTTAAGATCCACCTCCCTCAGGACATCTTCTCGAACAGGAATCATATTGTTAAAGTCCAGTACCCCAATGAGCTTGCCATCTGCATCGAGAATCCTGTGGAAATCCACCCCGTTTTTCATGTTTTTATGCTTCTCCTTCGGAGAGCTCAAAGGTATGCAGTATTGCTTCTCACCACAGATGACCACAATACCGACAAACGGACGGCTATCCTTCCCCATCTGCGGTGATACGGAAAATACCCGGTCATCTCCCTGATTATGCAGGTTCCGGATATATTTCATATTCACGGTATATAAGTTTAGACGCTTCTGCTCCATAAAATTCTCCGTAAAGAAAGGGCTGTTCAAATGAACAGCCCATCAACTTCCACTTTAGTTGGATAAATCCCTCACGGTAGGACTCACCGCTGTTACCACTGCCACTTCGATGGTCGAACCATCCAGTAGGCCTCTCTGCTCTTACAACTGCCACTTTGATGGACAATCCATCCAGCAGGCCTCTCTGCTTTGAAGTTCATTATAAGCTCAAAGCATTCAAAAAGTCAATGCTTTTTCAGAATTCTACACCTCAGCTCTACACCCCAAAATCAATCTTTGCTCCGGCTCTTGGCCTTACTTCCTCTGCAACCTTATCCCAGTCAACTTCCCGGATATTCTTAATCAACTCACTGGCTGTATCCCCACGAACAACACTCCGCTTAACCCTGTCTTCCTGCTGTTCCTTAAGTTTTTTAGCCTTAGCCTCTTTTTCGTCTTCCTTCTTCTGAGCCTTTTTATCTTCTCTTGCCTGTTCAATCCGCTTTTTCTGATCAGCGCTGCTCTTTTCGAGCTCTGCAAAGAACGAAACACTTCCATCCGACTTCACGGAAAATCCAATATTCTTGATATCGGCTTTTTTCACACCATCTTCACCGTCATCATGTTTTGCAATCTCGTCCTTCACCTCAGAGATCTTATTCTTGGCATCATCGATAATGCCAAGATACTTCTCTTTTACGCTTTCATCTGCCGCCATCTTCTCAAGAAGCTCCGGCTCGATCAGGACACTGTAATCCTTGCTGCCTCTGGAAAGATACTTCTGAGCCTCATCATCGGACGAATAATCCGCAACAAAGAAATCCATATCCCCGTATTTCTTCTGCATCTCATTCAAAAGATCCTTTGCGTCCTGGCTAAGCTCCGGCTGTTTTGAAGCCGTTTTTTGAGCCGCGCCATATTTTTCAACAGGCTTTTTATCCGTCCGCTTATTCTCAGGCTTTGCCTTTTCATATATATTTTTCTGAAAACCTACATCAAACGATGTATATCCGCCAATCTTACTCATGAAATCGACCTCCTTATCAGAATTCCGCATCCGTGCGCATGAAAATATATCACACCTTCACATCCACATTTTTCCCTGCCGGTTCTGATACAGCTCCCGTACTCACAGTAATGCCGGAAGATACAATATCAATCGATGCTCCGTCAAGGACTGTACCTTCTGTAGATACCGACGCAGCCTCATCAGATACTTCACCACTCTCAGAAGTAGATACTTTAGCCTTTTCGATTCTCTCTTCTGCAGCCTCTTTTTCGGCTTTCTTCTTCTCGGCAGCTTTCTCTGCTTTCTTCTTTTCAGCAGCCTTCTCTGCTCTCTGAGCCTCAAGATCCTCCTTAGATGCTTTCTTCAGGTCTTCATTCGCCGTAGTCAGCGTGTTTATAGTTGTTTCAGCTAGTTCTGCCGCTTTCTTTTGTGTTTCTTCAAGTTCTTCTTTCTTCTTCGTCACATCTCCGCCGCGTGCTGAATCCAGTTTTATTTCCGCATCAAGAACACCGGCATGACCATCCATCTGTTTCTTGGTAGCATGCTGAACATGCGCGATCTGCCTTGATGTATTCGCTGACAATAGTGCTCCTGTCATAATACTTGATAATGCCATTTTTATGCCCTCCTTTTGCTTGGCTGATAGGAAATCCATTTCCTATGGTTTATGCTTTCACATCAAATCCCCCCAGAGCCGACACCCCAGCCTGCATAGATAGCTTCATTGCAAACTGATTTGTCAGATCTGCCAAATCTTTTCCCTTCAATTCCATCGTGTTAGTAGCCTCATTTAACATTTGCTCGTCCGTCTTTTTTTGCTCAAGCTTTTTTTCGGCTTCCTTTTGTTCCTCTTTTTTCTTTTTTATTCGTTCCAACCATTTATCAATATCCGGATCCGTTTTTTCTCCGCCATCTGTTACAGTACATACTGTCATGGTGGTATATTCCTCTCCAAACTCAATAGATATAGATTTAAGTGTCCACCCTTTTGCCTGAGCAGACTGTTGAGCCTCTTTTACATAATCGGGCGCTTTTGAAAGCTCCCTTTCTAACCACTCCCCTGTTTTCTCATCTGACATAGCCCGTCGTAGCAATCCTCCGGTGACTGAAACGGCAGCGTTTTTTCCAGGCTTCAAACAACTGTATTTTCCCATCAGATAATTTGAATACTCTCTCACAGATGAGGGCTTTTTACTTGCTGTTCCCGTATTATTATTTGTTGTATATGGATTATATGAACCGCTTATTCTCATGTTCTCGTCCTCCTTTGACCTTTAATCCTGAAATCCGTTTCATCCGATTATGACGGGATAGATATTCTTATCTAATCTCTTTTTCGGAAGCCGCAAATCA
>SVFT01000008.1 GCA_015056735.1 Lachnospiraceae bacterium | reverse complement strand
TCACAGTTTATGTGACCACCTTTTCGTTTGATGCTATTTTGTTTGTTTAGCCTGTCTACTTGACAGACCTCAGATCAAGGCACATCCCTTTCTTTTCGTTTCTATTTTCTTTTAAAGATCTCAGCGTGTACCGTTTCAAATTCTTTCAGAGCCCGCACGATCGTATCCGCATTCTTCTGTACGACAGATGAGACATTGCTGTCAAAATTCTCGCTTGCATCATCGTTCGCGCCGTCCGAGCAGCACTTTGCGGCAAGGAACGGAACGCCCGCACACGCAGCAACCGCCGCTATGCTGTATGCCTCCATCTCCACGATCGCCCCTTTTGTACGCTCATCGGTCACAAAGGAAGAAAAGCTGTAGCAGATCTCTCTTTTGGCAAGCGTATTGCCATCCTTTTCTCCCGACAGACCCTCATTGACGTTCGCAGGATCCTTCGTATCGAAACCGATCGGCGACAGATCAAAATCACCGATGTAGAATACATTCGGAAAGACGCATGCTCCTATGCCATGATCGCCAAGATCACCGCACGTTCCCACATTTGCAAGTGCCTGTACACCTTCACCGATCAGCTGCCACGCTGCATTTTGGGCATTTACCTGTCCCATCCACGCAAGCCGCAGGCAGACGTCATTGTCACCTGCTTTTCCCTCATAAGTCCGGTCCGACGTCTTTGTAAGACCAAGTGCATTAATGATCGGCGCCGCTTCCTCTTCCAGCGCCATGACAAGTCCGATCTTCATTCCGCTTCCTCCTTTATGACGTGTGTGTCACGTTTATGATCAGGTATTCCGACTTCGTTCCTGTCTTAAACAGGATCGCCCAGTCTGAGATACCGGATGTCACGATAAAGTCTGTTCCGTCTCTGTTCTCCCATCCGTAAGCACGATCAAAAGCACCGATCAGCTTGCCGATGATACCGATCGGGATCAGCTGTCCGCCGTGTGTATGACCCGAAACGACCAGATCGGCATATCCTGCCTCATTCGCATAATCATTCGGCTGATGATCCATCATGATCGTATATTTGGACAGATCGATACCGGCTGCCAGTTCAGCCGGGCTCTTCCGAGGACTCTGCGATGCATCTTTTCGCCCGATCAGATTGAATCTGCCGTCTATCAATGCACAGTCATCTTCCATGATATGTACGCCGTTTGCTCGTAGTGCTTCTCGAAGCTCGTCGGCGGTAAAGTCTCTGGAAGCAAAATGTCCCTCATCGTGATTACCGAACGCATACCAGACCCCATAGGGATAATCCGTCTCGCCAAGCGCCTTGCATGCTGCAAGCATATCTTTCTTATTGGACCAGTCGTCCACAAAATCTCCCGGAATGAGAAGAATGTCAGGATCCTGCGAAGAGATCTCATCCAGATGGGCAGCAAGGCCTTCGCCGTCAAAAGTAGTCCCGATATGAGAGTCTGAAAAAACAGCGATCTTCAGATCGGCATTCTCCTTAGCAGTCGTCAGATCATACTGTGTCATCCAGACATGATTGCAGAGATAATACCCCACGCACAGGATCACGGCCGTTGATACAAGAGCGAGCCAGCCCTGAAAGTAGAACCCGAACGCTTTTTTCCGAATACGCTCTGTAAGCCGGACGATAAGTCCCGCGATCACAAAAAGCACGATCAGGTGAATCAGCACGACAATCGCATTGGTAACCGACAGCAGCGCCGATGCCGCTATGAATCCAAGGGAAAGAATAACGAATGAAAGCAGCCGGCTTCGCCATTTACGGCCACCCGCTGCTTTTTGTATGAATGAAAAGCGCGTGATCGCTCCTGTCAGATAGATCACGCCCACTACCGCGATCACAAGGATCACGGCCAATATGATGAGCCACATCATATTACATCCTCCGGGCAGATACAATGTCATTTATACAGACATTGTACCAAACCTACAGGATGTTTTGTCAAGTGCGTGGCATGCACATCGAACTTACCACTCAAACGTTGCCCAGCGATCGTTGAACTTCGGGAAGAACAGTGCGAACAGTTTCCCTCGGATCGAGTGCTTTTTCATCTCCTCGTTGAAGCTGTGCTCTTCAAGAAGACGGAAACCGGGAACAAGGTCCGCGATCTCCTGACCCGAATCGGTTCCCGACACGAAGTGCGCATTTGTCGAGCTGAGCGTATCATGGTACTCGTCATGCTTCGCCATCATCTTGCAGTTCTGCTCTGCGATCAGGATCCCGCCTTCAAAGTTTTCTTTCAGTACAGTAAGAAGTGCGCGGATCTGGTCCATCGTAAGGTACATAAACAAGCCTTCCGCCAGAATGATTGGACGCCTTCCGCTTGCTTTGACCGCCTCTCGTACCTCCGGGCACCAGTCTGCATTGAGCGCATTTCCCGCGATCATCTTCACTCTGTCACGTTCCGGAAAAGCTTTTCTGCGGGCAGCGATCGAATCAGGCAGATCAAGATCAAACCATGTGATCTTTCCATTGTCCACGCGGGAGAAGCGGTTATCGAATCCCGCACCCATATTGACAATGACTGTATTCGGCATCTGCTCGATCAGGCGTTTCAACTGTCTGTCAAGCATAACCGTACGCGCGATCACACCTTCATGCGACATGAATTTGTCATATTGCGCTGTATCGATCGCCAATGCTTTGATGATCTCGACCGCTTTGGGGTCTTTGACCCTTGCATTCTGCCGCAGCGTCTCATTTGCCTTGATCGCAAGCGGGATGAGCGCCGTTGTCTGAACATCTCCGAGTACCAATTCCATGATTCAACCCTCCGTCATATCACCGAAACAACTATGCCAGGGAAGATCCCAGAGATCTGCACTCATCGAGCGCATCCTCACCGGGCATTCCATTTGCCATCACAGCATCATACGCCATTACGGCACCTGCTGCCTGACACCTTTCTTCCCAATCACGCATCCACTGTCCGTCGCCCCAGCCATAGGAGCCGAAGAGTGCGATCTTCTTACCGGAAAGAGAACCTTCCACTGCAGAAAACATCGGCTCATATTCCGTCTCCTCAAGTACCTCTGCACCCATCGCAGGGCATCCGAATGCGATCCCGTTAAATTCACTGACTTTATCGGGAGTGAAGTCAGAAGGTCCGAACATCGTAACTTCTGCCCCTTTGCCTGCGGCACCCGCTTCAACGGCATCTGCCATCGCTTTCGTATTGCCCGTGCCGCTCCAGTATACAACCGCAACTTTACTCATTATTTTGTACCTCTCTTTCGTATGAACTTTCTATGATCACCGGTCACACGGCTGTAGTTGCAACAGCCAGCTGTGCCAGAGATTTTCCCCTTCGATTCAGCCTTCTGTAGATCTCCGTACAGGTCTGATACTTGCGAAAAGTGCGCTCTGCCTTCTCACGATCGGAATATGCCTTCCAGCAGCCGACGCATTTGACGCCTTCACTGCTGCTTTTCATAAAGCTCGCCACATCCGAAGGCGGATAGCCGAGAAACACACCGATCTCATGCGGAAATTCCTTGTCTTCGCGAAGATGCCTCGCAAGCTGTACAAGCGGATCTTCCGCCCCATCCAAGACATATCCCTTTTCTTTTAAAAGATTCACAACGTCCGGATCGTCAAGATCACGTCTCAGACAATCGGGCCTGTAGAGATAGATCAGAACAAGCGATTCCGTCTTCTTTAGCGGGATCACGCGGATCCCTTTGTCCCGAAGTGCCTCATTGAGAGCCCGTATCTCGCGATTGATGTCGCTTCCTTCCCGGATCTTTACTGAAAAAAGATTGCCTGTCTTGATGCCGGCAAGTGTCGGCGCGCACAGGTCAATGATCATCTCTTCCGACACTTCTCTTCCTCCTTTCGGAAATCCTCATCTGCCTGTTGTTGAAAATTGTTAGCAATAGCTAACATGTAGGTTTTATGAAACGGCGTTCTGTTTGAAAACGCCGTTTTGCTTATGTATCAGCCAAGCGCCACATCCAATGCGCACATCAGCGTAAATCCAAGAGAAAACATGACCACGCCGATGTTGGAGTGCTCTCCTTCGGACATTTCCGGGATCAGCTCTTCCACGACGACATACATCATCGCACCTGCCGCAAACGACAACAGATACGGCATCGCAGGAACCAGATAGGATGCGGCCGCGATCATGACAAGTGCCGCGATCGGCTCAACCACACCCGACAAGATCCCGTACCAGCAAGCCTTACCCTTGCTCACGCCTTCGCTCTTAAGCGGCATCGAGATGATCGCACCCTCAGGGAAGTTCTGGATCGCAATACCAAGCGAAAGTGCCAGCGCACCGCCGATCGTGATCCCCTGATCGCCTGAGAGAAAACCTGCATAAACAACACCGATCGCCATCCCCTCCGGAATGTTGTGGATCGTCACGGCAAGAAGCATCATGGTCGTCTTGCTCATGCGGATCCTGGGTCCTTCAGCCTCACTTGCAAACATATGCAAATGCGGTGTCATATGATCGAGCAAAAGAAGAAAACCTGTCCCGATCCAGAAACCGATCACTGCAGGCAGGAACGATAACCGCCCCAGTCCCTCGCTAAAATCCATTGCCGGAATGATCAGACTCCAGATGGATGCTGCCACCATTACGCCCGCCGCAAATCCGGTAAGCGCTTTATGCACGGTGCGGTTTAACTCTTTTCTCATAAAGAGAACACACATCGCTCCCAGTGTTGTCCCGAGAAGCGGGATCATAAGTCCGTTGAATATATCAAGCATACAGTTCACCTCCCATAGAAGCTCCCTGCACCTTTTTGATGTTAGCAATGGCTAACATTTCTTTTATTACTATAAATGCAAGGACATATATTGTCAACAGGATAAAAATAAATCTTTTGCATTCACTTCCATATGCAAAAGATTTATTACATGTCTCTATGGTTTCTATATCACATCCGGCGTATTCAGGTCAAGATAGCCTTCGCCGTATATTTCAGACGCATAGCTCTCGATCAAAAAAGCAAGCTTGTCCTCTTCCTTCACGATCTGCTCCACCCTTGGAGACATGCGCTTCTGTACCACTACCAGGATGACTTCTTTCTCCTTCTTCGTCCAGGCACCTTGTCCCTTTAAAAGCGTGCACCCGACTTCCAGTTCCGTCATGAGACGCTCTATGATCGCTTTATGATGATCCGTGATGATATAGCAAAGCTTCGCGCCGTTCCCACCGTATACGACAAAATCGATCGCCCGATCACAGACGAATACGGAAAGCAGCGCATACATGGTCCGGTTCATGTCATGCCACAGAACACCGGATGCTGCAACAACCAGAATATCGAAGACCATCATCAGGAATCCTGCTTTCAAATGACGGAAGCGCAGCCTTAAAAGCTTTGCGATCACATCGACGCCGCCGGTTGCCGCGCCCGTTCTGAATACGAGCCCCACGCCCAGCGCGACCAGGATCCCGCCTGCCATCGCATTGACCAGAATGTCATCCGATAAGGCGCCGTATGCGGCAAAGAAATTGACAAAAACGGAAGTTGCGAAAACCGCATAGATCGTCTTCACAAGGAACCGAAAACCGAACTTCCACGTGCCGGCCGCCAGGATCGGAATATTGATCAGAAAGTACAGCGTACCGGTCTTAAGCGGCATGATACGGCTTAAGATCATGGCAACGCCTGTGATCCCGCCCGAGCTGATGTTGTTCGGGTCCAGAAACAGACTGACTCCCATCCCGTAGAATACGGATGCGATCGTAATCTGCACATATCCGTTGATTGTTTTCTTAATGTCTCTCGTCAAGTTGGAATATCCTCTCTATACTTCCATTTTTGTTCCAAGTATTTTTATCACTTCATCCAAGCCATCGATCCGTATGTCCGCAAGACTTTGATCAAAGCAAAAACGGTCATCCTTAATCGCTACTACAAATGCACCCGCAGCATGAGCAGCCTGCACGCCATAGGTAGAATCCTCGACCACCAAGCACTCTTCCGGTGTTCTTCCTAATCGCTCCATGGTATACAGATAGATTTCAGGATCCGGCTTACTCTGTTCGAATTGATCGCCGCTTACGATGCAGTCAAAATACGATGTAAGCCCACATTGAGTAAGTACAGTATTGATATTATCAGAATTACTTGAAGATGCAAGAGCTGTTGACAATCCGAGACTCCTAAGCGATTTTAGCATCGGAACGACCTGTGGACGCAGGATATCCGGATAGTATATTTCGCAACTTATAAATAAATCCCTGATTTCCTGCCGGAAACCAGGGTCGTTCTCATCTTTTTTCAGGAGCCTGGCAAGATACGCATAGTCGTCTTTTGTACTCATACCCACCAGCGGAAACAAGCTTTCCTGCGTCACCCAGGAGTATCTGTGACGAAGCACTTCGTACTGATGACGTAAATATACGATCTCACTATCAATCAACACGCCATCCATGTCGAAAATGACAGCTTTTATATTCATCATCAGATCCCAGCCTCCATATCCGCCACTTCGACACAGTTCGTACTCAGTTTATAGCAGGACATATTTTCACGTCCTGATGCCAATATATCTTCCGCCAATTCAGTCATATCGGCAATTTCCTCATCCATCATACTTCGCATGGCTGTATCAACGAGCATCGCGGCATTGGCGCCTCCAAGCACACGGACATTCTCCCTTTTAAGGCTCAGCATAGCCGCACGGTTAAATGGTGTTCCGCCGGTAATATCCGTAAAAACAAGAGTCGGCACACCGGCAAATCGATCCATCGCCGAACTGATCTTTTCATCATACAGTTCAAACGACATCTCCTTTTCAAACGGAATAGCGACAACCCCATCCACATTTCCAACGAGCATTTTCAGGTTTTCTTCCAAACCGGAGGCAAACCCTCCATGCCCCGTAATAATAATACCTATCACGAAAGTCCTCCTCAAAAATGCATCTTTGCAAGGACATTCCCTGCAGGATGCTACGTATTATACACATCAAATTCGTACTGATGAGATGTTCCGTCCAAATATTCCTTGCTCAAGTCAATCGGACGATCACTCTCATCGTACACAAGGTTCTTCACATACATGACAGGCGCACCTGTCTTAATCTCCAAAGAAGATGCTATTTCCTCCGTCGCCAGCGTAGCTGCCATGCTCCGGTGAGAACGTACGATATGCGTATTGTATTCCTCATTGAGCACGCCATATAAGGATCTTTTCGCAAAATCATACTTGTCAATCTCCGGAAAAATCGATTCTGGAACATAGTTCTCAACCAGGACAAAAGGTTTTCCCTGCACATATCGCATTCTTACTATATGATAGCAACGATCATTTTCATTCATTCCCAATTGAGAAAAGAGTTGTTCGTCATAAGGAAGCCATTCCGCACGCACAAGAACCGTTCTGTGCTCCAGACCCAGTGCTCCCATCTCCTGCGCAAAACTCATCTGTTTATCAATGAAGCGACCGCGGTTATCAGGTGTTTTTACAAATGTCCCTTTTCCCCTCTGTCGCTCGATATATCCGGCCTCGATCAAGGCACTGTAAGCCTGTCTGGCAACCGGCCTGGAAATATCATACATTTCACACAATTCCTCTTCCGTCGGAAGTTTTGATCCGGCCGGAAACTGTCCGTTTAAAATGCAATCCAGAATCCCCTTCCGAAGCTGCTCATAAAGAGGGAGAGCGCTTGTTTTGTTCAGAAATATCCCACTTAGTTTTTCCATGCTTCCCCATTCCCGTTCAGCCGTTTCTGCTGAATTCGTTAATTGAGGGATCATTCTCCTTGCTGCCGAATCCGCCGCGATTCATGCAGTTTAATGCCGAAACCTGTTGTCCGCATAACATCGCTTTCTCCAGACGCTCGATGGACATAGATTGTCCTTTCTGCCACCCCTGTCGCGCGAGTTCACAAACAAATCCTGCGAGAAAAGAATCCCCTGCGCCCATTGTATCACAGGCTTTTACCTTATGAATAACCATTTTCGATATTTCTCTGCCATTGGAAATCATCTGACCGTCACTGCCCATTGTAGCAAGAACATGGATTACGCCCCTTTCATGAAGGGGCGCACAGAAATCCCTGAAAGTCTCCTTGCCAATGCTCTCTATGGAAAACAGCGCCAGATCCATCTTGTGGCATACCTGATCGTAGTATTCCGGAACGCGATATTTCAATTTTTCACCAAAGTCAAAAACAAATATGCCCGGCATTTTTGCGAGCTTTTCTATCTGCTCCGGAATCTTTGCATTACAACTTGAAACAATGATGTCCGCTGTTGTCAGGTAGTCAAGCAGGATCCGATCCAGCCGGATCGGACCTGCCCACTTTTCACCCTCTACTACTCCGACAAAACTTCTCTCTCCATTTACTACGTCATAGCTGCATATCTTCGTGGTCGTCCCCGGAATGCAGGGACAATTCGAATACGATACACAGTTCTCTAAGAGCGCTTTTTTAATGATCTCTGCCATATCGTCATCCGCAAAGGCTCCCAAATACGCAGTCTCAACGTTTTGACGCGCTGCATGAACCGCAACATTGATCGCATTTCCGCCGGGATAGGTTTCACCCGTATTATGATAATAATCGATGCAATTATCGCCAAGAGCAATCAGTTTCATGGTTTAATAATTCTCTTTCCTATAGTATCGCCGAATGTCCAGACTATGACCGGTGATCTCCTCCATATTCTTGCTAATGCGTTGGAGTACTGCAGCCATAACAACCGGACTTAGAAGATTTCTGAACTCATTACTAATACCGGGAAGCTCATAGTCACGGCAATCAAAGCAAGTGAGTTTCCGAGTATGCCTCTCTGCAAATTTCTTCACGCGCTCATCCAACTCTCTGGTCACGCCTTCGGTCAGAAGCAGAGTCGTGCATACATCTTCTTCCAGCAGCTCCAGTGTTCCGTGGAAGAACTCAGGGCTTGAGACACTTTTTGTCCGAATCCACTGGCTTTCTTCCAGTACGCACATGCTGTAGGAATATGCCGTCGGCCAAAGATCACCCGAACCGATCCAGATATTGTACGGTTCCTTACAATAATCTTCCGCATACTTTCTGCACTTTTCATCTGCCTGGATACGAACTTTAGCAAGCGCATGCCCTAAATTCTTTAATTCATCCGCAAACTGGGGATACTTTTCGAAAGCACCCTCACGGTATAAGATCCGACCGATCAGAAGATAGAAAACCAGCTCTTGCGGACGTCCTTCGCCATATATGACCGTATCATCGCAAAGCGATTCCAGAACAGAATCAGCTTTTCCGACAACTGCTACCAAGCGAACATTTCGCTCTTTCAGCCACTTTGCCGCAGCAACCGTTTCAGCAGTATCTCCGGATTTTGACGTCAGAAAAGCTACCGTTTTCTCCGTGATCCTGTTGCATCCGCCAAGCATCAGTTCTGCCGATAAAATGCTTTCCGCCTGTAGGGACGACATGTGTTTTATATAGAACGTGAACGGATCAAGCATTGCCTGTGATCCACCGCTTGAAGTAAACAGCAGCAGATCAAATCCCGTTTTTACTATCTCGTCCGCAATATGTTCTATCTTGTCGCGCTGTCTGTAGATCAGTTCACCGTTTTCAATAATTGTTTTTTCATCAAAATTTATCATTTGTACAGAAGGTGTTTCCTTTCTATCATATCCGCCGCATCACAGAATTCCGAAGAAGGACATCAGAATAGAAAATGCGATGACCAAAACGATCAGTTTAATGGTGTTAACGTTCTTCTTCTTAAACAACCAGTAGAGCAAGAACACTATACCAAGGGGCAAAAGACTCGGAAGGATCGAATCAAAAATGCCTTGAACAGACACGCTCGAGATCACTAACGAATCCGGAAAGCGAAGAGATACATAGCTCGGAATCAGTCCGCCAACAACCATAACACCAAGTATGCCCGCAGCTTTGGATAGTGATGCCGCATTATCGCCGATAAATTTGATACTGCTAACGCCGGCATTATATCCCAACCGTACAAACCAGATACGGCTCAGAATGGCCGTTACTGCCCAAAACAGGATATAGAAGATGGGTCCGAACACACTTCCCTGCGATGCAAGAGAACAGCAAATGGAAGCAATAATCGGCATTGCCGTATACCACCAGATTGCATCGCCGAGACCGGCAAGCGGTCCGAACAGACCGGTTTTCAAGCTGTGGATCATTGTACGATCCTGATGCGCTTCCTCCATCGAAACGATCAAGCCTTGCAGAATCGCTGCCATATGCGGCTCGGTGTTGATAAAATCAAGGTTATTTTCCATAGCTTCCGCCATCTCTTTGTTGTTATCGCCATGAATTTTGCGGAAGCATTTTGTCATTCCATAGCAGAATCCGATTGCCTGCATACGCTCAAAGCTGAAGCAGCACTGCTCTGCCATTGAGCGGACAGCCATTTCATCTAAGTCTCTTTTTGTAATCTTATTAGATGCCATCTTCAAACTCTCCTCCCTCATTCGAAGCAGACGCAGATTTCTGTTTGTTCATCTCTACATCCCTGTTAAATACGACAAAGGCGATGCAGCCTGCGATAATAGCTACAGGCAGAATATTCGCGCAGTTGGCAATGATCATGATCGTAAAGCCTACCAGAAGATAAGCAATGTTTTCCTTTTTAAGCATAACAACGAGAAGAAGAGCAAGACCTACGGCAGGCATCAGACCTCCCGCAACTTCAAACCCGTGTACGAGCCATTCCGGAAAGCTGTCAACAAAGGCCTTGATTCCGTTCTGAAATGCAAATACGGAAAGGAACGCTGCAATTGCAAACATAAAGGAATACAAAAACCAGCCTGTAAACATGATGCGACCGATCTTTTTCTCATCGCCCGCTGCAGCTGCTCTATCAACTGCAGGAAGAAAACCTGCATAAAATGTATTTGTTGCTGTTCCGATCCACTGACCAACCAATGCAAAAGGCACTGCCAGACCAAGCGCTGTCGCCACATCGCATCCTGTTGTATGTGCCAACACAGTTGTCATCAAACCGGCAAACAACGGATCAGGCGGTACAGTTCCGCCAACCGTTAAGAGTCCTAAGTAAGAGAGTTCCGCTATTGCTCCGGCTTCCAATCCGAGCTTTACATCACCAAGGATAATACCGGTGAAAAAAGCCACAACCAAAGGGCGGAACCACATAAACGTTTCCATGTGCTTGTCCATTGAGCAGATGAACACCACCAAAGCAATCAACAAGCCCTGCAATAATGTGATTTGCATAATATACTTCTCCTTATTCGTATTGTTTAACAGGTTTCCAACAGACTATTATTTTTCAAAATCAATCTTCCTGTCGCCGGGCGCTATTTGGATATAGACGTCGACATTTCGAGCCCTTATTGCACGAAGATCTTCCTTATCGCCGTCATCCATATACACATGGCTGTCACCCGTAACGACCTTTCCCGGTGCGACATGCATATTGCCGATGCACAGCTTATCGATCGGAACGCCTCCCTCAACCAGTTTCCGTGCATCCTGAGGAGTGCGAACCACAAGAAAGATGTGCTGTGACGGTGATGCTTTGTGGATTACGGCAATCGTTTTTTCCAATGTAAAAAAGCGGATACCGCATCCGGCGCTCTGAGCGGTTGCACTCATCAGACTCTGCTGTACAGGATCGGCTGCTGCTGCATCATCTGCAACTACGATCAGATTGCAGCCGGCAAGCGCACTCGTCCACGCCATTCCCACTTGTCCGTGAACCAATCGATTGTCAATCCTGGTCAACAAAATATCCGGCATTCTTCATTTCCTCCTTCCTCTATTGATTCATTCTGTTCCGTCATTTTTTCGAAAAAAATCTGAAATCGTTTTGTTATATTGTAATGACAATATAACTAATGTGTGCTAGAATGTCAATAGAGTATTTCCGTTTTTTTATAAATATTATTCATACAATCGCGGAAATCTCAACTGTTTTTTGTACTATCTGCATAAGGAGGAATACAATGAGTGAAGGAAAGAAGCTAACAATGGAGGACTATATCAAGTCCTGTCCGGAATATATCCGCCATAATACAGAAGTCGGGGCAGACCTTGTCAAACCTTTGGTCGACGAATACATATCCGGAAACTACAGTTCCATTTGGATCATTGCCTGCGGTTCCTCATATAACGGGTCGTTATGTGCAAGACAATTCTTTAGACGCCACTTAAAATGTGAGGTTAAGATTGTAACACCCTTTCAGTTTGTTGTAAGCGAACATGATTTTTCGGAAAAAGATATGCTGATCCTTGTATCGCAAAGCGGATACAGTTTGAACGCACTTGATGCGGCCGAAGTGATCAGAAATGCCGGCAGACGCGTTGTCGCGCTGACCGGCGATCTTGAAAGTGATTTGGCAAAAACATCAGATGTCGTGGCAAATTACGGGGTTGGACGGGAAACCGTCGCGTATGTCACAAGAGGTGTGACCACTCTCGCTCTCTTTCTTATGATCTTTGCAACGGAAGCCGCGGCAAAAAAAGGAATCAAGTCCGCCGAGGATGTCGCACGTGTGCATAAACAGCTCCTCTCCTGCGCTGAGTGGAATGAGCAGGCAATTGACAGAACGCTCGCATTCATCGAATTGTATTATCAAGGTCTGTCCGGTATGGAGAACGCCTATGTATGCGGTGTTGGAGCAAATCTTGGTACCGCAAGTGAAGGAGCACTCAAGTTCGGCGAGACAATCTCGGTTCCGACAGCCGCATATGAGATCGAAGAGTATATTCATGGCCCCAATATTCAAATGACGCCACGATACTCCGTTTTCCTTATTGATGGTGGTGAAGGATCCGATCGAATCCACCAGATATTTGAAGCGACTCGGATCGTAACCCATAATGCATTTTTGATTACAAATAATCCTGCATATGAAGGCGATCATGTCTTTTGTCTTCCTTGCGATGTTCCCACGGAAATGACTCCTCTATGCTTCCTGCCATTTTTCCAGTTAACAGCCGGCAGGATAACCGATGATCTTAACCGTTGGAAGAAACATCCTCTTCAGAAAAAGATGGAAAAAGAATGTGCAGCGAAATCCGAAAACTATGAAAACAGTCCCTTCAGCGAAGATACGCCCTGTCGCTGATTTTAAACCTTCTATCTAGGAAATCCCCCTTGTTTCCAAGGGGGATTTTCCGTTTCACTACCATTACGTTTCTATTGGATTATCGCGATTCCTCTGATTTGAGAAAATCCAGCACCTGCTGCCTGTTCTTGAGTGCCGTTCCGGCGCCGACCGCAGTCGTGCAGATCGCGCCGCACGCATTGGCAAAGCAAAGCGCCTCATAGACAGAAGCGCCTCGGAGAATCTCCGAAGCGAATCCCGCCACCAGATTATCACCTGCGCCTGTTGCGTCCACTGCATCGATCCCGCAGACCGGAATGCGAATCGTTTCTTTTTCATTCTTTAAAAGGCAGCCGTGTGCGCCAAGCTTTACGATCACGTTTTTGACGCCATAGTCTAAGAATACATCCGCCATCGCTTCCGGATTATCTTTGCCGGAATAATAGCGTGCCTCGTCCTCGTTCGGCGTAATATAGTCGACCATCGGAAGAGCATCTTTGATATCTTGAAGCGTCAGTTTCCGGAAATTCGGAAGCTTCGTATCGGCAAAAATGATCTGGCCGGCATCTTTTGCCGCGGACAGAACCGCATGAATGATCTCGGGATCATCAAACGGCGCCCGAAAGAGTGATCCTAAGATCACGGCTTTTGCATCGATAAATCGATCGGTGTGACGCTCGGGATGAAAATTATATCGATGTGCCTCATTTGTGATCGACTTCCTTGAACCGTCATCGTTTACAAACATCGTTGTAACAGGCGTCGGATGCTCACAAGATCGGAGGATCAATCCCGTATCTACCCCGCACCGCTCCATGGCATCAACCGTCATGTCGCCGGCCGTGTCTTCTCCAAGCGCACACAGGATCCCTGTTTTCACGCCGAGTTTTGCCGCTGCCATGGATTCGTTGACAGCCTCACCGCCCACATTTAAGGAGCCGGAGCATGCCCGAAAACCGGAAGCGGATACCGGATTCGGATCGAATCCTTTGATAATGGAATCAACCAGTGCCGTGCCGACACAGATCAGGTCATACTTTTTAGACATAAAACTCCCTCTGCGCTCTATTACGAAAACTCATATTGTTTCACTTTGCATATCTCGTTTTCTGCATTTCACTCAAAACTACTACTAGCATACTATACTCCGCCCCTTCAAAATAGTATACCAATTAAATTTTTTGCTATAATAATAAACATGACAGGCTATTGTCATGTTTAAACCGGTATGATAGCGTTGAAACGTGAAAGGAGCAATATTTCGGAATGAAGATTGACAGGCTGATCGGCATACTTTCCATACTGCTGCAACAGGAAAAGACTACTGCACCCGAATTGGCGGAGCGGTTTGAGGTATCAAGAAGAACCATCAATCGCGACATTGAAGATCTGTGTATAGCGGGCATTCCCATACAAACATCGCAGGGATCAGGCGGTGGCATCAGCATTATGCCCGGATATCGGATGGATCGGACTATCTTATCCTCAAAGGATATGCAGATGATCCTTGCCGGGCTCCGTAGTCTCGACAGTGTCAGTGGCAGCCGGTATTACAGGCAATTGATGGAAAAGATCAGCACCGGCTCTTCGCAATTCGTAAATGGAAGAGATTCTATTCTGATCGATCTTTCCGCATGGAAAAAGGAATCGCTCGCGCCTAAGATCGAATCGATCCAGGATGCGATCGCACTCAAAAAGAAATTGAGATTCTGCTACTTTTCTCCAAGCGGAGAATCAACAAGGGAGATCGAGCCATACTATCTGGTGTTCAAATGGTCAAGTTGGTATGTCTACGGATTCTGTCTGCTGCGAGAGGACTTCCGCCTGTTTAAACTGAACCGCATGGAAACGATCGAATTATCGGATCCGTTTGAAGCAAGGCAAGAGATTCCCATGCCAAAACTGTCAAATGAAGAGACTTTCCCAACGACCGGACGATTCAAAGCAATCTTCGATCCTTCTTTGAAGTGGCAGCTCGTGGAAGAGTACGGTTCATCATCCTTTACGGAAACGGACGATGGGCGCCTCTTATTCGAACATGACTATTCGGATGACGAGGGTCTGCTTGCATGGATTCTATCCTGCAGGGATAAGGTGACAGTCCTGAAGCCTGAACACATCAGAAAAAAACTGCTTCATATCACCTCCGAAATTGCCAAACGATACGAAGGAGAAAAAAGTGAATAACAAAGCGCTGGTCATAATAGACCTTCAGAATGACATCACCAAAAACTATCGATCGATCATCAAACAGGTAAACGCCGCTGTTGATCGGGCAGAAACAAACGGCATGCATATCATCTACATCAAGCATTACAATCTGTCCGAAAAAACGCGGACCTTTAAGCCGCATACAAAAGGGGCTGAGTTGGTGCCTGAGCTTAAGATCGCATCAGAGAATATTTTTGAAAAATCCAAATCAAATGCGCTCACAAGCGAAGCGTTTGCTGCCTATATCGAGCAGAACGGGATCAATGAATTCTATATCGCCGGCGCCGATGCAACAGGCTGCGTGAAATCGACCTGTTTTAACCTTACAAAATGCGGTTACAAAGTTCATGTACTCTCTGACTGTGTTACTAGTTATGATCTGAAGAAACTGGATGATATGTTCGCATACTATGCAGACAAGGGCTGCGAAGTGTTACCGCTTGAAGCATACATAAAGAGATAATGCAGAAATGGAAGGGAAAATGTATGGATTATATCAGAGTGACGAAGGAAAATCTGGAAGAGGAGCATATTTGCTGTGCGATCGCTAATAACAAGGATGTGCAGGTATCATCCAAGAAAGCCTGGCTGAAAGAGCGGTTTGATGATGGACTTGTTTTCTTAAAAAGCGTCGAACGGGGCAAGTGTTTTATTGAATATATTCCCGCGGAGAATGCATGGAATCCGATCGATGCGGATGGGTATATGTATATCGACTGCCTGTGGGTATCCGGTTCTTTTAAGGGACACGGCTATTCCACTGAGCTTTTGGATGCGTGCATTGCAGACAGCAAGGAAAAAGGAAAGAAAGGGCTTTGCATCCTGTCGACCAAAAAGAAAATTCCGTTTCTTGCAGATCCTAAGTTCTTAACGCATAAAGGATTTGCGGTATGTGACGAGGCAGATAACGGTATCCAGCTTTGGTACCTTCCGTTTGAAAAAGGCGAGCAAGCCCCGCGCTTTAAGGAATGCGCTAAGCATCCGCATATTGACGAAGGCGGTTACGTGCTTTACTATACAGCGCAGTGCCCGTTTAACGCCAAGTATGTTCCAATCCTGGAAGCAACCGCCAGAGAAAACGGTGTTCAATTGAAAACGATTCAGATTCAAACAAAGGAAGAGGCGCAGAATGCGCCTACTCCCATTACGACGTATGCGTTCTTTGCGGACGGCGAATACGTCACGAATGAACAGATGAATGACAAGCGATTCCTGAAGCGGATCGGGAAAGCATGATAAAAAACCCACGACTATGAGATAACTATTTAAACTGCATTTCGACGAATCGCAGTTTTCGGTCATCATTCCGTAAATAATACTCATTCCCATACAGCCGTACAAAATTGCTAATTACGGCCTCTCGGTTAATTCCGCTTTTTCGTAATGTGTCTGAAAGGATATCCATATCCTGAACATCTTTAGGTCGGAAGGATACGATCTTCATGCAATAAAGATCAAGATCGTCTGCCACATACACATCCAATATATCCTCGTATTGCTTGTATAATACAGCTCGATCAAACAATCGATAGGAAAAAGAATCCGAGTGCATGACATCTGCATTTATCCAGTCATCGGGAAGACCATACTGCGCCGCTATCTTTGCGCAGCAGGCGTATAGATTATTCTGTTCGCGAAAACAAATATCAATATCTACTGTGGATCGCCCATCATGGAACTTGAGCGCCATTGCGGCACCACCAACAACCAGCACCTTATGCTTTCCGATTCCGGCGTTTATAATTTCATGAGCTAGTTTATTAAAAAATTCATCGATATTCTCGCTAAACAGGTATTCAGTATTAGCTTCGTGTGGCACTGACAGCCTCCTGTACTTTTGTAATCAGAAGTCCTCTGCATAAAAAAGCCGGAATGGCCTTCTTCAATTCTTCATTCAAGATTTCTCTATTGTTATACTTGAAATACATAAGATAAGTATATGGGTCTAAAACAAGATCATTGGTGCGACGTAATGTAGCTTGTTCAATTCCATTAATATAATCCCAAAATCCTGCAAGATATCTCTTATTTATTCCTCGATATTTAGATATGACATATTTTTGCGCAAAATCATCCGGATCAAGTGTCTTGTAATCATGTGCCACTTGCGACATGAATAACGTATAATCCTCATAATCGACATCCCGAACCGGACGGTAGGTTTTGTGAATACCCAGCAGCTTTGCGTAAGCCTCCATGCGTTTTTGCAACCGTTTTGCCTGACGCTCGAGTTCCTGTCGCTCTTCAATCTGAATTGATAATTCAATTACATCCTCTGATTGGACATATTGACTTCTAACATGCTTACCGTCTCGATATTGAAGATAAACATACTCTCGTCCATTTATTGTACGCTTTCGCAAGGAACCTTTTGGATAATTAGCCAACCGTTTACGAATCGATGTTAGGTTGTTTTCAATTGTCAAATATTCATCATGATAAAGACCCATGCCCAACTCCACAAAGAAATATTTATGTTATGTAGGGTAATTATATAACTTGCGCTCGATACTGTCAAATAATGACTAAGACAATCGAGACGCAAAATCAAAAAGCCCGTGGTCACGGGCTTTTATAATCTCTACTCTGCAATCTTTCTGAATACATCCAGGAACTTTGCGACTCCTTCCTCTCCAATCACATAGATATTGGGCATATATGCCAGCCGTTCACGGCTGTATACGATGCGTTGCTGTCCATTATCGAACGCGGTATGGTTTGTGAGAGCCACATCAGCGTGTGCTGCCCTTGATGCTTTGGTGAACTTATCGACAGAATCACGCTGAATTGGCTTCGCCAAGGCATCACCCCATGCAGGCGTGGCACCACCAAACAGTGCGGCTACATGTTTTTCTCCATTCTCATAAACAGGAAAGAGGAAGCTCATGCAGCCATCGGTATGTCCCGGCGTTTCAATAACCGTTACGATCTTGTCACCGCAGTCGATCTGATCTCCGTCAGCAAGGAAACAGTCAATCCCGAACTCTTTCCAACTGTCGGAACGTCCCTCTTCAGACGGGGTTTCAAGCCGCAGCGCATTGTCCTTTTTCGACAGAAATGTTTTTACGCCATAATTTTCAACCAGATATTTTCCACATCCGACATGATCGATATGGCCATGCGTGATCAGGAATTTTGTAATCGGCAGATGATCCCAGCCGGCATCTTGGATCGCTGCTTCAATCTCTGTAAAAACGCGCTCGTCAGGCCAGATTCCATCTATGACTATAAGGCCTTCTGATGTCTTCCATACGTAGCAAGCCGTTTCCTTCTGCGCCACGATCAGCAGATCGTCGAAGATCTGTGCATGCGTGAACCACGTCATATCTTCCATCCGCTTGATGGTTTCCATAGTTAATTCAGGTAATTCTCTCATAATAGTCTCTTTCTTTAGAATGTATTGTGTATAGAAAGTCCAATAAAAAAGGACTGTTCAGTTTCCATTATCACATTACAATTCATGGCATCTACAGACCAAGGTTACACGGATTCCGCTCTATTTTGCACCCGTACGGATCGGAATGCAACCTTCCGCAGACTTATTCGCCTGATAAAATACATCATTGCAAATGCCAGCATGCACGCAAGGACATGGCTTACAAGGAATGCGCTCCAGATCCCTTCAAGCCCGAAGCGCGATGCAAGAACGAATGCAACCGGAATTCTGAATGGAATATAGTATGCAACAAGAAGGCCCATGGCAAGTTCCGGTTTTCCCATGCCCGTAATATAACCCTGTACGCAGCTTGTCAGCATGTATAAAAGGTATCCAACGCTCACGATATGGAAGAACGACGTAACGATCGCAGAAACTTCTGTTCCCTGCCCAAAACAGCTGCTTAAAAATGCACAGAATCCGATCACAAGAGTACTCAAGGAGCTGATCAGCACGCCACCGACAAGCATGCTCGCCTTGAGATACTGTCTTGCGCGATCCATGCGTTCAGCGCCCTTGCACTGCCCGATGATTGCAGTAACAGCCATGGACATCGCATTGGTCGGCATGAACATGATGAGTTCCAGGTTTCTTACAACACCATATCCTGCAAGCGCCGTCAGTCCGAACGGATTTACGAAAGTGATCATAACGGCAGAACTGATTGCCGGCATGATCGCTTGAACGGATGTCGGTACGCAAAGCCGGAGCATCGTTTTGACATCCGTCAGAGACATCGAGCCAAAATCAAACGTAAACCATTTCATCCTGCAGTGGTAATAGCCTGCATAGACAAGGCAAAGCACTTCCGAGATCACGGTTGCGATCGCAACGCCGTCAAACCCCCACACCCTGATCAGAATCGGATCCAGTATTGCATTTACAATAACAGTGAGCAGCATTCCTTTCATCTGGAACATGGAATCACCGAAAGCTCTGAATATCGATGTAAATTGCATGTAGATAAAAAGCGCAACGTTTCCGACAAGATACCAGCGAAGGTAGGAAACTGCTTCCGCCAGCACATCAGAAGGTGTCCCCATCATGGTCAGAATGGGCGCCGCGGTCAGTTCGCCAATCAGGCACAGCGCACCGGAAATAATAAGCGACACCGTCATGATCACGGCTGCAGCACGTCTAATACCGGCTTTGTCCCCCGCTCCGACAAGCTGGGAGATCATCACGGCTACCCCGTTGCCGACACCCATGGACAATGAGTTCATGATCAGTACGATCGCCGTTCCGGCCGTGAGCGCCGACATGCCCTTCTCCCCAAGCATGTTGCCGACCCATAAGCTGTCTACCATGCTGTACATCATCGTCAGCGTCATCGCCATCATGAGCGGTATGAAAAGTTTCAATAGTGACTTGGTGGTGTTGCCACCGATAAAATCGATTTTTGTTTTCATTTTGTTCCTCCTAATGATTGCATTTAAGATTATGATTGTGCATGAATGAATGTCATTCATTATATAGGCTTAAGAATACCCTGCCTCCCGGCAGGGATTTCAATTAACTCTATTTTACAGCTGCAACATTTCAATCAGTGTATCCTGAATCCGCTTTGCGCAGTCCTTATGATCCGCTTCTCCGATCAGCATGCCGAGCTGGCCGTATACAAAGAAGTATGCGAATGCCCCGACATCGGATATGTGGATCTCGCCGTTATCCTTGGCGCGCTGCAATTCAGCTGCAATATGCGGTACAAGCTTTGATGCGACCTTCATCATCAGCTGATCGTGAAGCTTCTGGCTATTCTCTCCGTGGAATAATTCATACAACTGCTCGTTGTCCGTCTCAGGCTTGCGATACTCTTTCATCGCACCGGAGAAGGAGCGGATTTTCTCTTTGAAACTCCTCTTGTCCGATTTAAATCGCTTCAGGTTAGCGGTTGCAATATAGTTCGCATAGTCTTCCAGCGCCGCATCATAGATCGCTTCTTTGGAAGCATAATACCGATAGCAAAGTCCCTGTGAGATACCAAGTTCTCTGGCAATATCCGTGATCGTGGTTCTGTCATATCCTTTTTGGGAGAAAACTTTGAGTGCTCCCAGCAGAATCTCCTGCTTCCTTGTATCGGGATCTTTAACGATTCTCATGGCTGTCCTCACATGCTTCATTTTCTCTGCTGTTATGTATCGTAGCATGACTATTATGATTTGTCAATGAATATTGTTCATTCATTTTATTTTATGATAAAAATAGAAAAATACCCTGCTTCGTCCGGCATGGACACTACGTCTGCATACACTTTTTCATCCGGCATGCCACAGTTTTCCACAAGATAAGCCATCTTCCCTGCGGCTGCAGCCTTCCCTTTGAGAAAAGGGAGCTTGCTCCCAGCCTTCATCACAACCAGCGTCCCGTCAAAATCCCGATACTCTCCGGCTGTGATCAGAACGGGTTCGTTGCCGAGAACAAGCGGCAGCTTCAGCGTTGCGGACACCGCACAGAAAGATGTTATCCCACTTACGATCTCTGTTTCAAAGCCATGCTCTGCGATCATCTCCGCGATATAGAAATATGACGAGTAGAATCCGGGATCGCCAAGCGTCAGAAAAGCAACATCCTTTCCTGCCTGAAGCACTTCCACGATCTGATCCGCTGCCTTTCGATGCGCCTTGGCAAGATCGTCGCCCCGCATCGGAAAATCCAGCACCAGCTTCTCCTTATCTTCCATCTGTGGACAAGCCTTTACGGCAATCCCGTACGCCGTTCCGGGCTCTGCTCCCTTTGCGGGACAAGCGATCACATCTGCTTCATTTATTAATCTTACTGCTTTCAGCGTGAGCAGTTCCGGATCCCCCGGGCCTACGCCGATCGCATATAATCTGCCGCTCATAAAACGTTAACCCTCGCATCCAGTATGTTCTTCCAGTCTTCCTTCATTTCTTCCGGAATGTAAGCACTATCCGCAATTCTCACGAATTCATCCCTATAGCGCAGGATCTGTTCGATCAGCCCTTTCGCCGTTTTCTCCCTGATGCCCATACTGTCTGCTACTGCCAGAAAGTCTTTCTTTCGGATATTCTTCTTTTTCCCATTTAGCATCAATGCTGTTTGCTCCTGATCGGCCGGCATAAGCACATTCACCGGTAAAAGATCGTATGCCGCAGACAGGTTAAATACTCTACTTCCCGGACTGTCCTCTATCAGCGAGAAATTCTTTAAATGCATATCGGAATTCGCTGTCAGGAAGCAGAACAAAAGTCTGTAATAAAACTCTGTGATATCAATACCTACATTCTGCGAGTACCGTTTAATCACCCTTGCACAATTTTCATACGAGCCACGATATTTATCTTCCGTTACTCGCCCCGACAACTGGCAGAAATCTTCCATTGCCAGTAAATTGCCATTCTTGCGGTCAATCCTCTTTGTAATATATGCATATCCGTCTCGCATAGAGAGCAGCGCATTTGGCACAACTTTTATCCGCGCCGCCTCTGCCATCTTCATAACCATAAATTCCGCTTCCGGCAAAAATGAAAAATCCTCTGACTGTGGTTTGAGGATATATCCTGCCGGATAGTCAACAATCGTCAGTCTGGCAATTTTATCTTCCGCGCTAAGGTGTAGCGATAGCTTTTTCTGTACGCCGGGAACAGTCAGCCCTTTATTTACAGTCAGATTTGCCAGTCTTTCCAGCTCTTCCTCGGAACAGATCAGTTCCGGCAACTGTTTGGTCCCGAAAAAGGACTTGATGCATCTCTCATGCCAGCGTGT
This sequence comes from Lachnospiraceae bacterium, assembly GCA_015056735.1. GTDB lineage: Bacteria > Bacillota > Clostridia > Lachnospirales > Lachnospiraceae > VSOB01. The sequence goes on along the minus strand of SVFT01000008.1, from coordinate 110,749 downwards.
TTGCGATTCGTATTCGGTTGGATTTACGATCTCTTTATTACAACATAAACATCTGATCATGATACAGCCTCAATTCTGACATCCCCGATACAATCACTGCATGTTGCAAGTAATAGGCCAAATCTGTCCCTGCCATCTATTTTCCAATTCCGTTCCACCACACCAAGCAACCAGCCTTCCGGAATCAAGCCATCAAAAAACGGAAACAGCGTATTTGAAGAGTAGATCTCCTGTGTTAGCGGCAGAGTCAGACTAACCGCCAAAGCATTCTCCTCGTCCAGATATTCCCGGTCATAAGAAAACTCATAACCTGCATCCGTCTCTCTGATCAATCCGGCTTTCCTGTTTTGGACAAAAACAATTCCTGCTCTACTCATATCACAGATCCTCTCTGTCAATCTTTCCCGGAACAGCTTCCATGCCAAACATGGCAAGTGCCTGGTTCACCTTATCCATGCGCACCGTTTCTTTTCCCTGCTCCAGTTCGCGAACAAAGCGCAGACCCAATCCGGAACGCAGTGCAAATTCTTCCTGCGTAAGACCGGCCTTTTTTCTCTCTTTTTTTACGAAGTCAGCTATACTTTTCATGACAATAATATACACCCTATCGGGTGTAATTTCAAGTTAAACCATTACATCCATACCCGATAGGGTGTATTTTTTATTTCCGTATTTACTTTTATACCCGTTCGGGATTATTCTTGATTATTTCCCATGCTTGCGGATCGCATATTCCGCGCACACTTTTGTCGATTCGATCAGGCTGATACAACTTGCGATCCCCTTTCCGGCAATATCAAATGCAGTACCATGATCCACACTGCCCCTGATAAAAGGAAGCCCCCAGGTGATCGTTACGGAGCGGTCAAAATCAAGTGTCTTGCAAGCGATGTGCCCCTGATCATGATACATGGAAAGGATCGCATCAAATTCACCCTTCTTGCCACGCATAAACACAGAATCTCCCGGGATCGGACCGATCGCGTCGATCCCTTCCTTCTGTAGCTCTTCTACAGCGGGGAACAGTTCATCCACTTCTTCAGATCCGAATAATCCATTATCTCCGTTATGCGGATTGATCCCCGCAACCGCGATCTTTGGATTCTGAATGCCAACACTTCGGAGTTCTTTGTGGATCAAGTGTACATATTCTACGACATGTTCCTTCGTCACATAATGCACAGCATCAACCAGTGACAGATGGCGGCTTAAAAAAAAGACCTTGAGCTTGTGACAGGAGAACATGGTCAGCGCATACGGCGAATTCGTTTCATTCTGGTAGATCTCCGTATGACCCGGCTCTTTTATCCCGGCAAGTTTGATCGCCTGCTTATTGATCGGCGCCGTGGAGACCCCGTCAATTTTCCTGTTTTTTCCAAGTTCGATTGACTTTATGATAAAATCATACGCCATCTGTCCGGCAAGTTTCTGCACCTTACCCCATTCCAGTGAATCCGTATCGTATGCGCCCGTTTCCATCACATCAATGGTTCCCGGTCGATACATAGCCTCCTCCGGCACTTCGATCTTATGAAAGCTTACATCCTTTTTCAGTATCGCGGCTGCGCGCTGAAGCACTGCGATACTGCCGATCACAAACGGCTTGCATACCGCATGAATCTCTTCACTCAGCATCGTGCCGATCACTGTCTCGGGCCCGATGCCAGCCGGATCGCCCATTGTAATGGCGGTAACCGGTCTATAATTACTCATTTGGGTTTCCTCCTAATTCATCTTAAACAGACCGGCATCATCACCAAGGTCATTATCCTGATTTCTGTCCAAAAACTCGGCCGTAAAAATGTCTCCCTCCAGCTTCACCTCAAGAACCGTTGCATTCGGTACCGCCGTTGTACGAAACTCAGTCTTCATATCCTCCAGAAAAGCACCAGGCATTCCTATCACGCCCGGTGCTTCCTGCTTTTCCGAAAGATCGGTCTTCGAAAAGGTCACCTCACCATTTTAGCTCTCCGTCGCCGCCCATCATCCTCGTCATCTCTTCGATCCGCTCAAGCGGAAACGGCGGTCTCGATACGGGACGCATGGCGATGGACATCAGCTTCATGGGATTGTCATCCGCAGCGATCCGGTTGGAACTCAGTGCCCCGCAGACTTTGCAGCGGTGAACGATCGCCCACTCACCGGTTTTTCTGACCCACACCGCGATCGGTTCCATCGCGCCGCCGCAATCTGCTTCCCGGTCTCCCGGTTCGATATCCAGATGCCGGCTGTGAAGGCAGTACGGACAGTGATTTCTGTGATCGCTCCCGGCGCCTGTCGGTACAACGGTCCTTCCACACACATTGCATACAAATGTTTCATTACACGGATGTGTTTTATAGTAACCTTTATCGAATGATTTTTTCTTGTTTTCCCTGTTCATGGGGATTGTCCTCCTAAAAGTAAAATCATAAACCCTTTGGGAGGCTTGTCTGATTGTAAGCAAACCTCCCGGTTATGCTACAATCTCCATTGTTTTGCTCTTGATCAAAAAGCACTCTCCTTATGAAAATGAAATTTCCGGCCGGCATGTGCCGAGCCAAGTTCCTATGCTTTCAATATACGCTCACCAAACTTTATATGCAATGCATTACAGATGCAACTTGTCAGAAGCACTTTTTGCATTTATGATTTTGATTAGCGATATGTCGTATTCATAAAGCAGAAAAGAGGTATTCTATGAAAAAAAATGCGCGCATGCTCTTACTTGCAGCATTAGTGGTTCTTTCTTTTACTACGCTCGGCGTACAGGCCAAAGGCAAAACGATCACATATAACTGCACCAACGCGACAGGGGTAGGTCCCGGAGCATCTCCCATCAAAGACTTTGACTACAGTTATAAAGAATGGGATTACCGGAGTACCTGGACCGCTTCCAACGGCGTTGTGCTAAAAGTGGTCCCTTATTATGCCCCGAGCGGTGATGAGATCGTGCATTATGAACTTGTGATAGACGGACAGGGTATTGACCTCATGGAGGGGAGTCCCTATATGCAGGCCTGCGAAGAACTGTATCAGTTCAACGGAACATATCAGCCGGGCACTAACGTCCACGTCCCCGAATCGTTTTGGGTTCCGGTGACTTCTTCCAAGCATATTTTCTTTGAATTCTGGAATGATCCTGCTTTTCAGCGGTTTTCGAACAAGTTCCATGAAATCTCAGCAAAAAGATTCACCGGTAAAGCGAATGCTCTTTCCGGAGAGTATGATCTGGTTGGACGCCCCTGGTATATCAAGCACTGGCGCGACACTGCTTTGGGAGACGGTGCTTTTCAGTTCATGGCCTCCAGACCATATAGCGGCGGAAGCGACGAAAACAGCTGGGAGCCGATGTATCATCTTTCTACCTATGGTGATGATTGCATGCAGATCAATCTGTATTTTCTGCCCACGGCTTTTGAGTGGGATGCGATCCGTAACATTCTGAGGCTGATGACGCCCGACGCGGAAGCAGTCTACCAAATGATCTACTCGGATTACTATTTGCGGGATCAGGGAATCAATGACTATGATACCTGGTATCCGGTCGGGGCCGGCACCCAGATCATGCGGCCCGATCCGTATTATTACAATCCTAACTGGAATGAATGGTTGGACGACAATGATTTCCGCGGAGTATGCTACCTGATCCGATGACCGTCACTACTCCGCGGTCTTTCTGAATTTGTCCCTGCTCACGGTCGCTTGCAAGCCTCACCTTAGAACCCTAAGTCATCATTCACGAGGATCACATGAATACGTCCCTCATGCTTGGAATATCTCGTGGTAAGGAACTGACAGCAGATCGTATCAGGTGATTTGCAGTCAAAGCAGGAACCGGTCTTTGCACACGGTGTTGAAAGGCCGAAACGCTGCGCGTTAATGGGTGCTGCCACGTTTCTCGCACGCTTCATGGCATGATCGAGATCTCCGCAAACTTTGTTCATGCCCACGATAAATACGACTTTCTTCGGTCCGAAAGCAATTGCAGATACGCGATTGGAATTGCCGTCGATATTAACCAGAATACCGTCATCCGTCATTGCATTCACGCTTGCAAGATAGACATCCGCATCATATGCCGCAAGCATCGCAGCTCTTCTGTCGGATGCTGCGTTTCTGTCGATAAACGTATAGTTTCCGCTTTTAACAGCATCTACAAGCCCGATCTCTTCCACGCTCTTTCCGCCGCCCATCGTAATGGTGCTTCCTTCCGGTATGATCTCCAGCGCTTTCTTGAGCGCATCTTCTTTTGAAGCCGCATAGTATCCCATCATGTTACGGGACTTAAGGCCTTCGATCACTTTTTGTGCCAGCAGTTCGTTGCGTTTTTGAATGTTTTCGTTCATACCCGGATTCTCCTCTCTTTGATTCTCATTCTCAATAGCTCTGCTATTACTATACTACACATTTCTGCCGATATACTATATGGCAACTTATCTTCATGAAATGGATTTCATGATCGTTCGCAGGGAGGTGACAAGATGAAGATAGGGGAAGCAAAGCAGATCTGTTATGCAAATCATACGAAGCTGTTCGATCGGATGCGCAGTCTTTCAAAGCGCAAAGAAGAAGCCGAAGCGCAATACCGTATTACCGGCAAGGACAGTTTTTCCGAGGAAGCGGCCACGCTGGAATTATCCCTGAATGATACGAAAAAAGCTTATGAAGAGAATCAGAAAGTGATCGAAGAAGTCATGGATCAGTGGACGGCCACTTTCAATGCGGAAGTGTCCGAGCAGCAGGGCGAAGCGATGGCAAAATACGCCGAGGATCTCGGAAAGATCATGACCGTCTTCAGACGGCTCGCACATGGTGATATCGTGCCGCAAGGCGATGAGCGGCGTCTCATGGAATATGATGAGAAAATGTATCAGGCCGCAAAGAATCTCCAGATGATGGCGCAGATGGCCGAAAAGGAGCGGAAACGTCATAAATCCCTATGGGATGATGATGAAACAAAAGAAAACCCCGCTGATCCGATGGCTGTTGCGGATAATACCGAGTATGCAGGCGATGTGCCGGATATAGCGCTTCCCGAGGCTGAAGCTGCGGCTGACGGATTAGTCGAGTAAACATTTCCAGCTTTCGATCAACCTATCGATATTCCAAGCAGCATTAGCCGGACTTGTAGATGGCAGGCAGATCGCAGATCGGCCTGTCTCTTTTTCTGAATATTTCTGATAATACTTATATGCAGTCTTTCCATTTACGTAGATTTGCCTGATATCGCAGTGATCCAATATGACACGCAGGTCATTTACGCGTACATTCTTTATACTCGAATCCGAGGAGCCCACAATATCGCAGGAACCGATCACATCCCAAAGCGCGATATGATTGCGCAAAAGAAATGCCTTTTTATCAGGAATCGTACCCGGAACGTCTTCCCCGCACACGGCGGCTGTCACCTTCCAGAAACGGTTCTGTGGATGGCCGTAGAAGAAGCCTTCCTCCCGCGACTTCACGGACGGAAAGCTTCCTAATATCAGTATTCTTGAGCTCTCATCATATATCGGCGGTATCGGATGAACGATCATCGTCTTTTCTCCATCAGAATTAATTAAGCGCCTTTTCCACTGCAGTTTTTGCATGAATGATCGTTGTGTCGTAGGTCGGAAGCACGCTGTCCTTTTCACCGATCAGCATCCCGATCTCCGTACATCCGAGAATGACGCCTTCTGCGCCACGATCTTTCATGTGGGAGATAATCCGCTGATATTCCGCGCGCGATGCATCCATTACCTTGCCAAGGCACAGTTCGTTAAAGATCACGTCATTCACAAACTCAATATCCTGCTCGTCCGGAATGATCACTTCAAGCCCGGCATCTTTCAATCTGTCTTTGATAAAATCCTGCGTCATCGTAAACTTCGTGCCAAGAAGTCCAACTTTCCTGCGGTCGTCACGCTTGATCGCACTCGCAGTCGCATCCGCGATATGCAGGATCGGAATCCCGATCTCTCTTTCGATATCCGGCACAAGCTTGTGCATCGTATTGGTCGCGATCACGATAAAATCTGCACCAGCCTTTTCAAGTCTCTTCGCAGCATCAGCCAGGATCACCGCATTGGCTGTCCAGTTGCCTTCCGACATGTTATGTTCCAGCTCCGCAAAATCCACATTGTACATCAGGATCTTCGAGCTGTGGAAACCGCCCAGCTTTGCCGCTGTCTCCCTGTTTAAGATCTCGTAGTAGGTGACTGTGCTCTCCCAGCTCATCCCACCGATCAGCCCGATCGTCTTCATCATTCACATCTCCTTTCATAATCTCCTCATGATGATCAAAAATAAAATACGTCTTCAAAATGCTTATCAAGTGCGATGCAAAGGATCAAAGCCAGCTTTGCCGTAGGATTAAACTGCCCCGTCTCAATGGAGCTGATCGTATTGCGTGAGACACCGACGAGCTGCGCAAGCTGCGCCTGGGAAAGCCCCTTTTCTGTGCGAATGTCTTTTAACCTGTTCTTCAGAGTCAGCCGTTCGTCCACAGTCTCACCCCCGTACAAGTCGCGTAATGTGCATCGCCAGGAACATCAGCGCAAGGCCTATTTCGATCAGACCGCAAATCAGTTCGTGCCGTTTCTTTAAATGCTTATACTTGGTCAGAAGCATCGTACCTGTCATGGACAGATATACCGCCCACGCACCGAGCGGCATACTGCCTGACCGAACGGTTTCCGCAAGGATAAGCACCATGCATACAATACCGCCGACTGCGCATGCCCGTTGACCTGCTTTCGAAAAAGCATATGCCTCCATTTCATCTCTGTTCTGATTTTCCTGCCTGCTCTTTTTCAGGATCTCATCTCTATCCATCACGCACCTCCGTTTGCTTTGCCAAGTTTACTTGTCATAAAGATCATACCTATGCCAAGTATACTTGTCAAGCCCTCAAAAGGAAACAGGCTGTCTTTTCCGTTTTTTTAGCTCATTCCTTACCAAACAGCATGTCCGCCGCCTTTTCCAGTTCTCTTCTTTCCTGCGAATCATCATATCCGCTTTCCTTGTCATCGATCCCCTTCACGACATCGATGGAGAAAAGTCCATCGCGATTGCAATAGAAAAAGACCTTTCTGACACCGCGGATCTTAAATCGCGCCTCAGCGCTTCCTTCCGGATAGAGCTTCACCATCTGCATATCATCAGATGAAGCTGCGGCTACAAACGAGATGTAATGTTCCTTCGTCATGCTGTGGTCGATCCGCGCGTAATACTCGTCCTCGATACGTTCGATGAAAACCATGTGATGTTCATCCGTCGGTTCCGCCTCTAAAGGCATGAGCTGGATGCCATGACAATGGATCGCTGCTTCGCCCATGCTGTGAATCACATTCCCGCAGACCGGGCAGACATAAAACTTTGATCGAAGCATGTTTGCGGATACATTGGCATTATGAACGGTGTTACCGGATATCAGCTCCGTAACTGAAATCTTAAACACCTCAGCAATCGGCTCCAGCAGAGTAATATCCGGAAGCCCTTTCGATGTTTCCCACTTCGAAATCGCCTTATCACTTACGCCTAGCTTCTCTGCAAGCTGAAGCTGTGTCATCTTGTTCTTTTCTCGCAGTTCCCTGATGGCTGCGCCTGTCACATATTGGTTCATATATTTCACCTCCATGCTCAGATTGTAATCTGTGACTGCCGAACATGGTACCTACGGAGAGTAGAGTGATCACGTTGCATCGTACGCATCATATATATCATCTGATTAGATATTGCTTGGATCATACACATATTTTTGCAGAATTTACACTGATTTATCAGGCGATCACAAAAAAGTTGACAAGTGAGCATTTGCTCACTATTATCTATTAAAGAGAGCGTCTGCTCACTATTATTTCACTTAATTCAGAAAGGACGATAATTGTGATGAAAGAAAGAATATGTAAAATAGTAAACGGCGTTACTGTTAAGAAAAGCCTTGTCGCAACCGCGTTCTTTATCGTGATGCTTTGGCTGATCGACTATAGTCCGATCGGCGTGGCCGGCCTTTTGAAAGTAAGCGGCGGTGTAAGCATTCTGGACTTTGAAACGAGGTATTCCGCAGACTTCGCATATGATTGGCTCACAAGAATGAGCGACGCCGGAAGAGATTTTCACTTGACCAAAGTCATGCCGCTTGACATTATCTATCCGCCGAGCCTTGCGCTGTTCATGTTTATGTGGAGCAGTCTTCTTGCTAAGAAAGCGACGCGTGATAACAGTGTATGCAGATGTCTGCCGGTACTTTCTTTTGTCTATCTGCTTCTTGACTGGATCGAGAACGCCGGGATCACTTCAATGCTGATCAGGTTCCCCGAGCGGCTGGATACGATCGCTGTAACGACCGGCTGGGTTACCGCCGTCAAGAAAACTGTGATACTATGTATGATAGTGATAGCAATAGGCGAATGCATCCATCTTTTGGTGAAGAAGATGAAGGGAGACAACGATGCCGAGATTAAAGGGTGATACCAAAACGATCATATTGGAAGAAGCGCTGAAACTCTTTGCGGTAAAGGGGTTCGAAGCTGTGTCGGTCCGCGAGATCGCAGATAGGGTCGGGATCGGAAACAGCGCACTCTATAAGCATTACGAGAGCAAGCTGGCGATCTTCGATGCGCTTGTCGTATCCTTAAAAGAGCGCTATCTAGCACAAAGCAGCACGATCACATCCAAGATCCGCGGGATCGATGAGCTGAAAAAACAGGCTTTCAGAATGTTTGAGTACCAGACGAATGATCCTTTGATCGTGCAATTCCGCCAGATGTTGCTGATCGAACAATTCCGCAATCCGCAGATGGCAGAGATCTACAAAGAATTTTTTGTGGATATCCCAATTAACCGGGAGAAGGAAATTTTCGAAGAGCTTCAGGAACGAGGCCTGATGGTAAAAGGCAACGCAAGAGTCTATGCCATGGAATTCTATGCACCGTTCTACCTCTATCACTTTGTTGACCACGATGAAGAGAAGCTTTTGAAGTATTATAAAAAGCACCTGCAGTACTTTTTCGAAGAACACTTCATCAAAGAGAAAATGTAACACAGGCGCCTTCCTATATTTCATCCGAACCTATTGCAAAAATGACTCCGCACACACCTGGAAATCTATCCCGTTCAAGTCTTTTCCGGATACAGACAGTGAATGTGTTACCCCTGCTGCCCCGTCATACCAGTTCACGACCCAGGTGCAGAATATATCGTCGATGAATTCCTCTTCACCTGTGGCGTCGGAATACGTTAGGTACTGAGCATCATAGTCGCCTACTTTTCCCTCTTCTGCCACATCCCAGTCATAATACATGCCCGAGATGTCCATCAGCTTATCCGTTTTCTGCATTCTGTATGTCCAGTCCCGATTGCCGGTCTTATAGGAAAGCTGCGCCATGCCGCCTTCTTTCATATAGCTGTAAGACACCTCTGTTGCATTGCTCGGTGCATCCGGCATACGGTAACCCAGCGCATCCTGTATGCCCTGCTTATCCGATTCCGTCCACGGATTTGCGATCTGCGTCGTGATCTCTTTTGCTTCCTGCGGCGCGTTCGCTTTTTTCTCACCGCAGCTGCTCAAAAGTCCAACCGCAAGTGCCCCCGCTAAAACCATAATAAATCTCTTTTTCATGCTATTCCTCTTCCGTGATCATCAATGACCCCTATACGATACTTCTCATTCTTTTACTTAAGAGGCTTTGGACAGTCTCCTGTTTGAAACGATATCAAACATAACGGCGAACATTAGGATTGCCCCTTTGACCACATACTGCCAGTTATTGCCAAGGCCTATGATAGACATACCCTGATTGATCACGCCCAAGAGAAGGCCGCCTATGACTGCTCCGACGACGGTTCCGCTACCCCCTGCGGCGGAGGCTCCACCGATAAAGCATGCACCGATCGCATCCATTTCAAATGAATTCCCGATGTCTCCGTTCACGGAACCCACGCGCGCAGCAACCATAAGAGCGGAAAGTCCTGCCAGTAATCCCATTGATGTATACGCCAGAAAATAGATCTTTGCGGTGTCGATCCCGGACAGTTCCGCCGTTCTGGCATTCCCGCCGACTGCATAGAGGTAGCGCCCGGTTAATGACTTGGTTGTCAGATACTGATAGAATCCGACGACCGCAATCACCCAGATCAGCATGACTGATATTCCTCTAAAATGCGCAATCTTCCACGTGTACGCAAGAATAAGAGCATCTATCATAATCACCTTTATAATCTCATTCTTCAGCGAAGGGCGTTCGTATCCCTTTCGAATCCGTCGGGAACGGGCACTCATGACCGTGGCTGCGACCAGAATGGATATAATGCATCCCACCAGCATGGCAGACCATTTCACATCCCCTGAATCGATCACCGGAAACGCGATGTAGGCCGTAAAGATGTCGAAGAAAGCTCTGTCATTTATGATAACGGTCTGTGAATCCAGAATCTCCCGCCCGAATCCTCTGAACATGAACATTCCGGCAAGTGTGCAGATAAATGAAGGAATACGCATATATCCGATCCAGAACCCCTGCCATGCCCCGACAATAGCGGAAAGAAGCAGACATAACAGTATGACCGGGATGCTCCCCATCCCGCTTTCCAGAAGCTTTGCCGCCGTCGCCGCGATCAGACAGACAACCGCTCCTACCGACAAGTCTACATTCCCGCCTGTCAGAATGCAAAGCAGCATACCGCACGCCATGATCAGCACATAGGAGTTCTGCAGCACAAGATTGGACATATTCTGCGGTGCAAGTATTCTCCCCTCTGTGATCAGGGCAAAAAAGACAAATAAGGCGAAAAGCGAAACAAGAAGTGAATGCTTCCTAACGATCGTTCTGATCTCCATCCTCAAAACTCCTTTTATGATCCTTCCGACAACCGTGTGTCATGTCTCAGGATCGCTTCCATGATCTTTTTACGTGTGGCATCCTCTGCAGAAAACTCTTCTATCAGACTTCCCGCATTCATTACATATATCCTGTCGCACATTCCAAGAAGCTCCGACATTTCGGATGAGATCATTACGATCGTCTTGCCGGACTGTGCGAGTTTCCCCAGAATTTCATAGATCTCATGCTTTGCGCCCACATCGATCCCGCGTGTAGGCTCATCGATCAGCATGATATCGGCATCCGTAAACATCCATTTTGCAAGCATGACTTTCTGCTGGTTCCCACCGGAAAGATTCTCAACCTTCTCAGACGCGGAAGATGCTTTTGTATGAAGCCTCGTCATATACTCTTCGGTCACTGTCTTTTCAAGATCGGTATCTACGATGCGACGGCGGACAATCTTCTCAAGTGCTGCCATCGTGGTGTTTCCGGCTACGCTCTGCGCCATCACCAAACCGTTCTCTTTTCGATCCTCCGTAATGTAGACCAGGCCTGCCCTTATCGCATCCTTCGCATCCTTCAGATCACAGTTTCTGCCATTGATCCACATGGTGCCGCCGGTCTCGGATCCGTATGATCTCCCAAAAAGGGACATGGCAAGTTCCGTCCGTCCCGCGCCCTGAAGGCCGAACAATCCGACGATCTCTCCCCTCTTTGCATATAACGAAACGTCTTTTACAACTGTTTTGTCCGGATAATGCGGGTCGCAGACCGTCCAGTTTTCAACTTTGAGAGCGATCTCATCGGAGATATTGTGTTCCCTTTCCGGAAAGAGCTGTTCCAGAGGATACCCGATCATACCTGCTATGATCCGATCCTCATCAATACTGTGTCCTTCATTGGAAAGAGTCTCTACCGCCGTACCGTCACGCAGGATCGTCATGTTGTCCGCACAGTACGAAAGCTCGCTCAGCTTATGCGATATGATGATAGAGGTCATTCCGGTCTTCTTCATCTCCAACAAGAGATCGAGCAGCATTCCGGATTCTTCATCATTCAGCGAAGAAGTGGGCTCATCCAGGATCAGAAGTTTTGCATTCCTTGAAAGTGCCTTGGCAATCTCAACCAGCTGCTGCTTACCGATCCCCAGATCTCTTACAAGCGTGCGAGCATCCTCATGAAGTCCCACTGTCTTTAGATATTCCTCGGCTTCTTTAAATGTCCGGCCCCAGTCTACCCCGAAGCAGTCCCTTCGCTCATTACCAAGGAACATATTTTCCCCAATAGACATTCCCGGAATAAGCGCCAGCTCCTGATGGATGATCACAATGCCTTTTTTCTCGCTGTCCACAGGTCTCTTAAAGCAGCATTTCTCCCCATCAAATATAATCTCGCCGCGGTAACTTCCAAAAGGATGGATCCCGCTCAAAATATTCATCAGAGTCGATTTTCCCGCACCGTTTTCCCCGATCAGGGCATGAATCTCTCCGCGCTCTACCTTCAAGTTGACATGATCAAGCGCCTTCATCTTACCGAAGCTCTTGGTTATATTGTTCATTTCCAAAATATAATCAGCCAATTATCCCTCCGTTACGATACAGGCACAATATATTTTCCGTTTTCGTCCAGGGTAAATAACCCGGTCTCTATGAGGCTCTCAATGTTTTTTGCATCGATAACCTCAGGAACCAGTAAAAATGACGGTACTTTTTGAACACCATTGTCATATGATGTTTTGTCAAAACTGCACTCTGCCGGGAGTTCACCAAGCAGGGAATCATCAAGTGTTTTCCCTTCCAGTATCGCCTCTGCGACCGAAACAGCCACATCTGCTTCATTCCGGACATTTTTGTATACTGTCATGGCAAGCTGCCCATCCATGATGCTTTGAAGGGCCGCTTCATCAGCATCCTGCCCTGTTACGATCGGAAGGCTCGTACCCAGATAATCTGAGTGGATCGCGTTCAGAACACCCAATCCCATGCGGTCATTCGAGCACATCACAGCGTCAAGACGTTTTCCGTCGGAATAGTAGGATGCGAGTGTGTTCTGCATGTTCTTAAATGCGATATCCATCGACCAGGCGGGTGTTGCGACCTTGTCAAAAGAAGTCTTGCCGGATGGAACGATAAACCTGCCTGATTCAATATAGGGCTTTAAAACATCATAAGCTCCATTAAAGAAAAATCGCGCGTTGTTGTCAGCAGGATCTCCGGCAACAAGCTCAATATTGTAAGTATCTCCCGTCTGATCGGGATGAAGGGCATCGACGATATACTGTCCCTGCAACGCACCCACACGATAGTTGTCAAACGACACATAACAGTCAACCGCATCGGTATTCATAATAAGCCTATCGTAGGAGATAACAGGGATCTTCTTGATCAGGGCATCCTCAAGTGTACGCGACAACGCAGCGCCGTCCACCGAAGCGATGATGAGAACATCCACATCGTCTGCGATCAAAACCTGAATATCATCGATCTGTCTTAAGATATCTTCGGAGAAACGCATCTCGACATGATAGCCCTTTGCTTCAAAGCTCGACCGGAGATAATCTCCGTCACGGCTCCATCTCTCTATACTCTTTGAAGGCATTACAATACCGACCGTCTTGACCGGAATGCCGTGTTTGTCTGCACATCCTGCCGCCATTACGGCCGTCACAAAACAAAGTATGATGATCATCATTTGCTTTCTGATCGCTTTCATACCATTCTCCTTATGCCTCCGTTCATAAAACAGTAGTTATCCGCGTTCCTTGTAAAATTCCAAGTACTAGAGTGAATCAGCCAAGGAGCTTTAGCGCCCCTTGGCTGATTTGTTTTCGTTCTTTCTAAAAACAGATCTCTGTCATATGCTCATTCAAAGGCTGCATTCAAGTTGGGCTGCTATTTCAACGTGTACTGGGACAGATCGGAATTGATCTCATCCGTATACTTGTTGAGATTCTCGGAAATGCTTGCGATATTCTCCGTCTCCTGACGCAGTTTACTGCTCTCCGTCACGATGATATCGCTCAGCTCAAGAACCTCTGTGATATTAGTAGCCTGCTCCTTGGTCGTCGCGGCATTATTGGACGCGATATCATTGATCCTTCCAATGCCGCCGGCGATCTCGCTGATCCCTTCGGTTGCCTTGTTGACATCCTCAAATATGATGTTGAAGGACTCATTTGCTTCTTTCACGCCGTTTATGCAGGCTTCCATATCAGTACTGCAGATATCCGCCTTCCTGTTGATATCCTCGATATTCTTCGTTACATCTTCAATGAGTCGTTTGATCGTTTCCGTTGCTTCGGAAGACTGATTAGCCAAAACGCCTACTTCCTGTGCAACAACCGCAAATCCTTTGCCCATATCCCCGGCTCTTGCCGCTTCGATGGACGCATTCAGCGACAGAAGATTGGTCTGCGCGGAAATCGCATTGATCGCTTCCGTGATCCCCGTGATCTCTTCAACCGACTTGGCTGTAACCTTAATGAGCGCTGTAAGCTCATGGATCGTATTGCCAAGGGTTGTTACATTCCTGGTCATAAGGTCGAGTTCACTCTTACCCTTGCCGGAAGCTTCCGATGTCTCATCACACAGCGTTCTTACATCCTCTGCCCTTGTTGCCAGCTGGCTTGATGTGGATGCAAGTTCATCTGCGGCATTTGCGATATCTTCAATGGATACCGTCATCGCATTGAGCGTAGTGTTGAGCTTGTCGATCGACTCACTCTGATTACGATTGGCATCCGATAGACTGTGAGAGATGTCAAAACATTCTCCCGCGCGGCTGCCCATCTGCCCGGAAATGTCCGACAGACCGTTGAGTGTGGATCTCATTTTTTCAATATATCCGTTGAGGCTCTCACTAAGCGTCGTGATCTCGTTATTACCTTCCGGCTTGAGTGCAACGGTAAAGTCACCCCGGCTGATGTCTGTGATCCTCTCTGTAACCGTAGCGACGGGACCGATCGCCTTATTGATCGTAATGTACATAAACACCGCCATCAGAAGGATAAGAAGAATACCGATCACTGATGTAAGCACGATTACCTTGATGATACTGTCGCTGAGAATGGAATACGGAACAGCACTTACGATCACCCATGATGTTCCCTGAATATCTGTCGCAGTGACCATCATGGATCCTGCATCTGTATCCACTGTTTTAACCTTGCTTCCTTTTCCGGAAGCAGACGTATCCAGAGAGCCAAAAATTCCCGCAACCCCCTTCGCAATCGGATCTTTTCCGGAAGAAAGGTTCTCTCCGACGCTTGATTCCACGTTGCTGATTAGAATATCCGAAGTATCCTTATTGACAATATAGTACTTTGCATCTGACGAGTAGGAACTGAAATTCTTTACTTTCTCCGCAACTTTATCAAAATTGATATCACTGCTCAGGACTGTTCCGTCGCTTACCATGATCGCACATGCAAGGCAGGTCTTTCCGGTAGATGCATCGACATACGGCTCCGAAGAATAAATGCTCCCACCCTTTGCGATCGCTCCTTTATACCAGGGTCTGTCCGTAAACACAAAGGAGTCGTCCGGAATCCAGCCGGATCCGTCTAAGAAAACATTCTCATTCCCGTATGCCATATAGATATCCTGAGAATCAGGATCTTCCGCCGTGAGCGCCAGCAGCATTTCGCGCATTTGGTCATGCGTCATTTCCGGTGAATTCCTGATAACGGCCGCAGTCTGCGCCACTCTCTCCGTCACGTTGCTCCACCAGCTCTGGATCTCACTCGCGTAGGTGATCGATTCTCTAGCCAGGATATTGTATGTCAGCGGCTCGATATTATCCACTGCAAGCTTAATACTGAGCTGGCTGATGATCAGGATAATAACAGCAGAGGAAACAATGATCTTGGTCAGAAGCGTCTTTTTCAGAGAGCCTCTCTTCGTCTTCATGGTTTTCGCCTTTCTCCAAATTGTTACGCAATATAGACAACTGTTCTGTGAAATTAATACAATCTTACCATATAGCCGCTCATGTTTTCAAACTTTTTCAAAAAAAATGTATCATAAACAGTTTATTTCCGTTAGAAATAAAACTGTGGTATCATGCTTAAGGAGAAATACGTGATCAAAACATGTCAGGGAGGAAACGATCGATGAGCGGCAGGCTTTGCTTTACAAGCGATTATACAAGAGGGGCACACCCGAATATCATAAAGCGTATGACAGAAACAAATTCTGAGCAGTCTCCCGGATACGGAACAGACGAGATCTGCGCATCTGCTAAGGAAAGGATCCGGAAAGCGTGC
Organism: Lachnospiraceae bacterium; assembly: GCA_015056735.1. Lineage (GTDB taxonomy): Bacteria > Bacillota > Clostridia > Lachnospirales > Lachnospiraceae > VSOB01. The sequence continues at coordinate 94,696 of SVFT01000008.1, read as the reverse complement.
GGTTGTGCGCAGGCCGCAGTGGAATTTTTGATCGGAGGCACGCAGACAAACGCGGTCGTGATCGATTCCCTCTTGCGGATCTACCAGGGCGTTATCGCAGCCGATACGGGACACATCAGTGTACATGAGGCCGGTGCCATTGAGTATGGCGGGCACAAAGTACTGACGCTTCCGCACCATAACGGCAAAATCTCGGCAGAAGATGTAGAGCAGTATCTTGAAGATTACGATCAGGACGAGAGTCATGAACACATGGTGATGCCGGGGATGGTCTATCTGTCACAGCCCACAGAATACGGAACTCTCTATTCAAAAGAAGAATTGACGGCTTTCAGAAGTGTATGCGACAAGTATTCGATCGATCTCTATGTTGACGGCGCAAGACTGGCTTATGCACTTGCATGCCTCGAAAATGATGTAACGCTTCAGGATCTGGCACAGCTTTGTGACGTCTTCTATATCGGTGGCACCAAATGCGGTGCTCTCTTAGGTGAGGCCGTCGTCATTCCGGATCCGGACAAGATCCCGCACTTTTTCACGATCATCAAGCAGCACGGTGCGCTCCTGGCCAAGGGAAGGCTCCTTGGGATCCAGTTCGATGAACTGTTCCGGGATGATCTGTATCTGCATATCGGCAAGCCCGCGATCAAAGCAGCCACGGCGATCAAGGCCGCGCTTGCCCAAAAAGGATATCGCCTGTGCTATGATTCTCCGACAAATCAGACTTTCTGCATCATGGAAAATGAGAAACTGGAACGCCTCGGGCAAAAGGTAGAATACGGTTTTTGGGAAAAATATGATGCGGACCACACAGTGATCCGCTTTGCTACAGACTGGGCGACTTCCGAAGAAGAGACAGAAGAACTGATCAGGATCCTGTGATCCTGATCTTTCTTTATAGATCCTCCGGCGGACATGGGTTTTGTTTTCCTCAGATTTTTCTCAAATTATTCTATAAATCCAAAGGCCGTCAGGTAGACCATGGAGCAAAACAAGGCGATCAGAAACAGGTCCAGCTTTTCCTGTTTTCTTTTCATCTGCAACATTTGATGCTTTCAATCTATTCATTCTCCGATGGTCAAAGCGTGTCTAAAAAAAGATTGAAATAGTCAGAGGCTCTAACTCCGCTGACAAGTGTTACGTTATAGTCATAGTTATTTGTAGCTACATCATACGTATGTCCTTTTTTGTAGAAAAGAACTTCACCGAATGTCTCGCCCGGTTCCACGATACAGCTTCCGTGGCATTGCACCGTATCAGTGATAAAATCGGGATAGATGACGCAGGTCATCGCAAGTGTGTCGCAATTCATGACAGAATCAGCTGATCCGTTCATTGCATAGAAATCACGGATCTTCGCAAAAGACTTTGTGACAAACTCACCGATCTCGCCGGAACCGCTCAGTTCTTCAAACTGTGCGTTCGTCCACTGTGCTTCCTTTCCGCACATATCCAGACCGACTACGGTGATATTGATCCCTGAGTCCAACATGATCTTGTACGCCTCCGGATCCCCATAGACATTGAACTCCGCAACAGGCGTAGCATTACCGGGCCCCTGTCCCGCAGTACCCATAGACCAGATACGTTTTACCCTGCGCATGGTCTCCGGGTCTTTTTGAATCGCTTTCGCAATATTGGTTGTCGGCCCGAGTGCTATGATCTCAATCTCGTCCGGATTCTTTCTGACCGTATCAAGGATGAAATCAACAGCATCTCCCTGCTCCGCTGCCTTCACAGGATGGATCAGATCAGCTTCACCCATGCCGTCTTTACCGAACACACTGAAAACAACGTTACTTTCACCCATAATATTTTCTGTTGAGCCGCCATAGACCGGCGCATCGCAGCCGGCGATCTCCAATGCAGCGAGCGCATTCTTAGTGCTCTGTTCAAGTTCCACATTTCCCGCAAGAGTCGTGACTCCAAGGATATCAAGATTACTGCTGCGTGCCGCCATAATGATCGCACAGGCATCATCTGCGCCCGTATCCGTATCTATGATCACTTTCCGATTCGGGCCGGGTTGATATTTTGTCTGATCTTCATCTGCCGTGTTCCCGCAGCCTGACAGAACCGCTGTGAAAAAAGACAGCACCATCACCATGGTAATGATCTCGATCCTTCTCATCTTGCGCCCCTCCTGCTTTACGCACCGTGAAGCTGCGTCAGCTTGTTCTTTTCCCGCAGTTCTTTAATTACTGCACCTGTAACATATTGGTTCATACTATTTCCACTGATATTTGCTCAGATCAACTCTTCCGTCTGTGACTGTGATCCCCTCTTCTTCCAGGAGTCTTGCCTGCGCGCCGGAACCACCGAACGCGAATTCTCCCGCCAATTCTCCTTTTGCATTCACGACACGATAACAGGGTATACCATCCGGATCCGGGTTCCTGTGAAGCGCATTGCCTACCGCACGAGCCATCTTCCTGTCGCCCGCAAGTTCAGCGACCTGTGAATAGGTAGCGACATAGCCATACGGAATCTTCTTTACCGCTTCATATATTCTCTTTGAAGGACAGTCGCTGATGAGATCATAGCTTTCTGCTATCATCATTCGGATATCATCATCCGGAATGCTGCCATCCAGAATGATCGTATTCCAGTGGTCCTTGTTCTGGTGATACCCCGGGATTACCGCCGGATAGATCTCTCGCCAGAAGAATGCCTTCTCAGGATCCACCTTCACATTCAGATTAACGTATCCGTCCTTTTCATAAGTCCACAGAAAGGCTTTTTTATTCCCTTTGTATCTGACCAGCTGCCAGTTTGGATCATGAAACGGAGCGTCTTGATATGTGTCCGGAAACGAAAGTCCGTATTCTAAAGCTTCTCTTCTTTTTTTCATCTCATCACCAAACGAAAGTTATACATGTTCCCCGATCATCTTTTCCATCCAGATCATATTATACCATCTTCCAAATTTGTATCCGCACTTATGAAATTCTCCGACCTTGGTATAACCCATGTGACGGTGAAAGCTTTCACTGTTTTTCGTCAGATACTCATCTTCGACTTCAGGATCCCCGATGCAGGCATAAAGATTGAGCATTCCCATTTCTTTCAGGCTCTTCTCCAATGCTTCATATAAAGCCCTGCCATAGCCGTTTCCTTTTGCATTACGATCCAGGTATATCGTCATCTCGCAGGAATGATCGTATGCAGCTCTTCCTTTAAAAGGCCCCGCATAGGCATATCCCATGATCAATCCATCTTCTTCCAGAACAATATAGGGGTGTTTCTTCAAAATATTTGAAATGCGCCCTCTAAACTCTTCCACGGAAGGTGCTTCGTATTCAAACGATATCGCCGTATTCTCAACATAATACGAGTAGATCTCAACCAGTCGCTCCGCATCCTCCAAGCGCACTTTGCGTATTACAAAATCATTCATAGCTGGTCTCCTTTATCTTGGCCTGCACATATTTTATCATAAAATATCTCAACCTCTCTTTCGGGTTGTTCAGTTTCATCGTTTACCTTTCTTCCCCTATTTTCGATGATTACCTAATGCCCTCTGTGTTTTTCCTTCTTTTTCTGCTGCTTCAGATCAAACTGTTTTTGTTTTTCAGCTTCCCGCATTTCCTTACTGATCTGCCTGCGTTCCGTCTTCATTTCTTCACGCTGCATCTGCAGAGCCTGTTGGGACTTGGTTCCAATGCCGGCATTCTGCATCTGCTTCCCTGCATTTCTCTGTCTCCGCTTCGGATTATCTGCAGTCTGTTTCAGTTCGACCTTTACAGTCGGACTGAATTTCAACCCATAAAAATGTCTGATGATAAAATCCTGAACTTCATAATCCTTAGGCTCTGCACCAAAAGTCACTTTACAAACTGACAGCTCGCCGTCGGATACCCGTTCAAAAACGCCAACCCAAAACGGATCCTCAAAAAACACCGTAAGCTTTCCACTCATCCTGTCCATATTATAATCAAAAACTTTCTTCCCGTCTGCATAGTCGTAATGTTACCCCAACAGTATGCCTCTATAACAAAAAACGAACCCTCCTCACACCGATTCAGGTCCGTTTTACACGTATTTGATTATGTGGCTCCCTGTACTCCTGACGTTTTATTCAACCGGAAAACAGATTTCTGTCACCAGTTCATCCGGGTTTGAAGTCTGCGCCGGACTCACATGATAAATACAGAACATCGCTCCATTCATGGTGTACCCATTATCTCTCATCCAGGCCATAGCCGTGGCTGTTGCATCCGTAAGCTGCGAATAGCTTCCGTTCACTGTCATCCAGATTCGTACATCTACATTTTCTTCTTTGTACTCCTCGTCGAAAAAATCAGCTCCCGCAAGGCAGGGTTCTGCCGGTACCAACATGCTGTCACACTCCGAATGCAGTACATTCCATGCTTTCTGTTCATCTTCATAACGTGGAATAATCATTCTTACGGTCGCTGCATATCTCTCCGGTATCGTTTTTACTGTTACGCTATAACTCATCGTATGCTCCTTTCTCAGCCTCTTTCGGGCTGTTTCCAGAAGCATCAGTTTGTACTGTGTCTCTTCGGAAAGCTTTTTGAGTTCTGCCTGTCTTTCCGACAGAAAGGCTTCCATTTTCTCCTTATCATCATAGTTTTCAAGGATTCGGATGATATCAGCAAGGGAAAATCCCATGTCTTTTAACGCCGTGATCCTTCCGATGGTAAAAAGCTGCTCCTCAGAATAGTATCGGTATCCGGTAAAGTTATCGATCTCCGCAGGTTTTAATAATCCGATATCATCATAGTGACGCAACATCCTGATGCTTACTCTGGAAAGTTTTGAAAATTCTCCTATTTTTAGCATTTTCTCTTACCTCCATGGACGTTTTTTTCTTGAGCTCACTATTACCTTGCTCCCTGACACAGTGTGAGAGTCAATAACAATTTTTCTATCTCTTTTAAAGTGTTCAGATTCTAACAATTTTTATCCATTATTCAGTCTTCCTCTAAGATCAGACACATATTTTTTCTGCTGCTTTTTAAGGAAAAGCTTTGCGAAAGGTTTTAAGATCAACTTTTTTACTGCCACTTCTTCAAAGAAATCAATATGCGTCCAGCCATCATTTTGCGTGAACACGCCTACCCAGTGCCCTTTCATGTTGTCATTTTCCATATCAAACTCCCAACGTTCATTGGGCGCAAATACGGTGGTGGTAAAACCAGTTGCGTACCCGTCCTTCGTGTATTCAATAAACTGACGATCATTGATCACTTCAATTCTATCAAGATCGCTCCGCCAACTATAGTCCTCCTTTGAAGTAACTGCATTCCACACTTCCTCTATACTGTTATCAAAAGATGCTTCTATTCTTGAAAAAACCACCGGATTCATAACACTTTCCTCTTATCGATTAATAATCCTGGCATATTCTTCTTCCGGTATCATAGGTGCTTCGATCTCTCCCAAAAGTTCAGCAGGGATGAAGGAGTTTTCCGCATACTCTATCCCTGCCTTTTTTACCAATTCAAGGCGAGGGGCTGTGACCGGCTCCGCTTCCCGGGCATTAAACATAGGGCTTTCCGGAATAGTGATAACGGTATGATTCTCCGGAAACAGTTTTTTGAACTGAGCAACCGCAGGCTCAAAATTGTTACGACTGTTTGGAAACCCGCATCCACAGATCATCAAAAATTTCAAATGAGAAAGATCCATTTGACCTACGTGCCGATAGCTTCCATTCACATTTCTCATCTCCATCGTTGTAAGCGGAAGCAGACGATCGACCATCGTTTTCATCGGTGCCGGCATCCCGTATGCATACAGAGGAAAACTGAATACAAGCAGATCGCTTTTCGGTATTTCCTCCAGAATCTCTTTCATATCGTCAATATGTATGCAGCTTCCGCCATTACGCATACAGAAAAAACATCCACGGCAGTATTCGATATGTCTGTCGATGAGGTTGATCACATGGATGTCTTGCTCACCGGCTTTGCGCATCCCCTCTAAGAAAGCGCGTGTGATGTGCATAGTATCACTTTTTTCCCTCTTCGGACTGCCATTAAAAACAAGTATTTTCATCTCATATCTTCCCTCCATGCTCAGATTTTAATCCGCGAACACTAAGCATGGTACCTACGGAAAGTAGAGTCGATTTTACACTAACAGTTTTCCAGTCTGCAGCGCGCCTCCGGATTATTGCCAATGATCGCTCCGACTTTTTCGCATGCCTTCATCTCGGAACATGCTCCACACGTTTCAACCTGTTTTTCTCTCGCGCATTTTCTGATCGGGCACATGGAGTCGCAGTAAGCAAACTTTACTCCCTGAATCCGGCATCCGGAACAAACGATCATCTCCGGCGTAATCTCGGCGTTGTTCATTTCCGACCATTCCTTTGCCACTTTGATTCGCAATTCATTGTCGTTATTAACAGTTGCCAGACGAGCCTCGCAGGACTCACAGTCTAGTCCGCAATACGCAATAAAATCTTTCATCACTATTATCTCTCCTTTGATTGCATTTTTCTTTTTTCTATGCCACATTCGGAATTATACCGTTGAATCTAAAAACGAACCCTCATCACACTGATTTAGGTTCGTTTTGCACGAATTAAGTGTAGAGCAGGCTCAAATTAGTGAATATGGGCCTGTTTCCTTGTGCAGATGGTAGCATCATTTGAAAAGGCATCATGAAATCTTTCAAATAACACGGTTTGCTGGAGGGGAGCTTGAAATCAAAAATGTTAAACATCATAGCCCGATAAGAAATATCATCGAGTTCAGAAAGCTGCTCTAATATGAATTCCAAATACTCTTTACTTGATGCCATGTTTTTCTCACCTCATCCTAACCCCTTCTTCATCCGTACCGGCTTTCCATAACAGACAATTGGGGCTATTCATCTAATACAGCTTTATCCACACACTCCCTGATTACATGAACAACTTCCGATGGGATCCGAACGAGCTCATCAGCAATGTCTTCTTTTACCGGAAGCCAATCACCGCCCGGCAATGTAAAATCGTATGCCTTATCAAAATCAGCGATATCCGCCGTGAAGGATATTGAAGCGCTCGGAAAAGTACTCCTCCCCATATGCCACTTGAGCGATCTTGCCGAATATGCCAGCATAAATACTTCGCAGAACTCTCCCGTGACATTCTCGATCATTTCCCCGGCAAGCTTTGGCATATCGTTCATGTATGTATGGCTATTACCAATAAAAAGGATTTTCATTGTTTTCCCTCCCTTAGATCTTCAAAATGAAACACTAACCCCGTCCCCAAAGGTTCAAAACAGCAATTTTGTCCAATTCTGAAATCTCTCCTTTTGATATCATCGCATCATAAAACGAAAGGAGAACACGAACATGAATCTTGAAGTATTTGAATCTTTTAACGGCGGACAGCTGCGTCTGCCTAACAAAACCATTTCATTCGCAGATATCAAATGGTCAAAGCATCCTGTGTTTGAAGGGGTTGAATTAAAACACATCATTACCGCCAAGGATACAGATGGTAAATATAGTTTTCATCTGGTCCGGATTGCTCCTGATAAGAGTATTCTTGATCACATTCATGAAACGCAGCTGGAGACCCATGAAATAATCACCGGTGATGGCACCTGTATCAATGATGGCCATGAACTTGTATATGAACCCGGAGTCATATCAATAATGCCTAAAGCCATTCATCACGAAGTCCATGCAGGAAAAGACGGATTATACTTGTTTGCCAAGTTTTTCCCTGCACTTTGTTAATCGCCGTTTGCCAGCGAGTCCTGATATTGGCTGGGCGTCAAGCCCACTATCTTCTGAAAGCATCTGTCCAAGTGGCTTTGATCGCAAAACCCCGCTTCATAGGCCACTTCAGGGATGCTTTTGGTTGTTTCAAGCAGTTTCTGCGCTTTTCTGACCTTGCACTGTATCTGAAATTGATGCGGTGTCAGACCAAACGCTTTCTTAAACTTCCGTATCATATGGTATGGACTGATCTGCGAGTCCTCCGCCATTTCCTCAATAAGGTATATATTCTCCGGTTTTTCCATAATGGTATCCTGCAGTTCTTTCAGATTATCATCATTCACAACCGCATCGGTCTTGATGCACATAACCACCATAGAATATGGGTTTTCATCCGCAGGTTTTATTTCATGCAGAACATTAGGCATAATGCGGAATTCATCACCCTGCGCATAAATACAGCACTCACCTTCTATGGTAATGCAGACCTTCCCTGCTTCAATATACCCTATCATCAGATGATGAGCGTGCGTATGAGGAAGATATGTTTTTCGTGATCTCTCATATCGGACACATTCGATTTCATCATTCTTTTTGCTGTAAGTTACTTCGCTCATCCTTCTCCTTATGTGCCGTGATAATCGTATAACTGCTTGCATTAACCGTGATAACGCAATGCTCGACAGAAATGTACCAGTTTTTCCCCTGCCGATATATTTTTGCTTCTTCGGAAAGAATTCTTGATTTACACCACTGCACAACATCAGTATCGCCCAGTGCAAGATTTCTCTTGATGCGCTCGATTCCCATATCAGTAGTATGGATTCGGTCCATGTTATCAAAAAGAATCTGTGTATTCATTTTGTTCCTCTGTTTTCGTCTTTATTCATAAAAGAAAACAACCACCCTTACTTGATCAAAAAGACCATATAATAAGGGATGGTTAATTTAGCGCCTTCCTGTCCGACATTATTGGCGCTCAGTTTTATGCATCTGCTCGCACCATATTTCTCTCTATTCTTTAGAATAGTATTCGCAGATTTAGCATTTCCATCCGTTGCCTTAACCTCGACAAGTGAGATTTCACCGTCTATTGTTGAAATGAAATCAATTTCCAATCCACTGTCTTTATGGTAGTAGTATAGATTTCTTCCTGTTTTTGAAAACGCATCTGCAACAATGTTCTCATAAATTGCCCCTTTATACATACCCATATCTCCGCTGAGTATCTTTCCGGCGCTTCCTTCTTCAAGCATCGCCACAAATAAACCGCTGTCCTGCATATATATTTTGAAAATGTTATCTATCTTGTTACCCTCAAGCGGTAAACTTATATTCGAAAGGTTATAACAAATATTGATGATTCCCGCATCATACAGCCATTGTATCGCTGACTGATAGTTTTCTGATCTCCCCTTTTTTTCCAGCATAGAATATACAAACTTCTTATTTTCTTTTGCCAGTTGCGACGGGATCGAATCAAAAACTCTGTTTATTCGCCCCAAAAGTGTAAGATCGATTTCTTCTTTTTCATTTTCATCCAGATGCTTGCCAAAATCATCCTTAAATTCTTCAAGAATATCTGTCTGCTCCTCACGCACAACATTCATGTCATTAGTCGCAAGGAAACGGTCAACTACATATGGCATTCCACCAACACACATATATTCCCGGAAGTAACGAAGCATTGCAGCATGTATCGTTTCCGAAACGGGTTTGCGTTTGATAAAACAGTTCCTTATTTCTGTCAAGACATCTTCGCTTATTCCCTTAGCCCATAGGAATTCCTCAAAGTCCATCGGTTTCATATAAATAATATGTTCAAATCCTGTCGGTACTCCACGATTTTTTTTGCGGTTATAACCCTTTATTCCCAAAAGTGAACCGGTGCAGATAATATCATACCGGCCATCAAGCATAAACGCCTTTATACTTGCTCTGGCATTCGCGCATTCCTGAACCTCGTCAAAAATGATAACTGTCTTATTCGGAACAAAATGAACCCCAGGCAGCATGGCGGAAATATCCAGGACCATCCGATCCACTACGAAGTCTCCGTCAAATACTCTTTTTGCAGACTCGTTATCCTTAAAATTTATATAGACAACATTCTCATAATTATCATCTGCAAAGGCTCTTACAATAAAGGTTTTTCCAATTTGGCGCATACCTTTTATGACAAGCGCTTTCTTTTTCCCCGTGCTGTTTTTCCACCGAAATATGTCATCTGTAATTTTGCGTTTAAACATTCTGCTTTCCCTCCGATTGCATTATACACTTTTCGGAACGAGTTTTGAAGCTGTGACTGCACTTTTTCAAATGAGTTTTTTGCTCCTAGCTGCACTTTTTCAAGCGAGTTGCACTTTTCAGAACGAGTTCGCTGCAGAAATGGACGTCACGCCCGGTTACATCAGTAACGTAGAAAATGGACGTACCGTCATGTCACTGCGTCTTTTGATTTACTATGCCAAAATTATGGGAATTACACTCGATGAGTTAGTCGGCAACCTGGAGCCGGACTACGCTCCGACAGCATTGGACAATGCCTTGATGGCTGAGATTTCTAGAATGGAAAACTCAAAAAAAGAAAAATTGCTTGAAACAATTAAGATTTGGAGATGATCCTTCGACTCTGTTCCAATGTCATTCGGATAAGGCCCATTTGCCTCACAATTCTTTCCGAAAAAATCTGTTCATGGTACTATGAACTACCTCTTTTGGGCGTTCGATTTCTTTATAGCCACTCTTTTCATAGATGTGGATCGCGGCCTGAAGATTATTATGTGTCTCCAGATACGAAGCCTTAAATCCTGCCTCGCGCATCCGATTTTCAATGAAATCTAACAATTCGTAACCGAGGCCGGAACCTTTTGCTGATTCCTTGAGATAAAGTTTCTGCAATTCCGCCGTATCTTCCATTGGCTCAAATCGGGCGAATCCGATCCCGCCAATGATCTGACCGTAATCATCCTCAAGAACAAAGTATTTGCGCTCATCGGTTCCATAGTATTCACTCAGCCGGTCCAATCCCTCATCAAAATAGACTGTACCGGGAATATCAAGCTTATGTTTTTTAAGATTATCCCTGACGAGCGCAGCAACCGCAACGTTATCAGTTTCTTTCATTTCTCTGCATTTTATATTTTTCTTCATTGGTACCAACTTTCCACGGCAGACATGTCAAGAAGCATGTTAAACCTTCAGTTTTTGCTCATTCCGTAATCTCTATCTGATTCCCTTCAATCCCGACAATACAGCTCTCATAGTACCCATCGCCTGTGGTTCGGGGGCCGCTGACAACTTCGTATCCATCGTCTTTCAAACGCTTCGTCAGAGCATCAACCTTTTCCTTGCTTCCAACAGAAAATGCGATATGAATATATCCCGTTCTTGTCAGCTGCTTTTCTGCATCGATCAGCCCTGGCTTATTCATTAGTTCAAGCCTTGCTCCGTCATCAAAGGAAATAAAGAAGGATCTGAGTCCTGTATTTTCATTTTGATAACCGTCGTTTGACCTGCCGCCAAGATATTTCACGAAGAAGTCTCTGGCCACCTCCGGGTTGTTCACATACATTGCCACATGTTCAATTTTCATTCCCAAACCTCACAACGTGCTCTTTCCGAGGCAGGTTATTATATTTGCCATGTTATACCGGTGTCCCTACCTCAATCAGATTTCCGTCCGGATCATAGAAACGTATCACCTTCTGTCCCCAGCTGTGAGTCATCAGTCGATTTACATATTTCACATCCGGATAATACTTCTCGAGTTTTTCTATGAATTCTTCGATATCTGATTCCTCAAAATAGAGTTCGCAGGAATTATTCTCTGAAATGATCTCTTTCCCGAGAAATTCTTTCCAGTATTTCTCCTCCTGCAGTACCAAGCCTTCTGTAAGGATCATATTTCCATCATTGTCCTGGATCATCTCGAGGCCAAACAGGTCATGATAAAACTGTTTGGATCTTTCAATGTCTTTCACAACAACCAATACATTTTTCAGTTTCAAAAGACAATTTCTCCTATCGTTTTTAGGATATTCCAAGGTTTACTTTTCTGCCGCATTTTTGAAAACAACATCAACCGTAGCTATTCCGCTTTATTTTTTCTCTCTGCACAGGAGGCTCCGAAATAGTGCGATCGCATCATCATATTTCATATAGTTTTCCGCATCGGCCTCTTTGTCGATCCACTTCCTTACCGCTACTTCCGGATGGAACTGAATACCCAAGCAGAAGGTTTTGTCAGGTCTTTCAAATGCTTCTATAATCTGTTTTCCATCCGTTTCTGTATATGCCGTAACGACCAGTCTTGTGTTATCTACTCCCTCGATCGCTTGATGATGCCAGGAGGGGACTCCTTCAATAGAATCCACATGCATAATCCGATAGATCAAAGATTTAGCCGAAGGGATCTTCACCGGGTGCGCAATAAACGATTTCTTCTCCGGATCACGGTGAAGAAAAGAGGTTTTGATCCCCTGTTCTTCAAACCATTGCGGTAGATCCTGTATCATATCTGCCCCGGAAACTACCGACAGCATTTGCATTCCACGACATATGCGGTTCATCTCTGCCTGGTTTTCCGGCTTTACTTTTTCCGCCCATGTTTGAAAAGATATTTACCTTTATCCTTACATGTTAACACGCTATGGCATGATCGGATCAGTCTTCCGGTGACCAGCTTGCCTGCAGATCTTCTACAACGATATTTTCATCCACTTTTACCACGACCTGATACTCGTCTTCATACACGATCTCGCCGGGGAAGTTGGTATAAACTATATAATACGCGTGGTTGTAGCGTTCCAACAGCCACAGAAGCGGATTGATCATTTTCATCATCATTTCCGAATTCTCTGTCTTAAAATAGCAGATCACTTTCTCCTGCCGCTTGCATTGCGGCGGCCAGGGCAGCTCTTCGGCAAACCATGAGTCGATCTCTTTGAAAAGGCCGACATCCTCCTCATCCATCACGCCATCGGTCACCATCTGGTTCAGCATACTGAATATGCCTTTACCCGTCCGTGTATTGGCCGCAAGTTCTTTTCCTTGAATTCTGCAATACTTAAACTTCACAAAACACCTCCACTTATTCTATACTTCCGGCGGACACGGATTTTGTTTTGGAATCTTTCCCTCCTCGTGTGGTTTCCATTGCTTCATGGAGCCTTCCGTCAACCGCTCCATCGCATACAGCTTCTCGTTCACCATATCCCAAAAGCAATATGGCAGATGATCTCTGTGACCCCTATGAATGAGAACACATTCCCAGCATTTCCCATGGTGCGGACACGCTTGCGGACAGCTGCAATAATCGACCCCGCTCTTTCTGATCTCATCAAGTGCTTCCATCTTCAGATCATACTGCTCTTTCGGTGTCATCGGCTCATATTGCTGCCGGATCATCTTTTCGTTATAGTCAACTTTCGGTATCGGTGCGTAGTTCTCTTCTTTCAATTCCTTGCCCTCACATTCCGGCACAATTTTTACGTACTTCGTGTGATCCCTCAAATCGCCGAAGAACCTATTTCCCATCAGGAAAACTCGTAAAGAAATCCTGTTCCTGTTTCGGCATGCCGTACTTTTCCTTCGCATCCGCAAATGCTTTCATCATAAAGGACATATTCCGGGCGAGATTTCGCATTGTTTGAAGTCCCTCATGATCTTTCTTCACGTCTTCGGCCGCAAATCCATGTACCTGATTCCAGTAGGTGCTTGATGCAACCGGCATGGCACTGATTGTAAAATACTTGTTCAGCACATCAAAGGAAGCGGTATTTCCACCCCTTCTGCAGCTTACTACAGCTGCACCGACTTTCATTTGTTTTGAAAAAGATGTACTGTAGAACAATCTGTCCATAAAAGAAAGGATCGATCCGTTCGGAGATCCGTAATACACAGGACTCCCCACAACCAGGCCGTCAGCCTCTTCAAACTTAGCCGCAACCTCGTTTACAAGATCATCATCAAATACGCACCGACCGTTCTTACTGCAAAATCCGCATGATACACATCCTCGGATCGCCTTATTCCCAACATGGATCAGTTCCGTCCCGACTCCTTCTCCGTGAAAAGTCTCTATCATCTCATTTAGCGCTGTTGCAGTACAGCCATCCGCCTTAGGGCTGCCGTTTAAAATCAACACCTTTACCATCTTGAATTCTCCTTCCAGTATCACAAGAAATACTCCTGATGATCGACCCACGATACCTGCGGCACATCATGAACAATATCCCCCCTCCGCATAATTGCCGATCAGAAACGGGGACGCACTATCATGCAATCTGTTCTGCTCACGAATCACGCCCGGCTCCCAAGGAATCAAAGCATATCCAAAAGCAGATTGAAATAATCGGATCCTCTGACTCCGGTTCACTGTAAAAGCGCCGGCGGTGCCTCTGTAATAATCTTGATCTCTTTCATCTTATCATACGGAAACAGGTTTTTGTCATCGAATAATCCGGAATCATCTTTTTGATCATGGCTTCAAACAAACCGGCGAACGGAAACAGCAACAGCATACACAGAATATTAAAAATCGAATGACATACAGCTATACCCGTCAGGCTTGCAGATTCTCCAAGTAAAGTCGAAGCTGCCGCAGCCTTCGCGATGCAGAATATCGACAACCAGACAACGGTTCCTATCACATTGAAGCTCAGATGCACCAAAGCTGCACGCTTTGCGTTTTTATTGGCTCCTACTGCAGAAATAATGGCCGTAATACATGTTCCGATGTTCTGACCCATAATGATCGGGATCGCTGCGCTATATGTCACTGCGCCGGTCGATGCAATTGCCTGTAATATACCGACCGAGGCAGAACTGGATTGTATGATTGCTGTCAGAACCGCCCCTGCCAGCACTCCAAGCACAGGGTTTGTGAACATCACAAACAGATTCTGAAACTCCTGTGTATCCCGCAGGCCTGATACTGCCCCCGACATAGCTTCCATTCCATACATCAAGGTAGCAAAGCCTAAGAGAATCATACCGGTATCCTTTTCCTTAGACTCTTTTGTAAACATATATAAAACGATTCCAATCAGTGCAAGGACCGGCGTAAAAGATGAAGGCTTCAAAAGCTTCACCATAGCATTATCGCTGCTTATTCCCGAAAGGCTCAGGATCCATGCCGTTACTGTAGTTCCGATGTTGGCCCCCATAATGACATTGATTGCCTGTCGCAACGTCATAATTCCTGAATCGACAAAACCCACAACCATGACTGTTGTTGCTGATGAACTTTGTATCACAGCGGTTACACCAAGTCCCGTCGCCAGTCCTGTTATTCTGTTCGTCGTCAGCTTCTCCAACACTTTCTTTAATTTATTACCCGCTCGTCGTTCCAACGCCAGTCCCATTTGTGACATTCCAAACAGAAACAGACTTAAACCTCCCATCAAATTGAGGATGCTAAAAATATTCATTATTGATCTCCATTCTTCTGATTTTTTCGTTCAAAAGGATCGTATCAGCTGAACATCAAATCCATTATCGATTCCTTGTAAAATTCATGTAATGTCCGCAATGAAAAAGCAGGAGCCCAGCCCCTGCCGAAATCATTCAAAATTCTGTTTCATACAGTTTGTTTGGCAAGGATACAATAAACTCTGTACCTTTGCCAATGTCACTGTTCACTTCGATCTTTCCGCCGTGAACCAGCACAGCATGTTTCACTATGGAAAGACCAAGACCGGTGCCGCCTACTTCTTTGCTCCGGCTTTTATCAACACGGTAAAAACGCTCAAAAATACGTTCCACGCTTTCATCCGGGATTCCGATTCCCGTATCTTTTACCCTGAGCACTGTGTTATGTGCTGTCTGCCGCACATCAACCGAGACGCTTCCTCCGCTATGATTATACTTGATTCCATTATCACAAAGATTATATACAATGCTGTACAAAAGCTGCGGGATCGCCCTAATCGGTGCATCCGATCCGCTCACTGTAACCTCCACACCCAGCGCAGTTGCAGCCATCTCCAGACTGTCCGCGGCATTTTCTGCAATACGATACAGATTACAGTTTTCCCACCGCATCTCCGCGCCGCCATTATCAAGTTTGGTAAGGTCAATGATGTCCTCTACCAGCTTTGTCATTCTGTTGGATTCTTCCCGTATTTTTCCTGCAAATGGCTTTATATCTTCTTCTTTCACCATCTCATTCTCAAGCAGCTCGGCATAACCGGAAATGGCATGAAGTGGCGTTTTTAATTCATGCGATACGTTAGCTGTAAACTCCTGTCTGATCAAAGAAGCCTTCTCTATCTCCTTACGATCACGCTTCAACTGTTCATTTTGAAACTGAATACGCCGAAGCAGAGGCGCTATCTCCTTGTATTCTTCTTCATTGATATATTGCAAGGGGTCATCCGGATCAATACCGTTGATTGGGCTCAGTATTCGCTTTGTAAGCCTTGACGCAAGCACGAATGACAGAACAAAAGCAATCAGAATCACAAGGCTGATCGGCTGTGCAAATCCAAAAAGCAGTGTCCATACTGCCATCTGGACAATCGAAAGCCTCAGCACAGACCCATCTGAAAGTCTGATGGCCGAATACAGTTGTTTGTCAGACAAAGTGTTTGAATATCGCGCACTCTCGCCATATCCCTCAGCAAGAGCTTCGTTCGCAGTGTTCCGATATGAACATCTACCGTCCTGGTTTCTCCCGCAAAGTCCGCCCCCCAAACAGAAGATAAAAGCATCTCTCGTGTGAATACCTGTCCGATATTCTCAATTAAAAGCTTCAACAGCTCGTATTCCTTCAATGTGAGTGAAATAACCTTTTCATTAACTGTAACTGTATGTTTTCCCTCATCAATTACAACCCCTTCACATTTTATTTGCTTCTGCTTTTTACTTGGTACACTGCGTCTTAGAACCGCTTTTATTCGAGATATCATCTCCATCATCCCAAAAGGCTTTGACAGATAGTCATCGGCTCCGCTGTCCAGTCCGATCACCGTGTCATATTCACTATCCTTTGCCGTTGCCATGATAACCGGTATTTCTTCCGTAACCGAAGATGTTCTCAACTTCTTTAAAATACTAATACCGTCTTCTCCGGGCAACATGACATCAAGAATCACCAACTCCGGTTTCTTTTCCTTCATCTTATTCCAAAAGGCAGTCGCATCCTGAAAGCCGCAAGCTTCAAACCCGGAAGCCCGAAGTGTATAAACCATAAGCTCCCGGATACTGCTATCGTCTTCCACGCAATAGATCATATGACACCTCCTTCCAATTTTTATATAATTATACTATCGCATGATTGTAAATCCTGTGATCTTTTTCTTGTAAATTCTACGTAAAGTCCTTATTCTCTGCGGTCAAAAGAGTTATAATGTTCCTGATATCTACTTATGTTTATTCATAGAAAAGGATGTACTGATGGGAACATTTGCAACATTGGAAGAAGCCAAAGAATATTTTAGAAATGACAGATTCGCAGCTAATGCCGGAATACAGCTTGATGAACTATCGGAAAAAACAAGCACTTGCTCTCTTGTGCTTATGGATGATCATAAAAATGCATACGGAGGTGTAATGGGCGGCGCCATTTTCACTTTGGCGGATTTGGCATTTGCTGCTCTTGCAAACCAGATACATAATCCCTCTGTCGCATCTCAGGTAAGTATTAACTATCTTTCCGCCACAAAAGGGGAAAAGCTTTTTGCAAAAGCAAAATGCTTAAAAGACGGAAAATCCACCTCCGTTATTCAGGTGGATGTGATCGATGATTCAGGTAAATATATTGCATGCTATATGGGCAACGCATTTAAACTATAGAATTCTTTTTTTAATTTTCTTCGCCAACCTGCTATGTTTCGCAGCATGACATTACCGTCTATGATTCATTCACCAATTTTCCTGTCATATAATCCGGCACCAGCTTCAGGCACTGCACTCGCGAAAGCGCACTCTTTAACTCCTGTTCAAGATACTCTTCATCATCCGTAAATTTCTTTACAAGCTGAGTACATATTTCACGCGCCTTGTCCTCATCCGTTACAAGTTCGATCTTTCCGAATACAATAACGCTTTTGATATTTAGCGCCCATTCGCCGGGCTTTCGAAACCCCTCATCATAGACCGTGTAGCAAGCCTTATTGCATGCTTTTATGGCATCAATCTTGTGTCCCTCCTTCGCCCCATGAAAATACAGGCATCCGTCTGCGTCGCAAAACCAATGATCGATCGGAATACCATAAGGATAACCATTCTCTCCGATCAGAGAGAGAACACCCCTTTTCTGTGATATCAGAATCTCTCTGCACTCTGCATCCGAAATCTGCTGTTTGAAACGTCTCATCTTTCTGAACATAACTGACCTCTCTGCTTAGCTTAATTCATCATAATACTTTCTTTTGAAACCACTTTTGCCGAGTCCTTAAGATAAAGCTTCTGCAGTTCCGCCGTATCTTCCATTGGCTCAAACCGGGCGAATCCGATTCCACCTATGACCTGTCCGCGTTCATCCACAACAACAAAGTATTTACGCCCATCATTTCCATAGTAGTCACTCAGGCGGTCTAATCCTTCATCAAAGTATACTGTTCCGGGAATATCTAGTCTATACTTTTTAAGATTATCTCTGACGAGCGCAGCAACCGCAACGTTATCAGTTTCTTGCATTTTATATTTTTCTTCATCGGTACCAACTTTCCACGGCAGACATTTGGGGCTATTCGCTCAAGACAGCTTTATCCACGCACTTCCTGATCACTTGCACGATCTCCGATGGAATCCGGACGATCTCATCAGCAATATCTTCTTTTACCGGAAGCCAGTCATCGCCCGGCAATGTAAAATCGTATGCCTTATTAAAATCAGCATCCGGTAGTTTTCCTGTGATCACCTTGGTAAGGACCATGGCAACAAGATAATCCCCGATCGATGAAGCATGTGCGCCGTCTTTCCAATACAGATCGGCATCCATGCTTTTTTCCGTTTCCTTAATAACCGCACTCCACGCTTCTCCGACAGGAGCCAAAAGCGCTCCCTGATTATTTGATAGTTCACGATATCTGCGGTTCATCTCTGCCTGGTTTTCCGGCTTTACTTTTTCCGCCCATGTTTCAAAAATAATGGGCTTTGTATTCACCTTTTTACATAATTCGATAATCCTGCCCGCATATGTGATCGTATCCGTTTCTTCCGTCATGGGATGAGCCTGTTCCTGGATGACGCAAAAATCATATCCGCCGTGAAGGATATTGAAGCGCTCAGAAAAGTACTCCTCTCCCATATGCCACTTGAGCGATCTTGCCGAATACGCGAGCATAAATACTTCACAGCTCTCTCCCGTGGCATTCTCGATCATTTCCCCGGTAAGTTTCGGCATATCATTCATGTATGTATGACTGTTTCCTATAAACAAAATCTTCATCCCAATACCTCAAAGCGTGCTCTCGCTCATACTGCTTCTTCGTAATTATGATATTTGCCGTTTTCAATGATTTCAGCTCTTAAAAAAGCTGTCGAGATCGACCGGCGTCCATTCGGAACCGCCCGTGATCTGAAGCCAAAGACGTCTCTCCCTGGGTACCACAACCATCTGATATACCGTCAATTCATTCTTTGCGCCGCCTTCTTCAACAGTCTTGTTAATGATCTCCATCATCTTTTTCTCATCGATCTTCCCCTTATTTTTCTCACAAAGGTCGATCAGATTATTGCGACGGATCTGACCGAGCCAAGATTTCTCTTCAGTGGGAACATCAAACTGCCAATTCGGATTCACATAATAGTTTGTAGATGCCAGAAGTCCGTCAGGAAGCGTCTTTTCACCATGCAATACACCGATCGGACACCATTCAAACGACTGTCCTTTGTTTTCATCAGCCACATTGATAATATAAGAGGAACTGCAATTTACCGTGTTAAAAAAGAATTCCATATCACTCAATTCATCTGCTTCAAATAAACTCTCAAAAAGCATGGTCGTACCCGTAACGCGCTTATTGGGTGACTTAACATTTGCAGACGGCTTTCCGTTGTTCAATTCCAAAAAGATCCCCTTTTCATTGAGACCATTTACGGCGTAGATCTCGCCGACATATCCGATCGTCGCAGTCGCAAGTGCCCCATCCGAAGGATGATATACCGTCACCGCTATATCGTCTTTCAATAAGGCAAAATAGTCCGAATAGTCATAGTTCCTGCCAATAACAAGATCGGACGCAGCATATTTACCCCATGCCATTGCCACACTGCACTTTGGCAGACCCCCGATCCGCTCAACGGCATTGATCGTCTGGAGCTGTTGTACAGTCATGCCGGATGTCTCTGCCGCACCTTCAAAAAACTCGCTGATCCTGTAAGGCGTCTGTGCGGTCTCCAGTTCCACAATTCTGTCGGTCTTTTCTGCATTTCCCGCATTTGCTTCGATAATGATATCAAGAAAGGCCTTCACATCCTCCAATTCATCCTTCATAAGGCTGCCGTATTGACGTCCCATCTGTCTCCAGGTGCCTCTCAGATCCACAACCTTGATATCGCCTCTTTCAGCTTTCCTTCCCATTTCAAAAGTCTGTACGGCATCAGACGCGGTAATGCTGCCTTCAACGCTTGAAGCGGTTTTCGGAGCGGCCATAACTCTGGACGGCCCGGACGCGAATAGATTTGAAAGTGTTATTCCCTGCATGATCAATGCAAAGAAACTGATGACAGCTATGGCTCTTTTCACTTTTATTCTCATGGCCCTTTACTCCTCTCTTCTCCGGCTTCTTGCAGCAACTGCGGCATTATCTTTTTCCTGTAGTTCTCTAAATCTGATTATTGACATGAATCCGGACTCCCGTTTTTAATACATCTCAACGCACAAGGGCCCGAAATAGCGCGATCGCATCATCATATTTCATATAGTTTTCCGCATCCGCCTCTTTGTCGACCCACTTCCTTACTGCCACTTCCGGATGGAACTGGATACCCAGGCAGAAGGTTTTATCCGGTCGTTCAACTGCTTCTACAATCCGTCTTCCGTCTGCTTCCGTATACGCCGTAACGACCAGTCTTGTATTATCTACTCCCTTGACCGCCTGATGGTGCCAGGAAGGAACCCCTTCAATGGAATCCGCACGCATGATCCGATAGATCAGGGAGTCAGCAGGCGGAATCGTTACCCGGTGCGATGTAAACGTTTTTTTCTCAGGATCACGATGGAGAAAAGAGGGCTTAATCCCCTGTTCGTCATACCATTGCGGTAGATCCTGTATCATTTCCGCTCCAGAAACCACCGACAGCATTTGCATTCCACGACATATACAAAGAATCGGAATGTCCCGGTCTAAACAGTAGGAAAGCAGGATATAGTCCGACACATCTCTTTCCGCGGAATAGTTCGCATCCTCCATAATGCCGTGCCACTGCTGCTCATCGTAGTACAAAGTAGGGCATATATCCGAACCACCCGGGAATACTACATAGTCCACATTCTCCATCATTTTCTCTACATTTGATCCGTACCATGTGTTGATTTTGACCCGCTTCGCCGCGCCGGTTGTTAGTATTCCATGCTCATCCTTTGCATCTACCAGCATATTATTCTGATCATATGCAAGATCTGCCGATAAGGCTTGATCCAACACAACAGGCTCTTCTCCCATCGCCTTTATCGCACAAAGTGTGCTCGTAAAGCTGTTAGATGTCTGAATATTGCTCCACGCAACGTATACAGTTTTCTTCTGTCTCGTTGTTTTTGCACTGCTCACCAGGGGCAATGCTAAAAACATAACGCAAAGTGCAATGAGTGTGGTTGCTATTCGCTTTTTCATGTGTTGCCCTCCTTTTCTATCTCAGGCATAGCGAGTTGTATCTTTGATCAGTATTGATTTCATGATTTATGCCGCTCCCAACCATGTTCACCGTGATAAATCATCTGTTTTGTCATGCCACCGTCTATGTATATGTTTTCACCGGTAATAAAACCGGCTTTATCAGAGCATAAGAATCTGACGAGCTCTGCAATATCCTCCGGTGTTCCTGCTCGTCCCACAGGTTGCTGCAACGCATCCACCCCTTCAATAGGATCATCCGTTGTATTGATCCATCCCGGCGAAATACTGTTAACGCGCACTTTTCCGGCCAAACTGATTGCCATCGCATGCGTAAGCGCGGAGATTCCGCCTTTTGCAGCAGTGTAGCTTTCCGTCTGCGGCTGACTCATTCGATCCCTTGAGGAAGAGATATTGATAATCGAAGCATTCTCTGCAAAAATGGGCATAAACAACTTTGTCAGATAAAATGGTGCTGCTACCCCAACTGAAAGTGCGAGTTGAAACTCCTCATAGCTGCATTCGTCTATACCCTTCATGATCGGAAGTGCATTATTGATCAGATAGTCCACTCGTCCGGAAGTTTCGGCAACAAATCTTGCAAAACTCTCAAGTACCTCTTTGTCACTGACATCGCCCACAAACCAGTCACCTTCGCTTTTATCAATAATATGGACAATAGCTCCGTCAGCGCGAAACATCTCTGCTACCGCTTTTCCTATCCCATGTCCACCGCCAGTTATTACGACTACTTTTTTATCCATCTGTTCAGAACTGTTACTCCCTGCTGCCATATCTCTTCACCTTACATAGTCCTTACAATCTTATAAAAATAATTATAATCTCTCTCTGTTCCAACCCGCAACAATTAGAAACGGCCAGGCACTGGGCCTGGCCGAGATTCATTTAAATTCAGCATTGTTTTTCTTCAACCCTGGCATTTTGCGTCATACTAACGTATAGTATGTTATAAACAATTCTTTCCAAGGAGGTGCCAGCATGAAGCTTGACGAAAAACTTAAGGAACAGATCGAAAACGCAAAAACAAAAGAAGAGATGAAGGCGATACTCAAAGAATCCGACATGGCACTCGACGATGCCGAACTGGATCATATTGTTGGAGCTGCTTGGCAACCGCTCAAAAACGCCGATATCGTCTAAAGGATTTTCGCACAAGGAGGATGTACCATGGAACAATCAAACAAACTTGAAGAACTGATCAAGACATCAAAAAACAAAGAAGAGCTGCGTGATTCCATCAAAGAAGCCGGCATCGAATTGTCCGATGAGGAAATGGATGCTGTAGCAGGCGGATTTCAGAGCGGCGATCCATATGACGATAGATATTGGAGAGAAGGGATAATAAAAGAGAGACAGCGCTAATAAAAGCATCCACGGACAAATCACCGGACTCCTGTAGCAGAAATCCGAGGAAATTCTTTATCCTTCAGTTTATTCGTCCCTAAATTGCTCCATAAGTTCCGGGATATCATACTTCAATGTTTCAAACACTATGTTCAAATCTATGCTGCCGTAATCATGTACAATGCGGTTTCTAAGGCCAGCCAGTTCATTCCATGGCAAATTGCCTTTTTCTTCTTTATACTCCTCTGAAAGTCGTTTTGCGTTCTCTGAAATCTGGATCATTCTAAAGAGCATCGAATCAAGCAAAACTTCGTTTTCATTTAATTCCTACAGATCCACGTCTTTCATGTGAACAATGATAAATGCAACATCCGCTTTGATCCTCTCCAAATAGTAATTGTCGTTTTTAATGTTATCCATATATCCTGATTCCATCCCTTAATATTTCATCCGTCAGTTCAAGATTATCTCTAAGCTGCTCCAGGCTCAATACATCCACTTTCTTATGGAGCGCGGTCCTGAGCTTTTCAACCATTCCATAATACTTAAGACCCTTTACATCAGACGAAACAAGCAGATCCACGTCACTGGTACCTGTAGCTCTCTCTTTTGCATAAGACCCAAATAAAATGCAATAGCGAACAGGATACTCCGAAAAAACACTGCCACACTTTTCTTTGATATACTCCAATTCCAAAATACCGTGTTCTTCGTCTATCGGGTTTATTTCGTTAAGCTTAACGATAATGTAATTGTATTTTAGTGTCCCAACCTTATCCGCATCATTCTCATAAGATTTGTATGATCTCAGAGAAATGCCCAATATTTCTGCCGCCTGCTGCTGGGTCAGTTTCTTTTCTGTTCTCAATTCCTTAATAGCGCCCACGTTGCACCTCCGTTATAATCAGTATGCAACATTTGCACCTTCATGTCAATTGCAAGTGCACTTTTTGCACCTTCTATATTAAAGTGCACTTTATTATCTCTTGCGACCAAATATACACTTTTCGGAAGGAGTTTTGGAGCCATGATCGCACTTTTTCAAACGAGTTTTGAAGCGATGACTCCCCAAGCTCGACCCCAGAGATTCCATGTGGCATTTAACGCCGCTTCACCGTATAATATGTAAAAGACAATTCAAGGAGGTACGCTTTTGAAACTCAAAGATAAACTTAAAGAACAAGTTGAGAACACTAAAACCAAAGATGAAGCAAAAGCAATCCTCGAAGATGCCGGCCTAGTCCTCCCCGATACTGAACTGGATCAGATTACTGGTGGGGCTTTTTTCGCTGATATCGACAAGGTCAAGAAAGCGTAAGTCTTTGCTCGTTCCGTAATCTCTATCTGATTCCCTTCAATTCCGATAATGCAGCTCTCATAGTACCCATCGGTTTATTCATCAGTTCAAGCCTTGCTCCGTCATCAAAGGAAATAAAGAAAGATCTGAATCCTGTTTTCTCATTGTGATAACCGCCGTTTGACCTGCCGCCAAGATATTTCACAAAAAACTCTGGCCGCCTCCAGATTGTTCACATACATCGCCATATGCTCAATTTTCATCCCAAAACCTCACAGCGTGCTCTTTCCGGCTCTTCATCGCCGGATTCGTAATGTGCATGGAATTCCATGTTGATCTCGCGAATCTCTTTTTCACCGTCGATATACGGTTGGTACATGTCAGCCAGACCGCTCATGCAACCGTCACATGCTCCGCTTATATTTCCAATTGACTCGGCAACGATCTGCTCCCGCTCTTCACGAGTTGTGTCTTTAATTAAGATCGATCTCATAACTTACCCTCGTAATTCCATTTCGTCATTCATTTGCACGAATCCGTACTTCACATACAGAGGCCGTCCCATCGCAGTTGCTTCAAGAGATATCGCATTGACACCCCTGTTCCTGGCATCTTTCACAAGAAGCTCTAATGTTCTATAGGCTATGCCCTGGCGTCGATAATCCGGTGTGGTATACATATTCATGATGTACGCCTTCTCCCCGCTAGGGTTATGATAAGTCGGCATAACTTTATAATAGCTCACACCTCCGGCACCCGCAAATCTGTCTTCATCAAAAACCAAATATGCCGTATGCGTTTCGTCTAAGAGCGCTTTTGAATAATATACTCTGGATTGTCGTTCCACCTCTGACAGATCAACGGATGCATCGAGTTTATTCGCTGCTCTGAGTACTTCTATTCTTGTTTCGACAAGCATATCCAAGTCTTCTATCGTAGCCTTCCTATAATCCATCTTTCTCCTCCGGCATTCTGCCAACACACATATTTTCACCGCGCTTTTCCCTGTACCCCGATCTTCTCATACATTCCGGTTTCAGAATCAATCACGATCATGGCAGATTCCCCAATCTGTGTTCCGTCACGATATGTCGAGAATACATCCGTTGAAATAATCCCGTCTTTCTCAAATATCTTCTCCACCGGCGTATGACCAACAACCTGAGTGTAAATATCATTCCGAAACACATTTACAGTCCTGTTCTGCGATCTTAACCAAAGCGGTGACTCATCATTCCAAAGATAATCCAGGGGTGCTTCATTTACCGCAGCAACCACTTCATCTATATTAGCCTCCAGTAATTCCTCGTCAAGCCACCGCAAGAAGACGACAGTGAGGCCGCCGTGCGAGAAAAGCACATTATCAATCCTATGCATAATGGCCAGCTGCGCAGGCTCCTTTAGGCTGCTCTCTAATTCTTCAAGTTTGGACATGACCGTTCGCTCCGCATAAGGAGAGTACCCGGTTTCCAGCCTTCCCCACGGATAGCTCAAATCATGATTACTGTAACACCATAGTGTGTCAGAATAGTTTCTTGCAAACTCGATTGCCCGGTCAAAAATCTTCCTATACAGTTCAATCTGAAACTCCATATCCCAGTCATCAGGCATGTCCATAAGGCATACTGCCCGATCAGCCTTACCTTCCTTCAGAATCGCTTCTGCGCGATCAAATATCCATGTTTTCAGATGTATATCCGGTATTACAAGAACCCTCATTTTTGTCATCTCCAATCATTATTTCCGATTCGATCACCAACTCATCCCTTAGTACTCTACCTGAATGCATTTTCATAGATCGGTGTGTTTAGCTCATCTGTTACATTTATTATCCGATAATTCTTCCTCAATTTCTTCAATGCTTGGCAGGCTGCCTTTAAACCTCTCCGGAACCAGTTTAGACAATACATAGCTTGATACTCCTAATGGCTGCGTGCTTGCTTCCAATGCATACTGCGCCTCAACCTTATCCATCCCCTTGCAAACTATTAGACCGATAGTAGGATTGTCGTGTTCTGTCTTTATTTGATGATTCACAGCCACAACATATGTGCCGAGCTGTCCCATGTTAGTTGACTCAAATTCGCCTGACTTGACTTCCACAACCACATAACAGCGCACACGCGTATTGTAAAACAGCAGATCGATAAACTTTTCTTTTTTACCAACCTTTATTCGAATCTCGCGTCCCAAATATGCAAAGCCTGTTCCAAGTTCTAGAAGAAATGATTGGACCTTATCTATCAAAGCATCCTTCAATTCTTTTTCATTATACTTTTCATGCAAGGTTAGAAAATCAAAATTGTAAGGATCTTTAGTAATCGCCTGAGCCAAATCTCCTTGTATACCCGGAAGGGTTTGAGCGAAGTTTGTTATAGCCTTCCCCTGACGTTCATAAAGATCAGTTTCCAAGAAATCCAGCAGAACCGAACGAGACCAGTTGTTCTCCAATATCTTACTCACAAAAAACAACGCTCTACTCTGATCATCCTTACATTTATCCAAGATCAGCTTATGATGCCCCCATGGAATGCCAAAAACACCCTCCCATATATCATTATGCAATTGTGCCCCAGATTGGGGCGTAATTACAGCATCTGGATACATTCTGTAAAATTGATGCATATATAATAGATTCCTCGATGAGAATGACTTCACATCTGGAAGCATTTTCTGAATATCTTTACTGATCTGTGAATAAAAATGAGCACCCCATTCATAATTCTCTTTTATACGTTCCATATCGCAGCCAAGCGACCAATAGAAGCGGAGCATTTCGTCATTGACCTTCAGTGCCGCCTTAATCTGGCTTTTGCGGAATCTCTTACTGACTTCTTCAATCCATCTTTTATAGTTTTTATCCACCCTTATCATTTTATCCATTGCCGTTCTCCTCTTTTACGCCCGCAGTATCCCACATAACCTTATTTTTAAAGAGCTTATTCTGTCTGGCAATAATCCTATTTATGGTTTGCGTATAGTCACGTTTCGACTCGTAATCCCCTCGCTCAGGCAAAAAGCATTTATATGTGATAATCATCTTGATTTCCTGGCTTTCCTTCATGAGATCTTTGTATTCCATATATGTAAAATCTTTTTCTTCGTCATCCTTTACGTACCATTGTCTTTGCCTAGCAATTCTTTTGTTGTAGCAATCCTCACACAGAGGCTCAACCCATCCGTCAGTAAGAACAGGTGAATTCATGCGACCACAGGAGATGCAAAAAAATCTGGAAATATAGTCATATTTTGATTCCAGTTCTAATACATCCTTTGGTGCGCCATTCGAATATAACCTGAGTGTTCCATACTTTTCCTTTACCTGTACCCAGCGAAATTCATTAAGATAATGATTCCTGATCAGTAATCTCCTATAATCCTCCAGCATAATTTTCCCAAATGCTCTTTTCCAACCGGTAGGGACATCGTCATACATCGTATAGCTATATCCATCTTTTCTACTCCGATTCCAACCATTAAATGCTATCCATGGATACCGTTTCACCAGCTTCTTATTTCTGAGTATTATAGCTTTTCTTCTTTTGGCTTTGCTTTTCCTGCTCATGCTTGTCATCTCCTAAAAACATTTCCTCAGCAGTCATTCCCGGATAGAATTCCCGTTCTTCTTCTCTCGTGGAATCACGCAACTTAATAAAATGCTCGTTCATGTTTTTGAAGACTTTCTTAACAAGTGATTTTTTCCCATGTCGTAATAAGCCGCGTATCAAATCCGTGTATTCGGAATAAACCGATTTTTTCTCTCCATCTTCATATATCAGATCTATGTGCGTGTCCTTGAATAAATGATTCTCTACAATATAACTGTATCTGATATCCACAACGTTTTTTGTATCAATCCACCGATTGACTCCACGCCAAGATATCCGAGTATAGCTATCGGACGGTGGCTGATGTTCATAGGCATCATAGTATTCGGAAATCACATATCCAGATTCATCGTATTTCTCATCCGGATCATAATAATATAAACTTCCCTTATAATCCGGAGCTCCTACATACTCATGTACCCCTTTCTCGCCCTCCCAATTAAGACCAAAAAAGTCAGTCCATCTAACCGACCTCAATCCAAACTGGTCTGCATCACGCTCGATAGAATAAAAGTCTGGAAGCAGATCGCTATTTTTGTACATTTCCGAAGATCTCCGAGCCCGAGTTGCTAAATATAATTCACTTTGCTCGTTACTATTCTGCAGTCTCCAGCGCCAACGTTCCGGAAAGTATTTAACATAATCGTCCACATATTCTCTGATAACCTTGCCACTTTTCATTGCACTCTCCCTTTTCTTATTCCCTTTCAGTTCATTACTTTGCAAGTATACTTTTTGTATATTTAGTATATTAGAATAGTATTTGTCCACGGTCAATACTTATAGTATACTTTATATATCAATTATATTGCGGGGGTTGTTATGAACGATAACTACGGGGATCAGATTAAATCCTATAGAATCAGACTGGGACTTACACAGAGCCAGGTCGCTGCAGAAATGGACGTCACGCCCGGTTACATCAGCAACGTAGAAAACGGACGCACCGCCATGTCACTACGTCTTTTGATTTACTATGCCAAAATCATGGGAATTACACTCGATGAGCTAGTCGGCAATCTGGAGCCAGACTACGCTCCGACAGCCTTAGACAATGCCTTGATGGCTGAGATTTCTAAAATGAATAATTCTGAAAAAGAAAAGTTGCTTGAAACAATAAAAATTTGGAAATAAACCTTCCCACTTATAACTAAAGCCCCGACTATACGCCGAGGCTCAATGCGCACGCGACTTCGACATGCACTTGTATCATTAAAACATTCAACATCCACGAACTTAATTAATCTCACATTCTACTATGTTAAAATTTAGGAACTCGGGGATCGCATGATCCAAAGCTTCTTTGTGCGCATCTTTTCCCAACAGTTTTTGTGATAGCTCTGTATCTGCCGGAAAGACAGGCTTTTCCAATTTATACTGTCTAATCTCTTCATATTCAGTACACTTCGGAAGGTCATTGCGCTTACTAAGGTAATCCAACATTGCAAGAAGATAAAACGCCTCAGCTTTCATGTCCAGTTTCCAGTAATAATCTATCTTTTTCTTTTCCAAAAGATCAATCACATAATCAACCTCACCCAAACGATTAACCAAATGACACTGCTCGCTTCTGAAGAGATTGAAGGAATGATTCTTATCGCACAGTGTAAGGAGCTCATCTATTGTGAGGTCAAGAGCATCCGCTATCTTCTTCACTACACCCAAAGCGCAGTTTAGGATATCCACCTTCCCGTTAACAATGTTAAAAACAGTAGGATAAGCAACCAGCGCGTTATTTGCAACTTTATATATGGATATACTGTTATCTTCAAGATATTGCTTAATATACATAACCGCATTCTCCTTCTAATGCAATTATATACGTAATAATATATATACGCAAGAGTATATATCGCGTCATGCATTTACAAGCCTCTTTGGTTAAGTTCAATATCTCTTGCGCCCGAATAGACACTTTTCGGAACGAGTTTTGAAACTTGGATTCAATCGATAACGCAAATCCCCGTTCGTTATACCAGTCAAGAAAAGCTTGACACGAAAAAGTCGTTTAAACACGCCACAAACGCACTTTTAACCGCTCGTTTGGCGCGTTTGATTGAGTTTTATTGCTTTAATCGCGCCATTTCCTTATTTTTAACCATGTGTTTGGCGCGTTTAAAGACGTATTTGCCTTTGAACTGAATTGCTTAAGCACGCTTATCCGGACATATTCGAACACAATACCTATCACTCCACCTCGCACCGAAACTCCGTCCCGTCATAGAACCGTATCCCGAGCGCTCCGACCTCATAGACCGTGATGTGGTCCATAACGGCTTAAGAAAACATACAAACCCAAGAAAACGAGAAATAGAATGAGAATGTACTAGGATTCTGATCTTTGCATTCAAGCTTCCCCACCTCGGACTACACAAAAGGGCCAGGGGTCGTTATAGATCCCCAGCCCATTCTGCATCAAAAGGAGATGGACTATCAAGCATTTTCCAATCCGTTGATTCATCTTCAAAATCGTCGGCGGCGTCTTTATCAATCGAATCCTGCATCGGTATATAATACTTGTCGTAATACAAATCATAGTTTTTCATGAAGTTCTCAATATACTCGTCTCTATCTGAAATCTCACAATCTTGCTCTAAAGCTAATGCATCATCCCAATCATATTCAATCCCACAATCTAAGCAGTAAGCCACTATGCCTTCACGCATCAGAAAATCACTGCCGCCACAAACTTTACAAACCATCTTCCTCATCGCTAATACCAATCTGCAAATAAGCTTATTTGGTTAGATTCCGGTAGCTCATTAAGCAATCCCAACCGCACTATATTTTCATATACTAGCTGAGGGCATCTGGTCCTATCCTTAAAATCATCCTTCGATATGAAAGGTGCTCTTTTTGCCGCATCAATTATCAACTCTGCCGCTTTTCCTCCGAGCCCTCCGATACTAACAAGGCTTGGCATTATCTTGTCACCGATCACTTTGAATTCTGTTGGATCTACAACACTAAAATCGATAGGACAGATTTCAATTCCTCTTTCATACATTTCTTCAGCAATTCTCATGGCTGTATATTCATCTTTTTCTGATGCCCCAAGCGAATCAGTACATGATCTGTAGT
Organism: Lachnospiraceae bacterium; assembly: GCA_015056735.1. Lineage (GTDB taxonomy): Bacteria > Bacillota > Clostridia > Lachnospirales > Lachnospiraceae > VSOB01. The sequence continues at coordinate 63,875 of SVFT01000008.1, read as the reverse complement.
CCTCCAAATGCCTTTTCAATATTTCTTTTCCCCGAAACATCTTTTCATAGTTAAGCGAATTTGCGCGTATCGAGAACCAGGCGCAATAGAATTCCCGCGGATAATAAATCTTATAATATGCTATCCTCCACGCCATCATGACATAAGCAGCAACATGCGCTTTGGGGAACATATACTTAATCTTTTCGCACGATTTGGTATACCATTCCGGAATGCCCTTTTTGATCATGATTTCTTTCCACTCTTCCCAGTTTGGCTCTTTCCCATTGGCTACCTTGCCTCTTCGCACTGCCTCCATGACTTTAAAGGCTTTTTTTTTCTCTAATCCTTTCCGGATAAGATATGACATAATATCGTCGCGGCAGCAAATACAGGATTTTATGTCAGCAACACCACTTGAAATAAGCTCTTTCGCATTACCGATCCATACATCAGTGCCATGTGCCAACCCGGATATTCTCATAAGGTCGGAAAACGATTGCGGTTTAGCCTCTAGAACCATACTCATTGCAAAATCTGTGCCAAATTCAGGTATTCCAAGACAACCAAGCTTCACGCCGCCAATCTGTTCAGGCGCAATACCCAACGCTCTGACATCTTTGAACAGTTGCATCACCCTACTGTCATCTAAAGGGATCCTATGTGGGTCCATGCCTGTATATTTTTGCAAAAACCTGAGCATTGTTGGGTCATCGTGTCCGAGTATATCCAGTTTTAACAAGTTATGATCAATCGAGTGGTAATCGAAATGCGTCGTGATAAAAGAACTTTCAGAATTATCTGCGGGATACTGGACCGGTGTAAAGCTGTTTATGTCCTCTCCTCTGGGAAGAATTACAATCCCTCCCGGATGCTGTCCCGTCCCACGCTTAATCCCGTAGCATCCTTCTACAAGTCTCTGTATCTCTGTCTGTCTTTTTGTAATATGATTCTTTTCAAGGTATCTCATCACAAATCCATACGCGGACCTACCCGCAAGTGAGTTTATTGTTCCTCCCTTGAAACAGTTCTCATTTCCAAAGATTTCTTTTGTGTACTGGTGTATGGATGCCTGAATCTCCCCGGAAAAGTTAAGGTCAATATCCGGTTCCTTATCCCCTTCAAATCCAAGGAAAGTCTCAAATGGAATGTTGAATCCCTGCTTACTCATTGCAGAGCCGCATATCGGGCACGCTTTATCCGACAAATCGCAACCGGAATTTCCGTCCAGCTCAATCACTTCTTCACATAAAAAATCACTGTGCTTACAATTTAGACATAGATAATGTGGTGGTAAAGGATTTACTTCAGTTATTCCAGTAGTATACGCCGCAAATGAAGAGCCAACAGAGCCTCTGGATCCAACAAGATATCCTTCTCGCAGCGATCTATCGACCAGTTTCTGCGCGATTATGTACATGACCGAATATCCATTACCTATAATTGAAGACAGCTCTTTCTCAAGTCTCTCGGAAACAATCTCAGGAAGAGTGGCTCCATACAGCTCATGCGCCCTATCGAAACAGGTTTTTTTAAGAATTTCATCACTGTTCTCAATCACCGGAGGACATTTATCCGGCCTTACCGGCGAGACATGATCGCAGAGATTGAGTATTTTATTGGTATTATCTATAACAACTTCCTTGGCTTTTTCTTCACCAAGATAGGAAAACTCATCAAGCATCTCATTCGTGGTACGAAAATATAGTGGTGCCAGCTCCTCTGCCATCCCTGTCCCGGAAAGGATAATGTCTCTGAATATCTCATCTTCAGGATTTAGGAAATGCGCATCAGACGTAGCTACGACAGGCTTTTTGTAGTCTTCTCCCAACTGCACGATCTTAGCATTGATCGCTTTCAAGTCCTCTATTGAATTAACATATGGAAATCCCTCACTATTTATCATGAAGCGGTTATTATCTATAGGCTGGATCTCAAGATAGTCATAGAACTCCACAATGTTTTTTATATCTTCTTTTGGCTTTTTTGCCAAAAGTGCACAGTACAGTTCTCCCGCACAGCAGGCAGATCCAATGATCAGGCCTTCCCTATGTTTAAGGAGCAGGCTTCTGGGAATCAGCGGTCTTCTGTAAAAATAATTAAGATGAGATTCGCTGATCAGCCTATACAGATTGATTCTTCCTGCTTCGTTTTGAGCAAGTATGATGACATGGAAAGAGCGGAGCTTTTTCTTTTCATCGCGCGCCATCTGCTCAAAGTATTCAGGATCAATATCCACTAAGTATCCTTCTACGCCAAGGATAAGTTTGAAATTTTCAGTATCAGGAATCGCACGATATGCCTCGGGAAGGCTTTGAACTACTGCATGGTCTGTTATAGCGATTCCCGGCATTCCCCATTTGTGGGCCAGCCTGACAAGATCAATGGCACTGGATACACCGTCCATGGCACTCATCGCGGTATGACAATGAAGCTCAACTCTCTTATGCTTCGCTGTATCAGCTCTCCCCCCTTCCGATTCCGGCTCTGCAATTATTCCGGTAACCTTTTGAATAGTAACTTCATTATCAAAAGTGTCAAAAACTGCATTTCCTCTTATTCTTAATACCGCCCCATTTCTTATCCGGGTCTCGTAGAACGGAATGTGCCTCTGCTCTATAAAAAGCTTCACCTTGATGCTGTCCAAATGATCAGTAACAGCGACTGCAATTAAAGCTTTACCATTCTTAAGAGTCCTGCTTTCGCATTCAAATACCCTCCCTTCAACAACTATCGGTTTTGTTGACTCCTCATCAATTTTACTTATTGCAATCTTTGGATCATCAAAATACTTTCCATATATCAATTTAGGTTTCTTAGCATCCATATAATCTCACCTCTGTTTGCCCGCTCTTTTCAAATTCAAGCTGGTGCATTTTGTTTTGCATATGTATTGAACATCTGAAAATGTCAGGGTAGTGTTCCTAATCAGTGCATCTGCGATCTTATCTAACAGTTCCCGATTTTCTACTAAAAGTTTTTTTACTTCCAAATAGTTTTTCTCCAACACCATCGCCATGGCACGATTCCTGTTCTCAGCTGAAAAACTTGAGCTATATTTATCTTGAATCCAGTTGTCAAAACCATACATGCACATGTTGTCAACAAGCTCTACTGCTTTATTGAATGCATTATGAAGATCTGCGTTGGCTCCCATATCTGCCTCTCCGAAAACGAGCTCTGTAGCTGCCTTCCCTGCTAATGATGTCTTGATAATGCTTTCGTTATAGTCACTATAAATGTCTTCGTATTCTTCTTTCCGCAAATACCTGACAAATCCATATTTTCCATCAGCTTTACGGATCGATATGATACTCACGCTACCCGGATTCAGCACTTCGGAGGCCAAAGCGTGTCCTGCCTCGTGATACGCAACCCTTAGTTTCGCTTCCTCAGACAATTCCTCCCCACCTTTTGGTACTTCAAAGATTATGTCTAAACATGCGTCAATAACATTCTGCATGTTAATGCAGCTTTGCCGATTGTATGCCGCCTTCATAGCTGCGTTATTTATAACACTTTCCAAAGTGGCGCACGACTCACCATCAAGCATTCTGGCAACAGATTCCTCGTCTAAATCGTCGCAAGTCTCTAGTTTACTCATATAATGCCTTACAATTTCGGTTGCCTCTTTGCATCGAGGCAAGCGCACATGTATTCTTTTGCCCAGTCTTCCCGGCCTCAACAATGAATCCGGAATCTTCCTAATACTGTTTACTGTAGCGATAATGAATACATCTGATCCTTTTACCTCGTCAATACATGACTGAACAGCAGCAAGCTCCTCCGCATCACACTCTTCTTCTTTTTCGGAAAACTTATCCAAATCATCCAATAACACAATCGACGGCGTGTTCATCTTTGCACTTTGAAAAGCATTGTTTATTGTCTTGATAAAATCGCCATCTGATGAATTCTTTCTGCAAACATAGGTCTCTCTTCCGATAGATCGGATCAAACAATTTGCCATGGTCGTCTTCCCTGTTCCGGGCTTTCCCGAGAGAATAACCCCCTCTTTTAATTCGGCGCCAAGCTTCCGGTATGTTTCGGGATTGTTCAGCATATCGCTTATTATCCGGAGTTCATTTTTTATGTCTTCGTATCCAACGATTTCTTCGAAATAGTCTTTCATGTCATATCCTCTCTTTTTCATTTTCTGCCTTCCTTTCGGCTAAAGAATTCTGATCTACAATCAAATAATAAAAAAAGCAATGCACATTTTTTTGCGCATCGCTCTTTATCAAGAATAGTAATTCAATTGGCCAATCTCACTTGACCCTCACTTGAAAGTAAACGAATCAGTGATTGGTAATCTTATTGGGGACGTGATCATCTCCTATTTCAGTTTAGTATCTGTAGAATTCTTTTATCTTCGGCTCAATCTTATGCTTATTATCCTTAAAAAGTGAATAGCCAAGTTCCTTTGTGATTATCTCAAATCGCATATTCTCCTTGGTAAGATCTTTAATCTGCATAGCCAGTTTTTCATATTTTTCACTATAAGCACTTCCGCACTTAACCTTAGGTCTTAGCTCCAAATCACCAATTATCGAGTCAAACACAATTTCTCCTAATATAACAACCGCATTTTCTTTATTGATCGCATTTTTTACCTTTTCTTGGACTTCCGATTTCCTTCCTTTTTCATCATAAGATTCCCCGTTTAATACATTCATTACTCCTGTATAATGAGAAATCATCTGTTTGATTCCTCCTATATAAAACTGACCGTCAAAAGATTCTAACTTGAAATATCCCTCACCATCCGGCTTTTTCCGTAATCCCATCTTCTTTAACACTTCATCAGTATACAAAGGTGCACTAGCATACTTTTTATCCAGATACTGATTTGAAACATCATGAAGCACACTACTTGCGCCCAGGAAATACTCGGAGAACTTACTTTCAAGAAGAAGAACAACGTCTTGTCCATTGTCCTTTCCCAAAAGAACAACATCCATGTTTGAAGGATTATTAATTACAGGACTCTTATACTCGAAATACGATTCTGTAAACTTAACAGTCCTTTTAGGATGCTTATCTGTAACCAATTCAAGCGTTAGCGGTGTGTTCTTCGTAATATTATAGAAATGTAACAAAGCACAAAGCGACGAGGAATGTAAAGTGGTGATTTTTCGATCTTCTTCGCCTGAACCACTCGTTGCCATTTTGTATTTTTTCTTGAATTCTGCTTTGTTCTTTATTCCAAAGATCTTTATTAACAGCTGCTCTTTATCAGATCCTCCGTCAAAACAGTACGAATTATCAGAATCTTTTTTGTATCTTGTACTGTATGTCTTTTTTATGGACGTACCAATCGATTCGAACTTAAAACCGTTCCACATTGCTTCATATAGTTTTCGCGCTCTTCCATCCATTTTTTCATATTCTATATTCATCATAATCTCTCCAAAAGCTTATACGTATTACCGGTAAGCGATCTGTCATCAATATAGAAATCGCAACTGACCTTCCTACTGTTTCCTCCATACAGTTCTATGACTTCCGGAAGGTTGTCATTCACAGCATCGAAAGTTAATCCATTGTCTAAACACCAGTCGACAGCCGCTGAAAGATCCGATCCCTCTCTGCAAGTCCATAGAATCAACTTGTCTCCATCATTCTTCCTTTTTTTCAGGAATTCAATAAGCCCGTTGTTTCCAGGACCACATTCCGGCCACTGCCCAAAGCTTAATGTTCCATCAAAATCAACTGCAAAAACCAAACAGGTACCTCCGTTTATTTATACTTCTCAGCCATTACCTTAATATCTTCCGATAATTTATCTCTTATTTCCTTTGGTTCCAAAACCTCAACATATGGCCCGTATTGCAATGCCCAGTAGAAAGCGGCTTTCTCATTGCATTCCACGACCACCTCAATCTTTCCATCTCCAAGCAGGCGAAGTCGGAAGTCATTTCCAAACCAGTCGGTGAGCTCACTCATCATGTCTTCTGTGGTGAGCATCTTGACTCGCACGCTTGGACCGCTAAACATATAAATATGCTCTGCCATGTGCCGCGGAAGGTTCAGTCCCCTTTCCAGTTCCGGAATCTCTTTTATAGGCTTGGCTTTTTCTTCCAGCATCTTCACTTCCGTCATGCGATCGATTCGAAAATGCGCGACGTTATCGTACTTATCATAGTTTCCGATCAAATAGAATTTTCCATTATTTGCAACGATCTGATAAGGATTGACAATATAAGGCGTCTCCCTTTTGGGATGCATCTTGAAATCTGTCCCGACCTTGTTGTACACAAAGCTGATCTTCTTTTTTTCTGCAATCGCATCATTGATCGCATCAAGCGCATACATCGCCTGCTTGTTGTCTGTCCTATGAATTTCCGGGAGATTCCTGACATGCGACACTTTTGCATTAAAATAGTTGCTGGCAAGATCGCGGATCTTCTCAATCAGCCCCTTCGCCTGCCTTGTTGATATGGATTTTGAAAAAAGTACGCTGTCGATCAGGATTCGTAGCTCCGCATCGTCAAATTCACGCGATAAAAGCCGGTATCCCTTATCAACCGAGATGTCATAGCCCATCTCTTTCAGACTCATAACATTGCTCTTAACAGAGCGCCTATCGCACGCCATTGCATAATTCTTTTCAAGCAGCCTAATAATGTCCTGCTGCGTTAAAGAGTGGTGCTCATCGGAATACTTTCGAAGGATCTCCAGAATGAGCATATTCAGCATTTTCTTGTTGCCAGTTGCGTACATCTAAACATTCTCCCGTGCAGTACATATTGTTGATTGGCATTACAATTCAATTGTCCAGAAACCTGATTCGAGTCTAGTATTCTCTATCACCGCATCCTTTATCTTTTCAAATAGCGCAAGATATTCCGATATCGCATCAACTATTTCACCAAGAGTCTTCCCCTCCGTTTCTATTGATTTGATGAGCATATGCAACATATTCTCAGCGCGCCTAGGAATTCTAAGATCCGTATGTTCTCCCAATACCCTTTCTTCCAAGTATTTGCAAAATACATTTCGGTTAAGTCTTTCGTTTTTGCGGATCTCAGCTGGCAGCATTTTGTTAGGAATGTAATTCTCCCAAATACCTTTTTTAACCAACCAGTATTCCATATTGATTACTATATCTACACTTTTTTCTTTCCATTCAATTCTTGTAAAGATCCAGATATTGTCCTCTGCGCGCTGACCTTTCAAGCATTGCTTGTTTTTTTTATATATATCAGTTCGAAATGTCGAGTGTCCATTTCCAGTCACTTTACCGTTATATAATCCGTAGATTTCTGGATCTAATTTCCAGTTTGAATCAAGAAGTCCTCTCGAGAACAAAGAATACGGCGCGATCCAAGTATTGTGATTATTCACAACATCTTCATATGGTTTCCGGGAGTAGTTTTTTATAAAATCAAGGTAGCTCTTCGCTCTTTGATAAATTGCCCTCCCTAGAGCTTCAAGTCCGAGATCTTCAAATTGCACGCCATCAAGAGTAGCCGCATAGTACTCCGCCCATCTTCTGGTCTCGAAATATGACGATTTAGCCGGCACACCTGCAAGCGTAAAAAAATAAAAGCTCACACTTGCCGCTTCGCATTTTTTACAATGCTCTCTGCGTAGAAACTCGATTATATTCATTTTAGATTTTTCATAATCGACTGTTTGATTATAACCTTCTGACGAAAACATTTTGGATTCTATAACAGAGATTTGTTCATCGTTATACAAAATGAGGTCAGGAACTATTTTGCTCCGATTACCATCCGTGCACTCATCAAGCTCAATTGCTTTACGGCATATGGAAAAATCAGATGACGTAAAGCCCCACCACGTTTTTGATTTCTCGCGAAAGCACTCACTCTTCTTTAAAAACTCCTCCAAACAGAAAGTATAAATATCTTCCTTGGTATCTATATGTAACAAGTCAAGCAAATCATACATAAATCCCATCTCCTCACGCTAGTAGTAGTGATAACTACCTCAGCTGATCCCATTTTTCGAAACGATTACATGTACTCAGTTGATTTGCTTTCTGTTGTCGTCCTTTCGTTTGAACGCTACTGCTGTTCACGCACACCCCGACATCAGTCAACTGTTTCACATCAGCTTTGTCCTTGAACACGCCTACTCTTCTAGGGCCGTTCCAATATTGACAGTTACAACAGCACTTTCCATTTACAAATGCCATCTGACTTCTCCCTTCACGACTAACTTTTTCTTATCAACATCATAAAATAAATGATTCTATTTTCAGTTTAACACCGCACACTGAGTTGTGAAACAATTAGCACGCTTCCCTCAAAGTTTTCTCCCTAATCCGCATGATGTCCTTATGCATAAGTGTCTTCTTCTCGGCCAACTCTTCGATCAGCGCATCAAGTAAGCCTCGGTTATCCCGGATGATTTGCTTTGCTTTTTCATAACAACGTGTGATTTCCCTGGCAACGGCTCTGTCCTTATTCTCTCTTAGATATTCAGAGGATCTTTCTCCCTCATATGCATCAAACCCATAAACGCAATCTCCATCAATCATGCCATCAACCAACTCAAAAGCGTGCTCGATATCTTCTCCGCACCCCATACCTACTTGATTCATCACAATCTCAGTGGCTGCCTTTCCGCCCAGCGCTCTTATAACCGAGTGTTCTACATAGTCCAGCGATAAGCCCCACATTTTTGGCTTATGCGTTACCGTTACACCTTTTGTCAATCCAGAATAACCTAAAATTGATACGAGACTGACAGATCCTGGGGCAAATACTTCAGCAATTAGAGCATGTCCCGCCTCGTGAACGGCAAGCAGCTTTATTTCTTCTTCACTTATCTCTTCCGTTGATTCAGGGGCACTAAACATGATTCGCATGCAGGCTCGGACTATGTCGTTTTGCCCGACTTTTTCTCGCTTATCATAACCCGCGTAAATGGCAGCCTCATTAATTACCGTTTCAATTTCTGCACACGATTTGTTCTCCAGCAATCTCGCAATTTCACTCGCCTCAATCTCTCCAACAATCTGCTTTTGCTTAAGATAATACTCAATGATCTTCTCTGCATCTCGTCCTTCCGGCATGTTCAGTTCGATCACCTTATCAAAACGACCCGCCCGCATAAGAGACTGGGGGAAGTTAAAACAATTGTTTACTGTTGCCAGAACGAATACGCGCAAATCCCTACAATCGTCAATACAAGCCTGGACCGTCACATATTCCTCCGCATCCGTGTGAAAACTGTCTTCATTTGCAAATTTATCCATATCATCAAGAAAAACTATGGCGCATTGCTCGTTCTTTGCTTTGTCGAAAGTAGCACGGATTTCTTTTACAAAATCTCCATTCGGCAGGTTCTTTCGAAGAAGGAATGCCTTGCATCCGCACTCTTCAATAAAGCTTTTTGCCAGCGTAGTCTTCCCTATACCCGGTTCGCCACATAACATTATGCCTCGAGGCATTGTTACGCCAAGCTTAGCATAACGCTCCGGATTCTTAAGAACATCACAATACCTGCGTAGTTCTGCTTTTGTATCTTCATAACCGATAATCTTGTCAAATGCATCCATAACTTTTTCCTCCTTTAATCATATGCAGCACTTATTTGCAAAATTTGAGCGCATCCTTATTCTGTTTCTGATTCAATATACCCTGCCGGCCTATTCATCAACTGTCCTATTCCTATTACGGTTCCGTTGTTATACTTCCGGATATAATCAGATACATTTCTATAGGCCAAAACATTCAACGCCTCTAATTCCGTAATCCCGCAAAGATCTTGTAGTTCCATTCGAAGCTGACTCATCTCTCCGTAATTATTGGGGTATTCCTTTGTTTTAACTGCACAGGAATGAAATTCTCTTGCTATTCTTTTATCCAATGCCAGAAGTGCTTTAGCAGGCTCGGCGTTTTTTCTTGTAAGGTTGTATTTCATAGCTGATCTCCACCATTTTTTGATGATTTTTGTTGCGTTAACTTTCAATTAAAGGTATTTGCGTTCCCCTTCTGATTTGATTCTACGATATGCCATGTACATTTTTTTGCACAAACCCATTGGGTAAAATGATCATACAAAGCGCCAACAGCCCACCTCATCCCTGCCCATAAAGCACAAAAAGGATCTCTAAAAAGCCTGTTGCTTTCGCAACTAACTTCTCCAGAGATCCCTCTAATCCATTCTGTCCTAAAATCCTTTTAGTTTTCGCCCACGAAATTAATTATAAGTTTCCTAAAGTCTTCTTCTCTTCCTGCGAAATCATGGTCAACGCCCTCGAGTAATTCGTAAGTGCAATTACTGTTCTCTATAAGATCGACCATCTCCGCGTATTTTGCAGAAGGGTCTTTAGTGCCGTAGACAAAATGAATTCTATTTCCGGTGAACTTTTCGCATCCCCGCTTGATCCAATGCCAATTAATCATAAGAGGCCCATTGATCAATAGCATCGATTTAATGCGTGAAACGCGGTATCCTTGTTGAGCTCCTACAGAAGCGCCATTAGAATGACCCACAAAAATAATCTCCTCTGTTGTAGGATTTGCGGCCAAAATCTTGCTAATCTCGGCTTCCAAATCGCATGCTTCTTCAAGCGGGTTTGACGATACTACGACCGCATAACCGTACTTATTCTTTATTTCTTCCGCTATATCAACGTACCGATTCTTATATCCGTATATTGATCCGCCGCGCCCGACTTTGATGTAAACTATACGGCTCTTACCGGACATAATTCCAAATTGGTTTTCCACCTCAAAATCAAATGAACTCATATCTTGGTTTTGTTTCCTTTAATACTACCATCCTTTTTTCCTGACAAGATCAACACAAGAATGCTGATTTTCTGATATATCATCCCGCAGAAACACGCTATTTCAGGCTCAATGCGCACGCGACTTCGACATGCACGGTATGCGGGAACTGGTCGACCGGGCGAACGCGTTTCAGTTTATAGCCCGCTTCGCACAGGATCTTCAGGTCGCGGGCAAGCGTCGCGGAATCGCAGCTTACGTATACGATCCGCTCGGGATGCATTTTGACCATGGTATCAAGACAGTCCGGATCGCACCCTTTTCGCGGCGGATCGACTACGATCACATCCGGATGGCGCATCGCCATCTGCTCTTCGGTGAAGGCATTGTCATAGAACTGCGGCAATACCTCTTCCGCCTTCCCGACGAAGAACTGCGCATTGGCGATGTGATTGAGGCGCGCATTTGCGCGCGCATCGTCGATCGCCTGCGGGACGACTTCGATCCCGTATATATTTTCCGCTTTTCCCGCCATGAACAGTGAGATCGTGCCGATCCCGCAGTAAAGGTCCCATACGGATTCCTTTCCCGTCAGGCCCGCAAAAGAGAGAGCCAGCGAATACAACTTCGATGTCTGTGAAGGATTGACCTGATAGAATGACTGCGGTGAGATCTTGTATCTGACGCGCGTGTCAGTTTTTGTGAATTCCTTTCCGTCAGAAGATACATCATACAAAACGATCTCATCTTCGATCGTCCCTTCGCCGCGCACTGTGACCGTATCCGGCCCCAGGATCACATTTGTTTTGGCAGGATTATAATTTATGGAAATAGACGTCATACCCGGGATTGTCTCCAGCTTGTCGCACAGTTCTTCAATATGCAGGATACCCGGGATATCCCCCTTACAGTTCAGGATCAGGCATACGAGCAGCTGCCCTGTAGCAAATCCTTTTCGGATCAGCACATGGCGTACAAGTCCGTTCCCGCTCTCTTCATCGTACGCTTTGATCCCGTACCGCTCCATATGAGAGAGCACACACGTAAGGATTGCACTGTTCTCTTCTGCTCCAAGCACGCAGTCCGTATTCTCGATGATATCGTGCGTGCGGCCCGCATAAAAGCCGGCGATCGGCTTTCCGAACTTATCGATTCCGATGGGGAACTGTGCCTTATTGCGGTAACGGTAGATCGCATCCTCGTCCATTCCGACGATCGGTTCCATTACGACATCCACAAAAGTTTCGTCGAAGCCGCCGATCCGGATCAGATTTCCGCGCACCTTGTTTTGCTTGAACCGAAGCTGTGCATCATAAGAAAGCGCCTGGATCTGGCATCCGCCGCAGCGCTTATGGTCTTTGCAAAGTGGCTCTTCTCTGTCCGCAGAAGGCGTCAGGATCTTCTCAAGTCTTGCATAGGCGTATGTCTTTTTAGTCTTCGTCACTCTTGCTTCCACAATATCCCCGGGCAGCGCATCTTTGACAAAAAAGGGGAAACCATCCAGTTTCCCGATGCCTTCCCCGTCTGTACCGATGTCTGTAATAGTCAAAGTGACGATTTCATTCTTCATATAGGACATCTTTATTCTCCATGTGTCTTGCGCACGTTGGATTCCAGAAGCCTGTTATACCCAAGCCAGTCATCCGTCGGCGCGGATGCGAGCAGCTCTGTAAATGTCTCCATCTTTGCATCCGTATTATCGGCCATATTGAGCGCCATCGCTTCCATAAGAGCCGGCTTCTTGGGCGATCCGAATTCAAGCTCGCCGTGGTGTGCCAGGATGCAGTGCTTCAGCTCCGCTTCCAGTGTCTTAGGGAATCCGTCGATCGCGCGGATCTTCTCTCCGACCATCTCGCATCCCATCACGATATGACCGAGCAGCTGGCCGTCGTCCGTATAGTCATTTAAGGGAAAAAGTGAAAGCTCCCTTGTCTTGGCGATATCGTGGCACATCGCGGCCGTCAGGAGAAGGTCACGATTGAGCGCCGGATACTTCTTTGCAAAAACGTCGCACAGATGCGTGACACTCAGTGTATGCTCCAGTAATCCCCCGACAAATCCATGATGAACGGACTTTGCAGCGGAAGATTTCTTAAACTGTGCGATGAATGCCTCGTCCTCTTTGAAGAGTGCCGCAAGCAGTTTTTTCAAAAAAGGATTCTGCACACTGTCAGCGTACTGCAAGAGCTTTGTGTACATATCCTCGATATTGTATTTGCTGACCGGCAGATACTCGGCAGGATCGTACTCACCCTCACGGCATTTTCTGACACGTTTGATGCTGACCTGCAGAGCGCCCTGGAAATTGGAAACATCGCCCATGACTTCAACATAGTCATACACCTCGAAGTCATCGATCCCGGCATTGTTGGGATCCCAGATCTTGGCATCCACCTGTCCTGTTTTATCCTGTAGAATTACATTCTCGTAAGGCTTCCCGTTCTTGGTCACCGCAGACTGCTTATGCTTGCACATGTAGATGTCCGCGATCCGGTCACCTTCTTTAAAATCCTGAATATAACGCATTATTCAACTTCTCCTATCTTGATCTGAAATGTCATCGGCGTATAGCCGTCATGCCCCTGACGCATGATCGAAAACTCTTCCGTTGTCTCCGGCGTCAGTTTGCGGATCGTTTTGACGTAATCTTCATAGTCACTAATCTCGATCTCACCCACGCCGACGATGACATCTCCGCTCTGGATACCGGCGTTCATCGCAGCCGAATCCATCTCAACTTCCGTCACATATGCACCGTACGGAACACCAAGTTCCTTATTGGCCTCCGCAGTGACGTCCATGCCTGTGATCCCGACACAGCAAAGCGGCTGTCCGTTGGACATTCGTTCGATCGTCGGTTTCAATTCAGATATACCGATCGCCGCGATCATGTTCTCAAGCCCCGCATCATTATAATTTTGATTGATAATCCCCACAACTTCTCCGTTTAAGTTAATGAGTACACCGGATGCAGCCTTACTGCCACAGATATCGGTCGTCATGAGCTTGCATCGACGGTCTGGGAGGTTTAATGCATTGCCGTTTGAGGTGATGATCCCATACATGATCGAGCCACTTACCCCCATCGGGCTGCCAAGCGCAATGACCGGGCTTGCTGTCAGTTTCTGTCCGTTGGACGAGCCGAGACGCGCGATCATAATATTATCCCGCACATCTGCCGGGATCACATCCTTTGAGATCGCCAGGATCAGGATCCCCGTTACGGCATCGTCTGATTTCACACTTGCTTCCAGCTGTGTCCCATCCCCCAGCGTCACGCGTACGGATTCTGCCTCATTCAGCGCGCTGCGATTTGTGAGTACGAGAAGTTCCTTTTTATTATCGGCAAGGATCAGACCCGGTGTCTGATCCTTGTTCTCATAGACATTGGCAAACCAGTCCGTATTGGACGTGATGCCGGTTACGGTAACAAGCGATTCGGAGGCTTCGTCCGCGATCGCACGCAGCGAATCATAAGAATCCGAGATCATCTGCAGACTGTCCACTTCCGCTTCGGAGCTCTCTTCTTCCGCCTGCGTCTCTTCAAGCTCCGCATCGTCAAGCACCATATCCTCCGGCAGGATCTCCTCCTTCTCTTCCGGAAAAGAGATGTTCTCCGCAGGCTCTTCCGGATACAGCCAGTTATTGATCACAGGCTCTAATCCAAGCACGGTCACACAGGCGATCAGCCCGAACAGAACCGCCATGGAAGCCGTTATGATCATACGCCGCACCAGCTTCTTTTTATTGATGGGGCGCTCTTTGATCTGCTCCTTCATGAACTCGAAATTCTTCTGTTCCTGCTCCCTGTTCTCTCTGTCCTTTTCGCCCATGTTTGTTCTCCAGGCTCAAGCAGACAAGCTTGCTTGTCTATTTGAGTCGCCAAAAAAGTTTGAAAGTAATACTTTCAAACTGTGCTCCTTCAAATCTTTTTTCAGTATACAGAAAAGCTTATCCATTGTAAAGAAAGTTGCCTTATGATAAGATTTCTATATGAATGCGAAAGGCTTAAAAATACTGGAATTTCATAAGGTCATCGAACAGCTGACCGCGTTCGCATCATCCGATCCCGGCAAAGAAAAATGCCGCCATCTTCTTCCCGAAACAGACCTCCCCACCATCGAACAAGCACAGCTCGAAACAGCAGACGCCCTTTCACGTCTTTTTCGCAAGAATCCGCCCTCCTTTTCAGGTAACAGTGATCTTACTTTTCTGGTCAAAAGCCTGGAGATCGGCAGCATCTTATCTTCGGGCGAGCTTTTAAAGATCGCGTCTTTGCTGGAGTGCACGGGAAGGATCCGTTCCTACGGCAAGACAGAGAAGGACGAAGAGATCGAAGACTCGCTTACCGGATACTTTCGCCTTTTAGAGCCGCTTACGCATCTCTTGAATGAGATCAGGCGGTGTATCCTTGAAGAGGACGTTTTTGCGGACGATGCAAGTCCGAACTTAAAGAAGATCCGTAAGAGCATGCAGTCCGTCGGTTCCAGAGTCCATACGCAGCTGACAGGCATGCTGAATGGCAGCATCAGAACATATCTGCAGGATCCCGTCATCACCATGCGTGATAACCGGTACTGCATTCCCGTTAAAGCAGAATACAAGAATCACGTCCCCGGTATGATCCACGACCAGTCATCCAGCGGCTCCACGCTTTTTATCGAGCCTGCTGCCGTCGTGAACCTCAATAACGAGCTGCGCGAACTGGAGCTCAAAGAGAAGGACGAGATTGAGAAAATACTGGCAGACCTCTCTGTCACCGCAGCCGGCTATACGACTGTGTTGCAGCAGAATTTTGAGGTTTTGTCTAATCTCGATTTTATTTTTGCAAAGGCTTTCCTTGCATATGAAGAAAATGCGACCAGACCCCTTTTCTCGGATGACCGCAGCGTCAATATCCGAAAAGGACGCCATCCGCTTCTTGATAAGAAGAAGGTCGTACCGATCGACCTGATCCTCGGCGAAGAGTTCGATCTTCTCATCGTGACCGGCCCGAATACGGGCGGTAAGACCGTTTCACTAAAAACAATGGGACTCCTTTGTGCGATGGCGCAGGCCGGCCTTCATATCCCGGCACTCGATCGCAGCAAGGTTGCGCTTTTTACAGAGATCTACGCCGATATCGGTGATGAGCAGAGCATCGAGCAGAGCCTCAGTACCTTCTCGTCACATATGACCAATATCGTCTCGATCCTGGAGCACGCAGACGAGAATTCCCTGTGTCTTTTCGACGAGCTCGGTGCCGGCACGGACCCGACAGAGGGTGCGGCGCTGGCCATCTCGATCCTCGATCACCTGCACGGACGCGGGATCCGTACGATGGCGACCACACACTATTCCGAGCTCAAAGTGTATGCGCTCTCCACACCGTTTGTTGAGAATGCATGCTGTGAATTTGACGTGGAGACGCTGCGTCCCACGTATCGTCTTCTGATCGGCATTCCCGGCAAGAGCAATGCTTTTGCCATCTCCAAAAAGCTCGGGCTCTCGGACGAGATCATCGAGCATGCAAAGAAGCAGATCGATACGGATAAGACATCCTTCGAAGACCTGCTTGCCGATCTCGAGGCAAGCCGCATCACGATCGAAGCGGAACGTGAAGAGACAGCCCGCTATAAAGAAGAGATCGAAGCGCTTAAAATGAGCCTTGCCGCCAAGCAGGAAAAACTGGACGCATCACGCGACAAGATCATCAAAGATGCCAACGAACAGGCCCGTGAGATCCTGCAGGATGCAAAGAGCGTTGCGGACGAGACGATCCGGACGATCACCAAGGCAGGTCCCGGCGCTTCCATGAAGGATCTGGAAAAAGCGCGTGGGCGGATCCGCGACAAAATCTCCGAAAAGAACAGCAAGCTCGCTTTGAAAGCTGAGCCCAGGAAGGCAGGGTCCTTAAAGCCGGAGCAGCTAAAGAAGGGCGACGGCGTCAGAGTGCTCTCCATGGGGCTTAAAGGCATCGTACAATCCCTTCCGGATAAGAAAGGCAACCTGTTCGTACAGTGCGGTATCATCCGCTCGCAGGTACATATCAGTGACCTTGCGATCCTGGATGAGGCGGACATATCGGCACCGAACCTGCAGCGCACCTCATCCGGTAAGATCCGGATGTCCAAGTCTGCCTCCGTCTCAACCGAGATCAATCTGCTCGGCAAGACGGTCGATGAAGCGATCGCCGCACTCGATAAGTACTTAGATGACGCTTATCTTGCGCATCTTTCCGGCGTACGCATTGTACACGGCAAAGGAACGGGCGCACTCAGAAGCGCCGTACACAGTTTTCTCAAAAGAAACAAAAATATTAAAGAGTACCGCCTCGGTGCCTTCGGTGAAGGTGATGCGGGCGTTACGATCGCAACTTTCAAATAGGGGGGAAGTCTGATGGCAAGCAAGCAGAAAATCTTGATCGTTGATGATGACAACAATATCGCAGAATTGATCTCACTGTATCTGACCAAAGAGTGCTTTGAGACCATGATCGTAAACGATGGCGAATCCGCGATCCCTGCGGTTGATTCGTTCCACCCGCACCTGATCCTCCTGGATCTGATGCTGCCGGGGATGGACGGTTACCAGGTATGCCGCGAGGTCAGAGCGAAATCATCGATCCCGATCATTATGCTTTCCGCAAAGGGTGAGATCTTCGATAAGGTCCTTGGCCTCGAGCTCGGTGCTGACGACTACATGGAGAAGCCGTTCGATTCCAAAGAACTGGTCGCTCGTGTAAAGGCCGTCCTTCGCCGCTACAAAATGGCTCCCGCGCCTGCCGAGGTATCGGATGTAAAGTGCGTAGAGTACCCGGACCTTGTGATCAACCAGACCAACTACTCCGTCCTCTACATGGGCAGGAGCGTCGAGATGCCGCCCAAAGAATTGGAACTCCTCTATTTCCTGGCATCTTCGCCCAATCATGTTTTTACAAGAGAGCAGCTCCTGGACCAGATCTGGGGCTATGAGTATGCCGGCGATACTAGAACCGTCGACGTTCATATCAAAAGACTCCGCGAGAAGATCAAGGATCACGAATCCTGGAAGCTCGCAACCATCTGGGGCATCGGCTACAAATTCGAGGTTAGACAGTAATGAGAAAAACGCTCTATTTGAAATTTCTGCTGGCATATCTGATCTTTGGTGCGTTCGGTTTTATCACCGTCGCTACCTTTGTCTCCAGCATGACAATGGAGCATATCAAACGTGAAAAGGCGGATGCACTTTACCGCGAAGCGACCCTGATCGCTAACACCTATGCATCCGACCTATACGATAATAAGACTTCTCTGGACGCGGTAAAGACACAGCTCGATGCGTTGGACTCTTACCTTTCCTCCACGATCTGGATCATCAATCCGTCCGGACGTATCATCCTGGATTCGTCCAAGCCGCTCGATGTCGAGAACGTCAACCTTGTCGAGAATTTTGACCCGACCGTTACGGGCAATACCTACTATACGGTCGGTGACTTTTTTGGCACCTTCAAGGAAGATCACCTAAGCGTCTTTGCACCGATCACATCACATTTCAAAGTAAACGGTTATGTCGTGATCCACATGCCGCTTCAGACGCTCCAGCAGTCTGCCTATTCCCTTTTAAACATTTCCTATATCCTGCTCCTGATCCTGTTTTTGCTCTCCCTGATCATCCTGATTTTCTTCACGGAGCTTGTTTATGTTCCTTTGAAAAAGATCACATATGCCACAGAGCAGTACGCAAGCGGCAATATGCATTACAATTTCCAGGTGGAAAGTGAGGACGAGATGGGATATCTCGCAGCTTCTCTGAATTACATGGCGGACGAGATCGCTCGCGGCGAAGACAACCAGAAGAAATTCGTTGCAAACGTATCGCATGACTTCCGTTCTCCCTTAACATCGATCAAAGGATATCTCGAAGCCATGATCGACGGAACGATCCCGCCCGAGCTTCATGAAAAATACCTGACGATCGTGCTGAACGAAACGCTACGCCTTACCAAGCTCACGAACGGCCTCCTTCAGCTCAATAATCTCAATATGAAAGGCATGATCCTGGAAAAAACCGATTTTGACATCAACGATATGATTCGCAGCACAGCTGCTTCCTTTGAAGGCACCTGCCGCAGCAAAATGATCGGTATCGAACTCGTTCTGACAGGCGAGACACTGACCGTACATGCCGATGCGGACAAGATCCAGCAGGTTCTCTACAACCTTTTGGACAATGCGATCAAGTTCAGCCATAACAATTCCGTGATCAAACTGGAGTCCGCCCAGAAGAAGAGCAAGGTCATCATCTCCGTCAAGGACAAGGGTATCGGTATCCCCAAAGACAGCCTGAAGCTCATCTGGGACCGCTTCTATAAGACGGATCTTTCCCGCGGCAAAGACAAAAAGGGTACCGGCCTCGGTCTCTCGATCGTCAAAGAGATCATCCAGGCACACGGCGAAAACATCAACGTGATCAGCACGGAAGATGTCGGCACGGAATTCTTCTTCACGCTTCCGCTTGTTGATGACGACGAAGATTAAAGCGCTGCCTCCCATTCGGGAAGCAGCGCTCTTTTTGTTTCATTATACGTTTTTGTTGTAATACGGGCTTCTGCACGGCATGTCGTAATACCGTATCAGCTCTTCGTCCATCTTCATCAATGTGATGGAAGCGCCGGCCATTTCCATGGTCGTTACATAGCTTCCGACATCCATGTCATGTACACGGATCTTCTTTTCCTTAAGAAGCTGTGCGAGGCGCCGGTTCATGATCATCAGTTCCATCATGGTCGTACTGCCGAGTCCGTTGATGTAGGTACATACCACATCGCCTTCTTTGATCCCACTGTCTGCAAGGATCCCATCAAGAAGCTCTTCTACGATATGATCCGCCGTATCCATTTTGGTCCGTCTTACACCGGGCTCTCCATGGATTCCAAGGCCGTATTCCATCTCCTCTGCGGGAAGTGTAAAGATCGGCTCTGTCTTTCCCGGGATCGTCGCACCCTGCAGGCCGACACCGATCGTATAGAGGTTGTCTCTTGCCTTACATGCAATGCGGTACGCTTCTTCCAGGTCATTCTCCGCACAGGCCGCTCCTGCGATCTTGATCGCAAACACGTCGCCCGCGATCCCGCGCCTGTCATCCATGCGCTCACGCGGTGCGGATGCCACATCGTCCTTTACGCGAACGGTCCGCACGTGGATCCCCTCTTCTTCCAGCATCGCCGCTGCCTTGTCAAAATTCAGATTATCACCGGCATAGTTTCCGTACAGGAAGATCATGCCGCCGCCCTTTGCTGCCGCCTTGGCTGTCTGATATACCGTCTCCGGCGAAGGAGATGCGAACACATTGCCGTTTGCGGCTGCATCGGCAAGATGATCGCCCAGGAAGAACCCAAACATCGGCTCATGTCCCGAGCCGCCGCCGATCAAAAGCGCCGTCTTCCCTTCCGGAATGTTCTTTCGAACAAATCCATTCACGCCGGGTACCGCTTCGATCTCTTTTCCGAATGCTGCAAGGAAGCCCTCCGCTTCTTCTGCAACAACCGCATTTGGATCATTAATGATCTTCTTTGATACAACCTTTTGCTCGAAAGTCTCTTCTTCTGCAACAGGGTCAGGTGTTGTCCGACCCGTGATCTCATCCGCCATCTGCAGGAAGATCAGCCATACACTTGTCGCACCGGAATCCTGAAAACCGAGCGTTCGCTCCATCAGGCTCTTCGCACGGCCGAATTTTGCGATCTGGTCTTTGGTCTTCTCCATGCCCTCATGCGCAGCCTTTTCTGCTGCAAGGATCATTTCACCGAAAGACCCTGTGTGATGCTTCATCGCATCCACTGCGGGCGCGAACGCATCCACCATCGTCTTGTCGCCAAGTTCTGCATGTCCGATCGAGATTACGTTGTGCAGACCGCTCTCCATATATGCGGCAAATTCGGTCGCCGTCATTTCGGATGCAGGTGCGTGGCCTTTCGCATTGCCGGAGAACAAGGATGAAAAGATCATCCCCGAAGCACCACCCATCGTGCGCTCCATCTCACCGGACATTTCTGCCATCATTGCATAGATATCCCGGTCGTCGCGATCTGCCGCAAGCACTCTTTTCGCAGCCGTCATACCGGTCCGCATGCCGATGCCGTGATCACCGTCTCCGATCCTGCTGTCGATCTGCGTCAGATATGCTTCGCACCTGATGATGCGATCCGCACAGGCTATGAGCATCTTACGCAGCTCTTCATAAGTGATTATATTCTTTTTTGCATCCATGGCTGCGCCTTACTGCTGATAGCCGCCGCAAAGGTGATGTTTTGCCGTTACATCTTCCGTGATCTTCTGGAAATCAATGTACGGTTCAAAGTGGTTATCCGCTGCATCGTCATTAACGCGGGATACCTCACCTACGATCAGATCTCCGTCCTCCGGAACAGCCATGAACTCATGGTATACATACGGTGTCAGTGTGATGGAATTGCCGGGTTTGATGTCAACATATCCACCTGCCGGAACGACAACAGGCTGGCCGTCGCACATCAGATGTACATCGCCCTTCACATCTTTCTTATAACCGTCGAATTCAGGTGTGGAATTCCAAACGAATACACGAAGTGTACCGCCTGCACGGTTGATGATGTCTTCTGTTTTGGTGTAATGGAAATGGCAGGGAAGTACCTGGCCCGGTTTCATGATGATATACTTCTCGCAATATACTCTTCCTGCGTCAAAATCAAACGGATTGTCCGATTTTTGAGACAGGCCGTTGCGATACGTAAAAAGAACTGCACCGACTTTGTCAAAATCGTTGGAATTATAATCTGTTACATCCCATCCCATGGCACTCTTGCGCATGTACTCCGTTGTTGCTTCTCTTTTCTTCCACTCTTCTTCTGTCCAATAAGCAAAATCCGGCAGTGCCATGTGAAGTCTCTTACAAGTTTCAATAGCCCAATCTATCTCTTTGTCAATCAACGATCGTTTCATTATGCTTACCCCGTTATACTTTGTATTTCGAGAACAGTTCTTCCGGCTTTTCTGCGTCTGTCTGAACGATCTGTTCCCAGTTGGTTACGAATTCCAGTAATGCATCGATCAGGATCATCTCTGTTAAGTGTGAATAATTGCTGTGATATCCGGTCAGGTCATCAATCTTCCCGCCGGTCGCAAGCGTCAGGTCCGCGATCGATGTGATGGGTGAATGCTCATACTTTGTTACGGCAATGATCGGCATATTCTTTTCTTTTGCCATCTCGCAGCCTTCCACGATCTGCTTGGAACTGCCCGATTTGGAGATCGCCACAAGCACTTCGTTCTCACCTGCCAGATTGACATTGTTCATAACATACTCAGGTGCGACGCCATAGGAGCTTCGAAGGCCGAGTCGGCCAAGTCGGAAACCCATATAAAGTGAGAGAGGCACCGTATTGCCGACCGCAAGGATATGGATCATCTTGCTGGACCTCAAAAGATCCGCGCACTGTCGCATAATAGAGTCATTCACCATTTCTTTGATCTGTGTGATCTGTGAAATGTAATCGTTAAAAATCTGGCCGACTGCATCCTCTTCTGTCTCCCCCGAGGTCAGTCTGCCGATATCTTTGGCCAGCAATACGCGAAACTGATAGTAGCCCTTATACCCCAGATGTCTGCACATACGGACAACCGTTGCTTCACTTGCCCCGCTGCCCTTTGCGATGTCGCTGACAGTTTCTGCGATCACTTTGCTTGGATGGAGAAGAACATAGTCCGCGACCTTTTTCTCCGCCGCAAACATGTCATTATACTTCTCTTTCACAAGGTCGAGGACCTGATAACTCTGCATGTTATCGTTTTCTTCGATTTTCGCCATTGCTCCTCCAATTGTCTTTTTCGAATAAGAGGAAGCCGTGAAACGGCTTCCTCCGTACGAAACCCTAATGTGTCATTGCTGCATTGCCAGCAAATGTTTTATTATTTCAGATACTGATCTACGTTGTCTTTTGTAACAAGTACGAACGGGATCTGCGGATTGGATTTCACTTCACCGCCGTTAACCATTGTCTGGATCGCTTCGATCGCGCCCATAACCTGGCCGATACCATCCTGAAGAACGGTTGCGCCGAGTTCGCCGTCTTTTACCATCTGAAGAGGGTTCTGGTTGCCGTCAACACCTACACATACGATGTCTTTTCTGCCTGCGTCGTTGCATGCACGCTGTGCTGCGGAAGACATATCATCGTTGTCGCAGATGATCGCTACGAGCTCATCGCCGTACTGTGCGATACCGTCTGTTGCTGCGTTTGCTGCAAGGTCGCCCTTCCACTGTGTATCAGGCTCGCCGACCTTTTCAAATTCAGGATGATCTTTCATGATGTTTTCGATACCCTGTCCACGATCAATCTGTGCGGAGTTGCCAAGGATACCTGTACAGTGGATGTACTTACCGCCGTTCTTGCAGTTTTCAAGAACCCAGTTTGCCAGCATTTCACCGGCCTGAACGTCATCGGAACCGAAGAATGCGAAAGCTTTTGTGTCACAGCTTGCTGTCTTGGAGTTTACTTCCAGAACCTTAATGCCCTCGTCGTTCATAGCTAATAATGCAGGATCGGATGCTTCGGACTCTGCAGGAAGCATGATAACGATATCACAGCCTTTTGCGATACAATCGTTTGCACGGTCGATCTGCTTGTTCGGGTCTGTCTCGCCATCAAGGATGCCTGTCCAGTCATCGATCACACCGTCTGCTTTCATCTTATCAAGAGCCTGCTGAGCTGCTTCGTTGATCGGTGCATGGAACGGGTCAACGATGTTCTTGGAGATGTAGCCGATCACAACTTTTCCGTCGCCGTTTACGTCTGCGCCGGATGCTTCTGCTGCAGGTGCTTCTGCCGCGGGAGCTTCTGCTGCGGGAGCTGCTGCTTCTTTTGCAGGTTCTGCTGCGGGAGCTGCTGCCTCTTCTTTAGCGCCGCATGCTGCCAAAGAGAGTGCCATTACGGTTACGAGTGCCAGTGACAATACTTTCTTTCTCATTTTTTTCCTCCTTAAAAATGAATTATAATATAACCCCCCTATCGTGGCAATCGCCACAGCCGGAGTATAGCCCACATATTGTTTTTTGCTTCTGATAATCCCTTATCGTTTTCTGCGGATCATGACCATATCCATCAGTACCGCACCGATGATGATGCATCCTTTTACAACTGACTGATAGTAGGATGAAACGCCAAGCATATTCATACCGTTGTAGATAAAGCCGATGATAAAGATACCGAGGATGTCGCCCGGGATCGTTGCGATACCACCTGCAAACGATGTACCGCCCAGCACGGAAGCAGCTACGGCATCTGTCTCATAACCGATACCGATATTGGACTGCGCCGAGCCCGTTTTTGCCGTGAAGATGATGGATGCGATACCACTTAAGATTCCCGAGATCGTATATACACCGACCAGAACCCAGAATCTGCTGATACCGGATGCGATCGCCGCGTTCACATTACCGCCGACTGCAAAGATATAGCGTCCGAACCTCGTCCAATGAAGCATCAGGTACATGATGATCGTGATCAGAACAAATATCACGATTGGAATCGGTATTCCCAAGAATTTGCCCGAATAGATCTCCTTGAACGCATCGCTCGTGATCGGGATCGCCTGGCCGTTACTGATAACCTGCGACAGACCTCTGATGACCAGCTGCGTCGACAGCGTTACAACAAACGGGAACATGTTGAACTTCGCGATCAGGATACCGTTGATAAATCCGAACAGTGTTGCGATACCGATACCTGCCAGGCAAGCCAGCGCAACCGGCATGCCGTCTCTCAAACACACACCGATCATACAGCTTGTCAGTGCCAGCTGAGCGCCTACCGAAAGATCGATACCACCGGTCGTGATCGATAAGCAAAGGCCGTATGTCAGAAGACCGTTGATCGAAATCTGTGTTGCTACGTTGATGATGTTTCTTCCTGTCAGGAACGCCGGCTCCATGATACTGATCACAGCCATCATGATGAGCATTACTACGCCGATCCCGTATTTTCCCAGCAGGTCATTGATCATGTCCTGTCTGGAAATGCTACCTACTTTAGATTGTGACATTTTCTTCCTCCCCTTTTAGGCGCCAAATGCGCGTGCCAAAATATCTTCCTGAGACACTCTCTCGTTCACGATCTCTTCTCGCTTGAACTCACCACTGATCGAACCCTCGTGATATACGATCACGCGATCGCTCATTCCCATGACCTCCGGAAGCTCCGAAGAGATCATGATGATCGCAAGGCCTTCCGCTGCAAACTGACACATGAGCGAGTGGATCTCGGATTTCGCTCCGACGTCTACGCCTCTGGTCGGCTCATCAAGGATCAGAAGTTTCGGGTTTGCCATGATCCATTTGGCAACAACCACCTTTTGCTGGTTACCGCCACTCAAGGAAAATGCATCGTGTTCGATGCTCGCTGCCTTCAAATGCACCTGGGAAGCATACTCTTCACAATCGATCTTCTCACGTTTCCGATTGATCAGAAGACCCTTTTGCTTAGCCGGCAGATTGGGGAGGGAAATGTTTTCCCTGATCGATCTCGTGAGGCACAGTCCGTAATTCTTTCTGTCCTCGTTGACCATCGCGATCCCTTTGCGGATCGCATCCCGCGGGTTTTTATTGTGTATCTCTTTTCCGTCAAGATACATCTTTCCGCCATAGAGCGGATCAAGTCCGAAGATCGCACGCATCGTCTCGCTTCTGCCCGAACCGACAAGGCCCGAGAAGCCGAGGATCTCTCCCGCATGGACTTCAAAACTGATATCTTTAAATCCTTTTCCGGATATATTTTCTGCCTTGAAAACAACATCGCCGATGTTGCAGTCAACCTTCGGGAAAATATTGGTGACCTTACGGCCTACCATCATCGAGATCAGTGTATCTCTTGACACTTCTTTCAGCGGCATGGAATTAATGAACGTTCCGTCCCTGAAAACCGACACGGTATCACAGATCTGGAAGATCTCCTCCATACGATGCGAGATGTAGATGATCGCAACACCCTTTGCTTTCAGATCCCGGATAACTTCAAACAGTCTGTCCGTTTCATGACTGTCAAGCGAGGATGTCGGCTCGTCCATGATGATCAGTTTTGCCTGTGTCGATACGGCTTTGATGATCTCGATCATCTGAACCTCTGCCAGTGTCAATGCGCTGATCTTGGTCTGCGCCGGATAATTCATATGGAAATTGTCCAGGATCACCTGTGCGCGCTGGTTCTGTTTTTTCTTATCCAGAAAGATCCCTCGCACATCTTCGCGATTCAGGAAAATGTTTTCCGCGATTGTCAGATGCGGTTCCGGGTTTAATTCCTGGTGGATCATCGAGATACCCGCATTGATCGCATCAACAGGTCCTTTTGCCTGAAACGGCTTTCCGTCAAAATAGATCGTTCCGTCGTCCGGCTTCAGAAGTCCGATGATACATTTCATCAATGTGGATTTTCCGGCACCGTTTTCACCAAGCAATGCATGGACTTCGCCGGGCTTTACATGAAGCTGAACCCCCTTCAGCGCATGCGTTCCACCGAATGATTTTGAAATGTTTTCGCAGTCGAGCAAGTACTCTGCATTTCTCACTTCTTCACTCACGCTGTTGCCTCCCCATTTATTTTTGTTTCATAACCTTCTCTGTCTCTCTGCCAAGGATCGTTACCGCTTCAAGCTGCTTTGCAGCTGCATGCATCAGATCCAGATACTGTCCGTAGTATTCTCTGTAGATCTTTTGACTCTGCTGATCCGGTTCGATGACCTCATCCGAGTATGTGACACATGCCCGGCATCCTTCCTCAATATCCTTGAAAATCCCGGCACCGGAACCTGCTGTGATCACAGCTCCCATGCATGCCTGTTCCTGTACGCTTGCCACCTTAAGCGGTGCGCCGAGAATATCGGCCTGCATCTGTAACCACTCTCTGCTTCTTGCTCCTCCTCCGGAGGAAACGATAACCCCTTTTTGCGCAAGCCCAAGCCCTGCGCAGATCTCCTTGCATTCGTTTAATGCAAAGACAACGCCTTCCATAATGGCCCGCATCACTTCCGCCCGGCCCGTCTTTAAGTTCACGCCCCACAACGCGCCGCTTAAGTTCGGGTTCACATGCGGTGTTCTCTCTCCGTTCAGATACGGAAGAAAGATCACGCCGCCGCTTCCGGGTACGGTTTTCTTTGCCGCCTCATTCCATTCTTCGTAGGAAGATGTCTTTAAGATCTCGCTGCCCCACTTCATGCAAAGCCCTGCATTCATAATGGCTCCCATGGTGAACCAGCGTCCTTTTTTGTAACCGCAAAATGTATTGGTCGATAGTGCCGGATTTAAGATCGGCTCGTCGCTTTGGATCGAGTACTGCCCGCTTGTGCCGATGTTGACACATGCTGCGCCGACAGCCGTCACGCCGTTTCCAACCCCCTGCATGACCTGATCGCCGCCGCCTGATACGACCAGCGTTTGAACGGACAGTCCCGTCTCGCGTGCCGCCGATTCTGTTACCGATCCGACTACACCGTCTGTCTCTATGATCTTCGGGAACAGATCTTTATCGATCTTTAAACGTTCCAGAATCTCCTCCGACCACGTTCCTTTTCTGATATCGTATGCCAGTGTTGCGGAGGCATCCGAAGGTTCCGATGCGCAGATGCCTGTCAATCGGTATTTCAAGTAATCCTTCGGTGATAAAACGCGGTGGATCCGCTCGTAATTCTGCGGCTCATTTTCCCGTATCCACAATAACGATACGAGAAGGAAGCCGGAGTAAACGGGATTCATCATCAGTTCTCTGATACGGTCGATCCCAAATGTTTTGTTGATCTCTTCCACCTGAGTCGCAGATCTTGCATCACAATGAAGGATCGCGGGGCGGATACATTTTCCTTCCCGATCGATCGGAACGATCCCATGCATCTGGCCCGAAAAGCTGATCCCTGCGATCTCTTCCGGCCGGACCGAAGCATCCTGCAGAACTTTTCGGACTGTACTTACAAGTGCATCCCACCAGATATTTGCGTCCTGCTCCGCGTATCCTGCATACGGCACATCGAATTGATAATCCACACTGGCCAGCACTCTGCTGCCGCCGGCTTCATCTGCCAGCATCGTCTTTAGGCTGGATGTTCCAAGATCAATTCCTATGAGGTATGCCATCATTCCCCTCCTGTCAGAAAACAGGTCTGTACGCCGGCTACGAATGTATCGCCGAGTCCGATCGTACAAGCCGGATGACTGAGGTATCTGCTTGGCACGATCTCGACACGGCGTTTCGTTTCGATCCGTTCGATCGCATCTGCCAGTGCAAGCCCTCTCTTACTGAGTTCAAGACCAAGTGTCTCTCTGCATTCCTCGAGGTTCCCGTAATGGCTGATCCTGGCTCTTGTCGTAGACAGGATATTCCCCATTGTCAGTCCGCTCTTGATGTCGTATCCGTTGCAGTCATCTCCGTAGTAGAGAGAATAATCTTTTGTATGAAGCACGATCCCTTTGGTGCGATACAGCTTAAGAAGCATCTCCAGCGCTTTCATGATCTCGTCCGCACTGTCAAGATCGACAGACAGCTTCTTTCGTTCCAGGAGCGCTTTGAGTTCCTCCTCATTCATTCCGATAATGTCCGTATACTGCCCGAGCGTATCAAGGATCCTGTCTTTCATCTCGGCATTCATATAAAATGCGCCTTCGAAATAGATCACCGTTTTCGGAGAACGTTCCTTGATCTTCCGAAGAAGCGGAGCGATCCTGTCGGTGTGTCGATCCATAATATCGGCATCCAGGATTGCGTCAAACCCCGAGATCGATACCGATGTCGGACATTCTGTGCCGTTTTCCCAGTATGAAAAGAATCCGTCATCGATCGGAAAATCTTTTTGCATCTGGTCGTAGCAGAAGATCAGGCGGTTCGATTCCGGTATTACAACTTCCTTGTCGCCGATCCTGATGATATCGCCTCGATTAAACTGCAGGATGAAGTGATAGATCGGCGGTTCGCCGGAGCAGATCTCCGCAACCGGAACTTTCCTGCCGTCTTTCACACTCGTGATCCCGTCTTCGGAAAGAAGGTCACAGACCTCTTTGCATCTGTCCGAGATATGGATGTTTACGGGAAAACCGATCCTGCCAAATGCAGCTGCGCCCTGCGCGCATGTCCCGCCGAGGTAAAACTCCGTGTCAAAATGAGAACGAAGGTATTCACAGACAGCCAGGTCCATGATGAAAAAACTCCCCCCGAGTCCCCTCGCCATGTAGGCTGCCGTGATCCTTGCAAAGTCCTGCATCTTGTAAACAAGATCGCCGACATCTGCTTTTGGTTCGGTGCAATCCAGAAATTCTTTCAGGATCGCATTGTATTTCTTTTCATCCCATTTCAGGATGACGTCCAGATTACTGGTAAACCCGAACATCGGGCTTTTGTTTTTGCTCTTTACTTCGTGAATCAGATCAGGTATGCGCTCGATGCATTCCCGGTAGGTGTCTGTATATGCCATTACGCTCCCCCATATTCCTGATCAGGATCAGATCATTTCATCCAGTACGTAATACTTTAATTTATCGTCATCGTTGAACAGTCTGACTTTTTCTTCCACAACCTTGTTCATTGCTTTGATGCTGTCCGGATAGAGTTCGAACGGCTCGCGGATCTTCTTATCTTCCAATGTAATGCGCAGTCTCTGGTAGAATGCGTCCTTGATATCGGAAGAGATGTTGATCTTGTTCACACCGCGTCTGACCGCTTCCGCGATCTCCTCATCCTTATTGCCGGAACCGCCGTGAAGAACGAGCGGTGTGTTCGGGATCGCTTTTTTGATCTCGCTCAAAAGATCCTGTTTCAGCTTCGGCTGTAATCCCTTCGGATAGATGCCGTGAGATGTACCGATCGCGATCGCCAGGCAGTCAACGCCGGTCTCTTTAACGAATTTTGCTGCATCTTCCGGTTTTGTATAAAGGATATCGCTCTCCGATGTTACGTTCTCACCATCCGTTGTTCCGATGGAACCAAGCTCGCCTTCGACCGATACGCCAAGCGGGTGTGCCAGCTCAACGACCTTGCGCGTGATCTCGATGTTCTCTTCAAACGGTTTGGAAGAAGCATCGATCATAACAGAAGTAAACCCTGCGCGGATCGCTCTGGTGATCGGCCCCCATTCGCTGTGATCCAAGTGGATGCAGACAGGAAGCTTTGTTCTGTGCGCTCTTTCCAATACCATCTGTAAAAAAGCATCGCCGTTAAACTCCAGCTCCCACGGATGAATCGCCAGGATCACAGGCGCTTTCAGTTTTTCACAGGTCTCGATAACACCGTTTAAGATCATCCCCGTTCCGATATTGAATGCCGGTACGGCAAATGAATGTTCATTAGCAACTTTCAGCAAGTCAGTCATGTTTAATAACATAGTTGTTAGCCCTCCGATGAAATAAAATTTTTGCTGTTTTTCACTTGCATTTATGATAACGCACGTGAAACTTCGTTGTCAATATGATATGAAATATTATTTCATGCTTATCTGTGCAAATTCCACACAGGTCCGTCATATTGTATCTTTTTTGTGTGCTTTTTGTCTTTTACCATGAAATGTAATAAAATTTTATTTCTTGAAATATGCGATCGGATTGTGTATAATTCCAATTGCGGAAAACACTTTTCCACATTCTTTATAGAGTAATCCGTCATTTGGAGGTGTTTTATGAAGAAACGATTCTATTTCGGATCGAATCTGAAGATGTACAAGAACATAAAAGAAACGACTTCATATCTGAAAGAACTTGTCGATCTGACCGGCGATATCAGCCGCGAGGATATGACACTCTTCATTATTCCTTCCTTTCCGACTCTCGCATCAGCGAGCAGCTGCATCGATCACTCCCTCTGCCTGCTTGGGGCACAGAATATGCATCCGGCGGAGCAGGGGCAGTTCACCGGTGAAGTATCCCCGCTGATGCTACAGGAGGTCGGGACCGATCTTGTGATGATCGGTCATTCGGAAAGGCGACACGTTTTCGGCGAGACAGATCCTGAAGAGAATGCCAAGGTCCTCTCTGCTCTGTCACACGGATTCCGAGCTCTCCTTTGTATCGGGGAGACAGCCGAAGAGAAGGCATATGGCATCAGCCGAGAAGTCCTTCGCACGCAGCTCAAGATCGGACTTCATAATGTGAATACAAAAGATCTGGATCGTATCTGGATCGCATACGAGCCCGTATGGTCGATCGGCGAGCAGGGCACACCGGCCAGCCCGGACTATGCTCAGGAAATGCACCGCGCGATCAGAAAATGCCTGACAGAGCTTTTCGGTGATCGTGCAAAAGATATCCCATGCCTGTACGGCGGAAGCGTCAACCCGCAGAACACGGACAGTCTGATCATCCAGCCTGACATCGACGGACTTTTCGTCGGACGCGCAGCATGGGAAGCACAAAAGTTCAACAGCCTGATCCGTCAGGCCATTCATACATCAGAGACATTTAACAGCGGGAGGGTTTGAACATGAAGATAGCAATGGGCTGTGATCCCAATGCAGAGGATTACAAAAAGGAAATGATCGATTTCGTAAGATCTCTCGGCCACGACGTGACTGACTTTGGAAGCGATGATCCGATCTATGCAAAAGTGGCTACTACAGTCGCTGAAGAAGTTGCGGCCGGTAAATTCGATCGCGGCATTCTCTTTTGCGGGACAGGTATCGGTGTCATGCTCGCAGCGAACAAGGTAAAAGGTGCATACGCCGCCAACGTATTAAATGCCTACTCGGCAAAGCGTGCCTGCCTTTCCAATAACTGCAACATCATCACGCTCGGCAGTCAGGTGACCGGTGATCAGCTGGCCAAAGAGCTGATCGAAGACTACCTCGCCTGCACCTACGTACGCAATGAACGTTCCGGCAAAAAAGTCGACGCAGTTCTTGCAACCGAGGCAAAATACATGAAATAAAAAAGCGGGAAGCCGTCAGATCCTCTTTTTTCTGACAGGCTTCCCGTTTTATTTTCTTACTCTCTCCAATGGAGCCTGTGGAGCTCGCCCGCAAGCTGCATAGAAGCAAATCCGTTTTGTCTGAGTGCTTCATAGAGCACGATCGCAACAGAATTCGACAGATTGAGCGACCTGATACTGTCAAGCATGGGGATCCGGATGCAGGTATCCTCATGATCGACCAGGATCTCTTCCGGAATGCCGGCGCTTTCCTTCCCAAACATGATATAATCATCCGGTCCAAAGGTGACATCAGTATATACATGGTGCGCTTTCGTCGTCGCGTACCAGATCTTCGGTCCGCTTTCGGATCCGGACGGAAGACCGTTCTTACTCAGAAACTCTTCGTAGTTGATATAGCGGGTAAGCGCAAGCTTGTCCCAGTAATCCATGCCTGCCCGTTTGATATTCTTCTCAGAGAGACGGAATCCGAGCGGCTCGATCAGATGCAGGCCCGTTCCTGTCGCAACGCATGTTCTGCCGATATTTCCCGTATTGGCCGGGATCTCCGGCTGATGTAATACGATATGCATACTACTTCTTTTCTTCTCTCAGTTTTTTTACGAAATGCTCGAGTCTGCCGATCGCGATCTTCAGATTCTCCAGAGAATACGCGTACGATATTCGAAGGAATCCTTCGCCGCTTTCGCCGAATGCGGTTCCCGGAACAGCTGCAACTTTTTCTTCCTGCAAAAATCTGGTCGCAAACTCTTCACTCGTCATGCCAAATTCCTTGATGCAGGGAAATACATAAAAGGCACCGTACGGCTCAAAACATTCCAGTCCAATCTCGCGAAATGCGTTCAGCAGAAAACGTCTTCTCTGATTGTAAGCATCTCTCATCATCTTCACATCATCATCACCGTTTTTAAGTGCTTCCACGGCAGCATACTGACTCGTCGTCGGCGCACACATGATGCCAAACTGATGAAGCTTTGTCATCTGTTCAATGATCAGTTTCGGTCCGCAGGCATATCCCAGTCTCCATCCCGTCATTGCATACGCTTTGGAAAAGCCGTTGATCAGGATCGTCCGTTCGCGCATGCCGGGGATCGATGCGATCGAAACATGTTCTCCTTTGTAAGTCAGCTCGGAATAGATCTCGTCCGAGATCACGTACAGATCCTTTTCCACGATCACCTTTGCGATCGCGATCAGATCTTTCTGCTCCATGATGGCGCCCGTCGGATTGTTCGGGAAAGGAAGTACCAGGATCTTGGTCTTATCCGTGACCGCATCCAGGATCTCCTGCGCCGTCAGGCGGAACTCATTCTCCGCCTTTAAATTGATGATGACCGGCACTGCATCCGCCATGATCGCACAAGGCTCGTAGGATACGTAGCTCGGCTGCGGGATCAGAACTTCGTCGCCCGGATTGATCATCGCACGGAGCGCCATATCGATGGCCTCGCTTCCGCCGACCGTTACCAGGACCTCGTTCTGATAGTTGTACTGTACATGGATCTTGCGATCCAGATATTTTGTTATCTCAATCTTTAGATCTTTCAGACCGGCATTGGACGTATAGAAGGTGCGCCCTTTTTCCAGTGAATAAATGCCCTCGTCGCGGATATGCCACGGCGTATCAAAATCCGGTTCGCCGACGCCGAGAGAGATCGCATCCTTCATCTCGCTGACGATATCGAAAAACTTTCGAATGCCCGAGGGTTTAATGCCGGTTACTTTATCACATAACGGATTTCTCACGGTGTAATCATCTCCCTCGTATCTTCATATTTTTTGGTCATGATCGTGCCATGATCCTTATATTTCTTCAGGATAAAATGTGTCGCCGTACTGAGTACGTAATCGAGCGTAGAAAGCTTATCGGTTACAAATCTCGCAACCTCGTTCAGGCTCTTTCCGTCCAGAATGACGAGCAGATCATAGCCGCCCGAGATCAGATAAGTCGCGCGAACCTCCGGGTACTTATAAATGCGTTCCGCAATGGAGTCAAATCCCTGCCCACGTTGCGGCGTCACACGTACCTCGATCAATGCCGTTACTTTTTCAATGGAAGTTTTCTCCCAATCGATCAGCGTATGGTATCCGCAGATCACACCTTCTTCTTCCATCTTCTGCATCTCGTTTACTATATCGATCTCCGGGGCACCCAAAAGGATCGCCAGCTCTTTCAGGTCGATCCTGCTGTTCTTTTCAATGATTGTCAAAATCTGTTCTCTCATGATCTCTTAACCTCTTTTCTAAGCATAGATTTGATAAAGTGCATCCGGCTTTGCAGGTTCAAGGTAACGCTTCTCTTCATCGTTGATGACTACTCTGTCATTTCCGCTGCGCACCTTTCCGATGACCGTGGCCGAAATGTTTTCTTCTGAAAAAAGTCTGACCGACTCTTCCCCGTCCTCGGCGATCAATAACAGGCAGCCATCCGAATAGAGTTCGTACGGGCTGATGCCAAAGAATTCACAAACCTCCACCGTTTCCTGCTTAAGCGGGATCTTCTTTAATTCGATTTCCAGTCCAACGCCGCATTCTTCAGCCAGCTCCCATAGTGCGGCAAATATGCCGCCCTCCGTAACAGGCTTCATTTTCAAGGCGCCGGACTTCACGGCGGTGGCGGCCTCCGGAATGATGCTGTAGAATTGCGATAATGCCTCAGCATCTTCCAAAAAGGCGGTCGGGAATTTATCCTTAAGCGCTGTCTTCTTTTCCGCTGCTGTGATCGCCGTTCCGGATAGTCCGATCCACTTGGTTAAAACGATATCATATCCATCACAAATCTCAGCAGACCGTTTGTACTCCGACAGCTTCTTATCGCCGGTCGAAACAAGCGATAAGACCGGATATCGAAGCGAAGCCGTGACCTTCACTTCCGCACCGGCAAAACGAACGCCGGCTTCTTTTGCTGCCGATCCGATCTCACGAATCAGTTCTTTCAGACAGGATTCTTCCGTCTCTGCCGGCAGCATCAGCGATGCGCGGATCGTCATCGGCATAAGTAATGCATTGAGTGCACGATAAACAGCAGTACGGACAAAAGAAATGCCATATAATTCCATCGGCTCAGACAGAAAAACGGCACAGTCTTCCCCTAAGACTGTGCCGCTTGTGTTGTCATTATGAATCTCTTTCAAAACGGAACGTTTATATACGTTGCCGGTGACTTTGCCGATTTTCATAGAGTTCCTATCCTACGGGTGCGGGTACCTGCTCTTCTGCAGGGATCTCAGGCAATGCCGGCACCAGATATGCACCGGATGAGATCGATCCCGCAGTTGCTTTGACCTGATCGATACTGCCTGTCGCGATCGCCGCCTGCAACAATGCCAGCGCGTTTGGATCGGATGTTGCAGTTCCTACGGTTGCTGTACGAGGAACCATCATGTAAGAGCTGTTGTTCACCTCTTCACGGGATACCTCCTGGCCATTCTCCGTTGTGATCTTCCAAAGCTTTGCTTTCTTGCCGACATGAACGGACTGGATCTTTACAAAGCCGATCGGCTGGCTGCCGTCCGTAATGATCTTCTCGGAATCAGGATGCTTCTCAGAGATCACTTCACTCTCAAATGTAACCTTATGTCCCGGATCACGTGTCTCATGCCCGTATATGTTAAACGTAATATGCTTATTCTCGGTGTACCCTTCAATATAGATTGGGTATTCCAGATTGTTGACAAACTTAAAATCTTTTCCGGAAGACTCTGCGATCGCCGCATCCGCCGATGCCGGCACATAGCTGACTTCCATGGAATGGTTGAAACGCTGCGTAACCTCCAGTTCCGCACGAAGCACCGCGTTATAAAGGGTTGTGGACACCTGACAGATTCCGCCTCCAAGGCTTTCAACAACCATTCCGTTTAAATAGGAGCCGGCCAGATGATATCCGTTCTCCTCCGTAAACGGAGATACCGCTTCATACGCTGAGAACTCCTCGCCGGGATAAACGATCGTCCCGTTGATATGCTTACAGCCGTTTGCCACATTTGCGCAGCGGTCCGAACCGGATGAACTGTAGCTTGTCGTAAAGCTGCCGAGAAGGTCTTTTACCTGTTGCAGATCTTCCGTTCTGCTCTTCGGCTCTTCGATCGCAACGACCATATCTACAGTCGCTTCTTCACCGTTCCAGTCATTCAAAAACGACTTCAGGGTCTCTTCGGACTTCTCAATATCAACCTTACGGCCTGTGCATCCTTCCGTTACGATGAATTCACCGTTCTCACGTTTCAAAGATGCATCCTTTGCTTCAACATTGAACTGTGCACCTTTTTCTTCAAGGACAGCTCCAACCGCCGCATCGTCAAATGCAAGCTTAATATCGTAATGCTTCGGCTCTTTCTCAAGATCCTTCAGCTGTTTGTATCTGGTTAAGATATTTCCTTCTTTTCCGAGTGAAAAGGCTTCTTCGATCACTTCCGGGTTACCCCATTTGATCCCAAGCTCTTCTGCCGTCGTTCCGATCTCTCCAAGATCGTCGATCTTCAAAGTAAGTGGAACATCTTTCATGCCATCCACATACTGTGTAAGCTGTTTGGACGCCTCTTCCTTGGACATACCGGATACATTGATATCTCCGATGAAGACACCGTTGCTGATCGCGTTCTCATTCGCACGTGCCACAACTGCTATGTGTACTGCAACAAAACAGCCTGCCAATACGATGACAGCTGCCATCGCACCAACTAATTTTTTCATTTTCTCTCCTCATATGTCACCAAGTGACATTTAAAACTGTGAACGCCTGTATATATGATATAATGATTAATACATGTACGAAAGCATCGGCACAAGCATGGCCAAAACGACCAGTATTATAATTATAGAAGAAACAATTTTCCTTGTTTTCTTATTAAACATGCTTTTCACCTCGTCGAAAGGATATTATATATGAAGTTCCCTTGTTTGGCAAGTTTAATCGTGTTTATCCTATGGCTTCACTACCGAATGAAACGCACCGATCGCGAAGCCGAAAAGAGTACCCGTCTCT
Organism: Lachnospiraceae bacterium; assembly: GCA_015056735.1. GTDB lineage: Bacteria > Bacillota > Clostridia > Lachnospirales > Lachnospiraceae > VSOB01. The sequence continues at coordinate 27,313 of SVFT01000008.1, read as the reverse complement.
TTTGGGAAAAGGAGGCAAAGGCCAACAATGTCCGACGCAAACCGCTGGATGATCTTCGCTATATCAAGATCCCTCTTGATAAGCTGCCGCTCGATACGATGACAGAAGATCCGGAGGTTGCGGACTGCATCGACCAGATCAAATCGCTCTCCGATCTGAAAGTCGTTAATTTCACAGGTATCTCCAATACCGATCTGAAGCTTGCATACGGTGCACCGAACATGCCGCTTCTGGCGGAATACGATCAGAACTATACCCTTCTGGCGCGTACGTTGCAAAAATGGGCAGACCTTCTGTATCGCGCAGGCCATATGGGCGAAGCCCGCTCCGTTTTGGAATTTGCCGTATCCACCGGCACGGATGTGAGCAAGACATATAAGCTGCTTGCCTCCATTTATCGCAGCGAAGGCGCTGATGAAAAGATCGATGAGCTCGTAGAGGCCGCTCGCAAGCTTCACTCTCCTCTTACAAATTCGATCGTCCGTGCTCTGCAAGGATCCGATCCGTCATACGACTGATCTCGTTTTTACTCATGGATTCGATCTCTTTTGTCAAAGTGATATGATGCAGTTCGATCAGCTCCCGCAGGCGTTTTATCTGACGCTGTGATGCGGGGGCTTCTTTTTTCACTTTATATAACAGCGCCCTGGGCGCAAAGTCTTCATCCGAAAGGCTGCTTTCGGTGTCATACGCATTTTCCGTATACGCTTTTTTCAAAGACTCAAACAGCAAATGCGTCGCCCTTGCATCTCCGACCGCACGATGCGCTTCGATCGCAATCCCAAAGTATGCACACATATCCGAGAGACGTTTTCCCGGAAGGTTCGGATACATCTTTCGGGAGAGCTTCAGTGTATCGATCCCACTCCGCTCAAATGTACCTTTCGCATTCACGATCGCTCTTTTGAGAAAAGCATAATCCGTCAGGATACGATGTCCCACCAGCACATCATCCTCTAAAAACGCAAGAAGATCCGGCAGTATCTCCGAAAGATCCGGTGCGCGGTTAAGGTCTTCCTGAACAATTCCGGTCAGCTCCAAAACACGCGTATCAACCGCCGCATGCGGATTCACAAAAGAAGAAAATGTCCCGACAGCCTCTCCGGCGCGCACCTTCACCGCACCGATCTCGATGATCCTGTCCGTTTTTGCGGAAAGACCTGTCATCTCCAGATCAAGTGATACATACGAATCCGTCATCATGTTGTTTTCCTCTGCTGTTTTGTGTGTTTCTTAACGACGCCCTTCTGATAGGACGGGCAAAGATCCTGCAGGAAGCAGATCTCACACTTCGGAACAGGCGCTTTGCAGATCTCACGCCCTAACTTGATCAGGTGCAGATTGATCGCGATCCAATGATCTTTCGGGATTTCCTTCATCAGAGCAAATTCGATCTTAACGGGATCGTCGCCTTTTGCAAGGCCCAGTTTATTGGAGATCCGCTTTACATGCGTATCAACGACCACGCTCGGCTCGCCGTATATATTTCCCCTGATCACATTCGCGGTCTTTCTGCCGACTCCCGGAAGCGCGGTTAAAAGGTCAATATCGCAGGGCACCTCGCCGCCGTATTCTTCCGTCAGTTTCCTGCAGCACGCGATCAGGTTCCTGGCTTTGTTATGATAGAAACCGGTCGACTTGATATCCTGCTCGAGCACTTCAAGGTCTGCCGCGGCCATCGCCGCCGCGTCAGGGTATTTCCGAAAAAGGTCCTTTGTTACAATGTTGACCCGCGCATCCGTACACTGCGCGCTTAAGATCGTTGCGACCAAAAGCTGCCATGCATTTTCATGATCAAGGTAGCAGCGAATGTCCGTACCGTACTGCGTATCCAACCTATCGAGTATTCTTTTTGTGTTAGCTCTCATTCTACCGTCACCTCCGCATTCTGCGTCAGCGGATCACGCTTTCCGTATGAAAATCGGACATAATACGGCGTCTCTGATTTCTTTACAGGATCCTTATCCCAAACCGGATGATAGAAAACTTCGATGTGATCTTTTTTGTCCGCTTCACGCGCCCTCAGCTCCTCTTTGTAAGGAGCAAGATCTCTCGCAAAAGAAGGCCTGCTCTTACATTTCTCACGAAGATAGAGATCGAAGGTAAGAAGCTCACGCATCACCTCTTCTGACTCTGGTTCGATCCCGCATGCAAACTTTAAGAGGATCTCATACCGGTAACTCCTTGCCGGCGTCTGCACGAAATAGCCCTTTTCTTCATATTCTTTGGCAAGTGCAGCGTAGAGATCATACGGTCTTTCAAACAGTGATTCCAAATAGCGTACGGTATGAACAAACTGGTTACTGTTATAGTAAAGCTCCACCATCTCTTCTATGCGCTTTAACGCCAGCACGTCCGCATACGACAGCCATTTCGTGCGAAGCACTTCGTACGGTGGATCGTCCGTATACGCAAGACCGTATTCTTCGGCCTTCTCATACATCGGCGCTCCCTTCAGCACTTTTAAGAAACCGAGCTGAAGCTGATTCGGCCTCATGGCATAGACATCATCGAATGACTTTTTAAAAGAATCAAGATCCTCATACGGAAGCCCGGCGATCAGATCCAGATGTACATGGATATTATGTCCTGATTCGATGGCCTCCACTACACGGCGGAGCTTGTTATAATCCATCACACGGTTGATCTCGCAGATCGTCCGCTCGTTTGTTGACTGTACACCGATCTCGAGCTGTACAAGTCCCGGGCGCATGCCGCGCAGGATCGAAAGCTCCTCCTCATCGATCAGATCCGCCGCGATCTCGAAGTGAAAATTTGTGACGCCATTGTCATTTTCTTTGATGAACTGCCAGCTCGCCTTAGCATGTGCATGATTACAGTTAAAGGTCCGATCAATGAACTTGACCTGCGGCACCTTTTTTTCCAGGAAAAAAGCAAGCTCCCGTCGCACTGTATCGAGAGGACGGAGGCGCATGGATTTATCGATCGAAGACAGACAGTAACTGCACCGAAACGGACATCCTCTCGAGGACTCATAATAGACGATCCTGTTTTCAAAGGTGCTCATATCATGATAGAAAAACGGAATCTCGGACAGATCCGTCAGTTTTCTGTCTCCGGTCGACCCGCTTCCGGGGAGATACAGCCCGGGAATATCGTCAAATACGATCGCTTTGCAACCCGTTTCTTCTGCTTGCTTGTAACGGGACAGGATCTCAGCAAACGTAACCTCCCCTTCGCCGACAATGATCCCCCTGATCTGCGGAAATGCGGCCGTCACTTTTTCACAATGGTAAGAGACCTCCGGCCCGCCAAGCCACAGATCCGCATCAGGCAATACCTTCGGAAGTTCCCGCAGGAGCGGCTGAACGAAATGCCAGTTCCAGATATAACAAGAAAAAGCAATCACGTCCGGATTCTTTTCGTACAGATCCGCCAGGATTGCTTCTTCCCGATGATTGATCGTATATTCTACTATCTCAACATCCTCGCCATACTCTGCGACATACGCCTTCAGACTGTATACCGCAGGGTTGGAGTGAATGTACTTTGCATTGATGGCTGCAAGTAAAACCTTCATACAGATAAACGCCTCATATCTTATTCTTCAAGGTTATCGGGAATACCGTCACCGTCAAGATCCGTGGACGCATCAATGCTCAGGGTATTGATCGTACGTCTTCTGATGCGTTCTTCATCCGATGTCTTCTCGATAAAGCTCTTGATCTCCTGTGCATTCTTGATGTGCTTCAACTCCAGGACTTTGTCCGTTGTATCGCCGGTATAGCATTTCAGTGTTGCAAGGCCGAAGATCCGCTCGCCCAAAGAACGGGTCAGCTTGGTATCCTGTACCTTATACATATAGCAACTGTCTTCCATTGTGCTTAAGAAGCCCTGTTTGGTGCGTATGAAATCCTTCTCAACAGTGTAAACGGTAAACGTAAACGGAAGTCCGAAGAACACCCATCTCTTTCTTTCTACAAACGGTTCCATAATTGCCTCCTTAGACAGTATCAGCAAACAAATGTTTCAATTAAGTATACCACAATGCAGGACGATATCGCCACCTGAAAGAGGTTTCCGCTCACGTAGGAAAGGATCAGTCCCGTCAGGAAACCCGCCCATCCCGAAAGTGCGCCGCCCGTTGCTTCCACCATGTCGGGAAAAGTCATGACCGACAGCGTTACAAAAGGGACAAAATACAAAAAGGAACGCAGAAAAGGATTCGTCAGTTCCCGCCTGATCAGCGTCAGCGGAAGCACACGGATCAGATAAATCGTTCCGGCCGCAACCAGAAAATAGAGCCATACATTATAATCCATTTACTTCTTCTCCTTCCTGATCGAATGATCCCGCTCCCTCGCCTTCTGAGGGGGCAGGCGCCGGATACTTCGGATACAGATATGCTGCAGCCGCCGAGATCAAAACAGTCAGGACCACGATCCTGCCACTTGGATGCGAAGCGACGAACTCGATCTTGGACGATACATAGCTAAGTACCATCGAGACCGCAACAACTGCTGCCACAAAGTGGTTCTTCTTGGCCGGCGGGATCACGATCGCCAGAAACATGCCGTATAGCGCAACGCCGAGTGCATTCACAAGCGTAGCGGGAAGGATCGCACCTACGACGCCGCCGAGAAAAGCGCCAAGCGCCCATCCGGGAGCAGCAACCGAAATGGCCCCGTAATTGTAGCGGGGATTCAAAGTCCCCTCCGTCGCCATCGCGATCCCGAAGATCTCATCGGTAACACCGTAAGAAATACCGAGCCTGTGGATCATCGGGAGCTTCGGATCGACCTTCTGGGACAAAGCGCAGGACATCAGCAGATAACGAAGATTTACAACAAGCGTGGTAAGCGCCATCTGCAGAAGCCCGCCCGCAGATGCGATCACGGTGAGAGCCGCGTACTGGCCCGCACTGGCCACCATCATAAAAGACATTGCCATCGACTGGATCGGTGTGATACCGATCTTCTTTGCCGTGATCCCCAGCGCAAAACTGACGGCAAAATAACCCAATCCGATCGGGATGCCATCGCGCATCCCCTTTAAAAACCAGGATGTATTTTCAGATTTCATTTTGATCTTTTCCTTTTACAATTTACTTCATTAAAGTCGATTGTAGTATACCGCGCACATTATTTCAAGTGCATGCGGCTTCGCAGCCGCCGAATGAAAAAAGCTCTCATGGCGTAAAAAAGCCCGGCCTCTCCAGCCGGGCTTATCGCACAATCCTTATGCGAACAGATCGTGATACCATTCCATCGAGGATTGGTAAGCTTCATATACGCTCTTGTCATCGATCTCCTGCAAGATCAGAAGACGAGATACTTCCTGCCAGTCAGCAGCTTCATAGTGATGGATAAAGTCAAGCACAGGCGCCAGTTCGCCGCCTTTTCCGGTCAACGCTTTCTCAATCTCTTTGGATACCTTAACCATCTTAAGCGCTTCCTTCATCGGCTTATCAAGCATGACATCAAGGAAAGAGAACAGGCCCATCAGGAACAATTCATCTGCAAGTCCGGCCATGTCAAAAAGTCCTGCCAGTTCTTCTGCAAAGCGTGCTCTGATCAATGTATAACGCATGATCTCGTTCGGCTTGTCAGCGCAGAGTTCTTTGGTGACTGCTGTGTTAATCCAACGCTTTAACTCTTTCTGTCCAAGCATTGCAACCGCATGACGGATCGATGTGACTTCGGAGTTAACCGAAAGACGGTTTGCGATCTTTAACAGGGATACAACAAGGCCGGTATCCCGACCGATCACATCCGCCGCCTTCGTCAGATCAAAGTCCGGTGCATTCACCACATTAATGAGTTCGATATAGTTTACCTTAAGAGGAGCGACCTCTCGCTCCGATTTCTTAACCGGTGCACGGAAAAACTGCCCTTCGTAAAACTCATATCCGCCCTTGGCTTTCAGTTTGTCAAAATCCTTCTGTGAATTGACATTCACTGCACAAAGCTTGATATTCGGGAACAGTCTGCCAAAATAGATCTTGGCCTTCTCAATGTCGATCTTGGCGTGATTCAGAAGAACGTAATCCAAAAGAAGCAGGATCGGACGATATTTTTCAAAATCAATAACAGCAAGCTTACGCATTGCCAGCTTGTAACCCATATTCTTTAATTCATGCAGTCTGGCTACAGTGCTCTCATCCGGCGTAATACGCGGATCCATTAAAAGAACGATCTTATCATGAGGCGCCTTACACTGCTCATTGATCGGTACATAGACCGAAACCGGCGATACCTCGATAAACACTTCTTTGTCTGATGCGATCGTCTCAAGGCCAATCTGGTCGATCAGTTCCAATCCGAGGATCGATCCTGCTCCGTCAAAGGTGGCCGTACTAAACATGCTCGGATTCAAAAGCGAATTCTTTCGCTGTGTAAACAGAGAATACGCTTTCACAGCCTCTGTCTCATCAAATAACGGAATCAACGTTGCTAACATAAGAAATACCTCCACAAAGTGACGTCTACACTTGTCATTATTTTACTATATTTTTTTAAAATTGTATAGAAAATTTATTCAGGATTTTTCGCTCGTTTACTGAATACTCGACCTATGATAGAATTTTTATGAATTCAATTAAGGAGACAATTCATGCACGATTGCAAAGTTATTTTGAAAAAAGGTGAAGGCCGTACACTGAAGGCCGGCGGCGCGTGGGTATTCGATAATGAGATCGCCTCGATCCAAGGCATCTTCGAAAACGGCGATATCGTATCAGTCCACGATTTTGACGATTATTTTATGGGATATGGCTTCATTAATACAAACTCAAAGATCACGATCCGTATCCTTTCAAGAAAGCGCGATACACCCGTCACGCCGGGTCTTTTGAAGATGCGTGTGCAGAACGCATGGAATTACCGCAAGGATGTTCTCGCGGATGCGATCGAAGAAAGCGGTCTTGCTGCTCTTAGCTGCCGCATCTTATTCGGGGAAGCCGATTTCCTTCCGGGGATCACCGTTGATAAATTTTCCGATGTCCTCGTAGTAGAGTCGCTCGCACTTGGGATTGATCGTATGAAAGGCGAGATCCTCGCGGACCTGATCGAAGTGCTTGCAGCTGACGGCGTTACCGTCCACGGTGTTTATGAAAGAAGCGATGCAAAAGAACGCGACAAAGAAGGACTCCCACGCATCAAGGGGTTCCTGCCGCTTATGCCTTCCGATCTTCGCGCGCAGGCATCTGTCGATTCAGAAAAGATCGTTCGTTTTGATACCAAAGTCGAGATCGTCGAAAACGGCGTGCATTACTTTGTTGATGTGGCAGACGGGCAGAAGACCGGCTTCTTCCTTGACCAGAAATACAATCGCAAGGCCATGCAAAAGCTTTGCAAGGGTAAGACCGTTCTCGATTGCTTCACGCACACAGGGTCCTTCGCACTGAATGCCGGCATCGCAGGTGCCACTTCTGTTCTTGGCGTAGATGCATCCGATCTTGGCATTGCACAGGCAGATGAAAACGCAAAGCTCAACCACCTTGAGAATACCGTTTCATTTCAGATCGCCGATGTATTTGACTTGCTTCCGCGCCTGGAAGAGCAAGGCAGGCAGTTCGATGTTGTCATCCTCGATCCGCCCGCTTTCACAAAATCAAGGAATTCCGTGAAAAATGCAGTCAAAGGATATCGTGAGATCAATCTGCGCGGTATGAAACTCGTAAAGGAAGGCGGCTATCTGGCCACATGCTCCTGTTCACACTTCATGGAGCCCACACTTTTTGCAAAAACGATCGCTGAAGCGGCCCGCGGAGCGCATAAAATGCTGCGCCAGGTCGAATTCCGGACACAATGCGCAGACCACCCGATCCTCTGGGCCAACGACGCATCTTACTATCTGAAATTCTACATCTTCCAGGTCATAAACGACCGCTAGATACGATCAACAGAAAAGCAAGGTCTTTCTAAAGTTTTCCGTTCATTATGACGATATATCAGAAAAGACCAAGGAGGGTGATGCAATGGCAATTGATATGAATGTAACTAATATGTTGAATTCGTACAGCGCTTATATGCACAAAACAGCTGGCAAGGATGCCGATAAGACCAAAAAAAGCGACTCTGCAGACAGAACCTCTGCACCTGCCGCACCTAAGCTTTCCGAAAAAGCTAAAGATCTTCTCGACAAACTCAAGGAAAAATACTCCAATATGGACTTCATGGTAGCGGACTTTTCCACCGATGAAGAAGCTTCGGAGATCTTATCCAGAGGCACCAGGGAGTATTCCGTTCTCTTTTCTACAGATGAACTTGAAAAAATGGCTGCTGACGAAGACTACGCTGCGAAGAACATTCAGAAGTTGGAAGAAGCGGTTAAGATCGGTGACGGGCTGCACAATGAGTACGGACTCGACGCTGCATTGGGAGAGCAAGGTAACTCAACCGTTGTCACCAACGTGAGTGTAGCATTCAAAGCAGACGGAACAACAGTGATCTTCGCAAGTCTCGCTGAAGTTACGGAAAAGCAAAAAGAACGCATTCAGGCTGCAAGAGAGAAAGCTGTCGAAGACGACAAGGCGGAAGCCAAAAGAGAAAAAGAGATGCAGGATGAAGAACGCTATGCGCCGTCCAAACAGACGACGATTCAGGCAAGTTCTTATGAAGAGCTTCTTGAAAAGATCAAAGCTGTCGATTGGAACAGCATGAAAGAAGAAACTGTTTCATCAGGCAAAAAGATCGACTTCTCTGTCTAACAGATCATATCGATAACAAACAACTTCAAACATCATAAACAAAGCGGCATCTGCAATCGCAGACGCCGCTTTTGTCATACGTTTATTTGATTGAAAGATTTTTCCATCCATCATCCGGCACAAGGGAGATATACGTCTTTCCTCTGTTGATCACGAGCGGATCATCATTCTTCTTTAAGAATGTAGAGAATGCCGTCTCACCGATCTTCCACCACTTGATCGGGATCGCCTTGCCGTTTGTGATATAGTAACCGTCCAGATTCTTGTCCAGGCAGTTATAGATCAGGTAACCGTTCTCGTCATACTGATGGAATGTACACTTCTCCAGGATCAGGTTCTTGAATGCCAGAACGCTTCCGTTGCCTTCATCCTTGTACTGGCTTCCGTATTCGTAATACTCATACAGACCTGTATCTTTGTTGTATTTCAGTGTGGAGCCGTTGTGCTTGAACGGAAGCACGATCTCTGTTGCATCGATCGCGTCTTTATCATCCAGTTCAAACTCTTCATCCGCAAAGTTAAAATGCGGCTCTTTGAAATCGTCTTTCGTGTACTCCGTCTTAACCTTGCTCTGCTCGATCCTTGCATCCAGCGTTCTGTCCGGGTGCGAAGCGTCTTCCTGTGTCAGATACTCTGTGAACTCGCGCGCTTTACCGTTGTCGATACGGCTGAAACCACCGCTGATGTTGGTATTGTAGGATTTCGCGATATACGGATCGATGTAGAACGGACCGCCATCGTGGCAGAGGATCGCATTATACTCAGCAGCCAGAATGACATTGGTCGGTCTAACACTTCGGATACTGCCAAGACGCTCTAAATTCTTCCAGTCCTTCATGATGACCATCAGTCTGGTGACTCTGTCATTCGCAGTACTGTTCATCATCTCGTATACGATGTCCGCATCAGATGTTCCGTAGTGCGGAAGCGCCGTTTTTTCATTATCGACCATAACGGCAAGCGGTCTTTGATCTTTCAGACTCTCGTCGATCCAAAGACCGGTCAGCTCGCTCTGATACTTTCCTTCCGTACTCTCCTCTTCCTGCGTTTCTTCTACGACCGTCTCCGGTTCTTCCACTTTGACTTCATCTTTGATCGAATCAAGCATGGAGTCATTCTTTATCTCTTTTTCCTCTTTGCCGCAACCGGCCATGATCGTCGTACCGAGAAGCGCGAGGGCCAGTAATACACTGAGTCTTTTCTTCATAAAGCAATTGTCCTTTCTTAATGAGATGCATATATCTTGTGTCTCACACACACTCATCATACTATAAAATGGACTTTGTTCCAACCACTTTATAAAGATTTCACTTTTCAAAAAAGCCGGGTAAAGGAATGCTCTACCACTCCATCAGACAGCTTCCCCATGTAAAGCCGCCGCCGAAACCGGACAAAACGATCTTATCGCCGCGCTGAAGCATTCCCTTTTTGCAGACCTCGTCCAAAAGGATCGGGATTGACGCCGCAGAGATATTACCGGTATGATCCATGGTCGTAGGAAAACGGTCCATAGATATACCGAGATGTTTTGCCACGATCTGCAGGATCCGCAGATTCGCCTGATGAAGCAGATAGTATTTTACATCTTCCGGTTTTGTATTTGTTTCTTCCAGGATCTTGTTGATCGATCCCGGAACCTCGCTGACTGCAAATTTGAAAACCGCCTGTCCGTCCATTTTGACATATTGCAGCTTTGTGTCAGTCGATACGAGCGGATTGTTATTCGTTCTGTTCATGCAGGTCAGATTCTTGCCGCGAACACCGTCCGCTCCCTGATCGCATGCAAGGATGCCCGTCTCGGCCGCCTCTACCACAACAGCGCCGGCGCCGTCACCAAAAAGCACACATGTGCTCCGATCAGACCAGTCCATGATGCGGGACAGTGTCTCTGCACCGATGATGAGCGCGCGCTTGGCAAGACCTGCTTTCATATATGCATATACGGTGTGCAGCGAATACATGAATCCCGAACATGCTGCATTGATGTCAAAAGCCTGCGCCTGCATCGCGCCGAGTTCTGCCTGCACTGCACATGCACACGCAGGTGTTACATAATCATTTGTTACCGTTGCTACGATGATGAGGTCTAATTCTTCCGGCGTTACGTTTGCATCAGCAAGCGCTGCTTTCGCCGCCATGGTCGCAAGATAAGTCGTTGTCTCCTCTTTTGCGATCGGACGCTCTTTGATACCGGTCCTTGAATAGATCCATTCATCCGATGTATCCATGATCTTTGACAGATCGTCATTGGTCACACGGTTTTTCGCCAGGAAACTCCCGGTTCCGATAATTCTTCCTGTCATTCTGTTCCCTTTATGCCTGTCCGATCGCAAACGTCAACTCCGCCTGCGCGACAACTTTTCCGTTCACGGTTGCCTTGGCGGATCCGATCCCCATGGGGCCTTTTACTTTTCCCAGAGTCGTCTCCAGCATCAACACATCTCCCGGAATTACCTTTCCTTTAAACTTTGCATTCTGAATCGCGGCAAAATAAGCCGTTTTCCCTTTATTTTCCGGAACGGAAAGGATTGCTACCGCTCCGGCCTGTGCAAGTGCCTCTATGATCAGAACACCGGGCATAACCGGCTCCTGCGGAAAATGACCCGCAAAGAACGGCTCATTATAGGTCACACACTTTTTGGCCAAAGCGCGCACTCCCGGTTCGAGCTCTTCCACCGTATCGAGCAACATAAACGGCTGTCTGTGCGGAATGATCTCCATGATCTCTTTTGCATTCATGATCGACATAATTATACTCTCCCAAACACGAGCGTTGCATTATGACCGCCGAACCCAAGCGAGTTCGACAGTGCATAGGGCACCGGCTCATGAATCTCTTCCTTGCAGTAATTCAGGTCACATTCTTCATCCGGTACGCTGTATCCGACCGTCGGGTGAATATAACCTTCTTCGATCTCCTTGATGCAGGTGATCGCTTCGATCGCGCCGGCTGCTCCAAGCAGATGACCGATCATAGACTTTGTAGAGTTGATACGCAGATCTTTTGCCTTTTCTCCAAAAAGAGCCTTGATCGCTCTTGTCTCAAACAGATCGTTGTGATGCGTGCTGGTTCCGTGTGCATTGATATAAGTGATATCATCTGTTGTAAGACCCGCATCCCGGATCGCATTCTCCATTGCTTTGGCAGCACCGGATCCATCCTCTGCAGGGGACGTAATATGGTACGCGTCCGAGCTGCATCCATACCCGAGCACTTCCGCATAGATCTTAGCGCCGCGTGCTTTGGCATGCTCCAGCTCCTCAAGAACAAGAACAGCTGCGCCTTCACCCATGACAAATCCGCTTCTCTCCTTGTCAAAAGGAATAGAGCAGCGCTTCGGATCGTCCGATGTCGACAGAGCGGTCAGCATGGTAAATCCTGCTACACCGATCTCCGAGATGCCGCCTTCCGTACCGCCTGCGACCATGACGTCAGCATCACCGTACTGAATCGTACGGAACGCCTCACCAATCGAGTTGGTACCTGTAGCACATGCCGTCACAACATCAAGGCTCTTTCCGCGAAGACCATACTGGATCGCCACATTTCCGGCTGCCATATTGCCGATCGTAAGCGGGATCGTCATCGGGCTTACACGTCCGGGACCTTTCTCTTTAAGTTTATCATATTCTCGTTCAATAACCTGAAGAGATCCTACGCCGGACCCGATCGACGTACCTACGCGGAACGGGTCTTCTTTTGCCATATCCAGCCCTGCATCCTGCAGCGCCTCACCGGCCGCTGCGATCGCATACTGAGAGAACGGCTCCATTCTTTTCGCCGATTTAAAATCCATGTATTTTGTCGGATCAAAGTCTTTTACTTCCGCTACGAGCTTACATTTATAGGCGGATGCATCGAATTTGGTGATCGGCCCGAAACCAATCTTCTTTTCTTTAACCCCTTCCCAGAATTCTTTCACACTGTTTCCGATGGGCGTGATCGCACCCATGCCCGTAACAACTACTCTCTTCTTCATGCTGTTCCTTCCCTTACATTGTCATGCCGCCATCAACCGTGATCACCTGTCCGGTGATATAGGAAGCTTTGTCGCTTACAAGAAATGCCACTGTCTCAGCGATATCTTCCGGCTTTCCTTCCCTTTTCAGAGGGATCGCAGACAGAACGGCTTCTTTTGCCTGCTCAGTCATTGCCGCGGTCATCTCTGTATCAACGAAGCCCGGGGCAACTGCATTCACGGTGATCCCGCGCGGTGCAAGTTCTTTGGCCACCGACTTGGTTAGACCGATCACACCCGCCTTGGAAGCCGCATAATTTGCCTGTCCGGCGTTACCCATGATACCCGACACCGAAGAAAGGTTTACGATACGTCCGCTCTTCTGCTTCAGAAGCTGACGATACAACGCTTTGATCGTATTAAAGCATCCTTTCAGGTTAGTATCGAGCACGCTGTCAAAATCGCTCTCTGACATCTTGATCATCAGATTATCTTTTGTAATGCCGGCGTTGTTCACCAGAATATCGATATGATCGTATTTTTCGATCAGACCTTTCATCATCGTATCAACGGCTTGCGTATCTGCTACAGAACACTGTACGGCTTCCGCTTTTCCGCCTGCTGCTTCGATCGTTTTTACGACCTCTTCCGCTCTGTCCTTTGAACCGTTGTAGTTGACGATCACGGTAGCGCCGTATCGCGCAAGTGTGATCGCGATCTCACGGCCGATCCCTCGGCTCGCTCCCGTTACAAGAGCCGTCTTTCCGCTAAGCATTTACAATCTCCTTTAACTTTTCCAGATCTTCCGTCTTCTCAATGTTGATCGTCCGAACGCTCGGCGCGATCTTCTTCATGAACCCCGACAATGTCTTACCGGGTCCGATCTCGATAAATGTATCAACGCCATCTGCGATCATACGCTCGACGGACTGCTGCCATCTGACAGATGAAGACACCTGTCTGATGAGAAGATCTTTTACAAGATTTTTGTCATTTACATATTCCGCTGTCACATTTGCCACATATGGGACCGTCATATCATGGATCGTGACATGATCAAGCTCGTTGCCAAGTTTCTTTCCCGCATCTTCTAAAAGCGCGCTGTGAAACGGTCCGCTTACCTTGAGAGTGATGCACCGCTTTGCGCCTCTCTCGGCAAGGCGGTCGCTTGCGATCTTCGCAGCATTCTCTTCGCCCGTGATAACAGTCTGTCCGGGACAGTTATAGTTTGCGACCGAGATCACTTTGCCTGTCTCTTCAGCCACTTCCCGGCAAACATCCTCGATCAGAGAGATCTCCGCACCAAGCACGGCTACCATGCTGCCTCCCGTCGGGACTGCCTCCTGCATATAGATCCCGCGTTTTCTGACTGTTCGAAGTGCATCTTCCGCAGAAAAAACGCCGTTTGCATAAAGGGCACCGTATTCACCCAGACTTAAACCTGCCGTCACATCAGGCTTGATACCGCCTTTCAGAACCGCCTCCGTCATCGCGATCTCTGCCGCGAGCATTGCGATCTGCGTATATTCCGTGATGTTAAGCTTCTCATTTTCTTCAAAACACAGCTTTTTCATGTCAAGGCCGGATACTTCCTCAGCCTTCTCAAATACCGCTTTTGCTTCGGGAAACGCATCATAGAAATCTTTTGCCATACCGACATACTGTGCGCCCTGTCCCGGGTAGATAAATGCTGTCTTACTCACTTTAAGTACCTTTCTGCCTCTGCCATGATCTCTTCAAGAATCTCGCTGCAGGTCTGCTCTTTTTTTACAAGACCGGCGATCTGACCGGCCATTACGGTCCCGTCAATGACATCGCCTTCGACAACTGCCCGTCTAAGTGACCCGAGCGTCATCCGCTCAAGCTCTTCAAAGCTTGCACCCTCTTTTTCAAGACGCAGATACTCCCTTGTCATCTTATTTCGAAGAGATCTGACCGGATGACCGTTTGAAGCACCGGTGATCTCGCTGTCAATATCTTTTGCCGCGATCACCTTCTGCTTATAGTTTTCATGAACATGTGTCTCTTTAGCAACAAGGAACCTGGTTCCGATCTGCACGCCTTCTGCGCCAAGGATCATGGCTGCTGCCATCCCTCTTCCGTCAGCGATACCGCCCGCTGCGATCACCGGGATCGAAACCGCATCGGCAACCTGTGGCACAAGACACATTGTCGTAGTCTGTCCAATATGTCCGCCGGATTCCATGCCTTCCGCAACAACCGCATCGGCGCCCGCTTTTTCCATCATACGTGCCATCGCCACACTGGCAACGACCGGGATCACCTTAACGCCTGCCTCTTTCATCTTCTGCATGTATTTGCCGGGATTGCCTGCGCCGGTCGTAACGACCTTCACGCCCTCTTCCGCAATGCACTCTGCGATCGCATCCGCTTCCGGATTCATCAGCATCAGATTCACACCAAACGGCTTATCGGTCAATTCTTTTGCCTTACGGATCTCTTCTCTGACCCAGGATGCAGGCGCACCGCCTACACCGATGATGCCAAGTCCGCCCGCCTCGGATACGGCAGCGGCAAGATGATGTTCTGCAACCCAGGCCATACCGCCCTGGAAGATTGGATACCGGATCCCAAGAAGCTCGGTTATTCTTTCATTCATATTATTCAGCCACACCTTTGTCTTTTAAGTAGTTCATTACAGCGCCGACAGTTGTCAGCTTCTCAAGATCTTCGGAAGGGATCTCTACGCCATAGTTCTCTTCAAGAGACATAACAAGCTCAAAAAGATCGAGCGAATCCGCACCGAGATCGTCTTTAAAATTGGAGTTCTCTGTGATCTCCACACCATCAAGATTTAACTGCTGCTGAATCAATTCTTTTACTTTCTCAAACATTTTTTGGTTCTCCTTTTACAATCGTTCTATTTTATTTGAATCTAAATTATTTTGACTCTCAAAGTATATGAAAAAAAGAAATTGTTGTCAACCCCTATTCGATCGGCAACCTCATTCCTTTCCCGCTTTTAAAAGGTATGCATAAACTTCCCGCTTCGTGATCCCGCGATCTGACGCGACCACCTTCATCGCATCCTTCCCGGTGATCCCCTGCTTCTCATAGACCGCCATATGTTCTTCTATGGAAAGCTTCTCCCAATCAGCGATCTCATCCTGCTTCTTCTCGGCAAAGCTCTTTCCTTCCAAGACAAGCACATATTCCCCGCGTGGTTCTTCTGTTTCGTACAGGGAGAGAGCCTTGGAAAGTGTCGTCGGGATTACGGTCTCAAACTTTTTGGTCAGTTCCCTGCAAAGTGTGATCCGGCGATCGCCAAGCGCCTCCGAGAGTTCCTCCAGTGTGCGGACTAGTCTGTGCGGCGCCTCATATATGATGATCGTTCTTGTTTCGCCCTTAAGCTCTTCAAGGATCTGCTTCCGTTCCTTCTTATCGGAAGGAAGGAATGCTTCAAAGCAAAATCTTCTCGTCGAAAGGCCGGACAGTGTAAGCGCAGTGATACAGGCGCAGCACCCCGGAAGCGATGTGACCGTGATCCCTTCCTGAACACACATCTGTACCAGAACTTCACCGGGATCAGATATGGCCGGTGTCCCTGCATCCGTGATCAGGGCAATATCTTTACCATCATGCAACATGCCGACCAGCACTTTTGCCTTGTCTACTTTATTAAATTCATGATAGCTCGTCATCGGGGTCCTGATGTCAAAATGATTCAGCAGCTTAATGCTGTTTCGTGTATCTTCCGCTGCGATCAGATCGACGTTTTGCAGCGTCTCGACCACACGCGGTGTCATGTCATTCAGATTCCCGATCGGCGTAGCGCACAGATACAGTTTTCCGTCCATCTCTAATATCCGTAAATATCATAGATCTCAGGTGTATATACACCCGGCTTTTCATAAACGATCAGCGGCTTCTCTACGGTCATGCCGGAATTTCCGCCGCGCGAAGCCTCCAAAAGGACCATGTTTGGCTCTTTGTCAACAAATGGATAGACCAGTTTCATCCGCTTAGGTTCTAACTTGTACCGGATCAGTGTCTCCATGATCTCCGCAAGGCGAAACGGCCTGTGTACAAGAAAGAACTTACCACCGGGCTTCAGCACGCGCGATGCTTCCCTGGCCACATCGTCAAATGTACACAGGATCTCATGGCGTGCGATCGCCTTGGGCTCATCCGGATTGCGCAATCCGTGCTCCCCGATCATATACGGCGGATTGCAGGTCACCGCATCGAAGACGGCATTTCCGAAAATGGCAGATGCTTCCTTGATGTCACCCTGCCTGATCGTGATCTTATCTTCCAGGTGATTCAACGCCACGCTCCGATGCGCCATATCTGCGCTCTCTTCCTGGATCTCAAGTCCGGTCAGATGCTTTGCATCGGTTTTGGCAGATAAAAGAATAGGGATGATCCCTGTCCCGGTTCCCATATCCAGGATCGTTGTACCCGACTTAACGGACACAAATCCGGACAAAAGGACAGCGTCCATCCCAAAGCAGAATTTTTCCTGATTCTGAATGATCTGCAGGTGATTACGCTGCAGATCGTCCACTCGTTCTCCGGCCTTCAGATTAGTTGTCATCCAGCTTCGATTTTCCTTCCTGTTTCTCCAGCTTCTCCAGTTCCTTCATTTCAGCTGCAGACAGATTGTTGTTCTTGCCTTTTTTATGCCTGCGCTTAAACTGAAGCTGCTCTGCTTTATACTCTTTCAGTTCCTTTTCATCGTCTACTTCGACCAGAACCTTCACCGTCTGACGAAGCACGTTCACGGAGCTTACTTCTCCTTTTAATCCGTCATCGGTCGTAACATAATCACCGACACCCGGAAGCTTTCTGTTGAGTTCTTCGTATGTATCCTCTTCATGCTTTAGGCAGCACATCAGTCTGCCGCAGCAGCCGGATATCTTGGTCGGGTTTAAGGACAGATTCTGTTCCTTTGCCATCTTGATCGAAACGGGAAGGAATTCGGACAGATGCGCATGACAGCAGAGCGTTCTTCCACAGATACCCATGCCGCCAATGATCTTCGTCTCATCACGCACGCCGATCTGGCGAAGTTCGATCCTTGTTTTAAAAACGGATGCGAGATCTTTTACCAGCTCACGGAAATCAATACGGCCATCCGCCGTAAAATAGAACAGCACTTTGTTATTGTCAAATGTATATTCCGCATCGATCAGTTTCATTTCCAATCCATGCTTCTTGATCTTTTCGAGACAGACTTTAAATGCTTCTTTTTCTTTTTCCTTGTTTTTCAGGGCCTGCTCATTATCCCGTTCATTCGCTACGCGGATCACTGTCTTTAACGGTTGCACGACCTTATCGTCCGGAACTTCCTTTACATGATCGACTGCGGTTCCGTACTCTACACCTCTGGCAGTCTCAACGATCACATGATCGCCCTTTTTTATATCAAAACGGGCAGGATCGAAATAGTAGATCTTTCCTGCCGTTCGAAAACGTACACCGATTACTTTTGTCATCTATAAACCTCCAACTACTCTAATTCTCCTTGATCGTCATAAGGAGAAGCTCCATCGTCAGATCAAAATTGACGTTGGCATTCAAACGATTCTTGGCTTTATCAAGCGCTTCGATGATCGTTTCGATCCCTTCATAGGCACTCTTGTCAGCCACTTTCTTAATATACTGTATTTCTTCTTTAAAAATCAAGTGATTCACATCATTTGTCGCCTTGAAGAGTAGCACATCACGATACCAGATCGAGATCAGATCAAGATAGTCATTGATCTCCAATTTGTATTCACCGATCTTCTTAATTGCTGCTACGATCTCTCCGATCTCCATATCCTTGATGTATTTCAAAAGTGTAACAGCATCTTCTCGGATATGATCAAATTCTTCGCTCGATGCGAGAAGCTTGGCTTTTCCGATATTTCCCCTTGCAAAAGCAACGCAGAGATCAGCCTTGTAATCCGGGATCTCAACATTCTCCATAAGGAACTTTTTCACAAGTGAATCCTCGACCGGCTTCATATTCAGCACGACCGCACGTGAAATGATCGTGGGAAGAAGTGCATTCACATTCGTCGTCAGGATCAGAATGACCGCATATTCCGGAGGCTCCTCCAGCGTCTTCAGCAGTGCGTTCTGCGCCTGCTGTGTCATCTTCTCACCCTCACTGATGATATATACTTTGCGCTTGCTGCTGTATGGTTTGATCTGAATGTCGGACGTTACCTGTGCACGGATATCGTCAACTCCGATGCTGCCGGGCTTTTCATGTGTCACGCGAATGATATCCGGCTGATTCAGGGAAAGAGCCTGCTTGCAGGAATGGCACTTCTGACACGGTTCCACGCCTTCTTCCTCACATTGAAGCGCCATGGAAAATACGCCCGCCACAAATTCCTTCCCGCAATAGCGATCGCCGTTAATGATATAAGCATGACCGACCTTATCGTTCTCAATGGCATTCATTAAATGTTCTTTCAACTGATCCTGCCCGATGATGTCCTGAAATGTTGCCATGTCGTCCTCCTAGGTAAAAATGTCCAGCAATAATCCTTCGATGTCTCCGATCTTTCCGAGGATCGCAATGTGATCCTTTTCGTCCTTCACAAGCTCCTGCGCAAGCTCGTCCAGCGTCTGATCGACCAGACGGATGATCCCATACACACGATGTCGTCCTTTCCGATCCAAAAAATTTTCTCTGGAAAAAGAATGCGACCTGCTTATGATCTCATTCATAAAATCTTTGATCAGGCCACGATATCGTTTCATGTCCCTCACATCCATTTTCTTCGAGATCTTGTTGCCCTGCATGGTGATCTCTTCCATCATGGAACTCAATCGCGCCTGTAATTCCGTCTCTTCAATATGGCTGGCCAGTGTGAATTTAAAACTGCCATCCGTTTGCTGCACCTGCTTTTCAGGCTCAATCGGAAGGTTCTGGCTGACAGCCCCGACCTTCATCTCCATACATTACCTCCCGCAGCGGGCCATGTATTCCCGTATCTCGGCAATACAGCGATCCAAGTCATCATTGTAGAACGAGTGCCGGATTCCGGCCTTCTCTATTTTTATATCGGAAAAATCTTCGCAGTCCGCAAGGAATCTGCGGCACATTTCCTGATAACGCGGATGATCCTGCTTTTTCTCCCGATCGAGAGCGCGCTGCAGACGCACCCCGTCATCCAGTGTGATGTAGATCGGGACAAGCTTTTCCTCCCCGAAATATGCCTTCGTGCTCTGATAGGAGTCCGGTGTCCCGATCATCAAATAGTCATTGTGATCAAGGTCGATATGTTCATCCTTCACCGTAAAATAGTTCCAAACACCATGAACGGTATGATAAGACCGCTTCTCGATCACAAGTCCCTGCTGCTCAAGGCGCTCAAGGTCCGCATCATTGACAAAATGGTATTCACGCCCTTCTTTTTCACCCTCACGGATCGGTCTTGTCGTATACATGACAACCGTATGAAGCGTACTGTCCTCCAGCAACTTTTTGTAGATCGTATCCTTGCCGGATGAACTTTTTCCCATTATATAGAAGATCTTACCCATTGATCAAAACCTTTCCAGCTGCCTCAGATCTTCCCGATCCTCACTGCACATACCTTATACTCAGGTATTCTTGCGAATTCGTCAAGTGCCGCGTTGGTCAGCATGTTAACCGGCGAATCCGGAAAATGGAACGGCATCCACGTCTCACCTTCGGATACTTTTCTTCCGACACGCGCCGTTGCGGTGATCCGGCCTCTTCTGCTCGATACGCTGATCCGTTCCCCGTTTGCGATATCGAGCTTTTCCGCATCTTTATAATTTATCTCAATAAAGCCCTCTCCTGCGATATCCATCAGCCCCGGCGCACGACTCGTCATCGCAGCCGCATTGTACTGATACAGAATTCGGCCTGTCATAAGGATAAACGGATATTCATCATCAGGGAGCTCCTGAGATTCTTTATAATCAACAGCATACAGGAGCGCACGTCCTCTTGCCGGATGGCCTACATGCATGATCGGCGTTCCGGGACCGTCCTTCTCGCGGCACGGCCACTGAAGTGTCTCACCTGCATCGAGTCTGGCATGCGAGATTCCGGCAAAACTCGGCGTAACGGAAGAGATCTCTTCCATGATCTCCGCACTTGTCATATGTTTCTGCGGATATCCCATCGCATTCATCAGATCGATCAGTATATCCGTATCGAGCCTTGCATCGCCTTTCGGCTCCACCGCCTTGCGGATCCTCTGCACACGTCTCTCCGTATTCGTAAAGGTACCTTCTTTTTCGGCATAGCTGACCCCGGGCAGGATCACATCCGCATATTCTGCCGTTTTGGTCATAAAAAGTTCCTGGATCACAAAGAATTCAAGACTCTCAAGCGCTTTGATGATATGATGGGTATCCGGATCCGATACAACCGGATCTTCTCCGCAAATATACAGACCTTTGATCTTTCCTTCGATCGCAGCCGGAAATACATCCGTTGCTTTGAGACCGGGTTTCGGATTCAGGGGAAGGCCCCAGGCCTTTTCGAATTTTTCTCTGACAGCGTCATTATCGACTTTCTGATATCCGGGATAGTCTGTCGGCATCGCACCCATGTCGCATGCACCCTGCACGTTGTTCTGTCCGCGAAGCGGATTCACCCCGCAGCCGCTCTTTCCGATCTTGCCGCAAAGAACCGCCATATCCGACATACACATAACACCTTCCGTACCGGTCGAATGTTCGGTGACACCAAGGCAGTAGATGATCGGCGCTTTTTTCGCAGTCGCGTACATCCGTGCAGCTTCTACGAGACGGTCCGGATCGATATGGCAGATCTCGCCCACTTTTTCAGGTGTATATTTTTCCACCAATGCTTTCAGCTCGTCAAAGCCTTCCGCATTCTCATTGATATACTCGTGATCGATCAGATCCTCTTTGATCATGACATGCATCATACCGTTTGCGAATGCAACATTTGTTCCCGGTCTGATCTTCAGGTGGATGTCCGCCTGCTTTGCGAGCCCGATCTCGCGTGGATCCACAACAATGAGGCGTGTTCCGCTCTTTACTGCTTTTCGGATCTGCATGCCGACTACAGGATGCGCTTCTTCCGGATTCGATCCGATCAGAAGGATGCAATCGACGTCGTGCGTGATATCGTGGATCGGATTGGTCATAGCACCGGATCCCAATGTTTTGGCCAGACCTGCCACTGTTGCGGAGTGACAGACGCGCGCACAGTTGTCCGTATTGTTTGTGCCAAAGCACGTGCGCACCATCTTCTGAACCATATAGATATCTTCATTCGACGATCTGGAACATGCAAATCCGGCCAGTGACTCACTGCCGTATCTGTTCTTGATCTCCATGAGTTTATCCGCTGTATATCGGATCGCTTCATCCCAGGATGCTTCGCGGAATTCTCCCGTTGAACGGTCTTTGATAAGCGGTGTTGTGATCCTGTCAGGAGATGCAACAAAATCAAAGCTGCCGGAACGTCCTTTGACACACAGCCTCCTATGATTCGAAGGACCGGGCGCCGGCTCAACATTTACGATCTCGTTTCCTTTTACAACAAGATAATACTGGCATCCTGTCGCACAATGCGGACATGTCGTCAGGACTTTCTTTACTTCCCAGTCGCGATATTTCCGCTCACGCTTAAGTGTAAGTGCTCCTGTCGGGCATACACTCGCACAGTTCCCGCACGTCTCGCACCCGGTTTCTTTATAGTTTTCTCCAAACGGCGCATGAACAAGATGGAACGTTCCTGTTCTGCTGTTTGTCAGCGCACCGTTACATGCTATGTTATGACAGACATTGATACATCTCTGACAGTGAATACACTTGCTGGGATCATAACTGATATATGGATTATCATTTAAGATCGTAAAATTCTTTTCGATCTTGGACCGGGTCCCCGGGTGATCGGCATGTTCAATGCCAAAGCGATTGCAGAGATTCTGCAATTCGCATGTTCCGTTTGCGGGACAGCTCATACAATCCTGGTTGTGGTTCCCGAGGATCAGCTTCAGCATTTCTTTCCGATAAGCCGTGAGTGTATCGGATTCCGTTGTAATCTCCATGCCATCTTTTACTCTTGTCCGGCAGGCAGGCAAAAGAGAATCATAGCCGTTTGCCTCCACCATGCAAAGTCGGCATGAACCGATATCAGATACTCCTTCCATATAGCAGAGCGTCGGAATATCCACGCTGTTTGCACGAGCGACATCCAGGATGGTCATTTCAGGAGAAGCTTCATATTGCTTATTGTTGATCGTGATCTTCATCATTCGCCTCTTCCTCCTTCCATCGCACCGCAGCCATAGTGGTCGCATCGTAAGCACCTGCCTGCCTCTCGCATCGCTTCCTCATATGTCATGGAGAGTTCAACATGATCAAAGCTGGTCCTTCTCTCAAACGGATCCTTCTCTTCGATCTCTGCCCGTCCCGTCGGAATGCACGGATTGGGATAAGCAGGCGGGATAACTGTATCAGCGTTTACCTTGTGATGATAGCCTAAGTATTCATCGATATTAAAAGCAGCGACCTGGCCGGCTGCGATCGCATTGATCGCAGTGGAGGGTCCCGTCACGCAGTCCCCTCCTGAGAAAACGCCTTCAGCGTCCCTTACCATGCATGTTTCGTCAGCAAGGATACGACCTCTCTCCACCGGCACACCGGCTTCCTCAAAATGTGTTACATCGCTTCTCTGACCCACGCCAAGGATCAGATAGTCGCACTTGAAACGGTACGGATAATTGGTCGAATGCTCCGTTGTCATCATGCCATGGTCATCATATTCCGCAAGGATCTCCGGTTGCAGCCAGACAGCCTGTACTTCATTTGTCTCGGAATTCGTCTCGATGTTTAAGAAGCTGAGCAGTGTGCGGAAACGAACACCTTCCTGCATCGCTCCCACCATCTCGCTCTCCAGCGCCGTATAGTCGTCTCGTTTTCTTGTAAAAACATGCACACTCTCCGCACCCAGTCGCACTGCGGTTCTGGCAGCATCCATCGCCACATTGCCGCCACCGATCAATGCAACTTTTTTGCCGGCAAGATCCGGCGCATGATCGTTTGCAATATTCTGGAGAAAATCTGCAGCGGGGATCACATTCTTCGCATCCGCATTTTCCATCGGCATTCTGTTGCCAAGCTGTGCACCCAATCCAAGATAGACTGCATCATAATTCTCATTTAGATCTGTAAATGTAAGATCGCGTCCAATCTTTGTATTGCATTTTACTTCAATGTCGCCCGCATGAAGGATCGCATCAATGTCCTGGTCCAGCCTGTCTTTTGGAAGGCGATACTCGGGGATGCCGTACCGAAGCATACCGCCGAGCTTTTCATGCTCTTCAAACAAGACTACCTTGTGCCCCATCAAAGCCAGAAAATACGCAGCAGTCAGTCCGGATGGTCCGCCTCCGACCACCGCGATCTTTTTTCCTGTCGACACATTGATCTGCGGCGTTTCGACAGCGTCTGCATTTGCCTGATCGACCGCATACTTTTTAAGGCCTCTGATATTCAGCGGCGCATCAACAAGGCGGCGACGACATTTTCTCTCACAGGGATGCTCACATACAAATGCACAGGCCGTCGGCAGGGGATTCCTGTTTCGGATCACCTTAACAGCGCCTGCGTAATCGCCTTCTTTGATCATGGCAATATACCCCGGTACATCAACATGCGCAGGACACAGCGTAATACACGGAACCGTTTGCTGCACATTTTCAGCACATTTTCCGCATGTGATATGACTATGATATTCATCTTCAAATTCAGACAGGGAACTCAGGATCAGATTTGCGCCGACAACACCGACCGCACAGTCCGCAGATGCCGCGATCATACGACACTTGCTTTCCATTTTTTTCAGCGTCTCTTCTGTTCCGTTGCCTTGCAGAATCTGTTTTAAAAGATAGTCGACTTCGTGCAGACCGTCACGGCATGGAACACATTTCCCACATGACTGGTTCATGGAGATAGAAAGAAGTGACCGATATAATGTCAGGGGGCACATGCCAGGTGGATAGGATGTCATTCTGGAATGGAACTTACGAAGAACAACATCGATTCGTTCGTTCATATTTCCTTTTTTCGCTAATCTGCGCATAACCGATGATCCTTTCTTGAGTGAAATGCTGTCCGTTAGGTTATAAATATTAAACGTAACTGTAAGAAAATTATAACATAGTAATGAAAATCAATATACAAAAAAAGAGCCTCTCGGCCCTTTTTTCAAATGAGCTCCTAGAATTCGATCGTCTTTCCAACCTTCATCGATTCGAGTCTGTCACCCAGCTCCTTCTTGAGGATTTTGAATGCGTGTTCTTTCGTACAATGGCCGGTGCAAACATACTCGATCCCTGTCTCTCTGATCTTATTTGCCATGGCATGTATTTCTTCGTTTGACTTATTAAACAGATGAAAACCACCGATGATCCCGTACACATGCTTATCCGGAAAGGTTTCTTTTACCTCTTTGATGATATTGGCTGCTCCGCCGTGTGAACAACAGTTGATAATTACCAAGCCTTTGTCTGTGTCCAGAACAAGACTTTGCTCATGTGAAAAATCATCCGGGACCCACCCCAATGCCGTCTTTCGGAACATGGATTCGCGCCTGCCGATCGCATCAAGACCCGGTGTTTTGTGAGGGATCAGATAAGCGTCTTCCATGAACTTATAGTCGCCTGAAACCATCTCAATCCTGTCAGGATAGTCACGAAGCATATTTCTTGGAATCCCGATATACTTTCGAAAAATAAATTTCTTATGATAGCAATCTGCCGCAGAACCTTCCCGAATATAAAACTTTGCCTTTGCATTGCTTTCAAAAAAGGCCGGGATACCATTTGCATGATCATAATGCGCATGACTCAAAACACCGTGATCGATTTCTCTTACATCGATTCCCAATGCTTCCATATTTTTTAGAAAAAGAGAGGATGCACCTGCGTCAACCAGAATTTTCTTTCCGTTAAATTCCACCTGTATCGCCAATCCCCATTCACCCGGGATGCCAAGGGACGGCGTATTGTCTACGATGATTGTCAGTACAGTTTTCATAGTGGTCCCCTTTTAATTTATTCCTGCTGATTATTCCATGTTATCTCATGACCATCCGAAAGTTATCTTTAAAGTTTACGATTGATTGTGTTCAAGACCCTTTTTTTATCTAAACACCAAAGTGGCTCAATTAAGAGTTTACGCGGTCCATCTCCCGTCATTCGATGGATCACTGTATCCTTCGGGAGGATCCGAATGCTATCCGCTACCAGATCCGAATACGATTCCAGATCCATCAGCGGAAACGGCTCATTCTGATATGCGCGAGCAAGTTCAGTCCCGTCAAGAATCTGCAACATCTGAAGCTTAATTCCATCTAACGCCGGCTTTAGCCCGGACAGATATCGAACTGTATTGAGCATGTCCTCTCTGGATTCGCCCGGAAGATTAAAGATCACATGAACGATGACGTCAAATCCGTTCACTTTCAGTCTCCGATAAGCTTCTTCAAAGACCGCCAGATCGTAACCCCGATGGATCCGCTCAGCAGTTCGCTCCTTTATGGTCTGAAGTCCCAGTTCAATCCATACAGGCTTGATCTTCTGAAGTTTTAACAGCATATCCATCACTGCATCGCCAAGACAATCAGGCCTGGTCCCAAGCGACAGCGCCACAATATCGTCACGCTCGACCGCTTTCCGATAGAGTTTGTACAATCGCTCCGGATCACCATATGTATTCGTATACGATTGAAAATATGCAATAAATTTTTCAGCATCAGTTTTAGATGCGATCTTTTTCTTTGCCTCTTCTATCTGTTCACCGATCGGAGCAGGATCAGATGCAAACTCACCGGAACCACCCTCTGAACAGAATGTGCAGCCTCCGTAGCCGATCGTTCCATCTCGATTCGGGCAGGTACAGCCGGAGGAAAGTGACAGGCGATATACCTTTTCTCCAAAACGATCCATCAAATATTGACTCAAACGAATCACTACATGCTCACACTCCAATCATAGAGTATAATAGCGTTCTGTTACGCCTCTATATAACAAATGATCAACGGAAACGACGAAAAGCATTGAGTTCGTTCATTCAGCATATTCATCTTAATCTAAGAATGGAAAAAGGTCAAAAAAACAGACACGATCCATCGGATCATGTCTGTCATCTTTTTAATAGAAATCGGTCTGTACGAACGAATGAGACACGGGGGATTCGAACCCCCGACAACTTGATTAAAAGTCAAGTGCTCTACCAACTGAGCTAGTATCCCTTATTTCCTAAAATTAGGTAGAAAAAAATGCCCAGAACCGGAATCGAACCAGTGACACGAGGATTTTCAGTCCTCTGCTCTACCAACTGAGCTATCTGGGCATTAAGTAGCGGGGGAAGGATTTGAACCTACGACCTCCGGGTTATGAGCCCGACGAGCTTCCAGACTGCTCTACCCCGCGTTATTAAATTAATGGATGGAGGTGGATTCGAACCACCGAAGCAATCTGCAGCAGATTTACAGTCTGTCCCCTTTGGCCACTCGGGAATCCATCCATTTAAGCCGATGATCGGACTCGAACCGATAACCTGCTGATTACAAATCAGCTGCTCTGCCAATTGAGCCACATCGGCGTGTTAGACTACACGTCTTAAAAAAAGTGGGACCTATAGGGCTCGAACCTATGACCCTCTGCTTGTAAGGCAGATGCTCTCCCAGCTGAGCTAAGATCCC
>SVFT01000020.1 GCA_015056735.1 Lachnospiraceae bacterium | reverse complement strand
TGGCGGAATTGGCAGACGCAAGGGACTTAAAATCCCTCGGTGGCAACATCGTACCGGTTCAAGTCCGGTCTGCGGCATTAAAAAGTCCTCAAGCTTTGTATCGCTTGAGGACTTTTTGTGTTTGTCGTAAAAATGAGCCATGAACCCCGTCCCTCTGGCTCATCTAGAATTTGAATAGACTTCCCAGCAGCCCGCGGCCGAGCGTGGATCCCATGTTTCCGCCGATCTTCTTGCCGAAGGAGCCTCCGATCGCACTGCCCATCGCTTTTCCGAGTTCCCTGCCGACTGTCGATCCGGCTGATCTTGCGACTTTTGTGCCGAGAGAAGTTCCTGCGCGGGAAGATGATCGCTGCGTTTCTCTTTCTTCCTGTTCTGCGGCTTTGGCCGCTTCTATTTCCATATTTCTTCTTTGCATGAACTCATATGCCGAGTCACGATCGATGCTTTCCATATATTTATGGAAGAGCGGGCAGGAACGGATCAGCTGAGATCTGGAAGCATCGTCGAGTGCGCCGAGTGCGCTCTGCGGCGGCAGGATCTTTGCTCTTTTCACGATCGTTGGCACACCGCTTTCATCCAGAACGGAGATAAGCGCTTCGCCGATACCGAGCTCTGTAAGAACGGATTTCGTATCGAAATCAGGATTTGCACGGAAGCTGTCCGCAGCGGCTTTGATCGCTTTCTGCTCTGAAGGTGTATAGGCGCGGAGTGCATGCTGGATCTTGTTGCCGAGCTGTGCCAGTACACCGTCCGGAATATCTCTCGGATTCTGCGTGATGAAGTAAACACCAACGCCTTTGGAGCGGATCAGTTTAACGACCTGCTCGATCTTTTCCAGCAATACTTTGGGTGCACCGTCAAAAAGCATATGCGCTTCATCAAAGAAGAATACGAGCTTGGGCTGCTCCAAGTCTCCCTCTTCGGGCAGATTTTCAAAAAGCTCGGACAGCATCCATAAAAGGAACGAAGCATAGATTCGGGGATGTGTCATAAGCTTCTGGCAGTCCAGAATGTGGATCGGTCCCTTACCGGTCGTCTCAGGTACAAGGAGATCCCGGATATCCAGTGCAGGCTCTCCGAAGAAAAGATCTGCGCCTTCGGATTCCATTGCAACGACGGATCTTGTGATCGCGGCCAGCGTCTGCTTAGAGATGTTGCCGTAAGTAAGGGCATATTCATTTGCACGCTCCCCGACATAGGAGAGCATGGCCTTTAAATCTTTTGTATCAATGAGAAGGAGCTGCTCATCATCGGCGATCCGGAATATGACAGTCAGTACATCGCTTTGTGTCGGATTTAAGTCCATCACACGTGATAAAAGGAGCGGACCCATCTCGGAGATCGTCGTCCGAAGGGGCATACCCTTTTCGCCGTAGACATCCCAGAGGCGAACCGGGAAAGGCTGGTATTCGAATCCATCGGCACGAAGGCCCATCTCATTTACGCGCTTTTCGATATTTTCCGAGGCGGTTCCGGCGTTGCAGAGTGTGGCAAGATCGCCCTTTGCATCTGCAAGAAATACGCTGACGCCGCAGTCGCTTAAAGATTCTGCGAAGACGCGGAGTGTAACGGTCTTTCCTGTGCCGGTCGCTCCGGCGATCAGTCCGTGTCTGTTTGCCATTTTGGGATAGATGTAGAGTCCTTCTTCACCCGATCTGCCGATCAGGATCTTCTGGTCATGAAACATACAAAACCTCCCCGATAAGTGTATTTACTGTAATAAAAGTAACACGGTATCGTCTATTTATCAAATCAGAAATATCTGCTATAATATTTGTATACAAAACGCAATATTCTATTTAAGGGGATATCTATGAAACAGGAGATCAGACATTTTTTAGGGATGTCATGTGCATTTCTGATCGCTTTTGTGCTGTTTACGCTGGCGGTCTATTTTGTGGACGTTAAGCCGATCGGCCCGCATAATTCGGAAGTCGGTCTTGCAACATTGAATCGTGCCGTACATGATGCGATCGGCATGCATGGTACGGCGTATACGATCTCGAAGCTGATCGGATATCTGTGCTTCGCGATCTGCGGGTTCTTCGCAGCGATCGGGGCGATGCAGTTCTTAACAACGAAGAAACTTTCGGCTGTTGATGGCGATATCCGCGCACTCGGACTGATCTATGTGATCACCGCTGCGATCTACGTGCTTTTCGAGATCCTGATCATCAATTACCGGCCGGTCGTACGCGACGAAGGTCTGGAAGCATCTTATCCTTCCTCACATACCATGATCATTTTGGTAGTGCTTGGTACGCTTGCCGTCTTTCTTCAGCGGAAAGTGCGTGTCTCCATGATCCGCACGGTGGCAGTTATGATAACGGATGTTATCGCCGCAACTGGAGTTATGGCTCGCCTGTTAAGCGGTTGTCACTGGCTGACGGATGTTCTCGGTTCCATAATCCTGAGCATCTCCTTGATCATGCTGCATTGTGCATTTGTATGCATCTTTGGGAAATCGAAATTGAAAAAGTCCAGAAAGAAGAAGAAAAATAATTCCTAATTTAATTTTCAGATACTATAGAAAAAAGAAGCAGGCCACGGTATTTTGCCGCGGCCTGTTTAATTTGTGCTTAGAATGACCGGACTGTGATGATTTCCCGTTACTTTCTTATATCCATCCGCCGTCCATTGTGATCACCTGGCCTGTCAGGTAGACCGGGCTTTCCAGGATGTGCATGATAAGTGAGGCGGCTTCTTCACAGGTGCCCATTCGCCCCATCGGGATCTCATCCTTGAGCGCGTCAATATCTTCTTGTGAAAAGCATTTGTTCATATCGGTATCGATCGCGCCGAAAGCGGCTGCGTTAACCGAGATACCGCTTGGAGCCAGTTCTTTTGCCAGTGCTTTGGTAAAAGCGTTTATGCCGCCTTTGCTTGCGGAGTAGGCCACTTCGGTAGATGCGCCGACATTTCCCCAGACGGAGGAGACGTTGACGATGCGTCCTTCTTTCCTGGCAAGCATAAGCGGGATCGCGTATTTGCATGTATGAAAGCACGACGTCAGGTTAGTTGTAAGAACGGAATCCCATTCTTCTTTTGTCATGTCCTGCAGAAGCCCGACGTATGAGATACCGGCATTGTTAATGAGGTAATCGAGCCTTTCGATCTTCGCAAAGCAGGAAGCGATAAATGCGTGATCGCCGACATCGCCGATGAAAACCTGCGTTTTGATATGATGTGCGTCTTCCAACTCCGCTGCAAGAGACCGAAGCTTTTCTTCGGAGCTTTGGCAGATCAGGTAGAGATGGATACCTTTTGAAGCCATCTTACGGGCCAGTGCGGCGCCGATCCCTCTGGAGGCGCCTGTGATCATTGCATATTTTTCATTATTCATAGTATCATCCGTTTGCTAATGTCATATTCAGTCAGACCACCGGGGTGTTCAAAACCGTTTCGGACAGAATTCTTTTTATAACTATATCATACTTTTTGCATGCTTTTTTAATAATTTGTTTAGCGTGCGAATGCTTGCGGTTCCTTTGGATTAAATATAGAATGGAAAGAAACGTGAATAGTTTGATGGACAATGGAAGATAGAGGCAAAAGGAGGATAAAAATGTACGATGTGATCATTATCGGAGCCGGGCCTGCGGGTATGTCTGCGGCGATCTATGCGATGCGTGCGGGGCTTAAAACACTTGTACTTGAGAAGCTTCCGCTAAGTGGCGGTCAGGTTGTGGATACCTACGAAGTGGATAATTATCCCGGACTTCCCGGAACAAGCGGTTTTGATCTTGCTGAAAAGTTCCTTGCGCATGCAAAGAAGCTTGGCGCTGAATTTGCGGAGGGGGAAGTGACAGAGATCATCTCTGATGGGAAGATCAGGAAAGTTGTTACGGATGAAAAGGTTTACGAGACAAAGACCGTGATCGTTGCGACGGGTGCACATCATGCGCTTTTGAAAGTTCCGGGTGAGGAAGAACTGACCGGCATGGGCGTTTCGTACTGCGCGACCTGCGACGGAGCTTTTTTCAGAAATAAAACAGTAGCCGTGATCGGCGGCGGTGATGTGGCGGTAGAAGATGCGATCTTTTTAGCGCGCGGCTGTGAGAAGGTATACCTTATTCACAGAAGAGATGAGCTTCGTGCGGCTGACATTCTGCAAAAAGAGATGCTCTCGCTTCCCAATGTCGAGGTCCTCTGGGATACGGTTGCTGAGAAGATCAATGGTGAGGGTCAGGTTGAATCGATCGACCTTTTGAACAAAAAGACCGGCGAAAAGAGAACGCTCCCCGTTAACGGTGTTTTTGTGGCAGTTGGTATCAATCCGGAATCAAGCGCGTTTGCAACCCGCCTGACGGTGGATGAGAAGGGCTATATCAAGGCAGGAGAAGACTGCGTGACGAGCGAACCCGGTGTTTTCGCGGCAGGTGATGTCAGGACCAAGAACCTCAGACAGATCATCACTGCTGCGGCTGACGGCGCGAATGCGGTAACGAGTATCCAGTCGTACCTCTTAACGCTGTAATAATTTCGGTAACAATTTTAAATCGCAAAAGTTTGACGTCCTACTTAAGTACTATAAAGTAGGACGTTTTTAATTATAAAAAAAGTATAAAATCTCGAACGAAAAAGGCTAAAATACAAGCAATTTCCATGAAAAAGTTGACAAGCAGGTTACATAATGGTATAGTCAATATGCGTAATAATTCTGTAACAACTTTTAACAGATTATCATACAAACGAATCGAAACGTTTGGAGGTATAGATGAAACATAATGAACTGCGATTCGCGGCCATGGTGCTGACCGGAATGGTGGCCATGGGCAGTGTATCGTTACCTGTAAAAGCAAGCGGCGTTTCCGACCTTTTCCCGGCAGCCGGACTGGCGCTGGAGATGGAAGAAGGAAGCGATCAGGAGAGCGTAAAGGCTTCCACAAAGAACATGGCTGTTTCCAAGAAAGAGACGTTGTTCAATTCGCTTTCCAAATCAAAAGCATCTTCCAAAGAAAAGGAAGAGACCGAAACGGAAGTTGAGATCCCCAAGAATATCGATGACAGTGTTAAGGACAAGTCAGCAGACAAGGAAGAGAAAACGCTGATCATCGAGGATACCAAGTCCGCTACTGCGGCTAAGAGCTCCGATTCTCTTAAAAAAGAAGAAGAGAAGAAAGCCGAAAGCAAGATGTCCGATGAGGAGAAATCCTTCTCCAAACTGGTCATTGCAAAGGTCTCCAGATATGTCAATGTAAGAAGCATGCCGAGTGAAGAAGGCGAGATCGTCGGCAAGCTCTACGACAAGTCGGTTGGCGAGTATATCACGGAGTCCAATGGCTGGTACAAGATCAAATCCGGCAATGTGACAGGTTATGTGAAGGGTGAGTTCTGCGTGACCGGTCAGGCGGCAGTTGATCTTGCCAAGAAGGTTGGCACCAGAGTTGCTGTTGTAAACACGACGACACTGAAGGTTCGTGAAGAGCCCGGTATGGATGCGACGGTTCTCGGCCTTGTTCCGATCGAAGAAGAACTTTCCGTTATCGATGAGAAGGACGGATGGGTTAAGGTAGATATCGAAGAAGGTTACGGCTACGTATCTTCCGATTACGTGAAGCTTCGTACCGATTTTGTCAAGGCAGAGTCCATCGAAGAAGAAAAGGCTCGTCTGAAGAAAGAAGAAGAAGCGAAGGCAGCTGCAAAGAAGGCTGCAAAGAAGGCTGAAGAAAAGGTTGCTAAGCAGAAACAGGAGAAGCAGCAGAAGCAACAGGGCGAATCCTCATCGCAGGGCGGCGGCGCAGCTGAATCTGTACCTGCAGGCGACGGAAGCCTCGGAAGCCAGGTTGTAAGCTATGCTAAACAGTTTGTCGGCAATCCGTATGTATACGGCGGTTCCAGCTTAACGAACGGTACCGACTGCTCCGGCTTCGTTATGAGAGTCTATGAGAACTTCGGTGTATCGCTTCCGCACTCTTCATCCGCTGACAGAAGTCAGGGGTATGCGGTAGACGGCCTGGCGAACGCGCAGCCGGGTGACCTGGTATGCTACTCCGGTCACGTTGCGATCTACGCAGGCGGTGGTAAGATCGTTCATGCAAGTACATCCAAGACAGGTATCATCGTATCCAATGCGAACTATCGTAATGTTCTTGCTGTCAGAAGAATTTTCTAACAATAAGAATTTTGCCCTCCGGTATCACCGGGGGGCATTTTTGTCAGGTTACACAAAACAGAAATTTGGACTTGCAATTTGGAGAAAAAGTGATTCGAAAAGTTATCCACAAAACGGACGCCTTGTTTTAGGGAAAAGAGACTTATACACCAAATTATCCACATTATCCACATTTACGTACTGTTTTGTTATGTAAAGGGAGAGTTTCCAAAAGTGAGGGAAGCATTTTGTGAAAATTTAATAAAAGGACAAAATGCAAGCGCTTTTTTAAGCAATACAGAAGAAA
Source organism: Lachnospiraceae bacterium (assembly GCA_015056735.1). Lineage (GTDB taxonomy): Bacteria > Bacillota > Clostridia > Lachnospirales > Lachnospiraceae > VSOB01. Next base: position 11,127 of record SVFT01000020.1, on the reverse strand, counting down.
GATAACCGCGCGAAATGACTGAAAACTTAAGATAGCGTTGCTATTGTCTCTGTCAATATGATATAATAAACCCACAAGCAAAACAGGTGGGGCGAAGAGACGGAGGCGCTGAAAGAGCACCATTGCTTCAAAACGACGACAAAGGGGTTGATGCATATGAAATTTATCATCAGTGGCAAGAATATTGACGTTACCGACGGTCTGAGATCGGCAGTACAGGATAAGATCGGAAAGCTTGAGAAATATTTTGCACCGGATACAGAGGTGCATGTAACATTGAACGTTGAGAAGGATCGCCAGAAGATCGAGGTTACGATCCCGGTGAAAGGCAACATCATTCGTTCCGAACAGGTCAGCAACGATATGTATGTATCCATCGACCTTGTTGAGGAAGTGATCGAAAGACAGCTGAAGCGCTATAAGACCAAGCTTGTAGACCAGAAGCAGACATCCGGATGCTTCAAACAGGAATTCCTGGATAAGGACTACATGGATGACGAGGAGATCAAGATCATCCGTACCAAGAGATTCGGCATCAAGCCGATGTATCCGGAAGACGCATGTGTACAGATGGAGCTTTTGGGACACAACTTCTTCGTATTCTGCAATGCAGAGACGGATCAGGTGAATGTGGTATATAAAAGGAAAGGAAACACATACGGTTTGATCGAGCCAGAGTATTAAAGAAGGACAGAGCGGTCGCCAGCGGGCGGCCGCTTTTTTGCCGCTTTTTTCGTGTGAATGGGGGTTGACAAAAGAGATGCAAGCGTATAGAATAACAATGTTGCCGATGACGGCGACGGAATGTGCGCTTAGCTCAGCTGGATAGAGCGTTTGGCTACGGACCAAAAGGTCGGGGGTTCGAATCCTCTAGCGCACGCGAGAATAAAAAAGCAGGAAGATGATGGATCATCTTCCTGTTTTTTTATGGAGCGGGCGCGTAAGATTCGAACCAGGGTTCGATCTCCGCTCCGCTCCGGTCGTCGCAAAGCAGGCATCCCCCGGATGCCTTGCGACCTCTAGCGCACGGTTATGAGCCAGGGGGACGGGGTTCCTGGCTCATTTTTACCATGAACAGGGCCGCGAACAAGCCTTTGAGGAGTCTGTCAAAAAGATGCGGCGTATCTGATGTCAAAGGATGCTTCACTGTCCTCTTGACGGGTAGCACACCAATTTAAGGGGGGAATTCTTGCAGCTCTTCTTTGCCATTTTTTGATCACTTCTTACGGCTCTTTTTCCAAGGCAAAATGCACGCGAATCGGCGTAAAATGTGCGTTTTGGACAACAGATCATTGTTGACAGAATAGTCGGGGGGGTAAAATGAATTGGCAGACAACTCGAACAATAATCCCACGATTCTTCCTTAAAATAGTGCATTCGTATGAAACGTGGTGTGACGAGGCTGATGCGAACATTAAATCAAGAACAATCAGTTTTAAGAATTCCTAAGGAGGTATTCATTATGTTGAAAAAATTAGTGGCTGTTATGATCTCTGTGACCATGTTTTGCTCGTTTTCACTTGTAACACTGGCAAGTTCAAATGGCCAATTGGTAAAAGATGCTTATTCGGTGGATGGATTTTTACCGGTAACGACCTATTCAAGTGATATTGATTACATGCAGTGGCTTCATCAGAATCTGCAGACGGGTCGTATCGTTGATATTACAACGATTCCGCAGACCGGAAATGACTGGAAAGATCCCGGTAACAGTTACATCATCGTACACACCGGAGATATGATAGTTTATCCGGAAAATGGTACATATAATGAAGATAATAGTATGACCATCCGAATTTCTGATAATAATGGTCACTATCTCAACGGCGGGACAACAGACTATGAGTATTCATACATAGTAGGCTACAATAATTGGTGGCCGGAAGTATGGCCGTCGACGGATACGATGGGAGAATTCAGCTGGTGGCATTATGACGATATGGACTTAGCGGCATACATTAACGAGTTGCGGATCATTACCGGCAATATGCGCACAACGGAGTGGAAAGCATACAAGACGCAGTTTGATGATACCGGATTGGATTATATCCGTCTGATCCCGAACAACTGATTATCCTAATGAAAGGTATCGAGCAAGATGAAAAAACTTTTGTTTATTGCAATCTGTATCATGGCATTTGGTTTTTCAATGACAGCGTATGCCAAGGAGTTTGATCCTGTCTATTATGCTTCAGCATATCAGGACGTAGCAGCGGCATACGGCAGTGACGGCGCGGCCCTGTTCAAGCATTATACCGAGTGCGGGCAGGCGGAAGGGCGTATCCCTTATGAAGGAGCAGCCCGCGGCGAAGAGGTGACTTTTACCCCCAAGGTGAGTGAACCTGTGGAAGCGAAGTCCAATAAGCCTGCCGATAAGCTGGCTTTCTGGCTGAAAAAAGTGGCAGCGTTACCAAGAATGTATTGGACGGACGAATACTGCGAGCAAACAGCAGCAATATGGGCACCTGAATTGATGAAGTGCCCGATCTATGCGAATGCGGAGATCATCTCTGTTGATACTGAAAAAACCAGAATTTATCGAAAAGGTGATCCTGGAACCAGCTGGTTCGGTCCTGTACAAAATGATCTTGCATACATTTACTTTAATTTGTCGAATGGATGGATTCTGTGTTTTCATGATTATTCCTCGCGCCAGTTGCTTGAAATCTATTCTTATACCGACGGAACGCCGGAAGCGGACCTTGGAAAAGAGAAGAGGGCCTTTCATTGCTCATACTATCCATTGGAAAAATGGTGGGAGAATTCATATAAGGGTTTCCTTAAAGATTGTGCATATTACGGAACAAGCAGCTGGTATTACTACTTCACGCCGTAGAAAGGGGACATATTATGGGCTATACAATGCTTGACGAAACCAGGATCAAAAAGATCGAGTATCCTCTGAACGGTTTAGAGGGCGCTGCACTTTCTTTTATCAGGGAAAACTGTCAGGGCCTTCGGTTTGATAAGAATAAGGCAACAACATCTAAGGATGCAGGACCCGATGAACAAGACGGAACCAGTCTTAAAGAGAACCAGATTCCGTACAACATGGAGAAGGATATCGATCGTTTATGCCTTGAGAATGCACTTGATCGGTTTTTAAAATCCGGAAGAAAAGAAGATGCGTTTGATGTTTACTTCTGCTATCTGGAAATGTTTATCGGCGATTACGAAAAAACAAGACGTATGATCGAATTGCTTTCGGAATTCGAAGCAAACGGAAGCGGACTGCTTATGAAGCACCGCGATCACTATGTTCATTCGGTGTATGTGTTTTCACTTGGCCTTGCAATCTATCAAGCGAACAAGACATATCGGGAGACATATAAAGCACATTACGCTCTTTCGAAAGAGACTGACGCAGCTGCTCACTATCTGAAGTTCTGGGGCTTGGCGTCATTGTTCCACGATATTGGATACCCGTTTGAATTGCCGTTTGAACAGGTATGTTCCTATTTTGAGGTTTCTAAAGAAAAAAGAGATGAACGGCCATATATGGCTTATCGTGCGCTGGACAGTCTGATTGAGATTCAAGAAGAGTCGATACAGGCGCAGCTGAGGGCGCTTTTTGACGGAAAAGAATTTCAATCGACCAATGAGATTTATTCGTATTATCTGAGTAAAAAACTGGGCGATTCATATGGCTTTACTGAAGATAAAATGCTTTCAGATCTGACGAAGAAGCCGACGAATCCTGAAGAATTCAAGTACTTCATGGATCATGCATATTTCAGTGCAACTGTTTTGTTCAAGAAGTTGTTTACTGAAATGCAGCTTCCGATCGAGCCGGAGCATATAGATGCACTCACTGCGATCCTGATGCACAACAGTCTGTATAAGTTCTGTATCACAGATTACAAGAAAGAAGGCAATAAGCCGCTGAAAGCATCATTACATCCGCTGGCATATATGCTGATGCTCTGCGATGAACTGCAATGCTGGGACAGAACGGCTTACGGGCGTAATTCGAAAAAAGAATTACATCCAATGGGGTGCACATTTGAATTTAAAGACGACCATATTCAGGCGACGTATCTTTACGATGAGAATGAGCGCGGAAAAATAGATCTGTTCAAAGACCGTTACATCAGCTGGATACAGGACGGTAGAGAAAAAGGGGAGAAATGTCCGGAACTAAAGGCTTATTCCGGAATGTTTATTAAGGAAGGCGGCAAATCGGAATTTCAGGCAGACATTGAACGAATTGTTGACTTAAGCGAGATTACGTTGGGCGTAGCAACCGGTATTACACAGAATGTTCATGTCGGCAGCCGAGGATCCCTGTCTGACAGCAATTTTATCAATCTCTACAATTTTGCAGTTGTGTTGAATGCTCGGTGGGAAAGCACTGAATGGAAGACAATGAAATTGTCGGGTAAGGAAGAACAGTTCTTGAATGACGATGCCATCAAGGATCGATATGTGGAGGGTTTCAAAAAGCTTTCTTTGGAGTACAAACTTTCCAATATCAATCAGGCAAAAGCTTTTGCAAAGTACCTGAGTGTGATCGGCTGCTTCTATACGAGCAGAGATGTGGATTACGAGAGGGTTAAAAACTTTACGCATGAGGAGCTCCTGAAGATCGGTATTCTGGAACATCAAAGATGGCTTCAGGAACACTATGACATGGGATGGACCTACGGAACGCCGGATAAGGATGAACGCGAACGGGTCCGCCTGCATAAGGATATGATTCCGGAATTCAGAGAATTTAATGTTTCTTACGAGGCTGCGTTAGCAAACTATAGGCGACTCGATAAGGAAGAACAGGACAAAGATACTGAACCCATGGAGTGCATGCTCGCGATGCTGAGGATGTTTGATGGGTTGAGGATATACAGATTGTAGGAAGGATCTTTCTAAAACGCTCAAGTACGATGGGAGAGCAAAAAAATGAGATTAGTTAATGTAACACGTGGGAACACTACGCCGCAGGGCAAAGGGAAAGTATTTATAGCAATATCGGAAAGTGATAAAGAACGTTGGCTTGAAAAAATTAAAAATGACATTTTGGATCAGTCTAATGTAGCTGTTTACTATTTTGAAAAGGAGGCGGATGAAGAAGCAGTAGATGAGGATGAGATCAAAGAATTGATCGCTTCTATGAATTTTGTTGTATTTCCTATTACGCATAATTTTGTTGAAAGCGAGTACGAGATTAGCCGAGACATTATCTTGCCGTTTGTGAAGGGAAGAATAGCATATAGTCCCATAATGCTCGATGAAAATCTGCTTGATGAATACAATAAAATCAAAGAATTTGAGAATATCCAGTTCCTTGACCCGTATGAGTACTATAAAAAGGGAGATAATGAGATAGCATATGAATACAAACTTCGGAGCCGTTTGAATGAGATTTTTGGTGATGATTTAGACAGAGAGAATATTGATAAAGCATTTCGAGCTCAGGTGTTCTTGAGTTATAGGAAGATTGATCGTGTCGAAGCGCAACGGTTAATGGAATTGCTTCATAATGATCCGGAATGTGAGGATATTGCCATATGGTATGATGAGTTTCTTGTCCCGGGAGAGGATTTTAATGACAGTATAAAATCCGCGATGGAAGACAGTGATATCATTGCGCTTAATGTTACCGGGAATCTGTTGGAAGAGCCAAACTATGTAATGGCAGAAGAATACCCAAGTGCCTTCAAGCAGGGTAAACCCATTCTTCCTGTCGAGATGGCTGATACAGATAAAAATAGACTGAAAGAAAAATACGAGGGGATCGAGAATAATTTCATCTCGCTGGACAGCCATGAGAACGTTGCTCCGGAATTGAGAAGGCTGCTTGAAAAGATTAAGGGCGAATTAAAGGAAAAGAAAGAGTATTCTTTAGAAGCATCTGAAAAGGGGTATTATCTTGGCCTGGCATACCTTATCGGATATAAGACTGAGCAGAATGCTGATCGCGGAAAATCCTATCTTGAACAATCTGCAAACAGTGGTCTTGTGAAGGCTATGAAAAGGTTAGCCAATGCGTATAAAAATGGAGATCTTGGAGCGGTCGATACTGACAAGTATCTGGATTGGTTTAATTCTGCGGTAAAAACGGAGGCAGAGAATGCTAAAGCCAGCATGTCAATGGAAGACTTTTATTCTTTCAGGAGTGATGTCCTAAGCATATTGGATGAATACTCGAATCTCAATTCTGATGAAGGGATACAGGCCTGTGGTAATCTGATAAAGGATGTTTGTGAGGCATTTTCTTCTAAATATGAGGAACCTATTGAAAAATACACAGATATTATGTCATTGAGATTGGAAGCATCATATCGTGCCAAGAATATTGATGAATGCTATGATCTCTTAGACAGATATTCGGATTGGGCCAAAGCAAAGGATGAGATTTCTGCATTTAAGGGGGAATTGAATTTAAGAGCAGAGGCGGCCGAGCGAATGAGACACTATGAATTCATGCAATCTACGCAACACTGTATGGAGAGTATAGAAGAGAGCGAGGCAGAATCAGAGGATAAAGGCGAACTGTTCAACTTTTATTTAAAGATGGTAAAAGGACTTGAAACACAAAGCGCAGGCTGGGTCGGTATGAATGTTCATGTTAGTCGAAGCTTGTTTGAGAATAGATGCTATTGGTGGCCTTATGCGCAAAAGGGCGTCGAACTGGCAGAAAAGATTCTTGCTGAGAAGCCGGACGATGCTGGGTGGAGTATGAATCTTGCAGACATTCTTTATGAGAAGGGTTGGGCTATGTTTCTTGTTATAGCCCCATGTATCCCTGACCAGGTAGATGATGATGTAGATACTGAGATGCATAGTTGCCTGGAACGCGCAATTGCCATATACAGAGAAAAGTTGAGCTTGATACCCGACAGAGGTGTTCGTAAGAAAAAGATTGATAATATAATACGTGTCGGTGCAGCTCTGAATAGAATGGCTAATGATCGTGACAGTATAAAGGGATTCAACTGTTTTGAGTATGCTGTTGAACTTGCGGAGGCCATGCATAAAGAGTTTAAGGATAGAGAGAGCCTTCTGTATCTAAAGAATGTTTTGCTGTCTGCAAGCACGGCGGCGCATGCAACAATCGAAATTACGGGCAAAGCAATCCGTGTAGCAGGAGAAATATATGATATGGATAAGTCTCTGGCTGCTGAAAAGGATATGGCGGATGCATATTATTCTGATGCAGTGACGCCTTTTAGCAATAAAGAAGCACTACTGAAATATCATTTAGAGGATGAAGATGACTTTAGAGAAAAGGAAGAAGGGTATAATTCTTTTAAAGAATCTCGCGAACTATATAATGACATATACTCTAAATATGATAAGATGAGTATTTCTTTTAAGAGAAGAGTTTTTGATATGTTGATAAAGTCATACTATTCGTCTTTACGCTGCGCACCATCTAAAGATGAAAAGATGCAATTAATCGAAGAGGAATTCGCATTATTGGAGAGGGAGAATGATAAGAAGGAATCTGTAATTGCATGGGATTGGTATGATAAATATGTTTATAGATATCGGTTATCGATTAGAGAAATATATGAAGAACATGGCGGCCAGAAATCTCTGGAAATAATAGAGAAAAGGAGCGATGTATTAAAAAAGAAATGGATCGATGGTCTTGAGGAAGAAGCGAAGGGTTATCTCAAGGGTGAAAGGAATGTTCCTTCCTGGCTGCGTGAATCGATGGAAAAACTAGAATTATTCCGAAGGCAGGACGCATTTCATTTGCTGCTTTTTGCTGAGTTAGAGAAAGGTTGTAAAGCGAAGAACTGCTCGGTAATAGGACAGTTAACAGTCTGGTATGAGGAAAATAACCTTAATAGACTAAAAGGGGTACTTGATGGATTCAGACGATTGTATTCACTGGAAGGATATGGTGATCTTGACTGTTTCATAGCGATTAATGAAAAAGCACTGGCAGCAAAAGTTGGAAATACGCTATGGCAAGCCGAATTGTTAAGGGAAAAGGGTGATAAGAAAGGTGCTATAGAATGGTACAAAAAAAGGATTGAGGAGATTAATGGTTTAAAAGAACCGTCAGATCCTTTGTCAGACGTGATTAGGACTAAAGCTATTAGGCATGCTAAGAAGGCAATAAAGGAGTATGAAGATATTATAAAAGAACTGGAAGAGAGCAGTAATGAATAGAGATTACACTCCGGAAAGCTTTGGTAAAAGATTCGGGAGCGTAGGGAGTAAGAGATGAAACGGCAAAAAGCAAGAGACTGGTTCTGGATCGCGATCATCTTTGTGTTTGTTCTCTGCGTGGTTGAAGGCTTTGTTTACTATTACGAGACGGACAACCTGTTTCTGCGTGTTTCCTTAAACATTCAGAACATTATCAAGGCGTTTAAACTTGACCCGGATATTAAGCAGATTCAGGCAATAGAGTTTTTGAAACAGCATCAGACGGACGGGGTTGAAGGCTTCTTGCTGGAGGCGCTCACGTATACGTATTGCGTTGCGGTACTGATCGCCCCGTTCTTAACGATGGCGGCCCTGTTTGCGTTGATTCGGGGACCGTACGCTTTCCTGAGAGGGATGCTGAAGTCGTTTTCGAACAGATCGCGCAGGTTGCTCGTTCTGGGGAGCGGCGAGGATTACGAAAAGTTCTTAAATGCCTTATCGATCGATCACAAAGTGACGACCGTTGTGACGGGCGCGTTGAGCGGCGACAGGAGGATCTCCTATATGGAATGGGGGATTCGTACGAGAACCGGTTTCCGCGACGGGAAAGAATGGCTTCGCAAGACCGGAGAGCTGCGCCGTTTTTTCCAGGTCATACTGTGCGATGAGAATGAACTGAACAACCTTGAGATGCTGAAGGAGATCATACGCAAGAAGAACGCGGAGCAAAGCAGAGGACGCGACGGAAAACATTTGCAGGTCTATGTGTGCGTGAACGATACGCGCTGGGCGGATGAGATTGACAGGCTGCTGGGGGACGAGAAGCAGATCACGTGTACGATCGTCAACTTCAATGAAAATGCGGCAAACAGGATGTTGATGGAACATCCCATTTATAAAGCGCAGGTGGGTGATAAGCGGGACGTTCACATCGGAATCGTCGGATTCGGAGAGGTCGGGCAGAATACGCTGATCTCTGCGCTGAATATGGCAGTGTTGTCCGCTGATTCCGTGATCCGCGCTGATGTTTATGACAGCAATATGAAGAGTTGCCTGGACTGTTTTCTCAAACGGTTTTCGGCGGAGATCACGGACACGATCACGTGCAGGAAATGTGCGATCTATGAAGACCGGGAAGTAAGCGAATACATCCTTACGCTTCCGAGCAAACCATATTTTGACATGGACGGGATCATAGAGATCCATTTCTGGGAGACTGACGTACGAGGCGCGCAGTTTAAACGGATTTTTGCAGAAAACAATACAATGCCGTTCTCCTATATCGTCTTGACGCTCGGGAATCTCTATGCGTTGACATCACTGATCATGAGCATCAAGGATGCGCTGGGCGATCCGGAGGACGAACCTACAATGATCGCCGTGGCGTCAAACATATCCATGGCGCGTAAAGAAGCAGAGGGCGCAAACGATACGAACAGGCGCGGGTTTTATATCTATCATAGGGATCAAGCCGTGTATTCGTTTGATGCGATATCGAATAAGGCGTTAAACCGTAGAGTTGATGCATTTCAGGACAGTTATGACGTGCTTTCCGCACAGATCGCGAAGAGAAAAGCGGGCGAGAATACAGAACCGAATAACAGCGGCGAAAAGAAAAAGCCCAATATATATGCGCGTCAGTCCACGTTGTATCAGGCAATGAACCAGGAAACCAGAGAATGGATAGTGGACCTGGAAAAGCAGAAGACCGATGACGAGAAGGCGCTTAAGGAGATTTTTTCAAAGATCGAGCATAGGCGCTGGGTTGTCTATATGATCACCCACGGGTGGCGCTATGCTGATATTGAAGCGAAAGACCCCGGGAAGAAGCTCCATCCCTGCATCTGCACCTGGGAAGACTTAATGAGAACGCATTCGGAGACTGCGGAATATGATTATATTCCGTATGAAATGATCTTGAAAGATAAAACACCGCAAAGGTGAGTGAAAGGAGACACAATATGAAAAAACGGTTATTAACGATGGCGGCGGCAGTATTTGCGCTATCTATGCTTTTAGGGACGACGTGTTTCGCACGAGAGTTTGATGCAAGCTTTTACGCAAAGACATACCCCGACGTAGTGAACGTACTGGGAAGCGATGCGACCGCTCTTTACAAACACTATGTGACCAGTGGACAGAGCGAAGGAAGACTGCCGTATGAAGGCGCTTCCAAGGGTGAAGCTGTTGAGGCACCAAGCGGAACTACGGATGAAGCGGTGCCGCAGCAGCCGGCAGCTGCTAAGACCTATGATCTTCGAGATCTGAAAACGATATTTGATGATCACGGCTGGAATTTTATTGATTCCCACTGGTTATCAATTGCGCAAAGGGAGGTTAATAATGTACTTAATCGTCCTAACAAACGAGTGGAGGAAACGCCGATAGTTGACGAATGCACATATTATCGTGCTAATGGAGGTCATAGTTTCCTATTCCATCTTGTGGGAACGGAGATAAATCTAGGTTTTGTATTGGAATGTAGGAATATTATTAATAAGTCTGGTGATCATAGGGATTTGAACGATATCGTAAGACTTAGATCAATGTGGCTTTCAGCGCCCCTCTGGCTCCCAGGTTATAATGGACATAGACAAGATTATTTTTGTAGGAAATTTGACGAAGACGTAACTGTGAACAAATATACATGATACTCTGAAAGTGAGCCATATTTGATCAAAACGCTGACTTGAAAGTGCGCCACCCCATTATTACTCTGAATGAAGAGAAATCTTCACTCGGAGGGAAAAACGGTGGTTATCACAATGAAAGATTATGATGAAATACGCAAACGGTACCTTGCGGGCGAAAGCCAGCGTAAAATCGCCAAATCACTTGGTATTTCCAGAAATGTTGCCAAATACTGTGAGGGAGCAGCTGTTCCTTGGGCTCGCAAAACTCCCGAACGGGTTTCGGCCGTTCATACGGAAGGATCCCTTGGGGACGGGGGCAATGTCATTTAGATAAGAACTCTCATTCTTTCAACAGAATATATTTCCAAAATCAGAGGTGAAAAAGCCTCTGATT
>SVFT01000019.1 GCA_015056735.1 Lachnospiraceae bacterium | reverse complement strand
AGCGGGATAACTCCGTTCGACTTGCATGTGTTAAGCACGCCGCCAGCGTTCATCCTGAGCCAGGATCAAACTCTCGACTTAAAGTTTTAATCCCACCAGAATTCTCTGGCTTCCTTTTTTACTGCTTTTAGGTTTGTTTCTCTGAATTATTCTCTTAGAATCTTTCAGGGTTGCATTGCTGTTCAGTTTTCAAGGTTCTGTTCGTCTTTGTCTCAGACGCAACTCTGATATAGTATCATGCGTTTGCACCCTCGTCAAGGACTTTTCAAAAACTTTTTAACTTTCATGTAGGTAGAAACGGAGAAAGAGGGATTTGAACCCTCGCGCCGCGTTAAACGACCTACACCCTTAGCAGGGGCGCCTCTTCAGCCTCTTGAGTATTTCTCCATCGTCTGAATCATTCCTCTACCAATATAAAGTTAAAGGTTTGCATCTTTTCGTGACGCAAATATGATTATAACCACTGCAATTATGTTTGTCAATCGCATTTCACGGATTTTTTATTTTTCGCAAAAAGCGGATCTGCGCCCATAATGAGCCGTTTGCAAAAGGTCAGTCAAACCGATATTCCGCTATCGCCGTCTCATACAGATTGTTGCCTTCCGTATCAGCAACAACGATCACAGGAAAGTCTTTGATCTCCAATTTGCGGATCGCTTCCGTACCCAGATCCTCATAGGCAACCACTTCCGATGAAAGTATGGACTTTGAGAGAAGCGCACCAGCTCCTCCTACCGCAGCAAAGTATACAGCCTTATCCCGTTTGATCGCATCCAGAACCTCTGCTGAACGCTTTCCTTTTCCGATCATGCCGCGTAGGCCCAGATCCAAAAGTCTCGGCGCATATTTGTCCATACGACTTGCAGTCGTCGGGCCGGCTGATCCGATCGGCCTTCCTTCACGCGCCGGCGAGGGACCCATATAGTAGATCACATTATCTGTCATATCGATCGGCAACGGCTTTCCCTCATCAAGTGCCTGCTGCATTCTGGCATGTGCGGCATCACGCGCCGTATAGATCGTTCCCGTCAGATATACATAGTCTCCCGCGCGTAACTCTTTTGCTTCTTTTTCCGTAAACGGAACCTGCATTTTCTTTTCCACTTTCAATCCCTCTTTATCTGTTTCTTCCTATTATAAATTGCACATTTTGTTCCCACCCGGGATCGCATAACTAAATATAGTATCATATATAGAAGAAACAGGTTAAATCTCTCGTACGCAATGACGGTTTACATGGCAACAGATATTGATCCCAACGGGCAGTCCGGCGATGTGTGTCGGATATGTCTCCACGTTTACAGCAAGCGCCGTCATCACACCACCGAGGCCTCCGGGACCGATTCCTGTCCTATTGATCCTGTCAAGCAGCTCTTCTTCCATCTCTTTTACATACGGTATCGTGGAATGTACACCGACTTCTCTTGTCAGCGCATGCTTCGCCATCAATGCGCATTTTTCAAAGGTACCGCCTATTCCGACACCGACGACTATCGGCGGGCAGGCATTCGGCCCGGCATCCTTTACTGCTTCCAGAATCGCGTTCTTCACGCCTTCAATTCCATCCGCCGGTTTCAGCATAAAGACACGACTCATATTTTCACTTCCAAATCCCTTAGGAGCCAAAGTGATACGCACATGGTCTCCCGGAACAACACTGTAATGAACGATCCCGGGCGTATTGTCCTTTGTATTTTCACGGATCAGCGGATCCTTTACAACAGATTTTCTAAGATAGCCGTCAATATATCCGCGGCGGATCCCTTCATTGATCGCATCTTCCAGAACACCGTCTGTAAAGTGCACCTCCTGCCCGATTTCCATGAACACAACAGCCATTCCGGTATCCTGACAGATAGGGATCATATCTTCCCGGGCGATACGCATATTTTCTTTCAGCTGCTCAAAGATCTGCTTCCCCAGCTGCGATCTTTCCTTCTGCTGTGCATCCGATAAGGCTTTCTGCATATCTTCACTCAGACAGTGATTCGCTTCAATGCACATCTCACTGATATTCTTCGTGATCTCTTTTACTGAAATCTCCCTCATTCTTCGCTCTCTCCGATCCTAAATTCTTGAAAACGTCCGTAATCCGATTCTTTGCAAATCGCACGAACATAGATCCCGTTCTCACGGTACGCGGTTTCTTTAATAACTGCATGGCTCATCAGGTAAGATGCCTGCGCGCCATTACTGTACGGTAACAGATAAGAAGCTTCGACATCTTTGCCATATAATGCCTCTTCGATCAGTTCAGTCAGCTCTTGGATGCCGCTCTTCCGGCCTGCCGACATATAGATCCTGTTATTTCCGATGATTCGAGGATACTCTTTCCCCGCAAGATCCGCTTTATTAAAAATATAGATCATCGGGATATGACCACACCCGAGTTCTTTCAATGTTTTCTCCGTCACTTCGATCTGCCGGTCGCAGTCTTCATCAGAACAGTCAATGACCTGCAGGAGCAGATCTGCACCCGCCGCTTCTTCAAGCGTTGAGCGGAATGCTTTCACAAGCATCGTCGGCAGGCTATGAATGAATCCGACAGTGTCAGATAGGAGAAAACTGCGCTTGTTCGGCAGGTTAATACATCGCACCGTTGTGTCCAGCGTTGCAAAGAGCATGTCTTTTTCCAGAACTTTTTTCTCGTTCTCCGCTCCATAAGTGTCTAAAAACGCATTCATCAGCGTTGACTTGCCCGCATTGGTATACCCAACCAACGATACAAGCGGTATGCCTGATCGCACACGTTTCTTGCGTTGTGTCGCGCGCTCCCCCGATACAACATCCAGCTCTTTCCGAAGTTCAGCGATCCGATGCTCGATCTTGCGCCTGTCAAGTTCCAGCTTCTTTTCACCTGCACCTTTGTTCGCAAGCCCGCTTCCGCCGCCCTGTCTGCTGAGCGCTTCATGCATACCGACAAGACGTGGTAACAGGTATTGCAGTTTTGCGCTCTCCACCTGTAGCTTTGCTTCCCGCGTTCCGGCTCTTCTTGAAAAAATATCCAGAATAAGCGACGTTCTGTCCAGAATCGGTTTATCAAGCGTCTTTTGCAGGTTGCGAAGCTGGGTCGGGGACAATGCATTATCAAAGATAACAATATCCGCTTCCTGAAGATCAATGAACTCTTTAAGTTCCTCCACTTTACCGGGACCCATATAGAGTGCTGTATTGACCGAAGGCAGTTTCTGCGTGATGATCCCTGCAACCACCATCTCACAAGCTTCCGCAAGACTTTTCAGTTCTGACATCGCGCGGTCAAAATGCGGATCATCTGCAAGGTCGACTCCGGCCAGTATCGCGCGTTCCTTTTCTTTTGTATCTCGATTTTCTTCCATGAAGAATACTAAATTCCCAAATACATGTGTGCTTCTTCTACATATGACTTCGCATTTGCAAGATTATCCGCGATCATCTCGTCCGTAACCTGTCTGATCGGTTTGGCAGGCATGCCAAGCATCATTGTACCATCCGGAACGACTGTGTTCTGCGTCACAACAGCCCCGGCTCCGATCACGCAGTTATTTCCGATCTTCGCACCGTTTAAGACTGTGGCGCCCATACCGATCAGTGTATTGTTACCGATCGTGCAACCATGGATGATCGCGCCGTGACCGATCGTAACATCATCACCGATCACCACCTCATATCCCTCATCCGTATGAACTACACAGTTGTCCTGCACATTCGATCCTCTTCCGATCGTAATGCGATCACGATCGCCGCGTACTGTTGCGTGAAACCAGATGCTGCTGTCATCACCGATCGTAACATCCCCGATGCAGATACAGCCATCCGCCAAAAATACATTTTTCCCAATCTCAGGCTTCTTCATAGACACCTCAACTTATGTGTTTTCCTGCGTTTTAAAATTTGTCTCAATTTTGTTTTGACAACGCGATGAATTTATTGTATCATATGATTTGCGATTTGCAATCGGATCGTATTTCGAAGCGTGGCTCAGTTTGGTAGAGCGCTGCGTTCGGGACGCAGAGGTCGCGTGTTCAAATCACGTCGCTTCGATTAAAAATAGACCACCTTTTGGTGGTCTATTTTTATTTATATTCACTATGTTAGAAGCTTACGATCTCATTGTGTCCTGAACACCCGTAAGGGCGCAGTGGGTGCAATCAGCATCTTATCAATACTTCACAACACTCACTTCACCCGAAAAGAGTGCTTCTTCTTTTCCGTCATCGTAGCGTACCAGCAAATGACAGACATCATCAATGCCGATCGCCTTTGCATATCGCGCAGGCAATTTGTCATTTTCAAGATTCGGTGTGATCTTCACATAATTCCCGATCAGAAAAGAACGGTCCCTGTAGCCCTGCAAATACGGATACCGGTCGGACAGCTTATAATCCTTATAAAACTCCGTGATCATGGCCGAGTACAGTTTATTCTTCAGATTCGGATCTTGCCTCGAAGCGATCAATGCACCGGCTTTATCCTTAATCTCCTCAGGAAATCCTTCATAGGGTTCGTACAGATTAACGCCGATCCCAATCACCAGATAGGCTAACCTTCCATCCTCAAGTGACGTGGAAGCCTCCGTCAGAATTCCGGATATTTTACGGTCATTATAATAGATGTCATTCACCCACTTGATGCCGGTATAAAGACCGGTAACCTTTTCGATCGCCCTGCAGGTGCTCTCTGCGATCATGCAGGTAAAGTTCATGGCTTTCTCAAGGCTGACATCCGGTCTGATCAAAAAGCTCATATACATGCCGGTTCCTTCCGGCGAATAAAAACTTCTCCCTTTTCTGCCTTTTCCCTTGCTCTGGTAATTGGCTATAAAGATCGCTTCTCTGCCAGAATTGATATCGCCATACTTCTTCGCAAGTTCGTTGGTAGAGTCCACCTCATCGTAGACAAGTAACTCTACATCCCTCAGGTATTCTTGCACCTCTTCGTCTTTCAGAATAGATGCCGCTATCGTATTGGCATCAGGTCTGTCACTTGCTTCCAGGATACGGTAACCCCTGTTTGTGGATGCTTCAATTTGATACCCTTCCCT
Source organism: Lachnospiraceae bacterium (assembly GCA_015056735.1). Lineage (GTDB taxonomy): Bacteria > Bacillota > Clostridia > Lachnospirales > Lachnospiraceae > VSOB01. The sequence continues at coordinate 13,229 of SVFT01000019.1, read as the reverse complement.
CTCAAGCGCTTTTATCGCTTTCCAGACGGCCGCTCTTGTCACAAAGAGCCGGCCTGCGATCTCCTGCCCGGACAGAAAAGTGCTCCCGCTCTCCCGCAGAAGCTGCAATACCAGTGATTTTGTCGATCTATTCTCTTCCAATTGAGAGTCTTTCCTTTACAATCCTTTTCCGGCACGCACTGATTGGATACCAACTGCATTTCGAACAGATATCATCCATCATCTCGCCCGTCATTTTTTCATCGATTTCTTTTATGATCTCGCGGTAGCGATACTCCTTTTCCTCAATCCCGAAGTACAAGACTACCCTATCATCGAACCATTTTACCTTATCCTGCGTCTTACAGCAATCCTCCCCAATCTTATTGGGGCACTTCATGCAGAGATCATCTGTAGAGTAGGTTATCCGGATCCGATCGTCACCTTGACGGAGTCTCTCAACCACGTCGTCCATATTTTCAACAAATTCCCGGCTGTATCCATGCCCGCTGTACCCCTGCGTACACAGAAGGTGATGTGGTCTTAGGATGATCGGCTTTTCATCGATTTTCACTTAAACCCGCCTTTCGAAGCGCTCTCTTTAAAGCTACACCAAGAACGCCTGCGAGAATGATCTTGATGATCGCCGTAGGGATGAAAGGCAATACGCAGGCTGCAAAACCGGCAGACATATTCTCTGCATTGATCGCTCCAAGATAGATCTGAGCAAACCAAAGCGTGCCGATCACATAATTGATCACCGAGCCCAGGATCAATCCTGCATAAAGACCGGTATAATATACTGTTCTCTTACCTGCTTTTTCGCCCAGCCTGTCTCCTAATCCCGCAAGTAAAGCCATGATGGGAAAAGAGATCAAAAAGCCGCCTGTTGCACCCATGATGCAACCGATCCCTCCTGTAAATCCCGAGAAGACCGGAAGCCCTACAATGCCAAGCAGCAGATAAAGAAGAGTAGCTACAAATCCGTAAACGGGACCGAGTATAACTCCCGCAAGTGGAATGATCAGCGTCTGAAGTGTCATCGGAACGCCGCCGGGAAGCGGTATGCCCGGAAGCTGAGAGATCACGCAGATGATCGCTGTAAAAATGGCAATGTAGCAAATTGTAAATGTCTTACTGTTTTTTTTCATAATCTTACCTCTTGTATCATATTCTGTTCATTAAAGCCGCATGTGCTAACTCATAAAGCTTCTCAAAACATCCCCAATATATACAGGAGTCGGTTAATTGTCAACCTCTCTGCTATCTGCGGTTTACAATTTGTATGCAATTAATCTGTTATAGATGAAAAAGCCGGCTATCCATTGGTTTATGGGTATAAACGTTTTGCTACTGCCGTCGGTGCTTCACTCCTGCATGTAAGTGATTATCTGAAAACTGTATATGTCTTTTTGTTGAGTTTTTCTTCAGTTCCTAGTATGATGAAACTATAGTTTTGAAGAAAAATCATCAGGAGGTTACACATGAAAGCAAACATGATCTCATTTATTAGAAAATTCGTTCCCCTCTTCGCGCTTGTATGTGCTGCCGTTGTGTTTACAACTCCCGCAAAAGTACAGGCGGAAGAGACCGCCGGTGATTGCCTTGTACTGGTAATCAATGACCAGGCGGGAATGGGAAGCATTGAGTCCTACTATAACGGGCAAAGATTTACGGACTCGATCACTGTACCGCAGGGAAGCGTGATCACATTGCGTGCTCAATATTACCCCAGATGTACGTTTGAAGGCTGGTGGATGAACAATGAGCTGTATCGTCAGCAGCCTAATGTTGATGTCACAGTAAGCGGTCCCATGTGCGTGTTGACTGCAAAGTTTGATCAGCAGATGAGCTATAACAAACAGGCAGAGCAAAAATTTACGCAGACTAGCTGGGTTAACCAGAACTGCCGCTTTGTAAAAGGCAAAGAAGTACAATATGTTTCCGTTACTTCTTCTCTTGTTCTGCAGGGTGAAGCATGCATTAACGCTTTCAATCTGGTAAAAGAAGATTTTGCTATCGCAAGAACATATAACATCACATTTACAAATCAGAAGAAGAACGAACTTCTTAAAAAACTGGATGCGCCGGCTCAGTTCGTAATGAAGATTCCTGAGCAGCTTCAGGCAGCAAACCGTGAATTCCGTGTTATCAACGTGTTTGAAGGCCAGCCGACAGTGATGGCAGACGAAGATGCTGATCCTGCAACGATCACATTCACAACCGATAAGAGCGGCGCATATGCACTGATCTACAAAGATGTTGTTCCAACTCCTGCAGCTGAATAAATAACCGATAGATATGAAACAAGCCCCGTAATCGCTTACGGGGCTTTCGTTATGCACTATATTTTTTTCAAATACTGTTCACAATCTATAAAGAAGCTGCTTCCACTTCTTTCAGCGTCGGGATGGAATCCGTCGCGCCCATCCGGGACACCGTGATCGCAGAAGCCTTCGCGCAAAGCACAAGAGCATCCTTGATCGGAACATTCCTGCAAAGGGACGCCAAGAAGTATCCTGTAAATGTATCACCTGCTGCCGTTGTATCAACAGCTTTCACCTTGAAGATACCTTGCTTATGCGTTTCATTCTTATCACGATAGATCACGCCATCCGATCCAAGTGTCAACACGATCCTCGCTTCCGGATACTTTGATGACATTGCATCCAGGATCTTTTCCGGTTCTGTCTCACCGGAGATCTGTTCGCCTTCGATCTCATTCAAAAGAAAGATGGAGATCTTTTTTAAGTCACATGCTTTGAGTGCATCATCAAACGGTGACGGATTCAAAGCGATCTGAAGGCCTCTTTCGTATGCTTTATCGATGATATAGTCTAGTTCGTTGATCTCATTTTGCAAAAGCAGGATATCGCCCTTCTCAAAATGAGATAAAACCGCATCTATATTCTCTCTGGTCTGCTTGCGATTTGCTCCTCCGTACAGAAGAATACAGTTCTGCGCATTTTTATCAAGCTGTATGATCGCATGTCCGCTCTTTCCGGGAACGGTCTTTACATAGTCAGCGCGCACACCGCTCTTCTTGCAAAGATCAATAAACGGTGCGCCCTCTTCTCCAACCTGCCCTGCCAGATAGACCTCCGCACCGGCTCGCGCAAGCGAGATGGCCTGATTCAAACCCTTCCCACCAAAAAACGTATCGAGGGATGAAGAGTCCAAAGTCTCCCCAGGCGTTACCGCGTGATCCACGTGATACACGTAATCATAATTCAGTGAGCCAAAATCCAATACCTTCATTGCAATACCCCCTTCTTATCTCTTGTTATATGCATAAAAGATAAACCATTGTAATGATAAATCCGATGCAGAAAAGCATCAGTCCAAAACTCATACTGCGAACGAGCAAGGCGCGGAATTCGTCAGCAAGCTCATATGATGCTGCGATCCTGTCTTCGAAATGCGTACCTCGGATCGGCCGCTCTTCACTCTCGTTGATCGCAGCAAAGATCCTCTCCTTCTCATATGATAACGTATCAAGGAAGGAGCCGATCAAATGCGTAAAGTATGTTCCTTGCGTCAGCTCCCTCGGGATCGGGCTGTCTTTGTAGATCGTCTTTCGTAAGAAAACAACCAACTTATCCACAAGGCAGTCGCCAATGCGGGCGATCACTCCACCAAGAAAAGGTAAGATCGTCAATAAAACCGGTCTGTAGATGCGGTCTTCCAGATCGTAACGTGCATCGTAACGATCAACATACTCGGTCTTTCCGCTATCATCCACTTTCATCATCCATCTGCGGACGATCACCAGATAAACGATCGCACCGATCGAAAGCGAGATCAGTGCACCTTTCAGATTTCCGACAGAAAAATACGACACAGCTTCCACTTCATGGAACGCCTCCATAAATCCTTGTCCGAAATCTGCAATACGGTCCATTGTCGCAGAGGGAACTACGCCCAAAACCAGGATCGCAAGAGCACTCATACAAAGCGCAAAGCTGCTGGCCGGTTTCATATATTCTCTTTTTAATCCATCATATCGTTCCTGCACTGCGGCATCCGCATTTTTTTCAATAAAGATACAAATGTAGAGCTTTGTCATATAAGCAACAGTCAGTCCGCCGCTCACTAAAAAGATCCATTCGATCAGCGTGATCGTCTCAGGCGCGAAAACCGCTCTCTGCACGGCGCCTTCGGAAAGCAGATGTCTGTATTCCACAATACTTTCATGAAGGAGCGTTTTGCTGACATAACCGCCAAAGAGGGGTATGCCGGCAATACTCAATGCGCCTGATAAAAAGATGATATGGAACAGCGGCTTGTTTCGACCAAAACCGCGTACCTCATTCATTGTCAGCTTGTGAGCATTCATATAAACGGCACCTGCTGCCATAAACAGAACAAGCTTGATCAGCGAATGATTGACCATGTGAAGCAGAGTACCGCGAACCGCTAATGCACTCTCTTCACCCAGAAGGCAGATCATGCCGGCTCCGACCAGAATGAATCCAATCTGCGAAAGTGATGAACAGGCCAATGTCCTCTTAATGTTGATCGAGAACAATGCAAGAAATGCACCCCAGAACATGGTGATCACGCCGATCAAAAGGATCGCAGTTCCCCAAAACGCATCGTCCCAGAACATCTGGCTACATGTGATCAGAATTCCGTACACGCCGGCTTTGGTCAGGATACCGGAGAGAAGTGCACTAGCAGGCGCCGGCGCAACGGGATGTGCCTTCGGCAACCAGATATGTAGCGGAAAAGCACCGGCTTTGGCGCCAAAGCCAAAAGCAAGACACCCACCTGCTACATACATCAGCGTACGTTCCCTGCATGCCGCCACTGCCGCTCGTAACTGGTCGATCTGAAGTGTTCCAAGGCTGGTGTAGAGAAGAAAGATTCCCATCAGCATCACAAGACCACCGAGCACAGCGATCGCAAGGTATGTTCCCGCAGCGCGAAGTGCCTCGCCCGTTTCCTCCTGTGCAACCCATACATAGGAGGTGAAAGACATTACTTCGAAAAACAGAAATGTCGTAAACAGATCTGCCGAGAGGAAGACACCGATCGTCGCTGCGTACGTCATCAGCGTAAATACATAGTAGCGTACTCTATTCTCTTCATGGCCCATATACTCGCGCGAGAAGAGCAACATCATAACCCACATGAAAGTCGCGATCCCGACGTACAATATGCGAAAACCGTCAAACGAAAAAGTCAAACCGAATCCGCAAAAGTCACTCATATCAATTCCTCCTAATAAAGCCCTTTCGAAATTGCTGTCACATAATCAACGAAAGGACCGGAATACAGTCCGAAAAAGAACATCACAGCGACAAAACAAATCAGCGGGAAAAGCATATACCAGTTGGGATCTTGCACATCCTGCAGTGCTTCTTCACTGATCTCCTTTCCCGGAAAGAATGCCCTGACAACGATCGTCAGCATATAGATCGCTGTCAAAAGTGCAGAGATCAAAAGCGCGGCAACGCCGACATAAGCAAGCGGATCCCTGCTGTCAACTGCGGCCGACGCAAGATTCCATTTGCTGATAAAACCCGCTAAGCCGGGGACACCCATCAGCGCAAACGCGCTGATCGTAAAGATCCCGAATACCCAAGGCATCTTCCGGCCGAATCCGTCCAGCTGATGCACATATGTCCTCCCCGTCTTATAGATGATCGCGCCTGCACAGAAGAACGAACAGATCTTCATAAATGCATGAAACATCAAATGCGATAATGCTCCGACAAGCCCAAGCGGTGTCATCATTGCGGCACCGAAAAGAACATAAGAGAGATTACTGATCGTAGAATAGGCAAGACGTCTCTTTAAATGCGTCTCTTTGATCGCTCGACTGCAGCCGTAAACGATCGTAAAGATCACAGCGATCTGAACAACATCCTGTGCCCACGTGCCACGAAGGAAGTCCGGCCCATAGCAATAGTATGTCAGGCGGATGATCGCAAACGCGCCGGCTTTAACAACCGCAACCGCATGAAGAAGTGCAGTAACGGGTGTCGGCGCAACACCGGCCTGCGGAAGCCAGGAGTTGAAAGGGCAGACCGCCGCTTTAACGCCAAAACCAAAGAATGAAAGTACATATACAAGAAGCAGCATGTTCGTACGATCACCGATCTTTGCAAGATCCAGTGCGCCACCATAGACAAAATTAACATTGGTCTCATAAACGATCATGAAAACCATACCGATAAATGCAAATGCCGCACCGCCCAATGAATAGTATAAGTACTTACGACTAGCAAGGATGGCTTCTCTTGTCAGTGTATGCATAACAAGCGGAACCGTTACAAGAGTAAGCAACTCATAAAAGAAATACATAGTCACGAGATCTTGCGCCATGGCAATACCAAGCGTAACACCATACGTCATGGTATAGAACATGAAGAAAATACGCTCATTCTCTTCATGTTTCATATATTCAAACGAGTACAATGTCGCAAGCGGCCACAAGAATGCAACAAGTCCGCCGAATACCGTGCTCATTCCGTCAATACTGAGGGACAATGTGATGTCTCCCGTAAACTGAACGAGTGTAAACGCCGATGTTGTATGATCTGTCAAAAGCAGAAAAACAATCGCAGAATTCAGCAAAACAGCCAGTTCCAAAAAAATCATCAGGCTGGAACGCTTTTTAAACGGGATAATCGCTGTTGCGATCCCTGCTACAAATGGGAGAAATACAACCAATGCCAAAAAAAACGGATTCAACTGCTCTTCCTCCCTTCTATAATCCAAAACCGCTCACTGCGGCATCGATAAACTGCATAATATACCCCGGAAACAGACCGGCAAAAAGCATCAGAACCATCAATGCAATCATCGGACCGACCATCGTCTTATGCTCATGAACAGGCTCCGTATCCACTACAGCATCTCTTCCGGGCAGAAAACCGTGAATGGTGATCGGCAAAAGATAGCCTGCTGTCAAAGCGGCGCTGACAAGCAGAACGACCGGGCCGAGATACGACAAAGATCCAAGCGGGGAACGAAGCGCTCCGACGCAAAGATACCACTTACTGATAAAACCAGCTGTAGGCGGAATACCGATCAGGCCCAGAGAGGCGATCGTAAAGCACCATAATGTGATCGGCATTTTCTTCCCAATCCCTTTAAAATCTTCGACTCTGATCTTCCCTGTCGCATGGATCATCGCTCCCGCACAAAGAAACAGCGTACTCTTGATAAAGGCATGTGCCAATACATGAAGAAGCGCCCCTTCTGCAGCGTTTGCATCCATTGCAGCCAGACCGAACAGGATATAGGAAAGCTGACTGACTGTCGAGTACGCCAGACGCTTTTTCAAAATTTTCTCGCGATATGCGAGCATGGAACCCATGAATACGGTGAATAACGCAAGTCCCATCCACGTATACTGCACCCAGGTGCCACGAAGGAAGTCTGCTCCGAATATGTAATAAACCGTTCTGATTGTTCCGAGGACACCCATCTTTACAATGATACCGGAAAGAAAGGCCGACGCAGGTGCAGGTGCGACAGGATGCGCCGTCGGAAGCCATCCATGCATCGGAAAAAGTCCGGCCTTTACGCCAAATCCAAGGATCATGATAAAAGCAACCGCGAGCATAAAAGGCGCCTTGTCGCCTAGAAGAGCAACACTCGCGCTTCCGCCTTCCGTAAATGCAATGTTAAGATCGTGCTGAACAAAATAAAAACCGAACAATGCACAATACGCACCGGCAAATGAAAAGAACAGGTACTTAAGACCGGCCATCACCGCTTCATGATCCATTGTGTGGATAACAAGAGGCATCGAGAGAATGGTCATCAATTCATAAAACATATAGAAGGTCATCAGATTACCGGAGAACCCGAGCGCGTACAGAATACCGAGAACGATCAGGTTAAATCCATGAAACCTTCTCTCGGTTTCATTCTCCGGTAAATAGCGAAAACTGAAAACCGTTTCCGCGATCCAGCAAGTCGTCACGATCACGGTAAAAAAGCGTCCAAGAACGTCAATCTTAAAGTCTATCGGCAGTGCTCTTGTCAGATAGAACAGTGTATACTCTGCATTTTCCAGATCCAACGCAGAAACAGTGACCGCAACGATCAAAACACCGCTTGCAATGATCGTTCCGATCAAAAACCTGCGGTTGTGCTTATAAACCGGATTGATCAGAACAAAAAGCCCCAACAGGATCGGAAGGATGATCGGAAGCATGACCGCAATATAATTCTCCATCTACACTCCCTCCTTCTACGCAAACATCGCCAGACCGTCATGGATCATATCCACGATCGGCTGTGAATTCATTCCAAGGCAAACATTGATAACAACAAACAGGATGATCGCAAAGCCATATGTTTTTTCTTCCTTAAGCGGGATCGAGACATATTCTGATCCGTTATTTGGCGTATAGATTCTGATTCCGGTTTTCAGGAAATAAATCGCGTTAAGGATCGTACTAATCGCCAGAACGATCATTGTCGGCAGCAGTTTTCCCGTATTGAGAACTGCTGCTCTTGCAAACAATAGCTTACTTACAAATCCGGCAAAGACCGGCACGCCGACCATGGACAGGGATGCAACGATAAAGCCGATCCCGGCCACCTTATTTCGAAATCCAGCTCCTGTCAGTTCAGAGAAATGTCTGTTAAATCCGGATGCATCCGTCAGACCGATGATCCCGATAAAGACAAGCGCCTTTGCACAGGAATGCGCAAATATATGGAACACACTGGCGATCATGCTTTCCTGTGTTCCCAAACCGATACCCATGTAGATGTAACCGATCTGCGCAACTGAAGAGAAAGCTGCCATTCTTCTGATATCCTGCTCTTTGATCGCACTCGTCGAGCCGAAAATCATGCCGGCCAGACCGAAAATAAACAGAATATCAATAATGTGCGTACTGCGGAATACATCGTATCCGATCACACGATAAATGATCTTGATCAGCAGGAAAATATATCCTTTGGAAACCAGACTCGAAAGGATCGCTGCCGATGAAATAGTCGAATAACCATATGCGTCCGGAAGCCATGCATGAAACGGAAACAGTGCACTTTTGATTGCCAGACCGATCACAAGCAGTGTGATCGTAACAAGGAGCGGCACATGATATGCATCCACTTCCATGACCTTCGCCACCGATTCCTGAATATTGCTCATCAAAAGATGTCCTGTCAGATCATAGAGCATACAAAGTCCGAACAGGATCATACCGGAACCGACAAGACTCATTATCATATAGCGAACAGCCGCTTCAAATGTACGACCGATCCGTCTGATCATGATCAGACCGCATGCGGAGATCGTATTGATCTCAACAAAAACATAAGCCGTAAAAAGGTCATTCGTATAAACAAGCGCAAGAAGCGATGTCAGCATGAGATTGACCAGAATATAGAAGAGATTTTGTTTGCTTTCAAGAATCTCTTCATCTACTTTTTTTCTGCCGCCAAGCATCGAGAGAAGCATGATCAGGCAAAAGAACAATGCCATCAACGCTTCCAATACACCGGCACGGATCTCGTTGCCCCACGGTGCAGGGAAGTGTCCCATCATATATACAAAGCTTTCTCCCGTCTGAAGCACATAAAAAAGCGTTGCGCCGGACAGGACTGCACAGGTCACGATGACAAAAGTATTCACCCATCTTGCTGCTTTTGAAGGCAGAACGGAACAGACCGATCCGGAAAACAGCGACAGTATAATAGAGAAAAAAGGAAAATTACGAATAAAATCCATTACTTTCCCTCCTTGCGAAGCTGCGCTGAGATCTCATCCAGATCGAGCGTGCGATAACGCCCGTAAAGTCTGATTGTCAACGACAACATTAGTGCTGTTACGGAAACAGACACAACGATACCGGTCAGAACAAGACCGGCCGGGATCGGATTGATATAAGCTTCCATATCTTGCACACCATTTACGACGATCGGTGCAACACGACCCGTGATATAGCCCTTTTCGGCAAGAAACAGATAAACTGCCGTATCCATGATATTTAGGCCGATGATCTTTTTTATCAGGTTCTTATGAAGAAGCAGATTCGTAAAACCGATCCCGAACAGGATCGCTGCAGCCACTTCTCCGTAATTCGCCAGAAGATTACTTCCCATTTAGAATCCTCCCTTGCGAAACATTGCATAAAATGCATACATCGTACATGCTACAACAAGTCCGACCGCAACGTTGAGCGGCAGAATCAGACCGGAGGACAATATATCTCCCGGTGTCCCTTTCGGAATCACGCTTTCCAAATGATTTGCACCCGTAAAGAACGAATAGCTTTTGGCAAGACAATAAAAAGACAACGCTCCGAAGCTGACCCACTTATACGTACCTGCTGTAAAAAAACGTCTCGTCTTGTGAAAACCAAATGCATTCTGATATAGAATCAGTCCCGCACCGATCACAGCGCCCCCGGAAAAGCCGCCACCCGGTCCCAAATGTCCGTTTAGGATCACATAGATCCCAAAGATCACGATCACCGGCACCAGAAATCTTGTCACCTTTTGCAGGATGATATCGTCCTTCGGCTCATAATAATAGTCGCTTATCTTTCCATCGGTGCGCTTTGCATCTCGTCTGAGCAAGATCAAGACGGTAATGGTCGCAATGAACAAAACATGCGACTCACCAAGCGTATCAAACGCCCTGTAATCAAGAATCATTCCGCCGACAATGTTAACAGCGCCCGTCTCCTGCAAGCCGTTTTCGATATATCGTTTCGAAACCTCATTGTTCACCGGTCTGTCCGGAGATCCGACAGGCGGCATGTATGAGATCGCCATAATCAGCACAGTTACAAGGATGATACAGAAAGTGATTGACAAGATGTTAAACAACTTGTCAAATTTCCGGTATTGCTTATTATGTTTAATATCGTAAATGGACTGGATTCTCCGAAAGATCTCATTTTTATGACGGCTTTTGGCCTCAACGATCCCCTCCGGCTCTTTTTGCGGCTTCATCTCCACTACACCGATATACGGATCCTGCTCTCCGCCTAACCAACGGAAAAAACGGGAGGCAAAGCTCTTATTATATTGCTCGTCACTCTTCTTCCTGCTCATCCGGTTTCTCCTCCGCATCAATCGCCTGGATCTTCTTTAAGGTTGCAAAAAACAAAACGCTGGTCACTCCCGCACCTACCGCAGCTTCCGTGATCGCCAGGTCAGGAGATTCAAGCAGCATCCAGATCACGGACATGATCAGACTGTAAGACATAAAGATCACGACGGATCTTAACAGATTTTTCGATAAAGAAACAAAGATCGCGCATATGATTAAAAAACAAAGCAATATGACCATAAACGGATTCATTCTTCCTTCACCTCCATATGCTCCTGAAGATCTTTTGCAGTCTCCACCTCCATCAGGGTAATCATGTGAGACGAAACAGGTGATGAAAACCACAAAAACAGTACAACTAAAAGCATCTTTAACGTTGTGAAATTCAGCCCGCTGAAGATCATCAGGCCGATCATAGCTGCGCCAATGCCAAATGTATCACCAAAAGCCGCCATATGCATACGATTCAGCACATACCGATAACGATATACACCGAATATCTCGATTCCGAAAATTACAATACCCAACAACAAAAAGGCTGTCCCGGCAATAAATTGAATCCATTCAATCATGTTTCCGCTCCTCCTCTTTAGCCGTTTCTTTTTCCACATACACACCGATATAAACCTTTGTAATCACAACGATCGCAAGGAAACTGATCAGAGCATAGATCAGGCAGATATCTGTGAGATATCCCTCATTCAACTGAATTGCCAAAATGGAAACGATGACCATAACGATCGTACCCATCATATTTCCGCTCATTAATCGATCCGCGATCCGAGGCCCCTTAATCGCACGGAGCAGGCAAAGCAGGAGCATGACTGCCAAAATAATGAGTGCCGCCCGAAATACAAACAATTGCGCTGCCGCAAGCGTTACCGTTCCTTCTCCGCCCATATCATTTCACCTCTTCCAGTTTTAAGAGCTTCTGAACAAAGATTCCATCGGATAAACCTTCCGCCATCTCTTTGTCCAAACAATATACCGTGAACCGGTCTCCTTCAACGGAAACCGTAATCGTCCCCGGTGTTAACGTAATGGAGTTCGCTAAAAGAACACGTCCGATCTCCGTTTTGAGCGGAACTCGGAATGTAATAAGAAGCGGCTCGATTTCCGTCTTTTGAGAAAACAAAAACCGCATAGACGCGATATTGGCCTTAATGACCTCAATCACAAGGATGCGCATATAGTTTAAGAACGCTAACGATTTGCGGAAAAAAACAATATCCTTGTGAACACTGTAATCCATATACTTACAGATAAATGCATACATCAGTGCTGCAATCACAACACCGAACCAAAAGATCTCCCATGTAAACTGGCCGTTAAATGCGATCCAGATGAGCAAAAAGAAGAAATACATGCCTGCTTCCTTTCTTATCGGTAGATGATATATTTACAAATCGGATTCCCTTTTGCCGAAAACTTCTCTTCGTATTCCGTCATAACGTTGCCGCGGCTGAGCTCTTCATCCGCGTGCAGATCATATGTAATGACCCTAGCCTTCCACCCGGCAGATTCAAGTTCACTTACCGCAAAGTCAAACAGATCACGGTTATCCGTCTTAAACTCCAGATCGCCTTCTTTTTTCAATACGTGATCAAAACGGGTCAGGAATCCGGCGGATGGCAGACGTCTTTGCGCATGGCGGTCCTTGGGCCACGGATCGGAAAAGTTCAAATAGATCTTATCAATCTCCTGCTCACCAAAAACAAGCTCAATATCGGCAGCATCAATACAAAGAAAAACCAAATTGGGAAGCGGCTTTTCTTCAATCTTCTGAACGGCTCTCAAAAGAACACTCGTATATCGCTCGATTCCGACATAATTGATATCGGGATTCTGCTCTGCCATTGTCATGAGAAAACGACCTTTGCCCATCCCGATCTCAACATGGATCGGATGATCGTTTCCGAATAGTTCTTTCCAGAGACCACGTGTCTTCTCCGCTTCTTTTATTACGTAGGGGCTTTTCTCGATCACTTCAATGGCCCCGGGAATATTTCTTAATCGCATGAATATACTCTTACTTTTTTATACTACGGGTTCCAGCATATGATACTACGATGTTACACCTTTCCTTGTCAAATGAAAACAACAAACCGTGCGATTCCGGTAAAGTCTCAGCAAATATTATTGGTCAGTTATTGAGGTAAATGCAAAATAATCATAAACCCGCGTATTTCTCAAGGTTATCGCAAAACACGATAGCCTT
>SVFT01000018.1 GCA_015056735.1 Lachnospiraceae bacterium | reverse complement strand
TTCCTTTTGGCCATAAAAAATCCCCCTAAAGGAGACTTTGGATATTTCCATTGTCTACTTTAGGGGAATCATATCAAACCGTGACCCTCTTCTTACTATCTGTCTTATTTGTACATCTCAGGCTTCTCGATCGTCTCGATCTTGTAGAACTGGCTTGTACCACGGGAAGCATTGAGTGCATCGCCTGCTACGCATGCTACATAGCCATCCCAAGCGGAAGGACCTGTAAGCTTGCCGTCTTCGATGGATTTAACCCATCCGCAGAACTCGATGTCGTAAGCTTCGATGAAACGCTCTTTCCAGTCTGTCATAATCGGCATCTGCTCGGAAGGATTTACATCATCCCAGCCTGCCGGACGGGAACGACGAACAACTGCATAAGGATCCGGAAGTTTAACGGTACCCTTCTCGCAGACAACTTCGCACTGGATATCGTAGCCGTAACCATCAGCTACCTGTACTTCTACGTCAATGAAGCAGCCCTTCTTGGTACGAAGAAGAACAACCTGCGGATTGTCATAGCCCTTGTTGGAGTTAGCGGACTGACGTACCTTTACAACCTGACCGTCTTCATACTCATCATCCAGTAACCAGCGGCAGATATCCAGCTCGTGGATCGCTACGTTGGTGATACCGTTCTCGGTCTTGAAGCCCGGGCCCTGGGATACGTTTCTGTGGCAAGCCTTGATCACAAGCGGAGCACCAAGCTCTCCGGAGGAGATGATCCTCTTCATCTCAGCATAACCGCGATCATAGTGACGCATGAAACCTACCTGAACCAGTCTCTTACCGATCTCCTGCTCGCGAGCGATGATCTTCTCGCACTCAGCACCTGTAAGGGAAAGCGGCTTCTCGCAGAAGCACCACTTCTCATATTTTAATGTCTCCATAACATACGCATGATGCGTAGGGTCGATGGAGGTGATAACAACCGCCTCAACTTCGGGATCAGCGATCATCCCGTTGCAGTCATTACCAAAAGAACGAATGCCGTACTTTGCAGCTGTCTCGTCTGCAGCTGCCGCTACATAATCGGATACCGCAACAACGGTAGCACCGGGAACTGTCTCGATGATACGGCGGCAGTGATCCTTACCAATTGCACCACACCCAATAATACCTACTTTTAACATGTCTTCTCTCCTTCTTGACAGAGTAATAAATTGCTATATTTTCATCCTAACCTTTTTTGTATTTTTGTCAAGATAAAATGTAGGAAAACGCAAGAGTTCCCACGAATCTACCAAAATCGTTACAAGAATTTTACCTATAGTTAAAAAAGTCATGCCAATATGAAAAAAAGCCGCAGTCCGAAGACCACGGCTTGTATCCGGTCAATGCACCTATGCAAATGTAAATTCCACAGAGTATGTCCCATCGTGCGTCCACACATGACCCAGACTGCCGCAGACAACGGGCATACGCGGCGGCAGATGACCGATATCCGCATCAAACAGGATCGGTACATGCAGATCTTCCAGCATCGAAAGGACGGCCGAGAAACGATCGATCCCCATAAAGTCCTCATCAAAATGAAGGGGCCTTCCGATGAGAAAACCGCTTGCGCTGTCAAACCAGCCGGCATGCTTTAACTGCCAGAGCGCGCGCCTGATCTGGATCACATTCAGATCGCAGGATTCCAGAAACCAGAGCGTCCCGTCCCCCGCATACTTTTTGTTCCACTCCGCCACGTGATCGTACTTCGTCCCGCAGAGGTTAATGAGGCAGTCCAGGCATCCGCCGAGGAGCCGCCCCTTCATATCGACAGTTACGCCAGGGTACGGCTTTACCACCGTTTTCTCCGTCAGGTTAAGCTGTGCGAGCGGGTTTTCTTCCGTCTTTAGGCTCTCCTTTTCCCACATCGGATAGCCCGTAAAGGAAAGAGCCTTTCCGGTCAAAAGGTCAAATGCGTCCGTATTGGACACATGCCAGGGCTTCGGACCGAATGACGGCGCATTGCTCCCGTATACGGATGCGGTATCGCACATTGTCGCAAGCGTGAACGTAAAGTTCGTATTATCGGAGTAGCCCATGAACCACTTCGGCGTAGCCTTCTTCACCGCATCAAAATCCACATGGTCCAGGATCTCACACATAAGCTCTCCGCCACCGCACGAGATCAGGATATCGCTGTCGCCGGCGCAGTACATCTCCGTAAGCTCGCTGCCGCAGGCTTCGGGCGTATTGCTGATCCCGACGCCGCAGTCTTCGTAGCAGTTCGGTCCCTTTAAGGTCCGGTAGCCCATACGTTCAAACTCCGCACAGGCCGTATCAAAACCTGTCCTGTATGGCTCGATCACGCACCCAAACGACGGGGCTGGGAACCCGATCGTCCCGCCGGGGTTTAAGAATGCCGGGTATTTCATATCGATCCTTTCAATCATTGTTAAGGAGGAATCTTACACAAAACTATTCGCATGCGCACATTTCGGCACTAAATTCATGCACATTCTTCCGGACGATTTGCTTTCTCGGGAACTCGCTTCGCTCAGACAACCCTCAAAAGCAAATGGAAGAATATCCATTCATTAAGTGCACATGTGCATGGCATTACTCATAGTATTGTGTAAGCTTCCTCTATCTACACTGTGAACTATGATTATAGAATATAGCCCTCACTTCTCTTTTTCAAGAAGTAAGGGCTTTTGTGAGAAAAAGGGAGCGTATTCCAACTACTATTAAAATGCCTTCGCATGTGCACTTAATGAATAATGATTCTTCAACGGTCATTTCGAGGACTGTTTGAGCGAAGCGAGTTCCGCAGAAATGGCCGACGCTTTGAAGAATCGTTATGAATTTAGTGCTGAAATGCGGGCATTTGAATAGTTTTGGGATACGCTCCCGTACTCTAACCCCTTAAGCGTTCAGCAGTCCGGTTGACTGCAGGAAGAGGATCGCCATCATGATCGGTGCGATATAGCGCACCATCGCATTGTAGAGTTTCTTGCGGCGAAGCGGCGATCCATTCGCTTCCATCTCATCCGTCACGAATGCAGGACCGACGATCCAGCCGATCAGAATGCAGGAAAGGAGCGAGATAAACGGCATCATAAAGCTGTTGCTGATGTAGTCCATGATATCAAGGAGCTGGCCGACAGAACCGTTCGGAAGCTTTACTTCAATATAAAAGATACTGTAGCCAAGTGCGATCACAGCCGATGCAACAAGATAGATAACGCTTGTTACCAATGTCGTTTTCTTGCGCCCCGCTTTGAAAACGACCATGCAGTTCGCAACGATCGACTCGAGTACCGAGATACAGGAAGTCAGCGTCGCAAAGATGACCATCACGAAGAATACGGCGCCGATGATGACTCCGATCGGTCCCATCGCATCAAACACCTTCGGGAGTGAGATGAACATCAGGCTCGGACCTGCGCTCATGCCTTCCGTGCCGGCAAATACGAATACGGCCGGAATGATCATCATGCCGGCAAGGAAGGCGACACCCGTATCAAACACTTCGATCTGGTTGACAGCTCTGTTTAAATTAACTTCAGGTTTAACATATGACCCATAGGTGATCATAATACCCATCGATACGGATAATGAGAAAAAGAGCTGGCTCATGGCATCGAGAAGCACCTGCAGAAATCTGCCGGGCGTCAGGTCATGTATATCCGGCGTCAGATATGCCGCAAGGCCCTGCAGGCCGGTCCGCACGTTTCCGCTCTCGTCCGTATGATTCAGAGTCAGTGCGAAGAGTGCGATCGCAATGATCATGACAAGAAGGATCGGCATCATCCATTTGGAGACGCGTTCAATGCCCTCTTCCACGCCGTTATATACAATAACAGCTGTTACCGCCATAAAGATCAACGCAAACGTCACATCCGCCACGGGCGATGTAATGAAATCGATAAAGTAGCTGTCGCCTGCTGCCGCTTTTGCATCACCTGTAAAGTACGCTACGGCATATTTGGTGACCCAGCCGCCGATCACGGCATAATATGTCATAATGAGCACCGGCACAAGAAACGTTAAGATCCCTAAGAATTTCCACTTCGGGTGCATCTCCGCATACGCGTAGATCGCACTCATCTTGGTCCGCCTGCCGATCGCGATATCGGATGAAAGCAGGGTGAAGCCAAATGTCAGAACAAGGACCAGATAGACAAGAAGAAAAAGTCCGCCTCCGTCTTTTGCTGCCAGATACGGGAAGCGCCAGAGATTGCCGACACCGACTGCACTGCCTGCTGCCGCCAGGACAAAACCGAGCTGCCCGGTAAAGTTGCTTTTTGATTGATTCATAAAAACTCTCCCCTCATTAGATATTTTCCACTTTATTCTAATTTGGGATTGATATTTGTAAAGAGAATAATTAAACTGTATAATATCAATATCAATCATATCTCACCCGAAGGAAGAGTTACCAATGGCAAACGAAAGCAGATACCGCGTATTTTTAAAAGTCGCTGAAACAGGCAGTATTTCCAGAGCTGCCGAGGCATTGCAATATACACAGTCCGGCGTCAGTCATATCGTAAGAAGTCTGGAGGAAGATTTCGGCGTGAAGCTCCTGATCCGCCATCGAAGCGGCGTGGAGCTGACAGATAAGGGCGAGCGGATCCTGCCCTATTTAAGACGTGTGGTGCAGGAAGAGGATAACCTCAAATCCTTCACCTATCATATGAACAATCTCGTGGCCGGATGCCTGCGCATCGGCTCATTTTCAAGTGTAACGGAGTTCTGGATGCCGGATCTTGTCATGCATTTCAGAAAAGCGTATCCGGATGTTGAGCTGGTAATCCTGGACGGCAATTACGACGAGATCCGCCAGTGGATCCGCCAGGGTATCGTTGACCTGGGCTTCCTTTCCGCAATTGCCGCAAACGAGCTGCAGTTCACACCGCTTTACGATGACCCGCTCTGCGTAATCATGCCCGCGGGCCATCCGCTGGAGCAAAAGAAGAACGTCACCCTTGAAGAGATCGTATCCTATCCGCTCATCATGGAGACACCCGGTTGTGACAACGATATCAAGATCCTGTTAGAACGGTCCGGCCTGCACCCAAGTCCTGCTTTCTGTTTCCGCGACGACTTCGAGATCGCCGCTTTCGTAGAACGGGGAATCGGCATCTCCATCTCGCAGGAGCTCGTGCAGAAAGCGATGCATGCCCATGTCTCCATGCGCCCGCTCGATCCCCCCTGCAGCAGAATGATCGGGATCGGCAGTCTGAAGACGCAAAACTCCATACTGACCTCGCTCTTTATCGATTACATGAAAGAATACCTGAAAAAAAACGCCCGCAGCGCATGCTAACCATACGCCCGGGCATCTGATAACGTTCTATAGGATTTTCTATGCATTTGCTTCATAGCGGATCCGGTCTGCCATCTGCACGGATTGAAACTGCTCCTGACACGCTTTTGCGGCAGGCGCGGCGTTGATTCCGTAATGAAGCGCCGTACACTCTCCGCACGATACGCACCCAAGTTTCTTGCGATTTTCTTCGATCGCAAAAAGCGTCTCGTGATACGGGATCAAAGGATCGATACCCGCCAGTGAAAGGTCCGCATATAACGGTGCCGTTACGGCAGCGCGTACGGTTCTTGTGATGCAAGGAAACTCTTTTCCACCGGGGATCGGGTCACAGGGGATCCCAAGATTGGCCTGGATCGCCATTGATGCGGCATTTTCCACCTGCACGCCGTCGCCGCCGCCAAGCCACGTGACCGCAGCCGATCCCATCGCACAGCAGATGCCGGATTCACCGACACAACCGGATGCACCGCTTGCATGGCAGTGTGTGAATGCGATCGCACCGATCGCAGCCGCGATGATCAGGCTTTCGATCCTTTTTTCATGCGGAAGGTTATGGTGCTCCGCCACTGCATCGATCGCCGAATACAGATATCCGCCGCCTGTCCCCATCGGTCCGGGCACGATCTTAACGCCCGGGATCTTCGCATTCACGGACATCGCAGAGCGAATGATCCGCGCCGTGAGCGGATCCTCCAGAATGCGGCCCGATGCGGCATACCGATCCCAGAATTTCCCGTAGATCGGCAGGTTCGGGGTATCCACCGCATTTTCATATCCCATTTTTTCCAGAGAATGGACCTGATTGTCCAGAATATCGTCTATCTTTTCAAAATAAGCCCAGACCTTCGAATCATCCCAGCCGGAAAAGTTTTTCTCATATTCGATCGCGGCCTGCAGGAAAGAGATCCCTCTGTCCTCAGCGACTTTTCTCCACTCTTCGCAAGTCGTAAAGAGCTGCGGCTTACGCTCCTTTGTCGTCACAACGGGCAGAAGCGCCGGAAGAAAACGTATCTCATACGATTCAGGAAAAAGTCCGCCGACCGCTTCTCTGTCGACCTGCTGCGAAAACTCGTATAAGGCCGCCACGCTCCCCTTCCCGGGTACAAAAGTCACCTGCACGTAATCAGCATTTGTTTCCGAAAAAACTCTCTCAGCCGATCTTAAGACGCGCGTATCATCGCCCCACACAAGAACCGCATAGGTATCTGCCTGCCAGACGATCGGAAAGCCGTGGATCTCATAAGAGGTGACCATGCCGCCGCCGACAGACTGCCCGACAAACGTTGACGTATCGCCATCCTCGCCGGTCAGTTCAAATGTCACACTCCCCGGCCATTTATTATCGTTATCGCGCTCTCCGAATTCGTAGGAGATACCCTTTTCCCTGGCCCTCTCATGTCCATAGAAAAGATTGATGTCATCTGTCGGATAATCAAGAAGGCCGGCCAGGTATGCGCGGTCATCCATCATGTTGCCAAGCGACCGAAGATGATGATCGGATGGATTAAACAGGATCCTTACGCGCTTCGGCTCGCTTTTCAGCGTCGCACGCGCGATCCTGCCCACGCGGCTTGTCCCCGCAAAGCTTCCGCTGGAGCCGGGCTGCATGATCGGTCCGAACACGTCATTGAAAAAGTCAGGATAAAACAGTTTTGCCATTATACTCTCCTCAGTTTAACCCGTTTGCAAGAATCGCAAGGTCGCGAAGCACGATCTCAGTCATCAGTTCACAGGATGGTGCCAGCGCTTTTTCGTCCACGAAGAAACGCTCATTATGCGCAGGTCCCTGCCCGCCGACCCCGATATGGAAGAAACCGCCCGGGATCTTCTCCTGATAGCAGGAAAAGTCCTCGCCTCCCATCTCCGGCTGCTGCGGGATCACCAGATAGCCCTGCTGCTTTGCCGTCTCTTCGATCAGGGTCGCCAGCTTTTTGTCATTATCTGTCGCCGGGCACCCGGGAAGCCAGTCAAACTCGACCGAATAGCCTTCCGCTTCAAGTGCCTTGCCCTTTCTTTCCAGCCGTTCCTTCACTTCTTCACGAAGGGCAGGATCGAAGCTTCGAACGGTCCCCTCCAGCTCTGCTTCCTCGGGGATCACATTCCAGCTCTTCCCGGATGTAAAGCGCGTCACACTGACAACAATGGTATCGCGTGCGTTAATAGTTCTTGATACGACCTCCTGCAGGCTCGTCACAAGTCTGCTGCCCGCCACGATCGGATCCAGTCCGTCCTGCGGCGCGCTTCCATGGCAGCCCTTTCCCCTGATCCTATAGAGAAAACGGTCACAGGCCGCCGAAAAAGGTCCTTTCGAGACAGCGATCGTTCCAACCGGAAGCCCCGTCCGCACATGCAGTCCAAAGATATGCGTGATCTTCTCCCGCTCGATCAATCCGGTCTGCACAACCTTTTCTCCGCCATGCTCAGCCTCTTCCGCAGGCTGAAACAGGAACACGACCGTACCTGGGATCTCTGCCTTCCTTGCCGCAAGAAGTTTGATATCTCCGATGAGTGACGTTAAGTGAAAATCATGTCCGCATGCATGCATCTTGCCGGGTACTTCGGATGCGTAGGGCAGTCCCGTTTTCTCCGTGACGGGAAGTGCATCGATATCGGCTCTGATTGCCACGACAGGCCCCTTGGGATCACCTACGATCCTGGCAAGGACACCGGTCGGGAGGCCGAGATGAAGAAGCTCGACGCCTTTTGTCTTCGCGATCTCCTCGCGGATCCAGGCCGTCGTCTCGTACTCTTCAAGTGCAAGCTCAGGGTAGCGGTGAAAATCTTCAAAAAGGACACGCAGTTCTTCCTGCAATGCATCGATATGTTTCTGCTCGCTCATCTTATGCCCCCAAATCCGCCTGCTTTAAGAACTGCTTCGTACGTTTATGCTTAGGACTATAAAAGATCTGCTCAGGCGTTCCGTCTTCGATGATCCTGCCGTCATCCAAAAAGATCACCCTGGTGGACACATTTTTCACAAAGCGCATCTCGTGGGACACAACGACCATCGTCATGCCTTCTTTTGCGATCTCCGTCATCACGGCCAGCACTTCACCGACCCATTCGGGATCGAGCGCGGATGTGGGCTCATCAAAGAGGATCACCTCAGGATCTGCCGCTAGCGCCCTTGCGATGCCGACTCTCTGCTGCTGCCCGCCGGAAAGAAAGGAAGGATATACATCCCGCTTATCGGCGAGCCCGACGCGCTCAAGAAGCTCCATGCCGCGTCTGTCCGCCTCTTCCCTGGACAGTTTCCTGACAAGGCGAAGGCTCTCCGTCACATTCTCCAATGCGGTCCTGTTTGCAAAAAGATTGTAGTGCTGGAAGACCATCGCCGTCTTCCCGCGAAGTTCCCTGATCGCCTTCTTATCTGCCGTACGGGCGCACGCATAGGCGCCGTCGATCGTAACCGATCCGCCGTCCGGTGCATCGAGCCAGTTCAATGAGCGAAGAAGCGTCGTCTTGCCGGCACCGGAGGGACCGATCATCGTCACGATCTCACCCTTTCCGATCTCCAGATTCACATCCTTTAAAACGTGATTGCTGCCAAAACTTTTTTCCAGTCCGCTGACCCTGATCATTGCGGGACACCCCTTTCATACTTTCTGACGCGGATCTCGATCCGTGCCAGGACCTGTTCCAGAACAAAGCAGCAGATCCAGTAGATCGCCGCCACTACGATATAGGCTTCAAAGAAACGGTAGGACTTTGAAGCTGTGATCTTTGCCTGGGCCATCAGTTCGATCACCGAGATATTGAAGACCAGGCTTGTCTCCTTAAGAAGAGAGATGAACGAATTCCCCAGCGCCGGCAGCGCATTGGTAAAAGACTGCGGCAGGATGATCCGCCGAAGCGCCTGCCAGGTCGTCATGTTCACGCTGTAACATGCCTCGAGCTGACCGGAATCGATCGCAAGCATCGCGCCTCGGATCGTCTCCGACATGAATGCTCCGCTGTTTAAGGACAGTGCGATGATCGCAAACACGGACGCCGGGATCCCGTTTACGGAAAGCTCCGTCCCGAGGCTCTCATTAAGCCCCCGAAGCGCGATCGGAATGCCGTAATAAGCGATCAGAAGCTGCACCATTGCCGGTGTACCGCGGATGATGGAGATATATGCTTTACTGATCCCCGACAGCACCCGCACATTGAAGTAACGGATCATGGCAACGCCGAATCCGATCAGCAGTGCAAAAAAGCCCGATGCGAATGCGATCCAGAGTGTGATATACAGTTTTGATGCGATCGTCGGAACGATGCTGATCATAAATTCGGCGTCAAATACTTTGCCCATTTTAGATGCTTCCCTTCAACGATCCTGTAACGGATCGACCATTCTTAGTTGATACGGCTCTTAACCGCTTCTTCGCTGGAGTAATCGTCACCCAGATACTCTTTGCCGATCTCTGCAAGCCTGCCGTTGTCGATCAGTGTCTGAAGCGCCACGTCAACCTTTGCGGACAGTTCTTTGTTTGCTTCCGCGAAAGCGGGTGTCTGAGAGTACAGCCAGTATGTAGCTTCCACGGTAGAATCATCGCGAAGCGCATACTCTACATTAAGCCCCTGTGCCTTGATCACATTGTCCGCAACCGCAGGACTTACCAGTGTTGTATCTGCGCGGCCTTCCTGTACATCGAGCAGTGCTTTGGAAATATCGCCGTCGTTGTACACGATGTTGAGCTGCTGATCAGGATGCTCTTCATTCCATGTGAGCACCACGTTTTCATTGGAAGAGCCAACTGCAACGGATACAGTCAGATCCTGTTCGGATACGCTCGCAAGACCGTTGATGCCGGTCTTTCCTTTCGGGAATGCGATCGCACCGGCGCCCCATGTATAAGCGGTCGAGCCAAAGAGATATTTCTGCTCACGCTCTGCCGTCTTAGCCGCCTGCGACACGATCACCTGATACTTGTCTGCCTCCAGGCCGGAAAAGATCGCAGACCACTCTACCGGAATGTACTCGAACTCATAGTCATCAAGCAGTTCATCGACTGCCTTTGCGACCGCGATATCATAGCCGTCCGGTTCACCGTTGTCGTTTACAAAGTTATAAGGTGCATATGCGCCTTCCGTTGCGATCGTCACTTTGATCGGTTCTGCAGCTGCTTTTGCCTGCTCTTCTGCAGGTGCTTCTGCCGCCTCAGTCTCTGCGGGTGCCTCTGCCGCCTTCTGCTCGCTTGCCTTGACCGTATCGGCGCTGCCGCATGCGGTTGTGGAAAGAACAAGTGCCAGAATGGCTGTCAGTGCTGCTGTTTTCTTTGCGTAATCAAGCTTTTTCATATTTTTTCTCCTCTTTTCTTAAAAAATAAGCGGTACAGGCCATCGCCCATACCGCCGGTTAACAGTTTGGTATGACAGGATCTCACATCCCGTCCGGCGATTTTGAGCGCAATCCGATACAACACATCTGCATACACATGCACATGTACTGACACATCATCATGCTGTTGTTGTAGATCGCGTTGCTTCTCATGGTCGCCTCCTGGTGTTTCGGTTTACGTGTTACTTGATGCAAATTATATTTTCAACAAGCCTACCAGTCAAGTGGTTTGGTAGGTTGTAAAATTGATCGTTAATGATAAGAAGAGATTATCACTTGACAGATCCGCTTTTCTGTATTTTAATTGAACCATGAGTTTAATTAAAATGAGGAAACGGTCAAAAATGAATATTGTAATCGCCACTGCTATCTGCATATCTGCCGTACTCGGACTGACTGCCGCTATCCTGGCGTATAACGGCCGGGCAATCGATGTACGCACGGAAAAAGCACTCCCAAAGCTTTCCGGTGAACTCTGCGAAGTGCTGTACTTAGGTTCCCTGGCACCAAGTTCACACAATCTCCAAAGCCTTCGCGTGTCCGTATATCCATCCAAAGAGAAGATCGCAGTCGCCGTGGATCCCGGCCGCAGGCTGGAAGTAGTCGACCCCGATGGGAGAGAATTATATATCTCACTCGGCTGCTATGTAAGGATGCTCATGAACGCCTTCGAAGCATATGGTTACAAAACAGAGCTTACATTCGATCCTGCTGACGGAGATCCCGTTTTGTATTATCATGGAGAAAAGGGTGTCTGCAACTGGGCTCTTTCCGAAACGATCAGGCTGCGCCATACGGATAAGTCCGCATACGATCCGAGTAGAGCGATCACGCAGACGGATTTTGATGCACTTTTGTTCGATCATAACAATGTGTATTACTTCGGGAGGTTTGATAACGATAGTTATCTTTCGGAAAGTAACGGCTTTGCGACCATTAAAGAACAGACAATGATCGCATATAAGAGGCAGGCATACGATCAGGCCGCCGCAAAAGAACTCGCCAAGTGGCTGCGCTTTTCCGACAAGGAAGCCATGCAGGAAAAGGACGGCCTCCCGGCAGAGCAGCTCGGCATAACCGGCATCAAAAAGTCTCTCTATTACCTGTTTACAGACAGAGATTCTGCACAGGGTGAGACCTTTGCAAAGCAGGGGATCGATACAACCGAAAAGCAGCTTGACGGATGCGCCGGTTTTGTCGTGATCGCATCCGGATACGAAAAACAGGAACTGATCGAATGCGGTATGAAGACCGTCGATGTGTGGATGGCGCTGACGCGCGCGGGCATCTCCGTACAGCCGATGAGCTATTCGATCGAAGATAAGGATAGCAAGAAAGCGCTTTCTGATGCGCTCGGCATCGATGACCCGCAGATGATCCTGCGGATCGGCTATACCTCGGAATATGGAAGAAACAATGCGATAAGGAGGGATCCGGCCGACTATATCTCGGTCTATTGATATGGCAAGAAGGATAAAAGAAGAACCGGAAGTACACAGAAGACGTATCGCCGAAGCCGCGGAGGCACTGTTCACCTCACAGGGCTTCGAGAAAACGACAGTCTCGGATATCGCCGGAAAAGCCGGTTACAGCAAAGCGACTATCTACGTCTATTTTGAAAACAAAGAAGAGATCGTATCCTATCTCGTATTAAAGAGCATGCAGATCTTAAAGAACGAGATCATGGAATACACGGACAGAATGCTGTCCAAACACGACAACTTCATCCTGATCTGCGGCTGTCTTTCAAACTATAACAAGCGTTATCCAATGTATTTTAAACTCCTTTCGGACACGATCAACGTTGACTTTTCCGGCAAGCAATACTACGAATCGGAACGAGACACGTATCTTGTCGGAGAAGAGATCAATACATACTTAAAAGAGCTTTTTGATCTTGGAGACGACGGTTTTCTGCGGATCTTCACCGCCTGGTCCGCCATTTGCGGCCTGATCACCATGGCCTCCAATAAAAACGATTACATTCAGAAGCAAAGCGGCATGTCTTCCGAGCAGCTCCTGCAAAAGGCATTTGAACTGCTCAGCTCTTCTATAGTTGAATCTTGATTTAATTTTCAGGCAAAAGATCCGTCATGCTCTTTAAGCCGAGCGCCACAGTCGAGGTGTTATGCAGCATCGCCGATGTCGCCGGCGGCAGGATCCCTGCAACGCCCATGCCGATGAGGGACGTATTGAATCCCACGATCGAGCGATAATTAAAGCGGATCCTTGCCATCAGTCGCGTGCTGATCTCCCGAAGCGTTACGATGCTCGAAAGATCAGAAGAGCTGATCGTAATATCCGCGATCTGCCTTGCGATCTCTGCGCCTTCACTGATCGCGATACCCGCATCGGATGCGGACAGTGCCGGCGAATCGTTGATCCCATCGCCCACCATGATCACACGTCTTCCTTCCGCCTTGGCCTTCTCGATATAGCCCGCCTTATCTTCCGGAAGCACCTCCGCGTAATATTCCGTGATCCCGGCTTCCTCTGCGATCCTCGCCGCAGTGCGCGCGCTGTCGCCCGTCATCATGACGATATGGGAAAATCCCTGCATGCGCAGTTTTTCCACAACAGCCTTGGCATCCTCCCGAAGCGGATCTTCGATCAGAAGGCACGCACAGAGTCTTCCGTTCTTTGCGTAATACAGATGAGAATATGTATCAGGCAGAGAATCAAACAGTTCTTTTCTGTCATCCGGTATCGTAACACCTTCATCCTCAAAAACGAAGTGATGGCTTCCAATCACGGTTTTCGCATCTCCGATATGTGATGCAATGCCGTGCGCCACGATATATTCCACATCGGTATGAAGCTCTTCGTGAAGCAGACCCCTTTTCTCTGCAGCGTCCACAACGGCTCGCGCCACGGAATGCGGGAAGTGCTCCTCGATGCAGGCCGCCTGTCTGAGGAGCTCATCCTCCGGTTCATCGCAGAACGGAACGACGCGCACCAGCGTCGGCTGCGCTTTCGTAAGCGTTCCGGTCTTATCGAATACGATCGTATCCGCATCAGCGACCGCTTCTAAGAATCTGCCGCCCTTTACGGTGATGTTATGCTCCGAAGCTTCACGGATGGCGGATAATACCGAGATCGGCATCGCCATCTTCAGGGCGCAGGAATAGTCGACCATCAGAACGGATACCGCCTTGCTGACGTTGCGGCTCAAAAGCCATACCAGTCCCGAAGCGAGCAGTGTATACGGCACCAGCTTATCCGCGATGCGCTCCGCCTTGCTCTCAAGCGAAGACTTCAGGCGTTCGGACTCTTCGATCATCTTAACGACCTTATCGAATCTGCCGCAGCCTTCCGTCTGCGTGACACGAATCGTAATCTCGCCCTCCTCAACGACCGTTCCTGCAAATACGCTCATACCGGCACGCTTATGGACTGCGGCGGACTCGCCCGTCATGGACGCCTGGTTGACCATCGCTTCCCCGCTGTCGACTTCACCGTCAAACGGGATCATATTGCCCATACGGACAATGACTCTGTCTCCGCAGGATACGGAGGAAAAATCCACCTGCATCTCGCCTGCATCCGTTGCGATCCAGACTTTGTCGATATTAAGCGACATCCGCCTTGCAAGATCGTCCACGGAACGTTTGTGCGTCCACTCCTCCATGATATCGCCCAGCTTTAAGAGGAACATGACACTCGAAGCCGTTTTGTAATCTCTTGTCAGAACGGCTGCCGTGGTCGCTACGGCATCGAGCATCTCGACCTGAAGCCGCCTGTTCTTTAAGGTACGAAGGCCGCGCCATGCAAAGCGGACCGTCTTAAACAGCACCCAAAGCACGCGCACGGAATATGGCAGGAGCAGTCTTTTCCCATAATGCAGGATCACCGCGGTCGCGATCTTATCGTGATAACGAGCCGCAAGCTCCCTGCCGGAGGTCTCGTACACTCTCTCCGGAACCTGCACATTTTCAAAGGCAAAATCCCTTAAAAGCCCGATGATCTCTTCTCTGTCGCAGTCATACACGATCACGGCGTCAGCGGTGCGCTCATACACTTTGACTTCGTGGATCCCGCTAAAACCCTTCAGATAGTATTCCAGCGTATCGGCATCTCGAAAGCGCATGCGCCCCATCGCAAGATGCACTCTGATCCTGCGCCTGATCTCATGTTTGATCACAAATTTCATGCTTCTGCTTCTTCTTCCTCTTCCCTGGCTGCTCTCTCTTCATTGATCGCTTTCGCTTCTTCATAGATATCCGAGCAGTTCTCGCGAAGCGTGGTAACCTGCGTCATCGTAGACTCTTTCGCTCTGAGTACCCCTGCCGTACAGTGTGCGTAAACCTTCTTTGCATCCTTTGAAGACAAAAGCTTGATCCCCTCAAGTCCAAATAACGTCCCGAGTGCAAAGATCCCGACTCCTTTTAAACATTTCACACATTTCCAATCGATCATAGCAACCTCCTGTATTTATACATGGTCTGTTTGTAAAAGAAAGACTGATCGCTAAATCAGTCTTTCTTTGAATACCTATATTTTAGACCTTTTTCTACAGAAAGAAGCCTGTTTTTTGCTTATTGAAAACTGTTCTCAATAAAGAGAGCCGCTTGAAGGAAAACCCGCCATGCTAACGATTTCTCGAATTTTATGCAAAAGCCATCGCAACTACTGTATAATGGAAGTGTAGGGATCTCTTTCATTCAGATCAGGAACCGGAGTATGAAAAGTATGCGTTTCAAAAAGCTTTTAAGTGCATTTCTGGCGGCAGTCTTCCTTGTTACGGCGGGTGTATCCCCCGCATCAGCAGGGACGGTTCATGCTGCGGCTTCTCAGAATAGCAAAGCGGCGTCAACAGATGCTGCCGGTAAGATCATTTTAACCGGTCTTACGATCTCACATCTGGAGACTCCGATCCCCGGAGACCCGTTGGACGGAACGGCTTCCGTAACGTCCCTTGAAGGCGTCACCTGGGACATTCCGGTTATCTGGATGGATGCCGCCGGAAACATCATGTCCGGCAATGCCAAAAGCGGCATCGTCTACTATCCTGTCTTTGTAATGTATTTCCCGCAGGGCTACACCCATGCGCAAAGCACGGAAGGGCGCAGTTATGATCTTAAGCTTCCCGCATACGCGCTCTCCCTATACGGCACTGCCGGACCGGTCTCCGTCTCTGATCTGGCGCGAGGGCTTACCTATGTTATGCCCGCGCCGCAGACGCTTGATCTTGCGCCGCATGATGCAGCAAAATCTTCCGATTTTCAACGTGGATTAAGCGACATAGGGATCGCCTCTCCGGCGCCACCGGAAGAGCGATCAAGCCACCACTCAAACCGTTCTTCCTCACCGATTGGTACGCAGGATGGCACTCCGGCGCTGCTGCCATACCTTGTCCGGATCCACTGCACCCCTGAAGTGATCTCACATTTCAGTGCCGAGATACTGGATGAGTTCGTTTCTGTCGTTCGCTATAAGCTTATCCCGCAGGCGGTTAATCTGTTGCAGGAAAAATTCCCCGCATCTTTCGGAAGCGCCACGCCTGATGTAGACATCAGCAGCGAGATCGGGTTGGAGATCGACTATCTGGATGATATGTATTATGGTTACAACACCAGATCCTGGTCCACTACTGATCCCGGTAACTTCAAACAAAAGATTATCCTGAATTATAAAACGATAACGGAACTGAATCGTACGCTTGATCAGATTTTTTTCCTTTGCTCGCACGAAATGATCCACGCATACATGTCCGATTACACACGATACGGAATGGCTGCGAGCGGACTCGATCGTTTCCCTTTATGGTTTCGCGAAGGTACCGCATCCTGCTGTGAAAGCAATTTTAATAACCGTGTATGGTTTTTTCGCACACTACAGGTAGACAGCTCTAATGAAGCCTGGGCGTACAAAGTTGATTACGATCCCGTTTCGGTCTTGGATCACTATGTGAACCCACGTGATTATGCGCGCCTTGGAAGCGCCATCTTTGATTTCGGAAGCCCTGATGCAGGCACATATACGCCTTATCTGTCAGGTTATCTGGCGACAGTCTATCTGTCATCGCTCGCTGCAGTCGAGTATACGGATCATACATCTGCGGACTTATACGATAGCAGTACCAATACCTACCAAATGGACGTCATCCGCTCCGGGCTGGACCAAATCCTGCTCAAACTGCATCAAAACAAGTCTCTTGATGAGATCATCCGAGAGATCTCAAATAATGTGTATGCGAGCACACAGGATTTTACCGATCGCTTCGTCAAGGGAACCATCAATGAAAACGGCACCTATTCCGGCGATACAGACTCGCTTCAATTTGTGACGAATTATTTGAATTTCCTGGAAGACAGCACCGGCTACCAGCCGCTCGGATCGATCCTACAGCAGGATCAGACACCGGTCTGTCCATTTGATCCCGATACAGAAGCAACAAGTGATTTTTTCCAAGTAGTCGATAGCCGTGACCCTGTTCTGTCGACAGCCGATCCTGAGATCGCGTGGTCAACAGGCGGCACATCTGTCCAGGGCTCACCAAGTACCTATTACATCGGCGCCGGAACCTCCGGCTCGCCCTGTGAGGCAGCATGCGCACCGGAACGCTCTGAGGAAACACTTGATCTTGCGGGAGATCGATCGATAGAATCTGATGAGAAAGATAGCGGCGTCCAGGATGTATCCGGCAGTTATGAGAACGAAAAGAATACTGATGGCATGCAAGATGCGCAGGACAGCTTTGAGAATGATAAAGAAAAGGCAAAACCGGAAGCCTGCGCTTCCGCAGAATCTGATATAAGAGCCGAGGCTGAATCCGATGCTAACGCTGAGACAGGCTCTGACGCAAGCTCCGAGACAAGCGCCGGCTCAAACTCTAACGAAAGTTCCGGGACAGACGGCGGGGCTGACTCCGGTTCAGACTCCGGAGCAGACGCGGACACTGAGGCAGGCGCAGATACATGACACTACCGCGGGCACAGATGCCTGACGGCCCTAACAGTTTCCCGTATAGACGTGGCACAGCCGCCTGCGCGCGACATCCGCAAGTCTGTAGATTAACCCTACGTCCGTTGCCTCGCGGTCTGTCATATGAAATCTTGGAAAAAATCGTGAAATGTGAAGCGGGATCTCATCGCCGATGGGATCACCGCTTTTATCTTTGAGATCAGCGATCCAGGAAGAGATTGCTTCCATCTCCTGTTCGCTGTCATTCTCGCCCGGAATGATGAGTGTCGTAAGCTCGACGTGGCAGAACTTGACAGCCTCTTCAATAAAGCGCTTGACCATAGGAAGGTCTCCGCCTGCGACATCCCTGTAATAGCGCTCCGTAAAGCCCTTGAGATCGATATTCATCGCATCGATAAAGGGCGCCAGTTCATTTAGAACAGACAGTTCTGCCGTCCCATTGGTCACCATTACATTAACCATACCCATCTCATGCACCAGCTTTGCGGTATCCCGCACGAACTCATAGCCGATGAGCGGCTCATTATAGGTAAATGCAACGCCGATGTTCCCGCGATCCCGGTAGTATGCCGCGGTATCCGCCAGTTCCTTCGGCGTGACCGTCTCCGCGCGTTCTGCGAGCGCAAAAGCCTCTTCAGACCATGAGATATCGCTGTTCTGGCAGAAGCGGCACCGCAGGTTGCAGCCGTAACTCCCGACTGACAGAATCGTGCTGCCCGGGTGAAAACGGTTTAAGGGCTTCTTTTCGATCGGATCGAGTGCAAGCGACGTCACTTTCCCGTAATTGGCCGCTGTGACCACGCCGCCGCGGCATACTCTCGCCCCGCAGAAGCCGGTGTCCCCTTCCTGAAGTTCACAGTGCCTGAAGCAGACTTCACATTTTGCCATAAGAATCTCCGCAGACTCCCCCCTGTCATTCCGATCCGGTCACTGCGCCGGTGCGATCGTGGAATGACGCATTACATGCAAGTTTCACCAAACGCACTATTCCTGCAGGATCGAGTATTGCATCATCTCATATTTCAGCTTCGTACCCTCTGCGATCTCGGGAGGCAGAAGTGCCCGCGCAACAAGCTTTAAATCGTTCGATGGCGCATCGGTCCGGCGCAGGTTTGCGTAGTCCGATTCAATACTTTCCACGATATAGTACATTGTTTCTAACATGATCCTGTCCTCAAACTTCTGATTGATTTTCTGTTAAGCCCTTTTCAGGCATCATTGTCCCTTATAGAGCCTGATCATCTCCTGGATCCGGTGCGCTGGCCTTGTGATCTCCTGCATCGATTCACCCCTGTTCATGGTGTCGATGATGGCCGCGATATAGCGCTCCATGTTGACGCTGAAATAGTATTCCTTTTGAAGGAGCGCCTCCTTCTGGTGCACGAGGTTCGTTGTAAATATGCGGTCGAATGCTCCTTCTTCATATGCCCTGTCGAACTGATCAAACCCCTTGGAGAAAAGCCCGAATGTGGAGAAAATGAAGATGCGCTTCGCGCCGCGGCTCTTAAGCTGCCTCGTCACATCCAGCATACTGCCGCCGGAATCGATCATATCATCCACCACGATCACGTCCATCCCGGTTATATCGCCGCCGCAAAAATCATGAGCGATGATCGGATTTCTGCCGTCCACGATCCTGGTATAATCCCGTCTCTTATAGAACATCCCAATGTTGACGCCAAAAATGGACGCCAGAAAGACCACGCGTTCCGTCGCGCCCTCATCCGGTGCGATGAACATCAGATGCTCGCCGTCGATCCTGATATCCTCATACTCGGTCAGAAGCGCCTGCGTGAACTGAAGGGCCGGAGAGATGTTTTCAAGCCCTTTCAGCGGCACAACGTTCTGCATACGCGGATCGTGCGCATCAAACGTTACGATATACTGTACGCCCATTGCCGCAAGCTCCTGGAGCATCACTGCGCAGTCCAGCGATTCCCGCATCGTCTTACGGTGCTGCCTGCTCTCATACAGAAACGGCATGATAACCGTAATGCGGCTCGCTCTGCCTGCACATGCGGAAATGATCCTCTTTAAGTCCTGATAATGATCATCCGGCGACATCCTGTTGGCACTGCCGTCCATCTTATACGTCAGTGAATTATTGCATACATCAACAAGGATATAGATATCCTTGTCACGCACGGATTCTTTGATGATCCCCTTTGCCTCGCCGCTGTTAAAACGCGGGCACTCGCACGGGATCAGGTAATCCTCCCCCCGCCATTCCTGCAGGATCCTGCAAACTCTCTGTCCGCCCTTCTGCGCCGACTCCAATGCGATAATACCCATTTTATCCATCAGACCATACCCCCCGTTTCTGATTGATCTTATCTATATCTAAATATATCGTATTTCAAGCAAAGAAAAAAGGGAGATAATGAGCCTAGGGGACGAGGTTCTTTTACATGATTCATACTTATCTTACAATTTTCTTTCACAAGTGTTATAATGAAATTGTCCCGCCACCCCCATCGTTTTCCCCAAAACGAAACGGGTTGTGCCCCAACCCCAGGCGGGGCGATTACCCCGGGTGTCTTTACAGACACCCTTTTTTTATCAAACGTATCAAGCGTGTTGCATTCAGGACCGCTTGATCGTATATAACATCAAAGACAATCACAAAGGATCCGGCATCACAGAGTCGGAAGACAGACGAAACGCAACCCCAGAAACTCTGAGCATATTTCAGCTTTTCACACTAAGGAGGGCACATCATGAGCGAAACAAGAAAACCGGGCGAACTGTTCAAAACATCCAAAACAAAAGAAGAACTGAAGGATTCCATTAAAGAAGCCGGAGTAGAATTGTCCGACGAAGAAATGGAAGCTGTAGCCGGTGGCGTACTGGGTGATAGCCAGGGCTCAGCGGAACTCACTGCAATCAACAAGATCATTTTCTGATCTCGATCATTATCAGGCTGGTTAATCAGAACCACCGGCTTAGCCGGTGGTTTGTTCTGGCCCTATAAGGGCCTGTTGCCGGCACTGAGTCTAAAGACTC
>SVFT01000017.1:14687-21798 GCA_015056735.1 Lachnospiraceae bacterium | reverse complement strand
TTTTAGGTTTGTTTCTCTGAATTATTCTCTTAGAATCTTTCAGGGTTGCATTGCTGTTCAGTTTTCAAGGTTCTGTTTGTCTTTGTCTCAGACGCAACTCTGATATAGTATCATGCGTTTGCACCCTCGTCAAGGACTTTTCCTCTTTTTCTTGTCTGAATCGACAGAAAAAAGTTCCACGCGTGTTACCACCGTGGAATTTAATGATAGCATCACATAAAAAGGCTTGTCAATAGACTTTCTGCCATCATATTAAAAAACATTTTCCGGAAAACGGAAAATCGGCTTGGCTTACGCCAAACCGATCTCCCTCATTCCATCTAGCCCCATCTTTCCCCAAAAAGGGGATGATGTAAAAGATTAGCCCCAAACACAATTATGTTTTATAGCATGGCAAAAAGTTAATGTCAATACTTTTTTAGTACTTTTTTCATAAAATATTAATTTTTCGTAAAAAACTGTTTGATTCAGCCTTGAAAATATCATTTTCCATCTCGTTCACAGTATCCGGGTTTTATTCCGGAAATACATACCGTCTCACTTCGCAGTTATCTATTCCGAAAGATGAAAACTCCTCATTGCTCATCTCCCTAAAATATGATTCCACGATTCTGACGATTCCATTGTGCGCTACGAGAATGCATCTTTGATCGCCTTCTTTGATCTCATCCAGCAGATTATAGATCCTCTGTGCCAGCTGCAGCATTGATTCACCGGTTCCGTAACGGCTTGCGATCACTTTTTTCGCTTCATGAAATTCCGCTCCGTTACGCGGAGTCGATTCAAATATCCCGAAATTTTGCTCGATCAGGCGCGGCTCTGTTTTTACGGGGATTCCTGTTATTTCAGAAATGTGGCATGCTGTTTCGGACGCTCTGACAAGCGGCGATGTGAGGATCACATCAGCTTCGATCCCCATCTCCCTGATCTTCTTTCCCACTTCAAGTGCCTGCTCGTGCCCTCTCTTTGTGAGCTCTATATCCGTCGCCCCGCATATCTTGTTTTCTACATTCCACACGGTCTCACCGTGTCTGACAAAATAAAAATATTCCACGTTTCCGACCCTATTCCGTCACTTTGTAACCCGCTTCTGCAAGCACATGAAGCGCACGGTCAAAATTCTCTTTCTTCACAAGGATATAATCCGTATTATATGTCGATATCGCAAAGATCCCGATCTTCGCTTCAGCAAGTGCCGTAGAGATCCCGGACAGGATACCGATCAGGGAAAAGTCCAGAACGCCTTGTATACGAAATCCTTTCCACCCATCATCACGCTCTGTTGTGCATTTGGGCGTATCTTCCGTCCGACAGACGAGAGAGAGCTCTTCATCCGTCCTTCCGATAAAATAAAGATCAGCGCTCAGGTCAATATCACCCATCCCGGCGACTTTACATACTGTCAGATCATGTGGTAACTTCTTCAGTTCCATGACTCGCCCTCCTTTGATCCGCAAAATCTATATCACCGTTTTTTCCGACGATCATGGATCAGATATGAAAAAACTGCAAGATCAGCGTTGCAAGAATATTGTGATCCAAAAGCATCAATACATAGGGAGATTTTTGCAGATCCGCAACGATCATCTCTTGAACGGATCCTGCCACAAACGCGATCAGCGCGATATGCATGATCCAAACAAGCACAACTGCCTCTGCCGCACCGAGCACACCGCCGCAGATTTTGTTCACACCTTTGACAACGGGGATCGATGAGATCAGTTTTATAGAAGAAATGATAAAGTCTGCGATCTTGTACACCAAAACCGCAACGACCATACAGACCACGCCGAGTATCGTACGCGAGGTTTCATGGTCCATATATCCGCGGATTGCCACGATAAACATGGCGATCGCCAGTAAAGAAAACAGTAAACAGATCAAGCTGTTTAATTCATCCACAAAGCCTTTGCGAAAACCTTTTACAAAGCCTCCGATCAGAAGGACAGCGATCACTATCAATGAAACACACATAAACATTCCTATTTCAGCTCTATCGTATCGATCCCGTCCGGCGTCACAACTACATATCGGTACTTTGCATCTGTTGTGACCAGAAGTGTCACAGGCTTGTCAAATCTTCCCTCATAGTTGTTCATTCCGCCAACGGTGTGCACAAGACATTCCTGCTCATTGTACACGATCATCTTATCTTTATTGAACAGCAGGTCTGAAAACGCCATATCAATGGGCACCTGCTCAGTCAGTTTTCCATCCGAATCATAAACGTCAACGCGATATTTTGCTGCGCCCGATGTGTCATTGTACACAAGCGCTACATAACGATCCCCGTAAAAAACGCTCTCGATCTCTCCATCCAGAAGCACGTCTGCTTTGCTCACCGGGATCTGATCGCCTTCATAGAAAACAAGCCGGTTGTCTGCAACCGCCACCGCACGATCATTTCCTATAAAATGCAGAACCGGAACAACGGTGTCCGAATAATCATAGCTGCTGACAAAATTATCGATCTTGTTCTGTCCGACCTCACCGAAGTTAAAGAAAGCCACGCTTGTACGCATGATCCCGCTATCCATATACAGATATGAAACACCGACAAGCGTTCCTGAGTCAGAGATCGTTATCGATACGGGATATCCGCTCTTTTTCATGGTTGTCTTAAAATAGGCGATCGTATTGCCTGACTGATCAAACAGATAGATCCATGTCACGTTGCCGTCATCAAGCACTGCTGCCACGATCCCTGTCTCCGATACGCAGAAATTCCGGATCGGCATCTTTGTATCGATCTCCCCGATAATAGCACTGCTGTTCATCAGATAGATCGTGCGTCCGTTATAATCACCGATCGCGATCGTCTGCTCGCAGGTATCGATCATGGGATTCTGCATCTCAAACGTCCTGTTCCAGACAGAAGTCCCTTCCCTGTCGATGCACTGCGCGCCGTCTTTGGAATAGGTTAAGATATTCTCACCAAGCGAGATCGTCTTCGCATCGCCGGCAGCTTCCCAATCGATATGCGCCACAACATCATATGCTTTGTATACATGATTCTTCATCTGCACATATACGATCGCACCGATCGCCACCGCGATCACGATCGCGAGGAAGAAACGGTACATGACAGTCAGGCGGTGTTTCAAGATCTTACGCCTAAAATCTTCCTCTTCCGCATTATTCTCTTTTTTCCGAACAAATTCCAGAATACTTGCCATTACTATAATTCGGTACGTCCTTCCAATGCACGAAGGAGTGTCACCTCATCAATATATTCCAGATCACCGCCGACAGGAACACCGCTTGCAATCCTGGTCACTTTGATACCGGTCGGCTTGATCAGTTTACTGATATACATCGCGGTCGTCTCACCCTCTAAGCTTGAGTTGGTCGCGATGATCACTTCATCTATATCACCCTGCAAACGGACCATCAACTCTTTGAGCTTAATGTCTCCCGGACCGATCCCAAGCATCGGCGAGATCGCGCCATGAAGCACATGATAGACGCCGTCGTATTTCCCAGTCTTCTCATATGCCGCAAGGTCTCTGGCATTCTCCACGACCATGATGACTTTTTGATTCCGCCGAGGGTTCGCACAGATCGGACAGATTTCCTTATCTGTAAGCGTAAAGCACTGCGAACAATAGCGGACATGTTCTCTCGCGTCCACGATCGCATGCGCAAACTTCTCAACACGCTCCTTCGGAAGATTGATCAGGTGAAAAGCAAGACGCTGCGCCGTTTTCGCACCGATCCCGGGAAGTCCGGACAATTCTTCAATTAATCGATTGATGTGTCCGCTGTAAAGATCCATTAGAACGGCAAGCCTCCGCCAAGTCCCAT
This sequence comes from Lachnospiraceae bacterium, assembly GCA_015056735.1. GTDB lineage: Bacteria > Bacillota > Clostridia > Lachnospirales > Lachnospiraceae > VSOB01. The sequence continues at coordinate 17,994 of SVFT01000017.1, read as the reverse complement.
TCCTCCTGTCATCTTGCCCATCAGCTCGGCATTCGCCGCATCTGCCATGCCCATAGCCTCATTGATCGCAGCCATGATCAGGTCTTCAAGCATCTCCACATCATCGGGATCCACCGCTTCTTTGGAAAGATGAACTTTCGTTACCTCTTTCTTACCTGTCACAGTCACTTCAACAGCGCCGCCGCCTGCTTTGGCCGTGAACTCTTTTGTCTCCATTTCTTTCTGGCTTTCTTCCATCTGACGCTGCATTCTCTGCGCCTGCTTCATCAGATTTGCCATGTTACCGGGCATTCCGCCTCCCGGAAATCCACCTCTTTTTGCCATTTTTTCAAACCTCCTCAGTTTTATTCGTCGACGACCTCAACGGGCATACCGATGATCGCCCGAAGGTCCGGATAGTTTTCTTCAAGTTGCTGCTGTGTATCTGCCACCTCAAACGTAAACGTAACTTCTTTTTGGATCTCATCCGAGATCAGCCGCTCAAGCAGCTCTTTGTGCTCGTCGTTCTTGGTAAAATAGTCCGATGCAACGCCGCTCTCGATCGCAAGGGAAAACCTGTCGCCTACCAGTGTCGGAACGACATTTTTAAGGTATACTTTCATCGCTCCGTCTGCATTAGCGATTACGCTACCCCAATGGTCCATGATCAGCCGGATGTCATCCGGAACCGCCTTCGGTAGAGCCGCTTTTGCTGCCGGCTTTCTTGGTGTCTCTACGGCGCCGGCAGGATCGGACGGACGGATCGCGATGCCGTTTCTGACTGTCTCTTCCAGATTTCGGATACGGTCCAGCAGGGAATCGTCCTTGCTTTCCATCTCAGGTTCGCATGCCTTGATCAGCGTCATCTCAAGCAGAATCCTCTTCTGCGAAGCATAGCGGATCTTATCGGATAGTTCTGAAAAGATCCGGATATAGCGAAGGATCGCATCCGTCTCCACCATCTCCGTCTCTTCTTTAAGGTTCTCCAGATTGTCGCTCGACATATCGATCGTATCTTCCGATGCGGAAGCCGTTTTCACAAGGAGCAGATTGCGCAGATACCAGATCAGATCCGATACGACCTGTGAAAGTTCCCTTCCCTGCATGATCATCTCTTCCAGCGCTTCGATGCAACCGATGATGTCACGCTTAACGATCAGACGAAGGAGATTGCTGAATACACTTGTGTCAACTGCACCAAGTACATCCAGCACATCATCATATGTCAGTGTCTTACCGTAATGAAATGCAATGCACTGGTCCAAAAGGCTGAGCGCATCACGCATCGACCCGTCAGCTGCTTTGGCCACATAACGAAGTGCCTTATCCTCAACGCTCACCTGCTCCTTGTCGGTCAATTCGCGAAGTCTGTCCGTGATCGTATCGATCGTGATCCTCTTAAAGTCATAACGCTGACATCTCGAAAGGATCGTGACCGGGATCTTGTGCACCTCAGTTGTTGCCAGAATAAAGATCACATATGACGGCGGCTCTTCCAGCGTTTTTAAGAGCGCATTGAATGCGCCTGCCGAAAGCATATGGACTTCGTCTATGATATAGACTTTGTATTTGCCTGCCGCCGGAGAGAACGATACTTCATCAATGATCTCACGAATATTGTCAACGCCGTTATTGGAAGCGGCATCGATCTCGAATACGTTCATGCTCGCGCCGGATGCGATGGCTTTACATGTCGGGCACTCCCCGCATGGATTCCCGTCTTTCGGATTCTCGCAGTTTACGGCTTTGGCAAAGATCTTGGCGATCGTCGTTTTACCGGTTCCGCGCGTCCCGCAAAAAAGATACGCATGCGCGATCCGATCTGACTGAAGCTGATTCTGCAGCGTCGTTACGATATGTTCCTGTCCCTTTACATCTTCAAAACGCTCGGGACGGAATTTTCTGTAGAGTGCCATATAGGACATGTGATCTTACACTCCTGAAATCCAGATTAGTCGCCGAAGCTGATGCCGAGCATCTTCGCCTCCTTGATGATCGAAGCATCCGGATCCAGCGTTTTGAGCTTGCCGGCTACTTCTTCAAGCGGAACCTTTACGATCTCGCGGTTCCGGATCCCGACCATGAATCCGTACTCGCCTTTCATGATCAGCTTGCCTGCCTCCGAACCAAGGCGACTCGCAAATACGCGGTCATACGGGCAGGGGCTGCCACCGCGCTGTGTATGTCCGGGAACCGTAACACGAACATCCTGTCCTGTCCGTTCCTGGATTTGCGCCGCGATCTCATATGACACGCTCGGATACGGCGAATTCTTTATCTTCTCTTTATAATCCTTCTTGGAAAGACCTGCATCTTTCTTGGAGATCGCACCTTCGGCCACGGCAAGAATGGTAAACTGGCTGCCTCTTTGGTGACGATGCTCGATCGCTTTCACGATCTTGTCAATATCATACGGGATCTCCGGGATCAGGATGATATCCGCACCACCCGCCATACCGGCATTGAGCGGAAGCCAGCCGACCTTGTGTCCCATGATCTCAACGATAAAGACACGCCCGTGCGAAGCTGCCGTTGTGTGGATACAATCGATCGCAGATGTTGCGATATCCACCGCGCTCTGGAAACCGAATGTCATGTCTGTGCCCCACAGATCGTTATCGATCGTCTTGGGAAGCGTTACGATATTGAGCCCTTCCTGCCGAAGCAGATTGGCCGTTTTATGCGTCCCGTTACCGCCCAGGATCACCAGGCAGTCAAGATTGAGCTTGTAGTAGTTGTGTTTCATCGCTTCTACTTTATCAAGCCCGTTCTCATCGGGTTCTCTGATCGTTTTGAAAGGAGTGCGAGAACTTCCGAGGATCGTTCCGCCCTTGGTCAGGATACCCGAAAAGTCGCTGTGACTGAGCATACGATAGTCGCCGTAGATCAGCCCTCTGTAACCGTTGATAAAACCATAGATCTCAACTTCCTGAGACGCATTGAGAATGGTCTTTACAACACCGCGCATCGCCGCATTCAGTGCCTGGCAGTCGCCGCCGCTCGTCAGCATACCAATCTTTTTCATCATACGAACCCTCCTATTCCATAACGATTTGATCTGTAATCATACATAGAATATTATATCTTAATTCGAGACCTCTCTCAATTGTTTCATTCAGTTTTTATCCTTGGATTGACTTGCGGTCCGATTCTCTTTATAATAAACATCGTTCAGGTCATATGCAGACGTATCGAAGTGGTCATAACGGGGCGCACTCGAAATGCGTTTGCCCTCCGGGGCACGAGGGTTCGAATCCCTCCGTCTGCGTAAATAAAAACCAGGATGCCAATTGGTATCCTGGTTTTTTATTTACATAAAGGGATTCGA
>SVFT01000017.1:0-14677 GCA_015056735.1 Lachnospiraceae bacterium | reverse complement strand
GAATCCCTCCGTCTGCGTAAATAAAAACCAGGATGCCAATTGGTATCCTGGTTTTTTATTTACATAAAGGGATTCGAACGCAAGGCAAGCTGCGAAGTAGCTTAGAAAGCTCCGGTGGAGCTTTCGTGCCGCAGCCGGCCTGATAGGCGGCCGAGCCGCCGGAGGGAATCCCTCCGTCTGCGTAAATAAAAACCAGGATGCCAATTGGTATCCTGGTTTTTTATTTACATAAAGGGATTCGAACGCAAGGCAAGCTGCGAAGTAGCTTAGAAAGCTCCGGTGGAGCTTTCGTGCCGCAGCCGGCCTGATAGGCGGCCGAGCCGCCGGAGGGAATCCCTCCGTCTGCTCTTACTTATTTAGGGATCTTCTCTTCGTAAACCGGCGAACAGGTAATGGAAACGCCAAGCTTACGGAATGTATTGATATCGACAGACGAAAGGATGACCGTGGAATGCGCCTGCGCACCGCGAAGGAGCGGAAGCTGTTCCATCGCTTTCTTGGCAAGCTCGTTATCGGAAGCACTCGCAGAAAGTGCGATCAGGATCTCGTCCGTATGAAGTCTCGGGTTCGTGCCGCCAAGATACTGTGTCTTCAGCGTCTGGATCGGGGAGATCGCCTCTGCGGATACAAGCTTCATATCATGCGGGATATCCGCGCATACTTTTAATGCATTCATCAGGCAGGCTGCCGCAGCGCCGAGAAGATCCGACGTCTTGCCGGTTACGATCCGCCCGTCTGCGATCTCGATCGCAACAGCAGGATGACCGGTTGCACGTTCTCTGTCAGATGCAGCCACAACAACGGGCCTGTCTTCCGGCGTTACACCGACTTTTTTCAAAAGAAGCTCTTCTTTATAAAGCTCTTCTTTAGGCGCGTTACCTTTCTTGACTTCGCAGGCAGTCGTAAAATATCTGCGGATGATCTCCTGCTTGGCCGCCTTCTTGCAGACCTCTTCATCAGAGATCGCAAAGCCGAGCATGTTTACACCCATATCGGTAGGGGATTTATAAGGGCATTCGCCCAGGATCCCTTCAAAGATCGCGCGAAGGACCGGGAAGATCTCAACGTCGCGATTATAGTTGACTGTCATCTTTCCGTACGCTTCCAAATGGAACGGATCGATCATGTTGACATCATCCAGATCCGCCGTCGCGGCTTCATACGCCAGGTTGATCGGATGCTGAAGCGGCAGATTCCAAACCGGGAAGGTCTCGAACTTCGCATAGCCGGCTTTCACGCCGCGTTTATTTTCATGATAGAGCTGAGAAAGGCAGGTCGCCATCTTTCCGCTCCCGGGGCCCGGCGCGGTTACGATCACAAGATTACGGGATGTTTCGATAAAATCGTTCTTGCCGTAGCCGTCTTCACTGACGATGAGCGGCACATTCGCCGGATATTCGCTGATCACATAGTGCAGGTAAGAGCGAATACCGAGTGCCGTCAGCTTTTCTCTGAAACGGTCTGCCGCCGGCTGTCCCGTATACTGCGTGATCACGACACTTCCGACATAAAACCCGCTATTCTCGAAAATGCTCTTTAAGCGAAGCACATCCGCATCGTAAGTGATACCGAGGTCACCTCTTACCTTGTTCTGCTCGATCGCTGCCGCACTGATCGCAATGATGATCTCCGCATCATTCTTCAGATGGCTGAGCATCTTGATCTTATTATCCGGTGCAAACCCGGGAAGCACACGTGATGCATGGTAATCGTCATACAGTTTGCCGCCAAACTCCAAATACAGCTTGCCAAACTGATCGATCCTTTCCTTGATGTGCTGCGATTGCAATTCCGTATACTTTTCAGAATCAAACCCGTATCTTACACCGCTCATTTTGCCTCTCCTTCAACTGTTGTCCAAATTAAAATTCAGAGTATAGTGTACCACACTCACCGCAAAATGGTTCAAGAAATTTTGCCATTTTAACCCGTTCTTTACAGGCTGCTCATTCGCTCCAAAAGATCGCGATATTCCCGGATCAGAACAAAGTGCTGCTGCTCCGCGGCATTCTCATCGCCATCCTTCACCGCCTTCTCCAAAGTCTTTGCAACTCCGGAAAGTCGCGTCGCACCGATGTATGCGGCGGTATTCTTGATAGAGCGGACTGCCTTCCTGTAACGCTCCCACTCTTTTGATTCAAACAGCTTTTCCAGCTCGTCCCCGCGGTCATCCGCGGCAAATGTCCGAATCACATCGCGATATGCATCTTCGTCTTTGCAAAACCGCATGCCCGTATCCGTATCCAAAAAGTCAAGCTGTTTAATGAAAGATCCCGAGTCTTCCGGCTCCTGCGACATGATCTGTACAAATTCGGACGGAAGGTAATGCATCGTCATCTTCTCCAGATCGAGCCCCTGTACAGGCTTCGCAAGAAAATCGCAAAAGCCGCAGGCAAGATATGCTTCCCTTGCTCCGCGCGGTGCATTCGCCGTGAGCGCCACGACCGGCGTGTCTTTGTTCAGATGATCGGGCATCTCCTGCATCTTTCGGAGCGTTTCGATCCCGTCCATCTCCGGCATCAGATGATCCATATAGATGAGGTCGTACTTCGTCTCTTTGATCTTTGCAAGGCACTCGCTCCCGCAAAGAGCCGTATCGATAAGCATTTCGGTTTTCTTCAAAAGGCCCCGCATGACTTCCAGATTGACCTCGGCATCATCCACAACAAGGATCCTCGCGCCCGGTGCGCGGAAACTCTCCCGATAGCTGTATGATACGACATCGCTGTCCGAAGAGGCGGCTGAGAATGTACCCATCGGCGTCGGATCCATGATGTTCTGTGGGATCGCAACGAAAAATGTCGTCCCCTGCCCATAGATACTCTCTGCACGGATCGTACCGTTCATCCGGTCGACCAGTTTTTTCGTGATCGCAAGGCCGAGACCCGTTCCTTCTATATTGCGGTTCTTTAGGGAATCAAATCGTTTAAACGATCCAAACAGTTCGGGCAGGTCCTCTTCTTTGATCCCGATCCCGGTGTCTTCGACGGTCAGCTTAAGAAGCATCCTGTCATCGCCCGCCCGCTCAAAGCCGATGATCATTCGGACATGCCCCTCTTTTGTGTATTTCACCGCGTTGGTCAGTATATTTGTAAAAATCTGCCGCAGGCGCACTTCATCACCAAACAGAATGCTTGGGATCTGCGGATCGTTTTCCACATAAACCGCCAGATCCTTTTTGTTCGCGCGGAGTGCGATCATGTTATAGCTCTCTCTGATAAGCGAAGAAAGCTCATAACGATCCGGCACGATCTCCATATTTCCGGCTTCTATTTTTGAATAATCGAGGATTTCATTGACCAGAGCAAGAAGTGTCCGGCCTGCGCTCTGGATACTGAGCGCATATTTTGTGACTGTATCGTCGCGGCTCTCTCGCAGGATCATTTCGTCCATACCGAGGATCGCATTTATGGGCGAGCGAAGCTCATGAGACATATTGGCAAGGAATTCGTCTTTTACCGGATCTGCCTCTCTTGAAGACTCTGTATGCAGCTTTCTGCTTTGCTTGTCTTCCTGCACCTTGCTACCTCACATCGCCCGATCGTGGTTCATGTGTTCGGCCTGGTTAAAATACTATACGCCCGGAAGGGTGACACTCATACACGTTACCTTCGTAGCCGGCTCCGCCAGGCACCCCCATGTCACACAAAAGATTTCACTTAGTGCTGCTTTGTTCCCAACCTGACACGGTTCGTGAGCTTCTGTTGCACGGGACCCAAACTTCATTGCCGCTTGCGAAGGGCAGCTATATAAGCCAAAGCCCTAACCGGACGCATAGCAGAACTAGTATACTTTGTTTTCATATACCTGTCAACCGACGCTGTTTCCCATATCTGAAGGCTTTGCAGCACTTTCTTTTTCTGTTTTCAGACGCAGACGAAGCCCCTTGAAAAAAGAAGTCAGTATATGACTGCACTCCTCCCCGAGCACGCCTTCCGTCACTTCGACCTGATGGTTAAAATCCGGATTCTGCAGGATATTGAGAACAGACCCTGCGCATCCTGCTTTGGGATTGCGGCACGCCATCACCACACGGGGTATTCGCGCCTGCACGATCGCACCCGAGCACATCTGACACGGCTCAAGCGTTACATACAGCGTACATTCTTCCAATCTCCAGTCTCCGATCACCTTGCTGGCTTTTTTGATCGCGGTGATCTCTGCGTGGGAAAGTGTGCTTTTGTCTGTATTTCTTCTGTTATAGCCGCGGCCGATGATGCGACCTTCATATACGATCACACATCCGATCGGCACTTCGCCGAGCGCTTCAGCTTTCTTTGCCTGTCGGATAGCCTGTCGCATAAATGCTTCATCCTGCTTGATCTCTGTATTCATATGGCTGATTCTTGTCTTCTCTTACTGAAATGGTATACTGATTGAGAGGGTTTCCCTCAACGAAAGGAGCGGGCAATGACGATCCACGGCCTGAATAAAACTACTCTTTTGGATTATCCCGGGCATCTTGCCGCAACGATCTTTACGGGCGGGTGCAATTTCCGATGCCCGTTCTGTCATAATGCCTCCCTGGTACGGGATCCGGCTTCGCAGCCGACAATCCCCGAAGAGGAGATCTTCTCGTTTCTGAAAAAACGTCGCGGGATCCTGGAAGGCGTTTGTATCACAGGCGGAGAGCCGACGCTCGCTCCGGATCTTGCAGATTTTGTCAAAAAGATCAAAGACCTCGGCCTTCTCGTAAAACTTGATTCCAACGGCTATAAACCGGATGTCCTTCATGCGCTTCTAAAAGACGATCTCCTCGACTGCATCGCAATGGACATCAAGAACGCACCCGCAAGATACGGTGAGACCGTCGGTATTCCGGATCTGGACATCACGCCCATCCTGCGCTCTGTCGATCTGATCAGAAACAGCAATATTCCGTTTGAGTTCCGTACGACTCTTGTGAAGGAATTCCATTCCGAAGAAGATGTCCTTGCGATCGGAGAGTGGCTCAGGGGCGTTCCCGCATATTTCCTTCAGTCTTTCATTGACTCTCACGATATTCTGATGCCCGGCTGCCATGCCCATGATGACAAAACGGTGTTCCGATTCCGGGATCTTCTCATCCCCATGATCCCGTCTGTGCAGGTTCGCGGTCTCTCGGAGTGATCAGAATTCCTTTTCTTCGAGGTGTTTTACGTAGTTAGCAACCATCAGTGCCAGACTGAACGTGAGCGCATCTTCAAACACACGCATATCCAGTCCTGTTGCTTTCTGGAGCTTTTCGATCCTGTACACAAGCGTATTTCTGTGCACAAAAAGCTGTCTGGACGTTTCTGATATATTCAGGTTATTCTCAAAGAATTTCTGCACGGTCGAAAGGATCTCGTCATCGATCTCTTCCGGCAGATGACTGCTGCCAAAGATCTCCTTTATGAAGATCCGGCAGAGGTTAAGCGGAAGCTGATAGATCAGTCTGCCGATCCCCAGCGTATTGTATGCATTTACGATGCGATCGGCATAGAAAATACTGCCGACCTCCATCGCCATCTTCGCCTCTTTATAGGACTTTGAAATATCTTTCAGCTCATCCACGATCGTACCGTATGATACACGGAGATTGACCATGACCTCCGAATTGACCATGTCAACGATCGTATCTGCGATCTCGCGAACCTGCGTGTAGCCGTCTTTTTCACCAAGCGACTTCACCAGAACGATCTCTTTTTCCTCAACGCTTGTCAGGTAATCACCGTTCTGCTGGGAAAACATGCCTTTTAACAGCTCGGTCACTTCCAGGTCGTCTTCCTTTTCTACATAGACAAGAATGACAACTCTCTTCTGCGTTGCAGCAATGTGAAGCTTCTTCGCACGGTTATAGATATCAACAAGAAGCAGGTTGTCCATTACAAGATTCTGGAAAAATCCGTTCTTGTCAAAACGCTCTTTATATGCCACAAGGAGCTGCCTTAATTGTCCCACCGCAATCTTGCCGATCATATAGGCATCTTCATTGCCGTTGGCTAAAAGGATATATGTCAGATCCTTTTCATCATATACTTTGAACAGATGATAGCCCTTATTGGTCTGGCTGTCCGCTGAGGATTCGGCAAATTCCGTAACGATCGCAGCAAACATCTCGGCACGCTCGATCGTGGATGCCACCACGTTTCCGGAAAGATCCATCACGCAAAGATCGATCTTACTGACACTTCTCAATTCTTCGATGCAGTTTTGAATGACTTGATTGGTAAGCATATCGTCTCCTTGTATTCGTTGCTTTTTCCCTTTTCATCATAATCGTTTTGCCTTTTTTCTGCAAGAAAAGGCTGCCGCATCAGCGACAGCCTCGTATCGTTTCTAACTAGTTGGAGATCACCTTTTCGGTCTCTTTGTCAAATACATGGAGCTTTTCAACATCGAATGCGAATCTGACCTTGCTTCCCGTTCTTGCAGTCGTACGGGAATCCACTCTTGCGGTGATCGGGAAGTCTCCCAGATCAAAGTACAGATATACTTCTGCGCCGAGCAGTTCATATACTTTGATAGTTGCTTCAAAGGAAGCTTTGGAAGATGCGACCATCACCTCAGAATCATATACATCTTCCGGACGGATACCGAGTGTAACGACCTTGCCGTTGTAACCGCCTTCGATCACTTTCTTCGCCTTAGCGGGAGGAAGCGGGATGGAAAGTCCGGATGTATTTGCGAAAACTTCTTCGCCCTTTACTTCGATCGTTGCATCGATGAAGTTCATCTGCGGAGATCCCATGAATCCTGCAACAAACAGATTCTGCGGCTTCTCATACAGATTCTGCGGTGTATCAACCTGCTGAACCACGCCGTCCTTCATGACAACGATTCTGGTTCCGAGCGTCATCGCCTCTGTCTGGTCATGTGTTACGTAGATGATCGTTGCACCAAGACTCTGATGGATCTTGGCGATCTCGATACGCATCTGCACACGAAGCTTTGCATCCAGGTTGGAGAGCGGCTCATCCATCAGGAATACCTTCGGATTACGAACGATCGCACGTCCCATCGCAACACGCTGTCTCTGTCCACCGGAAAGAGCCTTCGGTTTACGATCAAGCAATTTTTCAAGATCAAGGATCCTTGCTGCTTCGCGAACCTTCCTGTCGATCTCGTCCTTCGGTGTCTTACGAAGCTTTAAGCCGAATGCCATATTATCATATACCGTCATATGCGGATATAATGCGTAGTTCTGGAATACCATCGCGATGTCTCTGTCCTTGGGCTCAACATCGTTTACAACCTTGCCATCGATGCAAAGTTCACCCTCCGAGATATCTTCCAGACCGGCGATCATACGAAGTGTTGTTGATTTACCGCATCCGGACGGACCGACGAAGATGATAAACTCTTTGTCTTCGATCTCAAGATTGAAATCCTTAACCGCTTCGAATCCGTTAGGATATCTTTTGTGGATACCTTTTAAAGATAAGCTTGCCATTGCGTAACCCTCCTGCTTATTATTCTTTCACACTGGTATCAGTATAAAAGCCACCGGAAGACTTGCCTATGCCATGATTTCACAAAGATTCCGCCGTTTCATGTCAAATTTGCCCATGCAAAAAAGGAAAAAGGGCAGTTTGCACATGCCCTTTTGTTTTTTCTATACATTTTGTCCAACAGTCTGTTCGTAGCGCTTAAAGATCCCTGAAAAAAGATATGCCGTCAGATATCCCGGCAAAGTCAGGCCTGCCAGCACCATGATCGGGATCACATTTAAAAACAGGATCACATACATCGCAGCAAAGGTCACCACGATCGCAAAGATCAGGATCGTCTTCGGTAAATGCAGCATGCTCATCAGATAGGCATTTCGGACCGTCGCCCGGATCGAATTGTCAAATTTCGACAGAACCGGAAAGATATAGACGATCCCGCAAAGAAAGAGTATTGATACAACGCCGATCAGGATCTGCATCGTGTGCATCGACGCGTCCTCCGAAAATGCCCTGTTCATACAGAAAAGACCGGCAGTGCCAAGCATCACGCAGATCCAGATCACCGTCGCCTGAAAGAGATTTTGCCTGAAAGAGCGGAAAAACATCTTCGCAACGTAACTCTCTTCATGACGCACCATCTTGATCAGTACGTAATACATCGCAGTCAGGGACGCGCCTGCTGTCACGACAGGAATACAAAAGAGGATCGTTAAAATGTTCAGGATAACAAGATCTGCGATCGTATTCAGGATAAAGGTCAGCGGTCCGTCCTGAGAGAAAATGCGGTTCATAGTTTCTCCCCGATCTTGCTCTTCATCAAAAACTTGTACTTCGTATTGATATTCGCATGCGTCTCCATATACTCCTTCACTTCCAGACGGAGACGCTCTTCAATACGACCGTATTTCATCCCGACCCACTGCACAAGTTCGTCGTCCAGTTCTTTATCATACGCTCTCTTGTTGAGGATGGACGTGATCGTTTTCTCATCCATGATATCCTCTTCTTTTTCTTTGTAGCGGTTCATATATCTGGCCAGAAGATCGGCGATCTGTAAAATACATTGTGATACGCTCATATCTCGCTTTTTTAAATGATACGGATAGCCACGTCCGTTCAGGCGTTCATGATGGGCGATCGCAATATCGACGATCGTCTGATCGCGCATGTATTTTCGAAGGAGCTTTTCCGAAAGCTCGACATGCGATTCAAAGGCCCGGCGTTCGTCATCTTCCATCTTCAATCTTGGCTTCTTAATGGGCGTCGCAACACGCATCATCCCAACGTCACGCACGAGCGCCGCATAGGAAAGCTTGTCTTTTTCAGCAAGACTAAGATCCATTGCATCCGCCAGCTCATCACAGATGCACAGGCTCATGATCGTCATGATGGAACGGGCCTGCTCACGAAAGCTCAACAGGTGTGCGATCAGGTGCATCAGACAGTCCTTTTCTTCATTCTTAAAAAGGACATTCTCATCAAAATACGCCTTTACTTCGTTTTCATATTCTCCCGTCTTGATCTTGTTCAAAATATCATAACGCTTGATGCATTTATTGAACAGCACGATCGATTCGGATCTGTATTTTGTCTTGGAAAATGCTTCTAGAATTGAAAAATCAGGATCAGGATCCGACATGATAAGCGCATCCACATCCTCCAAAAAGCAGATATAAGATGCGATATCAAGATACCGGTAATTGATGCGGCCCATTTTAGAGAAAGGCATGTGATGATACAACAGAATGTCACACCGTTCACCGAACGGTGATAATGTTTTCAGAAAGAGGGAGCCGTAGACGCAGTGCGCTATACCTTCCTCACTCTCATAATCGGGGGCATCGACATTGTCCGTCTTATATGCCCCGATATCATGAAGCATCGTGAGAAAAGCATATTCCGCGATCTCATATTCTTCGCATCCGCCGCGCTCTTCAAGCATCTTGATCAGCATATATGCCATTCTGGTGCCATGCTCGATCGGCTTCGGATTCAGAAGCTTCAGCGTATCACAGATCAGATAACACAGATTGCTGCTACTTATAGATGTCATCGGTCTCATATCGGTTTCCTCCCGGATCGGTTGGTAGCCTCTCTAGATCAGAAGTTCCATCGGCGTATACAAAATGCCTTCCTTCTTCGTTTCAAGGCCGGTATCGATAAATCCCACTTTGTGGTAAAATGCAACCCCATAGGGTGCGGCGTTGACCGTGAGCTTTTCTGCTCCGACTTCCGTTTTCAGGTAGTTTGCCACATATTGGATCAATGCCCGACCCACGCCGCGTCTGTGATACTTTTCATCCACAAACAAAAGCGAGATGTGGCTTACATTACGGACAGCGACTACGCCGATGATCCGTTCTTCTTCGATCGCAACCATCATCTCATAGCTGCCTATCAGAAACATCCGATAGAGCGTGTTGTCCGTAATAAAGTTATAAAAGCTTTTGACGCCTTCTTCCGAGTATTCCGGAGCTTCATACTTCAGAAACACTTTCCAGACAAGCGCCAAAGCGTCTTCCCATTCTTCTCTTTCAGCCGAACGGATCAGCATATCTCCGCTCCTGCCGGCATAGCCTTCTCAGGCGTCATCAGTGCAAGGTTCCCTTCCGCATCTTCCGCGCAAAGAAGCATGCCCTCTGACTTCACACCTGCAAGTGTCGCAGGCTTCAGGTTCACAAGAACCATAACCTTTTTGCCGACCATCTCTTCCGGCGTGTAGTATTTCCGAATGCCGGAAACGATCTGCTTCACACTGCTGCCGACTTTGACCTGTGAGCAAAGAAGCTTTTTGGATTTCGGAACCGCTTCGCAGGAAAGGATCTCTCCCACCTGAAACTGCATTTTCCCAAAATCGTCGTATTCGATCTCCGGCTTTGCTTCGATATCGATCACACCTTCTTCGCTCTTTGCTTCGGAAGGCGCATCCGCTGCCTTTCTTGATGCGAACATCGCTTCTGCTTTCTCAACAACTTCCTTTGCATCCAGTCGGGCAAACAGGATCTCCGGCGTCTCTGTCACCTTGTTGCCGGAAGGATAAGACCCGAATGTCTCAAGCGTCTCAAACGGACGAAGCTCCGTATTGAGCTGCGCCGCGATCTTCTTAGCTGTTCTGGGCATATAAGGCTCTAAGAGTGAAGCACCGATCATGATGCTCTCAACCAGATTGTAAAGCACGGTCGCAAGACGATCCTTTTTATTCTCATCCTTTGCAAGAACCCACGGCTCTGTCTCATCAATATATTTATTGCAGCGTTTGAAATGATTGAAGATCTCTGTCATGGCATCCGCCACACGAAGACCTTCCATCTTTTCGCATACTTTTGCATAGGTTGCCGTAACAGTCTTCTTCAGATCATCGTCAACCGGTTCCGAAACACCCTTGTCAGCCACAACACCGCCGAAATACTTATTGCTCATGGAGATCGTACGGTTTACAAGGTTTCCGAGCGTATTGGCCAGATCGGAATTTAGGCGCTCCACAAGAAGTTCCCAGGAGATCACACCGTCATTTTCAAAAGGCATCTCGTGGAGCACAAAATAGCGCACCGCATCCACGCCGAAGAAATCAACAAGGTCGTCCGCATAGATCACATTGCCCTTGGACTTGCTCATCTTGCCGTCGCCCTGCAAAAGCCAAGGATGACCGAATACCTGTTTCGGAAGCGGCTCACCAAGCGCCATTAAAAAGATCGGCCAGTAGATCGTATGGAATCGGATGATATCCTTGCCGATCAGATGCAGATCCGCAGGCCAGAGTTTTTTATACAGATCACTGGAATTGCCGTCCGCATCATAACCGATACCGGTGATATAGTTGGTCAGCGCATCCAGCCATACATATACAACATGCTTGTTGTCAAAATCTACGGGAATGCCCCACTTAAACGATGTTCTTGATACGCAAAGATCCTGCAGGCCCGGCAGAAGGAAATTGTTCATCATCTCATTCTTACGAGATACCGGCTGGATAAACTCAGGGTGCGTATTGATATGCTCGATCAGTCTGTCTGCATACTTGCTCATTTTGAAGAAATAAGCCTCTTCCTTTGCAGGCTTAACATCTCTTCCACAGTCCGGGCACTTGCCGTCCTTGAGCTGAGACTCCGTCCAGAAAGACTCACAAGGCGTACAATACATGCCTTCGTACGAGCCCTTGTAAATGTCACCCTGATCATAAAAGCGTTTGAACATCTTCTGCACCTGCTTCTCATGATCGGCATCTGTCGTACGGATGAACTTGTCATAGGAAGTATCCATGAGATCCCAGAGACCTTTGATCGTCGAAGATACGCTATCAACGAATTCTTTCGGGGTCACGCCTGCTTCCTGCGCCTTCAATTCTATCTTCTGGCCATGCTCGTCCGTTCCTGTCTGGAAAAAGACATCATAGCCTTCTTTTCTTTTAAACCGGGCGATACTGTCCGCCAATACGATCTCGTAACTGTTGCCGATATGCGGCTTTCCGGATGTATATGCGATCGCCGTTGTAATATAGTATTTACCCTTATTCATAGAACGTCTCCTTTTGAAAAAAATTATACTTCGGGCCCAAAGTGCTTGTCAATTTGATGCCCTAGAGGAGGCTCTTTACATTTGCGGCAATATCACCTTTAAAAACAGCACTGCCGGCTACGAGTACATTGGCTCCCGCCTTTTTAACGATATCAACTGTCTCCTTGTTGATGCCGCCGTCTACTTCCAGATCGATATCGCGCCCGCTCTCCGTAATCATCTTTCTGACCTGTGCGATCCGGTCTGTCGATTCGGGAATGTACTTCTGACCGCCAAAGCCGGGCTCTACCGTCATCACAAGGATCATGTCCGCATCCTTTAAAAACGGTTTGATCACATCGACCGGGGTCTTCGGCTTGATCGAAAGGCCGACCTTGCATCCCGCAGCCTTGATCGCATCGATCGTCTCCTGCACCTTACCTTCCGCAGCTTCATAGTGGAATGTGATAAGGTCAGCGCCGCAATCCGCGAATTCTTTGATATAACGGATCGGTTCTTCGATCATCAGATGTACATCAAAGAAGATCTTCGTCTCTTTTCGAATGGATTTGATGACCGGCATACCAAAAGAGATCGACGGAACAAACATACCGTCCATGACATCGATGTGCAGGTACTCTGCGCCTGCCTCATGAACCTGTTTGATCTGCTCGCCGAGAATGTTAAAATCCGCTGACAGAATGGATGGTGCTACAATCGTTTTCATTTCATAATTCCTTTCTCATAAAAGCAGGACAGAATCTGATTCTGTCCCGCGGTCGTTCTAAACCTACTCTGTATCCGAACTCTGATCGGATGTGTTCTCTTCCGGTGCATCCGCCGATACTTCGATCGATGCCTGTGCCTCTGCATCCCCGGATGCTTCGTTCTCTTCCGGTTTCGAATTAAGATCTGCCGGTCCTCCCTCGTAACGCCCTTTTAAAAGGAAGTACGCAGAGAAGGAAAATAGAAGCAAACCGATGATCAGAAACAGGATCATGAAGAGTCCGATAAAGATCTTCTCTCTGCCCTCTCCTGTCTGCACGCCGTCAAGCA
The DNA here is from genome assembly GCA_015056735.1 of Lachnospiraceae bacterium. GTDB lineage: Bacteria > Bacillota > Clostridia > Lachnospirales > Lachnospiraceae > VSOB01. The sequence goes on along the minus strand of SVFT01000017.1, from coordinate 1,715 downwards.
ACTTGTATGATGTATAAAGCAAATACGCACCTACCGCTATTCGAAGTCCCAGTGTAAACTTCGTCGGGTAGAATTTGTAAGGCCGTTTTTCATTATTCTGCTCAGTCATATCGATCCCCCCGTGTGTCAAAGCTGCTTTTCCGCTTCCGCCATATATCGGCTGAGGTTATGCAGCACCTTTTCCAAAATGACTTTCTCATCATCATTCAGCTGGTCAACCAACTCCTCGGTCAGTTTCTTATGATACTGCATGTGCTGTACAAAAAGCTTCTTTCCGTTCTCCGTCAACGATACCAGAACGACGCGTCTGTCTTCTTCACTCCTGACACGTTCTACAAAGCCTTTCTTTACAAGGCCGTTTACCGCGATCGTAAGCGTCCCCGTCGTGACACCAAGCCTTTTGGCAATACTGGTCATGTTCTTCGGGGCGCCTTCTCCGATCGCTTCCATTACATGCATGTCATTCATGGTGACGTGCTGATACTGATCGGATCGAATCGCTTTCTCTTCTATTGTTAGAATATTTCTGAATATTTTTACAAATGCCTCATTAAGAACTGCATTAATATCCAATACGTGATCCTCCATGACTCATGCCACACACGGTCAGTATATCACTTTTATACGCCTTCTTCCAGCGTTTGCTTCAAATCTTCCGCCTGTTCAGGTACGTTCGCCACTCTTTCGGGTGCATGATAGACAGGCCCTTCCTCCGAACCTTTTGCCAGAACAAATGCCTGTGTTCCCATGTATCCGTCTCCGGGCAGTCCGTTCATGTTCGTAACGGAAACCGTTCCGTCCGTCCCCACAAGAACATGCACATTTTGGAAATTCATCGAAATACGACTAAGCTCCGGATGAATGGACATCAGCATCATGGAAGGACATGCATTCTCCGCCGCCATCGTAAGATCGCGGAATGTCACGGCAGCAGGCCCGAAACCGCATTTCTCCGCATCATGCATTCCTATGAGAAAACCTGCACCGCCCGAGTAGATCGTGCAGTCTTCGATCAGCACATTCATATTGCCGTGAAGTCCCATGCCGAGAACATGATTACAGTCACTTCGAAGATCGCAGTGTCTGATCGTGACATTATGGCCGGTGGATGCCGGCGATTCCACATGGATCGCATAATCTGTAAAATCCGCTTTGGCAATACCGGGCGCTCCCGCATGAAGATAAGACGGCGAAATATTCTCATCGATCGTTGAGCCTGTCCTCTTTCTGTTCGCGCGTATCGTCAGATTCTCCACTCGTCCGCAGGCCATATTGAGCGGTGGCGTAAAGTAACTTTCCGTATCGTTTTGCAGGATGCAGGCTGCTCTGTCCGTTCCGACAAGCGCAAGTTCCTTTGCACCGGTATCGACGGCCTCCTCATATACGCCGGGACCTATGTAGATCGAATCTCCGCTTTCGGCCGCCGTTACTGCCTCCGTTATGGTCGCAAACTGACAGGTTCCGTCTTTCGATACCGTCAGGATATTTCCTTCTGCATAAACCGGCATCCCCGATAACAAGAATCCTGCACAGGTTGTCAGCAATGCATTTAACAGGACTTTTCTCATAAACGATCCTTTCTGATACCAAAAATCCTCAAACCCGCATTCTATACTGAGTTTGAGGATCATCATAAACTGCCGCAGACCGGACTTGAACCGGTACGATGTTGCCACCGAGGGATTTTAAGTCCCTTGCGTCTGCCAATTCCGCCA
>SVFT01000007.1 GCA_015056735.1 Lachnospiraceae bacterium | reverse complement strand
ACTTAATGCAAGAAATCGCCAAATCACTGACTTTTGGCATTAAGTCTTGAAATACTTGTGCTAAAGGTTTATTTGGTGTGCACAAAAACGGGTTTATCTGGCTTAAAGCGTGCGTTTTTACATAGAAAAAGGCTATCGCGGTTTGCGATAACCTTGAGAAATACGCGGGTTTATGATTTTTTTGCATTTACCTCAATAACTGACCTGTTGTTGCAGATTGTCACGATATCTCCGTCATAAGTGCCATAATACGCTATATTATGCTCTTTTAAGAGTTTTAACGTTTTATCTGAAGGTTGCTCTTCATTTGATGTTGAGATCACTGCATACGTCGGATTCACTTGTTCAATTAAATCCGGAAGTTTCTTTTGATACCTTCCGTGCTCCGGCATTTTGATCCAATCTGCCTTCAGAGAAAATGAATCATCTTCGAGCAGTTCTTTACATCGATCTTTTTCAATATCCCCTGTGAACAAAAAATTCTTTCCTTCAAAAGTAAGCATCGTTACAAGAGATTGATCATTATCAAATTCTTTGTTTTTTTCGATTTTCTCGGCGATCAGCTTTTCAGAATCGATGCATGGTCTGATATCCAGCCTGATCGGCCCAATTTGGACCGTATAGGGCTTTGCAATAAGCTTGGGCTTATTCTTTGTAGGAAGTTCCATCAAACGTTCCAAACGCTCTGAATCCTCTGGCAAATAGTCCGGCATGACCAGCTCTTCTATTGTGAAGTTTTTAACAATATAAGGTGCACTTCCAATATGATCCTTATCATAATGCGTGATGATCATAAGATCGATCTTAGATACATGCAATTCCTGCAAACGCGCCAATATACCGGAAGACATATCTGCTGTAGCGGTATCGATCAGGATCGTATGATCGCCATCCGTGATGATTAGGCAATCCGCCTTTCCCACATTCAGTGCATCAATTTCAAGATATGGCCCCTCTCCTGCACTATCATTCTGATAACAATATAAGAACGCGCCAATGATCAGTCCAAGGACAACAGCAGGGATGATCAGGACGCGTTTATTCTTAAAAAAGATTTTTACTTTTTGTTCCATATTAGTTGACTTGCTTATAAACTTGTAGCAGTCATGAAAAAATATTCTCACAGCGTATCGGAATCGAGCACAATAGTAAAAGGTCCGTCATTTACAAGCGAAACCTTCATATCGGCGCCGAATTCACCATGTTCACAGTGAATGTCTTCCTCTCCGATCGCATTGATCATGTATTCATATAGTTCTTTTGCATGATCCGGACTTCCTGCGTTTACAAAACTAGGCCTGTTGCCTTTTTTACAATCTGCATAGAGCGTAAACTGCGATATCAGCAAAATGGATCCCTCTGTATCCCTGATAGAAAGATTCGTCTTACCCTCCGCATCTTCGCAAATACGAAGTTTGATAAGTTTATTGACCATCTTATCGACGGTCAGCCGATCATCTTCATTGCATATACCTACCAGAACGACATATCCGTGTTTGATCGCTCCAACTGTTTTACCATCGATCGAAACACTGCCGTTTATACATCTTTGAATTACAAGTCTCATTCTTTTTCGCTCGTTTCGCTCTTTGTTTTATCGTTATGTTTCTTATTCTTTCTAAGAAGGAGCCAAGAATACCCTTTTCCCAAAAGCTCGTCTTCGGAAAGATTCAGATGATCTTTCCTCCTGTTTGTCTTTTCATTCAGAACAAAAGTATGATCGTCTCGTATTTTTGAAAGATTCTGATATAGATCAGTTGCGATCGGCAGGTCACGCTCGATCAGTCGACGATTCATTGTTTCTTTAATGCCTGCATAAACGATCGCAAACAGCGGAACGCCTATGATCATACCGAATACACCCCATAAGCCGCCAAAAAATGTGATCGCAAAGATTACCCAGAAACTGGATAAGCCGGTTGATTCTCCCAGGATCGCAGGACCAAGGATATTTCCGTCAAATTGCTGCAACAGAAGGACAAAGATCAGGAAATATACGCACTGAAGCGGATCGACCATCAGCACAAGGATCGCACTTGGGATCGCTCCGATATAAGGGCCAAAAAACGGAATTACATTTGTTACGCCGACGATAACGCTGACCAGCACCGGATAGGGTGTTCCGATCAGAGAGGTTCCGATAAAGCAAATGATCCCGATGATAATGGAATCAATGATCTTGCCAAGAATAAATCCGATGAATGTATTGTGGATAAAACGTATATTGGAAATTGTGATGTTTGCTCTGTCGAGGCTGAAAATAGAATACAGCATCTTTTTTCCCTGACCTGCAAACTTTTCCTTATCATACAAAAGATATATGGAAATGATCAGACCGACAAGCAGGTTCCAGAAAGCTCTGGCAACATTGATCACGCCGCCGATCACGCCGCCGATCACGCCGGTAGAGATAAACTTTGCAAATTCGTTGATCTTCACAACGATCGACGCGATCTGACCGATCATATCACTGAGTGTCATGGAATCCATGTTTTCAAGGGTAGGCATAACAGAGTTATTGACCCAGCTCTCCAGCATGGGAAAATACTCATTCATGAAACTGGTAATGCCTTTTTCAAGATCGGCATGGTCTTCCATCACCTGCATGATCCAGTTCTCAAGATTATAGATGTATTTCGGGAACATCAGGATCACACTCTGCAGACTGTATACAAGCTGCGGGATCAGAATTGAGAAAAAAGCATACAAAACCAGAACAACGAGAAAGACCGTGCAGAAAATGCCGAGTACACGAATCCTTTTGGTTATTCTCAAAGAAAATGCGTCACGTTTTGCTTTCAGGATCCTTTCAAAGATCGGATAAATGATCTTCGCTTCAAGAAAATTTAAGATTGGCGTCATGAGATACGCCAAAACAAAGCCGTCGATGATCGGCATAACAATCTTAATAAAGGATTGCAGTCCTGTCATGATATTGATCCCATGGAACAGAACATAGTAGAAAGAAATGGCTGCAGCCAATACAAGGAACGTTGTTACGCCCCAGGAGATATATTTTTTGTCAGGCTTCATAAGTCCCCCCACAAATTGAATTGTTTTAGTTAACGTAAATATTATATCATACATCTGATTATGTATCTAAAAAAGAATGAAAAAACGAATAAAAATCGTTATAATTGAAACGATGAAAGAACGGAGATAAGATATGAAACTGCAACAGATTTTAAGTTTAACAAGAAAAGCGATAGATGATTATCATATGATCGAGGAGGGCGATCGGATCGCTGTTGGGATTTCAGGCGGAAAGGATTCTCTCACACTTCTTTATGCACTGCACGGATTGATGCGATTTTATCCGAATCATTTTAAGATCCATGCAGTTACGGTCGATCTTGGATTTCAGAATCTTGACCTAAGCGGAATTGAAAAAATATGCCGGAATCTCGATGTGCCCTATTCGATCATAAAAACCGATATCGGTTCGATCATTTTTGAAGACAGAAAAGAATCCAATCCCTGTGCCCTTTGTGCAAAGATGCGAAAAGGCGCTTTAAATGAGGCGATCAAGAAAGCCGGATGCAATAAAGTAGCGTATGCGCATCATAAAGATGATGTCATTGAGACTATGATGCTATCTCTTATATATGAAGGGCGTTTTCATACCTTTTCGCCGGTCACATACCTTGACCGTATGGATCTTACTGTGATCAGACCTCTCATATATATGAACGAAGCCGATGTGATCGGTTTTATTAATAAGCATCAGATCCCTGTTGTCAAAAGTCCTTGTCCGGCTGACGGACATACAAAACGCGAATACGCACATGAATTATTAAGAGACATCAACTTCAATGCGCCCGGCGTAAAGGAGCGGATGTTTTCCGCTATCCGTTCGGCGCATATAGACAGGTGGTAGATCCGTGTATGGAAAAAAAGATCAATTATCATGACGAACAAAATAAGATCAACATCCAGCGCATGCGCGAAGTACTGGCCACTCTTCCACCCTTTTGTAAGCAATTCTTTCGAGGGATCGAAAACCAGACTTCGGCTCGTACAAGACTGGCTTATGCGTATGATATCCGCCTGTTTTTCGAATTCCTGCATGAAAAAAACGCAGTCTGCGCAAAAACGGAGATCACAGACTACCCTCTCAGCCTTCTCGATCAGATCGATCGCGAAGATGTGGAAGAATATATGGAATATCTGTCTCTATATGAACGAGACGGTCAGGAGATCACCAACGACGAGCGCGGAAAAGCCCGGAAACTGGCTTCTCTTCGCAGTTTTTACAATTACTATTTTACAAGTGAACTGATCACGACAAATGCGCCGTCTCTTGTACCGATGCCCAAACTACATCAGAAAGAGATCATCCGTCTGGATCCCAATGAAGTCGCGAAACTGCTTGATCAAGTGGAAGAAGGCACAGCACTTACCGAGAAGCAGAGGGACTTCCATAAAAAAACAAGGGTCAGAGATCTTGCGTTGCTTACGCTTTTGCTCGGTACCGGTATCCGTGTGTCAGAGTGTGTAGGACTCGATCTGAATGATGTCGATTTTGATAATCTGCGTATCAAAATACGACGTAAAGGCGGCTACGAGGACGTTGTATATTTTGGTGATGAAGTAGAAAATGCGTTAATGGATTATCTTAAGGAGCGCAGTCATATCCTGCCGGTTTCGGGCCATGAGGATGCGCTGTTCTTATCCCTTCAGAATCGCAGGATCACGGTACGTTCCGTCGAAAAGCTTGTAAAAAAATATGCATCCCTTGTTACTTCACTTAAAAAGATCACACCGCATAAGCTTCGAAGTACGTTCGGCACAAACCTCTATCAGGAAACCGGCGACATTTATCTTGTGGCAGATGTACTCGGGCATAAAGATGTAAACACAACCCGAAAGCATTATGCTGCGATGCAGGATCAAAACAAGCGGAAAGCAGCAAAGGCGATCCGTCTGCGTGAAGACGATTAGTATAACGGTAAGCAAATGCCCCTTTAATCATACGGTTAATGGGGCATTTGCTGTTTAATAATACCTGGGGATCACAAGATACATACCGCTCTTGATCAGATCATCCTCTAAATGATTGATAGATCTGACTTCCTCCACATACGAAGAGACATCTGTAACATCTTCGTTTACATGCTCCCGCGCTATACTCCAAAGATCATCCCCCGCAGAAACAGGGATGCTGGAATAAACTTTATGCAATTCATGCTCCTGAGAAGTCTGCGCGTTTACAAGCAACCCACTGATCATAAAGAAACAAATGGAAACAAATGTCAGCGCAGCAGCAAAAAGCGCAACATTCCTGCGACGTTGTCTGATACGACGCTTTCTGTTATTGCGAATACGTCGCTCGCTGTTTTCGTTAATCAATTCACGTGTACTTCTCTCTTTCATGATCCTCTCCTATATTATACGAACAAGTGTTACGAACATATGTTTTCTTTGTGACTATATAATACCGAACATACATTCTGATGTCAACAGTTTTTGCTAAAAAATCGAACAAATATTTGGAATATATGTTTGCTTTTTCATTTTGAGCATGCTACTATACTTATAGGAACATACATTTGGTTTTATGGAGGTTCATATGGGATACGGCAAGATCAGTGCTAAACAAAGAGAGATTTTAGAATATATTAAAGAAGAGATTTTAAAGCGAGGCTATCCCCCCGCAGTACGAGAGATCTGTGAAGCTGTTAATCTGAAGTCTACTTCGTCCGTTCATTCTCATTTAGAGACACTGGAAAAGAACGGCTATATCAGAAGAGATCCGACCAAACCCCGAGCGATCGAGATCTGCGATGATTCGTTTCAGCTTGTGCGTACAGAGATGGTCAGCATCCCCGTAGTCGGTACCGTCGCGGCAGGCTCTCCTATTCTGGCTGAGGAGAATATTGCAAGCTATTTCCCCATCCCGGCAGAAAATGTTCCGACCGGATCTCCTTCCTTTGCTTTAAAGGTAAAGGGCGATTCCATGATCAATGCAGGCATTTACAATGGCGATCAGATTTTTGTGCAGACCTGTGATACCGCTAAAAACGGCGATACTGTCGTTGCACTGATCGATGATTCCGCTACTGTGAAGACTTTCTATAAAGAGAACGGACATATCCGTCTGCAGCCTGAAAATGACTATATGGATCCTATCATTGTTAATGACTGTAAGATCCTCGGCAAGGTATACGGTGTTCTTCGGTTTTTCCATTAAACGAAGAATCTGTTTTTGTCAGAATATAAAAAGACCATCAAATCGATGGTCTTTTTTCTGTGTTTACAGTTCCGTTTGATCGATCAGCTTACCGTCTCTCCAGATCCTCTCAAGATCGTAAAACAATCTGTTTTCATGATCAAAAAGGTGAATAATGATATCATGATAGTCCATTAATATCCAGTTTGCCGTATCGTAACCTTCGATCTGTCGCAATGGCATACCTGCCTTGCCAAGCTTCTCTTCTACATTGTTTGCCAGCGCCTGCATCTGATTGCGATTATCACCGCCGGCGATAATAAAATAATCAGCGATCGTTGAGATCTCACTGATATCAATAATACGAATGTCCTGCGCTTTTTTATCTTCTAACGCTTCTACGGCAATTTTCACGTATTCGGAAATAGTCATATCGTTTTCTTCTGCTCCTTTATGTAATAATCATATGTCAGCTGTGTCATAGGATCGATCTGTTCATTCGTCGTGCTCAGATAATGAAGGATCTCGCTCAGGATCATAAGAAGTGCCTGATCAAGATCGGTAAATGCGATCTTTCGAATCTCAGGCAGTTTCGGAGATTGTTTTCTGCACGGCTCAATATAATCCGCGATATAAATGATTTTTTCAAGCAGTCCCATTTTCGGTCTGCCGGTCGTATGGAAAAGAATGGCATCTTTAATCTCGCTATCTTTTATACCGTACTTGTCTTCTGCCAGAAATGCTCCAACCTTTGCATGCAGCAAAAACGGGTTCTTACTTTCTGATTCGGTTATACCGATCTTGTTTTTCTTACAGATACGGATACGCTTCTCATTATCAAAGCACTTCGCACTATCATGCAAAAGACCGGCGATCTCAGCGCGGATCGGATCTTCATTATGGCACATCGCCAGACATGCTGCCGTATATGCAACGCCAAGTGTATGTTCGTAGCGTTTGGCGTCCAGCTCTTTTTCCATATTTTTACGGATCCTGGCAACATCTTGTAGATTCACGATAATTCCTCTTTAGTATGTAATATGATGTTCTTTAAAGTAACTAACGACCGCTTCGGGAAGAAGCGTTTCTGCCAAATGATCATTTCGAAGCGCATCGCGGATCATAGTCGAAGAGATATCAATATTATCCGTTGAAAAAACCGTGATATCCGCTCCGTATGAAGCTTTTAACAGATCGATCTTGTTCATGAGTTCATCCGGTTCGTAATCCTTTCTGGAAGCGGCAAGAATGCGCGTATTTTGAAAGATCACTTCAGGATGCTGCCATTTTTCCATAGAAAAAACAGTATCCGCACCAACAATAAAATAAAGAATGTCGTTCGGATACAGGCCTTTCAGCTCCATGATCGTTTCAAATGTAAAGGAATCGCCCCCACGCCTGATCTCCATATCCGAAACATCAAAAAAAGGCTCGGAAGCAATGCTTTTACGGACGAGCTCATAGCGAACAGCGGCCGATAACATCTCCGTCTGATCCTTCATGTAAGATATATTACTCGGAATAAAGATCACACGGTCAAGATCTGCGGCAGTTCTCGCGCGCTCGGCAAGCTCGATATGCCCCTTATGGATGGGATTAAATGTTCCACCCAGAATGCCGATTCTCAAAGGTGCCATAACACGCTCCTATCATCGCATGGGAAGAATGATCTTTTTGTTATCTTTGCTTTCCTTATACAGAACGATCTTCTTGCCGATCACCTGTACTACATCAGAACGGGTCCGTTCAGCAAGCATCTGTGCGATCTCATTCGGATCATCTATGCAGTTCTTCAATACCGCGACCTTAATGAGTTCTCTTGTATGAAAAGACTCTTCGATCGCAGCAGTTACTTCCGGCGTAAGCGATGCTTTTCCGATCTGAAAGATCGGATCCAGATTGCTTGCCAAACCTTTTAAATAAGCACGCTGTTTACTGGTGAAATTCATGCTGTTTCTCCTAAAAATATTCTATTTGTAATAGTCAAAAGAAAGACCATACATACGAACCGTGTCCCCCTCTTTGATTCCAAGGGATTCGAGTTCATCCAATATGCCGGATTCCTTCAGAAAATTCTGGAAAAAGCGGAACCCTTTTTCGCTCTCAAGATTCGTATATCCGAGCATTTTTTCAATGCGCGGTCCCTCTACTACATATTCATTGTTTTCCTCGTCGTAGGTTACTGAGTAGGGCTCATTCATATAACCGGTAACCATCTCAGGGAAATACTCCTGTTCAAAGATCACAGGCTTGTCGTCCAAGTGATCGAGCATATTACGTACATGATACAAAAGCTCTGATACACCTTCTCCGGTGACAGCCGAAATCGGGAACACTTTTGTATCAGGAAAAGCCTTCTCGATCGCTTTGATCGGGTCTCCATCGCCAAACACGCAGTCCATCTTGTTGGCAGCTATGACCATGGGGCGCTTTGCCAGCTCTTCATTATATTTTGAAAGTTCATTCTGAATGGAATGAATGTCTTTCACCGGGTCACGTCCTTCTGTACCGGCCGCGTCCACGACATGGATCAATACCTTTGTACGTTCAATATGGCGCAGAAACTCATGGCCGAGTCCAATGCCTTCCGAAGCGCCCTCGATAAGGCCCGGAATGTCCGCGATCACAAAGCCCTTTGCGCCATCCAGATCAACCACACCAAGGTGCGGATTGAGCGTCGTAAAGTGGTAATTTGCGATCTTGGGACGCGCATTGCTGACCCTTGACAAAAAGGTCGATTTTCCGACATTGGGAAACCCCACAAGTCCGACATCCGCAATTACTTTCAGTTCAAGCTGCAATTCCAGTTCGATCGCAGGCTGTCCGGGCTGTGCATATTTCGGCGCCTGCATTGTAGATGTTGCATAATGCTGGTTGCCGTTGCCGCCTTTTCCTCCCGGTAAAAGGATCTGCCTTTTGTTGTCTCCGGACATGTCGGCAAAAACCTTTCCTGAAGAAGCCTCTTTGATAACAGTACCGGCAGGCACTTTGATAATCACGTCCTTGCCGTCTGCACCATGACAACGCTTCTTTCCACCGGGCTCTCCGTCTTCGGCTTTATACTTTCTGATATGGCGAAAATCTGTAAGAGTGTTCAGGCCTTCATCCACTTCAAAGATCACATCGCCGCCCTTGCCGCCGTCGCCACCGTCAGGGCCGCCGCTCGGAACATATTTCTCACGTCTGAACGAAACATGACCATCGCCGCCTTTTCCGCTTCTGACAACAATTTTAGCTCGATCTGCAAACATAATGTACCTCTTTAATACAAATCAAATAAGAAAAATTAAGGCTCCAAACAAAGATGTTTGAAGCCTTCCAAGCAGTTTGTATTACTTTTCTTCTACAGGATATACGGAAGCCTGCTTTTTATCTCTTCCGACTCTTTCGAATCTTAATACACCGTCAACCAATGCGAATAATGTATCATCACCGCCTCTTCCAACATTCACACCGGGGTGGATCTTGGTTCCGCGCTGTCTGAACAAAATGTTGCCGGCTTTTACGAACTGACCGTCGGCTCTCTTCGCACCAAGTCTCTTGGATTCGGAATCTCTACCGTTCTTGGTAGAGCCAACACCTTTTTTATGAGCGAAAAACTGAAGGTTCAGATTTAACATGGGGTTACACCTCCTTGAAATTTACTTTGCAAAACTTCGAATAATTCTTCTGGATTTCCGTAAGACCAAGAACCATAGCATCCAGTAAAAGCACAGAATCTTTAGAGAGCGTTCCCTCTAATCGAAGTTCGATCCTGCCTTTCTTCTCATCTTCCTGCACAGAAAACTTCTGATCCGTAAACTTCTCGATCGCATTGATCGTGTTGATCACAAGAATCGAGATCGAAGCACATACAATATCTTTTCCGATATCTTGAAAGCCTGCATGTCCCGAACAGGAAAATCCTTTATATTGATTGTCCTTAGTCTTAAAAACGGTAATAGCAGTCATTACTGCCTCCGCTGATTAAGCATTGATCTTCTCAATTTTTACCTGAGTGTATGCTTGTCTGTGACCGTTTTTCTTGTGGTATCCGGTTTTTCTCTTGTATTTGTAAACAACAACTTTTCTGCTTCTTCCCTGATCCATAACAGTTGCAGTTACAGATGCGGAAGCAACATCAGAACCAACCTTAAGGTCTTTGTCGCTTACAGCAAGAACCGTATCGAATGTAACAGTATTGCCGGCTTCTGCGTCAAGCTTTTCAACTTTGATCACATCACCTTCAGAAACTTTATACTGTTTACCACCGGTTGCGATAATTGCGTACATAGGGCACCTCCTATTTCTCTTACTCGCTAGTTTCGGTGCTGCAGATATGCAGACTTTTACCTCACTATGCGGCATACTCATAAAGAATACCATCTAACGATTTGGGTGTCAAGGTCTATCTGAAAATTTTACGTAAACAGTTTCAAAGCTAGCTCCTCGGCTTCTTTGCAGGCTTTTTGCAGAACAATATCCGTATCGATCCCATCTGCATCAAGTCCCTCGGCAAAAACAAGGTGATAACGGTCAAAACCGAAAAACCGGTGAAGAGAATCGATATATCTGCTCCCCTGCTCATCCTCGCTGCCGGCATAAAAACCGCCGCGCGTTGTAAGAAAGACAAGATCGGAACCTTTACAAAGCCCGCAAATCCCCTGCTCACTGCATCCGAATGTGATCCCGTCGATCGTAATATTTTCGATATAGATCTTTAACAGAGCCGGGAACTGAAGGTCCCAAAAAGGAGCTGCGATCACGACCGCGTCAGCATCGGCAAATTCTCTCGCCCTGTCAAAACGGGGATGAGATAACTCATTTTTCTCTAAAAGAGACTGCCTCTCCCAAAAGAAATCGCCGACAAGCGGTTTTATATCTTCTTCAGCCAGGATCAGATGACGGATCTCATACTTTTTGGGATTGATCTTTGAAAAAAACGCATCCGCCAGACGTTTTGTTCGAGACTCATTTCCACGTATACAGCAGTCAACAAACAGGATCTTCTTAGACATCATTATCTACCCTCCAATGAAACGAAAACGTTTAAAGCTGTCAGAATCTCAGCTTCTTCTCCCTTTGCGGTGAGGTTCTCTCCATCCGCATATGAACCGATCGAGTCGGCTGTATCTTCACCCCAAAGAACTACATTATTAAGGATACTTGCAGTTTTAAGGCCACGTATTCTTCCCACGGTAAAAAGAGCCGATGTCTCCATATCGGAACCGATCACACCCTTCTCTGCCCAAAACCTGCTAACCTCTTCTTCAGTATCAATGTAAAAACTGTCATGACTTCTTGCAATACCGACATGATAACGGTACCCCGCATTCTTAGCACTATCAATGACACGCATCAAAAGGTCAGTATCGGGGATCGCAGGATAGACTGCATCAACATATGTTTTGGAAGCGCCGTCATCGCGAACAGCACCGTTTACGATAATCAGATCTCCAAGTCCAATCCCTTTCTTCAAAGCGCCGCAGCTTCCGATGCGGATCACATGCGTCACCCCGATATGACGGAGCTCCTCGATCGCGATCGTCATGGATGCACCGCCGATACCGGTCGAAAGAGCAAGGACGGGAAGGCCTTTATAAAAGCCCTTTATACTCTTAAACTCTCGATTAAATGCAAGTTCCACCGGATCATCAAAATACTTGGCGATACGATCCACACGCGCAGGATCTCCCGGCAGGATCGCGTATTTAATGTGAAGTGCTTCATCTAATTGAATATGCGGTTGCAGCATATGGTCTCCTTTCTTTAATCACGATAGCTCGTTAATGTCTCTATCATGACCTTAGCGAACTTCTCACGATCGATATCGGTTACGATAAACGTATTCTTTTCTGGAAATTGAAAATCACTGTACAGATCCGTAACCGTCTTTCCAAGTGTCAGCTCCGACTGCGTCTCCACATAAACCCCGGCTTCTTCACCCTTAAACAGTTCCGGATATGCAGCAAATAATACAGGGCAGGCATCATGAACGCAAAGGCCCGGGAGTCCGAGTCTTTGGGAAGCTCTATGTGAAATTCTTGTACAGGCATAGTAGAAATCAGTCACGGATGAATGATGCCCATGAATCTCGTCAATCTCCTCCGACGTCAGATAAGCCTGCATCGTCACTTCCAGTCCGCACATAACAACAGGAATGCCTGACATAAAAAGCGTCTGTGCAGCATGTGGATCTTCGTAGATATTAAACTCTGCAGCAGGCGTTACATTACCTCCGCTTGCAGCACCGCCCATGATCAAAACCCGTTTTATGAGTTTATTCAAATCCGGATACTTTACGATCGCCGTCGCGATATTGGTAAGCGGTCCGACCGCGATCACCTCCAGCTGTCCTTCATAACGAAGTGCAGCTTCATGAAGTGCATCCCATGCCTTTTCCTTCCCGGCTTCATATGACTCTTTCGGAAGTACCGCATCACCAATGCCGTTATTTCCATGGAAATAGCAGGCATCATGATACTCTTTAAACCATGGCTTGCCGGCGCCTTTGAATACAGGGTACTGCTTTTTCATTAAATCACAGATACGAAGCGTATTCTCAGTCACTTGTTCTACCGGAACATTACCGGCAACACAGCTGATCCCGACGATCTGAAGCTTCTCATCAAGTTTATTAGCCAGAAGGAGCGCTGTTGCATCGTCTACTCCTGTATCTGCGTCAAACCAAACAGGAATCTTTGACATGTTATTTGCCCTCCGAATCAAATGTTTTTACGGCTTCCAATAACAGATCGGCAAAACCGTCTCTGTTGATCTTCATGCCGACATGTACGTTCGGCTTCTTACCCAAAACGCCTTTTCTGTCACCCACTGTCATTCCACGGCAATACTGTCCTTTCGTCTCCACTTCCACATACATATCTTCGTATGTGATAAGCTCAGGCTTGATCAGTGCAACAACAGCGCAAGGATCGTGAACAGGGGCACCTTCGTACCCGATCTCTCTGTGGAACTTATAGAAAAATTCCAGCCAATCGGCTACAACACGAGCCACCTCGTTACCGACCGAACGGATCTTTTCAAAATCATTGGGGAAAATAAGTGCCCTCTCCGTTATATCCAGTCCTGCCATATAAAGCGGAATGCCGGAGCGAAGCACTGTATCGGCAGCTTCCGGATCGACTAGGATATTGAATTCAGCAGCAGCTGTCCAGTTGCCCGACTGAATACCGCCACCCATAAAGGAGATCACTCGGATCTTATGTTTTAATTCAGGATGTGCCAAAAGCAAAGCCGCCACATTGGTCATCGGGCCGGTCGGAATGATCGCGACAGGCTCATCCGATTCGCGAAGGACCTTAGCCATCAATTCGACAGGTGAAAGAGCCGAAAGCTCCATGCAAGGTTCCGGTAACGACGGACCGTCCAAACCACTCTGACCATGAATATTACCGGCTGTCCGAGGTGCACATAAAAGCGGCATCGATCGTCCCTTTGCTATGGGCGCATCGATCCCGAGAAGTGTGCATACGCGCATCGCATTATATGTTGTCTTTTCAATCGTCTGGTTTCCCGCGACCGTTGTAATACCTTTAATCTCTATAAAAGGGCACGCTTTAGCGAGAACCCAGGCCATGGCATCGTCATGGCCCGGGTCACCGTCTAAGAGCACCGGAATTCTTTTTTCCATAAAAGCTCCTCTATGCTGCTTTCATTTTACGTCTTTTTGCTTCCTTGTTTCGCTTAGCGATCGCAAAGATCACGAGACCGATAATGGTAACAAGGTAAGGGATCGGGGATGCCAGGTTGGAATCAACGCCGATCGAGGAGAACTTAATACCAAGTGCCTGTGCGAAACCAAACAGGATCGCAGCAAACATACTGCCAAGCGGTTCACCGCTGCCCATTGCCTGTGCGGCAAGTGCGATAAAGCCTCGTCCCGCAACCATATCCTGAGACCAGCCCATTGCATAGGACATCGACATAAATGCGCCGCCGAATCCCGCCATCAGGCCGGATAATGCGATCGCAATATAACGCATCTTCATCACACTTACACCAACAGACGAAGCGGCATTCGGATTCTCTCCGACGGAACGAAGGTTTAGACCGATCGGCATCTTATAAAGCATAACCCAAGTAAGAAATACAAAAAGGAATGCAACATAAGTCAGGATGGAATGCCCCGAAACAACTGATCCGATCACAGGAATGTCTTTTACCAGCGGAATATTCCAAACAGGGATCTGATGCGCTTTCGTGATCAGGGATGTCGTGGAAGCCATCGATTTTCCTTCCGACAGCTGCGTAAGAACTTTTACAAGGAACAGCGTACCGCCGGAACCGATCATATTGATCGCGATACCGACAAGGATAATATCTGTCTTTAAATTAAAAGCAAACAGGCCCATGAGCAAAGATACCAATACGCCAACAACAAGCGCTACCAAAAGACCGACGATCCAGGATCCGGACCAGTAAGTGGTAAGCGAACCGAATAAAGCGGAGATCATCATGGTACCGTCAAGACCGATATTGGAAATGCCCGCCTTTTCAACAATAACAGCACCGAGTGTTGCAAACAGGATCGGGGAAGTGATTCGAATGATCGAATAGAAAAACCCCGTTGTCATGATCGAGGATAATAATGTACTCATTATCTTTCACCTTCCTTTCCTGCTTTGTTCATTGCTTCGATCTCAGCTTTTGCAGCCTTAACAACCTGTTTCTGACGATAACCTGCAAGGAACTGCTCAGCCGCAAAGAAAACAAATACAACGCCCTGAATAATATCGATCAGCTGCGCGGGAACGTTGCAATACGTTGCCATCAGGTTACAGCCTTTATCCAGGTATGCCATAAAGAACGCTGCAAACAGGACCATGATCGGATTGTTACCGGCAATGCAGGCAACCGTAATACCGGTCCAGCCGTATCCGGGAAGTGCTTTCCACTGATAGTTGGTGTAGCGTCCAAGCATTTCGATACCGCCGCCAAGGCCTGCCAGCAAACCGCCGATCACCTGCGATAAAACGATGATCAATCCGACTTTGATGCCGGAATACGTAGCAAAATCCTGGTTGATACCAATCATGCGGATCGCATAACCCCAACGTGTGCGGTAGATAAAGATCGATGTGAGCACAATAAAGACAAGTGCGATCACAAAACCCCAGGAAAGCTTTGAGCCGTTATCCACAAGCGGCGGCAGGATCGCCGTCGGTAAAAAGTCATAACTCATGACCTGTCCTTTGCTCTTGTCAGCCAGACTCGTATTCATCAGATAGTTGATGATATACATGATGATACTGTTCAGCATCAGAGAACATACCATCTCGGACACACCGAGTTTTGCCTTCAAAACCGCCGGTATCAGCATCATGATACCTACGGAAACAGATGCTACGATCAGAGCAACAACAAGATGAAGTCCAGTCGGTAAAGGCAGATACACCGCAACCATAGATGCCATAAATGCACCGAGCATGATACCGCCTTCACCGCCGAGGTTGAACTGGTTAGCCGCAAACATAACGCAGGCAGCCAGTGACGTAAATATGATCGGGATCATCGCGGCAAGGATATCTGTGAAGTTCTTTGCAGCAAACCCTTTCTTTCCCCACAACGGACGAACCAGCATGTTAAGCATCGCATCTCCTGTAGAGGAAAGCTTTGCACCGATCGTTGCACCGTCTGCACTGATAAATACAAGAACCGCAGCAACAAGAAGGGCAATCAGGATCGCTACGAAGCCACGTAAGATACTGAATCTGAGCTGTGCTTTCTTACTCATGACATACCCTCCTTATCTCTTCATCAGATTGTTTCTTTAAACCAAGCATATACTCACCCATCAGTTCATCTGTCAAAACGGATGTGTCTTCAAAATATGCTGCGATCTTTCCGCCATACATAACGATCAGGCTGTCGGAAAGTTCCATTACTTCGTTTAAGTCAGCGGATACAAGAAGAACCGCAATGCCGGATCTGGAAAGCTCAACAAGCTTTTTACGAATGAATTCGGTTGCACCGACATCAATACCGCGTGTAGGCTGATCGGCAATGATCAGTTCCGGATCGTTTGAAAATTCTCTAGCTACTACAACCTTCTGGATGTTACCGCCGGAAAGCATACCAACCTTCTGCTGCGCTGATTTACAGAGAACTTTGTAATCAAGTACCAGTTCTTCAGACATCTCATGGATCTTATTCATATCAAAAAGGATCCCTTTGTTGAGGTCCTTGCTGTCACAGCGATCGGAAAGAAGGTTTTCTTCAATGGATGCATTGGCAGCGATCCCGTAGATCATGCGGTCTTCCGGCACAAGCGAGACGTGCTTGTCGCGTATCTTCTTCTGGTTTAACCCGACAATGCTCTCACCGTTCACCGTGATCGTACCACTGTTCGGCTTTGCAAAACTAAAGAGCAGGTCGACAAGTTCTTTCTGACCGTTTCCTTCCACGCCGGCTATTCCAAGGATCTCGCCCCGGCGAACATCAAATGAAAGATTGTCAACCATCTTTTTATCCCATTCGTTGACAAATGTCAGATCACGTACTTTTAAAACGGTCTCTGTAGGCTGCGCCTTTTCTTTCTGAACCTGCAATACAACATCACGTCCCACCATCATACGGGAGATCTGCTGAGGCGTAACATCTTTTGTATTATGCGTTCCAAGGAACTTACCGCCTCGCAGAATAGACAGGCGGTCCGTGATCTCCATGATCTCATTCAGCTTATGAGAGATAAAGATGATCGTATATCCCTGATTCTTCAAATTGATCAATTCCTTGAAAAGTTCGGTTGTTTCCTGTGTGGTCAGAACCGCGGTAGGCTCATCGAGGATGAGGATCTTTGCGCCACGGACAAGTGCCTTCAAGATCTCAACCTTCTGCTTCATGCCGACCGGGATATCCATCACTTTTGCATCAGGATCAACATCAAGATTAAATCGTTCGGAGTATTCTTTGGTAATGCGAACAGCTTCCGAATAATTGATCAGCATGCCGCTTTTCCTGGGCACCATGCCAAGGACCATATTTTCAGCAACGGTCAAACTTGGAACAAGCATAAAATGTTGATGCACCATACCGATACCGTGTGCAATGGCAACATTCGGCGAAGTCAGTTTAACTTTTTCACCGTTAACGAAAATATCACCGCTTGTAGGCTGTTCAAGGCCAAACAGCATCTTCATCAGTGTCGATTTACCGGCACCGTTCTCCCCCATCAGCGCATGGATCTCGCCCTTTTTCACGCAAAAGTCAACATCCTGGTTCGCGGCCACGCCATTGGGATAAACTTTAGAGATCTTACGCATCTCAATGACATATTCTTGATTCAGATCTGCCATAACTACCCCCTGTAGTGAAATGTATATAACGTAAAAAGCACACCGCACCAAAGCGATGCAGTGTGCTCTTTTATCCTATAGGATCAGATCACGGTTTAACGGAATCACGTAAGGATTCAGCCTTACCTGTTGTATCGCCGATCGCGGAGTCAACAACGATGGAACCGTCCATGATTGCTTTCTGAGCTGCTTCAACTTTCGCTTTTGTGTCAGCAGATGCATATTTAGCAAAGTTCTTATCTGTAACAATGCCTACACCGCCGTCAGCAATACCAAGTGTAACTTCTTTGCCGAAGTGATCGTTGCCTGCATCCATTTCATTGATGAACCAGATCAGGGAATTACCAACGTTCTTCAGGCCGGATGTCAATGTGATCGCTGCAAGATCAGCAGAGAATGTAGCTTCCTGGTCAGAGTCAACACCGATAAACCAGCAGTTGCCCTTCTCAAGCGCTGCTTCTGCGGCACCGTTGCCGGCATTACCTGCAACACCCCAGATGATATCACACTTGTTATCATCGATCATGGATGTACCGAACTCTTTAGCGATCGCAGTATCTACATAATCATTTGTGTAACGTGTATCTACTTTAATATCTTTGTTAACTGCCTGAGCACCTTCAATGAAACCGATCAGGAAGTCATTGATTACCGGGCTGTCAACGCCGCCTACGAAGCCGAGTACAGGATCTGCATTTATGTTTTCAACAGAAGTATCGGTTGTCATGCAGGCTGCGAAAGTACCTACAAGGTAGCCAAGGTCGTTCTGCTTGTATGTGATGTTACATACGTTTGCGTTCTCGCCTACATATGTATTGTCATCATAGATAACAAACTTCTGATCAGGATACTTTGTAGCAACCTCTTTCAGATTGTCAGGCATCTGGTATGTACCGCAGACGATCAGATCATACTCACCGGATTCAGCGACTTCATAAAGAGTGCTGAGCCACTTCGGCTGATCCTCATCTGTACCGCCCATCTCAATGGTGGTCAGTGTGATACGACCCTCGTCACGAAGCTTCTCTAAGCCTGCTTCTGCAGAGTCAAAGAAAGACTTGTCACCAAGGTTACCGTTAACCAGGTTGCAAACATTGTAAACAGTACCGGAGCCTTCACCGGTGGATGCTTCAGCTGCATCAGTATTCTCAGCAGCGGGAGCTTCTGCGGCAGGAGCAGCATCATTGGATGCAGCCGGTGCAGCATTGCCACAAGCAACAAGACTGAGTGTTGTTGCAGCAACTAACATAACCGCAATAATCTTCTTCATATCATTTCCTCCAAAATGAATTTTGATCTAAGGTGCCATCATGACACCCATCAAAATTATAACTTTGCATTCATGTTCTGTCAATTGTAGGCGCCTAAAAACGGTACCGTGAAGCGTTAAGAAAAACCATACAAAAGTTCATGGAGCGGACGCCTTTTTTTCTTCCGCGTGATCTCTACAAGACCAAGCGGCGTCATGTCAATGACGTTCGCTGCAACCGGGTCCATTTTCACGCGTTCTTGCAGTGTCTCAAGCAGGATCTGTTCGTGCTTCTTCTCCATCATATTGATGAAGTCAACCAGGATTATTCCCGAAAGATTACGCAGGATCATCTGCGACGCGATTTCTTTTGCCGCTTCCAGATTGATCCGAAAATACGCGTTTTCACAATTTTTTCCCATATCGCTTTTTCCAGAATTCACATCGATCACTGTGAGTGCTTCGGTATATTCGATCACAAGATAACCGCCGGAAGGAAGGAAGACCTTTTTACCTCTAAGCAGATCCAGATGCTTATTCATGCTGTAAAGGTTCCAGAGCGATAACGACTCATCTGTATAAAGTGATACGCTTTTGGTGCTGCCGTCTTCCTGCATTTTCGCTTGAACCGTTTTATAGATCTCCGGTATGTCCGTCACGATCCTGTCATAGAGTGCTTCCGGATAGTCGCTCAGTACACTTAAGTAAGAAGGTTCGGGCTTGGAAAGAACAGAAAAGCAGGTCCTGTGAACGGCGATATCAAAGATCCTCTCAGCCTCTTGATATAACGAAGCGATCTCATCTCTGATCTTTAACGGATCCGCATCTTTTGCGTTGGAGCGGATCACAATGCCGCAAGAAGCAGATGCTTTCATAATAAGCGGATCTTCTTTCAGATCATTGAATCGTTCGATTGACTCTTTTGACAGCTTTTTGGAAAAAAAGATGCCGGGTCTCTGCATGGATAAAACAGCAAATCTACCGGCAAGAGACAGTTTTGTTGTTGCCTCGGGATCTTTGCTCTTTACTGCTTCTCCGGTAATCTGAACGAGGACTTCATCCCCCTCCGACGGCTTCTTATTCTCTCTCGAAACCAGAAGGCACTGCTCATCAAAATGGCGAAAAGGAAGAAAACACATTTTCTGCGGCCTGTACTCCACAAAAGCAGCTTCCATTCCCCTGACGATACTCTTGATCTTGCCGACATAAATGCCACCCAGATCCACACTGTTTTCATCAAACACGTCAAACCGTACGGGATGAGAATCCACAAACAGAACGCTGAAGATCCTGTTTTGATTTTGAAGAAAAAGAAGGCTTCCGGCCTTCTCTTTTTGCATTTCTTTATTCATTAAAATGGTTCTCCGACAGCCGATAACGGGATCAATGTGCCCGCTTCGCCTTCACCGCTTTGCGTATAGATCTCGCGCCTTGTTACATGAAGCGCAAACTCCGGAAGTTCGCGGCCGTTTACGCGATAGAATGCTTCCATAACAGCACCAGGCTTGATGTTTCCGGCGCTGCTCGCATTAACAAGCATATAAATGCCGCCATCCTCCGTACGAAGCTCGTAGATCGAAGGTCTCAGATCCAGCTCTATCTCGTTTTTTTTGGTCTTTTTCGTGATCTTGATCTCAGGCAGATCATAAAACGCTTCCAGGGCTTCCTTATAAGGAAAATCAGGTTCAAACCCTTCCCGAAAACGAACAAGATAACCTGCAGCGGCAATACTGGCCATCGCATTTTTTGCATTTTCAGGCAGGCGACGTGCGCCGATCACGCGGATACCGTCCGCCATGACTCCGTTCAACGCATCCACCATGCCTTTCTCGCCGCCTGCCAAGCTGTTAACGACGATATCCATATACTCCGCATCGCTCTCAAGTCCAACCCCTAACGGAGAAGCAAATGACATGATCTGATGCGGACTGAAGCCCTCCGAATAGGCAATATCGATCCCGGCACGCCTGATCGCCTTCTGAAAATAACGCATCACATCCAGATGCCCGATGAATCTGATATTGCCGTGCTTGGAAAACTGTATTCTGATCTTATCTCCCAAAGCAAATACCTCCGCCGTAACGCGCAGCACCGCAGCCGTTGCACGCCTCTTTGCAATTGCGGGTGATCTCGCCTTTTTGTGCGCGCAACCACTCGCGTTTCAAGAAATCCTTGGTTACGCCGCAGCTGATAAAGTCCCAGGGAAAGATCTCATCCAGTTCTCGCGGTCTGGTCGTGTAAAAATCCGTATCGATGCCACAGTCATCAAAGCATTTCATCCACACATCGTGCCGATAAGTTTCGCTCCACGCATCGTAAATGCACCCGCGTCTGTAGGCCATCTCGATCACATCAGCAAGCTTTCTGTCACCTCTTGCAAATACAGCTTCCAAAACGCTTGCATCAGCTTCATGCCAGTTATACTTGATACTCTTCTGGTTGAGCTGATCCATGATCGATCTGCGCGTCGTATACGCTTTATCAAGGAACTGCTCCTTTGTGCACTGCGCCGCCCATTGAAACGGCGTAAACGGTTTTGGAATAAAGAAGGAAGTACTGATCACGATCTGACACTTCCCGGTCCGCTGCTCTTTCGGCACCGTTTCATAATATAGCGCGGCGATCTCGTTTCCGAGTTCCCCGATCGCACGAATGTCTTCATCCGTTTCAGTCGGAAGACCAAGCATAAAGTAAAGCTTCACGTGACTCCAGCCGCCAAGAAATGCCTCCTTGGCGCCCTTTAAGATCACTTCTTTGGTCAGCCCTTTATTGATGACATCCCGAAGCCTCTGACTGCCGGCCTCAGGCGCAAAAGTCAGACTGCTCTTTTTTACATCCTGCACTTTGCTCATCACATCAAGCGAAAATGCATCAATACGAAGTGAAGGAAGCGAGATATTCACTTTGTGTTCTTTGCAATAATCAAGAAGAAAACCGATCAGATTTTCGAGTCCGCTGTAATCGCTCGAACTTAACGAACTGAGCGATACTTCTTCGTAACCGGTATTCTCCAAAAGACGAACGGCGTCATCTTTGAGTTTTGCAACATCCCGCTCTCTGACAGGACGGTACAGCATCCCTGCCTGACAGAATCTGCAGCCTCTGATACAGCCTCTCTGAATCTCCAGCACGACACGGTCCTGTGTCGCTCGGATAAAAGGAACAACCTGCTTCTCCATATAAGGCTGAGAGGCAATATCAACGATGATCTCCTTTTCGATCGTATCCGGCATGCCTTCTACGGTCGGCCGAAACAACTGTACGGTCCCGTCGTCGTTATAAAGCGTCTCATAGAACCCGGGCGCATAAATCCCGGGCAGTTTGCCGGCCTCCTGTAAAAACGCCTCACGCGTCATATCACTGCTTTGATATGTTTTATAAAGGTCGATCAGCGCCCGGTAACGAGTCTCTCCTTCCCCGATATAAAACAGGTCAAAAAACGGAGCGATCGGCTCTGGATTATATGCACACGGGCCACCGCCGATCACGATCGGATGCTCTTTTGTGCGCTCTTTTGACCGAAGAGGAATGCCCGAGAGATCAAGAACCTGCAGGATATTGGTATAGCACAGTTCATATTGGAGCGTGATCCCCAAAAAATCAAAAGAGACGATCGGATCCTGTGATTCCAGTGCAAACAGCGGAATCCTGTCCCGGCGCATGATCGCATCCAGATCCGTCCATGGCGAATAAACACGTTCACACCAGACATCATCATATCGGTTAAGCATATCATAGAGGATCTGGATCCCAAGATGAGACATACCGATCTCGTACACATCCGGAAAGCACATGGCAAAACGGATCAACTCATTTTTATTTTCTTTGACGACGCTGTTGATCTCCCCTCCGATATATCTGGCAGGTTTCTCGATCGTCATCAGTATTTCTTCTGATAATGCAAGTTTACTCATAAAACCCTTTACTGTGGTGCCGCTGCCGCATCTGGAAGAGGCAAAACGGGCGCTGCGATCGGTGTGGCAAAACCATTCTGATCAAACAGATAATTGACCCCGTCGATCTCCATAACAGTATTCACGACCATAACACCGTTGGGATCGAAATAACAGATACCGCCTGCGATCTGTTGCCAGCCTGTCTGCAGGCTTCCGTCGGCTCCCACATAAAAGATGGACGTTCCGACCGTGATCAGTTCATTCACACTCAGTTTACCGGTCACTTCGTCAAAGTGAACACGTTTTCCTTCGACATCCTGCCAGCCAAGAAGCGCTGCGCCATCCGGTCCGAGATAATACATACCGGTCGGATCCGCGAACCATCCTGTCTGCATGATACCCTTTTCGTTAAAGTAGAAACGAAGCCCGCCGATCGTCTGCCAGCCGGTCTGCATATGACCCTTGGCATCAAAATAGTAAATATGTCCGTCGATCACCTGAATACCGGTGCACATCACACCATTTGCGGCAAAATAGTAAACACCTTCCGGAGCGATATACCAGCCAAACTGCATTACGCCGTCGGGCCCCAACAGAAACTTCATGCCGTTCACATCCTGCCAGCCGGTCAGCATAACGCCGTCAGCGCCAAAGAAATACGTATTCGCGCCAACCTTTGTGATACCGACAGCCATAGGACCTGTTACGTCGAAATAACGCATCTTACCGTTTCCTTCGATGTCCTGCCATCCTGTGATCATATGCCCCTGCGCATCCGTATACCATTTGAATCCGCCGTAATCGATCCAGCCGCGCACCATGTGCCAGTTCTGGAAAAAGTAGAAAAAGCCTTTTCGATTGATCCAGCCATCCGAAATGATCTCCGTTCCGTAATCTTTAAAGAGATAATTGATATCCACAAGGCCGTTTATTCCGGTGACTGTGCCGTTGCTGGTCTGTTGCCAGCATGTAAAAGCGAGCGGATAATCACAGATATCCGCATATTGCGCAACCCATTGGTCGAACATCGTGGGCCCGAGTCTTGTCAAAAACCAGTTTTTGCTCGCATAAACCATCGGCACATAGCCTTCTGCTTCAACCGTCGTACAGAACGCATTCACGATCGCCTGTTGCTGAACAGGATTAAGGCCTTTGTGCACATTATCTTCAATGTCAAAAACAACCGGCATGGAAACCGGCATATTCTGAAGCGCAGCGATCGCCATCGTTGCCTCCGCGACGGCCGATTCAACCGTAGTAGCATAAGAATATACATACGCACCTGTACGCATTCCTGCCGCCGCAGCACCAAACATGTTGGCCGCAAAAGTAGGATCAATCCCGCTCTTGGCGCTTCCAAGCTTTGCAAACATGAATGAATACCCCTGTCCGGCAACGGCCGCCCAGTTTACGGCACCCTGATACTTCGATACATCGATGCCTTTCGCTAATGCTTGAGACGCAACAACGGCCGCATCAGCCTTTAAAGGTGATGCGGTCGCAAGTAATGTCGATAAACAAAACAGTCCGATCAGTGATTTGGCAAAATTCTTTTTCATAAATCTGTCTTAAACTCCCTCTGCTTTATTTTGCCGTTTTTTTCAACGTCTTGCAAGTTCTTCCGTGATTTCTTCCCAGGTAACTCCTTTTTCAACCATTAAAACCATCATATGATACAGAAAATCCGATATCTCGTATTTGATCTCATTTGCATTCGGGTTCTTCGCGGCGATCACGATCTCCGTTGCCTCTTCTCCGAGTTTTTTCAGGATCTTATCGATCCCTTTGTCGAACAGATAATTGGTATAAGACCCTTCTTTCGGATTGATCTTTCGATCGCGGATCACGTCCGTAACGGATTCAAGGATCTTAGCTGGATTCTTTTCTTTATACTCGGATCTGACGATCTCGTTAAAAAAGCAGGAACGCTTCCCTGTATGACATGCCGCACCCACCTGAGAGACCTTTGCTAAGATCGTGTCAAGATCACAATCGGCCGTCAGAGACTTCACGTATTGGAAATGACCGCTTGTAAGACCTTTTACCCAGAGTTCTTTACGGCTTCTGCTATAGTAAGTCATGCGGCCCGTCAACAAAGTCTCATCATACGCTCTTTCATCCATATAAGCAACCATAAGGACTTCATCATTCCTGTAATCCTGCACGACAACCGGAACCATACCGTCGCTGTTCTTTTTCAGCTCGCTCCAGGAAAAATGCGGTTCCAAACGGTGGATCGGAATACCCTTCTCTTCCATCGAGCGCTTAACGGAAAGAAGATCGTTACATGTCTGATCGAAAAATAAGCCCGATATACCCGCCAAAGAAGTTGATTGAGACAAGGTTTCGATCGATAGAAGGGACGTATCGTCCGATACACAGATCACAGGCAGTTCGCACGTCAAAACGCTCCCCGCAAAGCCGGCTTTCTTAACTGCGATCACCTGATCTGTCCATTCACAGATGACTTCCTTATACTTCTCATATTCCGCCGCATCCGCTATGCAGGATACGATCTTATCTTTTCCGAATTTCTGCGATACTTCTTTTGCAAGATCTGCAGAAAGTCCTTTGGAAAAATTCAGTGCCGCCATCTTACATCCTGCGTAGAGAAGTTTTTTGATATCTTCCATACGCTTTACATTGCCGGCGCCGATCACGGGGATCTCCACGGAAAGACAGATATCCTTTATAAGATCAAGTGCCTTTTCATGCGCGCCGTCTCCTTCGGAGAGGTCAAACAGCAAAAGTGCGTCTGCGCCGTTCTCAAAATAAGATCTTGCAAGCTTCACGGGATCGTCTGACAATACATTTTCACGATCTTCAAAGCCGCAAACAGCCTGTTCATGATTCAGATACATACAAGGGATCAGTTTTTTTACATACATAAACTACTCCTCAAAACGTACTTTGATCGAATTGGCATGCGCCGTAAGACCTTCTTTTTCGGCAAAAAGCTCGATATCCTTATGGTCGCGTCTGAGTGCATCGTAAGAATATGAGATAATGCTCGATTTTTTCACAAAATCATCTACGCAAAGAGATGAAAAGAACCTCGCTGTACCATTTGTCGGGAGGATATGATTCGGGCCTGCAAAATAATCGCCAAGAGGCTCGGATGAGTATTCACCCAAAAAGATCGCACCTGCATTTTTGATCTTGGTCATTGTATCAAACGGATCCTTTGTCAGGATCTCGAGATGCTCGGATGCGATCGCATTTGCGCATTCCGCCGCCTGATCAAGATCATCGGCAAGAAGGATATATCCATAGCGGTCAAGAGATTTTCCGATGATCTCGCTGCGACTTAAAGTCTGCAGGAATCCGCCGATCTCTGACTCAACATTCTCAGCAAGTTCTTTCGATGTCGTGATCAGAATGGCTGATGCAAGTTCATCATGTTCCGCCTGCGATAAAAGATCGGCGGCAACGTATCTTGGATTGGCCGATCCGTCAGCGATCACCAGGATCTCACTCGGACCTGCGATGGAATCGATGCTGACATGCCCGTATACCGCACGTTTTGCCAATGCGACAAAAATATTACCGGGGCCTGTGATCTTATATACTTTCGGAACAGATTCCGTACCGAAAGCCATTGCCGCGATCGCCTGTGCGCCGCCGACTTTGTAGATCGTATCAACACCTGCGATATCGGCCGCGACCAGTGTGCCCGGATTTACAGATCCGTCTTTGGACGGAGGAGTCGTCATAATAATCTCGGAAACGCCGGCTACTTTTGCCGGGATCACATTCATCAAAACACTGGACGGGTATGCAGCCTTGCCTCCCGGGACGTAAACGCCGGCTCTTTCGATCGCCGTAAAACGCTGTCCTAAAATGCTGCCGTCTTCTCTTATATCCATCCAGCTGTTACGAAGCTGCTTTTCGTGAAATCTTCTGATGTTTTCAGCCGATCTGCGCATCACAGCGACAAATTCGGGATCCAGCGCATCGTATGCCTTTTGGATCTCTTCCCCGGTGACGATGATATTATCCGCAGTAACGGCAAAATGGTCGAACTGCTCGGTATATGAGAAAAGAGCGCTGTCGCCGTTTTCTCTGACATTCTGAATGATATCGTTTACTGTTTTTTCATACTCGGTGTATTGATTCGGGCTGCGCTTCAAAAGGTCGTTTAAGACATTTTTCACAGCTTTTTCGTCCAGTTTGATCGTCTTCATGAATGAACCCCTTCTGTCTGTACTTCGGAAAGCTTCTCTCGAAGTCTTCCGATGATGTCTTTGATCCGCTCCGTCTCCATCTGCATGCTGACACGGTTTACGATCATACGCGCCGAGATCGGACAGATCTCCTCCAAAACGGTCAATCCGTTTTCTCGCAGCGTCGAGCCGGTCTCTACGATATCAACGATCACATCCGAAAGCTCAACGATGGGACCGAGCTCAACAGATCCGTTCAGTTTGATGATATCGACCGTCTGATGTTTTTTGTTGTAAAAATAGTCCTTGGCAATATTTGGATATTTACTTGCGACGCGGATCATTTCATGATGCTGCAAGAGCTCCTCTGCGTCTTTCGGACCGCAAACGCACATGCGGCATTTGCCGAATCCCAGATCCAGCACTTCATACACTCTTCTGTTCTCTTCGCGGATCACATCACTTCCGACAACACCGATGTCGGCCGCACCGTACTCGACATAAGTCGGGACATCCGGATTTTTTGCAAGAAAAAATCGAAGTTTTAACTCTTCATTCACAAAGATCAGCTTACGCGACTTCTTGTCTTTCATCTCTTCACAAGTGATCCCGATCGACTCTAAAAGTTCAAGCGTTTTATCGGCAAGACGTCCTTTTCCGAGGGCGAACGTTAAATATCTCTTTTCTTCGTTCAAATCACACCTCCGGCACTAGCAAGGCAGAGACACCGGACTTTCGAAGTGCCTGTGCCTCGGAAACCTTTTCAAAATAGTTTGCATCGGTATATGAGATGCGTCGCGGCGAAGAGGGCTTATCAACTGCGATCTTCTGACGCCTTAATGCTTCCATCAAAGAATCGATCACGATCATAAAACCGATCGCCGGCTTGTCTTTGCCAAAGCAAGACAACAGCGAATCATAACGGCCTCCGTTCGCAACCGCATCACCGATACCGTATGTATACGCTTTCATGATAACACCTGTGTAATAATTGTATTTGCTGAGCATGCCAAGATCAAAAGAAACGTACTTTTCCAGGCCATACGCGCAAAGCGCGTCAAAAATATCGAGCAGTCTGTTGATCGCATCCAAAGAACGCTGGTTGGAGACAGACGCTTTCGCTTCGCGAAGAACTTCCACATCGCCAAACAGATCCGCAGATTTCAGGATCATGCCGCGATACAATTCCGGTACATTATTCCGGATCAGATACTCTTCTGCCCCAAAATAGTTCTTGATCGAAACATACTCGCGCAGTTCATCCTTCATCTCATCGGAAAGCCCGGCCTGATCACAGATTCCTTTAAAATAATCCACCTCGCCTATACTGATCTGAAAATCACGAAGTCCCGAAGACAATAAAGATTCGATCATAAGCGCAGCGATCTCGGCATCCGCTCTGGCGCTTCCGTCACCGATCAGCTCACTTCCGATCTGCGTAGATTCTTTCAGCTTTCCCTGCAGCTCGGACGTATTGGAAAAAGCATTGCCCTGATAGCAGAATCGAAGCGAGTCCGTATCGTCCGCAAAGTATTTTGCGGCGCAGCGTGCGATGGAAGGCGTAAAATCGGGACGAAGGACAAGTGTATTACCTTCTTTATCAAAAAATTTGTACAGTTCCTTGGAAGGGGTCGTCCCGATCTCCTTCGAAAAAACATCAAAAAATTCAAATGACGGGGTCTGTATATCCTGATAGCCGAACAGGGTCATGGTACCGTGTACATTAGCTGCCACGGCAAGTTTACGCTCATATTCTTCACCGTAGATATCACGTACACCTTCCGGCGTGTGAAGCAGTTTTTTACTCATATAAGATCCCTCTTCTTTTTTGTCGTTTATTTTTCGCTTTAGTCAGATAACGTGATAACGCATTATCAAATTAAACAATGACAATATACTAAAATCAACAGGGAATGTCAATCTCTTTCATCAAGATCCTTTTGGATCATATCTAGGTATGACACGAAAACCCCGTTCTTTTTGGGAAGAACATAGGAAGGATCGAGCTCTTCATAGCGAAAACTCTTTCTGCCTCCGTTTTGGGCCCGTTCCCAGAACGGGAGCAGGTCACGGAACGGCAGATAGTAGAAAAGCTCTTTAGCCGTATAATATATAAGAAAAAATGCGATGCCGCCCTGCTTCTCAAAGTCCTTCATGAATATGACCTGATGCTCATGAATGTTCTGAAGACGGAATGTGTCGGTGTTACTCTCCTTTGCATCGAAGCACACCGGAATTCCCTGCACGGCACCGATATAATCAACGGTTGATTTCTGGTCAAAATAGGCCAGCGTAATATGTCTGTGCTCCTTATCGATCGTGATCGGCGTGATCGGTGTCGGAATCTTTTGAATGAGTGCAAGACCGTTCTCACGATACTTTTCATTCGTTCTGTTGATGAGGTCTTCAAGTGTGGACCCGCGAAGCCCCCTGGAATTCCACGTTGCCATCTGTTATCCCCTCTGAAACGCAAGAAACTCATGCGGTTCATCTGCAATAAACGTCTGACCGGAAAGCCCTGAAAGAGGCGCCGGCAGCTCAGGAAAGACAATGTGATGCGCATGCAGCATCTGTGAAAAGATATGATCTTCCTTCTTTCTTCTGTCCGAATCGGCTTTGCTTCCGTATTTCAGATCGCCGACAAGCGGAAAGCCCTCACTTGCAAGATGTGCACGGATCTGATGCGTTTTCCCCGTGATCAGGCAGGCTTCGACAAGGGTCGCGTTTTTACTGCGAAAATACTTGATCGGCTGATACGATGTCTCAATGACATCGGCGTCTTCAGACGGCGCAGTCAGAACGGAAACCTTATTCGTTTCATGGTCTTTCTTCAGATAACCCTTTACATGCGCGCCCTTTTCCATATGGCCTTCCACAAAAAGGTGATAGTACTTATGAACGGAACGGTCTTTCAAAATCGCGCTCATGATCCGGCTGCCGACCGGTGTCTTCCCGCAGATCACAAGCCCGCTCGTATTGCGGTCAAGCCTGTTGCAGACAGAAGGATGAAAACTGCGAAGATCTTCCACTGTCAGAGATCTCTGATCTAAAAGATATCCGATCAGCCACTCATTCAGTGAAAGATCGGATGCCGAAGCTTTCTGACTTAAGAGCCCTGACGGCTTATTGACAAGAATGATGTGCTCATTCTCAAACACAACAGGAAGCGCGCCGATCTGCTTAAACGCTGCGGATCCGTCTGAGACGACAGGATCCTGGAGGGCTATATCTCCGCGGAGCTTTTCAAAAGTCTCTTCCGAAAAATAGACCGAAAGAACATCTCCTTCTTTCAGAAGTTCTTTCCCGTCAGCTTTTGCGCCGTTTAAGACAATATTCTTCTTTCGGAGCATCTTATAAAGAAATCCATCCGATGTCCCTTGAAAATACTTATGCAAATATTTGATCAGCTTCTGCTTTTCATCCGAAGCTGTAATGCGAATCTCTTTCATGGCCGGACCTACAGTGAAATATTCTTAAGAATATGCTTTACTTCTTCATCAGTTTTCGGTTCTTTTCCCGGACCGCAGAGTTGTCCGATCCGGTCCGTAAACTTATTCTGATCGGTAAAGATCTTTACAAGAAACCCGTGTATACTGTTCCTGTCAAGGATCGAGCCTATGTGTTCTTCGCCTTCACGGCAGGAAATACCGGCATCTTCCGAAAGAGCAAGAATGTGCTTGTCAGCCACAACCACGCAGCTTAGCTGAAAGTTCTTTTTATACCCCGTCAAATACAGATCATATAAAGTGCAGTCATCACACTTAAAAGCAGAAACCGCATCATGGACGATCTCGGAGCACCTTCCGGCTTTCAGATACATGATCACGCTGACCGTACTCTTGCCTGCAGGAAGGCAACCGACCGCAGCAACGACCGTCATCAGGTTATTGCGTGTCCCAAAATAAATTACGCCCGTTATAAAAATGATCAGACATAACGCATAGAAGAGGATCGTCTTTATGATCTCTCGTTTCAATTGTTTTTTCAGGTGCCCGAACATGCCTTTATCCATCATAACGATCTCCGTAATATCGGCATGAACAGCGCATGAGGAAGCATTTTACAGGATATGTGAAAAATTTTCATAAAGAAGCCGGGAACGCATACGCTCTTCCGCGATTTAGATGCGTGAAACGCACAGCGAACAACCTTTTCCGGACTGATGCGAAAAAGATTCTTTAAAACAGGTGAGGCCGCATATTTTTCTGCCAGATCAAAGAACGGGGTGTCGACCGGTCCGGGGCAAACGCTTGTTATGTAAATGCCTTTCTTTCGTACTTCTTCTGCCAGAGCCTTAGAATAGAACAATACATACGCCTTCGTTGCAGCATAAACAGCAAATTTCGGCTGCGGTAAAAAGGCGGCAGCCGAGGCCATCTGGATCACTCTGCTTCCTTTATGCATATACGGAAGGCAAATCGTAGTGATCTCAGTAAGCGCGATCGCATTTAAGTCGATCTCATGACGCTGGTCATCGAGCGGAATGGAATCACAGCGGCCAAGATACCCAAGACCGGCAGCATTGATCAGTATCCTGATCCTGGGAGATGCGATTGCAAGGATATCGGATAAGCGACTGATCGCATCACGATCCGTCAGATCCATCGCAAAAATCTTGCAGGGTGTCTTTAAAGAATTTGCAAGTGAGTCTAAGGCTTCTTTCCTTCTGGCGATCAGCCAGATCTCATCAATACCGCGATATCTACCGTCCGCATAGCGGGCGAATTCCCGTCCGATCCCTGAAGAAGCACCGGTTACGATCATAATGTTCATAGACAATCCTCTTTTCTGCGATCAAAAGTTTAAAGAACTTACGTCATGCAATCCCGACAAAATCATTGATATAGTAATCTGCCGAGCGCATTTTTTCATCACGCTGGTAGAGTGAGTAATCATCTTCCACGGCGCAGACTTCCATGCCGGCATCTTTTGCGGCCGTAATGCCCAGAACAAGATCTTCAAATACAAGGCAGTCCTTAGGCTCTACCTGAAGCTCCTGTGCAACCTTCAAATAGATGTCCGGCGCCGGCTTGCCTTTCGCAACATCACACGCCGTCATAATACAGTCAAAATAAGATCGGACGCCTCGCTTATCGAGGAACATCTCAACAAGCTCCCTGCTGTTGCTGGTACCGATCCCCAGCTTGATGCCGTGTTCCTTACAATGATCAAGCAACGAAAGCGCTCCGGGTTTTAAAGTGACATCGTCACGATATTTTTCCCAGGCCATCTCGATCCAGTCAGCCTTAATCTCCTCAATGGACCGATCGATGTGAAAACGTTCCTTGAAATAAACCGCCACTTCCGTAAAACTCATTCCCTCAATGGCAGGCTGCAGGTCACTTGGATTTTCCAGATCAAACCTTGCCAGATATTCGATATCGA
The DNA here is from genome assembly GCA_015056735.1 of Lachnospiraceae bacterium. GTDB lineage: Bacteria > Bacillota > Clostridia > Lachnospirales > Lachnospiraceae > VSOB01. Next base: position 135,378 of record SVFT01000007.1, on the reverse strand, counting down.
TCTGCTTCCACATCCACATGGAATCGGCCAGAGAACCGTCCAGATCGAAGATCAGTGCTTTTTTATTTTGTAGCATAGCTGCTCTCCTGCAATTCTTTTAACTCTACTTCCGTCAGTCTGCGATAAGTTCCGGGCATAAGTGACTCATCCAGAATGAGACTCCCCATGGAAATCCGCTTTAAAAATAGCACGCGATTGTAAACAGCTTCAAATATACGCTTCACTTCGTGATACTTTCCTTCTGTAATCGTCAGACAGACATGACACGGATCATCATCTTCTGCTTGTGACAGGATCGAAGGTGCACTTACATCGCCATCCCCGATCGGAAGACCTGCTGTGATCTTAGCAATATCCTCAGCGGAAACCGGATGATCCAGATACACAAGATACTTCTTTGCAACATGATGCGACGGTGAAAGCAGTCTGTGCGCAAGCGCACCGTCATTGGTCAGAAGCAGCAAACCTTCGGTATCCTTATCAAGTCTGCCTACCGGTGAGACATCCTTCAAATTCTCTCCCGCCAATAGATCAAGCACCGTTTTGTCATGACGATCTCTCGTTGCCGAGACCACTCCTGACGGTTTATTCAGCATGTAATAAACAAAGCGTTCATAAATAACGTGTGTTCCGTTATAAAGAACGTGGTCCGTTTCCGCAACCTGCATTCGCGGATCCTTCGTGACTATGTCATTTACTCTGACAAGACCTTTACGAATACCATTCTTAACATCACTCCTTGAGCCGCAACCGGCATCAGCCAGAAACTTATCCAGCCGCATAGGCTGCCTCGCTGCAAAGATCATATGTATTGTATACGCGTACGCGAAGATTATCTACGGGACCTTTAACCTTGATCGGAAGCGTATTCCCGTTCAGTCCTTTCACCTGAAAACGATAGTACTGTGACCATGTCGCGCCGCCGTCTTTACTGATGCTGTAATACAGAATCGGTGACCCTTTGTCGATCGCGGTCAGATTGAAAATGCTTGTCTGTCCTTCCTTTTTAACAAATTCAAGCATGACCCGTTCGGGCGGTGTGAGATCCTGAATGACATGCGACGCAGGAAGCGGCACCTGTGCTTTAGGCCGGCCGGAATAATCAATCTGACCGTCTTTGGAACGCAGCCCAAAGTATTTTGCGATCGCAGTCGCATCCAGTTTTCCAAGCATCGCAAGAGATTTAGGTGTCCGCCAATAGGCGTCATCTTCCGGATTATCGATATGACAATGCTCAATGAGAACAGAAGGGATATCCAGTTCTTCTGCTGCGCGAAGAACACCGTAATACTCAGTCAGGCCTTCTTTTACCCTTGTTTTGATCCCTCTTCTATAGATCCCAAATGTATCACACAGTTCATTTAAAACAAGATCACCGAGCGCAAAGCCTTTTACATAATGCTCTCCGCTTGAAGGGATCCAGACCTCTGCGCCGTAAAGTGCATTCGGAACCGCTTTGTTAAAATGAAGACTGATAAAATAATCTGCTCCCGCATCCTTCGCACGCTTAGGGCGATCCGCAAGGCTGATCTCCTCATCATCATAACGCGTCATCAGCACCGTGATCCCGTCAAACTTTTCCAGTTCCTGCTTAACACAATTTGCAAGAACAAGCGTCAGATCCTTTTCATCATAGCCGGGAACCTGACCGCCAAGATTCGTTCCACCATGTCCCGGATCGAGCATGACAGTAACATTCTTTGCTTCTGTTTTATTCGGTATAAAAAGCACGGTCATTAAGCATAAAAAAACAAGCCCCAGGAGCTTCATGAACTTTTTCTTCATTGGTATCCTTTCTTAAGTAAAAAAAGGGCAAGTGACCGCCTGCCCTTTTTCCCAATATTCTTCATTAGATCATATCAACGGATAATTTCGTTTCGGAGCCGCCTTCCATATCCGCTTCATCGGCTGTCAGCATTTCGGGATGAAGCTCCATGCGGTTCGTATGAACGATATCATCGCAATTCTTTAAAACACCAAGAAGATTTCTGTATTGCGTATCACATCCGTTCATCGATTCGGAAATGATCGCTTCAAGCTTTCCGAGCATATCATCCGTATACTGCATAGCGGCTGTTCTGACTTCGTTTGCTTCTCTGGTAGCATTATCAAGGATCTCTTTGGCCTGCTGTGATGCAAGTGTAACAACCTCATTGGCCTGCGCATATGCCTGCTGCATGATCTCATGCTCACTGATCAGCTCGTTCGTCTGAACAGTAGCGGCTTCGATCAACGCTTCAGCCTTTTTCTTTGCATCATTCAGGATCGCTTCCTGGTTGCTGATGATCTTCTGAACACGCTTCAGCTCATCCGGTGTCTTCATACGAAGTTCGCGAAGGAGCTCATCGATCGTTTCCTTGTTAACAATGATCTTCGTTTGAGATAACGCCTGATATTTACAACTGTCGATGTACTCTTCGATTTCATCAATGCATTGTTCAATCTTACTGCTCATTCTTCACTACCCCGTATTTGGTAAAAATCATCTGCGCGACAAAATCGGGAACACATTTCGAAATGTCGCCGCCAAAACTTGCGATCTCCTTTACTGTGGTGGAACTTAAATACGCATACTCCAAACTGGTCGTCAAAAACATGGTGTCCAAAGATCCCTGCGACAAAAGCCTGTTCGTCTGAGCTGTCTGCAATTCATATTCAAAGTCCGTGATCGCACGAAGACCTCGGATCACGACATGAACATCGTTCTTCTTCGCATAATCGACAAGAAGTCCGTCAAAGCAGCCGACCTTGACATTCGGCATGTCTTTTGTGACTTCTTCAAGTATTTTAACACGTTCATCGGCAGAAAACAACGGAGTCTTTCTGACGTTGGTCAGGACAAGAATCGTCAGTTCATCAAAGATATTGGACGCTCTTTTAATGATATCCATGTGTCCGAACGTGATCGGGTCAAAGCTGCCGGGATAGATCGCTTTTTTCATGTGTCAGCCTCTCTTTCTGATAAAGACGTGCTTATTGGTCTTATAACGCTTTTCTTTCATGATGCCAAAGCCAAGCGCATCAAGATATTCAAAATCAGTGTGAAGCGATGCTTCCACAACGATCAGCGTCTCTTCATCCACATAGTGCATTTCGGAAAGTTTTTTTAAAACCTGCTCTTCAAGATGTTCATCATATGGAGGGTCCATAAAAATAACATCCGCTGTCTTTTCGGATATCTCATAAAGTGATACGGAGACATCACGTGCAAGGACCGTTGCCCGGTCCGCAAGATGCGTAAACGCGAGGTTATCGCGGATACAGGAAAGCGGCTCCTTCTCCTTTTCGATAAAGTATGCATGACGCGCTCCGCGACTCAGTGCTTCGATGCCGATCCCGCCGCTTCCGCTGAAGCAGTCAATAAAGATCGCGCCGGGAATATACGGCTGCAACATATTAAACAATGTCTCTTTGATCCGATCCGTTGTCGGTCTGGTGGCATCACTCTTTGGTGTTTTCAGCGGCAGGCTGCGCGCTGTTCCTGCAATCACTCGCATAATCGCTCCATAAAATAGCCGGTGCTATGTTCTGATCTTTGTCCCCCGGCCGCCACGGCTTCCGAGTTTGATCTTGTTCAGTTCTATTGTCTTTTCATTATATACGATCGAAGACTCAACGGCATTCTGAGAAAAATAGACATCCTCTAGTGTTTCCTTATCGGACAGTTTCATCCCTCGCACACCGACTGCCGTCTTTTTCATTTCCGGGATCTCTTCGATCGGGAATCGCAGAAAATATCCCGCTTTGCTGTGCAGGATCACATTGCGCTGCTCGGAAAGGATCGCTACCTTTAACAGGGTATCGTCTTCACTCAGCTTCGTAGCGGCCACCATTCGTTTGGATACGTCAAATTCACCGCCGCTCACGACTTTGATCATGCCGTGGCTTGTAACAAATAACAGTCGATATAGATTCAAGTCAGCCTGTGAAGCGACAAAGATCACGTTCTCTTTTGCAGAATCATAATTCGACACATTATCGATCGGAATCCCTTTATCTCGAAACTTACCGTATGGAAGATCCATCACTTTGATCGTATGAAGGGTCCCGGTATCTGTAAACAGACAGACCTTCCCCATATTCTTACAGGTAAAGATATATTTGTTTTCCGCATCGGCGGCTTCCTTATTACGTTCGTAAACAGACACATCGACCGTCTTTGCGTATCCGAAGCGATCCATCATGAAGACAACATCCATCTCTTCGGGTTTCTTCTCTTCAAATACGGCTTCTTCCGCATCGGTGAGCGTAGTACGGCGAGGACGACCGTATGCCTTTTTGTAGCCATCGAGTTCGGACATGATCACCTGCGCCATCGACTCTTTTCGCTCTAGGATATCCTCATAGCGATAGATATTTGCGATCGTCTCATCATGTTCCTTAACGAGTGCGTCAAGCTCTAACCCAATCAGTTTGTAAAGGCGCATCTCCAGGATCGCATTAGCCTGCTTTTCAGTGAAAAGGAGCATCTGCGCCATGATACGGGATTCCTTGGACCGGAATTTGATCCCATCCGTCTTTCCTTCCACAAGGCACGCCTTGGCCATCGCGCGGTCTTTGGATCCGCGCAGGATCTCGATCACAAGATCGATGACATTGCAGGCTCTGATCAGACCTTCCTGTATCTCGCGCCTCTCCTGCTCTCTTTGCAGGAGTGTCGTATATTTTCTTCGTGTTACTTCAAAAGCAAAATCAACATTGGCCTGCAGGATCTGACGGAGTCCCATCGTCTCGGGACGTCCGTTATAGACCGCAAGCATATTGACGCCGAACGTATCTTCAAGTTTGGTCTTTTTATACAGCAGGTTCTTAAAATTCTCAACATCCGTATCTTTTTTGAGCTCGATAACGATCCGGATGCCTTCCTTGGAAGACTGGTTGGAGATGTCTACGATATCCTGTGTTTTTTTCGTCTCGGAAAGATTCGCGACATCCTGCAGGAACTTCGCTATATTGGCGCCGATCATCGTATAGGGGATCTCGGAGATCACCAGATTGATATGACCGTTTTTTCCCTTCTCAACCTCTACCTTCCCGCGAAGTCTGATCTTGCCGACGCCTGTCTCATAGATCTCCTGCAGTTCGGACTCATTGACTACGATACCGCCTGTTGGAAAATCAGGACCTTTCATATATTTCATGAGACCTTTGGTTGTGATGGATTCATCACGCATATAGGCCTTCATTGCATCGATCACTTCGGAAAGATTATGCGGCGGCGCACTGGTCGCCATTCCGACAGCAATACCCTCAGATCCGTTGATCAGGAAATTCGGGATCATGACAGGCAGGACGACAGGCTCTTTTTCCGTCTCGTCAAAGTTGGGCATAAAGTCAACAACATCTTTGTCGAGGTCGGAAAGGAACGCTTCTTCCGTGATCTTCTGCAGTCTCGCTTCCGTATAACGCATCGCAGCGGCGCCGTCACCTTCGATACTGCCGAAGTTGCCGTGTCCGTCGATCAGAGGAAGTCCTTTTTTAAAATCCTGCGCCATGACAACAAGCGCATCGTAAATCGAACTGTCGCCATGCGGGTGGTACTTACCCATGGTATCGCCGACGATACGCGCGCTCTTTCGATACGGTCTGTCAGCGCGAATGCCAAGTTCATACATATCATAAAGCGTACGCCTCTGCACCGGCTTTAAGCCGTCACGGATATCCGGAAGCGCACGGGCGATGATAACACTCATGGCATAGTCGATGTAGGATTTCTGCATCACTTCGGAATATTCTGTTTTGATGATTCTGTCTTCCAAAAGATCTTCCTCCTACCGCTTATATATCCAGCTCAGCGTCTGTCGCATGATCGTATATGAATGCTTTTCTCGGAGGAACCTCCGTACCCATCAGCATCTGCGTCACTTCCGACGCAAGTCTCGCATCCTCGATCTCAACGGATTTCAGAAGGCGGGTCTCGGGATTCAATGTCGTCTCCCAAAGCTGCTCTGCATCCATCTCGCCAAGACCTTTGTAGCGCTGCAGCGTAAACGCTCCCTTATGATTCTTGCGATACTGTTCCAGCGCTTTATCGTCATAAAGGTATTCTTCTTCGCCTCTTGCAGGCATCGCCTTATATAGAGGCGGCATTGCGATATAAACATGCCCTTCGTATATCAGTTCCGGCATAAATCTGTAGAAAAGCGTAAGAAGAAGCGTTGAGATATGCGCCCCGTCGACATCGGCATCGGCCATGATAATGATCTTGTCATACCGCAATTTCGTAATATCAAAATCGTTGCCGTAGCCTTCGGAAAAGCCGCAGTTAAAAGCATTGATCATTGTTTTGATCTCTGCATTTGCCAGGACCTTGTCAATGCTTGCCTTTTCAACATTCAGGATCTTACCTCTGATCGGCATGATCGCCTGATACATTCTGTTGCGCGCCATCTTCGCGCTGCCGCCGGCGGAATCACCTTCGACGATGAATATCTCGCACTTCTTCGCATCACGGCTCTCGCAGTTGGCAAGTTTACCGTTAGAATCAAACGAAAACTTCTGCTTGGTAAGCATGTTGGTCTTCGCTTTTTCTTCCGTCTTTCGGATCTTTGCGGCTTTTTCCGCACATCCGATGACATTTTTCAGTACTTCAAGATTCCGGTCAAAGTATCGCTCGATCTCTTCACCGGTGATCTTAGAGACGATCTTCGCGGCATCCTGATTATCCAGCTTTGTCTTAGTCTGACCTTCGAATCTCGGGTCCGGGTGCTTGATCGAAACGACAGCAGTCATCCCGTTACGGACATCCGCGCCGGTAAAGTTAACGTCCTTATCCTTTAAGATTCCGAGTTCACGCGCGTAATTATTGATCACGGTCGTAAACATCGTCTTAAATCCGGTCAGATGCGTACCGCCTTCCGCGTTATAGATATTATTGCAGAATCCCATGATGTTCTCATGAAATTCATTTACATACTGAAACGCAACTTCTACGGTAATGCCTTCGCACTCACCGCTGTAATAGATCACATCACAGATCGGCTCCTGTGATTTATTGATATCCTTGATAAAACCGATAATGCCGTCCGGCTCGTGAAACGTGATATGCTCCGGAACCTCTTTTCGAAGATCATGGAAATTGATCGTCAGTTCAGGATTCAGATAAGCAGTCTCATGAAGACGACTTTTCACTTCCTCTTCACGAAAACGCGTTTTTTCAAAGATCGTATCATCGGGAAGGAACGAAACACTTGTCCCGGTCTCTCTTGTCTTCCCGACAACAGGCAAAAGGCCATCGATCAGATCGATCGCCGGATTCCCCCGTTCATACTTATCTTCAAAAATGCAGCCTTCGCGCTTAACACGAACCGTAAGCCATGTGGATAATGCATTTACAACAGACGAGCCGACGCCGTGAAGACCGCCGCTTGTCTTATAGGCGGAATCATCAAACTTACCGCCTGCGTGGAGCGTCGTAAAAACAAGACGCTCAGCACTCATGCCTTTCTCGTGCATGCCGACAGGGATCCCACGGCCATCATCCGAAACGGTAGCGGAACCGTCAGCATTCAGCGTCACATCAATATTCTTGCAAAAACCTGCCAGATGTTCATCAACGGCATTGTCCACGATCTCGTAGATCAGATGGTTCAGACCTTTTGTCGTAACGCTGCCGATATACATACCCGGACGTTTCCGGACGGCTTCAAGTCCTTCCAAAACCGTTATGCTCGACGCATCGTATGTGGATTTTTCTATCATAGGTACCTCATTTCACTTGATGTTTCAATAAAACACATCCTATAAACCCTGCTTATTTTACACCATATTTATGGGTTTAGTCAAATAAATACCCCAATCTCTTGGGGTATTTAAGTTATTTCCGTATGAATTTCGATCAAAAATCTTCTTTTCTGGAGCAGGCGATCGCAAGTGATCCGGGTCCGATATGGCAGCCGATGCTAAGAGGCAGCTCATTGGTCTCAATGGATAGACCGGGATGCAGCGACAGGATCTCCTCTTTCAGCGCACCAGCGCCCTCTTCATTCCTTGTATGGGCGATATAGAGCCATACGTTATCCGGGCTTCCGCTAAACCGTTCGATGATATCTTTCTTCATGGCATTGATCATGATGGAGATCCCTTGGGATGTGGTTCTGGCTTTTGCGAAAGCGTCCAGCTTCTCGCCTTGGATCTGCAGGACAGGCTTTAAACGAAGGAAGTTCCCAAGTGCTGCGGCCGCAGGTGTGATCCGTCCGCCCCTCATCAGGTACGTGAGCGTATCGAGCATAATGTAAATGCTGGATTCCATTTTAACGAATTCAAGATAATCGCAGATCTCTTTACCGCTCCTACCTTTTGCGGCAAAATCAAGCGCGTCAAGAACGCTTCTTTTCTGTGTGACGGATATCCGCTGGTTATTGGCAACAAATACCCGGCCGTCATATTGCTCTTCCTGCGAAAGAAGAAAAGCAGTCTGATAGGAGCCGGACAAGCCGCTCGACATAGGGATGTAAACAGCTTCATCATGCGAGGCCAGCGCCTCATCCCACACCTTCATAACTTCCGAAGGAGACGGCTGGGACGTCGAGATCGACTCTCCGCTCGTCTGCTTTTCATAGAACTCATCAAACGAAAGCGTCGTTCCTTCATAAAACGTCTTTCCGGAAATATTAAATGGCATGGGGATCAGAAATGCTCCGCATCGCTTCGCTTCTTCAACCGTCATGCCACTGTTTGTATCTGTAATAATGGCAACTCTGCTCAAATTTAGCCCTCACTCATTCTATTCACACCTATAATATTGTACTGACTGCATTTGGCAAAGTCAACATAGAACTGGACTCTACGTCTTCTTGAGCGGCACTCAACATGTCGGCATCCTGATAGATATCCGCCATCGAAAAGGAAAGGATCCCGCTCTGTCTGATGCCGAAAAGATCGCCCGGCCCTCGCATCTTAAGATCCTCAGCGGCTATCTGAAAGCCATCATTCGAATTGGCAAGAACAGACAGTCTTGCTTTCGCCTCTTCCGAATCTGAAGTATTCAAAAAGATGCAATATGACTGATATGCCCCCCTGCCGACACGCCCGCGGAGCTGATGCAGCTGTGCAAGCCCGAATCTTTCGGCATTTTCTATCATCATCACGGTTGCATTAGCGACATCGATCCCGACTTCAATAACGGTCGTAGAGACAAGCACGTCGATATCGCCGGCGGCAAATGCCGTCATGATCTTATTTTTTTCAGCCGGCTTCATCCTTCCATGCAGATAAGCGACCTGCAGATCGCTCGAAAAAGTACGTTTCAACCTTTCCGCATAGTCGATCACATTTTCAAGGTCGGATGATTCCCCTTCTTCGACCATCGGACAGATTACATACGCCTGGCGCCCGCTCTTTACTTCTTTCTCGATGAAACGGTAGGATTTATCACGATCCGTGATCCCAACGACTGCATTCTTGATCGGCAGGCGGTTCGCAGGACGCTCGTCGATCACCGATATCTTCAGATCGCCGTATAATATGATCGCCAATGTCCGCGGGATCGGCGTCGCACTCATAACAAGAACATGCACATGAACGCCTTTGTCAGTCAGTGCGCCGCGCTGTTTCACGCCAAAACGGTGCTGCTCGTCTGTCACAACAAGCGCAAGATTTTTGTAAGACACTTTTTCCTGAATAAGTGCATGTGTTCCAATGATCAGATTCGCTTCGCCGGAAGCGATCTTTTCATAAAGCTTTCTTTTTTGCGCAGCCGAAACGGATCCGGTCAGCAAAACGGGCTTAAACGCGAGTCCGTATTCTTTGGTCATCCGGCTGATCGTCTCAAAATGCTGGGAAGCAAGGACATCGGTCGGTGCCATCAAAGCACCCTGAAAGCCGTTCGCGACTGTCATCAACAGAGAGAGGATCGCAATGATCGTCTTGCCGGATCCGACATCGCCCTGGATCAGTCTGTTCATCGTATACTCGCCGGAAACATCATCGCGGATCTGTGCCCAGACCTTTTTCTGTGCTGCCGTGAGCGTATAGGGAAGCGCTTCCAAAAGCCTTACCGTATCTGCTGTCTCGAACAGTCTGTAGGCATTCGGCTCACCCAAAGACTGCTCCCTGCAGGAACGAAGGAGTCTCAAAAAGTCATAAAACTCCTCATAAGCAAGTCGTTTATGCGCCGCTGCCAACGAAGCATAGTCCCGGGGAAAATGGATCTGCGAAAGTGCATCACGTCTGGACAGAAGTTTCCTCTTATCAAGGATCTCCTGCGGAAGTGTCTCACATGTCGCATCACCGGAAGGCCCTGATAAGATGTTTCTTACCGCTTTGGTCACAGTCTTATTGGTAAGTCCTGCCGTCAGTGCATACCTTGGCTGGAGTGCCTGCATAAGAAGATTATATTCTTCCGGTTTATAGATCGCAGGCTGTTCAACAAAGAGGTAATTCCCGCGCTTTTGCACAAGTCCTCTGAACACGTGATCGCAGCCCGGTTTCAGTATGCTTTTCAGATACGGCATATGAAAAAAGGTCAGTGCGATCTCACCGGAATCATCCCGTACTTTCAGATTCGAAATCACAAGACTGCGCACCTTCTTGGTTGCGATACCGCCGTATAAATGTGCTGTGAAAGAAACGCGGGCACCTTCTTTCAGATCGCAGATCCTGATCGGCCGTTCAAAGGAGTCGTACGAAACTGGATAATGCCTGAGCAGTTCATCCACATTCGAAATATGCAGTTTTGAAAAAAGCTTTGCTGTCTTCTCACCGATTCCTTTGATCGATTCGATCGAACTGTCCTTTTGCATTCTATTCTCCATACATTACTGAAAGCGGTTGAAAGAAAAACGGGATCTCCGAAAACCGGAAATCCCGTCGATCGTGCATTATGGATTAGAATTTGCCGGCTGTAGCCGCTTCTTCGATCGCAACTGCAACAGATACAGTCATACCTACCATCGGGTTGTTGCCCGCACCGATCAGACCCATCATCTCAACGTGAGCCGGAACGGAGGATGATCCTGCGAACTGTGCATCGGAGTGCATACGGCCCATCGTATCTGTCATACCGTAGGAAGCAGGACCTGCAGCCATGTTATCCGGGTGAAGTGTACGTCCTGTACCGCCGCCGGAAGCAACCGAGAAGTATTTCTTACCCTGCTCAAGACATTCTTTCTTGTATGTACCTGCAACAGGATGCTGGAATCTCGTCGGGTTTGTGGAGTTACCCGTGATGGAAACATCAACACCCTCTTTGTGCATGATCGCTACGCCTTCGCAGACATCGTTTGCGCCATAGCAGTTAACCTTAGCACGAAGGCCTTCGGAATAAGACTTACGGAATACTTCCTTAACCGTGTTGGTGTAAGGATCATACTCTGTCTCTACAAATGTGAAACCGTTGATACGGGAAATGATCTGTGCTGCATCTTTTCCGAGACCGTTTAAGATAACACGAAGCGGTTTCTTACGAACTTTGTTTGCTTTTTCAGCGATACCGATCGCACCTTCTGCAGCCGCAAAAGATTCGTGACCTGCAAGGAATGCGAAGCATTCTGTTTCCTCTTCAAGAAGCATCTTACCAAGGTTGCCGTGGCCAAGACCTACTTTACGGGTATCGGCAACAGAACCGGGAATACAGAAAGCCTGAAGGCCTTCACCGATCGCCGCTGCTGCTTCGGAAGCCTTGCGGCAGTTCTTTTTGATCGCGATCGCTGCGCCTACTGTATAAGCCCAGCATGCGTTTTCAAAACAAATGGGCTGAATGCCTTTGATCATGTCATATACATTCAGGCCGGCATCTTTTGTGATCTTCTCAGCTTCTTCGATAGAAGAGATGCCATAGCTGTTCAATACGGAATTGATCTTATCAATACGTCTTTCATATGATTCAAATAATGCCATTATCGTATCCTCCTACCTTACTCTTTTCTCGGGTCAATGATCTTAACTGCATCAGCAACACGGCCATACTGACCTTTTGCTTTTTCCCATGCGGTATTCGGATCATCACCTTTTTTGATGAAGTCAGTCATCTTGCCGAGGCTTACGAACTGATAACCGATGATATGATCTTCTTCATCAAGAGCGATACCTGTTACATAGCCTTCTGCCATCTCCAGGTAACGAGGACCTTTTTTCAATGTGCCGTACATTGTACCAACCTGAGAACGAAGTCCTTTACCAAGGTCTTCAAGACCTGCGCCAACCGCAAGACCGTCTTCGGAGAATGCACTCTGAGAACGACCGTAAACGATCTGCAGGAAAAGCTCTCTCATAGCTGTATTGATCGCATCACAAACAAGGTCGGTGTTAAGAGCTTCCAGAATGGTTCTGCCGGGAAGGATCTCAGCAGCCATAGCTGCGGAATGTGTCATACCGGAGCAACCGATCGTCTCAACAAGTGCTTCCTGGATGACGCCCTCTTTTACGTTCAGAGAAAGCTTGCAGGCACCCTGCTGAGGAGCACACCAGCCTACACCGTGTGTAAAGCCGGAAATATCTTTTACTTCTTTCGCTTTTACCCATTTTGCTTCTTCCGGGATCGGTGCACAACCATGATTGACGCCCTGCGCCACCGGACACATTTCTTCAACTTCTTTTGAATAGATCATGTGAAAACTCCTTTCAATAGATAAATGATTATTAAGAAACAAAGCCAATATTCGGATTTGTTTTAATCGCAAGAATTATTTTCTCATACTTGAGAAAAAAAATCCAGTATAAGTTGTTACAGAATTAACAAAACAGCTTCTAATTCGATACATATTCGGAGATATCAACACTGTTGATCAGCGCGACCGGATTATCCTCCCGGTATTCCATCCAGGAGGCATTGGTCTTCATCCATTTTCGAAGGACCATATTGAAATACGCATCGGATACGGTCGCATGCGGATCTTTTCGATCGATCCTGTTTAGGATACAGTTCTCGCAGGGACTGTTCCTGTGATGGAGCGCTTTATAGCACAGCTGTCCGACATAGACATTCTGCATCTCGTCAATGATCTTGTGATTGATAAATTCAAGTTCATACGTGTCAGCATTGACCGTATAAACGTAGCTGTCAAAATCATCAAGCATCTTGAGCTGATAGATACTGTATCGTTCAGATATATTCTTTCCGAAATGGATCAGGATCATCTGCGCGATCCTTGCGATACTGCGGACTTCTTTCTCTTTCTCCTCATCAAGATCCCATTCCGCGCCTGTCGTCTCTCCCATGACAATGATGCCGGCCCGCTTTCCGTTGAGCATAAGCGGGTGGATCAGCATCGTATGGATCCCCTGCTGGATCAGATATCCGGAGATCTCGTCGGGAAGCGCATCATAACTGTGGATTACGCGCAGGCCTTCATAGGAGCTGATGCTCTCGAGCAGCCTCTTCCACGAAGCGATATCTTCCTCAGAATTACCGGGTGCTTTTGCGTTTTTGGCCGTGTATCTGTATTCGTGAAGCGAGTCCGCCTCATCATAATGCGCAAGATATGAGAATTGAAAACCAAGATGATCGGTCATGATCTGAAGGATCGCGCGGATCGAAGTATCATGCTGACTGTCTTCAAACAGAAGTCTCAGACAGACATCTTCCACGTCGGCGGAATTACCGAGCATCGTCTCAAGATTTTTCTTATTGAGTCTCGAATCCGTGATCGCATCGATCATCGTGCTGGTCGCATCGTAGATCTGATAGGAAGTACTCGGATCGATCTTGGCATCTTCCAGCGCATCCATCGCTTTTAAGATCAGGTCACGTAAACTGTCGCCGTGATTCGGGTAGATCGCGATCCCGACGTGGGCTGCCGTCGCGATCTTCTCTTCGCCCTCACCGACTTCCACCACCGCAGCGGCGCAGATCTTGTCCGCAAGTGCATCAACATTGCTGAGTCTGCCGATATTCTTTAAAAAGAGCAGGCAATGCGCGAAATCAAGCTTACAAAGAATATCATGACGTCTGAAGAGTTTCATGATACGATCAAGTGCGATGTCGGCAGCTTTTCCGGCTTCCGAAGGTCCGAGTGCATCATAGATCGACATGATATCGCCGACCTCTACGACCATAACGGCAGAGATCTCACCGGCATGATCTTCTTCCATATAAGCGGACATCAGCTCTTCCGCCTCGTCCCTTGTATGCCAGCCGGCATTCAGGCCAAGTCCCTCCGCATCCTTTTGCTGTGACTGCTGTGAAGGCTCGGCTCCCGTGCTCTGATCTTCAATATCCGTAAGCCACCCGATCACACGAGATACATAACCGTCCTGATTTGCGATACTGGAATAACGGATCTCATACAAGCGGGGTTCCGCGTTTGTTCTGATCGAGAAGCGCGCACGGACACTTCCTGTTACAGGACTCTTCTTTGCTTCTTCAAAAGATCTTACGATCTCATCGTTCTCATCCCCGAACATCCTATGTTCGCGCATATAAGATGCATAGTTTTTTACGATCATGTCATCAACGATCCCATATTGATGCGCTTTACTGAGCGTCATGACATCGGTAACGACGTTATAATCAAACAGAAGGTTGTCATCCTTGAGCAGTTCCTGATACTGCGAAAAACGTGAACGCATCTCTTCTTCAACGAACTTCTGCTCCGTAACATCCTGAAATGTGATCAGGATGATCGCCTTTTCGTCCGTCTTGGAATAGAGGTTCCCACGCACGCTGATCCAGCGAAGTCCACCCGTAGGCGTAACGGTTCTGAACGCAAACGTAACAGCGCCGTCATCCTTCAGGATGTCGTCAACGCCCTGCCACAAGCGCTTCTTATCGTCTTCGATAATGGAAGCGAACAGATTGGAGAACACTTTCTTCTCGTCCCTGTCCTTGTAACCGAGCATCCGAAGGCCGCCCTGATTCATATACAGGAGCTTCAGCTGATCTGCAGACATTTCAACAACGCAGACACCCGTCAGCATGTTGTCTATCATCGCAAAGATACTTTTAAGATCGAGTCCCTCTGTCATATGTCACCTCTTACTGTTTTGCTACGACATTACCTTCTTTTTTATAGATACTCTTTTCCGGGATAAAGCCTCTTACACATGTTGTCGGATAAATATTGGACTGACGTCCGATCACTGTTCCGGGATTCAGAACACTGTTACAGCCGACTTCGACGTTGTCTCCGAGCATTGCGCCCATCTTCTTAAGACCTGTTTCAAAATTGCCTTCCGGCGACTTTACGACTACAAGGGTCTTATCGCTTTTTACATTGGATGTAATGGAGCCGGCGCCCATATGTGCCTTAAACCCAAGTACACTGTCTCCAACATAATTATAATGCGGCACCTGTACTTTGTTAAACAGAACGACATTCTTAAGCTCTGTGGAATTACCGACAACGGCACCTTTTCCGACGATCGCTTTTCCTCTGATAAAAGCGCATTGCCGAATTTCCGCATCCTCATCAATGATGCAGGGACCCGCAATATAAGCGCTGTCAAAGACTTTCGCACTTTTCGCGATCCAAATATCTTCTCCTCTTTTTTCAAAACGGTCAGCCGGAAGTGCCTTCCCGAGTTCTACGATAAAATCACCGATCTTCGGAAGCACCTCCCATGGGTATGTAACCCCGTCAAACAGCTTTGCAGCGATCGTTTCATTCAGATCGAATAATTCGCTGATTGATAGCTTGCTCATTTTCTTTATACCTCCATGTGACTATTTTTTATAATATGCGGCAACGCGATCGTAAAGTGCGATCATGCGTGGCCTGTTGGACGGCTTTTTTACATGATTCGTCCTTCTCGAGACAAAATCATCCAGTTTATCCATATACTCTTCACCGGTGATCTTTCCTTCCGCAACCTGCGTAAGACCCTTTTCCCAGCTCGCTGTAAGAGAAGGATTGAGAAGCGGCTTGATCGAAGCATTGACAACTTCATAGACCATCTCGCCAAGCTGCGTCGGCGTAATGATCTGCGTCTTCTTATTGAGCACAAGATAACCGATATTGACCAGCTTCTTCAGGATCTCGGCACGTGTCGCACTGGTGCCGATCCCGCTTCCTTTGATCTGTTCACGCAGCTCTTCATCTTCGATAAACTGTCCGGCGTTTTCCATTGTAAGAATCAAGGTCCCGGAATTATATCGTTTGGGCGGACTTGTCTCGCCTTCCTTTACTTCATATCCGTCTACCGTAAGAACCGTGCCGGCTTTCAGCGTCTTAAGCACTTCCCAGAATGCACTGTCCACGCCAGCATCTTCTTCTCCCTCTTCCTTCTCCTGCTTCTTTTTGAAAAAAGAACAGGCCATGACTTTCAGATATCCCTCATCCGTCATTACTTTAAAGTTGGAAAAAAAGCTTTCATTCTTCGTTTCGGATACAAGTGCGATCTTCTGATAGATCGCCGCCGGATAAAAGATCGAAAGAAAACGTCTTACGATCAGTTCATAAACATTCGCCGATGTCCTGCTTAATCCTGCGATGTTTGAAAAGCCCTGCCCGGTCGGTATGATCGCATAATGATCGGTGATCTGCTTATCATTGACATACTTTGTCTTGGACAGGTTTACATAAAGCTTATTGTCGAGTATCTCGTTTGCAAATTCTTTTGCATAGACATATCCGCGCAGTCCGGAAAGGTTCTTTGTGATCTCCTTTGCTACGGCTGTTGATAAAACTCTTGCATCTGTACGCGGATAAGTCGTCAGCTTTTTTTCATATAATTCCTGCGCGATCTTTAATGTCTCATCAGGACTGATCTTGAAATACTTTGCACAGTCATTCTGAAGCTCCGCAAGATTATACAGAAGAAGGGGATTCTTCGTCTCCTTTTTCTTTTCGATCGAGCGGACCGTCATCGCATCCCGAGGATCTTTTAACAGATAACCGATGAATTTCTCGGCAACTGTTCTGTTTAAAAATCCGTTTTCTTTATAGAGATGCCTGGAACCCTTCAGACAGCTTTGATCGGTCACGCGCCATTCGCCTTCAAAGGAATGCCCGCCAAGAGAAAACCTGCCCAGAACGCGATAAAACGGCGTTTTTACAAATGCACGGATCTCCCGTTCACGATTCACGACAATACCCAAAACACATGTCATAACGCGACCGACCGAGATCACGGCTTTATTTTGGTTCAAATAATTCCTGATCTCATATCCGAATCCAAGTGTCAGTGCTCTGGAAAAATTGATCCCCATCAGATAATCTTCCTTTGCGCGAAGATAAGCAGCTTCCGACAGATGATCGTAATAGGAAAGATCTTTTGCTTCCCTGATACCGCGCAGGATCTCTTCTTCCGTCTGGGAATCGATCCAGACTCTTTTTTGCGGCTTATCTTTAACGCCCGCTTCCTGCATCACAAGGCGATAGATGTATTCGCCCTCCCTTCCGGAGTCGGTGCAGACATAGATCGTCTCAACATCGTCTCTGTTCAAAAGACCGCTGACGATTGCAAACTGTTTGCGGACGGAATCGATCACTTCATACTTGAATTCTTTCGGAATAAAAGGGATCGTATCAAATGACCACTTTTTGTATTTCTCATCGTAAACTTCCGGATAGCTCATGGTAACCAGATGCCCGACGCACCAGGTCACTACGGCTTCATCAGACTCCATGAACCCGTCTTTTCCAGTAAAGCGATAACCAAGTGCCTTGGCAAATTCCTTGGCGACACTCGGCTTCTCGGCAATAAACAAGTTTTTACCCATTATAACCCCAATGATCAGATCGCACTTAAGTCAAGAAGTTTCAGTGCTTTCTTTACTTTTGCTTCCAGGATCAGCTTTTCATCAAATCTGGTCGCTGAAAACAGGCAGATATGGTCTGCCGTCAGTTTCGCCTTTTCCATGCAGAAAAGAAGCCATTCATAGTCGTCATAGAGCATCATCGGCTTTTCCCAGTTACACAGGCAGCAGATGGTATTGCCGTCTTCATCCTGCGCGAGAATATCGATCGTGCCGACTTTGCCGACCCACTCGCCGATCTTGCTGTAGTTGATCGGAAGCTTCTTCTTCTCATTCAGTCTGTCAAGATACTCTCTGCAGACAAGAACATAATAAGGTGCGACAAAACTGCGAAATGTCGGTGCAATATATGTTTCATAGAATTCTTCCGGCTGCATCGTTTTTAACCTGCTTGCATTCGGATACATATAGCGAAAATAAAACTGCACCAGATGATTGGATATCCTGTAGACACCTTTCTGCGTATTCTCTCTTCCGGCAGAATCGTAAGAGAATACTTTTTCTACAAGCTCCAGCTCCATCAGATTCTTCAGATAGACACTGATCTTCGCACGTGAAAAACCTGTATGGATATGCAGATCATTGAGCTTCTGCTTGCCTGAAGCGATCGCGGAAAGGATCGTATGATAAACATTCGTCTCGCGAAGCTCCGAACCGACGATGCGGATCGCCTCTTCATGAAGATAAGCATCGCGTTTTAAGATATTGCGGCAGATGTTCTCCTTTACAGACAACGATTCGTCAAAATAGTGCCATAATCCGGGATTCCCGCCAAGAAGAGCATACGTTTCGATCTGATATTCCTTGCTGCATTCCGGAAAGCGCCTCGTCACTTCATGGAAGCCGAGTTCTTTCATCTTGACAAAACCGGTGATCTCATAGGCAGCTTCGCCGATCTTGGACACCAAATTGTTCTCGACCCATCCGGTAAGTGTCGAACACAGAATGACCATGACCGGCTGCTCGTCCCATTTGCTGTGCATAAACGAGATCAGCTCCTTCATAAAAGAAGCGCTCTGCTTGACGATGTTCTGAAACTCTTCGATCACGATGATCTTCTTTTTGGACTTTTTCTCCGTTATGGCATAGAAAAGGTCGGTAAAAGCGGGATAATCCGGTAAAAAGGCACCTTTTTCTTTCAGTTCGGCGCCCCAGATATAGAGCTGTTCCCGTTCGGAGCATGCTCTGGAAACATAGTAATAACTTGGTTTGCTCTGGCAAAAATCAAGGAGCATCTGCGTCATATTCATATTCTTCTGACCGTAAAACACGATCAGCTGACTACCGTCCTGCTCATAATAATGATTCAGGTATTGCAACTCCGTTGCATGTTTGTTCGCCATATTTCCCCCGCATTTATACACGTTTTTTCAAAAGTACATCGATCTGTTCTTCCGACATCGGTCTGTCAAGAAGGAACCCCTGAATATATCCACACCCGATATCATTCAGATAATCATACTGTTCCTGCCGTTCAACGCCCTCTGCCACCGTCTTGTATCCAAGTTTATTGACCATATGAACGATCGACTCGATAATGATCGTCCCGGGATCACTACGGGCAATGGAGTCGACAAAAGACTTGTCGACCTTGATCGTATGAACAGGTAATCCGCTCAGATAGGAAAGTGATGAATAACCCGTCCCGAAATCATCGATTGCAAACTGGATTCCATGTCTGCAAAGAGCATCCATCTTTTTGGACGCCGCTTCGAGGTCATCGGCAAGCACTGTCTCCGTGAGTTCCAGTTCAATGCCTGCCGGATTTACATCGTAGATCGAAAGAAGCCGCAAGAGCTTCCGTACAAAATCATCCCGCTTAAACTGAATGGGCGAGATATTGATGCTCATCGTAAAATCTTCATCGTACTCTTTCTGCCAAGTCGCTAGCATACTCAGCGCTTTGTCCATAACCCAGTCACCGATATCGATGATCAGATTGCTCCTCTCTGCGATCGGGATGAACTCACCGGGATACATCAGCTTGTCGCCTTCATATCTCCATCTGACCAGTGCTTCTACGCCGCGAAGTCTTCCGGTTCCGGCCTCATATTGCGGTTGATAATGCAGGACCAGTTCATTGTTTGCGGCTGCCAGTTTTAATCGGTTCTCAATATTCGTCGAGCGAACAAACTGGTTTATGACCGGCGTATCGAAATAACGGATCTCGCTCTTGCCGCTTTCTTTTGCCTGATACATCATGATCTGCGCGAAACCGATCAGCTCAAGTGCCGTCTTGGCAGCTTCCGGGTATTCTGCGACACCCACACTGACAGAGATGGACACTTCTTCTTTCGAAAGTCTAAATGGCCGTTTATTGCGCTCCCTGATCTCATCATAGATCGCCGAAATGCTGCGCTTGCCGCTCGGATTATAGATCGCAATGCAGAAGAGATCGCTGTCAAAATGACCGCAGATGATCCTGTCGTCATCCTCACACAGTTCTGACAAAAAGCTGCCGAAAGCCTGCAAAAGCTCGTCGCCTTCCAAAATGCCCATACCGTCGTTGATCTTTTTAAAATCATCGATATCGATAAAAGCAACGGAAACGATCGCGGACTCCGCTTCTGCTCTGGAAACCCATTCCATCAGTGTCTGAACGAAATGATTACGATTATACATGTTGGTCATATAGTCGTAGTATGCCATATAGGCCATTTCGTCATTTTGTTTCTTCTGTTTGGAAATGTCTTCAAAACGGATCACCTTCTCGGAAGGCTTCCCGTCGGAAGCATGTGAAACATTCACACTGCAACGGATCCAGAGATCGGAATCACGCTTTTTAAATACCTGTTCGGAGCTGTCGACTTCCGTCTGATCGATAAAAAACAATTCTTTGATCGCTGGCAAAAAAGATTCATCGATCTCCTGATACAAAAGCGAGAGATCCTTTTTGCTCTGAACGGCAGTCTCAAAATAGTGATTCCAGTCACCCAGCGTCTGAAAACGGTCTTCTTCAAACGAATAATAAAGAAAAGCGCTCGTGGACGTATCAACGACAGCACGATACATGTTGCATTCAATATCCAGTTTTTCGTTGATCGCGTTCAGAAGATCGATCTGATATCGATTCTCATCCATGTTCTATAGCTCCTGCTTTACTTCTTCGTGATGTAACCTTTTGCCTTTAAAAGTTCAGCGCAAAGAACGGCACCGCCTGCCGCTCCGCGGACAGTATTGTGAGAAAGCCCTACAAATTTCCAATCATAAACATGATCTTCACGGATACGGCCGACGGAGATACCCATCCCGTTTTCATAATCCACATCCAGTTTAACCTGCGGACGATTATCCTCTTCCATATAGCGGATAAACTGCTTGGGCGCACTCGGAAGGTTTAATTCCTGCGGAACACCGCTGAAGGCATTCAGTTTTTCGATCAGCTGTTCTTTGGTCGGTTTCTTTCTGAACTTTACAAATACCGCAGCGGTATGGCCGTTCAAAACAGGCACACGGATGCACTGGCAGGTGATCACAGGGCTCTCGGCCGGCTTGATCACGCCGTCTTCTATCTTGCCCCAGATACGAAGCGGTTCTTTTTCGGACTTTTCTTCTTCGCCTCCGATATAAGGGATCACGTTTTCTATCATTTCCGGCCAGTCTTTGAATGTCTTGCCCGCACCGGAGATCGCCTGATACGTTGTCGCCACGACTTCATAAGGCTCAAATTCTTTCCATGCGGTCAAAACAGGTGCATAGCTTTGGATGGAACAGTTCGGCTTAACGGCAACAAAACCTCTCTTGGTTCCGAGTCTCTTCTTCTGGAACTCGATCACCTCCATATGCTCCGGATTGATCTCCGGGATTACCATCGGAACATCTGGGGTCCAACGGTGTGCACTGTTGTTGGAAACGACAGGTGTCTCAGTCTTTGCATACGCTTCCTCGATCTTTTTGATCTCATCCTTGGTCATATCGACCGCGCTGAAAACAAAGTCAACTTCGGCAGAAACGCGTTCCACTTCATTGACATTCATAACGATCAGCTTCTTCACCTTTTCAGGCATCGGCGTCGTCATCTTCCATCTGTCCCCGACGGCTTCTTCATACGTCTTTCCTGCCGAACGCGGGCTTGCCGCGATCACAGTCACTTCAAACCAGGGATGGTTCTCGAGTAAAGAGATAAATCTCTGTCCAACCATACCAGTGCCGCCTAAGATACCTACTTTCAGTTTTTCACTCATTTTTTCATTCTCCTCATTGTATTGTGATAGCATTAAGCTTCTAAAAACTTTCGGTTTTCTTCGATCGCATGCAACATGGCGCTTTTTCCGGGGGCACCGATCGTCAGTCTCTTCTCAACACACGTCTTTAAACTGATCGCTTCATAAACATCCTCGTCAAAAACATCACTGATCGCCTTCAACTCGGAAATATCCATCTCATCGATCGCCTTGTTCTTCTCAATGCAGGAAAGAACGAGTCTGCCGATAATACTGTGTGCATCCCTGAACGGAACCCCTTTTTTGACAAGATAGTCCGCCGCATCCGTTGCATTCGTAAATCCGTTCATCGCACTCTTTTCCATCACATCTTTGCGAAAACTCATTGTCCGAAGCATTCCGTCAAAAAGTGTGAGACAGTCAGATACCGTATCCATGGCATCAAAGGCCATTTCCTTGTCTTCCTGCATGTCTTTGTTATATGCGAGCGGGATACCCTTCATCGTCGTCAAAAGCGCCATCAGAGCGCCATAAACGCGTCCCGTTTTGCCACGGACGAGTTCTGCGATATCGGGATTCTTCTTTTGCGGCATGATACTGCTTCCCGTTGAGAACGCATCGTCGATCTCCACAAAACGATATTCGTTGCTGTTCCAGATGATGATCTCTTCCGAAAACCGGGAGAGGTGCATCATGATAAGAGAAAGCGCGTTTAAAAATTCGATCAGATAATCTCTGTCGGAAACGGAATCCATTGAATTGAGCGTCGGGCCTTCAAATCCGAGAAGGGAAGCCGTGTAGACACGGTCCAGAGGATATGTCGTTCCCGCAAGCGCTCCGGCTCCGAGCGGGCAGTAATTCATGCGCTTATAGATATCACGCATCCGAAGCAGATCTCGCTTAAACATTTCAAAATATGCCCCCAGATGATGTGCCAGCGTGATAGGCTGCGCTTTCTGCAAATGCGTAAAACCGGGCATATAGGTCTCCGTATGCTCTTCCATCATCGAAAGAAGCGTTTTTAACAGGTCTTTCAGCTTCTCTTCCGTAGCCTCAACCTGTTCTCTTGTATAAAGCTTCATATCGAGTGCAACCTGATCGTTGCGGCTTCGCCCTGTATGCAGTTTCTTTCCGGCATCTCCGATGCGGTCGATCAGATTGGCCTCGACAAAACTGTGAACGTCCTCATATTCATCCGTGATCGTAAGCTTACCGGCATGAACATCTTCGCGAATGCCCGTCAGTCCCTTTACGATCGCGTCTTTTTCCTCTTCTGTCAGGATCTGCTGCTTTTCAAGCATCACAACGTGTGCAATGCTTCCTTCGATATCCTGATCCAAAAAACGCTTGTCAAAAGAAATGGAAGCGTTAAAATGATATACTAGATCATCGGTAGCCTTGGTAAAACGGCCACCCCATAATTGTGCCATGCGAGAGTCCTCCACTTTATTAAAACTACATTTGATAATATCATACTGCCGGTTCCTACGCAATAAAGAACGCTTTAACCAAGTAAAAAAAACAGGCCTGACACACACCGCAATGCGGTATGCACAGAACCTGAAAAGAAAGCAGATGACGGGAATCGAACCCGCCTCCTCAGCTTGGGAAGCTGATATTCTACCGATGAACTACATCTGCAAGCAAATATGATTATAGCATCAATGCGGTATATAATCAAATGCGTTTTTGATCCATTTCAAAGAAAATGAATCCATCGCAATGACATCAAAGCGAACCGGCGTATCCGGGCTGAGCCCGTACCGGGCCAAGTAAAAATCAGCAGTCCTTGAAATACTGTATTGTTTTTTAAGTCCGACGGCTTCGGATGCTGTTCCCGAAAAGCCGGAGCTTCTGTACTTGACTTCAAAAAAAACAAGGTACGGACCATCCATCCCGATAATATCAACTTCCGCACATCTATGATAATGAAAATTGCGCGCCAGGATCCGCACACCCTCTCTCGTCAGATAATCCGCCGCAAGGTCTTCGTGTTTTGTCCCGACCGATCTGTTATTCCGAATCGTCATATTCTCCTTTATTTCATTTTTGCCCGGATCTTATCCATCGCATCGACAAAGACAAGGATCTCCGCAACAGCCTCATACAGTTCCGGCGGGATCGCATCCCCGATCTCCAGTCTGGACAAAGTGTCTGCCAGTTTATCGTCTCTGTGCACAGGGACATCGGCTTCTTTGGCTTTCTCAATGATCTTATCGGCCAGTGCCCCTTTTCCCGATGCGACGACTTTGGGTGCATCCTGTTCGGGATCGTATGACAGAGCAATCGCCTGTTTTGGTTTTGCATTATCGGTTGAAGCCATATTACGCCCTCACGTCAAAAGCCTGCATGCTCATCAGGCCGATATTTCTGTTTGCGGACAGAACCTCATCCATCACTGTCTTCTCGCCGGTTTTCATTTCCACTTTGACAGAAGTGTTGTAGCCTTTATCTGTCAGACGTTTTGTCAAAAGATCGATGTGGGATTCGATCAGGTCAAGACTCTTCTCATCCTCTAAGCGAAAATGCGTCTGCAGTTTCTCGGATTTAAGAGACACAAAGACATCCACCAGGCCGAGATGTTCCATATCAAGGCGCAAAAAGGCTGTGATATCACCATCCTTTTGGGCAAGATTCTTTTTATTCGTATAGATAAAAAGCTCTCCGTGTGCCTTCTGCTCACTGAGTGACAGCGGGATCTGCACGTAAGAATACAGTTCATTCATCTGCTGCATGAATGAGACGTTCTGCCTGATATTTGCAACACCTTTCGAGATCGCCGATTCTGCGCCCGTATGCAGATCGAGCGTTTTCATGAGTGATGCGGTCTGGCGGTCCAGCTTCTCATAGAGTTCCTTGACGCTCTCTTTGCTTAGATCCTCTCCCTCGATCAGCCAGTTCTTTAAAACAGCATTTTTCACGGCCTTGCCGAAGTCTTTCCCGGTCAACAGCTCTCTGATCGCATCATGGACGGCTTTTTTTGCCTCTTCAGGGATCTCCCTGCTCTGTCCAAGCTTTTCTTCAAGCGCTCTTAACGAATCCAATCCGTTCTTAAGCATATTGGGAAGCACACTTTTCTCAGAAAGCGCAGGATCCGCGTTTCTGCCGTCTGCAAGAGACGACGGATCCGGTGTCTCCTCCGGGCCTTCACCCGGCGCTAAACTCTGCGTATCTTTTCCGGTGCCCTCCTGCAAAACCGCCCCTTTAATGTCTGCGCTAAGCGGGTCCTTGGAAGAGAGTCCTGTATAAAGATAAGAATCCTCCGAAAGAGCGGTGATCACCGGTTTAAGCTGCTCGATCTCCCGGTTGATCGCACCCGTTAAGTCAGAAGGTGTCCCGGCGATCTGTTCGGGGTTTGCCGGCATTGAACCCGGTACATCTTCTCCCTCAAATACGGAATTCATAAGATCTGTTGCAAAAGCCAAGGCCGCCGCAGGCTCTTTTCCGGCTGAGGAAACAGTTGTAAAAGCTTCCGGAAGGGCATCCAGCACTTCGTCAAACGCATCAACAAGTTTGTGCGAATAGTTTTTATACGCGGAAAACTGCTCGAGATTCTCCTCCGTGACAGGAATCTCAAGACGTCTTAACTGAACGATATTCAGGATATCATCTGTGGAATGTGATGCAATCTGCCGCGCCATATTCATAAGCGATGTACGATCGACATTCATACCTTCCGACATCATGGCGCGGACCATCGTAACGTTGCGCTCGCTGACGGGAAGCCCCGCATCGGAAAGTGCCTTGGAAACGGTTGTATCCGTTGCAAGATTTGTAAAAAGAGGACGAAGACTGAGGGCGCCGTTTCGATTGGATGTCACTTCAAACATCGCACGGCTCCCCAGGATCGACTGAAGCTGCTCACTGATCCTGGCCTGAACGAGAAGCCCCTGCTCCGTCCGAAGCACAACATCTTCTCCACTGCTCTCTAAGATCTCTCCCGCAAAAGTCTGCCCTGCGCGAACAGAGCGAACGATCTCACCGGTATCGGATGCGATCTCACGGGCATACGAAGAACGGAGCGACTCTGAAGCCCCCTCCGCGGAAACTTTGTTCTCACCGCTTTGAAACAGCGCGTTAAGTGAAAGTCCCATTCGTCATGCCTCCTATACGGGATTATCGTCAAAGAAAATTCTTTATGAAAGAACGCCTGTGGATCGGACATGGTCCGAGGCGCTTTAATGCATCTATGTGAGAAGCGCTTCCATACCCTTTATTACCGGCAAAATCATACCCTGGAAATACGATGTCATATTCCTCCATCAGGCGATCTCTTGTTACCTTAGCGACAATGCTGGCCGCTGCGATCGAAATGCTCTTGGCATCTCCTTTAATGATCGGCACCTGTCTGATCGCCACTTGCGGGATCGTAACAGCATCGTTAAGCAGCAGATCCGGCTGAGGATCAAGCTTGCCGATCGCCTGCCGCATCGCCTCATACGTAGCCTGGAGGATATTGATCTCATCGATCCGCTCGTTCGCGACATATCCAAGCCCGACGCTGACTGCCTCTTTCATAATAATATCGTACAATTCGTCTCTTTTTTTAGCGGAAAGCTGCTTGGAATCGTTGATATAAAGAATATTGGCATCTTTGGGCAGGATTACGGCACCGGCTACGACCGGTCCCGCAAGCGGTCCTCTTCCCACTTCATCGATGCCGCAGATACAGGAAAAGGAATCATACTCTCTTTCAAATCGGCGCATTTCAAAAATGCGGGCATATTCTTTTTTGTACGCTTCCAATTGTTTGGACGCGCTCTCAACAAGCTTCTGCACACCGCTGCGCGTATCCTCTTCAAATCGTTCGATAAAAGAAGGAAGGTCTGCCGTATCCGTATTTTGCAAGATCTTCCTGATCTCAGAAATGGACTGACTCATCTGCATCTCCCGCTATTCATGAAGCTTTCCGAATTTACTGAAGGGCCAGATCCGGACAAAAGCCTTCCCGATCAGCTCATTTCTGTCAAGCACGCCAACATCCGGCATTCGGCTGTCCGTACTGTTGTTTCGATTATCACCAAGGACAAAATACTGATCCTCTCCAAGTTCGATCGGATGAGCTGCAAGTCCCGGATTCTCGATCACATCTTTTCCGTAGTTTTCGGACAGCGGCTGTTCATTGATATAGATCACACCGTCCTGATCAATCCGAACCGTCTCCCCGGGAAGTCCGATGATCCTCTTGATATAGTACGTATCTTCTTCATAACGATAAGGAAATACGATGATATCAAAGCGTTCCGGATCGTGAAAGCGATAAGAAAGCTTATCAACGATCAGATTATCCCCGTCGGAAAGCGTTGTCTCCATAGAACTGCCTTCCACCTGCGTCCTCTGTCCGACATACGTGATCATAAGATACGTCAGGATCAGGACAATCAGAAGATAAAGGCCGGTATCAAGAAGCTCCCTCACCCAACCCTTTAATTTGCGTTTTTTCTTTTTTTCCGTCACACGGGCCATTCCAGTGTTAACCTTCCCATCTTGCCGCTTCTGAACTCTTCGAGCAGAATACCGGCAGCTTTTCTGTAATCGAGTTCTTCACCCTTTAAATAGCATTTTCTGACACGGCAGATCTCTCCTAAGATCGCCGCACCCTTAAGGCTTTCATCTATCTGAAAGCGTGCTTTTAATACGCCTTCATAGCGTTCATGTAAAAGATCGATCAAATGAACGGAGAGCTCTTCCGTCTGCAGGATCTCGTCATTGACAGACCCGATCATCGCAAGTTTCAGACCGACCTGTTCATCCTCAAATTTGGGCCACAGTATACCCGGCGTATCAAGCAGTTCCAGCTCCTTATTCAGGCGGATCCACTGCTTCCCTTTTGTGACACCCGGCTTATTTCCGGTCTTCGTGCAGGCTTTTCCCGCAAAAGCATTGATAAACGTAGATTTGCCGACATTGGGGATCCCGACGACCATCGCACGGATAGGTCGATTTAAGATACCTCTTTTTCTGTCACGTTCGATCTTCTCTTTGCAGGCCTCCTGCACAAGCGACCGGATCTGCTTTAAACCGGTCCCCGTCTTGGAATTGATCAGGATCGCAAAGCATCCGCGCGCTTTAAAATAGCTGACCCACTGATTATTTGCATTCTCATCCGCAAGATCCGCTTTATTTAAGAGAACGATCCGGGCCTTTCCCCGGCCGAGATCATCTATATCCGGATTACGACTGGCAAGCGGGATGCGGGCATCGACAAGCTCGATCACCAGATCGATCAGTTTCATGTTTTCCTGCATCATCCTTTTGGCCTTGGTCATATGGCCGGGATACCACTGTATGTTCATTTTCTATTCCTTCCCTGTCATTCCACAAACCCCATGCCGCTTGTCCTGGAAGCCATGTGAAACCACGCCTTTCCTGTGATGGTGTCGCGCTTAACCGGTCCGATATTACCGGACCTCGAATCCTCACTATTATTTCGGTTATCGCCCAGAACAAAAAATTCATCCTGTCCGAGCGTGATCTCATTCTCTGCGATCCCCGGCTCGGCGATCTTGTCATATTGATCCTCTTCGTCCGCAAGCACGCCGTTGATATAGAGTCTTCCTTCTCTGATCTGCACCTTCTCTCCGGGAAGTGCTACAACTCGCTTCACATAGTAGTGCGAGTTCTGGTTACCGTTAGGAAGAAAAGCGATCACATCGCCCCGGTCCGGGCTGAAAAGCTTGTAATGAAATGTATTGAGCAGGATCTCCTGCCCGTTATAAAGCTTCGGTTCCATCGACACACCGACCATGCCGATCTTGATCCCGACCGACATAACAAGGACCGTAGCAAAAAAAGCGGACGCAAAAATCAAAAAAGCCCAGTGTGCGATCTCCTTTACGATCGACATACTGATCTTTTTCTTTTTTCTGTAAAAATTCAAACCGCTCGATCTTCTGCGCATCATTTCAGCCTGCTTTCCGATTAACGTATTTAGTGTATCATACTATCAAAAAAGGGACAACCGCCTGAAGCAATTGTCCCAATCCAGCAAAATCGGATTATTTAACGAGCTCTTTAACTTTCGCCTTTTTACCGATACGATCTCTTAAGTAGGTCAGTTTAGCACGTCTTACTTTACCTTTACGTACGATCTCAACCTTCTCTACATTAGGAGAATGAAGCGGCCAGGTCTTCTCAACGCCTACGCCGTTGGAGCTCTTTCTTACTGTGAAAGTCGCGCGGTTGGAACCCCCCTGCATCTTCAGAACAGTGCCTTCAAATACCTGAACTCTTTCACGGTTACCTTCTTTGATCTTACCGTATACTTTTACGGTATCGCCTACGTTAAATGCGGGAACCTCTGCCTTTAACTGTTCAGCTTCGATTTCTTTGATAATATCACTCATTATCTTGCCTCCATAAATGAATCAGACGTTCTTAATGCGCGAAGCAACAGAGGACCATCTCATTTTTGCAACTTAGTCATGTTAACACATACATATTGAAAATGCAAGTGTTTTTCTATCTTTTCCGCCTTTTGGGAGGATGCATCTCCTCATAAAGACGTTTTTGCTCCATATATGCTTCATATAGATCAGGTCGACGCTCTCTTGTTCTTAACTCTGACTGTTCAAGGCGCCATTCGTCAACCTTTTTATGATCCCCCGATAAAAGAATGGCCGGCACTTTTTTTTCATGCCACTCTTCCGGCCTCGAATACTGCGGATACTCTAACAGGCCGTTCTGGAAGCTCTCCGTATCAGCGGAGTCTTCATTATGAAGGACACCAGGTAAAAGGCGCGAGATCGTATCCATCATCACCATTGCAGGAAGCTCGCCGCCCGTCAGAACATAATCGCCGATCGACACATAGTCCGTCACCGTCTCCTCAAGGACACGCTCGTCAATGCCTTCATAGTGCCCGCAAAGAAAGATCAGTTCTTCTTCTTTTGCAAAGTCCTCTGCCATCATCTGATCAAAGGTCCGCCCCTGCGGCGTTAAGTAGATCGTGCGGATGCCCTTTCCGGGGATCGAATCCCATGCATCGTAAACGGGCTGCGCCTGCATGAGCATGCCTGCACCGCCGCCATATGTATAATCGTCAACCTTTCCATGCTTATCCTGCGTATAGTCGCGGATATTGCGCACATCAAGATGAAGAAATCCCTTTTCGATCGCACGGCCCGTAATGCTTGTCTGCATGCCGTTTTCGATCATCTCGGGAAATAATGTCAAAACGTGAAATACCATGATCTATCCTTCTATTATCGTGATCACAGGTCGGTAAGACCGGGCAGAAGATGCACCTTCATGATCCCTTTTTCCGGATCGACCGACAGGATGCATTCTTTGATCGCCGGGATCAGAAGTTCTCTCCCGCTCGCATCCCTGACCGCATAGACATCGTTTGCACCTGTCTCGATCACATCCGTCAGGATCCCCAGTTCATGATCCCCTTCATCAAATACGTGCATATTGATCAGATCAGCGATAAAATACTCATCTTTATTAAGCTTTACGGCGTCCTCCCTGGTCACATACAGATCTTTTCCTTTATAACGTTCGATAGATTCGATCGTATCATGGTCCCTGAATTTCAGGATCACAAACTGCTTAAAGAACTTTACGCCTTCGACTTCCAGATCGATCCGTTCGCGCCCGGTATCCAGGATCAGCTTTTTGCACTTCTTGAAGCGCTTTACATCATCCGTTGTCGGAAAAACTTTCACTTCCCCGCGAACGCCATGCACCCTGGAGATAACACCGACTTTTAAAAAAGATTCCATAAATGTCCTCTGTTACTTCATTTGAAAAAAGGGCGGCTATGAAAGCCGCCCACATCATTAGATGATCTCTACATCCACTTTCTTATTGTCTTTCGATGAAGCGGCTTTAACAACAGAGCGAATTGCCTTTGCAATCCTTCCTTGTTTTCCAATGACCTTCCCCATATCGGCGGGAGCCACCTTCAATTCAACCGTAATCGCTTTACCGCTTTCTTTCTGGGTTACGACCACTTCTTCCGGCTGATCAACAAGAGCTTTTGCAATCACTTCAACTAATTCTTTCATGATCCACCTCCGAAAGTTATCACAAAATGTCAAAAATCACAAAGAATCTGCTTATTTGCTGATGATACCTGCGTTCTTGAAGATCTTGTTAACAACCTCGGTCGGCTGAGCGCCGTTTGCAAGCCACTTTTTAGCCTTCTCCTCGTCAACCTTGAATGTGCTGGGATCTGTGTTGGGATCAAATGTACCGATCTCGTCGATGCATCTGCCGTCTCTGGGGGAACGAGAATCTGCTACGATGATTCTATAATAAGGAGCTTTCTTCTGTCCCATTCTTCTTAATCTGATCTTAACCATTTCTTTCACCTCCGAAAAAATTTCAATGTTCTTATATGTTAAAAGGGGAATTTGAATTTTCCTCTTTTTCCACCAAATCCACCGAGCATACCGGGCATCTGTTTCATCATCTTCTGCGACTGCTCGAACTGCTTGATAAAACGATTGACCACACTGATGTCAACGCCCGCTCCCTTTGCGATACGATGTTTGCGGGAAGGACTCATGAGCTTCGGATTGCGGCGTTCTTCTTTTGTCATCGACAAAACGATCGCCTCCGTCCTGGCAAGCTGCTTATCATCGACTATCGACTGGATATCACCGAGTTTGCTGCCCATGCCGGGGAGCGCCGAAAGAAGACTTCCGATCCCGCCCATCTTACGCATCTGCTTCATGCTTTCAAGGTAATCCTCAAAATCGAGTTTCCCTTTCTTCATGCGCTGCGCCATCTCGCGCTCTTTGTCTGCGTCGATGTCAAGATTCTCCTGCGCCTTTTCAATAAAGGTGAGGACGTCACCCATGCCAAGGATCCTGCTCGCCATACGATCCGGATAAAACTGCTCCAGATCGGAAAGCTTCTCACCCATACCGACATAAATGATCGGCTTACCGGTAACGGCCTTTACGGAAAGAGCCGCACCACCTCTCGAATCACCGTCCATCTTGGAAAGGATCACGCCGTCGACGCCGATCTTGTCATCAAACTCCTTCGCGACATTGACCGCATCCTGACCGGTCATGGCATCAACGACCAGAAGCGTCTGGTGGACCGAAACATGTTCCTTAATGGAAACAAGTTCTTCCATCATGGCTTCATCTATATGCAAACGGCCTGCCGTATCGAGGATCACGACATTATGTGCGTTCTTTGCCGCATGTTCGATCGCTGCTTTTGCGATATCGACCGGGCTGTGATTCTCTCCCATTGAGAAAACATCAACGCCCTGCTTTTCACCATTGATCTCAAGTTGCTTGATCGCAGCCGGACGATAAACGTCACATGCGACCAAAAGACATTTCTTTCCTTTGGTCTTAAGCTTGCCTGCGATCTTTGCCGTCGTCGTTGTCTTGCCGGCACCCTGCAGACCGCACATCATGATCACGGTGATGGCTTTGCCCGGCTGCATGGCGATCTCAGTCGTCTCGGAGCCCATCAGAGATATCATCTCTTCGTTAACGATCTTGATGACCATCTGTCCGGGATTCAGTCCGTTCATAACGTCCTGGCCGACCGCTCTCTCCGAAACTGCATTTATGAACTGCTTCACGACTTTGAAGTTGACATCTGCTTCCAAAAGCGCCATCTTGACTTCTTTCAGGGAAGCCTTAACATCTTCTTCCGTCAGACGTCCCTTGCTGCGAAGCTTTTTAAATACGTTTTGCAGTTTATCCGTCAGACTTTCAAATGCCATGTATTACAGTTCCTCTACGATCTCATCCGCCAGTTTACGGATCTTTTCGAGTGTATCGCCTGAAGGTACGCCTTCATCCGCAAGTTCGTGGATCATCCCGACCTTCTCTTTTATCTTATGGAATCGCTTGACCAGACCCAGCTTTTCTTCATAGTCTTCGAGTGTCTTATTGCAGCGCTTCAAAAGATCATGAACGCCCTGGCGGCTAATGCCTTCGTCTGCTGCAATCTCACCCAAAGACAGGTCCTCAAACACCGCTTTTTCATACAATTCCTTCTGATGGTCCGTTAACAGTTCACCGTAAAAATCATATAAAAGACCGTGTTCAATCATTTTATCCATACGAATGCCCTCGCAAAGCACAGTTGTAAGGATACAATAAACGCGAAAAGGTGTCAAGCACTTTTTCTTGACACCCTTTTTTCCAGCTTATGAATGATATGAAAACACATCGGCACAATGTAAAGACAGCCGGCGACCCAGGCAAGCTGATCATCCCAGCAGATCGCCGGATACCCAAGGATCGGTACGATCCAGATACTGATGATCACACGCGATGCCATCTCAGCCACACCGGAAAAGATCGCACGTCCCGAAAACCCGAGGCCCTGCACACTCATCCGCGTAACATTCAGAAAACCGAGCATCCAATAGCAGGTTCCGATACAAAGCAGGAACTGTGCAGCCGCATCAAGAACCGCCTTTTCTTCATTTCCGATAAACAGCGATGCAAGTTCTCTGCCGAATATGCTGATCACCGCACCGATCACAAGGCCGTAAGATGCGCCGATCAGAATGCCTCTTTTAACGCCCGTCTTTATGCGATCGATCTTCCCGGCGCCCAGGTTCTGTCCGCAATACACGGATACCCCGGTTGCGAGTGCCTCAAACGGACACATGGAAAACTGCTTGATCTTTGTGATCGCAGCAAAGGAAGACGAAAAGACACTGCCAAGCGCATTGTTCGCCGCCTGCATGACCATACAGCCGATCGCGGTGATCGAATACTGCAGCCCCATCGGAAGACCGATCAGGAGCACCACCATCAATTCGCGAAAAGAAAAAACGCAGTTCCTTCGGTTCGGTACTAGAACCGGCACCTTCTTGAGGATCAGGATTAGGCACAAGAAGCCGCTGACAGCCTGCGCAAGGACAGTCGCAAGTGCCGCACCCGCAACCCCCATCCCAAATGACAGGATAAAGAGCAGATCCAATACGATATTCAAAACGGTTGAAAGTGCCAAAAACAAAAACGGCGTTCTGCTGTCTCCGACTGCACGAAGCGCACCGGACAGTAAATTGTAAAGAAGCGTAAACGGGATCCCGCAAAACATGATGAAAAGATACGTATACGCATCCTCATAAATCTCGCTTGAGATCTGCAGCATATGCAATATCTCATCGCACCAGAAAGTGGATGAAAATGTCAGGATCACGGAAAAAATGACGCAAAGGATCGCATCGTGAAAAAGGCTTCGCTTCAGCCTGTTGATATCACCCGCGCCGAAAAGCTGCGCGATCGGTATCGCAAAGCCACTGCAGATTCCAATACAGAACCCCATCACAAGAAACTGCACACTGCTTGTCGCACCGACACCTGCGAGTGCCCACGGCCCCAGGATCCTGCCAACGATCACGGCATCCATCACGTTGTACATCTGCTGCAGGAGGTTCCCGAGAAGAAGCGGCAACGCAAATGAAGCGATCAGCCTAAGCGGATCGCCTTCCGTCATATTCATCATGCGGTCTTTGTTTTTTCCATGTAACATAACAGCTGTCCTTTTATCTTTCCTAACACGCCGATTCATGTTAAAATAACACTATCAAAGAAAAATTGCAATTCATTTTTTAAAAGCTAAGTGAGGTGGCATTATGAAAAAGATTAAATATGCAGTATTCGGCATTTTTGCAGCTTCGTTGCTGTTTTGTGTCAAGACAGATGTCAGTGCCCATACGGATAACCAGCAGAACGCAGTGACCGTACTGGCCAACAACACCTCTGCCGGTGCAGTTTTCTCCACGAAAAACGGGCAGTCTTTTACACATTATACATATTGTGATGCGACGGATTCCGTTACCGTAACAGCGCTTCCCGTTAATAAAGAGTTTAAATTTAAATATTACACAGATAACGGTGCGATCATTGATAACGGCAATTCCGAGCAGTATACCTTTAATATCGGCGGAAAGAATCACCGCGTTGTTGCTGTTTTCGAGCGTTTTAAAGGTCACAGCTACAAGACCGATGAAAATATAAGCGGCATTACCAGAAACGAGAATGCCGTCGATTACGTAAAAGAATACAAGGTCATCGGTGTATCGCTCAATGCCAAGCTGACAACGATCGATGAAGGTACCAAGCAGGCCGCTTCCATCGTAAGCGGCGAGAACTATTCCAGCGCATTTGATTTTCAGCTGTCTTCCGAAGACGGTAAAATGATCTCATCACTCAAACAGCCCACTCGCGTATGCCTGAAGCTTCCCAAATCCGAGATTGCGGCAGGCCGTACCTTCCATGTGATCTGTGCAAACGGTATGGCACCTGTACTTCTGCCCGATCTTGATACAAGTGACCTTACCGTTACATTTGAATTACAGCAATCTGCGATCTATGTACTGACTTACAGCGACACGGTCGGTTCACCTTCGGCTATCATTCCTACCACTAAAGGGCCGCTGATCCCGCTTTCTTGATCCGGTTCGGAAATAAGATCATACGCAAGCATACAAAAACAGAGCCTCGGATGATAAGTCCGAGGCTCTTTGTGACTGTTCTCTTTTATTTTGTTGTACTTCCGAATCCGCCGGTTCTGATACCGTCCGCATCATCATCTTCACAGATACCGAATTCCGTAAAGATCCCCTGTACAAAGCCTTTTCCCTGCTCGATCTGCAGCGATCTGTTCTCGTTCGAGTCATTGGTAAGGCGGCAAATGATATGACCTTCGTTGTCTGCATCAAAATAATCGCTGTCAATGATACCGACCGTATTGTTCAGCTGCATGCGGTATTTAAATCCAAGCCCGCTTCTGGGGTATAAGGACAGTACCCAGCCCTCTTCCATCTTGGCGCGGATGCCGGTCGGCATCTTTATGCTTTGACCGGGATGAAGTGTAAACGTGACGGGACTGAAAAAGTCATATCCCGCGCTGCCGGCCGTCGCACGTTTCGGCAAAGTGATCGCGTCGTATACGGCTGCAGCCTTTTCTTCATTGAAGCCGCGCTCCTCCGGGATCGCATCCAAAAAATCCTTTACAAACTGTTCCTTGCTTACTTTCATGAATTTAGCGATTTTTTTCATGTCTGTTCTCCATTGTTTAGTTTGATTTGAGGTTTTTATTCATAATCGCCGCAGTGCAGGATCGGAATACCCGGATCTGTCTGCCTGAGGCTTTTTTGCACGTCGATCACGCGTTGATTTCTGCTTCCCTTCCACAGGAGTTTCACATCGCGTTCTTCAATATGAAATTCACCGTCCACCACAACATCCACATACTTCATAAGCGGATAATGCATGATGTTTTCCCAGGAGTCACCTGTGTAGAGCCAGATCGTCTTGTCGGGATACTTCGTTTTAATCTCTTCCATTAAATTCCGCACATCTGTCCTGTTCGCAGGATGAAGCGGATCTCCGCCGGAAAATGTGATTCCTGAAATATATGAATGCTCTAACTGTTCAAAGATCTCCTGCTTTGCCGCTTCATCAAAGGGCAGTCCGCCGTTCGGATCCCAGGTGATCGGATTCTGGCATTCCTTACAGCAATGCGAACATCCCGCGACCCAGAGCACGACACGCAATCCGTCACCGTTGAGCATGTCGTCCTTTGTTATATTATGATATCTCATGATTTACTCCTGCATGTTACATACTCAGTCTGTCGGCGATCTCAGCCATCTTGGCATCGTTCAAACGTGTATCGCCGTGAACACGGGAATAGGACAGATAACCGTTCATCCTGTCGATCTTGGTCAGGTTGCGGCTGCCGCATTTCGGGCACACGTCCATTTCCAGTTCCTGATGACCGCAGTCGTCACAATATGCAAGAGATAGATTGACGCCTTCATAAAGGCCCATTTCCATTGCACGACGGATCAGTGTCTTGATCGCCTCAATATTGTAATCGATCGGGTATTTTACATACTGGATCTTTCCACCGTTAGAAAGCTCCCAGAAGCGATATTCCTTATCCTGCTTCTCGATTGGCGTGATATCTTCCGTTACATGGCAGTGGAAACTGTTGCTGACATACTCTCTGTCGGATACCCCTTCCACAATACCGTATTTCTTTCTGAACTGCTTTACCTGCAAACCGCAGAGATTCTCTGCCGGTGTGCCATAGATCGCATAAAGGTTTCCGTCCTCTTTCTTGAAACGGTCGATCTCTTTATTGATGTAGTCCAAAACATCCAGGGCAAACTGTCCGTCTTCAACAAGAGACTTGCCGTTATAGAGTTCCTGCAGTTCATTCAGTGCCGTGATGCCGAAACTTGCAGTTGCATATTTCAAAAGCGGTTTGATCTTATCGGTAAGCTTCAGATGGCCGTTTAAAAAACCTCCTTCGCAGTATGCAAGCGGATTGGTTGATGCGCGCATCTCACCCAGATATGCATATGTACGAATGTGAAGCTGGCGGATCAGATTCAGATAATAATCAAGCACTTCATAAAAATCTTTACTCTCATGGCGCGCCTTCGCAAGGATCATAGGTAAATGAAGCGATACCGCACCGATATTGAAACGTCCGACGAAGATCGGCGTATCATTCTCGTCTGCCGGGTACATGCCGCCTCTCTCATACCAGGGAGAAAGAAATGCTCTGCATCCCATCGGGGAAATGATCTTGCCGTAGCGTTTGTACATGCTGGCGATATAGCCGCGTCCGGTAAGAGAAAGCCAGTCGGGATACATCGTCTTGGCAGAACATCTTACACCCGCTTCAAAAACATCTTCCAGTTCTTTGCCAGGTCCGTGCAGATTTTCATCATATAAGAAAACGATCTTCGGGAAAAGAACCGGCTTCTTGCACTCCTTTTTCCCCTGACCTCTTCTTCTGACATTAAGCATCGAGATCGTCGCCAGTCTGGCAAAACGTCCGGTACCTGTACCTGCCGTTACAGTGATAAACGGATAGTCCCCTCTAGAGGAAGCGACTGTATTGAACTTATACTCCCATCCCTGGAATCCCTGTTCAAATTCCTTGACAACGTCCGCGTAGCTCTCCGCTTCAGCCGTCTCATGGTCGATCCCGAGACGTTCGTATTTTTCAATGTTGCGTTTATAGGATTTCTCGGCATACGGCTCAAGGATCAGATCAACGCTCGGAACGGTAAAACCGCCGTATTGCTGGCTGGCAGCACTCAATACGATATCACCGATCACATCAAAAGCGACATCCAGAGATTTGGGCTCATTGTACCAGATATTACCCATTTCGAAGCCGCCCTTTAATACGTGCTCTACATCAAAGAGACAGCAGTTCATCGTATCACGTCTCGCAGACATGTCATGCACATAGATATAACCGTCACGACAGGCCTGAATCTCTTCGGTCGTCATAAAGAATTTCTGATAAAGTTCTTTGTTGAGCTGGTTAAACACGAGACTTCTCTTGGTAGAAACAAGCGCAGAGTCGGTATTGGCGTTCTCTTTGTCACCCACATACATGATCGACTGGCTCTTCTTGTACACGTCATCAAGCATGCGGACAAAATCCTGCTTGTAATTCCGATAATCGCGATAGCTTTTTGCGACGATGGGTTTCACTTCTTCCAGCGCGGATTCCACGATATTGTGCATGATCTGGATCGGCACATCGTCTGTATCAAGTTCTTCGACCTTACGGATCACGAATTCACAGATATGACGCTGATCGTCTTCCGTGAATTTCGTAAGGGCACGATAGGCGGACTTTCCGACAGCATTAATGACTTTCTGTACATTGAAAGCTTCTTTGCTTCCGTCTTTTTTTACGACCCACATCTCTCGATTCGGTGTATATTCTTTTCCATAATCGATGCCGTCAGCCTGTTTTTCCGCTGTAACGCCCATGTCTTATTCCTCCCACTGCAATAACACGATATAGTCAGTGCCGTGTCGTCAAAACACAACATCTTGTATTATACTATAATATTGCTTCCCAGCTGTCAAGTCGCATAACACACAAAAAAGAAGCGCAAAATCCGTACAAAAAGTA
This sequence comes from Lachnospiraceae bacterium, assembly GCA_015056735.1. Classification (GTDB taxonomy): domain Bacteria; phylum Bacillota; class Clostridia; order Lachnospirales; family Lachnospiraceae; genus VSOB01. Next base: position 96,687 of record SVFT01000007.1, on the reverse strand, counting down.
AAAAAGAGCGTACAAAAAGTACGCTCTCGTCATCCGATGACACTCTATGCTCTGTCTCCGGCTTCCTGCATTTCCTTCGCTTTCTTGGCATCCTTGGCTTTACGCCACTTCACTCCGATCACACAGGCTACAACAACCAGAAAAACGATCAAAAGGAACACGCTTAAGTACGAAATAAAATATCGTAAGAATTCGATTAGATTCTCCATGGTCCTCTCTCCCTTCGCTTGTTAAGCTGGAAATATTATACTACTATATCTAGTGTGTCGTCAAGCAACTCATCGCCGTCTGCCGCTGAGGTGGCAAGCGCGTCGCATCGCTCATTCTCGGGGTGTCCGTTATGTCCTTTCACCCATGTAAACGTAACACGATGCGGCTCCATCGCCTTCAGGAGACGCTTCCAAAGCGGTATATTTTTTACGGAACCGTTCTTTGTCTTCCATCCGGTACTCTGCCACTTATCGATCCAGTGCTGGTTAAACGCATCCGTTACATATTTGGAATCGGAAACGACTTCAACATCACATGGTTTCGTAAGCGCCTCAAGTCCTGTGATCACGCCAAGAAGTTCCATTCGATTATTGGTTGTCTTTTTAAATCCACCGCTGTATTCACGTACGTGCGTCTGACCCTTTGGATCTGTGTATTTCAGGATCGTCCCGAAACCGCCGGGCCCATCCGGGTTTCCACGTGCAGAACCGTCCGAATATAAGGTTACTTTCATGCAAGATTCTCCGGGCCAAACCCAAACGGCAAGAGTTCACCAAGTGTCTTAACGATGTATTCGTCTTCACTCTTTGCCATAATGATCTCAAATGTATCCGGATTGCAAAACTCCATCATAACCTGTCGGCAGACACCGCAGGGCCCGCCAAACTCTATATGATCATCGTCTTTGCCTGCAACGATCGCGATCGCACGAAAATCCTTATGCCCGTCATACACCGCTTTAAAGATCGCAGTTCTCTCTCCGCAGTTTCCGGGCGTAAACGCAGCATTCTCGATATTACATCCCTGGTATACACTCCCGTCTTTGCAAAGAAGTGCCGCGCCCACGTAAAACTGCGAATAAGGCGCATAAGCATGCTTTCTGGCTTCAAAAGCCTTCCTGATCAATCCTTTGTAATCAACTTCCATCACTTTTCTCCGATCATTGTAATTCGCTCAGAATCGATGTGCCGATGCATCCATCCGGCATTTGAACGCCAAAATTTTCGGCGATCGTGGCGCCGATCACGGCAAATGTATCCTTCTCGGGAAGTTCTCCCTTATGCTCCAGCGTTTTGGCATACGCAAGGAACGGAACCTTCTCTCTGGTGTGATCAGTACCCGTATAGGTTGGATCATTTCCATGGTCAGCCGTAATGATGAGAAGATCATCATCGCGAAGAGCATCCAGAAGCTTCCCCAGATTTACATCAAACTTCTCGATTTCCTGTGCATACCCCTCCGGATTGCGCCGATGCCCCCAAAGTGCATCAAAATCTACCAGATTGGTAAAACAGATGCCCTTAAAATCGCGTCCTGCGATCTCGATCGTCTGTTCCATACCGTGAACGGAGCTCTTGGAACGATTGGATTCGGTAATACCTTCTCCGACAAAGATATCATTGATCTTGCCAACGGAGATCACATCCAGTCCGGCGTCCTTCATGGCATTCAATACCGTCGGGCCGAACGGTTTAAGCGCATAATCATGACGATTGCTCGTACGAACGAATTCACCCTTTTTCTTGCCGACATAAGGTCTCGCGATGATACGGCCGACTTTCCATTCATCCTTCATCGTGATCTCTCTTGCGATTTCACAGCAACGATACAGTTCCTTTAAGTCAAACGTTTCCTCGTTACCGCAGATCTGCAATACGGAGTCGGCGGAAGTATAAACGATCATATGACCTGTCGCGATCTCTTCTTCCGCAAGTTCATCCAGGATCTCGGTTCCGCTTGCGCTCTTGTTGCCGATCACTTTATGACCGGTCTTCTCCTCAAGCTCTTTGATCAGTTCCGGCGGAAATCCTGTGTCGGTAAACGTCTGAAAAGGCTTCGTCACGTGAAGGCCCATCATCTCCCAATGACCGGTCATCGTATCTTTACCGTTGCTCTTTTCCGCAAGTTTTCCGTATAGACCCATCGGATCGGAAACAGCCGCAACCTGTTTAAGAGGCGTGATATTGGCCATTCCGAGTTTTTGAAGGTTCGGGATCCTGAATGATTCAACGGATTCCGAAATATGTCCCAGTGTATTCACACCGACATCGCCAAACTTCTCAGAATCCGGCATGGCACCAACGCCAAGTGAATCCATAACGACAACAAATACACGGTTATATTTTTTCATAAGGTTCATCTCCTTAGTTCGATGCTTTCACGATCTTGATCACACGGCTTGTCCCGAGCCTCTCTGCACCGAGAGAAAGGAACTTCTCTGCATCTTCAAGAGACGAGATCCCGCCGGCAGCCTTGATCTTCACATTCTCACCGACATGCTTTGCGAACAGCGCGACATCATCAAATGTTGCGCCGCCTGTTGAAAAACCGGTTGATGTCTTGATATAATCCGCACCGGCTTTCGTAACAACATGACACATTTCGATCTTTTCATCATCTGTCAGGAGGCAGGTTTCAATGATGACCTTCAGGATCTTATCACCGCAGGCCTTTTTCAGGAGGCGGATCTCCTCCTCCACAAGGTCATAGCGTTTTTCCTTGACCCAACCGACGTTGATGACCATATCGATCTCATCAGCACCGCCGGCAAGCGCATCTTTTGTCTCAAATTCCTTGACAGCCGTGGTCATATAGCCGTTCGGAAAACCGATGACCGTGCATACAGCCATTTTATCCCCGACATACTCCTTTGCCTGCTTCACGAAGGAAGGCGGTATGCAGACGGATGCCGTGCCATAGAGCATCGCATCATCGCAGATCTCTTTGATCTCGGGCCATGTGCTTGTCTGCTGCAGTAATGTATGATCTACATGTTTTAAGATCTCTTTGATGTCCATGATTAAGAATCTCCGTTTCAATTCATATTATGCAAGATTCAGCGCGATCTCCATCATCTTCTTAAAGCCTGTCTGGCGCTCATCGGCAGAGAGCTCCTCCGTCTTATAGAGATGATCGGAAATGGTCAGGATCGTAAGCGCATGCTTGTTGGCAAATGCCGCATTGTAATAAAGACCTGCCGATTCCATCTCAACGCAGAGAATTCCCATCGCTTTAAGACGATCGCTGACAGTCTTATCGGCATTGTAGAATATGTCGGAACTGAATACGTTACCAACCGTCACCTTTGTGCCCTGCTCCTTAGCGACCGCAACTGCTTTCTGCAAAAGGTCAAAATCCGCAATGGGCGTAAAGTGTCCCGGGAAATTGTACTGATATCCGTAATTGGAATCGGTGGAAGCCCCCTGTGCGATCACGATATCCATCAGGTTCAGATCATCCGAAAGCGCACCGGCACTGCCGATACGGATAATGTTGTCAACATCGTACATATGGAACAGTTCGTAAGAATAGATGCCGATCGACGGAATACCCATTCCACCGCCCATTACGGAAATCTCTTTTCCCTTATATGTTCCTGTATAGCCGAACATATTACGGACGGCATTAAACTGCTTTACATTCTCAAGATATGTGTCTGCAATGAATTTCGCACGGAGCGGATCCCCCGGCATTAAAACTGTTTTTGCAATATCTCCCTTTTGTGCACTGTTATGAGGTGTACCCATCTTCTTTTCCTCCTTTGACTTGTGATTCCTGTTGAACAGTTGCAATCTTATCTTTGAAATAGATCCTTTGCATTCTTCCTGTCAGAAACTGAATGATCGGACCGGCTGCGACCGATGCGACAACCGTCACAACGCCAAGCTTTCCGCCCAGGAAAAAGCCGATCAGAACAAGGCATACATCAAAAACGATCTTTACGATCCGATATTCTTTTCCGGTAACGTCACGTAAATAAAGGACCGTTCCGGTAAAAGGATCAACACCGATATCGACCGTTACATACATGGAAACGCCAACGTAAAGAAGAAGATTCCCCGCAATGCAAAGAATACACCGTACCCAGAATGCATCATGATAGGGGATCATGTCGTATAAGGCCACATTGATATCCGTAAATAAACCGTACGGTAAAAAATAGATCAATGTCCCGATACTGATATATTTTCTTGCAAGGATAAAAAGAACAACTGTTAAAGATGCATTGACGATATTGGACGCCATTCCAAGCTGATCTGTCGTCCAGTTCATAGACGCGCGCAGGCCGTCATACAATATACCGATCGAATCGTTACCAAGGCCCGCGCGGTTGTTAAAAGCGGCTCCCAATGAGATCAGGAATACGCCGCCCAGCGCCAATAAAATGTCCGGCAATGCAACGCGCTTAAACCATTTCACGAAAGCACCACCTTTGATTATGCTTTATTCTTCTCACGATCCTCTTTGATCAGTCTGCGAAGTGCCTCCACGGCGATCCGGATCGCCATGTCCGTATCATGAACGACCGGATTCTCAAGGCCTTCCTTCTCACGTTCCTGGTTTGCAACAACTAGGAACACGGAACCGCATCTTACATGATGCATGCTTGCGACAATAAAAAGCGCAGCCGATTCCATTTCGGATGCAAGGCAGCCAAGACGCTTCCAAGCCTCCCATTTATTGATCAGTTCGTATGATACCGGCATCAGTTCCGGACTGTGCTGTCCATAGAACGCGTCCTTGCACTGTACGACACCTACATGATATCTCTGATTCAAAGACTCTGCCGCATCAACAAGCGCATTTACAACTGTTCTGTCTGCGACTGCCGGAAATTCGATCGGCGCATACTCTTTGGTCGTTCCTTCCATGCGGATCGCCGCCTGCGCGATCACGGAATCACCGCTTAAAACATCAAGCTGCATCCCGCCGCAGGTACCGATCCTGATAAACGTATCCGCGCCGGCGCGTACAAGCTCCTCCATTGCGATCGATGCGGAAGGTCCTCCGATGCCGGTCGATGTAACGGAAACGGTCTCGCCGTCAAGCTTTCCGGTATATGTCATATACTCCCTGCTGTCCGCAACAAGCTTTATATCATCAAAATACGCCGCGATCTTTGCGCATCGCTTCGGATCACCCGGCATGATCACATAGCGGCCGACATCACCTTTTCCCACCTGAGTATGATATTGCTTATTTGGATCTTTGGAATAATGCATATTCCCATCTCCTTCCTGTATTATTCTACATCAGGGATCGTTTCTTGTACAACCTATCTGCCTGTTTTCTTCATAAGCGTATTCATCGCTTCATTCAATCCGGCAACCGTCAGTTTGTACATCGGAAAGACTTCCTTAACAGCCGTCTCCGCTTCGCGCCAGGGCGCTCTTCCGGGAGCCATTTTAGGATTCATCCAAACGATCTTCTTAAAATGTTTTTTCAAAAGAAGGAGCCAATCCATTCCGGAGAGACCGTTGTTCGGTCCGCGATAATTGCCTGTCTCCGAGTAAAGCTCCTCCGGGGCCATTGCAGCATCTCCGACGATGATCACCTTGTAATCGCTGTCGAGATTCCGAAACAGCCATTCCGTCTCAACCCAGTCGCCGTTCTCACATTCGGGCGTCTTGTAAACATGACTGTAAATACAGTTGTGAAAATAGTAGAACTTAACGTCTTTATAATGATTGGACTTATTGATCGACTGAAAAAGCTCATTCATCAATTCTGTATACGGGATCATCGTCCCGCCGGAATCCATGAGGAGAAGGAGCTTCACAGAGTTCTTACGCGGCTTCTCCATGACGATCTGGAGACATCCGCCGTTATTACAGGTCTTATCGATCGTGCCGTTGATATCCAGTTCTGTCTTCGGAATATCAAGTCTCGACGAGAACTCGCGCAGCCTGCGAAGCGCCTGCTGGAACTGTCGGTTATCAAGTACACGGTCATTACGAAAATCGCGGAATTTGCGCTCACCTACAACAGCAAACGCCGATTGATAGCCTGTCGCGCCGCCGACACGAACACCGCCGACATTGCCGCCGGTGTTGCCGAAGCTCGTCTTGCCCATCGTGCCGATCCAAAAGCTGCCGCCGTTATGCTCGCTGTCCTGATCGCGCAGACGGTCTTTAAACTTCTGTTCGACTTCGTCTTTGTCAACTTTGATCTCTTCAAGCTGATTGAGCCACTGCTTCTCTTCCATCTGCAGCATTTCATTCATTTCTTCTTTATTGAGCCACTTGAGCATCTGTTTGGAGACTTCTGTCTCGTACTGCGCGCCTTTGAACGTCTCCTCAAATGCCATATCGAACTTGTCGTACTCGACCTCGCTCTTTACAAGCGTCATGCGGGCAAGATAATAGAACTCGGTAAGGGAACTGCAGGCCAGTCCTTTGTCCAGTGCTTCCTGAAGCGTCAGCCATTCACCGAGCGTTACTTTCAGTCCCTTTTCTTTGAGCTTGTCAAAAAATTTCAGAAACATAGATCACCTACTCTACGCTGTGTTTCACCGTTTCCAGATCCTCATCTTTCTTTACGATCACACCGACAAACGGAAGCTTTTCTTTGATCTCGGAAGCACTGATACCGCCGATCTGAAGCGCATTTACCCAATCGATCAGTTCCGAGGTACTCGGTTTCTTTCTGATCTCGCGCATACTGCGGATGTTGTAGAAGGCTTCCATTGCCTGATCCAAAAGGTTCTGATCGACATCCGGATAGTGTGTCTTGACGATCTCATCCATAAGCGCCGCATCGGGAAACTCAATATAATGGAAAATGCAGCGGCGCAGAAAAGCATCCGGCAGTTCCTTTTCCGCATTGGACGTGATGATCACGATTGGACGGTGTTTTGCCTTGACCGTACGTCTGGTCTCATGGATATAGAATTCCATCTGATCAAGTTCCCACAAAAGGTCATTCGGAAATTCCAGATCAGCCTTATCGATCTCATCGATCAAAAGAACGACCTGCTCGTCGCTGTCAAAGGCTTCGCCCAGCTTGCCAAGCTTAATGTATCTTGCGATATCGTCAACGCCTTCCTCGCCGAACTGTCCGTCATAGAGACGCTGGATCGTATCATACATGTAAAGACCGTCCTGCGCCTTCGTTGTAGACTTTATATTCCAGATCAAAAGCTTTCTGCCAAGTGACTTGGCAACCGCTTCAGCCAGCATAGTCTTTCCTGTACCGGGCTCTCCTTTGATCAAAAGCGGCTTCTGAAGCGCGATCGCCACATTGACACTCGCCATCAACTGCTCTGACGCAACGTATTCCGATGTTCCGTTAAAATTGTTTTGCATTAGGTCCTCCAAAGTATATCGTTGTTTTCTATTTTTTTATCGCGGAGCATCAGTTCCCTGACCGCTTCTCCCGCGTCTTTTCCCTCAAATAATACGGCATTGACCTGTTCGCAGATCGGCAGCTCCACATGATATTTGTGGGCAAGCCTGAGCGCCGCCTTCGCGCTGTAGACGCCTTCCACGACCTGCTTGACTTCCGCCATCGCTTCTTCGTAGGAATGTCCCTGTCCGATCAGGATCCCTGCTCGGCGGTTCCTTGAATGCATGCTGCCACAGGTTACGATCAGGTCGCCGATCCCTGACAGTCCAGCAAACGTCTCCGCTCTGCCGCCCATCTCTACACCGAGTTTTGTGATTTCCGCCATACCGCGCGTGATCAAAGCGGCCTTTGTATTATCGCCGTAGCCAAGGCCATCCGCGATCCCCGCAGCCAGTGCCACGACATTTTTCAGCGCTGCTCCGAGTTCCATACCAAGCAGATCCGGGCTGGTATAAACACGAAATGATTCACTCATAAATGTATTCTGAATATAATCAGCCGTTGTCTTTCTGTGGGCACCCGCCACGATCGATGTCGGAATGTCACGCCCCACTTCTTCAGCGTGTGAAGGCCCAGATAATACAACAACATTAGCAGTCGGCAGCTCATCTTCGATCACTTCCGACAGCGTTTTTAATGTACTCTCTTCGATACCCTTCGCAACATTTACAATGATCTGGCCATCCGGAATGATGTCATGAAGCCTTGCTGTGGTGCTTCTGACAAAACCGGAAGGAACCGCCAGTAAAAGGATATCCCGATCCGTGACCGCCTCCTTCAGATCTTCCGTAAAGCGCATGCGCTCCGGAAGCGGAACTCCGGGTAATTTCTCACGGTTTTCATGATCCGCACGAAGTGCACGAATCTCTTCAGGCAGTGCCGACCACATGGTCACCTCATGCCCGTTGTTGCAGAGGAGCCTCGCAAGGGCCGTCCCCCAGCTGCCTGCTCCCAAAACACTTATTCTCTCCATCTCCAAGTCTCCTTCGCGAATATTATGCCGTTCCCGGCAGAGTGTTTTTGTTATTATATTGTATTTATTGTTCGTTCTTTTTGAACAGATACGTCTTTCGCTCTTCACCCTTTAAGAGGCGTACGATATTGGCACGATGCTGAAAATACGCCATGAACATCAAAAATGCGCCAACCCCGTACATCTCATACAAAAGCGCAGGCTCCATCCGAAAGCACCCAAGCTGCCCCATTATGATAAGCTGCGTCATAAACCCGACATAGATCATCAATGAGCCGAGGGATACATAGTGTGTTGTAAAAAAGATACTGAAAAACACAATAAGCCCCATCGGAATGAAATAAGGATGAAACGCTGCGATCAGACCCGCCGTTGCAGCGATCCCTTTTCCGCCTTTGAAATGCATGTAAAATGGAAAATCATGCCCGATGATCACGCCCGCAGCCGTATACAGAAGAAGCAGATAGAGCATATCTGCATGACTCTGACCGAGCAGGCATCGTACAAGTACGAGCGCCAGTGCACATTTTAAAAGATCTCCGGCAAGCACGATCAGTCCTGCCTTAAACCCAAGCACACGCAGCGTGTTGGTCGTCCCTGCGTTGCCGCTGCCATGCTTTCTGATATCGATCCCTTTCATCTTGCCATAGAAATAAGCGGTCTGAAACAGACCGAATAAATATCCGATCAGGAGGCATACGATCCGTACCATCTAGTTCTCCTTCCTCTCCCTGATGATAAAACGAAGCGGTGTTCCCCGGAATCCGAACGCATCGCGGATCCGGTTTTCAATATATCTTGTATAAGAAAAATGCATTAATTCCTTGTCATTGACAAAGATCACAAACGTCGGCGGCTTAACCGCAACCTGCGTGATATAGAAAAGCTTCAGACGCTTGCCTTTATCGCTGGGCGGCTGCTGGAGCGCCACAGCTTCCGTCATGATCTCGTTTAAGACACCGGTCGCGACGCGAAGCGCATGATTCTCAATGACCATATCGATCATGTCAAAAAGCTTGGGCAGGCGCTGTCCTGTCTCTGCGGATACAAACAAAAGTTCAGCGTAAGGCATAAAGGAAAGCGTTTCCTTCACCTTGCCCGTGAATTTATAGATGGTCTTGTCATCTTTTTCCACAAGATCCCATTTATTCACGGCAATGATCACGCCCTTGCCCCGTTCGTGTGCGATCCCGGCGATCTTGGCATCCTGCTCGGTCACGCCTTCCGATGCATCGATGACTAGAACGACTACATCGGCGCGTTCTACGGCGCTGACCGTTCGTACGATCATGTAACGCTCGAGTTCTTCTTTGATCTTGTTCTTGCGGCGAAGTCCGGCCGTATCGATCAGAACATACTCTTTCTTATTATGAACGACTTCCGTGTCGATCGCATCTCGCGTCGTACCGGCAATATCGGATACGATCACGCGATTCTCGCCGATCAGCTTGTTGATGATCGAAGACTTGCCGACATTGGGCTTCCCAACGATCGCAACCTTCGGGCGGTCGTCCTCTTCCTCCTCGGCATCCGAACTGTCAAAATGCTCCACCACCACATCAAGCAGTTCACCGATACCCGTGCGGTTCGCCGCAGAGATCGGGATCGGCTCACCGATGCCAAGGTTATAGAACTCATACACATCCGGCATCATTTTGTTGAAATCATCCACTTTATTAACCGTCAAAACGACCGGTTTATGCGATCTTCTAAGCATGTCTGCGACTTTGGAGTCCGCATCGACCAGTCCCTGCCGTACATCCGTCATAAACAGGATGACATCCGCAGTTGAGATCGCGATCTCAGCCTGCTCACGCATCTGCGATAAGATCACATCCGACGAATCGGGTTCGATACCGCCTGTATCGATCAGCGTAAACGCATGATCAAGCCACGTCACATCCGCATATATTCTGTCTCTCGTAATTCCGGGTGTATCCTTGACGATAGAGATCATCTCTCCCGCTAGGGCATTAAACAACGTCGATTTACCCACGTTTGGTCTGCCCACCACGGCAACGATCGGTTTTCCTCTTTTTTTACTCATAAAATATTACTCCATGTAAGTAAAGCCGCGATCCGACCTAAACACAGGAGACCACGGCGTCAACGAGCGCATGTCCGTCTGATTTTACAATATTTACTTTTACTTGTAAAGTATCGGAAAGCTCGGTCAAAGTCATGTCATCTAGGAACACTTCTTCGCCAGAACGCAATACATTTTGGGGCAAAAGAAGACATTCACCCAGTTCCTTGTCTGCAAGCTGTGCGGCGATATCCTGCCCGGTCAGAAGCCCCGATACGGTAATCAGTTCACCGAAAAAATCGTTGCGGATCGCATACACACGGATCGTAAGATTCGGAAGGACTTCACAGATCTCTTCCGCCATCCTCCTGACAAAAGGTGCCGCAAGCCGGCCCGTTGCAACGGAAAGCGTATGAGGCACGCTCATTTCATGGGCCTTCACATTTTGGCGAAGCTCTTCTATGGCATCCCGGAACTCATTCATCATAAGGCGAAGCATCCCGACACCGTTTTCAAGCTGCAGGTATCCGTCGTAGCGCTCCTCTTCCGGAAGATCCATGCCTGCTAAGATATACCATTCATCGGAGGCATGGATAAAATGGATCCCATGCTCCCGGTAGATCTTCTCCTGCCATCTGTGAATGATCGAAAGCACCTCGATCGCATCTTCTCTTTGGAAGGGTTCAAGCGGATAGAGGCCGTCACGATACTTTGAAAGGCCGACGGGAACGACCGAGACGCTCTCCATAAGAGGAATATAGCGCGTCAGATCGGAAATACTCCGTTCAAGCTCAGCCCCGTCGTTTACGCCTTTACACAGAACGATCTGTCCGTTCATCGTGATGCCGCCCTCATAGAGCCTGTCCACTTTCTTGAGCGCTTCACCTGCAAAACGGTTATGAAGCATCATGCAGCGAAGCTCCGGATTCGTCGTCTGGATCGAAACATTGATCGGCGAGAGATGGTAGAGAATGATCCTGTCAAGGTCATGATCCGACATATTGGTCAGCGTTACGTAATTGCCCTGTAAAAAAGAAAGCCGGGAATCATCATCTTTAAAGTATAAAGTATCACGCATTCCCTTAGGCATCTGGTCGATAAAACAAAATATGCAGTTGTTATGACACGAGCGGTAATCGTCCATCAGGCCGTTTTCAAATTCCAGGCCGATGTCTTCATCATAGTCTTTATCGATCTCAAGGATCCACTCCTCACCTGACGGCTTGGCGATCAGCACCTCGATGTATTCATCCTGGATGTAATACTGGTAATCGAATATATCCGTGATCTCGTGATCGTTGATCTTATACAATACATCTCCTGCCTCAATGCCGACTTCTTCTGCGATACTGCCCGGCAAAACACGTCCGATGAGATGACCTTTTTGCTTCATGCTCACTCCTAATATGCTATTCCCACACATGGATATTTTACTCGAATTTCCTTGACGTGTCACTAGCAGAATGATATAAAAGAACTGGTGAAAATCAAGTTTTCAACCATCTACGGAGGAAGTTATGCCGAATATCAAAAAGCTGGAAACCGCTCTCCCGGTTGCTCCGCTCAAATTGATCGCTCTGTCTTCCGCCGAAGCTCTCGGCAGAAGCGTCAACAATTATCTGGTCAGTTTTCGTAAAGATATCCATCACTCATTAAAGAAAGATCCGGCATTCAGAGGTTATACGGAAAGCAATTACCTTTGCAATTTTGAATGTCCGCGTTTCGGGTCCGGTGAAGGAAAGGGTGTCTTCCACGAGAGTATCCGCGGTAAGGATCTGTATATTCTGGTCGATATCTGCAATCACAGTATCACCTATCAGCTGAACGGCTATACAAATCACATGTCTCCCGATGATCATTACCAGGATCTGAAGCGTGTGATCGCCGCCTGCAACGGCAAAGCGCACCGCATCAACGTGATCATGCCGTTCCTGTACGAAGGAAGGCAGCATAAACGTAACGGGCAGGAATCCCTTGACTGCGCCTATGCACTCGAAGAGCTTTTCAAAATGGGCGTTTCCAATTTCATCACATTTGATGCACATGATCCCCGTGTACAGAACTCTATCCCGCTTGCGGGGTTTGATAACTTTACGGCACACTATCAGTTTCTGCGTGCACTGCTTGAGAATGAAGAAGACCTGTTGATCGACAAGGATCATACGACCGTCATCAGCCCTGATGAAGGAGCGCTCGACCGTGCCGTATATTTTGCAGGTGTTTTGGGTGTCGATACCGGCATGTTCTATAAAAGGCGCGACTATACAACGATCGTAAACGGCAAGAACCCGATCGTGGCACATGAGTTCCTCGGAGATAACATTGACGGCAAGGACGTTTTTATCATCGATGATATCATCTCTTCCGGTGAAAGCATCCTGGATACTGCGCGCCAGCTTAAAAAAATGAACGCGAAGCGTGTATTCCTCTGTACAACGTTCGGCCTGTTCACAAACGGGTTAAAGAAATTCGACGAAGCATATGAACAATGCGTCTTCGACCGTGTGATCACCACAAACCTCTGCTATCTTCCGCCGGAATTAAAAGAGAAGCCTTACTTCCTGGAAGCGGATATGAGCAAGTTTCTGGCATCGATCATCGACTTTTCGAATCATGACTCTTCTCTTGGCAATGTATTGACTCCGACCGAGAAGATCAACGCGATCCTAGATAAATACAATCTCCGTCAGGAAGTTCAGATTACGGAAGACTAATTGACGATAATAAGACCCCGGTTCGTTTGAACCGGGGTCTTATTATACGCACTATTCAATGCCCAGCAGATTCTTTGCAACACGAACGGCATCGGCCGCATCCGTCGCATAACCGTCCGCACCGATCTCGTCGGCATATTCCTGCGTGATCACGGCACCTCCGATGATCACCTTTGCAGTAACGCCTTTCTCTTTTGCATATTCGATCACATGACGCATCTCCTGCATTGTCGTTGTCATCAGCGCCGACAAAGCGATCACGCTTGCATTACGTTCGATCGCCGTCTGCACGATCACTTCACGCGGCACATCTTTTCCCAGATCAATGATGTCAAAGCCGAAATTCTTGAGCATCAGCGCCACCAGATTCTTACCGATGTCGTGAACATCACCTTTTACAGTCGCGATCACAATCGTCGGCAGCTTCCTGCTCTGGTCACTGCTTAAAAGAAGCGGTTCGATCACTTCAATCGCAAGCTTCATCGTCTCCGCTCCGCCGATCAGCTGCGGGAGAAAAAAGATTCCCTTATCATACAGATCACCAACCTCCGTAATGGCAGGCATCAGTTCCTCATCCAGGATCGCCTTGGGAGAGCGGCCGGATCGCAGTTCCTTCTCAACAAGCTCTTTGATCGCTTTCTTTTTCCCTTTTAAGATCGCTGTATGAATCTCGCTTTTCGAATCACCGTTATCGTCGCTCTTGACCGGCTTCGGCGCTGCTGATGATGAAGGCACTATGATATCGCCTTCCGGGTGAAGTTCTTTGAAGCGCTCGATCCTTTTTAAGTATGCATCGCCGGCATCCTTTTTGTTAAGGAGCAGATCGACCGCCGCCATACAGTTCATTAAAAGATCCTGTCCCGGATTCGCGATCGCCATTGTCAGGCCTGCCTGCATCGCCATACATAAAAAAGCCGTATTCACATACTTACGCTCCGGAAGGCCGAATGAGATATTCGAAAGTCCGCATATCGTGGCCAGTCCGTTTTCTCTGCAATAGCGGATCGTTTCGATCGTCTCTGTCCCGGCAGCGGCATTTGCACCAACCGTGGCAACAAGCCCGTCAACAACGATATCCTGCTTTGTAAATCCAAGTGCGTAGGCTCTTTCCAGGATTTTTTCGATCGTACCGATCTTCTCTTCCAGCGACTTCGGAAGACCCTCCTCCGAAACCGGAAGCAGGATAAACATCGCACCGTATTTTTTGATCACGGGCAAAAGACGCTCGATCTTCTCATGTTCATAGGAAACCGAGTTTACAAGTGCACGACCGGGATACCTTCGAAGTGCGCTCTCCAAAACATCTATATAACTGGAGTCAAGTGAAAGCGGAAGCTTTGATACCTGCATCACTTCCTCCATCGTCCGAAGCATCAGCTCTTTCTCATCGATCCCGCTCATACCGACATTGATATCCAGGATCTTTGCACCGGCCTCCTCCTGCTCTTCCGCGAAGCGGATCGCCATATCAAGATCGCCGGCGCGAAAGGCCTCCTGCAGTTTCTTCTTGCCGGTAGGATTGATCCTCTCACCGACAACGATAAAGCGGTCATTCAGATCAAAAGAAAGCGTCTGTCTCTCGCTTGTGAGAAAACGCTTCCTGATCTCCTTTGCAGGAGGAAGCGGAATATCTTTTGTCGCTTCCACGAGTTTTCCGATATATTCGGGATCCGTTCCGCAGCATCCGCCCAGAATAGCCGCTCCCGCCTCAGCGAGCTTTGCAGTCTCGCAGGCAAACGTATCGGGATCCATATCATAAACGGCATTCCCGTCAGGATCAAGCACAGGAAGACCGGCGTTGGGCTTTGCGATGATCGGGATATCCGTTACGGATACCATCGCTCTAATGATCGGAAGAAGCATATCCGGTCCTGCGCTGCAGTTCGTGCCGACAGCGGATACGCCAAGCGCGGATAATGTAACAGCCGCGGTCTTTGCGTCGGTTCCAAACATCGTCTTGCCGTCATTATCAAAGGAAAGTGTTGCCATGATTGGCAGGTCACAAACCTCTTTTGCCGCGATCACGGCGGCTCTGGTCTCCTGAAGGGAAAGCATGGTCTCCACAACGACAAGGTCCGCACCGCCCTCGATACAGGCAAGGATCTGCTTTTTGTATACGTCGACAAGTTCTTCGAAATCAAGCGGACCGATCGGCTTAAGCTGCTTACCGGTCATCGTAAGGTCAGCCGCAACATAGGCACGATCTCCGGCCGCTTCTTTGGAGACTGCCATGAGACCTTTGTTGATCTCATCGTGGCGATCGGCAAGACCGTATTCTGCCAGTTTGATCGCATTGGCTGTAAATGTGGGCGCATACAGGATGTTCGTCCCGGCATCCACATACTCACGCTGCAGCTGTACCACAACATCTTTATGTTCCAGGATCCACTCTTCCGGGCAGCAACCAACCGGCATGCCGCGCTTGATCAGATTCGATCCCATCGCACCGTCCAGATAGACCCTTTTCGATCTGCAAAGATTTAAAAACTCGATTTTATTCATTGTTTTCCTCTCAAATGATCCGTTTTTACGAATACAATTCAAAATATAGCATGGTTTCAGCGAACGCGCAAACCGAAAACATCCTGAAGTGCGCCGTTTTCTTGCTTCAGGTACGTAATTATGTTAAATTAGATACGGTAACAACAGGGGGTAGACTTGTGAAAAAGATCATATGCTTGCTTCTTCTTGGTCTGACCGCTTTTTCATTCACAGGATGCGGCAATAAAGAAAATGAAGCACTTGAACAATACAAAGAAGAGATGACGGCGTTTCACGAGAACGTCTCCGGACTTGTTGAGACGATCGACAGTATCGATCCAAATGATGAGTCCGGCATAGGAACGCTTCTGTCCTGTCTTGATGAGATGGAAGCAGAGTTCTCAAAAATGGGCAATCTGGAAGTACCGCAGCAATTTGCCAGCGTCGAAGAGCTTGCCGATGATGCCGCTGCAAACTTAAGCAAATCCGTATCTCTCTATCATCAGGCGTTCGATCAGCCGGATGCAGTCAATCCACAGTATGCGGATGCGGCGCGTGAATACTATTCCCGCGCATTCAAAAGAGTCGAGTATATTGGCACGATCCTGTCCGGTGAGCTTCCGGATGATGAGAATGTCACGATCGTCACAGAGCCAAAACAAAAAGAAGGCATCTCGGATGAGGAAGAACCCGCAACCGAAGATGCCGCAGAATAACTATTTAATATCAAAATCATCATCGGCGGATACTTCTATATCATATTTCATATCTTCATCCGCCACTTCTTTTCCGAAATCCAGTTCCCGGCGCACATGTCTTTTCGGCACGGGAAGCGGATTCGGAATAAATCTTATCTTCTTATCATCCTGTTTTTCCTGTTCTTTTCGATCCGTCTGTTCTCCGTTGACAGTGCCTTCTGCATCTCTAATCACTGCCGGGGCAATATCTAAACCTGCCACATGCTCCTCTGCCGATACACAGACTTCATCCGCATCAGCTTCTCCCACCCAAAGATCCGCAAAAAACTGGACGCCACATGATGCTGTCATAATGAGTGCGGACATGCCGAGCATATCCATTTTAACAGGAAACGCATCCAGACAGACGCCCAAAGCTGAAAGGACACAGAGCACGATCGCCATAAGGCCTCTGTCATATGACTGTTTAAAGAAGCCGAACATTCCAAAAGAAACAAAAAGCAGCATCATACAGATCATCAGGCTTTGCGCATCTGACGGCGCAACAGGAACGATCAGCCGAACGTATATCTTCTGATTCCTGAGAAAAGTCTCAGCTACAGAAAAAACGGAATGCGCGGAAAGCTCCGCTTCCATCCATAACAGAAGCGCCACTGCGCAGACTACGCCGCAAAGATACATGCACCCCTGAACGATCTTACTTCCAATACCGCAAGCAAACCGCAAAAAAACAAGCGCGCTGAAGATGATCAGGCAGACTAGGATACCGGAAATATCCAGATAGATAAGTCCACCCGTAAAAAGGCCCAAAAACAGCCAATGCAACACACAGATCACACCGCAGCGTTCTTCCTTTGCCGTAAAACGAAGCACAGCCGCAGCAATACAAAGTGTAGCCATGATCGCTGTCGCCATTAATGTGCCCGGAGATATAATGTTCAGTTCCGTGATCATATTGGGCGCAAATGCAGCAGCGAAAGAAGCAAATACAGCAGCTGCTCTTCCGATCGTCATTTTCACAAAGAAAAATGTGAGGCAGATTAAGACGCACTGCAGCACAGTCTGGAAATAGATCACTGTCTCGGGGTTGTTACCGGAAAATGATAAAATAACGGATAAGAGACCCACATAGAACGTTGTCCCATTGTGTGCAAGAAGCGGGATCCCGCCGGAGGATACCTTCGCGTGCTCATAAAGCGAAAGATCGCCGATCAGTTCACTGCCCCGGCTGCTCACATATCCGATCCGCACGGCAAGTGCCATTCCGATGATAAACAAAACGGATGCGCCGAATATAAGACCGTACCCTTTGCCCGGGTGTTCCGAAGAAGCATCGGAAACAGGCTGCGGCCGAAAATACAAAACAAGGGAATGCAACAGAAAGAAAAGAACGATCTCTGCCACAAAAAGAAGGCATAAAAGCAAAATGCGGAATTCAGGTTGTTCCAATCCCGCATTTTTTAAAAACGGAACGCCGATCGCTGCCAGCGCCACGCTGCTTAATACGTAAGATATGATCCACCAAAAACCGGTAAAGACGTTTTTCTTCCACTTCATTGGTAATCTTCCATATATTTCTTGCGAAGTGCGTTGACCATTGTCTCATACGTCACTCTACACTCTTCGTTGCGATCCTCTTCGATCATGGAAACGCAAGGGCTGATGTACTGTTCCCAAAGCATGTGGTAAACCGCATCACGGTCCCCGCTCTTTTCGATCCGCTTGACGATAGTCGGAGCGATATCATAGTACGTATCAATAAGCTCTTTACCACCCTCTTCATGCATCAGGAAACCATCGCGGTATTCTTTCAAAAGATGCAGTTCACGGCAATCCGAGCCTTTATGAAGGTTCTCGCACACAGCAGTTGTGATATAGCAAAGTTTGGTTTTAAAGCCGCTCTGAATATGGTCACGAGTTGTTGCCCTAATGTTGCTGTTCTTGAAGACCTCCGCCCACTTTGCACAGATCGCATCCGTAAGCGGCTTCATCTCCTGTTCGCCAAAAGAAACGAGTGCAGGCAAAAGAAACGTAACCGTATACATGTTCAGATTGATGCGAACGGTCTCTTTTGCAAGCTTTGATGTCTCGGCATCCAGAATCGATTTGGCTTCCGCCACGATTTCATCCGCTATGCGGGGGATCTCCTCAGATGAATTTTCGGAAAGTGCCCTTGCGCGAATATCCGCAAGATCAGTCTGATACGTATCCAGATATTCCTGGAAACTCTTTTCGTAGTCACGACGTTTAAAGCCCTGATTGATCTCATTATATTTTTCATATAATCGCATGTCTGTCGCTCCTGCCCGGATCACTCATCCCAGTTGGTATAAACATTCTGCACATCATCATCTTCATCAAGAAGATCAAGGGTCCTCTGCAGATTCTTGATCGCCGTCTCATCAGTAAGCTCAACATAGTTCTGAGGGATCATGGTCACCTCCGCACTTGTCATCGGGATCTTTTCTTCTTCGAGTTTCTTACGGACTTCTTCGAAAGCGTCAGGTGTCGTATAGATCTCAAAGCTGTCTTCTTCATCGCTGAAATCATCAGCGCCGGCATCCAATGCAAGCATCATCAGATCATCGGCATCCATGTCACACTCTTCCTTGTCAACAATGATAAGACCCTTTTCGTCAAACATATAGGATACACAGCCCTGCGCGCCGATACTGCCCTGTCCCTTTGTGAAAGCGCTTCTGACATTTGCAGCCGTGCGGTTCTTGTTATCGGTCAGTGTCTTTACGATGATCGCAATACCGTTCGGGCCATAACCTTCATATGTTGCGTATTCGTAGTTTACATTGCCTGCATCGCCGGCAGCCTTCTTGATACCACGCTCGATCGTATCGTTAGGCATGTTAGCGGCTTTTGCCTTAGCGACAACGGCAGCAAGCTTAAAGTTATTGGCAACATCGGGACCGCCTTCTTTAACGGCTACCGCAATCTCACGTCCGATGATCGTAAAGATCTTGCCCTTCGCGGCATCGTTTTTTTCTTTCTTATGTTTAATGTTAGCAAATTTTGAATGTCCGGACATCTTAATTCTCCTTCTAAAACCTATTTCAACCTTGATATAGTATCATGTTCGGGATTCTTCTTCAAGTTTTGTTACCAAAACCGATTGAACCATTTTATTCTGTGCTTTCAGAATGCGAAAACGATACCCTTCCGCCTCTGTCTCAAACTTCTCCTTATCCTCCGGGATATGTTCCATTTTCGAGATCATAAATCCGTTCAGCGTCTCAAACGCATCCTCCTTGAGCGAGATTCCGAGAAGCTCCTCCACATCTTCGATCGGCGTCAGTCCCTCGATGATGTATTCTTTTTCATTCTTCACACGAATATGCGCCTCGTCCTCATCGTGCTCATCGAGAATATTGCCGACGATCTCCTCCAGAATATCTTCCATCGCAACAAGACCGGCTGTCTGTCCGTACTCATCGATGACGACGACCATCTGTACCTTCATGGACTGCATATTCTTAAACAGTGCATTGATATTGCGCGTCTCGGGAATGAACTTTGCTTCCATTAAAAGCCCTTTGATCGATTTGATTGGCTTATTCTCGTAAGCGGGCTTGTTCTTGGCCATACGGATCGCATCCTTAAAATGCAGGATGCCGATAATATGATCGATATCATCTTCATAAACCGGATAGCGGCTTTTATTCTCTTCAAGCATGAACACGATCGCATCCGAGAGCGTCGTGTTCCCGTCAATATCAATGATATTGGTGCGGTGCGTCATGATATCCTGCGCTTCCTTATCGCCAAGTTCAAAGATATTGGTGATCATCTCCGCTTCGCTTGCCTGCAAAACGCCTTGTTCATGGCCTTCATTGACCATCGAGATGATCTCGTCTTCCGTCACGTCCGCTTCTTCATAAGGGGTCTTCATGCCAAAAAGCCGACCGAAAAGATCGGCAGTGACGGATATCAAAGCGCAGATCGGATACAGGATCACGATCAAAGCCTGCATCACCGGCATCGTGATATAGCAGAACTTCTCCGGATCTCTGGCACCGAAACGCCTCGGAAAAATGACCGCAAAAGTCAGCATCAGGTAAAGGATTACGACACCGGAGATCAGATAAGCGATGATCGTCGTCGGAAGATCAGCAAGCCCCATCGGTGAAAATACAGTCACAAGAAGGTCTGCAGATTTTTTCCAATAAAAACATCCGATCACCATATGGATCGACATAGCGGCAAACTGTGCCGTAACATAATAGTGACGCGGAACAGCCATTATCTTTAAGAGTACTCTCGCTCTGCCGCTCTTTGCGCCGTCCGCAAGTGCCGTCTGCTCAATTTCTTTTTCGTTCAGATTGCGAAGTGCTGTTCCGAATCCAAAGACAACAAAATCTATGACCAGAAACAGCAGCATAAGTAATATACAACCGGATGAGCCGGATTCGTCCATCTTTTGAATCTCCTTCTGTCAATCGTGATCAGTTTTGTAAAAAAATCTGCCGTCGCGTATGTAAATGCGCGGAACGCGCGGTGAGATATCGCAAACAAGTTCATAGTTAAAGCGCCCTGAAAGATCTCCAAGTTCTTCCGCCGAAATGGAAAGATCGCCGCTTGTTCCGATCAGAACAGCTTCATCGCCTTCTGATGCATCAGGGATCTGTGTCACATCCACCATCATCTGGTCCATGCAGACGCGCCCCAGGATCGGTGCTTTCTGCCCTCGGATCAGCACATAACCCTTATTGGAAAGGCTTCTCGGATAACCGTCCGCATAACCGACAGGGATTGTTGCGACCTTCATCGGATGCTCAGTTCGAAATGTTCCGCCGTAGCTTATCTCCCGCCCCGGTTCAAGATCCTTTATGAAGACCACATGTGATATCCAAGAAAGTGCCGGTTTCAGTGCGACAATATCCTGCTCGACCTCATCGGACGGCCATAAACCGTAAAGTGTGATGCCGGCACGCACCACATCGAGATTGGCCTGCGGCATTCGAATGATACCGGCGCTGTTCGAGCAGTGCTTAACAGGAATCGAAATACCGAGTTCTGTCTCAATCCGTTCCGTAAAATCACGAAACAGCTCATATTGCCGAACCGCAGAAGAATAGTCTGTCATATCCGCCTTGGCAAAATGTGTAAAGATACCTTCTATCTCAAGCCCCGGAAGCGCCATGCAGTCTCTGACAAAAGAAAGCCCGCTGTCATCCGGTCTGATACCGATCCTGCTCATGCCGGTGTCGACCTTGATATGCACCTTCGCTTTGCGTCTGAGACGTACCGCCGTCTCGGAAAGTTCCTTCGCCGTATCCGGGCGAAACAGGGCGGTTCGGATATCGCTTCTGATCATCTCGTCATAGCAATACGGAAACGTATATCCCAGCACTAAAACCGGTTTCATAATACCGCTGCTACGAAGCTTTTTTGCCTCCTCATAAGTTGCGGTCGCAAAACCATACATAAAAGGGAGGTTCCAAACCGCATCCGCGATCTGGGCGCCGCCGTGTCCATAGCCGTCCGCTTTGATCACAGCGATCATTTTGGTATCTTCGGCGATGTTCGCCTTCATATTCTCCAGATTCTCTATAATATGATCCAGGTTTACAAGCACATACGTGCGCGCATACCGGTCAAAGTCAAACATTTTATGCGCTCCTTATTTTACGGTTTCTTTTATGACAGAAGCGATCTCTGCCAAAAGATCACCTGCCAGAAGGCTTCGCTCGCCCAAACGGGCCTTTGCCTTATCTCCCATCATACCATGAAGCAAAACGGCTGTATAGGTCGATACGGCAGGTTCTTTTGAACCGGCTGTAAGGCCTGCGATCAGGCCGGCAAGCACGTCTCCCGTACCCCCTGTGCCCATACCGTCATTTCCGCTTATATTGAGAAAAGTACGACCGTCCGGAAGCGAAACAAGTGACCTTGCATCCTTCGCCGCTAGGATCACACGATGGTCTCTCGCAAAACCTCTCACCACGCGAATACGGTCTTTGCCGATCGCATCGATCGTAAGAGATGTCAGCGCGCTGAGTTCACCCGGATGCGGTGTCAGAATAACAGGGATCCTCTGCGCCGCCGTATCCAAAAGCGCCATTTCTTCTGCAGCCATACGGATCCCGTCCGCATCGATGATAACCGGTACGGAAGCCTTCGATAAAACACACTTCAGAAGTACTTTCGATGATCGCGATCTGCCAAGGCCGGGACCTATCAGAACCGCATCAGCACGCTTTATCGCTGCATCAAGCGCAACAAGCGTACCTACTTCATCTGCGGGATCATACAGGTTCATTACAGCTTCCGGCAGATCTCTCATCAAGAGATCCCGATTCTCCCGTACCGTAAAAACTTCGACAAGTCCTGCGCCGCTTCTGTAGGCAGCCTCGGCGCAAAACCTGCATGCGCCGTACATATCATAGCTTCCCGCGATCACAAGAACGCGGCCGTAAGAGCCCTTATTTCCGCCTTCTTTTCTCTTTGGAAGATCCGAAAAGCATGTCTTATCCAAAAGGAACAGTCCCTGCTCATCCGAAAGCGGCATTTCAATGCCGATCTTTCTGATCACGAGTTCTCCCGCATATTCCGCGCCGGGATAAAAGTAGTGTCCCGCCTTTCCGTATGCAAATGTAACGGTCAGATCTGCACGAAATGCGCAGCCGAGTATCTGTCCGCTGTCAGCGGAGATCCCGGATACGATATCAACTGCAACGCGAAATGCACCCGATGCATTGGCGCTTTCGATCAGCCGCGACTCGATCCCCGCGACAGGTCTTGATAATCCAATCCCGAAGATCGCATCCAAAATGATCGCATAGTCATCAAAAGAAACGCCCGAAGCGGATACAAGATCCATACCCAGATTCTTAGCGTATAAGAGCTGCGCTCTGTAGCCGTCGGAACCTTCCGAATCCTCCCGGCAAAGGCAGATCGACACGCGATAGCCGTGCTCAGCCAAGATCCTGCCTGCCGCGATCCCATCTCCACCGTTATTGCCGCACCCGGCAAGTACCAAAACGCCGGTCACTACATTGGGATCCGGGAATCGCTTCATGATCTCCTCTGCGGTTGCAAAAGCCGCACGCTCCATTAGAGTCAGGGAAGGGATCCCGATCTTCATGGTCGTATAGGCATCGGCCTGCTTCATTAACTCTGCATCCAAAACTCGGTTCATTGCTTTCTCCCACAAAAAAATGCGCCAAAAGAAAACTTCCGGCGCATCTAATCTGCATCTACTGCGTATCCTGCGGCTTATCTGCCGCCTGTTTACTATCCTGTACGCCATCCTGCGTCTCTGAACCCGAATCAGTCTTAGGCTCCTCTTTGGAACCTGCCGGCTTCTTTTCGGACGGCGTATACTTCATATCAAAAATATCGATCACTTCAGCGCCGAAAATATCATGCATATAGGAGTAGAGCTCATGATTCATGATCTCGGCCTGCTGTTTCTGTATAAGCTTTGTTTTTAGTTCCACTCGCGTCTTGGCAACCCATTCCGCGATCTCATCGATCAGAACGGAATTCGTTTGCAGACGTTCGTAGCAGACTTCCATGGTCGCAAGCATCAGCTTGTGATTTGCTTCATTTAATTCCCGTGGCAGTTCAAGCGCCTCGTCCTTCCATGCTTCAAGCTTCTCATTACACTCTTCGATCAGACGCTTATTCTCTTCATTGGAAAGGCCGCCTTCTGCTGCGTCCTCATCCATCGATGACATGATATCATTCATCAGCTTCTTTTTAAGCTTGTGAACATCTTTCATGTCGGTATTTAATTTACCCTGCCGCTTGAGAAGCTCGTTGACTTCCTCTGTCAGCTTTTTGATTTCTTTCGTCTCACCGGTCTGCGTGAACAGTCTGTGCCACTTATTATCCAGCGTCAGGATCGGGATCTCTTTTCCTTCTAGGGCAAGGTTATATTGGTCGTGTTTGTCCATGCGAACACCTCGCAGTCATCAGTCACAGCTGATCATATAGGACAGCTTCATCAAACTGTCGGAAAGATGAACATTCTCCACCTTAATGCTCTTGGGAAGATGCAGATCAACATGTGCGAAATTCCAGAATGCCTTCACGCCGTATCCGACAAGCGTATTGGCTACCTCGACCGCACTGTCCTTCGGGATCGTCAGCACTGCGATATCGATGTTGTTCTCCTCTACGCATGCCTTGATCCTATCCATGGACTGCACCGTAATGTTACGGATCTGCTTGCCCTGGATCTTCTCGTTCGTATCAAAGATCCCTTTGATGAGAAACCCCCTTCTCTCAAAATTCATATAGTTGGCAAGTGCCTGACCCAGATTACCTGCCCCGATGATGATCAGATGATGCTGCTGATCAAGGCCTAAGATCTTACCGATCTCAGAGTACAAAAACTCTACGTTATAGCCGTAGCCCTGCTGACCGAAGCCACCGAAATTATTAAAATCCTGACGGATCTGTGATGCCGTCACAGCCATTAGCTTACTTAAATCCTGTGAAGAAATACGCTCAACGCCTTCATCGCGCAGTTCTCCCAGATAACGATAATACCGCGGCAGCCTTCCGATGACTGCCTGTGAAATCTCTTTCGCTTCCACGTTGATACTCCCATCGTTGCCTGTCCAAGTTGCTACATTTCCTATTTTATCACATGTTAAAAATATGTCAATGGAATGGATGGCGGCTTTTGTCACTTGTCTTACGGTCGCACATAAGATAAAATATGGTGCGGAAAAGGAATGGAAAGATGATCTTATCAGTACAAAAAGTTTCAAAAAGTTTCTCTGAGGTGCAGGTCTTAAAAGACTGCTCCTTTCATATAGAAGACTATGAAAAAGCGGCTGTTGTCGGCGTGAACGGAGCCGGAAAGACGACACTCCTTCGCATCATCATGGGTGAGATTACGCCGGATGAAGGTGTATGCGTTCTTTCCAAAGACAAGACGATCGGATATCTGGCGCAGAACGCTGAACCCGATACGGATGCAACGATCTACGAAGAGCTCCTTTCTGTCAAGCAGGATCTGATCGACCTCGAGCATGAACTGAGGAGTACGGAACTGCAAATGAAGACCGCTTCTTCCGATGAAGAGAAGCTCTCTGCTCTCATGGAGCGCTATGCCGAGCTGACACATCGTTTTGAAATGGCGGACGGCTATGCCTATAAGAGTGAATTGACAGGCGTGTTAAAAGGACTCGGCTTTACGGAAGAAGAATTCGGCAAAGAGATCCGCACACTCTCCGGCGGGCAGAAAACGCGGGTTGCGCTCGGCAAGCTCCTCCTGCAAAAGCCCGATATCATCCTTCTCGATGAGCCGACCAACCATCTGGACCTTCGCGCAATCGCATGGCTCGAGAACTATCTTCTGAATTACAAGGGCGCGGTCCTTGTTGTATCGCATGACCGCTACTTTCTTGACAAAGTTGCAGGCAAGATCATCGAGATCGACCGGACAAAGGCGACCTCCTTTGTCGGCAATTACACTGACTATGCCGCTAAGAAGGAGATCCTCCGCGCCGCTGCAATCAACGCATATTTAAACCAGCAGCGTGAGATCAAGCATCAGGAAGAGGTCATCGAGAAGCTTCGTTCCTTTAACCGCGAGAAATCGATCAAGCGTGCCGATTCCCGCGTCAAGATGCTTGATAAGATTGAACGGATCGAAAAGCCGACCGATGTAAATACGGATATGCATCTGACATTAACGCCTCGCATTTTAAGCGGCAAGGATGTTCTCTCCGTCCGCTCTCTTTCCAAATCATTCGGCGCTGAGACACTTTTTTCCGATCTGTCGTTTGAGATCAGGCGCGGAGAACATGTCGCGATCATCGGCGATAACGGAACCGGCAAGACAACGATCTTAAAGATCATCAACGAGCTCCTCCCCGCCGACTCCGGCACTGTCTCGCTCGGTGCAGGCGTTCAGATCGGTTACTACGATCAGGAACACCACGTACTGCATACGGATAAAACTCTGTTTGACGAGATCTCGGACGAATATCCGGCGCTTACCAATACGGAGATCCGCAGCACACTGGCTGCTTTTCTCTTTACGGGCGATGACGTCCAAAAGCGCATCAAAGACTTATCCGGCGGTGAGCGCGGCCGCATGTCGCTTGCAAAGCTTATGCTCTCCGAAGCAAATTTCCTGATCCTCGATGAACCGACCAACCACCTGGATATCGCTTCAAAAGAGATCCTGGAAGATGCTTTAAACGGCTACGAAGGGACCGTTCTCTATGTCTCCCATGACCGCTATTTTATCAACAGGACCGCACATCGGATCCTGGAACTGTCCGGGCAGACCTTTACCGGTTATCTTGGCAACTACGACTATTATCTTGAAAAAAAGGGAGAAAACGCGACTTCGGATACCGGTGCTGCAAATCGGAACACGTTCTTCGGCTCCGCGATCGGCAGCGGACGCACAAACGGATCCGAAAGCGGAAACGAGGGAAAACTCGACTGGCAGGCGCAGAAAGAGCTGCAGGCCAGAAAGCGGAAGGCTGAAAATGCATTAAAAAAATGCGAAGAAGAGATCGATTCGATGGAAACAAGAAAAAGTGCCATCGATGAAGAGATGGCACTTCCTGAAGTCTGTACAGATGTTGCAAAGCTCTCCGCCCTTCAAAAAGAAAAGGAAGAGCTACAGGAAAAGCTTGAAAGAGCTTACGCAGAGTGGGAATCCCTAAGCGAGAGCATCGAATGATGCACGGATCGCTTTGATGAAATCTGCACTGTTTAATACGGTAACGTCTTTTAGAGAGGTGATCAGGGCCAGGTCCTTGGTCATCTTTCCACTTTCTATGGTTGTGATCACAGCCTTTTCCAGACGATCGGCAAAGGCGATCAGGTCTTTGTTTCCGTCAAGCTCGCCGCGCTTACGAAGCGCCCCTGTCCAGGCATAGATCGTTGCGACAGAGTTCGTTGAAGTCTCCTCTCCGTTTAAATGCTTATAATAATGACGCTGAACGGTCCCATGTGCCGCCTCGTATTCATAAACACCACTCGGGCTCACGAGTACGCTTGTCATCATCGCAAGTGACCCGAATGCGCTCGAAACCATATCGCTCATCACATCACCGTCGTAATTCTTGCACGCCCAGATAAAACCGCCTTTTGATTTCATGACACGTGCGACCGCATCATCGATCAGTGTATAGAAATAGGTGATGCTTGCCTTCTCAAACGCATCCTTGTACTTGGCATCAAAGATCTCCTGAAAGATATCCTTGAACGTATGATCGTACTTCTTGGAGATCGTATCCTTTGTCGCAAACCAGAGATCCTGCTTGGTATCCAGCGCATAGTTAAAACATGCTTTTGCGAAGCTTTCGATCGAAGCATCCAGATTATGCATGCCCTGCAATACACCGGCGCCTTTGAATACCTGGATCGTCTCGCGCATCTCCTTGCCGTCATCGCCTGTAAAGACAAGCTCTGCCTTGCCGGGGCCCGGCACTTTCATCTCCACGCTCTTGTACACGTCTCCGTATGCATGACGTGCCAGCGTGATCGGTGCTTCCCAGTTGCGTACGCAAGGTTCGATCCCTTTTACGATGATCGGTGCACGGAAAACCGTTCCGTCGAGCATCGCACGGATCGTACCGTTCGGGCTCTTCCACATCTCTTTCAGATGATACTCATCCATTCTTGCCGCATTCGGTGTGATCGTCGCACACTTCACCGCAACGCCGTATTTCATCGTCGCCTTCGCGCTCTCGACTGTAACCTGATCATCTGTCTCATTTCTGTGTTCAAGGCCAAGATCGTAATACTCAGTTTTCAGATCGATATACGGAAGAAGCAGCTCTTCCTTGATCATCTTCCAGAGGATCCTGGTCATTTCATCCCCGTCCATTTCAACAAGCGGGGTCGTCATCTGTATCTTTTCCATCATATCTCCCATGGCCATCAAGCATCTTCCGATTCATCGTAACGCTCAATGAAACCGTTTTTTGTCATATTCTCGTATGCGTTTTTAATATGTTCGCTAGCAAGCTTTTCTGCAAGTTCTGCGTTCTTCGAGCGGATCGCTTCCATGATCCCGCGGTGCTCCGCATTGGAAGCCAGACTTCTCTCGGAATTGGAAAGCGTTTTCTTGCGGACACGAAGAACGTACTGATGATAGTCCTTCAACGCGTGCTCCAGCATCTTGGAATTGGATGATTCGTAGAGGATCTCGTGAAAACGGTTGTCCATCTCCGCCATCTGCTCCGCATGCCCTTTCGATGCATGAAACTCAGAGAGAAAAATATTCTCTTCCATCTCCGACATCTGCTCTTCCGTGATGTTATCAACGGCGAGTCTCGCGCAGAGTCCCTCGAGCGGCGCACGCATCAGATAGATATCCTTGATATCTTTCGCCGTGATGCCTGTTACATAAGCGCCCTTGTTTGGTACGATCTGAATGAGGCCCTCGAGTTCCAGCTGTCTGAATGCTTCACGGACCGGTGTTCGACTTACACCAAGTTCTTCCCCGATCGCCACTTCACGAAGCTCCTCATTTACTTTGTAGTGGCCGCTTAAAATATCCTCCCGGATCTTATTGAATACACGGCCTCTAAGAGAAAATTTGTCCGTCACTTCAGATTTCACATTGTAACTGATCATTTTACCTGCTTTCCTTCCCGCTCCATGATCTTGTTATATACAAGAGAGGGCTTACCCATTTTCTCACAGATCTCCTTCATAACGGCGATCAACTCATCATCTGTCATGACAGTCACACGGCCGGATTCGTATTCCGTATCAACCCATGCCTTGACCGCCTGCACAAGCTCATCATTCTTGTCGACGGATTCCAGGCCTTCCAGTCTGAAATAAGAGTTGATCCAGTGTGCAATGCCCGCCAGACCGGATGTATTGGAGACCGCACAAAGAGCGGGCCTGTTCAGGAACTTCTCGGTATCAAAGATATTATAGATCTCTTCATTCTTTAAAAGGCCGTCCGCATGGATGCCGGCACGCGTTACGTTGAAGTTCTTGCCGACAAACGGTGTACGCGACGGGATCTTGTAACCGATCTCCTTCTCATAATATTCCGCGAGCTCGGTAATGACCGTTGTATCCATGCCGTTTAAGTGGCCCTTAAGCTGCGCATACTCAAATACCATCGCCTCCAAAGGCGTATTACCGGTACGTTCACCGATACCGAAAAGTGAGGTATTGACACCCGAGCAGCCATACAGCCATGCCGTTGTCGAGTTCACGACTGCCTTGTAGAAGTCGTTATGTCCGTGCCACTCCATGAGATCATGCGGCACACCGGCATGTGTATGAAGCGCATAGATGATACCCGGAACGGAACGCGGGATTACGGCACCGGGATAGTTGACGCCATACCCCATTGTATCGCAGGCGCGAACCTTGATCGGGATCTTGTATTCATCCATCAGTTTCATCAATTCTAAGCAGAACGGCACGACATAGCCATAGATATCGGCTCTTGTAATGTCCTCTAAGTGACAGCGGGGGCTGATTCCCTCCTCCAGGCAGTCACGCACGATGCTCAGGTAATGGTTCATCGCTTCGCGCCTGTTCATCTTAAGCTTCAGGAAAATATGATAATCGGAGCAGGAAACCAGGATACCGGTCTCTTTCATACCGATGTCCTTCACAAGTTTAAAGTCTTCTTTGCTTGCTCGGATCCAGCTGGTCACTTCAGGGAACTGATATCCCCTCTCCATACATTTGTAGACCGCATCACGGTCTTTCTTACTGTAGAGGAAAAATTCACTGGCACGGATCATGCCGTTCGGTCCGCCCAGACGATGCAGGTAATCAAAGATCGTCACAATCTGCTCCGTAGAATACGGGGCTCTGGACTGCTGACCGTCACGGAACGTTGTATCGGTGATCCAGATCTCTTTGGGCATATTATGCGGCACGATCCTGTCGTTGAACGGGATCTTCGGGATCTCCGTATAAGGAAACATGTTTCGGAATGCATTCGGCTTCTTGACGTCGTCAAGAATATACATATGCTCTTCTATCTCAAGGAGATTATTCTTCTCATTCAGCGAGACCGGCCGGTTCGCAAAATAATTCTCATCGTATTCCATTTCCATCCTCCTCTTAAAAGCTGTTATGTATCATTGTATACAATGAATAATTGTATGTCAACAGAACAAATAGACAAAAAAACCCGGCGGATTCTTGAAAAATCCGCCGAGTTTATAAAATACCTATTCTGTTATGCGACTTGTGTCTTCTTATCCTTCTTTAAGAAAAGGAAGCCAGCCAAGCATGCAAGACCGATCGCAAGGAACCACTTCGGATGGATCGGATCGCCGGTCTTCGGTGTGATATCCATCTTGCCTTCCGAAATGTTGTTGGTATCCACATAAATGCCGTACGGTGAGAAATGTGTCGCCGTAAAGGAAACGCAAGGAACATCGTCGATCTTGTTGAACTTCACAGCAAGCTTATCAAGCTCTTCGTTCACAACACCCGCAGCCATGTTATTACCGCCATACTGCTTTGTGCTTTCCGGAAGCGGCATTGTGACATCGACCGTCAGACCGGACGTATCGGAAATCAGCACCGTTCCTGTCGAATCATACAGCGAGATATCAAACGCATCATATAGAATCGGCGTAAGATCGCCGTATTCCTTCTGCAGCGCATTCTGGAACATCATATCCGCTGCAGGATCCTGCGTGATTTTCACTACAAACTGATCATTCGATCCATTTACCTTCGCGCTCGCCAGATCCGTATGCGTAAATCCTGGATCAGTAAAGACAACCGTTGCATTGGTCTTCGGTTTTGATTCGTTCACTGTGCCGTTATCTGCAGTATCTCTGCCGCCTGACCCGGAACCTGTACCCGTGCCGGTACCAGTACCAGTACTGCTTCCGAGTCCCGGTGCCCCTGCGCCGAGTGCATCCGCACTGTAGGTAACACCGGCATTGTTGGTGCCGTCTTTATAATTTGCTTCTACCGTAACACTGTTATCAGGCATCTCAAAGGTCGTCATCTCATTGGTCACATTGACGATCGCAACATTCTTGGATGTTGTGGTCCAATATGCAAAGGATTTGCCTGTCGGTGCCGGGTTCGCCGTAATGGTAACGGTACGACCTTTCTTATAGCGTCCGCTTCCGAGACCGTTAACGACTGTAACGGTATGAACGTCGTCGTCATCGTCATCGTCGTCATCATCATCGTCTCCGGAGCCGCTTCCGCCGCCTCCGCTTCCGCCGTTTGCGGAGTACTGTGCGATACAGGTGGTATCTTTCTGAATGTTGCTATAGGTCGGGCTCCATCCGGTGAATGTATAACCCGTTCTTGTCGGATCTGCCGGAGGTGTCGCTACGCCGCCTGCATCAACATACTGCGTCTCACCGATCTGTGTACCGTCATAGTCTACGAAGTATACGGCATAAGATCCGCTGTTCGGTGTATACTGTGCGACAAGCGTCGTATTCTTGGTGACATTCTTATATCCGTCAGTCGGATTCCAGCCGGTAAACTTATAGCCGTCTCTTGTCGGTTCCGGATCCGGGAGAGTTGCATTGGCCCCGCTGTCTACCTGCTGCTCATCGAATACGCTGCCGTCATAATCATAGAACGTAACGGTGAACTGCTCTCCGATCGGCTCAAATGTAAAGCCAAAGTAGTTCGCATAACGCTGCGCCGCACTGTCTTCATACGAACGGATGTGAACCGTGGACTGGTTATGATCCGGGAACGCATCAGAAGTAATGGAAACTTCACGACCGTATACGGTTACTTCGATCGGATAATCCCCCTTAAAGGAATTGTCCAAAATCTCATTTACAGATGCAGGCAGAATCACTTTCTGCAGAAGACCTCTGTCTTCGTCTGTCAGAGGATCGACTTCCTTACCGTTCGTATCGATCTTCGCTGCGGAATAACCTGCATTTCTGAAGCAGTCATCCGGAATGACCTTCAGTTTCGTTGCATCGGTCAGATCGATCGTACCGATGTTCTTACATCCCATGAATGCCGCATCCTGGATCTCCGATACTTTTGCGATCAAAGGATCGAACTGGGAATTAACCGTTGATGCACCGACACCGTCTGCTGCGCCGCGCGAGCCAAGACACTCTTCCAGTCTGTAGTCGTCGTCACCGATCTTGGAATACAGGATACCGTTCTCGCAGAAGAACGTCTCATTGCCGGTCGTATCGACATCATTCAGACCGGGGCAGTTGATAAACGGTGTCTCTCCGATCGTCACCATACCATCGCCGAGAACAACTTTCTTCAAAGCCTCGCAGCTGTCAAAACAATTATCCGGAAGTTCGGTTACATCATACATGATGACCGATTCCACATAATCGTTACCTTTTGTGATCTTCTCGGTCGGATGCTCGGTCTTCTTGGAGTCAGGATCCGCATCATCGATGAAGTATCCGCTGAACAGGCCTCTCGTCATCACGGCACCGGTTGAAGTATCCTGCACTTTGTATTTTTTCTGCCAAGGGCCGTCTGATGCATTTAAGTAGGCCGAAATATTGGCTGTATTGTTTGGCGTCTTGGTCGTCGTATAGAAGCCGTTCTCCGGGCCGCAGATATCAATGGATTCTACGCCTGCCGGAACGATAATGTTCTTGGTCGCATTGACGATCTGGGATGCCTTGGGCGTCAGCTGCAGCCATACCGGCATATCGTTATCGGAACGATGCTCATATCCGTAAAGGATACTGTACCCATAACCATCCTGCGTGGTCTTGTCATACCAGTATCCGTCTACCCATGCCGTATCCGCCGTATTGCGATGACTGGACCGCCAGGGACCGTCTGCAGCTGCAAGGATCTCATCGGCCGTCTTTCCGCCATCAACTGCCGCAATAAAGTCGGAATTGGAGGAAAGCGCTTTCTGGGCCTGTACATCCGCAAGTGTCTTGGTTCCGTTCTTATAGCCAAGAGCAACCGCATAATCATCACGGTAAACATCATACCCCGGCGCGGCATATTGCTCGTTAAACGTCTTCTCTACTTCTGTCAGATAATCTGCATTATCCTTATCCATATCGTTATAGAACGGATAATCGACAAGTGTCGGCTGACCGGTCGCATTGTTTTGAATGACCGTCAGATTAGTCGGATCATCAGTCTTATAACAGATACGAAGGCCGGTCGCTTCCTTGGCATACACATTCGGATCCATTGCAAATTCGTACGGTGCATAACCGACTACAATATCGCCATGGAATATAAGCGGATTACCATTCGTTGTAAATGCGTTGGTTCCGATCGTCAGCTTCTCGTATTTTGACGCATCACTCGGTGATACGAACTTCACATTCACATCATCGCTCGATGATGATGCGCAGTTAACAAACGCTCGCTCTCCGACTGTTTCAACATTGGGACCGATCGTGATCTTGGTCAGCTTCGGACAGTTTGCAAACGCTTCTGCCTCGATCGTCTTTACGCTGTCGCCGATCGAAACGGATTTGAGTTCTTTACAATCGGCAAGAGCACTCGAGGCAATGGTTGCGATCTTACTGCCATCCTCGAAGATCAGCTCCTTCATGGTTGACTTGATATGTTCACCAAAGCATCCGCTCGCAATGCCTGTAACCGCTGTCCCTCCTACAGTAGCGGGAACAGTGACGGTCGTTACGGACGAGCCTTCCGGATATGCACTGCAGGACTGCAGGATACCGTCCGCTTTTGTAATCGCGAGAAGGTAATGGTTCGTCTTATCCGCAACTTCATAGTATTCCTTGCCATCAGACCCAAAGTACAGATACGGTACGACATCCGATACCATGGTCTTTGCATCCCACGTGCTGGAGCGAGGTAGTGCCGTATTCATCTTGTAATCAAGCTGCGGACCGCGCACATAAAAGTCCGGATTGGTCACTTCGTAGAAAAGACCCTTCGGATTCGCAGGCGGAGCTGATGATGTATCATAATAATCATATTTCAGTCTGCCGCACGTCTGCGTAGCGGAGGTAGCACCACCGGAAAAATCCACATAATCCAGGTTATAACAGTTATAAAACGTCTTATCGGGAAGCGTTGCATCCGATCGGTAACCATAATTGGCAAAACTCAGTGTTGCCGTCTTTAAGCCACCTCTACCCGCAAGCAGATAGTCATTGTTCCAGGACGTATCAAGCCCTCTCGGGAACGTAAAATCCGTCATGGCGCCTTCACCGGACGACATTGCAAAGCAGGCCTTTCCGAGTGAAGTGATGAAATCCGATGCATCTCCCCAGGACACGGTTGCAAGCTTTCCGCAATCATAGAAAGCATAATCACCGATATCCATTCCGCCGGTGTCATACTGTCCGTCTACAAAAGAGAGACTCGTCAGATTGGAGCATTTGGCAAAAGCGCCGTCTCCGATTTCCGTAACCTTGTACGGTACCGTAAAGCCCGTTAACGCAGAACCGGAAAATGCTTCCATACCGATCGCATTCAGTGCGCCCAGATAGTTCTGATCAAATTCAACCTGCTGCAAAGACGTACAATTATAGAACGCACGTGTTCCGATCTTTTGCAATCCGGCAACCGAGATCTTTGTCATCATGGACGAATTCTGGAATGCATAGTTTCCGATATAGTAAAGCCCCTTGGGGCAAGTGATCTCTCTTACATTGCTGATGCCTTCAAAGACATGATCGGCGATTCCTTCGATAAATCCTGTTCTCTCCGAACAGATAAAACCACTCTCATCAATCTCCAGTGACTGTGAATTGTAAGAGGTCGGATCATCCTTATTCTTCACCTGCGGTATATAGATTCGCTGCTCGCCTCCTGCCGACGCATCGGAATCATATACCATCACAAGTTTACAGCCGCGAAGGTCAACATTGGCACCGACAGAAGCATCCGGTGCAAGCGCTGCATCACAAAAGAATTCAAGCGCGTAGTCGCCCATGTTACTTAAGGAAAATGTGCCGACAGGCCCGGTTGCAGGGCGTGTGGCCGGATCCGCACTTTCCCAGGCTTCATACTGACTTCTGTAAGAATTATAATCCTGTGGCAGATATTTTTTTATCAGATTGGCAAGCTGGATACCTTCCAGCTTGTACTGCGTTGAGATCGTATACGGGGTGACTCTCGTATTCCACTTGTATACGCAGTTGTTCGTAACACATTCCGGATAAGACGTTCCCGCAGCGGTGACCACAGGATATGCATCATCCGGATCGGTCATCTGAACGGTAATATCACCGATATAACCTAAAAACTTGTCATAACAATCCTTCGGAATAACAGCATAATTCAGGAAGGCCGTTTCCGGAATATCGAGCGTCTCTTTTAAAATACTGCTGTTATAAGCAATGATAATGGGATGTGTAGAGTAATCACGGATCAAAAACTGCTTCTGATAGAATGGAGTGTTGCCGCTATAGAAGATCGTGCCGCTCCATTTAGCTGTCCCAGCCACTTCTTCGTCATAATCCGAACCCGTCTTAGTGGGAACGGAAAGATCGACAGCACTGGGAAATGTCATCTTCGGTCTGGTCGTATCCGTATATGCCGTACCGGTACCACCTGAGCCGATATCGTAATCAAAATCAAAATCCGATGCATCACGATAGCTGGTCGTTGCATACTCCTGATGTCCTGCCGCCTCATTTCCGGGAACTGGAATGGATGCAACCGCAAGGGATGTGATCAAAAGGCACGTCGCCGAGATACGGCGGGTCCTTCTGTCAAATATTCTCTTTCTTGCTTTCTTTTCTTTGGCCATGCTGCCTTCCCTCTTTGATCAACCGATTTTCTTAGCCAGTATTACAAATCTGCCGTCTTTGGTCTCTGTTTTGTCACAGGTGGAAAGTGTCAACAGTCTGTCCCCATAGGAAACACTGACATTCGCACCAAACAGCGCCATCTTTTCGATCGCGCTGATATTTGAATTGAACTCTTCTTCCGAGTTTGCATCAATGAACTGATAGTATTTGAACGTAACTTCGTTATCTGCATGCACTTCATCCATAAACACGTAAGCTACTTTATAGATTCCCTTTTCATAGATCGTATCGAATTGGATCGTATCATGCGCCTTCATATACTCACGATCCTTATAAAGATCAAGCTTACCGAACATCTTGCCTGAAGACATATGATGCCCGTATACGATCAGATTCGTACTCGGCTGCAGCACATCGCAGTCCGGATCCATAAAGATGCAGCCGTTCTTATCCGACTCCTGATTGAAGTTGTGTGTCAGATAATATTCACGGTCGCCGTTCTGCATGACAGGATAATCAATATTTGTATCGTCAATTTTGAGCCATCCGATTAGGTTTTTATTCTTGGCAAGTAGATTTACATACTCATCAAGTATCGGTGCCCCTCTGTCGGCAGCAAGCGTATAGGCAAGTGATGTCTGCACGTTTCCGCTTGCGATCTTCATGGATGCAAGGGCTTCCGTATCCGCTGACGTCCTTTCATGGAAATAGTAATATGCCCCGAAATAGCCAAGGCAGCCGACCGCAAGAACGATGCAAAGAAAGGAGGTGAGTTTTCTGATCCGCTCCCGCTTTTTGAGCTGTGCCAGGATGGCTTCTTTCATTTCATCATCGTAACCGGACAGTTTTTCTTCCCATTCACGGTCACGCTTATTCTTTTTCGCCAACTGCTCCTGACGCTCCCTTCCCCGACGGGCACACTTACCCATAGTCATTTCATACTACAATATATTGTACTAAATCTTGTAAAAAAAGCAAGTATAATATCAACATATAGCCATCGAGCCAAGCATATCTTTTTCCCCTGATAAAAATCAAAAGCGCTTGCTCTGTAAATCGGAGCAAGCGCCGCTTTGTATCATATTCTGCTATTCGGCTTTCAGATCCGGGAACCGGTCATGAACGGATGAGCTGAAATCTTTTATCGCCACATCAAGGTCTTTCTCTCCTGTCACGTAGCTTCTGACGGCTGCAGGAAAATAGATCTCATTGATGTCCGCATCTTCGGGACGCACAAGAGATACATCGATCCCATCACCCCGTGTTAAGAAAAACTCCGGAATGCTCTGATCGCCGAAAGCCTTGAAAGGTGAGGTTCCTTCCAGCTTATTTGCAACGATGTCATGAACGGATGCAGTGTTGTTGACAAAGTCACCGTTTTTCTGAAAGATCTTGATCATGAAGTTCTTGTCGCAGGTACAGTCTTTGATGATCTGACCCGCCATTTCCTTATCGGAGCATCCTTTAGTCGCGGCAAGGCCTGTACCGCCCCAGTAAAAACGAACAGGCGCATCAACAAGGATCGTGTTGCCGTTCCATGTATCCGTCAGGCACCAGTATGTATACCAGGGGCATCCGCAAAAGGCAAGAGCTGCATCTGTCTGCTCCCCGTCTCCATCCTTAAGCGCCTCCCAGTCAGGGCTCCACATATCCGTATTATATGTCAGTTTCTCACTGTAGAGTTCCTTGGAAAACTCCATATACGATTTCATGGCATCATCCATTTTGATGGTCCCGGACTCATCATACCAGCCCTGTGAGCGGCTGCCGTTTAAGAAAATGTATTTCAGATCATCGTAACCGGCAAACAGTTTTACTTTTCCGCCGGACGCTTCGTTCACCTTCTTTGCAGCGCCGAGAATACTGTCCCAAGAAGAAAAGATCTTCTGCAGTTCTTCCCGATCTGTCGTGTCCAGCCACTTCCCGGCCAAATCCGCTCTGACGCAAAATGCACCGGGTGTTGCCTGCCAGAAGGAAGCCTTCTGCACACCATTCTTATCGCTTCCGAGATCGATATTGTATTGGAACTGGTCAGCCAGGTCGGCTGACGTAATACCCACTTCGGAAAGCGGAAGCAGATCATCCGAAAGGACATACTTCTGTACATAGCCCGCTTCCAAAAGGATCAGATCCGGGTAAAGGCGGTCATCTGTGAATCCCAGAAGATCATCGATCTTATCCTGATAGGTAGCGGAGCCGCCGCAGTTCACAAACACAAGTCTGTCTGCGTATTCCGGATGCTTCTTTGTCAGAAGATCTTCAAGTGCCTCAAAGTCAGTGTTCCATCCCCAAACAACAAAAGCATCTTCTCTTGTGATATCCCCGGTCACCTTGTTCTCAGGTAGCAGAAGGCGCGTCGCATCTGTCGGCTCTTCAGAAGGCGTATCAACAGTTTTATCCACTTTTTCCGCAGCTGTCGTAGCCGAGCTCTTGTCATCTGCCGCCGCAGAACCGCATGCAATGAGTAACAGGGACACAAATACTGCTATGACAAGCGAAACAGATTTTTTAATGCGCATATGCAATCCTCTCAACAAAGGCAGAACGATCTGTTAATTTGATTGTATTGTTTAGCCTCATGCCCGTCAACTGACTTTTTCTAAATATAAATGAACCCCGTATCGTTATTGAAACGGGGTTCTTATGCCTATTATCATATTCTTATCATATTGATCTTGCACGCAGCCTACTCGACATGATGTGGCATATGGCGGGGATTCTTCTTGATCGTCAACGCACAGTCTGCGATCACACGCACAATATCCGGCATATTGTCATTGGACTTCTTCTCGATCTCGGAGATCAGCTTGCCCTTCTCCGTGCTGACATAGCGCGGCTTGATGCGGTTTAAGGACATAGCAAGCAGATCGCGCTTGCACATCCTGCACTTGCAGATACCATACGTTTCAATGTGCTTCTCGATCTCTCGTCCCACGATATCTTCCATGATATTGTTACAGGTGATCCGCTGGTTACCAAGGATCGTATTCTTGACGCGATTCAGGAAAAACGTGTCATGCAGAGGTTTGATGATAATGTCTTCCGCACCGATCTGAAGCAGATCGTTCACATCGGCCTCACTCTCATCGTTCAAAACAACTACAACCGGAATCTTTCGAAGACGCTGTGACAGCTTGATGAGCTGCAAAAGCTCAACACCTGAGATCACGGGCGCATGAACGCCGGTGATCAGTATGTCCGGAACATAAGGATCCGCCTTCAGATATGAGAAGGTCTCTTTCCCATCCGCAGAAGCAATTACCTTATAACCTTCGTTCATCAAGAGTGCAGAATAATGATTTCTGTCCTCTTCGTCACAATTCATAAGCAAAACAACGCTGTCCCTCGCACTCATATACGAACTCCCATCAAGAAAACGTCACGCTAAATGCGCAACTACCTATTTTGCTACGATATTGATAATCTTACCGGGAACATAGATCTCTTTGATCACGTTACCGCTCAGTCTGTTGCCAAGTGCTTCTTTCGCTTTTGCGATCGCATCATCCTTTGCGATATCTTTTGCCACGTTGATGACACAACGCGTCTTGCCGTTCACCTGAACTGCGATCTCCACCTCATCGTCAGCCATCGCTGCCTCATCAGCCTTGGGCCATACTGCATGGAATACAGAATCTGTTCCGCCGAGCACGCGCCACAGTTCTTCGGAAATGTGCGGTGCAAACGGTGCAAGCAGGATTACTGCCGTACGAAGCGTCTCACGATCAACGCCGCCGTTCTTGGCCATCTCAACGAGCTTATTGGTGTATTCCATGAAACCGGAAACAACCGTATTCAAACTGAAATTCTCAAGACGCTGTGTGATATCAAAGGTCATCTTATGACGGATCTTTACAAGTTCATCCGTTTCCTTTGCATCAAGCGGTGCATTGTCCTGAACGAGTCTCCAGAACTTGGTAAGGAAACGATAGATCCCTTCCATGCCGCGATCGTCCCAGATGGAATCAAGCTCCGGCGGTCCGATAAACAGCTCATACATACGGAGGGAATCGCATCCGTAATCTCTTACAATGTCATCCGGTGATACGATGTTGCCAAGCGACTTGCTCATCTTGGTCGCAGCACCTGTTACCTTGTCGCGACCGCATACCATGCCCTGATTGAAGAGCTTCTTAAACGGCTCATCAAAGTCCACCACGCCGATGTCATGCAGGAATTTTGTATAGAATCTGGAGTAAAGCAGATGCAGGACCGCATGTTCCACACCACCGATATACATATCAACGGGAAGATACTTATCGGCTTTCTCTTTGCTTACCAGCTCGTTCTTGTTCTTGCTGTCTACATAGCGCAGGAAATACCAGGAAGACCCTGCCCACTGCGGCATTGTATTGGTCTCACGCTTCGCGGGAGCCCCACACTGCGGGCATGTTGTATTGACCCACTCTTTGATATCCGCGAGCGGTGATTCTCCTGTACCGGTCGGCTGATAGGACTCAACCTCGGGAAGGAGAAGCGGAAGCTGATCTTCCGGAACCGGAACACAACCGCACTTCTCACAGTGAACGATCGGGATCGGCTCACCCCAGTAACGCTGACGGGAGAATACCCAGTCACGCAGTTTATAGTTTACGGTCTTCTTGCCGAAGCCCTTCTTTTCGATCATGATCGGCGCTTCTTTTTTCAGAACGGCACTCTCCATGCCATTCCAGTCACCGGAATTGATCATCACGCCGGATGCCTCCGTATACGCTTCCGTCATGTTTTCGATCTCTTTGCCGTCTTTTGCGATGACCTGGATGATCGGAATATTAAATTTCGTTGCGAATTCAAAGTCTCTGTCATCATGCGCAGGTACGCACATGATCGCCCCGGTACCGTAATCCGCAAGTACATAATCGGAAAGCCAGATCGGAACCTTCGCGCCGTTGATCGGATTGATCGCATAGGTGCCGGTGAATACACCGGTCTTCTCCTTGTCCTGCATTCTGTCGACATTGGACTTCATGGAGGCTGCATAGATATAGTCATCAACCGCTTTCTTTGTTTCCGGTGTAGCAAGCGATGCGGCCAGCTTATGCTCCGGTGCGAGTACCATAAATGTCGCACCATAGAGCGTATCCGGTCTCGTTGTATAAACCGTGATCTTCTCGTCTCGGCCTTCTACCGCAAAATCAACCTCTGCGCCGTAGGATTTGCCGATCCACTCGGTCTGCATCTTCTTAACCTTTTCGGGCCAGTCAAGCTTATCAAGATCGGCAAGAAGTCTATCCGCGTATTTCGTGATACGGAGCATCCACTGTTTTAGATTCTTCTTTGTAACATCAGCACCGCAGCGTTCGCATTTACCGTTAACGACTTCTTCGTTTGCAAGACCCGTCTTACAGGAAGGACACCAGTTGATCGGCATCTCCTTTTCGTATGCAAGGCCTTCCTTGAACATCTTGACAAAAATCCACTGCGTCCATTTATAAAACTCCGGATCTGTCGTATTCACTTCCATATCCCAGTCGTAAAGCGCAGCGATCTGATTGATCTGACGCTTGATATTCTTTACATTCTCTGCCGTAGACTTTGCAGGATGAACACCCATCTTGATCGCGTAGTTTTCAGCCGGAAGTCCAAAAGCATCCCATCCCATCGGATGAATGATGTAGTGACCGCCGTTCAGCATCTTATAGCGGCTCCACACATCGGAAATAACATAACC
Source organism: Lachnospiraceae bacterium (assembly GCA_015056735.1). Lineage (GTDB taxonomy): Bacteria > Bacillota > Clostridia > Lachnospirales > Lachnospiraceae > VSOB01. The sequence continues at coordinate 55,146 of SVFT01000007.1, read as the reverse complement.
TCTCCAGTGGCCTACATGCAGACCGTTTCCGGATGGGTAAGGGAACATATCCAGACAGTAGTATTTCGGTTTCTTGCCGTCATTAACATTGACCGGATTCTTCTCCCACTCCTGTCTCCATTTTTCTTCAATCTCTCTGTGATTATAAGGTACAGCCATTCTCCTTGATCCTCTTTCCCTCTATACTCAACATGTACTAAAAGTACTGTTTTTACAATACACACAATAAGATTTTATCCCGCTAAAGTATTCTTGTCAAGCAAAGCAAACAAGCAATTCCCCGCGCGGCACACATAAAAAAAGGACCTCTCCGAAACGGATAGGTCCTTGCAAAATCCTGTGTAATTTTATTTATAAATAACGCTCATCTGGTATACGCCATAGGCGGTCTCGAATGTCAATGTCGCATCATTCAGATCAAGATCGTCAAGAACTGTCGGCTGCCCGTTTTTCACAACAACGGCCTTGAATGTTCTGCCGGGAGCCTGAAGAGATGCCGGAATCTGCAGCACGTATTTCTGCGGTGTTTCATAAGCATCATAGATCTTGTCGGGAGATGCAACCGAACAGTTATAGGATACACCGTAGTTGTAATCCGCATGCGTATTGGTAAGAATCCACGCCATGAGTTCAAGGTATCCTTTGCTCATCGGATATCTCTTGGCCGTAACAGCCTGCGTGGTCTTCTCGTAACCGGGCGCAAAGCGCATTGGAGATACGAATTCCGGGTTCTTTTCGGAAGGAGCTTCTACCAGATCATATACATTGGTATATGATGTAGGCTTTCTGTCACTGTGGGTTCTTGCAGCATTCTCTTCTTTGTTTTCTTTTCTCTTATCGGAATCCGTGTACTCTTTCCATACAGCGCCGCTGTTGTCGGCAGAGAAAACGAATGTCAGATACGGATCTGTTTTCTGCTTGAACAGATTCTTTGTAGCGCCGTCATCCGTTACATAGATCATGTTGTTTGCATTGGACGAAGCCATGGTCGCCCATGATCCGAGGCTTGTATAAGGAACCTTGTCACCGAGCATCTGTACGGTCTCTTCCGTGCCGGAAAGACGAACAGCCGGCTGCTCGTAGATGTTTTCAAACACATCCGAACCGGACAGATAAGTCTTTACGGATGCATTGATAAAACGAAGCTTTCCGAAATTCTTGAACGCTTTCGCGCCGATGTAAGTGATCGTCTCATCAATGTTGACTGCCTGGAATAAATGATTGCTCCAGGGTCTTGTATAAAGCGTATCATTCGTATAGTCCGGGATCGCTCCGGTTCCTCTGATGTAAAGAACCCCGTCGATCGTCTGGCAGGTAACACCTTCCGCAACCGGAATCTCCGCAGACTTCTCCGTCCAATCTTCCGTAATCTTCTTAGCCTGCAGCGGTAATACAAATGCCGGCACGGTCAAAACCGCAGTCAGTAAAGCCGCTAAAACAATTCTACCAAATTTGCGCATTATTCTGTCTCCTTTCAAGGCATATAACAATATATAGTATAAGTTTACATAGAATCACACAACTTGTCAACCAAGCATATGCGTACTCCCTGTAATATATATCGACAGTTTCGCGGGTGAATTTAATGAAATAAAAGAACGGGACTCAAATGAGACCCGCCTTTTATATAGTAATATAATACCCCCCTAGGCTTCCGCATCATTATCCAGTTTGGAAGCTCTTTCTGCAACTTCTTTTTCCTGAACATCGGACGGAGCCTGCTCATAACGCGCAAACTCATAAGAGTACTCACCGCGTCCACCTGTCATGGAACGCAGATCCGTACAATATCCGAACAAGCCCGTCATCGGAATATCCGCTTCGATCAGCTGCTTGCCGCCACCGATCGGGTTCATGCCAAGCACTCTTCCGCGGCGCTTGTTAAGGTCGCCCATTACATCACCGGTATACTGATCCGGGACGGTAACCTTTAAGGATGCGATCGGCTCAAGCAGGATAGGCTGTGCTTCCATAAAGCCTTTCTTGAAGGCCTGAATAGCCGCCGTCTTGAATGCCATTTCGGAAGAATCTACCGGGTGATAGGAACCATCGTACAAAACAGCTTTCACACCGACAACGGGATAAGCCGCCATAGGTCCTTTCAGGACGGATTCCTGAATACCCTTCTCAACAGCCGGGAAGAAGTTCTTCGGAACAGCACCGCCGACAACTTCCTGCTCGAATACATACGGCTTCTCCAAGTCGCCCGACGCGGAAAAGCGCATCTTAACGTGGCCGTATTGGCCGTGTCCGCCGGACTGTTTCTTATATTTATATTCCACATCGGAATTCTTCCGGATCGTCTCGCGGAATGCAACCTTGGGCTTCACAAGTTCAACATCAACTTTGTATTCGTTCTTCAGTCTGCTTACCACGATATCAAGGTGCTGATCGCCCATGCCGTAAAGAAGCGTCTGCCTGTTCTCGGCATCATTGACAACCTTAAGCGTCTGATCTTCGTGCATCATCTTCTGCAGGGACTGCGCCACCTTATCGATCTCAGCCTTATTGACTGCGCGATAACGCATATAGGTATACGGAACAGAAATCTCAGCCTTGCCGAAACGGATCGGTGCAGCCTTTGTGGAAAGGGTATCACCCGTTCTTGCCGCAGTTACTTTTGCAAGCGCGCCGATGTCACCTGCGTGAAGCTCGGGAACTTCGATCGGCTTATTTCCCTGCAGGACATAGAGTTTGCCGACTTTTTCATCTACATCTTTATCCTGGTTATAGAGCTGATCATCAGACTTTAAAACGCCGGAGCAAACCTTGATAAGCGAATACTTTCCGATAAAAGGATCCACGATCGTTTTCCAGATATATGCCGACTTCGGTTTTGCGAAATCATAGTTTGCTTCGAACACTTCGTTGGTCTTCAGGTTCACGCCTGCCATCGGTCTTCCCTCCGGGCTCGGGAAGTACTTCACGATATCATCGAGCAGTGTGTAAACGCCCTGGCACAGAACGCTGGATCCCATTGACATCGGCACGATCGAACAATCAATAACATTGGTCCGGACCGCAGCTCTGATCTCAGCCTCAGAGAACGTATCGCCGCTGAAATACCGGTCCATAAACTCTTCGCTCGTTTCCGCAACGGTCTCCATCAATGTCTCTCTGTACTGGTCAAGGTACTCTTTACTGTAATCCGGTACGTCGCAGTCAACGACATCTTTTCCCTGCCATCTGTGGCCCGTCTCGCTGATGACATTGACATAGCCGACAAACTTCTCGTCCTCACGGATCGGAAGGTTAAACGGCGCCATTTTCTTACCGTACTTTTCCGTCATTGTCTCGACAACCTGACGATAGGATGCATTATCCACGTCCATATCGGTTACAAAGACCATACGCGGCAGTTTATATTTTTCACAGAGGTCCCATGCCTTCTCGGTGCCGACTTCCACGCCCGCTTTACCGGAAACCACAATGATCGCCGCATCAGCTGCGCTGACCGCTTCTTCCACCTCACCGACAAAATCGAAATAACCCGGTGCATCCAGAACATTGATCTTGATGCCTTCCCATTCAAGCGGGATCACGGAAGTACTGATCGAAAACTTTCTTTTCTGCTCTTCTTTTCCGTAGTCACTGATCGTATTTCCATCCGGAACTTTACCCATTCTGGAGGTAAGGCCCGCTAAGTAAGCCATCGCCTCTGCCAGACTGGTCTTTCCGGCTCCGCCATGTCCAAGTAACACGACATTTCGAATTTTGTCAGTTGTGTAAACATTCATAAAAACTCCCTCCAATTTTGGATGTATTTGGGTATTATGTCATGACCTAATTGGAAATTTAGTGCCGACCTTGAATCCCATGAGAATATTTTACTAAATACCCCCTATAATGGCAAGGCATTTCCGTCATTTTGGACATTTTGTCGCTAATGCATCTATATTTTCGTATAATATGTCTGTCTTTTTTAATAGGCGCTGTTTCTATTGACTTTCACGCTTTAAAGTGTTATGGTTTTTTAGACTTGCGATGCACGTCAAGATGTATCAAAATGAAAATCACAGAAATCAAGAATAATAAGGAGATCCACTGAAATGATCATTATCATGAAACCGGGCGCTGCGCGCGACAGCGTGCAAGCAGTCGTAAAATATATCGAAGAAAACGGACTGAAAACGCATCTTTCGGAAGGTACCACAACGACGATCATCGGTGTTGTCGGCGACAAGACAAGGCTGACAGAATGCGGTATCAACGCATTAAAAGATGTGGATCGGATCGTTCCCGTTACCGAATCCTATAAGCTGGTCAATCGCAAATTCCATCCGGATGCGACCACAGTCAGGGTCGGAAACACATCGATCGGCCCCGACACGCTGACCGTGATCGCAGGTCCCTGCGCCGTGGAAAACGAAGAAATGCTCGTGAACATTGCTCGTCACGTAAAGTCGTGCGGTGCCACCATGCTCCGCGGTGGTGCTTACAAGCCGAGGACCTCGCCCTACTCTTTTCAGGGTCTGGAAGAGGAAGGGCTCAAGTATATGCAGGCGGCCGGAAAAGAGACCGGACTTGCGACCGTTTCAGAGGTTGTCGATCTTACATCCCTTGAAGCTGCCGTTAAATACGTGGACATGCTTCAGATCGGTGCCAGAAATATGCAGAACTTCTGCCTTCTTAAGGAAGTCGGCCGCGTAAAGACTCCCGTTCTTTTAAAAAGAGGTCTCTCCGCTACCATTGATGAATGGCTAAACGCTGCTGAGTATATCATCTCCGAAGGTAATCCGAACGTCGTTCTCTGCGAACGGGGCATCCGCACCTATGAAACGGCTACGCGCAACACGCTTGATATCAGCGCCGTTCCAGTATTAAAAGAAAAAACACACTTGCCGATCATTGTCGACCCTTCGCATTCGACCGGACATTACAAATATGTAACGCCCGTCTCCAAGGCTGCAGTCGCTTGTGGCTGTGACGGTCTTGAGATCGAAGTACATCACGATCCCGCAAGAGCGATGTCTGACGGTCCGCAGTCTCTCACCTTTGAAAAGTTTGATGAGCTGTGCAGATCTCTGCGTCCTCTTGCTGAACTTGAAAACAAAAAATTCTGAGGTTTCTGATCGATGCATGAAGTTTACAATAATTTGAATTGTCTTTTCATTGGCTTAGGCCTGATCGGCGGCTCAATAGCAAAATCATTAAAGAGAATTGCGCCTAAAATAAGGATTTCCGTGTATAATCCCGATCAGAGATCATTGGAGCAGGCGCAAAAAGACGGAATTTGCGATGCAATTATGGGTGACATAAATGCAGGAATTCCTGCATATGATATCATTTTTCTATGCGCTCCTGTGCTGGAAAATGAAAAAATCTTGCAAAATCTTCGCTTTTCCTGCAATTATGACGGAATTATTACAGATGTAGGCTCCGTAAAAAACAAAATTGTTTCAATTGCGCAAACAGTCGGATTTTCAAAATGTTTTATCGGCGGACACCCAATGGCCGGAAAAGAGCGCTTCGGCTACGAAAGCGCGACTGATTCACTCTATCAGGATGCTTATTTTCTTCTGACGCCCGCCTGCGACGTCCCTAATGAAAAAGTTTCCTTTTTGGAAAACCTGCTGTCAGCGATCGGGGCACGGCCAATGGTCATCTCCCCGGCGCATCACGATGTGCTGGTCTCCGCGATCAGTCATCTTCCGCACCTGGCGGCCTATTCGCTTGTCAACCTTGTTAAAGACGCGGATGAAAAAGACGGCCTTATGAAACTCCTCGCAGCCGGCGGATTTAAAGACATCACCCGTGTTGCCTCCTCTTCTCCGGACATGTGGGAACAGATCTGCATGGATAATCTTGATAATATCGAAGACATGCTGGGTCGCTACATTCAGATCCTGAAAGAGGTGCAGACGCTCCTCAAAGGCAAAAACGGTCCTGCACTTCACGCTTTTTTTGAAAAGGCGAAGGCCTACCGGGATTCATTCTGAAAGGATATACCTTAACTATGACAGTTCAACCGCTTAAGGGAACGCTCAAAGTTCCCGGCGATAAATCCATCTCACATCGTGCGATCATGTTTTCCGCACTTGCAACAGGCAAAAGCCGCATCATCGGACTTCTGGACAGCGCCGATTGTATGGCGACCGCCGATTGCTTTCGTAAGATGGGCGTATCGATCGAAGGCTCATCAAAGTCGGAGATCATTGTAAAAGGTCTCGGCCTGCATGGTCTGAAGGCGCCGGCAGAAACGCTGAATGCACAAAACAGCGGGACAACGACCCGCCTGATCTCAGGCATTCTGGCTGCGCAGCCTTTTCACACCATGATCACCGGTGATGCTTCGATCCAAAAACGTCCCATGAAGCGGATCATGGAACCGCTCAAGCAGATGGGCGCACATATTGTCAGTGTCAATGATAACGGCTGCGCACCGCTTTCGATCGACGGAACGACACTTTCGGGCATCACCTACCACTCTCCTGTTGCTTCCGCACAGGTCAAATCCTGTATCCTGCTTGCAGGTCTCTATGCAAAAGGTCAGACGATCGTAACGGAACCGGCGATCTCGCGCGATCATACAGAGCGTATGCTCAATGCATGCGGCGCTCCGATCCTGACAGATGAAAATACAAAAAGTGTATGCGTCAGCACATGCGATCGTTTAAACCCGCTCGATGTAACAGTGCCGGGCGATATCTCATCCGCTGCATATTTTATCGCGGCAGCAAGTCTGATCGAGGGCTCAGAAGTACGTCTTGAGCATGTCGGTATCAATCCGACACGCGACGGTATCCTGCGTGTTGCCAAAGCGATGGGGGCTGATATCCGCGCAGAAAATGTACGAACCGTCAGCGGCGAACCCGTCGCAGATCTTATCATCAGATACGCACCTCTTATCGGCACAGACATCAGCGGTGATCTCATCCCGACGCTGATCGATGAGCTTCCGATGATCGCTGTCATGGCAGCCTTTGCAGACGGAACCACAACGATCAGGGATGCGGCAGAACTTCGCGTCAAAGAATCAGACAGGATCAAAGCGATCATGGAAGGTCTGACTGCAATGGGCGCTGATGTGACAGAACTCCCTGACGGCCTTGTGATCAATGGCGGAAACCGGCTTCATACAGCGAAGATCAAGACCTATCTCGATCATCGGATCGCTATGAGTTTTGCAGTCGCACAGACAGCGCTCGGTGTAACGATCGACTTAGACAGCAAAGATTGCGTACGCATTTCTTACCCTGATTTCTTCACGGATCTTGCAGCACTTGCAAAATAAAAGTAAACGTAAAAGCGGCGGGCTTTTCGCCTGCCGCTTCTTTATGCATAAAAAAGGACTGCAGCGGCAGTCCTTTTAAAATACTTATTGATTCTCTTGTTCAAACATCTGATATACTTCGATCCGCTTTGCTTCCAGTTCCGGCATGCCAATAAAGATCGCACCGTACACATAACGGTCTTCTTCCTTAACGATACGCACGATCTCAACAAATGCGTGGAGTACTTCCTTGGTCCAGATCGTCAAAAAAGTCTCATAGACCGAACCGATCATGAGCGGCTCACTGCACGAAAAACCAACGCCTGTCTTGGAAACATCGATCACTTCGATATTCATTTCCTGGTCTTTCTGATCAAGACGCTTGATCAGGATCCGAGATTCCAGTTTGCTTCTGACATTTTTCCTTCTGTCTTCCATGGTAACCTCCCCTTTCGTACCCCTTATATCATCATGATAAAAGAATTTAAGTTGTTTGTAAAGCGCCGTATTGATGATCAGGATATGAACATTGCATCACCGAAACTAAAGAATCGATACCTCTCTCTGATCGCTTCTTCATAAGCCGCAAGCACATGTTCCCGCCCCGCCAATGCAGATACAAGCATCAGAAGCGTCGATTCGGGAAGGTGAAAGTTCGTGATCAGCGCATCCAGAACCTTGAAACGGTAGCCGGGATAAATGAAGATCTCTGTATTGTCGCACTTAGCCTGTACGATGCCATTCTCATCGGCAGCGCTTTCGATCGTGCGGCAGCTCGTAGTCCCTACGCAGATCACACGTCCGCCGGCTTTCTTTGTGCTGTTGATCAGATCAGCCGCCTCTTTTGTAACCTGATAGTATTCCGAATGCATATGATGCTGCGTGACATCATCGACTTTAACGGGGCGAAATGTGCCAAGCCCGACATGGAGCGTCACGTAGGCGATCCTGATCCCGCGCTCTTCGATCTGCTTTAAAAGATCCGTTGTAAAATGAAGTCCTGCCGTAGGTGCAGCTGCACTGCCGTCATATTTCGCATAAACCGTCTGGTAACGATTACGGTCCTGCAGTTTATGCGTGATATAAGGAGGCAGAGGCATCTCTCCGAGGCTGTCAAGGATCTCTTCCCAGATACCGTCATACGAAAAACGGATCATCCGATTGCCGTCTTCCAGTGTATCGATCACTTCGGCTTTTAACTGACCGTCGCCAAAAGAAAGCTTCGTTCCGGGCTTTGCTTTCTTGCCGGGCTTTACCAGGGTCTCCCAGACATCATTCTCTCCGCGCTTTAAAAGGAGCACTTCGATCACAGCGCCCGTCTCTTCCTTCACGCCATACAGCCTTGCGGGGATCACCTTTGTATTGTTAAGCACGAGGCAGTCACCCTCATGAAGGAAATCAACGATCTCCTTAAAGTGATGATGCGACGTCGCGCCTGTTTTTTTGTCCAAAGTCAGTAAACGCGAACTGCTTCGATCTTCCAAAGGGTCCTGTGCGATCAGTTCCTTCGGAAGGTCAAAGTAATAATCCGCAGTCTTGAGTCCATCCATTCTATAATCCTTCGTATTTCAAAAATGCCGCATAGCCGCGCTTTGCCTCATAGACATCCGCCTTGCTCGTTGCTTCCCAGGGTGCATGCATATTCAGGACCGCAACGCCGCTGTCGATCACATTCATACCGTAAAGTGCGAGAATATAGGCGATCGTACCGCCGCCTCCAAGATCGACCTTACCAAGTTCGGCCGTCTGGAACGTAACTTTTTCTTTTGCAAAAATATCGCGCAGATACGCCATGTATTCCGCATTTGCATCATTGGATCCGCTCTTGCCGCGTGAACCGGTAAACTTGTTGAACACAATGCCATTTCCAAGAAATGCAGCATTCTTTTTTTCGAACGAGGATGCATAAGAAGGATCAAATGCAGCACTGACATCGGAAGAAAGCATGCAGGAATTTGCAAGGCATCTCTTTAACATCAGGTCGTTATAAGAACCTGCGTTAAGCGCCATGATCTCGCCGACACAGTTTTCAAAGAAGTGCGAACGCATGCCGGTCGCGCCGACACTGCCGATCTCCTCCTTGTCAACCAGAATGCAGCATGCCGTACGCTTCGGTGTCTCTTTCAGTTCCAGCATCGCCTTTAAGGATGAGAATGCGCAAACGCGGTCATCCTGCCCGTATGCAAGGATCATGCTGCGGTCCAAGCCCGCTTCTCTGGCACGCCCTGCTGGAACGACTTCCAGCTCTGCGGAGAGAAAATCCTCTTCGTCCATATCATATTCATCTTTTAAAAGCTTCAGGATCGCCATCTTCACGGGATCCTTCAGGTTCTTGTCAGGATCCTTGGACTTTGCGACCTTAAGCGGTCTGTTCCCGACGATGATATCAAGCGCTTCGCCTTCGATCACTTTATTTGCCTTCTTTTCCATCTGCTCCTGTGCAAGATGGATCAAAAGATCGGATACAAAGAATACGGGATCGTCATCTTCTTCACCCAGGTTAAACTCGATCGTCGTCCCATCCTTCTTAACCGCCACGCCATGCAGTGCAAGCGGGATCGTCACCCACTGATATTTCTTCACACCGCCATAATAGTGCGTATCCAGATATGCAATGCCGCTGTCCTCATATAAGGGATCCTGCTTCACATCCATACGCGGAGAATCGATGTGTGCGCCGAGAATGTTCATGCCGCTTTCCAGCGGGTTCCTGCCGATATGAAAAAGCACGATCGTCTTATTCATCAATACAGCATAAATCTTGTCGCCCGGCTTTACCTTCTTCTTTTGATCGATCACTGTTTTAAGCGGCACATAGCCCGCTACCTCAGCCTGATTGACGATCTGCTCCACGCATTCCCGCTCGGTCTTGCCACAGTCAAGAAATGCCATATATTCCTGTGCGTGCACCTCAAGTTCTTTTAACTGATGTGCCGAATAGGTGTCCCAAACATTTTTCTTATCCATCTTCCGTTCCCTCTCTTGCCTGTCTTGTTCAACGAACAAGAAGTGACATCTCTGCCACTTCTTGCAAGAAACACTTATAGTTTACTACGCTCTCAGTTCAATGCCAAGCCCCTCAAGACCGTTGAGGATCTTCTTCATGGCAGAAGCGACATCGTTTTCTTCCAGCGTCCTGTCCTTTGCTCTGAATACGATGGAATATGCAACGGACTTGTATCCTTCCTTGATCTGGCTTCCCTCGTAAATATCGAAAAGATTGTAACTCTCAAGGATCTTTCCGCCGCGCTGTGCAATGATCGCTTCGATCTGGCCGACCAGGATCTTTTTCGGAACGACCATACTGATGTCACGTGTTACGGCAGGGTATTTTGCGATGCCCTCATATTTGCGGTCAAATGTCGCAAACGGGTAGATCTCCGGCATATCCAGAACCGCAATGTAAGCTTTGGTCCCGATATTGTAATTATCCAGTACTTCCGGATGTACTTCACCAAGATAACCGACGGTCTTGCCTTCATAGCCGATCAGTGCCTGACGTCCCGGATGCAGGAAATTCTTGCCGGCATTCGGATCGTAGCTGACCTTTTTGTTCATGCCGATGCATGTGAAGAATTCCTCCACAACACCTTTCATAGTGAAAAAGTCACCTTCTCCGTACATGCCGAGTGTAAACTGCATTCTCTCGTCCGGAAGATCCTTAAGTGGCAGTTCCTTCGGAAGGTAGATATTTCCGAGTTCATAAAGCCTGCAGTCTTTGTTCTTCCTGTTATAGTTGGTGGACAGACTTGTCAGCATACCGTGAAGCGAGATCGTACGCATGATCGAGAAATCCTCACCAAGCGGGTTGGAGATCGTGATCGCCTGTCTCTGGGGATCATCCTGCGCAAGAAGAAGCTTATCAAATACGCGGGGGCTTTCGAACGAATAGCTCATTCCCTGTGAGAAGCCGCAGAATTCCGCTATATCTCTTGCCTTATCCTGGATCCTGTTTTCAAACGGAAGCTTGCCTGTTGTTGCCTCACCGGAAGGAAGCGTGGTCGGGATCTTATCATATCCAAAGAATCTCGCTACCTCTTCAGCCATATCCGCATAGCCGACAAGGTCCTGTCTGAAGGACGGGATCGTCAGCAGATTGCTGGTTTTGTCATAGGATACTTCCAGCTTTTCAAATATGGAAAGCATATCTTCCGCACTGACATCGGTTCCAAGCAGCGCATTGTAACGCTCCGGCTCAAACGGGATCGTATGAAGCGGCTTTAAGGGAGCGCCTGCTTCTACCATGCCGCCGACAACTTCACCGCATCCTAAGATCTCGATCAGCTGGCATGCGCGATTGATCGCATCTTCCGCATTGCGAGGATCAAGTCCCTTTTCGAATTTGCCGGATGCGTCGGTACGAAGACCGATCCTTTTAGCGCTCTTTCTGATGTTGGGGCCGTAGAATGTCGCTGCCTCAAACAGAACCGTCTTCACATCATCCGTGATCATAGAGTTCTCGCCGCCCATGATACCGGCAATACCGATCTCTTTCTCCGCATCACAGATCATCAGCACATCGTTATCGAGTTTTCTCTCCTGACCATCCAGTGTTGTAAATACATCACCGTCTTTTGCGCGGCGTACGATGATCTGATGACCGGCTACGGTGTCCAGATCAAATGCATGCATCGGCTGGCCATATTCTTCCATCACATAATTTGTGATATCAACCAGATTGTTGATCGGGCGGATCCCGCTGGCCGCAAGACGTCTCTGCATCCACTTCGGGCTGGGTCCGATCTTAACGTTCTTGACAACACGTGCGCAGTATCTGGTACAAAGATCCGCATCCCGGACCTCAACTTTGATATAATCGTGCGCATCCTCGCTGTTTCCTTTGACCGTCACAACAGGCGGTACAAAAGGCTTTTTAAACGTGAGTGCTGCTTCTCTTGCGATGCCGAGAACGCCGAAACAATCCACACGGTTCGATGTGATCTCGTATTCAAATACGGTATCATGAAGGCCAAGTGCTTCGATCGCATCCGCACCCACCTGTGCATCCTCTTCAAAAATATAGATGCCGTCTTCTGCGGCTTCCGGATAGAAATCTTTGGAAGAACCAAGCTCACCGATCGAACACATCATACCGAACGAATCCACGCCGCGAAGCTTTCCGGCTTTGATCTCAATACCGTTTTCGGGAAGCGGACCGGCATCATGTGCACTGCCTGCAACCTTTCCGCCGTCCAAAACAACGGGAACTTTATCTCCCTCTTTCACATTGGGCGCACCCGTTACGATCTGAACGGTCTCGGATCCGATATCGACCTGACAGACGATCAGTTTATCTGCATCGGGATGCTTTTCTATTTTTTTGATCTGACCGATCACGATCTTGCGAAGATTCTTATCGGCTCTCTCATATCCTTCTACCTTCGTTCCTGTCAGCGTCATTGCATCGCAGTATTCCTGGTCGGTGCAATCAAGTTCCGGAACATATTCTTTAATCCATGATAATGCTGTATTCATCGCTATCTCCTTATCTTTTCAACTATTCCTAGAACTGCTTTAAGAAACGGGTATCGTTCTCATACAGCAATCTCATGTCATCGATCTCGTATTTCAAAAGTGCGATACGCTCAAGACCGACACCGAATGCAAAGCCTGTGTATTCTTTCGGGTCAATGCCGCACATCTCAAACACATGCGGATGAACCATACCGCAGCCAAGGATCTCGATCCAGCCACTGCCCTTGCAGAATCGGCAGCCTGCGCCTTTGCATTTAAAGCAGCTGACATCCACTTCAGCCGACGGCTCCGTAAACGGGAAATGGTGCGGCCTGAACTTCACCTTGGTATCCTCGCCGAACAGTTCCTTTGCAAACTCGGCAAGTGTACCCTTCAGATCCGCAAATGTAATGTGTTTATCGACAACAAGCCCTTCGATCTGATGGAACGAAGGCGAATGCGTCGCATCGACTTCATCGGAGCGGAACACACGTCCGGGCGAGATCATACGGATCGGGAGCTTGCCCTTTTCCATAACACGCGCCTGAACAGGAGAAGTCTGCGTACGAAGCAGAATATCTCCGCTGATATAGAATGTATCCTGCTCATCTTTTGCTGGATGATCGGCCGGGATATTCAGTGCTTCAAAATTGTAGTAATCTTTCTCAATCTCAGGGCCTTCAACGACTTCATAACCCATGCCGACAAAGATACGCTCTACCTCCTCGAGTGCGATCTGATTGGGATGCCTGTGGCCGACATTATTCTTCTTTGCGGGAAGTGTTACATCGATCACTTCAGCCTTCATCTGCATTTCACGAACATGACGCTCCATTGTCTTCAAAGCGTCTTCCAGGATGCCCTCTACTTCGCTCTTTACGTCATTGACCATCTGGCCGACCTTCGGACGGTCTTCAGGTGCCACATCCTTCATGCTCTTTAACACGGCTGTCAATGCACCCTTTTTACCAAGATACTCAACACGCACGTCGTTCAGTTTTTCGGGAATATCCGCTTCCCTGATCTTGCGGATCGCTTCCTGTTTGATCTGTTCCAGCTTTTCTTTCATGCTAATCTCCTTTTATTCTCATCCGGTATATGCCGGTAAAAAAGAAAAGTCCCATACGCTATACAAAGCGTATGGGACGATCATTACCGCGGTACCACCCAGTTTCCTGCCATAAAGCAGGCACTCAATGCGCTTAACGGGCGCAGGCGTCTGTCCCTACTATCGTTTCAGGGCAGCGGCTTCGGTGGGAAATTCACTTCGTATCTGAACACAAGGAAGCTTCCAGCCGACGGCTTCCTCTCTCTTGGTGAAAATACGACGCTACTGTGCACCTTCACAGCCTTTGTCAAAATCTTTTTATATCTTAAACAGTTTCAAAAGCGTTGTCAAGCATTAACGGTCTTCACGGAAATATGACAATCCGAGCGATGCCGGAGGCTGATTCTCGCGCTTGTTGCGCATGCTGGTGATGACAAGTACGATCAGTGTAACAACATACGGGATCATCTTGTACAGCTCTTTGTACTCCATATGGTCCATTCCGGACGGAATATACAGATACAAAATGTAAAGACCACCAAACAGGATCGATGCAAAAACGCCAACGCTCGGTCTCCAGATCGTGAAGATAACAAGCGCGATCGCAAGCCATCCTCTGTCGCCGAATGCATCATTGGACCAGACGCCGCAAGCATAGTCCATCACGTAGTATAATCCGCCAAGTCCCGCGATCATACAGCCGATGCAGGTACAGAAATATTTGTAGCGCATAACATTGATACCGGCTGCATCTGCTGTAGCAGGACTCTCACCGACAGAACGGATATGAAGACCGACTCTCGTATGACGCAGGATCCTGGAGGTTGCAAATCCGACAAAGATCGCCAGATAGGCGAGGAATCCGTATGATAAAAACAGTTTACCAAGCACGCCGCAACGGTCCGCAAAAGGAAGCGACTTACTGAAGAATGCGCTCGTTCTGGACAACGCGATGGAAGGAACATCCGCGCCTGCGATCAGGATCAAAGAGCCTCCGAAGAAATTACCGAAGCCGATACCGAATGTAGTCATCGCAAGACCTGTCACGTTCTGGTTCGCACGCAGTGTAACTGTGAGAAAACTGTACAGCAATCCCATCAGAAACGAACCGAGAAGGGAACATGCCATCGGAATGGCGATCGCAAGAAAACCGTTGAGCTGTCCGTCTCCAACCGACTGTTCATAGAAAAATGAACCGATCACGCCACTGATCGCGCCAACGTACATAACGCCCGGTATACCGAGGTTTAAGTTACCTGCTTTTTCAGTCAGAGTCTCACCGGTACTTCCGAAAAGAAGAGGAATACCCTGTACGACAGCTCTCGGAAACAGTGCCAAAATAAGTTCAAGCATATTATCCCCTCCTTCCTTCTTTTTTGTGGAATGCGATCCGATACTGAATGAAGAATTCACATCCGATGATAAAGAACAGGATGATACCTGTCAAAATGTCGGAAAACGAATGATTCAAATGGAACGTCGTTGAAATCTCGCCCGCGCCGCGTTCCAGAAAAACGATCAGAAGACTCGTTCCGATCATGGCAAGCGGATCAAACTTGGCAAGCCAGGAAACCATAACGGCGGTAAATCCCTGACCTCCCGCAATGGTCGTTGTCACCGTGTGGTTGATACTGCCGACAAGAAGAAGACCGGCAAGCGCACAGATCGCACCGGACATCATCATCGTACGGATCACTACTTTCTCAACCTTAATGCCGACATAATGAGCAGTATTCTCACTCTCTCCCACGACGATCAGTTCATACCCATGCTTTGTATAACGGAGGTAGATCGTCATGCCGATCGTCACGATCAGTGCGACCACGATCGTCAGTATATACTTATTGCCGAACAGATCCGGAAGCCATCCGATATTGGAATTCTGGTTGATGATACCGATCTTACCGGAGCCCTTCGGCACCTCCCATACGATCGTATAGAAAGCAACAAGCTGCGTCGCGATATAATTGAGCATCAGTGTTGCAAGCGTCTCGTTTGTATTCCATTTTGCCTTGAAAAAAGCAGGAATGAATCCCCAGATCGCTCCGGCAATCAGACTCGAACATACCATACATACAATGATCAGCCAGTTCGGTAATCTGTCACCCAGACAAATCATGCATGCCGCAGCGGAAAGGCCGCCGATCAGGACCTGACCCTCGCCGCCGATATTCCAGAACCGCATGCGAAAAGCCGGTGTCAATGCAACAGCGATGATCAAAAGGACTGAAAGATCCTGGAATGTGATCCACGCTTTTCTCTTGGAGCCGAATGCGCCTTTTATGATCGTCGCGTATACCTGGATCGGGTTATCACCGGTCAGTACCGTTGTCAGGATCGCACATACGATCAGCGCCGCAACGATCGCGATCAGGCGGATCCCCCATGCACGGTACCAGATCATCTCTTCCCGCTTGACAATGTGAAACAGAGGTTCTTTATGATTATTCATTTCAATCGCCACCTCCCACTTTCATCATCAGCATACCGATCTCATCTTTGTCTGCGGTGCGGCCGTCCAGAATACCGCTTACCTTGCCGCCGCAAAGAACAAGGATCTTATCGCAAAGTTCCATCAAAACATCCAGATCTTCGCCAACGAAGATCACGGCTACGCCGCGCTCTTTCTGGCGATTGATCAGATTATAGATCGTATAAGAAGAATTGATATCGAGTCCGCGTACCGCATAAGCTGTCAAAAGAACAGTCGGTGCGGATGCGATCTCACGGCCGACAAGGATCTTTTGAACATTACCGCCGGAGAGCTTGCGAACCGGCGTCTCAATATCCGGTGTCGCGACATTTAAGTCTTCTACAACAGTCTCTGCCAGCTTCTTGGGTGCCACTCTGTCCGTAAACATGGAATGCCCTTTACGGAAAGAGCGAAGCATCATGTTGTCCGCAAGATTCATGTTTGCAACCAGGCCCATACCGAGTCTGTCTTCCGGGACGAAGGAAAGGGCAACGCCCTTTTCCTGGATCTTCAATGCATCAAGTCCGAGAAGCTGGTCCTTGCTGCCGTCATCTTCTATATAGAAAATATTACCCGACTCAGCAGGCTGAAGACCCGCGATCGCCTCCAAAAGTTCCTTCTGTCCGCAGCCGGAAATACCTGCGATACCGAGGATCTCTCCGCTGTTAGCCGTAAAGGATACATCGGAAAGACGTTCGATGCCGTCGATGCTTCTGACGGTCAGGTTCTCTACGACGATCCTGGGCTTCGGGTCTTTCGGCTCGGGACGCTCGATATTAAGCTCCGTCTTACGCCCGACCATCAGCTTGGTCATCTGGCTGATCGGTGTCTCCCGCGTAACCAATGTGTCGATGTATTGGCCTTTTCTCAGGATCGCAACCTTATCGGAAAGCGACTGCACCTCCTGCATCTTATGCGTGATGATGATGATCGCCTTGTTGTCGTCTCTCATATTCCGAAGGACATCAAAGAGCCTGTCTGCTTCCTGCGGGGTCAGTACTGCTGTCGGCTCGTCCAGGATCAGGATATCCGCGCCTCTGAAAAGAATCTTGACGATCTCCACTGTCTGCTTCTGTGACACGGACATATCATAGACTTTCTGGTCCGGATCGATCTCGAAACCGTATCTGTCACAGATCTGCCTGATCTTCTTAGCGGATTCTTTCAGATCGAGTCTGCCTTTAAGGCCCAGAACGATATTCTCTGTCGCCGTCAGTACATCAACCAGTTTGAAATGCTGATGCACCATACCGATCCCGAGCGCATGCGCATCTTTCGGGGAACGAATGAGGACTTCCTGTCCGTTTACAAAGATCTTCCCTTCATCCGGATAGTAAATGCCGGAAAGCATGTTCATCAGCGTCGTCTTTCCGCTTCCGTTCTCTCCCAAAAGAGCAAGGATCTCGCCACGATAGACATCCAGATTGACGTCTTTATTCGCTACGACCCTGCCGAAAGTCTTGGTGATACTCTCCATATGCACCGCAATAGCTTTGTTATCCAAGGAACCGCTCCTTTCCATCCTTCCAAATACGAGTGAAGAGGCGGCACGCATTCCGCGCGCTGCCTCTTTAAGTTCATTCGGCTTCTTATACTATAACAGTATTAGAATTTTGTATCAAGAAGTGTAATGCCGTCGATCTTAACATCAAAGAACGGTGCGGAGCGGAAGCCCTTACCGGACTCATCGAAATGACCGTCAACGATCGCTTCATGATCACCTGTATAAGCTTCGTCGGTGTCGACATCAGCCATGTAGGAATCGAGGGTCTTTCCTTCAACCGTAAAGTTCTTTGTATCGAATACGAACAGCTTACCTGCTTCGATATCTGCTTTTGCTTTTTCTACCGCTTCTTCTGTGCCTGCCGCAATGTTCTTGCCGAACTCTGTCAGCATAACGGAATCGTCTGCAAGCGTACCGCACCAGTCTGTGTCATAAGCTTCGCCCTTTTCAACTGCGCTCATTGCATACTCAAAGTAAGGAGCCCAGTTGATTCTGGAAGAAACAAGGAATGTATTCGGACAAGCGCTGCTAGTAGAGCCGTTGTAAGAAACATTCGGAACACCTGCAGTCTCACAAGCTGTAGGCGCACCCATCGAGTCAGCATGCTGGCTGATCAGGACACAGCCGTCATGGATCAGCTTCTCTGCACCTTCCTTCTCTGCAGTCTCATCATACCAGGAACCGGTAAAGGTTACTTCCATCGTAACGGAAGGGCATACGCTCTTTGCGCCAAGATAGAAAGATGTGTAGCCGGAAATAACTTCTGCATATGTGTAAGCGCCGATGTAACCCATCTTTGCCTGCTCTGCAGTGATATCACCCTTTTCGATCATCTCGTTAAGCTTCATACCTGCAACGATACCTGCCAGATAACGACCCTGGAAGATATTTGCGAATGCGTTGTGGAAGTTTGCAAGATTCTCTGTGTGAGCCTTTGTACCGGTTGCATGGCTGAACTGTACTTCAGGGAATTCTTTTGCAGCCTCAATGATATAGTCTTCATGGCCAAAGCTGTCTGCAAAAATGAAGTTGCAGCCCGCATCTGCAAGTTCGCAGGCAGCATCATAGCATTCCTGGCCTTCGGGAATATTGGTCTTGAAGATCGCTTCAACGCCCATCTTCTCACATGCTTCTTTTGCAGCGTTAATAAAGTTCAAGTCATAAGTAGAGTTCTCATCGTGCAGGCAGATGAATCCAGCCTTAACAGATGAGGTTGCTTCTGCAGCTTCGCTGTTATCTGCAGCAGCTTCATTTGCAGCGGGTGCTGCTTCTCCTGCCGGGGCCTCTGCAGCTGCCTTGTCATCTCTTGCTACGTTGCCGCAGGCACTGAGAGATAGAACCATGGCAGATGCCAGGACCATTGCGATCAATTTTTTCATGTGTTTTCTCCTCCGTCATCCCGATACAATAAAAAAGCATTGTCCCGAGTCTCAGGCCAATGCGAAATAAACAGTCCGAACAGCGATACCGAACTGCCAATTTCGATAGCCCGGATATTTACGGTATCCGCGTAGAGACTTCAAAACCATATCTTTTGAATTATATCGAAACTTATTTGATATTCAACAGATTCAAGATATCAGACGCGCGTTTAAAACGCAATAGGGATTTTAGATTTTTTTTAGAAATGCGCATGCCGGTTGTCGCAAAAAAAGAACAACCACTAGCGGTTGTCCTCTCCTTAACCCCCAAAATGCGGTTCCCGCCTTTTGACTCCTAGCCGCTGCTAGGTGGGTGACCGCAACACGAACATCTGTCTTCCACTGCTATCTTGATGGCCTGACATAAATCCGGTAATGTAGGAATCCCGTTTAAAGTAAATGTAGGTTCAAAAATAGCAGGAATGCAACACACCTTGGGTTAATCATAGTATAGTCAATATTCTCTCAAAATGCAAGTATAAGTTGCTGATTTCAGATATTTTTAATAATTGTTTGCTCTTCTATCTTATATTCCGAGAGCGACTTTGCCTTCAAAAGCTTCTTGACCGTCTTCTGCTGCGTCGGAAAAAGACGTCCCATATAGCTCCAGACCTCCTTCATCTTATAAAGAGTCGGAATCTCGCCCGGCATCACGCCACGGTAACGTGACAAAAGAAGCGAAAGAAATCGATCAAGCTCATCCGGCGTCATAGGCGCTCCACCCTTTAACTGCCTGATCAGCGAAGGATCTGCGATCAGTCCACGACCAATCATGACATTGTAAGAGCGCCCTTCTGCATCAAATCGCGACCTCGCCTCTTCAAACGCCTCAACCGATGTAATGTCCCCATTATAACAAAGCGGATTCTTACTCTCCTGAAGCGCATAGGAAAACCACTCTCTGTGTGCCTCTCCGCGGTAAGCTTCCGTTCGGATCCTGGGGTGGATGATGAGTTCTTTGATCGGAAAACGGTTAAAAATCGCAAGGAGATCCCTGAATTCTTCCGGGTCCGTATCACCGATCCGGGTCTTCACAGAAACAGCGCACGGACTTTTTTCAAACACGGTATCCAGAAAACGCTCGAGTTCGATCGGTCTTGCAAGGAAACCGCTCCCGCGACCCTTCCCTGTTACGGTTTTGGACGGGCAGCCAAGATTAAAGTTAACCTCTTCGAACCCGAACTCATTATGTAAACCATCCGCAAGCGTCAGAAATCCTTCTGCCGAGTTGGTCAGGATCTGCGGAACGGTATGCATGCCGATATTGTGATCGGGATGTACATCTTCCTCTTCCCTGGCAGACAGGAAGCATTTTATATGCGGTGTTAAAAACGGTGTGAAATAGGTGTCGATCGCATCGCCAAACACCTCATGGACCGTCGTTCGAAATACGAATCCGGTGATGCCCTCTAAGGGGGCCTGATAAAACTTCATGTAATCCTCATTTTCTGACAATCGGGACGATATGCGATCCCCGTCTCGCTTACCGTTTCTGCGCAAGAAAATGAGGCAGCGCCCTAAGGTGCCGCCTCATCAGATCGATCAGATTAGTTTAAAGCATCAACCAGTTTCTGAACAGCTGCAAGTGCTTCATCAGGAAGCTTGTCATAGCCTTCCTTCTTCTCAGCGAAGCCCTTGATCGCGTCGACACGGTTCTGCATAGCGTTCTTCAGAGCTGCCTTGTACTCAGCGTTGTTCAGATCAGGCTTGAAGTCAGCTGTCTTGCCGGACCAATCGTACATGATCTCGATATCATCGAAGTTGCCCCACTTCTCGAATTTCGCTTTACCTTCAACGATCGTCTCGAGAATACCGAGTGTATCGGCAGGTTTGCACTTTGTTCCCATGAAATCGCCTGTGTTTACGATGTAGCAAGCAACGTTCTTCTCCTCTACGAGCTTTTTGAACTTCTCATAGTCGTTAACAAGAGGATATGTTCTGAACGGGTTAGCATAAGGAACGATACGAAGTGCGTTCATATCTGTACCGGCTTTAACACGCTCTGCTGTAGATGTCTTTGTAGCAAGTGTAGCACCCATTACAGATGCAAGTGCAGCACCTTTCAGCTTGATAACAGGCGGAATGGTAGGATCCTTCATGATCCAGAAGATTGCATTTACAGGGCTGTCGATCTTATCAACACGGTTCGGGCTCCAAAGTTTGGACTTGATCGCACGACCGTTGCCGTTTCTGATATCTTCTGTTACGATCTGAACTTTGCCGTTCTCATCAAGAGTTGCGGAGCAGTTCTGTACTGTAAGCAGATACTCATTGTCAGGGCAGCCTGTCGGGTAATCTGCTGTCTTATCAAAGTATGTAGGCTCAAGAGCGATAGATGCACATGTATCTGTGTTGATGATGAATGCGTCATCGTGAAGAACCTTGATACCGCCGAAAGCGTCATATTTGCCGCCGTGCTTAGCGTGTGTCAGAGTAGACTTACCAGATCCGGACAGACCGTATACGGAAGCTACGAACTTCTTACCGCCTTCAAGGGAATATTCCTTCTGGCCGCCGTGGCATGCTGCATAACCGTTTCTGTTTGCAAGTGCCCAAGCCATTGTCAGAGTACCCTTCTTGTGCTCACCGAAGTATTTCATACCAAGGATCGCAGCGCAGTTCTGGTTTGTATCGAAATAGCAAAGTGTCAGATCATCGGACAGGCAGCTGTAATCTACGTCCGGTGCATCGTGGGGAGCCCACTGAGGATCGGAGAAAATGTAGATATCCGGCTCTTTACCGTCGCCAACCGGTTTGGATGTCTTGTACATCTTTACATATTCATCGGACATATACTGGAAGTTGAGCATCCAGTTGTAAAGCAGGTTCTCTTCGCCTTCCGGAATAAGAAGGTGAGCCTTTACCATGAATTCAGGATCAAGGCCTACAAAGCACTCTGCATGATACAGTGTCTTCCAGCGTGCTTCGTAAACAGCATCCATAACAACCTTATCAAGCTTCACTTCATCAACGCCCGGTTCGCCTTTGATACGACGAGCCTGCGCATAACGGCCTGTAACTGCGCCGTCGTTGAAAAGAAGAACCTTTGCATCCTTCTCAAGGCCGAATGTCTCACCGTTCTTTACCGGCATATCGGTAACGATGGTACCCGGAGAATTCTTTGCAAGCTCATAAGCTTCTTTCAGTGTGTTAACTTTTACGACGTTGTTGCCGTAGAAAGCACCTTCAATGATGGAACGGGTTCTGGAAAAACCAACTTTGCCCGCGCCGATCTCGTTTAACGGATAATACGCTTTTGTGGACATATTATTTCCTCCTTATGAAATATTTTTGTTGTCGCATGCAAATAAAGAGCTTCTGTCTCCGCCGTGCAGCCTCATTTCACGGCGTTCGCATGCGGTTCTGTTGTTTTACAATAAAAACACATTACACACATTATGGCAAAACGTCAGAATTTTGTCAATCAATTAACGAAACATTATCCATAAAAGTTTTATGAAGAAAAAAGCGTATTTACAACGGTTTGACGATATCCTTAAGCCACGCTTTTTCATCTTCGTTCAAATGCTGAGAAAGAGTTTCATAAACAGCACGCTGGTAAGCATTCAATAAGGAAACATCCTGTGGTGTCATCAGGCTCACATCCACCGCTTCCGGATCGATCGGTACATAGGTCAGATGTCTGAATCCGTAAAACGTGCCGTCAGGCGTTGTTTCCAGTTCCGTAACCTCTAAGATGTTTTCGATCCGAATGCCGTATGCGCCCGCCTTATATACACCCGGCTCGTCGGATACGATCATTCCGGGAACAAGCTCTGCCTCAGGCAGCTCTTTATTATAGCGCCATCTGATATTATGCGGTCCCTCATGGACCCCCAGCATATAACCGATCCCGTGCCCTGTTCCGCATTTGTAGTCAATGCCCTCTTCCCAGAGCGGCGCTCTTGCAAGGATATCAAGGTTCCGTCCGGTACATCCTTTGAGAAAATGCGCATGCGCAAGTCGCAGCATACCGACAAGACTCAGCGTGAAATGTTTCTTCATCTCGTCCGTTAATGCTCCCATCACGATCGTTCTTGTCACGTCCGTCGTACCGCCCATATACTGCCCGCCGGAATCCACAAGAAGAAATCCTTCCGGCCTGATATCCGCATGATCTTCAGGCAGCGCCTTATAATGCATCATTGCAGCATTCGGACCATATGCTGCGATCGTTGAAAACGACAGATCGAAGCAATCGGGATCGGCAAGCCGCATCCGGTCAAGCATCTCTCCTGCTTCAAACTCAGTAAGCCCGATCGAAGGCTTCTTTCCTTCTGCCGCTTCTTTAGCGAGCCCTTTGATCTTTCTGATAAAACGTGTCAGGATAACGCTATCCTTTATGTAAACCGTTCTGAGATGTTCTAATTCTGTCTTCGTTTTAACCGCTTTCATCTCATCCGTCGGAGCAGGCTCTGAAATATTGTTTTCACGGCGCTTTGCGATCTGAAAGGATCTGAAGCTCATTTGTTCCGGGTCGATCCAGAGTCTTGCGTCAGCCGGCGCATTCAAAACATATTCATCAAGTGCATCAGCTGCTTTTTCATAAGGCTTCAGGGTGATCGCGCTGCGCTCAAAATGGAGGCGCACATCATCCGCAAATGAGCGATCGCTGATAAAAAGCGTCGCATCCTTCTTCGTGATCAACGCATGGCACATCACGACCGGCGTATGCTTTACGTCAGATCCCCGGATCTCCAAAAGCCACATCAGGTCATCCAGTTTGCTGATAAAGAGCGCGTCTGCGCCCCGTTCTTCCATCCTGGAGCGAACCTTTAACAGACGGTCGGCGGTACTTTCTCCAAAGTACGAGTCCGGGATCAGGCGCACATCACCCGAAGGAAGAGGCGGACGATCCTCCCAGACCGATCCGGCCAGATCTGTTCCATATGACAGGCTGACTCCCTTGTCGCAAAGCGCTTTTTCAAGCGCCATTCCAAACGAAGCGTTCGTTGCGTTCCCGTCAAAGCCAAGGACAGCCCCCTCGGGAAGATGGTCCTTTAAGTAAGCCGTGATCGTCGGAACGCCCGGCTCACCTATTTTCATCAGTTCGATCCCTGTACCTGCAAGCTCCTTCTCTGCCTGCACAAAATACCGGCCGTCTGTCCACAAAAGACAGCTGTCCGGCAGCACAAGAAGAGATCCGTTCGATCCGGTAAAACCGCTGAAATAGCGACGTGTCTGATAATAATCACAAACGTACTCGGATCTGTGCGGATCTTCAGTCAGAATCAGGTAGGCATAAACGCCTACCTGATCCATCTTTTCTCTTAAACGCGATATCCTGTTCAAAACAGTTTCTTTTTTCATTAAACAATCTCTCCTCCGAAAGAGCCTCGCCCTTTCGGTAATGATTGTACCACATACAGGCTATTTTGCATTGATATAATTCACAAGTCCTTCCGCCTTGATGATCTTCTGCATAAACTCAGGAAACGCCTGCCCCTGATAAGATTCGCCGCGTGTCTCGTTGGTGATCACACCGGTATCGAAGTTCACACTGACACTGTCGCCCGCCTGAATCTTCTCAGATGCTTCTTTGCACTCAATGATCGGAAGACCGATATTGATCGCATTGCGGTAAAAGATACGGGCGAAGGTCTCCGCGATGACACAGGATACGCCGGCTGCCTTGATCGCGATCGGTGCATGCTCTCTTGAAGAGCCGCAGCCAAAATTCTTCTCCGCTACGATCAGGTCGCCCTTTTTTACCTTATCGATAAAAGTCTTGTCGATATCCTCCATGCAATGCGTTGCCAGTTCCGCAGGGTCGGACGAATTCAGATACCTTGCCGGAATGATCACGTCTGTATCAACATTATCTCCATATTTGAATACGGTTCCTTTTGCTTCCATATGGTCCTCCTAATCTGCCAGTTCGCAAGGGCAGCTGATCTTACCGGTCACAGCGCTTGCCGCCGCAACAGCGGGACTTGCGAGATATACTTCACTCTCCGTGTGACCCATGCGGCCCACAAAGTTACGGTTAGTCGTCGATACGCAGCGTTCACCCGCCGCCATTACCCCCATATAACCGCCGAGGCATGGGCCGCAGGTCGGTGTGCTGACAACAGCGCCCGCTTCAACGAATGTCTTTAAGTATCCTTTTTCCAGGCATTCCAGATAGATCTTCTGCGTAGCGGGGATCACGATACAGCGAATGCCCTTTGCAACTTTTCTGCCTTTTAAGATCTCTGCCGCGATCCGCATATCCTCCATACGGCCATTCGTACAGGAGCCGATCACAACCTGATCGATCTTCACATCCCCAACCTCATCGATCGTTCTGGTGTTTTCCGGAAGGTGCGGGAACGCAACGGTCGGCTTCAAAGTCGCAAGATCGATCGTATACGTCTCATCGTATTGTGCATCCGCATCCGCTTCGTAAACGGTGAAAGAACGCTTGCTGTGCTCTTTCATATAGGCGATCGCAAGATCATCTACCGGGAAGATCCCGTTCTTGCCGCCCGCCTCGATCGCCATGTTTGCGATCGTAAAACGATCATCCATCGTAAGGTGCTCAATGCCGTCTCCCACGAATTCCATGGATTTGTAAAGCGCGCCATCGACGCCGATCATGCCGATGATATGCAGGATGATGTCTTTACCGCTCACCCATTTTGCCGGCTTCCCGGTTAAAACAAATTTGATCGCAGAAGGCACCTTGAACCATGCTTTACCTGTTGCCATGCCGGCTGCCATATCCGTACTCCCGACGCCTGTCGAGAAAGCACCGAGCGCACCGTATGTACAGGTATGCGAATCCGCGCCGATGATCACATCGCCCGCGACCGTCAGTCCCTGCTCCGGAAGAAGTGCATGTTCAATGCCCATCTGACCTACTTCAAAATAGTTCGTGATCTCATTGCGAATCGCAAATTCACGCACGCATTTACAATGCTCTGCTGATTTTATATCTTTATTTGGAACGAAATGGTCCGGCACGAGCGCGATCTTGTCCTTGTTAAAGACGCCCTTCGTATTCATTTTTTCCATCTCTTTGATGGCAACCGGACTCGTAATGTCATTTCCGAGTACCAGATCAAGATCCGCCTCGATCAGCTGTCCTGCCTGTACCTGCGGCAGGCCCGCGTGTGCAGCGAGGATCTTTTGTGTCATTGTCATTCCCATAGTCGTACTCCTTTCTGATAACAGCGTATCATAAAGACATACAAAATCATAATATTGTTTGATTATATTTACTATTACACACAGTTATGTTACCATGCATTATTATAACCGGAATGACGTGAGAGGAGCTACGATGGACCAGAATCTGAATCTATATCATACATTTTATACTGTGGCAAAATGCGGCAATATTTCCGCAGCGGCAAACCAGCTTTTCATCAGCCAGCCTGCGATCAGTAAATCCATTGCAAGGCTTGAACAGAGCCTGGACGTGAAGCTTTTCTTAAGAAGTTCCCGCGGCGTAAGTCTGACCGCAGAAGGTGATCTTTTGTATCATCGCGTAGAAGAAGCCCTCCGCGCGATCAGTCTGGGGGAGGAAGCGGTCAAAAATGCCGTGGAACTCGGGATCGGCCGCCTTTCGATCGGTGTCAGCACAACGCTTTGCCGTTATGTACTGCTCCCGTATCTCAAATCTTTTGCAAAAGAATATCCGAACATCCAGGTATCGATCAGGTGCCAGTCCAGTTACGAAACGATCAAAGCACTTGAAGACGGCAGCATCGATATCGGTCTTATCGGAGAGACAGGCCGGATCGGCAATCTCCTGTTCCACCCGATCGCAGAGATCGAGGATATCTTCATTTCAACTGCGGAATACATGAATGCGCTTCAGGCAAGAGAAGGTTATGACCGAAAGAATCCGCTCTCACTTGCGAATCTGATCCTTCCCGATCAGGACAATTTGAGCCGCCGCTATGTAGACCGCTATCTTGATCCGGGACTTATTGATGAAAACCGTCTGATCGAGGTATCCACTATGGATCTTGTGATCGAATTTGCAAAAAACAGCCTCGGTATCGGCTGCGTCATCGGTGATTTCGTAAAAAAAGAACTGGAAAAAGCTGAACTTGTACGAATCGAAACCGATATATCCTTTCCGAAACGCAAGATCGGATTTGCCTACAGGAAGGAATCTTCCGTAAACAAATCCGCTCTCGCTTTTCTCTCCTATATGAAGGTTTAAACTACATGATCTTCATGGATGCATCTTTGATGTGACAGTATAGGTTGTCATCACCCTCTTCACGATATGTTTCAAAGACTCCTTCCACCAGCACGTCCGTGCCTTCTTCCGGGTATTCCGCGCGCTTCTTGCTGCCATCGCCCCATACAAACTCCATACCCTGCTGGCAGCATGCCATCGCATCTTTGATCAGGACAAAATAGTAATCGCTGTCCGTCTCATCCAGATGTGATGCCGTGAAAGAGCCCTCCATACGGATCGTCTTGCCGGTATACTGCGACGGTTCCATCATCATCTGAAAAACAGTCGCATAAACCATATCTTTGCCCATCGAAGTCAGGTCGATGAAATCACCGCTTGCGTCCGCGGTTTGTGCGCTGCTCCAGTCCTGCGCAACTGCAGATGCCGATCCTGCGTTATCCGTGATCACATTATCCGGATTCAGATCCTCTGTTTCGCTCTCCGGTTCGATCTCTGTTTCAAAAAACTCACTCTCGGTATCTTCGTCCAGCTCCGCATTTTCGGCAATGGACTCCACCAAAGAAGAAGGCTGCTCGGCTTTGCTTCCGCACCCGCTTGTCGCCGCGCTGATCATTATACTCATCAAAAGGATCGGACAGATTCGCTTTTTCATCATTTTCTCCTTCTTCCTGCCAATGTGCAGATTCCATACATGAAAATATCTACCATCACGATCGTTGAACCGACCGGTGTTGATCCCAGGATCGAAACCAGCATTCCGACGATCGCACAGATCACACTCATAATACCCGAAAGGATCACAACACGCCTGTATCCGTCCACCAGCCGCATAGCTGACAGCGCCGGAAAGACAACGAGTGCCGAGATCAAAAGAGAGCCGACAAGATTCATGCCCAAGACAATGATCGCAGAAATGATCACGGCAACAAGCAGATTGTATCCATCGGCGTTCATGCCGGCGCACCTTGCAAAATCTTCGTCAAACGTGACTGCAAAGATGCGGTTGTAGTATATGACAAAAAGACTGATCACAAAGATCGAGAGCACAATACAAATGACTACTTCGCTCATCGTCAGCGTCAGGATCGATGTCGACCCAAAGAGCGTCGAGCAGACATCACCGGATACGTTGGCTGATGCGGAAAAAACATTCATCAGCATATAGCCGAACGCCAGCGCCCCTACAGACATCATTGCGATCGCCGCATCTCCTTTGACGCGCGCTTTCTTGCCGCATCGCAACAGGAGGATCGCGGAAGCCATCGTGACCGGCATCACAAGGAGCGTATCACTCACAAGATGAAGGACCGTTGCAACACACATCGCTCCGAACGCGACATGCGACAACCCATCTCCGATGAACGAATAGCGCTTTAAAACAAGTGTCACGCCAAGAAGCGATGAGCAAAGCGCGATCAGCGTTCCTACGATAAATGCATACCGTACAAAAGGAAAGCTCAGATAGTATAACAGATTACTCATACGATCGCCTCCTCACAAAACGCCCCGTCTCCCAGCGAGATAACCTTGTTTGCATATTTTTTAACAGCAGCGGCATCATGACTGACCATCATGATCGTCTGGCCTTTTTGATTGAGATCTTCGATCAGGCGGTACAGCTCTTCCGAGGCCGCAGCGTCCAGACCGGCAGTCGGCTCATCCAGAACCAAAAGGTCTTTTTCAGATGCCAGTGTCCGTGCGAGCAGAACACGTTGTTTCTGCCCGCCTGACAGCTTTGTATAATTCTTTTTTGCGATCTGAACGATCCCGAATCGTTCCATGGCAGCCATTGCCGCGGCTTTTTCCTTTTTTCCGTAAAAAGCTCTGCTGCGCATCGCCGGCAGCATCCCCGAAATGACGATCTCCTGCACGGTCGCGGGAAAATCTTCCCTGATCGCCGTCGTTTGCGGCAGGTAGCCGATCATTCCGTGTTTCAGCTGCTCTGCAACGGATACTGTTCCGCAAAGCGGCGGCAAAAGACCG
Organism: Lachnospiraceae bacterium; assembly: GCA_015056735.1. GTDB lineage: Bacteria > Bacillota > Clostridia > Lachnospirales > Lachnospiraceae > VSOB01. Next base: position 25,913 of record SVFT01000007.1, on the reverse strand, counting down.
AGGATCGTCTTTAGAAGCGTCGATTTACCGCTCCCGTTCTCCCCGACGATACACAGATAGTCTCCGGTCTCTACCGAAAAAGAGATCCCTTTACAGACAAGTTCTTCTCCGTAGCCGACGGATATATTGTCACATACAATGAATGACATCGCAGATCCTTTCTAATTCAGTGCTTTTGTAAGCGCAGTCAGATTATCTTCCATGACCGAGAGGTAAGTTTTGCCGGCCTCTCTATCTTCTTTGGACATCGAGTGAATACCGTCCATCTCCAGAATCGTCTGGTTTTTGTCTTTGGTATTCTGAATGATCCCCTTTGCGATCGAGTCAGACGCTCCTTTATTGATCATGACATAAGGGAGCTGACATTCATCGACTTTACCGGCCAGAAATGCCATCGTCTCAAAGCTTGCTTCAGACTCTGCACTGCAGCCGACAAAAGCAGCGTAATAGGTAAGGCCGTAGTCCTCTACCATGTAACGGTACGGGAATCGATCGCCAAAGAGGATCGTCTTCCGTTTAGCACCCGCGACCATGTCGGAATACTTCGCATCCAGTGCCGCAAGCTTTTCCTGATAGTTCTTTGCATTCTTCTGATAGATGTCTTTGTTCTCCGGATCGATCGTTTCCAATGATGCTTCGATCACACCGGTCAGTTTGGAAGCATTCCGGAGGGAAAGCCAAACATGCTCATCGTATTCCGGCCCTTCTTCCTCTTCTTCCTCTTCGCCTTCTTCCTCTTCTTCACCCTGCATGCCTTCCACAAGTTCTTCCTCACGGACATCATCGCCAAGAGCTTCTAAGAGATTGATCACCTGCATGTTCTTATTTGTGCTCTCTTTCAGCGCATCTTCCACCCATTCATCAGCCTCTCCGCCAACGTAAACAAACAGATCACACTTTGCGATCTTCGCTATATCTTCTGCGGTCGGCTGATAGGAATGCAGATCTACGCCGTTATCGAGAAGCAGCGTCAGATCGTAGTCGGCTGCCTTCTCACCAAGCACTTCACGCGTCCAGTCATACTCTGGGAAAACGGTGCAGACAACACTCTTCTTGTCGCTGCTCTGCCCGCAAGCGCACAAACCAAGCATGCATACCATGCATGCAACGATCACCGATATTCTGTTTTTCATTACAATTCTCCTCCGTATATCAATATAATGTCAGACTGATAGACGGAAGATTCAATTCAGGAGTTCGACCTTTTGCGATACAAGGGTCGTTGGGATCCTCTCCGTTCTGACAGCGTAAACAACCGAGGAACGGATCGATAAAACAGAAACAAATATGAAAAGAACAGGTAAAATAACAGACTTCACCTGTGAAACGACGCGAAATGCGATCTCCATCACCGCACAGATCGGACAGTCCTCTTCCGGATGATGGTGCTGATGCTGTGCATGCGCAGATATGTAATTAAACGAAAACAGGATCGAAACTGCGACAACTGCGGCAAGCAGAAAGGCAGCGATACGCTTTTTGCCGTTCATATCATTCACTCCGCTGATAATGAGAATCAGTTTAAAAAATTCGGGAGACAAAACCTGCCTCCCGAATACATCATACAATGATTAATCTTCGACCTTAACGATCTCTTTCTTGTTGTAAGAACCACAAGCCTTGCAAACTCTGTGAGGCATCATCAGAGCACCGCACTTGCTGCACTTAACCAATGTAGGAGCGCTCATTTTCCAGTTCGCTCTACGCTTATCTCTTCTACCTTTGGAAGATTTATTTTTCGGACAGATGGACATTCGTTACACCTCCTTACCCTCGTTAAAAATATCTTTAATCTTAGCCATGCGAGGATCAGGGATGAATGTATCACATCCGCATGCCCCATCATTTAAATTCTTGCCGCATATACTGCAAATTCCTTTGCAGTCAGGCTTACAGAGAACTTTCATTGGCCAGTTGACAGAGATTTCATCTGAAACAAGCTCTTCAATGTCGATCTGAAAACCGACAAGATCATATCCTTCTTCCAGACTCTCTGCATCGATCGGATAATCCGGCGCATACAGCATCCTGTCAAAGGTTACATCAAAATCATGTATCGTCTCTTTCAAGCAACGATCACAATACATGCATACGGAAAGCTTTGCGTTGCCTTTCAGTAAAGCCTTGCCCTTCTCCACCGCGGAAACGGTGATCCTGACGGGTTCTTTCTTTGTGATCCGATAAGATTCACCGCCATACCGAAAGTGATCAGCTTCAAAGAGAATCTCTTTCTCTTCCTGCTTTCCTTCTGATGTCAAAACATCTGTCAAGTTCAATAACATTGCAGACTCCTGTTCACACGAAGGTTATTATATCAAGCCGATATTTCTTTGTCAACTTCTATTTTACAAGCGCATACGTCTCTCTTGCGATCGCGAGTTCTTCATTGGTCGGGATGACCATAACCTTTACGCGGGAACTCTTTTCGGAGATCACGATCTCTTTTCCGCGCTGATTGTTTGCATCCTGATCAATGGATACGCCCATGAAACCAAGGTGGTCGCAGACAAGATTACGAACGATCGGGCTGTTCTCACCGACACCTGCTGTGAAGGCAATGCCGTCTACGCCGTCCATCGCTGCAATATAGGCACCGACATATTTTGCCACGCGGTAAGCGAAAGCTTCCATCGCTCTGCGTCCTCTGTCTTCACCCTTATTCTTGGATTCTTCCAGATCTCTGAAGTCGGAAGAAAGGCCTTCGGAAAGACCGAATACGCCGGATTCCTTATTCAGAATGTTCATTACTTCATCGATCGTCTTGTTGTACTTGTTCGCGATAAACTGAAGGATCGCAGGATCAAGGTCACCGGATCTGGTTCCCATGATCAGGCCTTCCAGCGGGGTAAGACCCATTGACGTATCGATCGACTTTCCAAATTTTACAGCTGAAACGCTCGCACCGTTACCAAGGTGACAAACAATCAGTTTTAACTTGGAAATATCCTCGCCCATGAGCGCTGCTGCTCTGCCGGATACGAACGCATGGCTGGTACCGTGGAATCCGTATCTTCTGATCTTATCCTGCTGATAGTATTTGTAAGGGATGCCGTAGAGGAATGCTTCCTCCGGCATAGTTTGATGAAAAGCGGTGTCAAATACGGCCACCATCGGCGTACCGGGCATCAGTTCACTGCACGCGCGGATACCGATCAGATTTGCCGGGTTGTGAAGCGGTGCGAGATCGGAGCATTCTTCGATCGCTTTGATCACTTCGTCATTGATTACAGTGGAGGATGCGAACTTCTCTCCGCCGTGAACGATACGATGGCCGACAGCACCGATCTCGTCAAGGCTCTTCACAACGCCTGTCTTCGGATTCATCAGCGCATCGATAACCATCTTGATCGCAACTTTATGGTCCGGCATGGGAGCTTCTGTGATCTCCTTTTCGCCTCCTGTTTTCTGATATACGAGTCTGCTTCCGTCAATGCCGATCCGTTCGCAAAGACCTTTTGCACTCATCTCTTCCGTTACGGCATTGATCACCTGAAATTTCAGGGAAGAACTGCCGCAGTTGATTACCAAAACATTCATCTTCTTCTCTCCTGTACCATCATCTTATGCTAACTGTGCCTGAACTGCCGTAAGAGCGACAACGCCAACGATGTCTTCCCAAGAGCAGCCTCTGGAAAGGTCATTGACCGGCTTTGCGATTCCCTGAAGCATCGGCCCGTACGCTTCTGCCTTGCCAAGTCTCTGGACAAGCTTGTAACCGATGTTACCGCAGTCAAGGTTCGGGAAGATCAATACATTTGCCTTGCCTGCCACCTTGCTGCCGGGTGCCTTGGATGCGCCGACCGTATCGATCAGTGCGGCATCCAGCTGAAGCTCGCCGTCAAGTGTCAGCTCCGGATACTCTTTGTGCGCGATCTCAACAGCTTCCACTACCTTATCGACAAGGGCATGTTTTGCGCTGCCTTTCGTAGAGTGGGACAGCATTGCGATGATCGGTTCACCGCCAACCAGCGCCTTGAAACTCTTTGCGCTGCTGTCAGCGATCGCCGCAAGTTCTTCGGCGTTCGGATCCTGATTCAGGCCGCAGTCCGCAAACAGGAAGGTTCCGTGATAACCAAGATCACAATTCGGAACGTCCATGATAAAGAAACCGGAAACAAGTTTGGTCCCGGGTGCTGTCTTTAAGATCTGAAGTGCAGGACGCAATGTATCTGCCGTCGCATGGCATGCGCCCGCAACCATACCGTCCGCATCACCTGCTTTAACCATCATGATGCCGAACGTCAGGAAGTCATTCTTTAAGATCTCCGTCGCCTTCTCAAGTGTCATGCCCTTGGCTTGGCGGATCTCAAACAAAAGCTGCGCATACTCGTCAAACTTCTCGCAGTTCAGCGGATCAACAACTTCAAGGCCGTCCAGGTTGACTTCAAGCCAACGAGCACCGTCCATGATTTTCTCTTCGTTGCCGACCATGACAACCTTTGCAATACCCTCTTTCATGATCTGAGCCGCTGCGATCAGCGTTCTCTTGTCAGTTGACTCCGGCAGAACGATCTTCTTGATGTCCTGCTTCGCCTTCTCTTTGATCAAATCGATATAGCTCATTCCCCCAAATCTCCTTTTCACTTTTACATTGTTAAATTATTGTTAATTTGTTGTTATCTTGGAAGTATTATACAGAGATTTTGGTATGTATACAAGAGAATTATTGTGCATTTTTTAGTACACATGCACTTAAAACAATACAATATCATAATAAGGCCATCGGAAGCACTCTGTAAATGGAACGTTATAACCAAATAATCTGCAGTTGTGGTATACTCTACACATGAAAGTCACAGGCATCATCGCAGAATACAACCCGTTTCACAACGGGCACAAACTGCATATTGATAAAGCACGTGAAACAACGGAGGCAGATTATATCATCGTCGCCATGAGCGGCGATTTCATGCAGCGCGGCATTCCGGCCATGATGGAAAAAAGGGCGCGTGTCGAGGCAGCTCTTCTGGCCGGAGCAGATCTTGTCCTGGAGATCCCGACCGTCTATGCAACCGGTTCTGCCCCTTATTTTTCAATGGGTGGAGTATCCCTCCTTGATAAGCTCGGCGTATGCGATGCACTATGCTTTGGCAGTGAATCGGGCGACATCAAGGCAGTCAATGCATTCGCGGCTTATAAACCGGATGACGAAGCAGTCAAAGAAGCGCTTAAAAGCGGGATGACATACCCTGCGGCGCTTGACTTTCTCTCCGAAAAGGACGGATCATTCCCCAAGCTGGCACCGAACGATCTGCTCGCGGCTGCATACTGCAAAGCGATCAAGACCCGGAAATCGCCGATCAGCCCATGTATCATCAAGCGGCAAGGCGCCTCCTACGGCGAACGGGCGCTGACCGGCATGCTCTCCTCCGCGACCGCGATCCGACTAATCATCGAAAACGAAGATGCATTGCCGGATGAGATCAAAAATGCGGTTCCGGATCATGTTTATGAAAAAATGAGAACGCAGTACGGGCTGACTTTCCCTGTCAGAACAGATGCATTTTCATCGCTTCTTTTTTCAAGACTGCGAAGCACCGAAAGCGAAAACCTGTCCGAATATCTGGATGTAAATCGGGAACTTGCGGACAGGATCCGAAATAAACTGCCTTCCTTTGACAGCTGGACGGGCTTTTCCGAGATGCTGAAAACAAAGAACGTAACCTATACAAGGATCAACAGAAGTCTGTCCCATATCCTTCTTAACATCCGAAAGGATGATATGCTTCGATATGAGGCGCAGGATTACATACTTTATGCAAGAATTCTGGGATTTAAGAAAGAATCCGCGCCACTTCTGACGGCGATCTCAAAAAATGCATCACTCCCGCTGATCTCCAAGCTGGCGGATGCAAAGAACAGCTTATCCGATCTTGCATTACACATGCTTGAGACGGATATCCTCGCATCGGATCTTTACCGCTACGCGATCCGGCATACCTTTCAGACATCTCTGCCCGATGAATACCGCGCCGAGATCATCCGGATCTGATGAACGAAACACAAAAAAGGAGCTATTGACTATATGAGTCAGCAACTCCTTTTTCGCTTCTTTCATGCGCTTATATTCTATTTTGCTAGGATATCCAGTACGAATTCCCATACACGTTTTGTAGAGGAGATCCCCAGACGCTCCTTCGGCGTGTGAATATCCAGAATATCCGGCCCCATCGATACCGCGTCCAGATCTTTGATCTTCTGAGAGATCAGACCGCACTCCAACCCCGCATGGATCGATCGAACGACAGGTTCTTTGCCGGTGCGTTCCTTGTATGTTTCCACTATGAGGTTCAAAAACGGAGTCTTACCCTTATATTCCCACGCGGGATAATCACCGCTCACCTGATAGGAACAGCCGAAACGATCGGCAAAGATCCGAAGCTGTCTTAAAAGCTGCTCCTTGCAGCTCTTTACGGAGCTACGAACCGAGTAGTGAACGGTAAAATGCTCCTTATCCATTGTCATGATCCCGAGATTCAATGATGTTTCCACGAGGCCGGGCATATCCATACACATTCTCTGCACACCGTTGGGTGTCATATTCAGGAGATCCAGTACGCGGGCTGTATCCTCCCCTGTCAGTGCAAACGCGCCTGCTCTCTTTTCACAATCCTTTACATCCTCAGCGGATGCCTTCTCAAGAACGATCTTCAGGTCCGGATCACTCACGGAGTATTCGCCGCGGATCGCCGTTTCGATAGAAGCGACAGCCGCCTGCGCTTTATTAAGATCTGAATCGTCCATTACGATATACGCAGTTGATTCACGCGGGATCGCATTGTCTTTAAGACCGCCGGACAGATCCGCCAGGCGAAATGAAACGCTTGCCTCCAACAGATCGAGAACGCGGGCGATCGTTTTATCAGCGTTTGCACGCTGCTTATCGATCTCATCGCCGGAGTGTCCGCCGAGAAGCCCTGCCACGGAAAGCTTCATAAGGCTTCCCTTTACTGCCTCGCGCTGAACGGGCATCTCGATCGCCGCATGTGCACCGCCTGCACAGCTTACAAGGAATTCCCCCTCTTTTTCGGAATCAAGATTTAAGAAACGATGGCCACGTAGCGAAGAAAGATCGATGGCATTTGCACCCTCCATCCCAACTTCTTCACTGACCGTAAAAACGACTTCTAGGCGGGGGTGCCTGATCGTCTTGCTATCCAGAATCGCCAATCCCATCGCAACCGCTATCCCGTCATCGCCCCCCAGTGTCGTCCCGTCTGCTTTGATCCAGTCGCCGTCTACAAGAAGACGAAGGCCTTCGGTATCAAAATCAATGTCACAGTTCGATTCCTTTTCGCAGACCATATCCAGATGTCCCTGGATGATGATCGGTTCCCTGTTTTCATATCCGGGTGTTGCTTCTTTTACGATGATGACATTTCCAAGTTCATCCTGCGAAACAGACAGACCTCTTTCCTTTGCAAAGTTTACGCAGTAATCACTGATCTGCTTTTCCTTGTAGGAAGCATGCGGAATCCCGCAGATCTCTTCAAAAAAACGGAACACTTCTTTTGGTTCCAGGTTAGATAAAACGCCCATTCTCTTCTCGTCCTCACTTAATTTTTAAAACTGTGTATCGGTGCGGGAATCCTTCCGCCGCGACCGATAAATGCATCGCATGAGTACGGATTTACCGGCATGATCGGCGCATAGCCGAAGAGTCCGCCAAACTCCACTTTCTCACCGACGCCTTTTCCGATGACCGGAATGATACGGACTGCCGTTGTCTTCTGGTTCACCATTCCGATCGCCATCTCATCGGCAATGATGCCGGATATCGTCGTCGCTTTTGTATCTCCGGGAACCGCCAGCATATCGAGTCCGACCGAGCAGACACACGTCATCGCTTCGAGCTTCTCAAGCGTCAATGCACCTGCCTGCACGGCATCGATCATCCCCTGATCCTCAGATACGGGAATGAATGCGCCGCTTAAACCACCCACATAGGAAGATGCCATTACGCCGCCCTTTTTGACCTGATCATTTAAAAGCGCAAGTGCCGCCGTTGTTCCCGGTGCACCCGCATATTCAAGCCCGATCTCGCAGAGAATATCCGCAACGCTGTCCCCGACGGCAGGCGTCGGAGCAAGTGAAAGATCGACAATGCCGAACGGGATCTGAAGGCGCCTGGATGCTTCCTGTGCAACCAGCTGTCCGACACGTGTCACCTTAAACGCTGTCTTCTTGATCGTCTCACAGAGTACTTCGAAGTTCTCACCACGTACTTTTTCCAGAGCCGTCTTCACAACGCCGGGCCCCGATACGCCGACATTGATGATCGCATCCGCTTCCGTTACGCCGTGAAAAGCACCGGCCATAAACGGATTATCGTCCGGCGCGTTGCAGAACACAACAAGCTTCATGCAGGATACAGATTCTCGATCACGCGTAAACTCTGCCGTTTCTTTGATGATCTCCCCCATCAGGCGGACACCGTCCATATTGATACCGGTTCTTGTGGATCCTAAATTTACGCTGCTGCAAACACGATCCGTCTCGGCAAGTGCCTTCGGGATCGAATGGATCAGCAGCTCGTCCGCATGTGTCATTCCCTTGGAAACAAGTGCCGAATAGCCGCCGATCAGATTTACGCCGACATCGGTTGCCGCACGGTCAAGTGTCTTTGCGATCGTAACAAAATCATCACTCGTCTTGCAAGCAGCGCCGCCGACAAGTGCGATCGGAGTAACGGAGATCCTTTTATTCACGATCGGAATGCCAAAATCCTTCTCGATCTCTTTGCCCGTTTTAACAAGATCTTTGGCAACCGTTGTGATCTTGTTGTAGATCTTTTCATTGCAGGCTGCAAGATCTGCGTCGATACAGTCTAAAAGACTGATCCCCAGCGTAATGGTACGTACGTCGAGATTTTCCTTCTCGATCATTTTATTCGTTTCGTTCACTTCAAAAATATTAAGCATGATCTTCTCCTAAATCCTGTGCATCTTACTGAAGATCTCTTCGCGCTGGCATTTGATGATGACGCCGATCTCTTCACCGAGTTCCTTCAGCTCATCAGCCATATCTCCGTGGCTCTTCGAGCTCTTTGCAACATCCACGATCATCATCATGTTAAAGTAATCCTGTACGATGGTCTGTGAAATATCCAGGATATTGACGCCGTTGTCCGCAAGATACGTACAGACACGTGCAATGATACCGACTGTATCTTTTCCCACTACCGTAATAATCGTTTTCTTCATTTCGTACTCCTCACTCTCATATCACTCTCCGACACACAGGATGTCAGACGGTTCACTTCGTTTTGCAACATATAGCGGGACCTCTTTTGCATGCAGACTCGGATCCGCCATCGTCACTTCCACCCGAACGGTCTCGTAGGCAAGCTCGGGCATGTTGTTCTCCTTGCTTAAGTGCGCAAGCATGACCGCCTGCATATCATCATGCAGGATCCTGGTCAGAAGCTGTCCGGAAGCCTCATTGGACAGATGTCCGCGCTCACCTAATATCCTCTTTTTCAGATAATACGGGTACGGCCCCGTCTCAAGCATCCGAATATCATGATTTGCTTCGAGAAAGAGGATATCCATACCCTTTAAACACTCTACCGTATAGTCATTATAAACACCCATATCCGTCGCGATCGCTGCATTATGCCCATCGATCTTGAACCGATATGCCACCGGATCCGCCGCATCGTGTGAGATATGCATCGGATCCACTACAATGTCTTTTATGGAAAACTTCCGGGCGGCGTCAATCGGATGAAACAGATCCATATCAAACTCTCCGAGTGAGCGCGTACGCATGATCTCAGCGATCGTATCTGCCGTTGCGTATACGGGTATCTCTTTTTTCCGAAGGATCACGCCAAGTCCCTGAATATGATCCGCATGCTCATGCGTGATCAGAATACCATCCACATCCTCCAATGTAAGATCGAGCTTTTTTAATCCCTCTTCTGTTCTTTTCTTGCTGATACCGACGTCTACCAGAAGGTGCGTGGTATCCGAACCGACATATATGCAGTTCCCGCTGCTACCGCTTGCGATGCTGCATAATCTCATAAAACTACTCCCTCCAGAACACTTCGACCTGATCGCCGGGGGACAACGTCTCCATATACTGCGCCTCGCGGCCGTTTAAGATTGCCGCAACGCTCTTGCCCTTCGGCTTGGAAAGGTCAAAATCAATATAGTCAAACACATCCACGAAAACGTACGCAGCCTTCCCTTTCAGCGTGATCGGCCGACCATTCACGGTAACGTCCATATCCACGATCACATTTTCATTTGGAAGGGCTTCTCCTTCTGCTTCGCCCTCCTCGCCGCCGCCTGCGGATTCACCCTCTTCCTCTGTCACAAGGTTCGGGTCTCTTTTGATCACGTCGCCTTCTTCCGCATCGGCCAGGTCATCAAATGTCATGCTTGCATTGTAGCGGTCAACATCCGAAAGGTCGAGTGCTTCCATCGTCCAGATGACCGAGAAATTCTCATACACTTTGGTATCCATATCCGCAAGCTTGTTGTTCACATAGATGTTCATCTCTTCATTGATCGTCACATCCATAAATTCCGCGATCTGACGGATCGTATAATAATTGCACAGTTCGATCGCATCGCCGTCCTGTATCTCATAATATCCGGATTCAAGTGAACCGTTCACAAGGAAAAACTTGGGCAAAACGATCTTCTTTCCGTTAACTTCCACGGCCAGTTCACTGTTATATTCAGGTAGCTGATTGATCATCAGCGTCGCAACAGGCCCCTGCGTAGACTCCGTTACCTGGATCACGTCATTTGCTTTGATCCTGGTATAAATATCCGCTGCATTCCCGTTCACGGTGATCTGCGCTGCTTCGCCCGGAAGACCGCGCACAAGCCTGCTCTTTCCCGAAACGGTAAAATTCAGCTCCTTTCCGCGTCTCGGGAAAAGAAGTTCATTCGGGAAGTCCGCATGCATCGCTGCATCAACAACTGCTAATTTTGCATTGTCATAAAGCTTCACACGTCGGTTATTGAATGTCACAAAGATAAAGGAATTGCTTTGTTCGTAGAAGGACAGGCAGATACCGATCGGCGTAACGAGAAGAGAATCCTTCTTGACTTCATGCTCAAGGAACTTCACCTTCTGCATTACTTCCTCGCCTCTGAGTGCGACACGCTCAGGCACGATACCGAGCTGCTCAGCCAGCGTATCCGTATAGGAAGGGATCTTGCCGCCGCCGCCGACAACGAATACGGCGCTGACAGGTTTATCCCCGTTCAGTTCTTTGATCTTGTCACTGACGGCCTTGGTCATTTGCTCCACTACAGGACGAACAGCCTCTAAGATCTCTGCTTTTGTGATCGTCTGTGTGAGGCCGATGATGTCTTTATACGTGATAACATCCATCTCACCGCAATCTTTTTTGATCTGCTCCGCAGTTGCAAAGTCAACAAGGCACCTCTGCGCCACTGCTTCCGTAAGGCCGTCTCCCGCCATCGGGATCATACCGTACGCCACAATGCTTCCGTCTCTCGTGATCGAAATATCGCTCGTGCCCGCGCCCACATCAACAAGCGCGATATTGAGCATTCGATACATCTCCGGGATCGCAACCTGAATCGCTGCGATCGGCTCAAGTGTCATATTGGCGACTTCCAACCCTGCCAGGCCGACTGCTTTATGTAAACCATCGATAACATCTTCCGGCAAAAATGTTGCGATCAGATCAACGCCGATCGATCGTGTCTTGTGATTCTCCAGATTGCCGATCACATAGCCGTTCATATAATACCGGCACACGGAATAGCCCACACAATAGAATTTCAGTTCAGATGCATCATCGCGGACAAAGTTCTCATACGCAACTTCGATCCCTTTACTGTCAAGCGCAAAGATATCCTCTGTCGTGATCTCTTTTTCCTCAACAAACTCCTGATCGGCATGTACGGTAACAGTTTTCAGAACGCGTCCCGCAGCTGCGATACAAACATCTGTCAGTGTCTCGCCCGTCGCTTCTTCGAGTTCTTCCTTAACCTGCAGGATCGTATTGCCGACCCTGCCGATATCATGGATCTGTCCGTCCAGCATAGACCGTGTTTCATGCTCATGCACACGCTGCGCTACTACATGAAACTCATCCTTGATCTTATATCCGACGGTACCGACAACGCTTCTGGTCCCGATATCAAGACCGAAAACAAGTTTTCCCGAATATTTTTTTGCCTCACTCATGATGGTTCTCCCTCATTGCAAGATCGATCTGTCTGTATGTCTCTTCAGGCAGGCCGCTGTTGTCGATCACTACATCGCATGCTGCTCTGTAGGCAGCATCATCAAGCTGGCTTGCCAGGATCGCATCTATTTTCTCATCGCTGTAACCGCGACTTTGCTTCAGGCGCATACGCCGCACATCATCCTCCACGGCCACATACCACATTTCATCCATTATTGTATCATATCCGCACTGGATCAGCAGCGCCGCTTCCACAACAACAAACGGATGCTCAAAGGAAGCGCGTTCCGCCTCGATCGCATGCTCAATATAGGATCGGACTGCAGGATGCAGGATCGCTTCAACTTTTTTAAGAAGAGCGCGGTCATGAAAGATCAGATCGGCCATCTTTTTTCTGTCGATTGCCCCGTCAGGCTGCACGACTTCGGTGCCAAGAAGTCCAATGATCGGTTCATAACAGATCTGTCCCGGTTCTTTGAGATGATTCGCTACGTCGTCCGCCATAATGATCCGGCAGTTGTATGTTTCCTCCAGATACTGAAGGACTGTCGATTTTCCGGCGCCGACTCCGCCCGTGATGCCTATCGTTTTCATTTATTTTGCCTCATACCAGTCTGTTCCGGTGTGAAGATCGACTGCCAGTGTAACGGCCAGATCAGCAGCGGACTGCATGGAATCCCGCAGGATCTCTGCCACCTTATCTTCCTCTTCACGGACGGTCTCGATCAGCAATTCATCGTGGATCTGCAGGATCAGTCTGGATCGCAGGTTTGCATCCTTTAATCCACGATATACCTTGAGCATCGCGATCTTGATGATGTCAGCCGCTGTCCCCTGAATGGGCGAATTCATCGCAATGCGCTCGCCAAACTGTCTTTGCATGAAATTCGAGGCGGCAAGCTCGGGAACCGGGCGTCTTCTGCCGTAGAGCGTCGTGACATAGCCGTTCTTCTTCGCATCTTCAACCGTACCGTCCAAAAATCGTTTGATCCCCGGATACGTTGCAAAATACTCCTTGATATAGCCTTCCGCTTCTTTCCGTGAAATGGAAAGGTCCTGTGAAAGTCCAAATGAACTGATACCGTAAACGATTCCGAAATTAACGGCTTTTGCATTCCGTCTTTGAAGCGGTGTGACCTCATCAAGCGGTGTATGGAACACCTTGGATGCCGTGATCTTATGGATATCTTCGTCTGTCCTGTAAGCCTCGATCAGTTGCGCATCGCCCGACATATGTGCAAGGATACGAAGTTCGATCTGAGAATAGTCCGCATCCGTAAAGACATTCCCTTCTTCAGGGACAAAAACCTTGCGGATCATACGTCCCAATTCCGTCCGCATCGGGATATTCTGCAGGTTCGGCTCCGTCGAGCTGATCCGTCCGGTCGCAGTGATCGTCTGGTTCAGATTCGTATGGATCTTCCCGTCTTCCCGAATATACGCGGCTAGACCGTCGGCATATGTGGATTTTAATTTGGTCAGTCCACGGTATTCCAGAATGTCTCTGACAAAAGGATATTCCGGCGCCAATCTTTCCAAAACGTCCGCCGCGGTCGAATAGCCGCTCTTTGTTTTCTTCCCGCCGGGGATCTGCATTTTTTCAAAAAGGATCGCGCCCAGCTGTTTGGGAGAATTGATGTTAAAATCTTCACCGGCGGCCTGTTTGATCGAAGCCTCCAGAGTGACGATCCTTCCTGAAAGGGTTTCTCCATATGCGGCAAGAGCCTCTTTGTCAGCTCTGATCCCGATCCGCTCCATATCATAGAGGACATAGGAAAGCGGCATCTCGATCTCGTCAAAAAGCTTCCGCATGCCGAGATCTTCCAGTTTCCCGGAAAGCGGCTCTTTTGATGCAAAAGCCGTATAAGCGGAAAAGCCGGCGTATCTTGATGCCTCTTGAGCCGTCGGTGCGAGTGCCTTTCCGCCTCTCTTTCCGAATACGGAAGCATAGGTCGGCATATCAAGTGCAAGGATCTCGGAAGCCACATCTTCGACTTCATAGTCACTCTTAAGCGGATTGCACAGATAGGCCGCGAGCTGAATATCAAAGCAGCGGCTCACATCATCATTCTCAAAATACGGATATGCGGCTTTCAGGAAAAAACCGGTCAAGGCACAACTCTTTTGAAGCTTCCCGATCGCTCCGGCCAGATACCCTGCTGTCAGAAAGCCTTCACGCAAGAGTACGTATACAGTGTCTTTATTGAAAGAAAGCCCAAGCATCCAAAGACCTGAAGCATCCGTTATGGGATAAAAGCCCACGCTGCCGGCCTTTTCTGCCAGTGCAAGCACATCTTCCGCCTCCTGCAGATCCGTGACAAGTTTGAGCTTCTCATCGAAATCGGATGTATCGGTCCCTTTCTCAAAACGCTCGAGCAGTTTTTTCAGCTCCAGTTCTTTAAAGATCGCGTAGGCTTCTTTCGTGTAGAAATCGGCGATCTTTGCGGACGTAAACGAAAAATCAAAATCCGCATCGGTCCTGATCGTCGCAAGTACTTTGGACAGGTCCGCCAGCTCACGGTTTGCGCGAAGGGATTCCCGCACTGCATTTTTTGAGATCTCATCAAGGTGTTCGTAGATCCCGTCGATCGAGCCATACGTCGTCATCAACTCGCGCGCCGTCTTTTCCCCCACCTTGGGAACACCGGGAATATTATCCGCCGTATCTCCCATCAGTGCTTTCAGTTCAATGAACTGCTCAGGTGTCACATCGTAGGCGGAAAGAACGTCCGAAGCAAAATAAGACTCCACTTCCGTGCCGCCCTGTCTGGTCTTCGGGATCATGATCTTGATGTGCTCCGATGCGATCTGAAGAAGGTCGCGATCCCCTGATACAAGGGACACTTCCAGACCTTCCTTTTCGCTCTTTTTTGCAATGGTCCCAAGAATATCATCCGCTTCCAGCCCCGGCTTTTCGCAGATCTGGATCCGCATCGCACGCAGTACGTCCTTGATCACCGGGATCTGCTCATGAAGCTCCTCCGGCATCGGTTTACGCGTTCCTTTATATGCGGAATACAGATCATGACGAAACGTCTTTTCTTTCCGGTCAAAAGCAACGGTCAGATAGGACGGCTTTTCTGTATCCAGGATCTTAAATAGGATATTCAGGAAACCGTAGACGGCATTCGTATGAAGCCCCTTTGCGTTGGTAAGAGGCGGTACGCCGTAATAGGCGCGATTCATGATACTGTGTCCGTCTATCAGAACGATCTTTTCACTCATTATTTTGTGATCACCAAAACCGTCATCGCGATCACTGCCAGAATAGCGATCGTCTCCAGAACGTACATAACGGTAATGGCCCTTTCTCTTACTCTGGACTTCTTTCCAAGTCCGGACAGCTTTGCTTCCAGACTGCCCTGCAGGTCAAACGTGCTGTCTTTTTCCAGATGGCTCATGCCTTCCGTAACAAGATACTGAATGGAAAGCTCCTCTTTGCATTCCTCACAGTTTTCCACATGATCCAAAAACGCCTGTAGTTCTCTTCCTTCCAACTCATCCCTGATAAAACGAGGAATGGCCTTTTGCGTCTCTTTGCAGTCCATAAGCGTCACCGTTTATAATCAATGAAGAGAGAGGCATCGTTACCTCTCTCTGTCATACCTTTCTATCGGAATTTACAGGTTCTCTTTCAAAAATGCCTGTAACTCGGCAGCTGCCTGATCCTCATCGCTTCCGTCCACGGTCAGTTCGATCGTGTTGCCGCATTTTACGCCAAGGGCCATCACCCCGATGATCCGCTTTGCGTCAGCCTCCTTGCCGTTCTCCTGATTCTTGATCGTGATCTTGCTTGCGTAGCCTCCGGCGTTCTTAACAAGGATACCGGCCGGTCTTGCATGCAAACCAAGTGCGTCTGTGATCGTGTAAGTGATTGTTTTCATTGTGATACTCCTTTTGGTTTATTGCCCGATGCTCCTGATCTTGTCACGGAGCCGCAGGATATATGTAGGTGATACGGAAAGCTCGTCAAGTCCCATATCGATAAAAGTCTCAGTCAACGTATCATCCGCCGCAAGCTCACCGCATATTCCGACCCAGATACCGGCGGCATGTCCGTTTCGGATCGTCATCTCGATCAGTTTTAATACTGCCGGATGATGCGCATCATAAAACGGTTCCAGCTTTTGGTTCTGGCGATCGATCGCAAGCGTATACTGCGTCAGATCGTTCGTACCGATGCTGAAAAAAGCAACTTCCTTAGCAAGCGCATCGCTCACAAGTGCCGCAGCCGGCGTCTCGATCATGATACCAAGCTCCACGTCTCCGAAACGGATGTTTTCGTTGAATAGTTCGCGCTTTACATCTTCTACGATCCCTTTGATCTTGCGGATCTCATCCACTGAAATGATCATCGGAAACATAATGGAAACCGTACCGAATGCAGATGCTCTGTAGATCGCGCGAAGCTGTGTTCGGAAGATTTCTTCCCTTGTCAGGCAGATGCGGATCGCACGATAACCGAGTGCCGGGTTTTCCTCCGGATCGAGTTTAAAGTAGTCGGCCTTCTTGTCCGCACCGATATCCAGCGTTCGAATGATGACTTTCTTCCCGCCCATCCGCGAGACAACTTCTTTATATGCTTCAAACTGCTCATCTTCCGTTGGAAAATCCTCACGCCCCAGATACAGAAATTCACTTCTGAAAAGGCCGATACCACCCGCATCGTTCTGAAGGACTTTCTCAACGTCTTCCACATTGCCCATATTGGCATAAAGGTTGATCCTGCGGCCGTCCTTCGTGACATTATCCTGACCGATCAGCGTTCTGAGCTGCTCCATCGCCTCATCCAGGCGCTTCTTCGCTCCCGATTTTGCCGCCAGAACATCCTCATCAGGATCGATGATCACGCTGCCGTCTGTGCCATCTACAACCGCCATATGCCCATCATAGCGATGATCCACATCGATCTCCACATTCACAAGCGAAGGAATGTTCAAAGACCTGGCCAGGATCGCGGTATGAGAATTAGCGGACCCCTTTCTTGTTACAAAAGCAAGGAGCTTGCTCTTATCCATCTGAATGGTCTGCGCCGGCGTCAGATCATCCGCGAGCACGATCACAGGCTCATCACTGTGAAGAGCGCCATCCGAAAGTCCGGCGAGAACACGGACGATTCGTCCGGCGATGTCCAATATATCCGCCGATCTGGCGTTCATATACTCATCTTCCATGGCGGCAAAGATCGCAGAAAGTTCCTTACCGGTCGCATCGACTGCGTACTCCGCATTATGTCCATCATCGCGGATCTTCATGGTAACGCCTTCGATAAAGTCCAGATCTTCCATCATCATCTTATGTACATCAAAGATCATGGCTTCTTCTTCGCCGACCTTGTTTCTTGCTTCCTGCGCGAGAAGATCCAGTTGCTGCATTGCGTTAAGACGTGCATTTTCAAATCTGGTCACTTCGGCCTCTCGGTCCGAAACCGTCTCAGCAGATGGCTCAAAGCGATCTTCACGGATCACATAGATCCGGCCGATCGCTATCCCGCGAAGGGCACTTTTGCCTGTATATTTTTCCATTTATTCCCTCTTAAAAATGTCTCATTTTTTCAACAGGAAATACTCCTTATTTCCCATTAAAATGATACCAACCATCAATTTTGATGTCAACAAAACGGACCCTTTTTGTCTATTTTATTTTGTCCCTTCAAGCGCCTTCAGAATTTTGTTCTGACGGGGTCCGAAATAGATGCTGAACACGATCGCACTCAGGATCCAGGAGACCGGATAACACATGATGACCTGAATGCAGTTATAGTCTCCTCCGGCCATCAAAACACTGATCCATATGATCCTAAGGACACATGTCGTCAGGAAAACAATGCAGGCCGGGACGATCACATCGCCCTCAGCGCGAAGCGCACTCACCCGGATCTCCACAAACTCGAAGACAAAATAAAACGGCACCAGATGAAAGACCATATTCTGCCCGATGTTCGCTACTGTCTCGTCCGATACAAATGCATATATAAAATGCCAGCAGCCAAAAAGCAGAATGCAGGAAACGAAAGCCGCTGCGATCAATGACAGGATCAGGCACTGCTTCACACCTTTTTTCAATCGCTCGATCTTGCCGGCTCCGTAATGAATACCAACGAAAGTTGCTACTGTTGTTCCAAAGGCATTATTGACCATCCAGAACAGCGCATCGATCTTACCGATCGCGCCATACGCCGCAACCGTATCAACACCAAGCCCGTTGATCGCGGTCATGATCGTCATATTCGCCACATCATACATCACGGATTGAAATCCCGCCGGAAGTCCAAGACGAAGCATATTGCGCAGGATCCGCATGTCAGCCCGGATATTCCGGATCTTCAGGTGAAGCTCTTCAATGTGAAAGAAAACGATCCTGATCACAAGAAGTGCACTGATCGCCTGCGAAAGGATCGTGGCAAACGCTGCCCCGGCGATCCCCCAATGCAAAACAGCCACAAACAGGATATCCAGCCCGATATTCAGCAGACAACAGACGATCAGATACAGCATGGGCCGCCTTGAATCGCCGATCGCGCGCAGGATCGCGGAACCTGAATTGTACAGGAACGAAAAAATGATGCACCCGAAATAGATGTACAGATACAAAAGGGATCCGTCCATCAGGTCCGCGGGGGTATGCATGATCGTCAGGATCGTCGGCATGAAAAAGCAAAACAGCGCCGAAATGATCACCGCCCCAACGGCAGACAGGACAAATACCGTATATACGCTGCGATTCAGTCTGTCAAAATCTCTCGCCCCGAAATAGTGCGATACTTCTACCATCGCACCCATCGAAAGACCGTTGAAAAATCCGATGATCAGCGTGGTCAAAGTATTCGGGGACCCGATCACGCATGCGAGTGCCTCTTTGCCGACAAACTGTCCGACGATCAGCGCATCAGCCGTATTATACAATTGTTGAAAAAAGATCCCAAACAGGATCGGAAAAAAGAACCTGAGCTGCTGTTTCCAGATCACGCCCTCCAAAAGGTTCGTCTTTCCAAAAGACCCAGTCTGTTCCATCGTAAGGCTCTCCTAAAGATCCGTGGTTGAAAAATGAGCGTGGATATCCACGCTCATTCACATCGTATGATAATGCCGGCGGCGGGACTTGAACCCGCACGTGGTTGCCCACAACAGATTTTGAGTCTGCCTCGTCTGCCATTCCGACACGCCGGCGCTTGCAACACCGAAAATTATAGTATCATACTTCCCTATGTTTGACAAATCATTTTTTCGCTGTTTACGCCCTGTTCTCGATCTGCCAGTCAATGGGTGCAAGCCCGTTTTTTGTAAGGAATTCGTTTGTCTTACTAAACGGTTTGCTCCCGAAAAATCCCCTGTATGCAGAGAGAGGACTCGGATGAGGCGCTTCAAGGATCAAGTGGTTCGGATTATGAAGCATTGCTTTCTTTTGCTGCGCCGGACGCCCCCACAAAATGAATACGATCGGCCGGTCCTGCGCATCCAGAATGCGAATGACTGCATCAGTGAACTGTTCCCAGCCGATCCCGCGATGTGAATTGGCCTGATAAGCTCTGACCGTCAAAACGGTATTTAAAAGAAGGACTCCCTGTTTGGCCCATTTTACCAGATACCCGTTATCCGGAATGTAACACCCCAGGTCATCATGCAATTCCTGATAGATATTGACAAGTGACGGCGGAACATCTACCTCAGGCTTGACGGAAAAGCAGAGTCCGTGCGCCTGCTGATCGTTAAAATAAGGGTCCTGCCCGAGGATCACGACCTTCACATCCCGAAGCGGGGTCAGGTGAAATGCATTAAAAATATCATCCATCGGCGGGAAAACCTTCTCACGTTTATAGGCATCCGTCACCTTACGATACAATTCCTTATAGTACGGTTTTGCAAATTCCGCCTGCAGCGGTTTCAGCCAGTCGTTACTGATCGGCGGCATACTGTCATCTCCTAAAGCCGCACGGGAACACCCTTCCCGCGCAGATATTCTTTCACTTCTTTGATCTCCAGCTCCTTATAGTGGAACAGAGATGCCGCAAGCGCCGCATCCGCCTTGCCTTCTGTCAGCGCTTCATAAAAATGTTCACAGGAACCCGCTCCGCCCGACGCGATCACGGGGATCGAAACATGCTCGGATATCGTCCTTGTAAGAGCAATATCATATCCGGCCTTTGTTCCGTCACCATCCATACTGGTCAGAAGGATCTCTCCCGCACCCAGTCTGCATGCCTTTTCGGCCCACATTATGGCATCCAGCCCGGTATCGATCCGGCCCCCGGCCTTATATACATTCCAGCCGCTTCCATCCGGTCGTCGTCTGGCATCGATCGCAACCACAACACACTGGCTTCCGAATCGCTCTGCCGCATCTGAGATCAGCTCAGGTCTGTCGATCGCCGAAGAATTCACGGACACTTTATCAGCGCCTTCCCGCAACATGATCTTAAAATCATCAACGGTACGGATCCCGCCGCCGACGGTAAACGGAATGAAGACCTGCTGTGCCACACGCCTGACCATGTCCACGACCGTGGCTCTTGCATCGCTTGTCGCCGTAATATCCAAGAAGACAAGTTCATCCGCTCCGGCTTTATCATAAGCAGACGCGATCTCTACCGGATCACCTGCATCCCGCAGATCCACAAAATTTACGCCTTTTACAACCCTCCCACCGTTTACGTCAAGGCAGGGAATGATCCTTTTGGTAAACATGGCTATCCCTCCTTCTGAACGGCAATGAAATTCCGAAGGATCCAAAGACCTGTTTCGGAACTCTTTTCCGGATGAAACTGGCATGCAAAAATGTTCCCGCTCTCCACGGAGGCATGCACAGTCACGCCATACTCACACGTTGCTGTCACGATGGAAGGATCATCCGCTTTCAGGTAATAGGAATGCACAAAATAAACAAACGAATTCTCATCTATCCCGTCAAAAAGACGCCCGCGGTTCGGAAACTGAAGTGAATTCCAGCCGATCTGCGGGATCTTTAATCCTTCCTTGCGGGGGATCTTTAAAATACGTCCTTTTAAGATACCAAGCCCCGGAATTCCGGGCGCTTCCTCACTCTCTTCAAACAGAAGCTGAAGTCCGAGACATACCCCTAAAAACGGGGTCCCCGCCTGAATGATCCTGTTGATCACAGGAACAAGCCCCGAAGATCGAATCTTGTCCATTGCATCCCCGAATGCACCGACGCCCGGCAGGATCACGTGATCCGCCGCCATAAGTGCACTCGGGTCTTTTGTTAAAATGTAGTCCGCCCGCAGGTATTCAAGAGCCTTTTCAACACTCTTTATATTACCCGCATCATAGTCGATTATGGCTATCATGATTTTTACTGTGTTCCCTCCGGATTCTCGCCTTCTGTCTCAAAAGAAGGGATCTCCTGACCTATGATCTTCTTTAATGCTTTGGTATATGCGATCCGGTCACCGAGAAAAGCAACTTCCTTGGCGTCCGCTTCCGAAACGCCGTATTTTGACTGTAAAATGCTTAAGATCTGCTGATACAATCCGCGAACAGGCTCTTCCACACCGTCATCCATCGCTTCTTCCTGTACAAGAGCATATTTCTTCACGCCGTAGATCAGCGCGTCGATCTGCTGTAACTCCTTGTCCTGCATCATGCCGAACGTTTCATAGGCATTGATCTGCTGTTTGATCTGCATATAGATGATCGCGCCCTTTCGCATTCTTTCTTCATCACCGGAAAGCCTCTGTGTTGCGAGGATATCATATACTTTTTCATAATCGCCCGACGCAAATGCAGTCTTCGCGGATTTCTTCGCCATAAATCCGGGCAGAAAATCAGTGAAAAGAAGGATCGCTCCAAGCACGGTAAGCGCCAGGAAAAACGCTGCGGCAACACGCTTACGGCCAAGCGGACGCTGCTTCTTTTGAGGCTCTTTTTCCTTTTTCTCCTTCGGCGGCTTCTCTTTCTTTGGTTTCTTCTCTTTTTTCGGTTTTTCCTTTTTGGGTTTCTTTTTCTTGGGCTCTTCCTCGCCCTCGCCTTCACCTTCGGCACCTTTCTTCTTGCCAAAGCTGAATAGTTTCTTCTTTTTCTTGGCAGCTTTCTCGCCGTCTATCTCCTGCAGGATCGCGATATTCTCTTCCGAAAGATCGATCTGCGTCAATTCTTCCGGGATAGAACCGTCATCCTCTTCTTCAAACAGGATTCCGAGAAGACGCTTAAAGAATCCGGGCTTCTTTTCCTTCTCTTCGCCTTCCTCATCGGAATCGGCATCTTTCTTCCGCTTCTTCTTTTCGCGCTTCTTTTTCTTTTGATCGGGTTCTTCCTCAGCCTCGTCCTCAGCTTCTTCACTTTCAGAAGCTTCGCCTTCTTCATCTCCCGTCAGTTCGGCGATCATCTCGTCATTATCCGATTTTTTCAAAAGATCACTGATCTCTGCAAGGTCGTCATCATCTTCTCCCATTGCATCGATCATATCCGTTACATCAACACCGGCATTCTCCTTAACCATGTCATCCATGGAAGGAAGTGCATCAAGATCAAGCGCACCAAGGTCGATCTCACCGTTTTCATCCGAAAGAAGGCTGTCAAGCTCATCTGCGGTCTTTTCATCAAGAGCAGGCTCATCCGGCACAGGTTCTTCCGGTGCGGGAACTTCAACGGCGTCAGGTGTTTCCTCCTCTTCCTCGTCTATGATCTCCATTTCGGGGAAATAGTCGAGCAGTTCCGGGAAATCAAATTCAAATCCCTCGATATCGCTGAATTCTTCAGCCGGGTCGATCCTTCTGACCTTTTTCTTCTTCTCTGCGGGGGCAGATGCCTCCGAAACTTCTCCGGCAGAAGGTGCGGCCTCGGCCGGCTCTGTGGCAGGCATTTCAGACGCAGGAGTCTCCTCAGAAGCAGTCGCCCCTTCGCCCAGACCAAGTTCGTCCAAAGTGCCGTCCTTTTCAAGGCTTGCTACCAGATCATCGATATCACCTGCAGCATCTTCCGGATCCATCAAAAGCATCTCATCTACAGACGGCATGACCTTCTCGATCGGAAAATCATCCGGCAGGGATTCCAGCTCGTCCGCAATGTCCGCCGGGAGTTCGCCCGACTCATCGCCTAAAAGATCACCAAGGTCAATCGATTCACCGTCATCGCCGTCAACGATCGCATCAGGTGGAAGCACATCGTCAGAAAACGTATCTGACGCCTGCTCAAGAGCAGCGATCATATCACTCGTCAACATATCGTCCGAGATCTCGGTCCCGTCGACAGTCGAATCCTCAGACAAAGGAAGTGCCTCTGCGACAGGTTCTTCAGGGATCGGCGCTTCATCCGACACCGGCATTTCCTCTGCCGGTACTTCTGCGGCAGGCTCTTCCGGGATCGACATTTCTTCCGGAATCGGCATCTCTTCCGGCACAGGCATCTCCTCTGCCGGTACTTCTGCGACAGACTCTTCCGGAATCGGCATTTCTTCCGGCGCAGGCATTTCCTCTGCCGGTACTTCTGCGGCAAGCTCTTCCGGAATCGGCATTTCTTCCGGCGCAGGCATCTCCTCTACCGTCACTTCTTCGGGAACCTGTGGGATTTCGATCGCATCGTCATCCTCCATCTCATCGATCGCACGGATCTCATCGATCATATTGCCAAGTTCCATCAAATCACGAATGTCTGCCTCACGCGGATCTTCCTGCGGCTCTGTTGCTGCAGGCTCCGGTTCGGGCACAGGAACAGAGACCTCCGCTTCTGCGGGGATCTCGTCGATTGTCTCACTTTGAACGGGTTCTTCTACCGCGGGATCTACGACAGGGATCTCAACTTCTTCCGGCTCCTCGTCTTCCGGTTCATCCGGATCAAGTGCATCAAACGAAAGATCATCGAGATGAAAGTCGGCAAGTGAAAGCTCATCAAACGGAACAGAAGTCGGCATATCAGCCACCTCTTCCGCCTTCATACCAGCGAGCTTACTAAGTGCGGTATCGGACGGAATGTTGTCAGAAACATTCTTTAATAAGCTGTCCAGGTAATCTTCGTTACCGGCCATTGGGAAAAACCTCCGTTTTTCGATTATTCATGTATGTGATTCAAAAAATATGGCGCATTTTCCTGAACGGAGTGCCCTCTTTCTGCCAGTTCCTCGGGCAACTGATAGAGATGCGCATGAATGCGGATCAGTGAAGACTTTTGATTGATCATCGTTATCTTTTCAAACGGGAAACGAATGATCCCGGGACGCGATAAACCAACGCCCAATTCCAGGATCAACAGGTCATGGTTCAAAGTCCCCTGAAGCCACTTGGTATAGCGGATCCAGTCCACATGATCTTCCGGGGCCTCTCCGTACAAAAGAGGCTCACATATCCTGTCTTTCGGGAAACCGGCCGCATGAATATACGTATCATCACTCACTGTAATCATATAATAATTTTTGTCTTTTAACAATGTACCCAAGGCAGAATATGCCTCTTGCAAGTCATTTTTTTCACAAGAAGAAAACTCTTCCCCGATACCGACGAGCACCATCTGTGCCTGATCGATTGCATCGATCACTTCCTGTTTCTGCATCATCTACGCACTCCGTCCTTTGCTTAACATGAAACAAGCCGGGAAAATCCCGGCTTGCATAAGATCTCTTATTTTACAAGACTGTCAATGATCTTAACAAGGTTGCCGATCTCCGGCTTGGAAAGCTGCGCATTTGCTCCAAGCGCTTCTCCTTTTCTCCTCATCTCTTCATTCACAAGCGATGAGAAAATAACGACCGGAATGTCCTTCGTAGCATCGTCGTCTTTGATCAATTTGGTAAGACGGTGACCGTCCATAAGCGGCATTTCAATATCAGTAACAACACACTGTACATGGTCGCGAAGTGTTCCTTCCGCTTTACACTCCCTGATCACATCCCATGCCTGCTGACCGTTTTCAGTATGGATCAGATTATCATAGCCGGCCTTCTTAAGGGAATCTACGATCAATTTATTCAAAAGTGCGGAATCTTCCGCGATCAGGATCGGCACATTGCTTCTCTCGCGCTGTCCAAGTTCATCGATCTCCTGAACACGAAGGCCTGTCTCCGGATTAATGTCGGAAATGATCTTCTCAAAATCAAGGATGATGATCAGCTTGTCTTCCAGCTTGATAATACCGGTTGAAATACCTTCTTCTGTACTGGAAACGGTGGAATCCGGTTTAATGATATCTTTCCAGGAAACTCTGTGGATACCAACAACAGAATCAACATGGAACGCGATATCCAATTTGTTAAAGTTCGTAATGATGAAAAGTCCGCCGGGCTTGGATTCACCTCTCTGCAAACAATTCTTCAGATCAATCGCCGTGATCATCTTATCACGGGGCATAAATATACCTTCAATACTGGGATGAGAATTGGGAACAGGTGTTACTTCCTGGTAATTGATGATCTCACGGATCTTAGCTACATTGATGCCGTAAAAATTGCCATCCAAAGTAAATTCCAATACCTCAAGTTCGTTTGTACCATTCTCCAATAAGATTTTTGTATCCATGCCTTCACCTCTCACATCTGCAAGATTTCATGTATCCGCAAATACTTTTTTCTAGTATAGCATATATTTTCAGAAAAAAACACAAAAAAATAGCAAACTTATTTGTAAAGTTTTCCTAAACTGAAAAAAAAGAGAGCCACAATAAGCTCTCTTACAATTTCGGTTCATACCTTCAAAACCGAACACCAAATCATCTCTCCAAATGTTTGTCCTTACTTTGGTCAAGCCCTCGACCGATTAGTAACATTCAGCTGAACACATTACTGTGCT
>SVFT01000006.1 GCA_015056735.1 Lachnospiraceae bacterium | reverse complement strand
AACTATATTTTTGTCTGCCCATAAAAAACGACCCCCAAAAGTTAGATGCTTAGGTCTAACTTTTGGGGGTCGGTTCAACTGGACAAACTAGTAAGGAGGGTATTTTTATGCGTTATAGTTACGAATTCAAAT
Source organism: Lachnospiraceae bacterium (assembly GCA_015056735.1). Taxonomy (GTDB): domain Bacteria; phylum Bacillota; class Clostridia; order Lachnospirales; family Lachnospiraceae; genus VSOB01. The sequence continues at coordinate 171,244 of SVFT01000006.1, read as the reverse complement.
TATTTTGTGTTGACATGTATAAATCAGGTAAATATCCTGATACACCCAATGACACAACGGAGGAACGCTTTAAGAAAAATGTTAGAGAATGGGCACGCATGGTTGAGGCTAATGGCCCAGAAGTCTTAAAACATAAAGCTTTTAACAAGGTTTGGACACCAGAAGAAAAGCTTGAGCTTGTTTCGCAAGTCATTTCTGGTAAGTCAAGAACTGATATTGCACTAAAAGCCGGTATTAGTACAGGCCAGCTTTACCAATGGGTTAAAAAGTATAAAATACACGGATATAATGGATTAGTAGATAATAAGAAAGGACGTCCACCTAAAGTTCCTGATATGAAAAAGTCAACTAATCCAAGACCACTTACTGAATCTGAACGAGAAGAACTAATTCGCTTAAGAGCGGAAAACGAATATATAAAAGCCGAGAATGAAGTAATAAAAAAAAGGATCGCCTTGAGGCAACAAAAATGGGCTGCGCAACTCAAGGCGAAAAAGCAGCAATCATCAAAGAACTCAGGGGAAAAGGATACCAATTAAAATATCTTCTTAAAGCTATGCATATGGCTAAATCTACCTATTATTTTGAGATTGGTAAAGACAATGTCGTAGCAGAACGCAATCAAGAAATACTAGAAGAAATTAAAGCTATTTTTGAGTTGAACAAACGCAGATATGGTGTTAGACGGGTTCATCAGGAGCTGATAAATCGCGGATATAAAATAAATCATAAGCGTGTTCAACGTCTTATGCATGAAGCAGGATTAGCAGGCAAACGACCAAAGGAGAAATATCACTCTTATAAGGGCGAAGTAGGTATAATTGCTGATAATATAATAGATAGAGACTTCAGCACAACAGCACCATTACAGAAATGGACAACCGATGTATCTCAGTTTAATTTCAATTGGGGAAAATGCTACATTTCGCCAATCCTTGATATGAACACAAACGAGATTATATCTTATGACCTGTCAATGAGTCCAAATCTAGAGCAGATCCATCGTATGCTTGAAAAGGCATTTGATAGATTTCCTAATCTCAGCGGCCTTATATTCCATTCGGATCAAGGCTGGCAGTATCAACATGCTCGCTATAGAAACGCCTTGCAAGAACATGGTATTATCCAATCAATGTCTCGAAAAGGTAACTGCTATGATAACTGCATTATGGAGACATTCTTTGGAAGATTAAAAAACGAAATGTATTATGGCTATGAGAAAGACTATTCTTCTTTTGAAGAATTCTCAAAGGCAGTTGAAGAATATATAGACTACTACAATAACAAAAGAATTCAGGCAAAAACAAAATGGATGCCACCTGTACAATACAGGATAGCATCCATGTGTTCAGCCTAGTTCATAAATATGTGTCCAGGATTCTGGGTACATATCAAACGCGCATGGCGGTTTGGTTTTTTCTTCGTTGTTTTCTTTCTGACACTGTAGCCGAACGTGCCGAGCTCCTTCCCGAGGGAAAAATATGTGCCGTGGGAATAGACGATCGGATGTGCATTTTCCAAAGAAAAGCGTCCCTTCTCATCCATGTATTGCCTGTCCGCATGAACTGCAACAACTTCCGCAACGAACATATCATGCGACCCGAGTTCCAGGATCTGCTTCACCCTGCACTCGATCGATACAGGGCTCTCTTCGATGAGAGGCGCCGATACCACGCTCGCAGGCGTCTTGGTCAGGTGCGCCGCCTCAAACTTATCGATATCGCGTCCGCTCCTGACGCCGCAAAGATCCGTCGCACGCACAAGCGCTTCTGTTGTGAGATTGATCACAAACTCGCCCGTCTCTTTGATCATGTGATGGCTGAAGCGTTCTTTTCGCACCGAGATCGACACCATCGCAGGGTTCGAGCAGATCGTGCCCGCCCAGGCAATCGTCAGCACATTCGCTCTGCCTTCCCGATCGGTACAGGTGACGAGAACGGCAGGAAGCGGATAGAGCATATTGCCCGGACGCCATATCTCTTTGCTCATGAGATCCTCCTACAGAATATGAAACATCTGAAGCAGGAGCAGTGTCAGATTTGCTGCGCCAAGAAGGAATGCAAGGATCGCAAACACAAGGGTTGCTGCCCTTCCGGCCTTTGCATCTTCGATTGCGACCATCAGATCGGCGGTCTGTGTCTGCAGCTCATCCTTTACGGCTGCCTGCACGTTGCGATATACTTTAACGCTCTCTTTATGCATGAAATCTTCGCTCTGGCGGCGAAGCTCTTCTTCCCGTTTGCGGATCTCTTCGGGATCCTCCGTTTCCTTCTTTGCCGCTGCATTCTGCTCGGCCTGCTCGACAAGCTTGCGGAATGTCTCTGTCATCTCCGCATTCTTCAGATGAAGCTGGCGCATCTGCTGGATCACCTGATCATACTCTGCGATCTGACGGCGGAGCTTCTCGATCTCCTTTGCTTCTGCCTGTGAATTCGCTTTGATTATCTCGGATGCGTTGAATCGCTGTGCCAGTTTTTCCATAAAGTTGTCCATGGTCGCTCCTTTGGTACGGCTTTTTTATCGTTGGAACCGTTTTTCTTCCTGCATTTTAGCATTTTTCACTGTACATGGCAATCGTTTTTGTGAATTATAGACAATAAAGTTTTATTCGAAATGACGTTTTTGTACAAAAGCACATGTTGTTACAGTTTGTTCATATTCTGTTCATAAGTTCATGGTACAGTTATCAATGTAAACAAGATATATACGTAATGTTCTTCATTACACATATAGATAAATTTTTTCATAATAGCCTCGGTGCCGAAAGGTGCCGGGGCACTCCTCATTTTATGGGTTTTTTATTATGAGATGCTCTTGCATGGAATGAAAAAAAGCCGCAGCGGTCATGCCGCTACGGCTCTGCTTTCGTCTTCTCACACTTCTTTTCCGAGTCTGCTGTTATACCGGATCACCTGCTCGTTCAGGGAGAGCATCTGGTTGTCCAGCTCCGTGATCATCTCGGAACACTTCACGAGTTCATGCTTGATAAAATCAGGCGTGTTGCCTTCGAATTTGTAATTGATCTTATGTTCGAGACTCGCCCAAAAGTCCATTGCGACCGTTCGGATCTGAATCTCAACCTTGGTCTCTGCGATCCTGTCGGATAAGAAGACCGGTACGGTGACGATCATATGGTAACTTCTGTATCCGCTCGACTTAGCTTTCTTGATATAGTCCTTGACGGATAACACCTTCAGATCGTTCTGGTTCGCGATCATCTCCGCGATCCTGTATATATCGGAAGTAAATGAACAGATCACGCGAACACCGGCAATGTCGTTTACAAATTTAACCATGTTCTCGATCGTAGATTCATGCCCGTTCTTACGAAGCTTCTTTACGATACTTTCCGGTGTCTTCAGTCGTGATTTAATGTGTTCGATCGGATTATACTGATGCACATGCTGAAACTCGTCGTTGAGTATCTCCAGCTTGGTGCCGATCTCTTTCAACGCCGAGTTGTAAATGAGCTGGACTTCTTTCCAGGAGTCCACCTCGCTGTTCGCTGACGGAGTAAAGGTCATGACACAACCACCTCTCTGTAGACAGTATATCATAAAAAATGCTAGAATGAGCATGTTTCACAATTATTTTATAAAATGTTCACGGGATTTGTCTGAAATAGATATAGGATGGTGAGAAGACCATGCGACTCTGGTGCCGCTTATGGAAAGATACACACATGCTGCAGGATACGGTCGTCTGCCGCACGGAGCAGGATACGCGCACACACAAGATCTTTGCCGCGCTTGAAGAAGCCTGCTGCCGCTTTGACCTATGCCGGCCGATCTGGCTTGAAAAGAATATCGCAGAATTTCAAAGTGTCTCAAAGACCTGCTTTTATCAGGATTCTTTTATTGAAGAGATCCCTTTTGATTACATGGAGATCCAGGTGATCGAAGAAGACGATTGACAACTCCGGACACGCCTGCTATATTAAAAACGTGATATGTAGTTTTGAATACTACGTGCTGTGGTTTTTGGAGGTGTGTATGGAAGGATTCAAAATAACAATTCGCGAACCGGGCAGTGCCCTGACACATTTTGCGGCGATGATCCTGACCATGATCGGTTCCGTCCCGCTTCTTACGAAGACCGCTCTTCGTCTCGGGACCGGAGACTTTATCGCCATGAAAGTCTTTGTAGCCGGCATGATCCTGCTGTATGCCGCCAGCGCGACTTATCATACGGTCACGTTGTCACCCGATCGTCTGCGGATCTTCCGCAAGCTCGATCACATGATGATCTTCGTTCTGATCGCGGGTTCCTATACACCGATCTGTGTGACGATCTTAGGAGGCGAGAGCGGCACGATGCTCCTTCGCATCGTATGGCTGATCTCCTTTGCGGGCATGCTTGTGAACGCACTTTGGATCACCTGCCCCAAATGGCTCTCCTCAACGATCTACATCGCACTCGGCTGGGCCTGTGCATGGGTATTCGGTGAGCTTTGGGTCAAGCTTCCCTTCTCCGGATTCTTCTGGCTTCTCATCGGCGGCCTCATCTACACAGCAGGCGGCGTACTGTATGCGCTGAAATTAAAAGCATTCAACAACAAGCACAAGTACTTCGGCTCGCACGAGATCTTCCATCTGTTTGTAATGGGCGGAAGCTTCTGCCACTTCATCTTTATGTACTTTTATGTGGCATGATCCGTTTTTACATGAATAAACAAAGCACTGTATCGCTTATCCGCGAATACAGTGCTTTTCTTATGCCTATTCTTCAAATCCGTTCGGATTCATGCTCTGCCAGCGCCATGCGTCTTCGCACATCTCCTTCATGCCGTACTGTGCTTCCCAGCCAAGCTCCGCTTTTGCCTTGGATGCATCGGCATAGCAGGTTGCGATGTCGCCGTCGCGACGTCCTTTGATCACATACGGGATCTTCTTGCCCGATGCTTCTTCCACGTTCCTGATCACCTCAAGAACACTGTAACCATGTCCCGTCCCCAGGTTGTAGATCGCGACGCCCGGCTTCTCCGTGATCTTCCTGATCGCCGCCACATGACCGCGCGCCAGATCGACAACATGGATGTAATCGCGCACGCCCGTCCCATCCGGTGTATCGTAATCGTTGCCGAATACATTGACTTCTTTGAGCTTTCCGATCGCCACCTGCGTCACGTACGGCATCAGGTTGTTGGGGATGCCGTTCGGATTCTCGCCGATCAGTCCGCTCTTATGCGCACCGATCGGATTAAAGTAGCGAAGCAGGATCACATTCCACGACGGATCCGCCGTATGCATATCCTTCAGGATCTGCTCGAGCATTCCCTTTGTACGGCCGTACGGATTGGTAATCTCTCCGAGCGGACATTCTTCCGTGATCGGCACAAACGCCGGATCCCCGTATACGGTCGCGGACGAAGAAAAGATGATATCCTTCACACCGTGGGCGCGCATCACATCAAGCAGATGAAGCGTGCCCGTCAGGTTGTTGTGATAGTATTCAAGCGGCTTGTGAACCGACTCACCGACTGCCTTAAGACCCGCAAAATGAATCACGCAGTCGATCTTCTCTCTGTCAAAAACTTCATTCAGGCCGTCGCGGTCCAAAAGATCCACTTCATAAAAACGAAGCGGCTTGCCCGTGATCTTCTCCACCCGTCTTAAGGATTCACGGCTTGCATTGACAAGGTTGTCCACAACCACGACATCATAGCCCGACTCCTGTAACTCCACTACTGTATGGCTGCCGATAAAGCCGGCGCCGCCCGTAACCAAAATCGTCACTGCTCTTCCTCCCGGAATACTATAATTCGTATCCGTTTTTCTTTAATAATTCACGTGCGGTATCCACACTGTCCACACCTTCGCGGTTCTTGATCGGTGCAAATTCCTTCTCGCGTACCACTTCAAACGGAAGGCAGGTATCCAGTTCATGGATCATATCCAGCACGAGCTGTTCATATTTATAGCCGTTCGGGGCCTCGGGATGTACCTCGTTCCCGTCCGCATCGATATGCGCGATCTTCTTCTCCACCACATGAAGCGGCAGATTCTGATCCATGATCCGCTCAAGTGCCTTCACATTGAACAGATAGTTCAGGATCACGCCGTAATTATAGGCATACTCGCCCTTTTCATTTTTCGCAACGCGCATCTCATCAGATAATTCGTAATACTCAACGATCGATGGCTTACCATCCTCTAAGCACATCACACCGACACGCTCGTCAGGCGATGCCTTTCGTACGACTTTCGATCCGACATCGCTTCCCGTATCCAGCACAGCACCGACGAATACCGGATCCGCAATGCGCTGCAGCACGTTGTCCACCGCAAAGATGTTCAGCCATTCGATCCCTTTTTTATGGATCAGATCCGTGATCCCGGCGCGGTTCATGGAAATATACCAGCCGCCGTTGCCGTTCGGAGATGTACTCATCTTGCAGGGGCTCTCCATATAGACCTTGCCGTTATAATCCGATGCGGGCGCCATATCCTGCTTGAAGAAAAGGATCTCTTCTTTTGGATATCCGAAATAGTCATGCTCTTCAAAGAAGCGCGTCGTCGCATCATGATTCTTATCGCTCGTCATCACAAAGAACGGGATCCATGCGCCGCATTCGCGAACAACATCCATCGTATTCTCCATGATCCGCTGGAAGATGTAAACATGCTTTGTCAGTCCGATATCATACATCCCCTTCGGATCGTCAGAGCCAAGTCTCGTACCCATGCCGCCCGCAAGGAGGACCGCTCCGACCTTGCCTTCCTTAAGCGCCTTCAGGCCGATCCCGCGATAATATGCATCCTTTTCTCTGATCGCATCAAGCTGAAGCGCTTCAAGCGGCTCGATCCTGCCGCGCGAAAGCGTCTTGCCTGCTTCCTTTTCCTTCGTTGTGAGCATGGAAAAGTCCGTCTCTTCGATCTGTGCAAGGAGCGCTTCCTGCTCCCGAGCACTCAGGTCGTTATAATAGTGAAGGACATGCTCCTGCCCGTTCTCTTTCAGTTTTTTCAAAGCCGATTCATATGTCATGATCGCCTTCCCCCATTTCCCATAGTATCTTCTCATACTGCAATCATTTTACCATTTTAAGCATCGATGCTCAACCGACAGGGAAATGCCGGTCAAATCGTATGCCGAACGGATCTGGTCAGTAGTCGGTCAGATTTTCCCAAAGGGTCACACGTCCGATCGGCACCTTGTTCCAGTCGGGTGCTACCGTGATCCGATGGCTCTCCAGAAACGCGCGATATGCCGCGCCGTCCGTCCTGGCCTCCTCCGGTTCGCACTGATGCTCGATGCAAAAAAACTCGCTGTACTTCTCGGAAAGACCGATCCGCTCCATCGCTTTTATGATATCTGCCTCATCAAGATCCAGCGACTCCTTCTCAAACGTCGTAAGATCCGCGAAGTAAGCGGACGCCTTTTCCCTGATCAAATCATGCTCTTCTTCGGAAAGTGTGATGCCGCTCTCTTTTGCCATGGTGCAGAAAAGCGTATCGTGAACAGCCGTATCGATGATCCCTTCCATGACCATGTCTTTGAGAAAACGGCCGTTAACGTGCAGGCGCCAATAGGCGTCAGGCTCTTTTTCGTTGTACATAACAGCCTGCTTCTGCACACTTTTCTCCGTTTCGAGGATCACGAAAGCAAGATCGTCCAGTTTTAATTCCGTATCATCCACCGTCACCATCGTATCCTGCAGATGCTCGGCCGGAACGAATGCATCTTTCCCGCAGCCTGTCAGGACGAGGCATGATGTTAGGAGTATGGCAAGTGCTTTTCTCATAGTACGTTTCGATCCATCCAAAGTTCTGCCCGAATCGTGCGCATCCGGGACAAAAATAAGGGATAAGCGTATGAAAATCACATGCTTATCCCCGTTCTTCTAACGCTGTTTATGACCAGCTTGCGCTGCGATCCTTCTGTGCAACCGCAATATAGGTCTTACCTTCATTTAACTGGATCTCGTTGCCAAGATCGTCGTAGTATTTTGTGGGCGCATAATCCGCTGTCTTCGCCCATCTGATATGGATGCATTTGCCTTTTGTGAAGTAAACGCCGTCTTCTGTATTGTCGATGTTTTGGAAGCCGAGGTAGCCCTTCTTGTCAAGCTTCTCCCACTTCGTATACTGTACGATCACATTCGCAAAAGCGATCTGCTGTCCGTTCGAACCATCTGTCTGCGCCATGCCGTGGATCGTCTTCTTGTAAAGACCCGATGCCGCATCATAGGAAAATGCGCTTCGCGTATACGGGAACACCTTGGAAAGATCGATCCTGGTCGCAGCCTGTGCGCTCTCACCATACTGATCGAGTGTATTGACACCTGCCGCAAACGTAAAGTGCTGTGCGTTGTAATATTCCGGGCGGACCGTCAGAGAGTAGCCGAGCTGTCCTGCCGCCTTGGTGATGCCGGAGCCGCTGATATATGCGTTATGCGGTGCGCTTCTGTCCGTGCTTCTGAAGAAATTGCCGGCGCCCGGTGCGGATCCGCCGACGCCATACTCATATGTGCCGGACAGATTGTTGATATCCGGCGCCGTGATGCGGTCTTTCATGTAGATAACGCCGCCAAAGTGAACCAGGATCGGGTCCCATTCGCACGCTTCCGGAATGTAGTATGCACGGCAGCTTCTGATGTTACCGATCTTGTTAAGGCCCTGCCAGTCGTCGATGATCGCCATCTGGCGGGAGATATCGCCTTCTTCCATGATCTCATAGAGAACCTTTGCATGGCTGATGCCGTAGGAAGGCTGTGCCACCCGGTCCGTCGGCATCATGATCGCGATCGGACGCTGCGCCGCCTGGCCTGCGGATACAACCTCATTCGTATATACGCTGCGAAGCTCTTCTGCGCGTACCGTGTCCGCGGGAACCATCGCGCAGACACAGGCTGCTGCAGTAAATGCAGCGATCAGTTTCGATAATGTATTGAATCTCATAATGACCTCCTGTATAGCGTAAACCGCCTCTACTATTATACATCAAAGAACCTGTCCCGCAAAGAGAAGAAATCGTGTCGGAATAATGTGCACTATAGTCTGACAAATTGATTTTATATAACTTTTTTGGTAGAATAATCTGCAAAGAGGAATCTTATTATGAGAATGATGGATGGGCGCCCCATATACCAGATCGGTATTCTGATTGGAAATGTCTACACTTCTCACCCCGCAGAGCTCCTGCAGGGTATTTTTGCTGCTGCAAAAGACAAGCCTGTTAATCTTTCATTCTTCTTCGGCACGCAGAGCAACGCATTCATGGACAGCGTTACCGAGACCTTTGCCGCTGAAGAGATCGACGAACACTTCAATACGACGTACGATTTTTCCAAATTCGGCGATCTGGATGCCATGATCATCTCGTACGGTACCGCAAGCCCTTTGGGCGATGAAACGAATCACCGGATCTTTGCCCATAAATTCGACGACATCCCCCACATCGCTTTGGAAGAAGAATACGAAAACAGTACCGCGTCCATCATCAGTGACAACTATAACGGGATCTGCAAGGTGGTAGAGCACCTGATCGAAGAACACGGGTGCAAAAAGATCCTGCACATCCGCGGGCCGCTTTCCAATGAAGACGCGGACATTCGCTGCAAGGCATATATGGATACGATGCGTGCGCACGGTCTTTCCGTTGATGAATCCATGATCCTTGTAGGTGACTATACGCAGTTTATCACCGAAGATACTGTTGAATTCCTGAAGGCTCATCCCGATGCGGATGCCGTCTGCTGCGGCAACGATGAAATGGCGCTTGCATGCTATACGGCATGCGTCAGATTGGGCCTTTTAGTCGGACAGGATATCGCTATCACAGGCTATGATCACACGATGATCTCCTCCTGTCTCGATCCGACGCTCTCGACCGTTGAGCAAAACGGCTACGAGATGGGGTATAAAGCTTTTGTCAAAGCATTCGACATCTGCCGCGGTTATCCCGTCACCTCCGAAGCGCTCGCCGCACCCCTTATCATCGGCGGCAGCTGTGGCTGCAACGCCTTTGAGCACAAGGATATCTTCCCGTCCCTTCGGAAGGATGTGATCCTTTCCAAACGGGATCTGATCATTGACTTTCTGACATCGAATGTCATCCTGTATAAAGAAAACGAACGCATCAGGCAGGAGACGGATGCGTTCATGCACCTGTTCTTTGACCTGATCGTTGAGGGGCTCTATCTCCCGGATCAGCCGGAAAAGAGTGCAAGCTTCTGGCCCAAGATCAGATCGGCCGTACGCAATTTTTTCATGTCCGATACACTGACAGGCATCTCAGCTGACAATCTCGTCGTATTCTTAAGCGAATTTCTCGTCCAGCTCGGCGATCAGGAAGACGATCCGGCCAAAGTCCTTCTCTTTTTTAAGCTGCAGCGTAAGGTGCAGGACTTCCTGCGCAATATCGCGCACTACAACTATTCGGTCGAAGCGATGGACAGGCAGCGCAGAAGCTGGATCGATCCGCTTTTTATCAAATGCATGATGTCATGCAAATACCACGAAAAAGCCATGTACGCGGAAGTCTTAAGCGGGCTTCGCCGTCAGGGCATCCGCTCCGCATACATCTTCCTGTACGAGAAACCTGTTCCGTTTAAGGATTTTGCGAGCTGGCAGATCCCGCAAACGATCCGGCTCGCCGGTTATATGAACAGTGAAAAGATGATCGCCTACCCGCCCGCTTCCAGGCCTGTCGTAACGCGTGAAAACGGTTTTTCGCGCTTTTTCGATACGCCGGGCCAGCGTGTTTCGGCGCTCTCGCTCTTTTTCCAGAATATGCAGTACGGCTTTATCATGATCGATCTCGATCCGCACAAGCTGCACTTATGCTACACACTCAGCCTGCAGCTTTCGACCGGTATCCGCTATCTGGAGCTTAGCAAAAAAGAGCATGATGCGCAGCAGGTTGTCAAAAATACGCTCAGCGAGCTGCAGAACAGAAACGAAGTCCTTAAGTATACGTCCCGTATGGACCCGCTTACAGGACTGATGAACCGAAGCGGATTTGTAGAGTCCGTCCTTCGGTTCAAAAACCAGTTTCGCGGAAAGAAAGCGCTCTTCCTGCTTGCGGATCTCGATCATCTGAAAGAGATCAACGATACATTCGGCCATGCGGAGGGCGACGAAGCCATCTGCAGGCTCGGCAACACCTTGAAAGTATCGCTCGGGGAAAATGCGATCGTAGCCAGGATCGGCGGCGATGAGTTCGTTGCGGCCATTTTCAATTCTTCCGAACGCGACATCAAACACATTCGCGAGTCGATCGTAAATGCGCTGGACAGGCAGAACGAAAACAGCGAGAAACCCTACTATGTAGAGTCCTCGCTGGGGATCTTCTCCTATACCGTCGACGATACGGTGGACCTCTCCGCTCTGATCAAGAAAGCAGACAGACCGCTTTACGAAGAAAAGAAAAAGCGCCGTTACTCCGCGATCCGTCTCACAACACTCTGAATCGTCGAATACAGTTTTTTCGTATCGATAGGCTTTGGAACGTGGCCGTTCATGCCGCATTTCAGAGCCTTTTCTCTGTCTTCCGAAAAGGCATTGGCCGTCATGGCAATGATCGGGATGTTTGCGATCGTCGGATCTTCCATCGCGCGGATCGCTGCCGATGCCTCATAACCGTCCATATTGGGCATCTGGATATCCATCAGGATCAGATCGTAGTCTCCCGGCTTTGCGCGCTTCATTTTCTCTACCGCGACAAGCCCGTCCTCTGCCGTATCCACCGTAAGGCCAGCTTCTTTTAAGAATTCCTCCGCGATCTCGCGGTTCAATTCGTTATCCTCGACCAAAAGCACGCTTACGCCGCTAAGATCATAAGCATCGTTCTTTTCGCCATCCGGCGCATTCTCCTCTTCCACGATCGGAAGCTGCAGGGAGACGATAAATTCGGAGCCGGCACCCTTTTCGCTTTGCGCCGTGATCGTCCCGCCCATCATCTCAACAAGGCGCTTTGTGATGGCCATGCCAAGGCCGGTTCCCTGGATCCCGCTGATCGTTGTTGTCTGCTCGCGGGAGAATGCATCAAACACATGCTCCACGAATTCTTCGTCCATACCGATCCCGGTATCCCTGCACGAAAACGTCAGATGCGCCAGGCCGTCCGCTTCATGCGCCGTATCTTCCGTCACGCGGATCATAACGCTCCCGCCCGGCTGCGTATACTTAATGGCGTTGCTGCCGATATTCAAAAGGATCTGGTTGATCCGAAGTACATCCACCGCAACAAGGTCATGCACCGTATCAGCCTCAATGGCAAGCTTAAGCTCATGCTTTTCTGCCTCGTGACGGATCATGATATCCAGTTCTTCCATGATCTGCTTCAGGGAATGCGTTTCCGGTACCAGCGTGACTGCGCCGCTCTCGATCTTGGACATATCAAGTACATCATTGATCAGTGACAAAAGGTGCTTGCCGGACAGTTCGATCTTATCAAGCGCATAATCCACCTTTCCGCCATCCGACGGATCCTTTCTCGCAAGCGTCGCAAAACCGAGGATCGCATTGAGCGGGGTCCGGATATCATGCGACATGCTGTTCAGGAAACGGCTCTTGGCTTCGTTTGCCTTCTCCGCATTTAAAAGCGCTTCTTCCAGTTTTAGTTTGTAACGCCTCTCCTTGTTGAGCACTTCCTGCAGAAGCACTTTGTTCTCGCGTTCTTCCTCCACGATCTTCTGCTGCATCGCGATCAGATCGGTCGTCTCCTGCTCTTTCGTAACATCGATATAGAAAGCATACAGCATGCGCGCTCCCGATTCATCCTGCATCACGCGCGCGTTCATGCTAAGGAGCTTCTTTCCTCCGTCCTTGCAGTTCATGTAATAGCGGACCGTAAAACCTTCTTCGCCGCGGTCAAGCGCATCCCGCATCCTGCGTGCGGCATCCGTGCGGTCCTCTTCCGTGATCGCACCGAGCGCATTGCCCCTGCTCTCCCGCAGGAACTCAGGCACCGTATATCCCAGAAGGCGCGGGAGCTCCTCGCGCACGTATTGAAACGAAAAGCGGCCGCCGCACTCCATCAGTGCGAATCCGCCCGGCATGGAACCCAGGATCGTCGTCATTTCTTTATTTTTGCGTGCAAGCGAATCACGAAGATCTTTTAATTCCCCGTTTTCCTTGTCCAGCCTTTGTGCACGCAGCTCATTTTCGGCCACGTCCGTCATCATCTCCGCCAGCTTATCACGCGCACGCCGGCCGTCTTCTTCCGCCTCACGCTTATCCTGCATGAGCCGGTCATAACGCCTTTTGACCGCACGCGCCCTGCGCAGGACGTCAGCCATTTTGGTCTTTTGTTTGCGGTATTGGAAAAAGAGCACAAGAAGAGAGCCCAGGAGTCCCAGGCAAAGAAATGCCGAAATAACCGAAAAAGCAGATTCGAACATAAAAGCTCCCCCCAGAAAGGATCAGAGAAGCTGATCCACCAGGTCCATCGGTTTATGGATGATCAGATCCGGCGCCTTGGCCGTGCCGAATCCGTATGCTGCATGTGCAAAAGCGACTCCGGCTTCACGCGAAGCGGACTCGTCCCAAAGCGTATCTCCGACATAGAGCGCATTCTGAAGGCCGTTCTCATCAGCGATCCGCCTGATATTATCCGCCTTCAGAAGTCCCGTATCAGCCGGGCACAGATGTCCTTTGAAAAAAGATGAAAAGCCCGTTTTATCCAGCATCAGTTCAATGTATCCGGCCTGACAGTTGCTGACGATATAAAGCGGATACCGCGCGCTCAGCCTGCGAAGCATCTCCTCGATCCCGTCGTATATGGATCCTGCTTCCTTCGCCAGAAATTCATGTTCGTAGCGGAAACACCTTTTCGCAACGCGGTCCTGCGTCTCTTCAGACTCCTTGGGGAGCACGCGCTCCATGATCGCCTTCATAGGCAGGCCGAAAAGCCCCCGAAGATCATCTGCCGTAACGTGGCAGCTGCCGAGGCCTTCCTCGCGAAGCGCCTGATTCCAGGCCTTCTGCACGACCTCCGTGGAATCCCAGATCGTCCCGTCCACGTCAAATATAACGCCGTCTATATTTTGAATCATTTGATCATACTCCGTTCTCTTTATGCCGCGCTTCTTTCATCTTGTAAAGCTCGCGGTCCGCGGCATCCACGAGTTCTTTCACACTGTTCATCGTCCCGTCAAAGCAGGCATAGCCGATGCTGACGCGAAGAACGTAAGGCTTGTCCGCTTTTCTCCCGCTCTCTTCGACCACTTCCATGATCTCATGTGTCATCCGCTCGATCTCTCCGGGGATCATCATCTCATGGACGATACAGAATTCATCACCCGCATAGCGAGCCAGAAAGCTGTTCATCCCGCTGCAGTATTCCTTCAGGGCATCAGCGACCAGCACAAGCGCCGAATCGCCTTCCGTGTGGCCGTATCCGTCGTTGATGTTCTTAAATCCGTCGACATCCAGCATGAAAAAATACAGCTTGCCGACGATCCCTTCCTGATGGATCAGGTTTTCGATATACGGGATCAGTTTGTTGCGATTGTTGAGCTGCGTCAGCGGATCCTGTGATATCTTCCGCTCCTGCGTATCCAAGTGAAGAGACAGAAGCGCAAGCATCAGACCGGCCGGGACAAACGGGATGTTCGGATAGACCACCTCCAGCACACTCGCCACAAACGGGAAAAGTGCAAATCTGGCAAGCTGTCCGTATTCCAGCCCGAGCGCATACGTATGTGATGTCAAGGCGCGCAGGAAAGCATGGGCGACCGCAAATCCCGCATAAGCATATGTCAGGATCAGAAACGGCATATAGTATGGCCCGCGAACATAGCAGTTGTTTAAGTCGATATAGAAAAAATATCCTGTCCAATACGTCGAAATGATCAGCGCAAAGATCACGTAAAGCGGGATCCGAAGGAGCGCGTGAAAACGCATATTGTACTGGTGTCGTCCGCCCAGCGAAAACTCCGCATAGCAGAACCAGCAGTAAGCAAGGAAAGCACTGATCAGGTAGTAGAGGATGTTAATGACACAATTCGCTTCTCTCGCAACCACAACATGACCGCTCTCGACCACTTTCCAGAAAAGATCGAGCGTCGTCAGGCTGATCGAGCAGGCATAGATCCGGATGATCAGGATCTGCTTCGCCTGCCTGTCCGCATTCGTCAGCGAATGCAGCAAAAGCAGGGCGATCACCATTACTACAACGATATCCATTTCCGCGTACAGTGCGAGTTCCATCGTATTACCCTCTATGTCGGCGTGCGTGGTTCATGGAATACAGGATCGGCAGGATCACCGCAGCAAGCATCAGGATCACAAAGATCGCCGTCCCGTTCTTATCTCCTCTCATAGCAAAAGCATTCACACAGATGAGTGCGGCGCAGATGATCCAAAGCCTGCCGGCACGTCTGTGCGTCGCCTCCCAGTTTTCATCGCTTCGAAGCGTCCAGGGAAGCTTATATCCGATCCTCGACTCGCGCGAGCAATGCGGCATGGCAAGGCCCATCACTGCGATCAGAAAGCCCATCGAAAGCTGTACCAGAAGGGCCGAATCGATCGGAAGCCCAAGCGCCTTTCCGTATACATCCACATATACGATCAGGGATACCGCCGGGCAGATCCACTGGAACAATGCTGCCGCGATCTCGGCTTCTTCCGCCTTTTTTGCCAATACGCGAAGCGAGCTTAAAAGATGTCCCACCAGGATAAAAAGCGGGATCACGTAAACAACAAATCCCTTTTCGCTGTAGTTCTTAACCTGTCCGTTCAGATCGAAATTGGTCGGGATCTGATCAGGCAGCCGCGACCAGAGGATCGTACCGACCAGCATCGGAAGTAGCACAACAGCCGATGAGACCAGTGTCAGAACCAGGTCTTTCTTTTTCATAAGTCCTCCCGCTCCCTTTTGAAGCATTATACCTTATCACGGCGTTTTAGAATACCCCCGCCGGATAAATTTGTTTGCAAATTTCCAATCAAGTTCGTTCTTCCATAAAGCAATCGCCGCAACGGCCGTACGGATAATTCCAGGGAAGCTCGCAACCGCAGATCTTGCATTTCCTGGTCTCAAGCTGCTGTGTCCTGAGGAGCTCAATGATCCGTGCGGAGCAGTCACGCTTGAGTGCAACGATATCGGGCAGCCTCTTTCTGTGATCGAACTTGCGAAGATATGCGTACATCACATCGTATTTCAGGTACAGATCTTCCAGCTGTGCCATCGAATAGGTATCCAGTTCGTCGTCAAACGGCACGATGTTTTTCTCGATCACATCGTCGATCCGCTGCTCCATATCGGACGGCTTTTCCTGCTCGATGATCGCGAATTCCGTAAGAAGATCCGTCAGGAACGATTTGCCGACGCGGAAGCCGATCATGATAAGGTCGTACAGGAGCTTTTTGTCCGTCACATGTTTTTCCAGGATGTGGCAGAGCGTGATCTCCTCCGCGTAATCCGATTTTGCATAGATGTTCTGGAACTCGATCTCAGACCAACGCTGCAGGATCTCGGACAGGGGCATATCTAGAGAGATGATACTCTCCGGGATCCCGACGCGGGCCGTATGGACGAGCGGAACAGGCTGCTCTACCGCTTTTTTGATCCCGAATGCACGGTATTCCGAGGTGTAGTACCCAACATCGAAAATGCCGCGTCTGCCTGCACGCCCCGCGATCTGCTTGATCTCACTGACGGTCAGCGGACGCCTTGTCTCTCCGTCAAATTTTCTCGTCTCTAAGAACACGATACGTTTGATCGGCAGATTCAGGCCCATGCCGATCGCATCCGTCGCTACAACGACCGATGTCTCGCCTTCGATAAAGCGCTTTACTTCGTTCATGCGCACGTCGTAGGGAAGGTTCCCGTAGATCATGCTGGCTCTGATGCCGTATTTCTGCAATTCTGCCGCCACTGAGATGACGGATTGCTTGGAAAAGACGATCAGCGCATCGCGGTCCCGAACGGAAGCCGGGAAGCGGAAGCGCTCTTCGCCGTCAAATTTCAGCTTTGTTGCGCGTTCATTGCGTTTGATCGTATAGGTATCACCGCATTCCGTAATAATCGCCGTCACAAGATCCACGCAGGATTCATCCGAACAGATGTGAACCTCGTTTGCACAGACGCCGAGCACAGCTCGCAGCCAGGCGCCGCCTCTTTTCTCATCGGCGATCATCTGGCACTCATCAATGACTGCAACATCGAAAAGATCCAGTACGTTCAGCGTCTCGATCGTTGCGGAAAAATGCTCCGCCCCTTCGAGCATGATCTCCTCTTCTCCCGTGATCATGCTGCACGGAACACCCTCACCGTTCATGCGGTCATACAATTCATAGGCAAGGAGCCGCAGCGGCGCAAGATAGATCCCTCGGTTTGCCGCCTTCAGTACCTGCAGCGCATCATATGTCTTGCCGGAATTGGTCGGGCCGACATGCAGGACAAAGCGGCGCTTCATCTTGCGCGCAAGCGGGTAGAGATCCGGCATCCGCTTCGGGAGTGTCTTGATGATCATTCCCTGGCGGCGGTCCTCCTCCTTCATGATCATATGCTGCAGCGTTCGAAAGCCTGCATGATCCGCGATCTCCTCGTAAAAGATGTTGCGCGCTTCGAGCCTGATGCGCTGATATAGTTTTCTGTATTGTGACTTAAAGAGCGACTCGAACATCTGGCGATTGTTCGCGGCAAATGTTCCAAGGTCCGGAACGAGTTCCGTGATCTTCTCACGGCACAGGCTTCCGGGGCTCTTTGCATGCTGCCAGAAACACGATCTTCCGACAGCACTCTCATTGAGCGGTATGTTGCTTCCCGTTCCGTCAAACTCGCGCCACAAGAGATCTTCCAAAGATTTGCGCGCAAGAAGCGGCCTGAGCTCATCATAGGTCCACTCAGGAAATACATATTGTTTCAAAAAAGGAGCGATGGAAGCGCAGCTTAATCCGATCAGATCAGCTGCGTATTGCGCAACCGACGACTTCATCAGCGCGCCGTAATCCCTTCGGCCCCCCTTGTGTCTTCTGGGTCTGCTCATAACTGATTGATTTCTGTTCCTTTATTTCTGATTGATCCACATCTCACACAAGCAGGCGGCATTCTATTTCCGCTCCCGCAGTTTGCATATGATCAGCCACGATGTGAGTCCGATCACAATCGCTGAGACCACATCCGCAAAATAGTGCTGCTTGATCATCACCGTCGATGCAAAAATGCATACCGCAAAGACCGTCATCGATCCTTTCAGCCACCCGGGGATCCCCTTCTGGTAGTAGCCGATCAGGCACATCACGGTCGATAAGCAATGGTAGCTCGGAAACAGGTTCGTTCCGCGCGCCACGCCGTCATGATCATAGATACAGCGAAGGCCCCAGCCGAAGAAGCCGTCTCCGGCACGCGCATAAAGATCCTCAGCCACGCGGTCTATATAAGTCGGATATGCCAGGAAGATCACAAAGCCGGTCGTATAGGCGATCAGGCAGGCCTGCATATATCGCACGAACCACTCTTTTGTCCCGTATCTTGACGCAAACATCGGCGATAGCAGATTGAACGGATAAAACAATACATAGATCAGCGCCATCGGCGGGATAAGCGGGATCGCGTCATCGATCGCATCGATCTTGACGCTGTGCCACGGGATCTCAAAAAAATGTGCCACTATATTCGGAACCGTATACATGATCAGCAATACGGAAGTCATTGCAATGCCGCCCAGGATCCCGTAAAGCGGTAGTCCGAAATATCTTTTGTTCATGATCTGAGATGCCCCTTTGCTGTCTTGGTAAAAATGTGTCCATTGAGATTCTATCACAAGCCATTATAATCCATCAATCAATAAAACCCTCCCGCGATGCGGGAGGGTCAAGTCTTTACGTCCGAAACTATTTCTGTTTGCTGTGCACGTATGCGGCAAGTACTTCCGGATAGTTGCCGATCACGCCGTCAACATCCCACTCATACAGCTGCTCAAAAGAACCGAGGTCGTTGACCGTCCATACGTTGATGCCAACGCCGTTATCCTTGCATTCTTTAACAGCCTCGTCGCTTAAAAGCGCCCAGTCGGGATGATAATACTCAAACCCGTACTTCTTGCCGTAGTAACCTGCATAGGTGAGCGCATCGTTCTCAACCAGCGCACCGACAGGGCACTCGGGAAGAAGCTGTTTCATCCGCACGATCGAGAGATGATTGAAAGAGGAGAAGATCATCTTCTTTTCCAGTTTGTACTTCTTTACCATCTCCGTGACCTTCTCTTCGATCTCCGGATAATATACAATACTTGTCTTCAGTTCGACATTCGTAACGATGTCAAGATCCTTGCACCACTGACAGTATTCATCGAACGTCGGGATCTCCTGAAAGCCCCATTTTCCGTCTTTGATCTTGCCGGCATCGAGTTTCTTAAGCTCTTTGAGAGTCAGGTCCTTGACCCAGCCCTTACCGTCGGTCGTTCTGTCCACGGTCTCATCGTGAATGATCACGATCTCACCGTCTTTGGAAAGCTGTACGTCCAGTTCGATGCCGTCCGCACCGACTTCTACCGCTTTCTTAAATGCAAGCATCGTGTTCTCGGGATATTTTCCGCTGTATCCTCTGTGTCCGTATACTTTCATGTCTTAAACGCCTCCTTCACAGATTAACCGAAGATCAGATTCGGCAGGAACATGGAGATCGGCTCGATAAACGTTACAAGAAGCAAACCGATGATCTCGGCGATGATGAACGGGAAACATTCCTTGACAAAGTCTCCCAGTTTACACCCCGTGATCGACATACAGGTAAACATCATCGAACCAAACGGCGGTGTCAGACCACCGATCATGATATTAACGATACACATCGCACCGAAGTGAATAGGGCTGACACCCAGCTGTGTTACAACCGGGATCAGAAGGGGAGCAACGATGATCAGAGCCGCGCCGCCTTCAAGGAACATACCCATGACAAGCAGGAGTACGTTGACCATCATCAGCATGATATACTTGTTGGTCGTGATGCCGAGGAGAAGCTCTGTCAGCATCTTCGGGATATTCTCCCATGTCATATAGTAGCCGAATACGGAAGCCGCCACGATAACGAGGATAACGGTTGCCGTACCGTCGATCGTCTCTAAGAAGATCTTGGGAAGGTGCTCCCATTTAAGACCTTTGTAAATAAAGATCCCGACAAGTGTGCAGTAGAATACCGCAAACGCACCGGCTTCGGAAGGTGTGAACACACCGATCCTGATACCGAGCACGATACCGAGCGGGAACAGAAGCGCCCACAGAGAATCCGCACACTGCTTTACGATCTCGATAAAGGATGCTCTCTTCTCACGCGTCGGGAGATATCCTCTCTTCTTTGCGATGAAGTGAACGGAGATCATCAGGCAGGCAGCAATGGTGAAGCCGGGCAGATAAGCTGCCGCAAACATCTGCGCTACCGAAACCTGCGCGATCAGCGCATAAATGATCAGATCGATCCCAGGCGGGATGATCGGTGTTACCGCAGACGAAGCAGCTGTGATCGCTGCAGAGAATCCTTTGGAGTACCCTCTTTTTTCCATCTCGGGAACGAGCATCTTACACTCCATAGCCGCATCCGCATTGGCAGATCCGGATACACCGCCCATCAGGCAGGAAAGGAGTACGTTGCTTTGTGCCAGACCGCCGACCATATGGCCGGTCAGCACATCGGCGACATTCATAAGCTTTTCACTGATACCCGCATAGTTCATAACGGAACCCGCCATGATAAAGAACGGGATCGCCAGAAGCGGGAACGACTGCGCACTGGTAACATACTTCTGGAAGATCAGATCGACCGGTGAATTGTTGTCGATCACGCCGAAGTAGAACAATGATGCGGCAAACAGTGCATATGCAACGGGAATGCCGGAAAAGTACAAAATAAATACCATTATAATGGGTAAAAATCCTAACATCGCCTAGCCCTCCTCACTGATGACCCTGCCGTTTTGTTTGATCGACTTTAAGTCCTTAAAGATAAAGATAAAGGACCAGATCGCCATGTCCAGGAAGGACAACGTCAGAGAGATTGTAAATGTGACGGAAGAAATGCCAAGAATGGCAGTGGGCTTCCGATAGGAACGCATAACATAGATAATGCTAATGTAGAACATATAAGAGCAAAGGAATGCAAGAATGCAGTCCACAACAATCTTGATCACGTTCTGAAGTTTAACAGGAAATTTGTTGACGAGAATGTCAACACCGACATGCTGACGTCTCTTATAGCATGCCGCCGAACCGATAAACGCGGTCCATAAAAAGCAACCGGTCGCAAATTCTTCTGCCCACGGAATACCGGTTTTGAGAACGTATCTTGTGATAACGTTAACGATAACCAGCACGAGGGTTACAAAAAACAGGACGGAAGAAATGATCTCCTCAAAATACGTCCCGATAAATTTTGCCGTAATATTCTTCATGTAAGCCTCCCAGCCTCATTAAAAGGGAGTGAAGAGTCGCCTCCTCACTCCCCTAAAAAGAACTATCTTCAAAAAATCTGGTTTACCTTATTTAGGCATTTTAGCAAGTTCAGCTTTCAGAGTATCGTAGATACCGGGTGTTGTGCCTTCGATCTTCTCGTATACTTCAGGGAATCTTGCTGCAAAAGCATCGATGTCAACATCGTTGAAGGTGTGGCCGTTCTCTTCAAGGAACTTCTTGTCATCTTCGTAGCTGCTCTCGATCGTCTTGATCATCTTCTGTGCGGATGCTGTGAACTCATCCTGGATGATCGTCTGATATTCTGCAGGGATCTCATTCCATACATTCAGAGGGAAGTATACACCACAGGTAGCGATCAGGTGGTTTGTAAGAGAACCAACGGATGCAACGTCACCGGAACCATCATATCTGAAGTCTGTCATGGAGCCTTCAAGACCGTCAACAACGCCCTGGGATACTGCGGACAGTGTCTCGTCCCAGCCCATCGGAACCGCGTTTGCGCCCATAGCGTTCAGTGTGTTAACGAAAAGGTCAGACTTCGGAACACGGATCTTCATACCCTTCAGATCGTCGGGTGTTCTGATCTCTTTGTTCGTCTTCATGAAACGGAAACCGGAGTAGTAGTCAAGTGCAAGAACCTTGATGTTGTCATCTTCGAGTTTCTTGATCCAGCCTTTAACGAGGTCTGTATTGATCAGGTACTCATACTCTTCGATGGATGTGCACATCATAGGACCAACAAGAGCCTTGAAATCCGGAACATAGTCGCCGATGTAAGAAGGATCTTCAACGGAGATGAAGTTTGCGCCGCTGGCTACCTGCTCAAGACCATCCTTGTATGTAGGAAGCTGGCTGCTGTCGTAGCACTGAATGTCGATCGCGCCGTTTGTTTTCTCACGGATGCTGTCTGTCGCTTCTTTAATGGAAACAGCGAGCTGCTCTGTCGGGCCGAATACGTGGCTCAGTTTCATTTCAAGTTTGTAGTCGGATGCCGGAGCTGCCGCGTCAGCTGCCGGAGCTGCTGCTTCTGCTGCAGGTGCTGCTTCCTGTGCGGGAGCTGCTGCAGGAGCTTCTTCTTTGTTACCGCAGCCAACGAGCATCGCAGCTACCATAACAACGCTGAGAGTTACAGATAAAAACTTTTTCATTTTTATTCCCCCTTGTAAAGTGGTGTGGTTTTAAACAGGTCAACGTGAAAACCTCTTTAAAACAAGTTTTATGCCATATTTCCTTTCGCAAAAAGATTTTTACTTAAAAAAATAAGGCATGGAACTAACAACAACATCTATGTTGTTTTCCTGCCTTCTCTTGATCTCAAGCGGATTATTCTCTTTTTGCGATATTGAAATATCCACAAGTACATTATATTTTTCAATAGCTTGTATGTCAATAAATGCATTCTGACACTTTCTAAAATCGTCAGATTATCCAAATTTGCCCCCCTCAAAACTGTGAGATATGTTCAACTTCTTACGCACTCTTCACTAATGCTTTTTTCCCGAGATGATGGTATATTGTTTATGTATTTCAAAAGAGAGGAAGAACTATGTTTTTAAAACAGGACGATAAGAGCGGCCTTCGCATCATCATAGTCGGATGCGGCAAAGTCGGCAACACGATCACGGAACAGCTTTGCAAGGAAGGTCACGATATTACGATCATAGATAAGAACGCTTCCACCGTACAGGCGATCTCCAATCTGTATGACATCATGGGCATCGTCGGAAACGGTGCCAGCTACTCCGTACAGGACGATGCTGGTATTCATAATGCAGATCTTCTCATTGCCGTCACCGGATCGGATGAGCTGAACCTCCTCTGCTGTACGATCGCAAAGCAGGTCAGCGGCTGTGCGACCATCGCAAGAGTCCGCACCCCCGACTACAGCAAGGAAGTCAACTACCTGCGTGAAAAGCTCGGTCTCGCCATGATCATCAATCCGGAGATGGAAGCCGCAAAGGAAGCGGCCCGTATCCTCTATATGCCAAATGCACTTGAAGTCAATGCGTTCGCACACGGTCAGGCCGAGATGATCAAGTTCAAGATACCCGAAGGCAATATGCTCGTCGGTAAGATGCTTCACAACATCGCACGTACGACAGGACACGATTTCCTGATCTGTGCGATCGAGCGCGACAAAGAAGTCTTCATCCCATCGGGCGGATTCAGACTGGAAGCGGGCGATATCGTTTCGTTTGTCGCACCGCGTGCCGAGGGGCGCCGTTTTTTCAAAGAGATCGGCATCCCTTCCAACCAGGTCAGAAACTGCATGATCATCGGCGGCGGCAAGGCGGCATATTATCTGGCTGCAAGACTCATCCGCGCCGGGATCGATGTCAAGATCATCGAAAATGACAAGTCGCATTGCGAGGAGCTCAGTATCATGCTCCCCAAGGCGATCATCATCCACGGAGACGGTACGGATGCGGATCTTCTGAAAGAAGAAGGGCTGGAGTCTGTTGAGGCTTTCGTCCCGCTTACCGGTATCGACGAAGAGAATATCATGCTGACGCTGCATGCGCGCAAGGTCAGCAAAGCCAAGGTCATCACCAAGATCAACCGCATCAACTTTACGGATGCCATCTCCAGTCTCGACCTGGGCAGTGTGATCTACCCCAGATTCATCACAACAGAAGCTATCATCGCCTATGTGCGCGCGCGTAAGGCCTCCATCGGAAGCAATGTCGAGACGCTTTACCATATGTTCGATTCCAAGGTGGAAGCGATCGAATTCAGAGTGGGGAGCGAATCGGAAGTAACAAATATCCCGCTCAAGGATCTTCCGCTTCATAACCACCTTCTGATCTCGTTCATCAACCGAAACGGCAAGATCATCATCCCGGGCGGTTTGGACTGCATCATGCCGGGCGATACCGTCATGATTGTCACCACGCACTCGGGCTTCAAAGATATTCGTGACATTTTAAGAACAAAAAGGCATTAACCATGAACAATACCATGATCCGTTTTATCCTCGGGCAGATCCTGCGGGTTGAAGCAGCACTGCTTCTTCTTCCTTGCGTCACTTCCCTGATCTATAGGGAAGCGCAGGGCCAAATGTACCTTTTCGTGGCAGCGCTCTGTCTCGTAAGCGGCCTGTTGATGACCACGAGAAAACCGAAAAACACCGTATTCTATCTGAAAGAAGGCTGCGTGGCAACGGCACTTTCCTGGATCTTCTTAAGTCTGTTCGGATGTCTCCCGTTCGTTCTGACCGGCGAGATCCCTTCCTTTACGGATGCGCTGTTTGAGACGGTTTCAGGCTTTACGACAACCGGGACATCCATCCTGCCCGATATCGAAGCGCTTTCGCACACCTCTCTGATGTGGCGCAGCTTCACACACTGGATCGGCGGAATGGGTGTACTCGTCTTCCTTCTTGCAATCGTTTCCTTAAGCGGCGGTTCCGATATGAACCTGATGCGTGCGGAGAGTCCCGGCCCGTCCGTTGAAAAACTCGTGCCTAAGATCCGCTCAAGCGCCGCGATCCTCTATGGTATTTATTTTGCCATGACGATCCTCGAGATGATCCTTCTTGCATGCGGAGGCATGCCGATCTTTGAAAGCATTATGCTGGCTTTCGGCACAGCCGGAACGGGCGGTTTTGCGATCAAAAACGACAGCCTTGCCAGTGCCACTGCATATCAGCAGTGGGTGATTACCATTTTTATGATCCTGTTCGGTGTCAATTTCAACGCTTATTACCTGATCCTGTTTCGCAAATTCAAGAAAGCGATCCGCATGGAAGAAGTGCGCTACTATCTGATGATCATCACCGTATCGATCCTAATCGTCTTTCTGCATATCCGCAATATATACGGATCGATCGGGATCAGCTTACGGCACGCCGCTTTCCAGGTCGCCTCCATCATTACGACAACCGGCTTTGTAACGACCGATTTCGATGCATGGCATGAGAATGCAAAAGCCGTCCTGCTTCTTCTGATGTTCATCGGTGCCTGCGCGGGCAGTACCGGCGGCGGCATCAAAGTTTCCAGAATCGTACTTCTCTTTAAATCCTTATTCAAAGAGCTCTACAACTATATCCATCCCAAGAATGTCCGTGCGATCTGGTTCGATAAGCGTCCCATGGAAAAAAGCGTGGTCCGCTCGACCCTTGTCTATTTCATGACCTTCATGCTGCTCTTCTTTGTGTCCGTATTCGCGATCACATTTGAAGGCTATGATTTTATGACATCGTTTTCTTCCGTTGCGGCAACCATAAACAACATCGGACCCGGCATGTCACTTGCGGGCCCGACAGAAAATTTTGCATATTTTTCCGTATTTTCCAAATACGTCTTTATGTTTGATATGTTAGTCGGCAGGCTTGAGCTCTTCCCGATGCTCATTCTGCTCTATCCCGGCACATGGAAAGAACTGTTTCCGAAGGGCAGGTCTAATCCGCGATAATACGATTCCTGCCCCCGTTTTTGGCAAGATAAAGCCTGTCATCCGCCATACGGATCATAGAATCCGGCGTGTCACTGTCATGCACTTTCATCAGACCGAACGACATGGTGACTTTGATCACATCTTCGCCGTATTCAACCGTCTTTAAACGCAGCTCTCTCAAAAGTGTTTCCAGCAGTTCTTTTGACTCTTCCATGGTCTTCTTATAGATGAGCAGAAACTCTTCGCCGCCCCAACGGGCCGCATAACCGCATCCGAGCATGTGCTTTTTTAAATGCGAAGCTACCATGCGAAGCACTTCATCCCCTGCGTCATGTCCATAGGTATCATTCACCTTCTTAAAGAAATCGATATCACCGATCGCAATGCAGTAATCAATCCCCTCAATCTCTCTTGACCTCTTCACATCCGCAAGGCATTTATTCCCGAATCTTCTGTTAAAAAGACCTGTCAGCGCATCGCGCTCCACAAGATTCTGAAGGGAAGTCTGCATACGGACCATGGATTTGGCCAGCAATCCCAGATCATCTTTACGCGCCGTCACTTCATATGGCATAACGGCGGTAAAATCTCCTCCCATCGTTATTTCCATATAAGACTGCATCAGCGTGATGTGATGTGCCATTCTGCGCACGAAACGGAAGCTGATATACCCTGCGATCGCCGCCAGAGTGACCACAAGCAAAAGAAGCGGAATGACCGATCTGTATAAAGTTGCGAGGACAGCCGCTTCCGGCTTTGCCGCACCGATCATTCCAATGATCTGACCGGCGGAATTGCGGATCGGCATATAGAACGCGAAAAAACTTTCTCCCTTAATGTCCACGCCGGGATAGAACCCGTCACCGCCGTTCTGATAGACATCGCGCATCACGATCGCGCTGCTGCCCGTCCCGACGATCTCTGCGTCTTCTTCGTTTTTGATCGTTGTCAGGATGCGCGTATCATAATAAAAGATCGTGATATCGGTGCCTGTATCTTTGCGGATCTCGTTGAGCAACGCATGATCCCCGTTGAGCGGCGTATCGCCTTTGTAAAAGATCTTCTTCTCTTCGCCTTCCAGATGGAAATCTCCGGGATACATGATGTTATAAGATCCCAGCGTCATCTCGCAGACATTCCGAAGTCCGTCCTGCACCTCATCGTATATCACACTGCGAAAACGTCCCACACCAAAAGCGGAAACAACGAGACTTAAAACGATCATCGGCAAGATGACCATCGCAAGCATGGCTTTAAACAAACCGTATGACTGTTTTTTGATCATCAGACACACCTCCTTTAGAGAATCCTTCTGATCGATAAGATCGGTCTGTAGGTGGCAACCGACAATCGGATGCCTGTACGTTCCGTGCTGGCATGAACGATATAGCCGTTGCCGATATACATGCCGACGTGGCCGGAGTAGCATACAAGGTCACCCGGCTGCGCCTGATCATATGTCACTTCTTTTCCGTAGGCACGCTGCGCCGCGGAGTTACGGGGGATCGAAATCCCGAAATCCCGATAGACAGCCTGCGTGAAGCCTGAGCAGTCCGCGCCGTTTGTAAGGCTCGTCCCTCCCGCCACATACGGGTTGCCGATAAACTTGCAGGCATAGGATGCGATCTCCTTGCCTTTTGCACTGCCGTTCGCACTCGCAATCAGCTTCAGGGCCTGTTCCGGTGCCACGCCGCTGCTCTTTGATGTTGTCGTTTTAGACTGCGCAGCCTTTCTGGCAGCTTCTTCCGCCTCGAGCTGTTTGATCTGTGCATTCTGCTTGCTGATCAGCGCCTTGTACTGCGCAGCGGACTGTCTGATCTGCGCGATCTGAACATCAAAATTCTTTGATTCCTTCTTCTTCTCATCCAGTACAACCTGAAGCTCTGCTTTCTCCTCTTCCAGCTCGTACTCCTGCGCCTCGAGCTCAGACTTTTCGTCTTCAAGCTTCTGTTTTAATTCTTCAACCTTTTTCCTGATCTCCTGATAGTCGGCCAGAAGGCGCCTGTCATACTCATACAGCTTTTCGATGTAATCCGCTTTATTGAGCATATCCGCGATGCTCTTGGATTCAAACAGAAGCTGCGCGTATGTCACGTTTCCTTTTTCATACATGAAGCGGATACGCGTTTTCATCGCTTCATACTGCTCATGTTCCTTTTCGATGGCAGCTTCCAGCTCTTCTTTTGCTTCTTCGATCTCGCCCTTTTTCTCTTCGATCTCATCCTCCAGAAGGCTGATACTGGACATCAGTTCCATAAGACTTGCATCCAGCTCGGCGATCTCGCTGTCCACTTCCGCTTTCTCACCGGCAAGTCCCGATGCGCGGCTGTTGAGCTGCGATAGCTGTGCCTGCGTCTCTGCGAGCTGTGCTTTCAGCTCGGAGATCGTGGCCGCATGCGCAGAAAGAGCCACGGAAAACAATACGAATATGGATAACGCAGTGATCAGCGTTTTCTTCATAGTGATTCTCCCCGGCTCTTTTTATTTTGATAATGTCGTATTACAGATCACAGTTCTTCACTGTTCTCGGGAACGGAAGCACGTCGCGGATATTGCCCATGCCTGTCAGATACATCACGCATCTCTCAAATCCGAGACCAAATCCCGCATGTCTTGCTGTCCCGTATTTTCTAAGATCAAGATAGAAGTCATAGTCTTCCTTCGGAAGGCCAAGCTCTTCCATGCGCTTAAGCAGAAGATCGTAATCATCTTCTCTCTGGCTGCCGCCGATGATCTCGCCGATCCCCGGTACAAGACAGTCAACCGCAGCGACGGTCTTTCCGTCGTCGTTGAGCTTCATGTAAAATGCCTTGATCTCCTTCGGATAGTCCGTTACGAATACCGGACGGCCGAATTCTTTTTCCGTAAGGAAACGCTCGTGCTCTGTCTGCAGATCGCATCCCCAGAACACTTTATAATCAAATTCATCGTTGTGCTTCTCAAGGATCTTGACAGCTTCCGTATATGTCACATGCGCAAAGTCGGAGTTCATAACGTTATGCAGTCTCTCCAGAAGTCCCTTGTCAACAAACTGGTTGAAGAAGTTCATCTCTTCGGGCGCATGCTCGAGGACAAAGCGGATGATGAATTTGAGCATGCTCTCCGCAAGTACCATATCATCTTTCAGATCGGCAAAAGCCATCTCAGGCTCGATCATCCAGAACTCAGCCGCATGTCTTGTCGTATTGGAATTCTCGGCACGGAATGTCGGACCGAACGTATAGACGTTGCGGAACGCAAACGCATATGTCTCAAGGTTGAGCTGGCCGCTGACGGTCAGATTGGTCGGCTTGCCGAAAAAGTCTTTGCTGTAATCGACTTTGCCGTCTTCCGTTTTGGGAATATTCTCAAGATCCAGCGTCGTTACCTGGAACATCTCACCGGCACCCTCACAGTCGCTTCCCGTGATGATCGGCGTATGTACATACACAAAACCTCTCTCCTGGAAGAACGTATGGATCGCATAAGCGATCAGGGAACGTACACGGAAGACTGCCTGGAACGTATTGGTTCTCGCACGCAGGTGTGTGATCGTGCGCAGATACTCAAATGTATGACGCTTTTTCTGAAGCGGATAATCCGCCGTGGACATGCCTTCGATCTCGATCGAATCCGCCTGGATCTCAAACGGCTGCTTTGCATCCGGTGTCTCAACAAGTGTACCTGTCGCGATCACGGCGCTGCCGACATTGAGCTTGCTGATCTGTGCGAAATTCTCAAGCTTATCACCGTAAACGATCTGCAGGGGTTCAAAGAAAGAGCCGTCGTTTAATACGATAAAACCGAACGTCTTGGAGTCACGGTTGCTTCTGACCCATCCGCCGACGCTGATCTTCTTGTCGATATATTTTTCCTTGTCATGATAAAGTGACTTGATATCAATCAGTTCCATTGCTTTCTCCTTCACTCTCCTCCGTGATGACTGCATTGTCTTTTAAGACATTCATCACTTTTTCTGCCATCACGTAATCTCTTATATCTTCATCGCCAAGCGATCTGCGCAGCTCTTCTTCACTCGCAAAGTCGCCGTTGTCGATCTCTTTCTTGATCATGGCATCGATCTCATCCTTGGAGACATCGATCTTCTCCGCATTTGCGATCGCCTGCATCAAAAGCGCTTCCTGTGCGGATTCCTTCGCACCTTCACGGCCTTTCTTTTCAAACTCATCCATGGTCACGCCGTAATACTGCGATACCATCTGCTCGGTAGTCAGGCCGTACTGCGCCGCAAACTTGCTCATATTCTGGAGTGCTTTCTGATAATAGATCTCAACAAGCGCATCGGCCGGATCATTCTTAAATGTAGCGCCCGCTTTGGCCGCCTCGATCAGTTTGGATTCCAGTGCCTGGTTATAATATTTTTCCGCGTCTTTGGTCAGAAGATCCTTTACAAACGCCTTATAGTCTTCCACGTTATCGCAATCCGGCTGAATCTTCTTAACGGTCTCATCCGTAAGCTCGGGGACCACGCTTTCCTGGATCTTGTTGACCGTTACATGGAAAACGACATCCTGCCCGGCCAGTTCCTTCTTGGCATAATCCGCGGGGAATGTCAGATTCAGGTCTACCTTATCTCCCTTATTCTTGCCGATCAGGCCTTCTTCAAATCCGCTGATAAAAGTATGCGAACCGAGCATCAGGTCTTTACCTGCCGCAGTGCCGCCGTCAAATGCAACACCGTCTTTCTCACCGGCATAGTCGATATTCAGGATATCGCCGTTTTGTGCGGCGCGGCCCGTTACCTCCTGCAGTTCCGCGTTCTGTGTCAGAACGTAATTGATATAGTTCATCGTGTACTCGTCGTTCACCGCAGGGCGCTCGACGGATACTTCCAAGCCTTTGTACTGTCCGAGTTCTACGTAATCCTCTGTTTTCGTCTTGGAGAGCTCCGATTCCACACCGCATGCGGTGAGCAAAACGGACGTTGCCGCAACCAGACAGAGCATCCACTTTCGATTCATTTGTGTCTTACCTCCTAAAGCCCCTAATAACGATAGATTATAGCACAAACCCTCGCGGGATACAATTATAACAACGGGGAAAGGAGGCGGCATACCTGTTCCTTCATGCGCACATACAAAGAGCGCCGGCCGTACTGCTCCGGCGTGATATGCCTGCACTTGCGAAGGTCCTGCTTAAAGAGCTTCACCATCTTCTGCGCCTGTTCTTCGCTGTATATGATCGCATTCACCTCAAAATTGAGGCGGAAGCTGCGGATATCCATGTTGGCGGTTCCGTAGGCCATCACGCTCTCATCCGCAATGAGGCCCTTCGCATGGATAAAACCGTTATTATATGTATATACTTTGGCGCCTGCCTTGATCAGGTCGCCCGCGTATGACATGGTCGCCGGATAGACAAACGGATGATCCGGCTTGCTCGGGATCATGATATTGACTTCCACACCGGAGCGCGCCGCCATCATCAGTGCGCTGTAAACGGCATCATCCGGGATAAAATACGGCGTCTGCAGGTAGATGCTTTTCTTTGCCCGGGCGATCAGGCGGATATAATTGTTGCGGATATTCTGCAGGTCAGAGTCGGGACCGCTCGATATGATCTGAATATCACAGTTGCCATAGAGGATCTCCGGCGTCTTGAAATAGCGCTCGGCATTTGTGAGGGCCTTGTCGGAAGCAAAGTTCCAGTCCTGGAGAAAACGGAGCTGCAAGCCCGCTGCTGCCGCCCCCTGGATCCGAAGATGCGTATCGCGCCAATAACCGAACCGCGGATCTTCGCCAAGGTATTCACATCCGATATTGAAACCGCCGACATAGCCGATCAGTCCGTCGATCACGACGATCTTACGGTGATTGCGGTAGTTAAGACGCAGGTGAAAACGCCGAAGGAGCGGCGGGAAGAACGAGACAGCCTCGATGCCGGCGCGGCGGAGCTTGCGCCACTTTGCATGGGAGACAAATCGGCCGCCCATACCGTCATAGAGAATGCGGACTTCCACGCCTTCCGCAGCCTTCTCTTTCAAAGCGGCACAGATCCTGTCAAAAAGCTTATCATTGCGAATGATATAGGACTGGATATGGATCGACTCCCTTGCATTACGGATATCGTCCAGCAGTCTGTCAAAGAGTTCGTGGCCGTCTGTCAGGATCCGCACGGCATTGTTGCCGGTCAGGACCGCACCCGAGGTGTCCAGGTTGTAGTAGATCAGATCGGTAAAAGGCGCCAGTTCCGGGCGCTTTTCCTGCAGCACGTGGCGTTTCAGGCTTTTCTCCTGATTCAGGATCGCCTCCTGGACCTTGTCTTCCACCCGCTTAATGCGGAACTTCTGGCGTTTATGGATATCCCCGCCGATCAGAAGGTACAGGATAAAGCCAAGGATCGGAACGGCATAGAGGATCAGAAGCCAGGCCCAGACAGAGGTCGGGTCTTTGCGTCTGAAAAAAACGATACCGATCGCCAGTATGCAGTTAAAGATCGCAAGGTGATGCATGATGAAGCTCAGTGCATCAATCGTTTCATTCCATATCATCGTCATAGTATGATTATACCCCAATCAAAATCTCGAAACAATCGCGGAGCCTTTCCTTTTCTTGCTTTTGGGTATAAACAATGGTAAAATAGTCGGGTGAGTGGCAACGCCCTCAACTATTGTTTTTGTTATACGGGAGGTTATTGTGAGTACATCAACGATTGTTTTAATCTGTATATTGGTCGTTATGGTGATCGTGCTCGTCGTCCTCTACTTCCTCGGACGCAGAGCCCAGAAGAGACAGGCTGAGCAGCAGGAGATGATGGAGGCGAACAAGCAAACCGTTTCCATGCTGATCATCGACAAGAAACGACTTCGCATCAAGGATTCCGGTCTTCCGCAGATGGTCATCGACCAGACGCCCAAGTACCTGCGCCGTTCCAAGCTTCCGATCGTGAAGTGCAAGGTCGGTCCGCAGATGCTGACACTTGTATGTGACGAGAAGATCTTTGATTCCATTCCGGTCAAGAAGGAAGTCAAGGCAACCGTCAGTGGCATGTACATCCTCGGTGTCAAGGGACTCCACGGAACCACACAGGCAAAGGAAGCACCCAAGAAAGGCTTCTTCAAACGCCTTGTTGAGAGAGCACAGGAAAAAGCCGGTGCAAATCCCATCAAATAGCAACGTGAAAACGGCCCGTTCCTACAGGAACCGGGCCGCTTCTTTTTTCGGACGGACATCCATGTTGATCTTGCACTCAGCAAGATGTTCGTAGTTGATCTCAAGCGCATAATCCACCTGGATGGAAATGCGTTCTTCCTCTTCCGTCACATTGACGCCGTGCGTGTCGATCCCAATCAGGATACTGCCGAAAGGCGTCTTGTATTCCGTCATGTTCTTCTTGTTTTCCTCAAAGATCATATGCACGTTCACCGCGCCGCGTTTTGTCAGATCGAGCGTCGAATCGTTCCATTTGATGATATTCTTTGTGGAATCGTGAAAGCCTTCCACCGCCTCATCATAGATCAGGTAATGCTGGCTATTCTTCTGAAAATATTCCGCAGGCGTGATCGTCTCGAGCGTGCCGCTGTCGGCTTCCGCATCAAACTGCAGTCCGCGGATGGATAATAAAACATCCTGTGTCATCTGTTACTCCTTAATATTCTTCGATCCTGACCGTTTCTGCCGAGATCCCTTCATACTTCAGGACCGTACTGGCAAAGCGGCCAAACTTCTCAGCCGAATCGCTGACATAGAACCGGTGTTTCTTCAGGTCTGCATCTCCCGCTTCCGGATTCAGGATCCCCTCCTCCGTAAGCAGATCTTTCAGCGCATGTGCCGTCTCCCACGCCGGATTGACAAGCGCAACATCTTTTCCCATGACCCGCTCGATCGTGGTTCTGATCAGCGGATAGTGTGTGCAGCCGAGGATCAGCGTATCGATTCCGCTGCCTTTCATACCTTCCAGATAGCGTCTTGCGATCTCATCCGTAACGGGATCGTCCAGCAGTCCCTCTTCGACAAGCGGACAAAAAAGCGGGCACGCTTTTCCGACAACATGCGAAGCAGGCGAGATCCTGCTGATATACTGTTCGTAGATCCTGCTGCCGACGGTACCTTCCGTTCCGATGATCCCGATGCGGCCGTTCTTTGTTGTCTCTGCCGCCGTTTTGGCACCCGGCTTTACAACGCCGATGATTGGGATGTCGATCTCTTTTTCCAGCGTATCAAGCGCATAAGCACTTGCCGTGTTGCAGGCAACCACGATCGCCTTCACGCCCTGTTCGAGAAGAAATCTCACGATCTGTTCAGCGTACATGGTAATCGTCTCTTTGGACTTGCCGCCGTAAGGAACGCGTGCCGTGTCACCGAAATAAACGATCCGTTCGCTCGGGATCTGACTTATGATCTCGTTAACGACCGTCAGTCCGCCCACACCGGAATCAAACACGCCGATCGGCGCCGATGCAGACAACTTCTTTATATCTGTCATCTTGCCTCCATAGCTTCTTTTCTGATATTGCGCATAACGGCTTCTTCCTGGTTGTCGATATGCGTTCTGACCGTGTCGGATGCGATCTTTTTCTCTTTGCTGATGATGCTGTTGACCATCATCGTATGCTCGCGAAGGATCTGATCATGCTTGGAAAAATCCTTGATGTACTCAAAGCGATATCGATACATCTGCTCGCCCAGATTGCTGATCAGCTGCGAGAGCCTGTCATTCTTGGATGCCGCCACGATCACATTGTGAAAAACAACATCCGCGGCCGCGATCGCCGAAACATCTTTGCTTCTGACCGCCGCATCAAACTCTTTCAGCTTGTCACGCAGCGTCACGATCTCATCCGGCTCGATCCTCTCGCAGGCAAGTTCGATCGCAAGCGTTTCAAGCGCCTTGCGGACCTCCAGGACATCACAAAGGCTCTTCTCCGTGATATTGGCTACTTCCGCCCCGCGTCTCGGGATCATGGTCACAAGACCTTCCAGCTCAAGCTTTCGGATCGCCTCTCTGATCGGTGTCCTGCTGACGCCGAGACGATTCGCCAGATGGATCTCCATCAGTCTCTCACCGGGTTTCAGCTCGCCCGTCAGGATCCCTCTTCGTAACGTCTTGAATACTACTTCTCTAAGCGGCAGGAATTCATCCATACCCTCCAGTAAATGGTCCTCACTCATCCTTCATCCTCCTAAACCGGTACGCAGGTCTTGTCCGTAAACGCCGTTACGAACAGATCCTTTGCCAACTTATCTTCACGTAAAGCCGCCTTTGCCTTTTCCGCATCTTCTTTTCTCTCAAACAGACCGAAGACTGTCGGGCCGCTGCCGCTCATCAGAGCCGCCTTTGCGCCGCAGGCTTTCATCTGCTCTTCGATCCTGCCGATCACGGGATACTCTCGTCCCGTCACCGTCTCCAGCACATTTTCAAGCGATGTGCACATCCCGGAAAGATCGCCGCCTCTGATCGCCGCGATCACAGCGTCCATATCCGGATGATGCTTCAGTTCATTGGCATGCAGGTTCTCATATACATATTTGGTCGATACGTCGATGTCCGGCTTCGCGATCAGTACATGGCACGAAGGAGGCGCCGGAAGCGGCGTCAGGATCTCACCGATCCCTTCAGATAACATCGTACCGCCCATGATGCAGTACGGCACGTCTGCACCGACTTTTACGGACAGTCCGGACAGTTCCTCGCGGCTGATTCCTTTTGCGAAAAGCGTGTTCAGTCCCACAAACGTGGCAGCCGCATCCGTGCTGCCGCCTGCCATGCCCGCCGCCATGGGGATCCTTTTTTCAAGACGGATCGAAACACCGGAAGGCAGTCCGTAAGTCTCTTCGAAGAGTCTGGCTGCTTTATAGATCAGATTGTTTTCATCACCCGGAAGGGATACCTGATCCGTTTCGATCGTAATGCCGGATCCGACCTTCGTAAACGAAAGCATATCATAAAGTCCGATCGTCTGCATCACCATGCGGACCTCGTGATAGCCGCTCGGAAGGCGCCTTACGACATCAAGGCCAAGATTGATCTTGGCCATTGCTTTAAGCGAAAGAGTATCCATGAATGTATCTCCATGTGTTTTTTGTATACAGTACATTGTTTATTATACCGTCGAACCGAAAAAAAAGCAAATCAGGTGTAAACAATACAGTTAAGGAAGCCGATAATAAGATTAGAAACAATTCAGTGTCCGAAAACGACGTGACAAGGAGGTTGCAATATGAGCGTAAACGGAATCAGTAATGTATCTACAGACCAATACAACAAGTATGCGGAAGCCGCAGCAAATACTGCTCCCGCCAAGAATGCCGCAGAGACGGCGGCAACAGCGGATACCGGGGTTGTATACGAGAAGTCCCCGGAAGTTAGCAGCAAGGATCCCGCTAAGATCTATACACCCAATACCGATCTTGTTGCAAAGATGAAAGCCGATGCCGAAGAGCGTACCGCGCAGCTCCGTCAGCTTGTTGAACAATTGATGACAGGGCAGGGCAAGGCGTTCTCGATCGCCAATAACGACGAAAATATGTGGCGCTTCCTCGCAGAAGGTAAGTTTGAAGTCGATGCCGATACAAAGGCAAAGGCGCAGGCCGACATCGCAGAAGACGGCTATTGGGGCGTTCAGCAGACATCCGACCGTATCCTTGATTTTGCGAAGGCTTTGAGCGGCGGTGATCCTTCCAAGGCAGAAGAGATGCTCGATGCATTCAAGAAAGGCTATCAGGAAGCGACAGGGTCCTGGGGCAAGGATCTTCCCGATATCTCTTCGAGAACCTACGATGCCGTAGTAGAGAAGTTCAACAAATGGAAAGACGAGGCTTCTCAGTCCGAGCAGACAACAGTCACACAGTAAACCTCAACTTTTTATCATAATAAGAAGATCCCGATACGCGCTCGCATCGGGGTCTTTTTTCGTGCCTGCGTACTTATTGGTAATCGGAAACAATATTCCGCATCCACATATCGCTTCTAACCATCAGATATCCGATCACATCTTTAATGATCTCCGAGAATACGACCACCGCATAGATTGTCTCAAGCGGCCAGGTCGTGAAGTGTGCCAGAACAAACGCAAGCGGTACGTTTACCGTCCAGGAATACAGCGAGTCAAAAGCGAATGTGATCCAGGTACGGCCGCCGCTTCGGATCGTAAAATATGCGCAGTGACTGAATCCCTGCAGCGGAAGCGCAAGCGCCGAGATGACGATCAGCCTGGAAGCCAGATCACGGATCTCCTGCTGCGTATTGTATATCATCGGAATGAAACGCCCTGCCGGAATCAGCATAAACATGACCGCAATGCAAAGCACTTCGCTTAGGAAGAACAGTTTGTTATTAATGTCTTTTGCTTCCTGAAGCTTACCCGCCCCCAGCTTCTGCCCGACCAGAATTGAGATACAGTACCCCACCTGAAGGCACAAGACATTGAACAGATTGCCGACAAGCCAGCAAATGTTCGTTGCCGCCACGGCTTCCATGCCGCGGATCGAATAGCATTGGTTCACCATTGCGATCCCGCCCGACCAGAGAAATTCATTGACCATAAGCGGAAACGTCACCCACGCAAGATCTTTCAAAAGGGGGATCGGCACACGAAGGGAACGGTAAAGACCCTTGATGCAGGGGTTGATATCTGTCCGTTTATGCGTCCAGATCACAACAATCAACATTTCAATCAGTTTGGAAATAACTGTCGCGATCGCCGCACCTTTCACGCCAAGCGCCGGAAGGCCGAACTTTCCGAAGATCAAAGCATAGTCAAGGATTAGGTTGGCGATGACCGCGCTGCCGCTTGCATACATCGGTACCGCCGTATTTCCGACTTCTCTTAAGACGCTTGCATACGCCGTCGAAAAAGCCATCGGGAGCAGCCCGAGGATCATGATCTGCATATACTCCCGGGCATAGGAGGCACACAGGATCGGATCGCCGATCTCACCTTCGCTGTTTAAATAACTGCCGATCAGTTCCGGACCGAAAAGAAGAAAGACTGCCACAAACAGAGCCGTAATCAGAAAATTAACATAGAGCCTGAAACGAACCGTATCCCGCTGTCCCTTTATATCACCGCTCCCGTAAAACTGAACACCGTAAATACTGCCGCCGCTCGTCGCGCCGAACAGTGAAAGCATGAACACAAAATGAAACTGGTTGACGATCGCAACGGCACTCATCTGTTCCGTGCCGATCCGGCCAACCATGATATTATCAATCAGATTAACAAGATTCATCAGCAGATTCTGCAGGATCATCGGGATGACCAGTTTAAACATCATCATGTAAAAATCCCGGCTGCCGATATATTTTTTTCGAAAAGAAGCAAGCATATGAAACCTCATGTATTTATTGCGCTATAGCCCCTCATTCAGTATAATGAATGTACTTGCGCATCGCAAGTAAACAGAATTCGGAGGCATTTTATGATTCGATTTATTATCACCATATCTTTGGTTGTTTTATTTTTGGTCTGCAGCATCCCGCTGCTCATCACAGAATCCCTGATCGGGCTTGTATGGCCCAAGGCACGCGATTACAGCTGTCTCTATATCATCCGCACGATCTTAAGGTTTCTCGCCTGGACCGCAGGCGCACGGCCGACAGTCATCGGACTCGAAAACATTCCGAAAGACCGCGCAGTCCTTTTTGTCGGCAATCACAGAAGCTATTTTGACATTCTGCTGACGTATATGAACATGAGCAGGCCGACCGGCTATATCGCCAAAATCGAAATGAGCAAATTCCCGTTGATCGTACACTGGATGCGCTGCATCCATTGCCTCTTCCTTGACCGCAACGATCTGAAGCAAGGCCTTCAGACGATTCTTGCAGGCGCTGAAAAGATAAAAAACGGAATTTCGATCTTCATCTTCCCGGAAGGGACCAGAAATCGTGGTACCGATATCTGTCTTCCGTTCCACGAAGGAAGCTTTAAGGTTGCCGTAAAAGCAAAAGCACCGGTCATCCCCGTCTGCATCACGGGAAGCAGCGCCATTTGGGAAGATCAATTCCCCCGCATGGTCAAAGCCCCCGTTACCGTAGAGTTCGGAAAACCGGTCCTGCTCGATGAACTTCCGCCCGAGGATAAAAAGCATCCCGGGGCTTATGTACAAAAGCTGATCGAAGAGATGTACCGATCAAGATCAAACTGATCGGCTGCCAAGCTCTTTCAGCCTGCTTACCAGCATATCAAAATGCATACCGTGTGATGCCTTCACAAGGACCGTCACACCGCCCGGCAGAAAGTCGGGATTATCAAACTGTTCCAGAACTTCTTCAGGCGTCTCGTAGTACTGTACCATCGTATTGCTGAGGCGCTTTTCTTTCTCTCTGCACGCCTCTTTGTACATCGCTTTGGAAAGGTTTCCAACGCAGACCAGCGCTTTGATCCCCTTCTCAACCGCATAGCGGCCGATCGCTCCGTGCAGTTCCGACTCATCCTGCCCCAGCTCGAACATATCTCCGAGGATCGCCATCGTCTTTCCTTCTTCGGATAAAAGATCGAGTGCAGCACGCATCGAAACCGGGTTCGCATTATAGCAGTCATCGATCACCGTCATCGCGCCGAGCGTCAGGATATTGCTTCTGCCGCCAAGCGGTCTCACGGACTCGATGCCTCTTCGGATCTCTTCTGTCGTAAGGCCGAGCGCTTCGCCGACAGCCGTTGCCGCGAGCGCATTCTGTACCATATGTTTTCCCGGAAGGTTTACATGCACCGTAAAAGAAGACGTCGGTGTATGGATCGTCGCATCGCTCCCTTTCAGGCCGCTTACTGTAAGATCCGTCACATGGTACGCATTCGCTTCATCCAGCCCGAAACGCACCGGCGCTTTTCCTTTGACAAGCTCGATCGTGCGCAGCATATCGTCATCGCCGTTTACGAATACGCGGCCTTCCGCTGCCATGTGTTCAAAAATCTCCGACTTTGCTTTCAAAACACCTTCTCTGTCTCCAAGAAACTCCAAATGGCACTCGCCGATATTGGTCATCACGCAAAGATCCGGCTTTACCATGCTGCTTAAAAGGCGCATCTCACCGAAGTGATTGATCCCCATCTCCACAACCGCAGCCTCGTCGGTATCGCGAATGCGAAGGAGCGTCTGCGGCACGCCGATATCGTTATTGTAGTTTCCTTCCGTCTTTAAGACTCTGTACTTTGCGGAAAGTGTGCCCGCGATAAATTCCTTGGTGCTCGTCTTGCCGACGCTGCCGGTAATCCCGATCACAGGGATCGTAAGCTGTTCCCTGTAGAATGCCGCCACCTTGCGAAGTGCATCAAACGAATCGTGAACCTTGATAAAGTTCCCGCTAAGACCCGTCGGCACTTCCCTGCAGATCACGCAGGATGCACCTTTTTCCAGAACATCCGGAATAAAGCTGTGACCGTCCACACGCTCGCCGGGCGTTGCAATGAAGCAATAGCCCTTTTCGATCTTGCGTGAGTCGATCACCACACCGCAGACTTCCGTGTCAAATTCTTTTTCATTGCCTGTAAGCTCACCGCCACAGGCATTTGCGATATTTCTGATCGTCAGATTCTTCATGATTATCGATTCTCCAAGTTTACTTCAAAGATACCTCGATCAGCTTCTCACAGAGTGCATCAAAGTCCATGCCCTCCGCCGCAGCTTCCTGCGGGAGAAGTGATGTGGTCGTCATACCGGGCAGACTGTTCGCCTCAAGGCAGTATACATCGCCCTTTTCGTCCATGATAAAATCCATGCGGGCGTATGCGCGAAGTCTGAGCGCGCGGAACGCCGCCTCAGCTGCACTGCGCAGCTTCTGCTCGGCTTCAGCCGGTATGTCTGCAGGACAGGTCTCTACCGTGGAGCCTGCCTGATACTTGTTCTTATAGTCGTAAAAGCCCTCAAGCGGTGCGATCTCGATCGCAGGGAGTGCCTTGCCGTCGATCACGCCGACCGAAAACTCGCGTCCCTTGATATACCGTTCTACCAATACCGCATCCTCATACGTAAAGGCATTCTTCTTTGCTTCTTCATATTCTTCTTTATTTTTGCAAATGTATACCCCGACACTTGATCCGCCGGTGATGACCTTTACAACAGTCGGAAAGGTAACCGCATACGGCTCCTTTTCACCTTTTTTCAGATTGAAACTGTCCGGTGTCATAACGCCGTTCTGACGAAAGAGGTCCTTGGTCAGCGATTTATTCATTGCAAGCGCGCTGCTCGCATAGTCGGTTCCGGTATACGGGACGCCCAGAAGTTCCAGTGTTGCCTGCACCTTTCCGTCCTCGCCGTTCTGCCCATGCAGAGCGATAAAAGCAAGGTCAGCCATCTCACAGATCTTCAGGACATTCGGCCCGAAGAAACTCTTGCTTTCGACGCCGCGAAGCTTCTTGCGCGATTCCATATCCGGGCACGTCGCGCTGATCTTCTGCACTTCGCGCGCCCAGTCGTGATCTCTTGTAAAGACATCATCCACGTCGCCTTCCAGACCCAGATAGATATCCAGAAGGACCGCCTGATGACCGCTGCGCTTCAAAGCGCCGTAAATATTGCTTCCCGAACACAAAGATACCTCTCTCTCCGTACTCGTTCCGCCTGCCAAAACTACGATTTTCATGATTTTCTCCTCGATTCATTCCGCGCTAATCATTGTTGCTGATCAGCTCGCTTAATATAAAGATAAACTGCGCATTCTGATACGGATTTGCAAAGATATCGGTAGGCGCAAGTTCTTTGCCGTTCCATCCGAGCGCATAGCAGATCGCCTGCGGATTGCGCCCCATCAGGTAGTGAAAGTGGTTCTCGATGACAGTGTTGTACTCATAATTCGTGATCACATGGTTCACGACACACATGTGAACCATTTTGGGAAACAAACTGTCCGGATTGCGGGACGCCTCTTCGGAGAAAACGAAATAATTCTCACGTCCGGCATTCGCCGCGATCCTCTCCGCCTCATCCATGATCCGTTTGATCGCCTTGTCGCAGATCGCCACATTGGTCTTGCCGATCGTGGCAAGATACGTGACCGTTCCGAAGAAATCCGCTTCCGAGAGTTCTTCCGGATCAGCGATGCGTGTCATCAGATACAGCTCAACCTGCTCTTTCAGCGCTCCCTGGCCTGTTGCACGGTAAAGCTCGGACTCTGCCAGAAAACGCTCGTCCACAGGCACTTCCGCATGTCCGGTCAGCGCTTTATAGGAACTCTGTGCCTCCTTCAGACACGTCATGGAAAAAGTCGGTTCAACCGCCTTGTAAGATTCATAGAGCTTGCACAGCATCGCAACGCGATAAGCAAGCGCTGTCATATCCTCTCCGGGATCCGATGCCGCTCTGTTCAGAATCCAGGACGCTTCATAACTGCATTCATCCAGTATATCCGGGACTCCGTTGCCTGACTCGGCGATCCCGATATCGTCCGTGTACGCATTCGGGAACAGTTCATACGAGAGAAGCAGCATATACAGGGTCTTCGATGCCAGAATCTCTTTGTTCAGGCCGGACTGCTCCATGATCCAGCCCTCATCCTGCGATGTCGCACCCGTTTTATTGCTCCGCATCTCAAAAAAGCGCTTGCAGGCTTCACAGAAAAGCGAATAATAAAGACTTTCATGGATCATGAACGGATAAGACTCGCCGATCCCTTCCGCGCGAATGTAATAGTCACCCTGCGTATTCAGCTCGGAAAAATCACCGAATCCGTCATTTTCCTTGTAAAATTGATCATAGCGCTCGTCTTTGATCTTCCCGGTAAAAACGACATCTCTCGTCTTGGCATCGCAAACATAAAACTCTTCCGGCAGATCATCGCCCTTAAAGATCGCAACCTTTTGTCCATTCGGTTCGTATCCGAGCCGATTGACAAAGATATTGGGCGTCATTACAGGAACATCATAAGCGCTCTGCGTATGATCGCTCGCGGGATCGGATGCATAATCGCCGATCAGTCCGATCTCCTGTCCGGAACCGGTCTGCGCGCCGCACCCTGTCAGCAGGATCGCTATTATGAGAAAAAAAGAAAGCAATCTGTTTCTTTTCATAATCCCTCCGCACAGCAAATCCGAAGACTCACTATCCTACGAATTATAACAGATTGCTTTTCTTTGGTAAAGTTTTGATAGCTGCCCTTAATATGGCATTTCCTGCAGTTATGCCTCCATTGCGAGATCTACGTGCTGCAGGCTTCCGACCATCCCGCTCTCATACAGGAACATGCCTGTCTTTCGGATCACGGCGTTCGTGCGAAAATCCTCCGCCGACTGCATCGTAAATTCCGTATCGGCACTTCTTGTCGAGATCGCGCCGACGCCTTTATCTGCCAGATGATAGAGAACATCCTCGCCGCTCTCTTCTTTCACCCAGATCAGAAGTTTCGACCAGATCTCGTCATTTTCATCGATCCAGCCGTTATGATCCGTATCATATGCCGCAAGGTCACGGAACCCGTCGCCGCTCTTTGTGCCGAAAAGTTCCGCTCCGTCATCGATCTTGCCGTTCCCGTCAAGATCAAGCGCCAGGAATCCGGAAGAAGTATCGAGCATGGAGATCTCTTCTTCGGTCCCGTCCGCGTCGAGGTCGAACAGAAACTTCTGATCCGAGACGGAAGCGATATTGTCATTTAGATTGATCACGAGAGGATCACACAGCGATACGTTCTTAGCCAGCTTTTCATATGTCCAGGATGTCTTCTGCATAAACGTTCTGGACATCTGCATCTCGAGACTGAACGAGATCTCTCTGCCGTCAGCCGTCACAACCTTTCCGCTTGTCGAAAAGCTTGTCTCCTCAACTTCCGTATACTCCGATGTGAACTGCCAGATATCCAGCTTGTCGATCGATGTCATCGATGAGACAGGCGTCAGCTCCTCAAGTCCCGTCGCGGTCCCGTCATCCGTGCAGATCGCCGATGCAACGGTATCGCCGGCTGCTTCCTCCGACGCTTCCGTTCCCGCGCCAAACAGCTTCAGGATGAAAGCAAGACACTCCTGCCTGATCTGGTCCATGGCGGATTGCAATGTTCGAGATCTCATCTTTGTACCGCTCATGCGCGCGACCTGCTGCCTGTAAGCCAGCACCGCGCTTCCTTCCGTACCTTCCGTCTCCTCTGCCGCGTCTTTTCCTTTCTCCTCATCTTTGAGGGTGGTCGCATCTTCTCCGGCGAGCAGATTGCCGCTTAAGAAAAAGCTTTGGTGTTTCAGTTCCTTCCTGGTTGTAGAAGTGTAACTTCTGGCGGATTCCATTCCTAAGGTGTCTGAATTAATACGCATAAAATCCTCCTTTTCGGCAACCAAAAAGGATGGGCCACTGTGCTCCATGCACATGCAGTCCATCCTTGGTCGGTCCATTGTTGTATCTAATATATCGGACAGATCCCCAAAAAGGATTAGCGGTATGGGAAGGGCCTATGATCAGATCCTGTTATAGTTGATCAGACATCCCTTCAGAATGATCTCCCGCTCTTCTTCCGTCATCGCACCAAGATGCAGCATGAACGGCTTCAGGCCGTCTTTTCCGACCACATACGCCTGCACATCAGATGCACCTGCCTTCACCGCATCGCGGATCTTCGGAACGAAAAGCGTATCCATATTTTCAAACGGAAGCTCTCCCTTATCAATGAGAAAAGGCAACATGCCCCAGTTGATCAGGTTTGAGCGGTACCGTTTTGTCGCATACTCGTTTGCAATATTCGCCCAGCCGCCAAGTACCTTCTGGCAGGAAGCGGCCTGTTCTCTGGCTGAACCGTCGCCCGGCTTCACCGCAAAGATCACGGATCCGAATCCGGTATTCTTGCTGTCCGCATCTGCGAATTCGCCGCTGACGGTCTTTATTACATCCTGTGCCCAGACAGTCGTCTCGCCCTTTACGCGCGCATCCTCCGTCGCCTTCACTTCTTTTGCGCGTCCCACATACTCGGGAACCTTGCGGGAGAGTGTAAACTCGGCAAGTCCGAGCGGATTGGAACGATAGGAAGATGTCTCACCCGATGGGATCAGCTCATCCGTTGTCGTTACGGGATCAAGGATCTTTGCGACCACCTTAAGGACAAGGTTCTCCGGAAGTGCTTCCATCGCCGGCCAGTCCTTGATATTGGGTCCAAGCTGAATCTCTGCATCCGGATCCGCAATGCCCTTGGAATCAAATACACGGTTCTTATAGATATTGGAATCAAAGAAGTATTTGTATGTTCCGATCGATGCATCAAAATCGGTCGCTGCCGTTAAGACGCCTTTATTGGCTGCCGTTGCCGCAATGGATCTTGCATCCATCAGCGCAACGGA
Source organism: Lachnospiraceae bacterium (assembly GCA_015056735.1). Lineage (GTDB taxonomy): Bacteria > Bacillota > Clostridia > Lachnospirales > Lachnospiraceae > VSOB01. The sequence continues at coordinate 126,307 of SVFT01000006.1, read as the reverse complement.
TGCGATCTGACCGCTCTGCAGCTTCGAACCTTCACGGTTCGGGAAGTTTCTGGTCGAGTGACGGATACTGAACGCGTTGTTTGCGGGTGTATCGCCTGCGCCGAAGCACGGTCCGCAGAATGCCGTCTTCAATACGGCACCTGTCTCAAGGATCGTTGCGGCACAGCCGTTCTTGATCAGTTCCATATAGATCGGCATCGAAGCCGGATATACACTGAGCGTAAAGCCGTCCGCACCGATATTGCTCCCTTTCAGGATGTCGGCAGCCGCACAGATATTCTCAAATCCGCCGCCCGCACAGCCTGCGATGATACCCTGGTCCACGCAGAACCTGCCGTCCTTCACTTTATCTTTCAGTGAGTAAGGAACAGCTCCGTCAAGGCTTACCTTTGCACGCTCCTCCACGTCATGAAGGACATCGGCAAGGTTCTTATTCACTTCTTCGATCGTATAGGTATTACTCGGGTGGAACGGCATCGCAATCATCGGACGGATCGCCGATAAGTCAACTTTGATCGCGCCGTCATAGTATGCCACATCACCCGGCCTGCATTCTTTATATGCGTTCTCGCGGCCATGGATCTCATAGAATTCTTTGATCTTCTCATCCGTCGTCCAGATGGAAGAAAGGCATGTCGTCTCTGTCGTCATAACGTCCACACCGATCCTGAAATCCGCGCTTAAGTTCTTCACGCCGGGGCCGACGAATTCCATTACTTTATTATTCACATAACCGTTTGCAAACACTGCACCGATAATGGCAAGTGCTACGTCCTGCGGGCCGACACCTTTTACCGGCTCGCCGGTCAGGTATACAGCCACAACGCCCGGCATATTGATATCATATGTTTGAGACAGAAGCTGCTTAACGAGTTCGGGCCCGCCTTCACCCATCGCCATGGTACCGAGCGCGCCGTAGCGGGTATGACTGTCGGATCCGAGGATCATGCTGCCGCCTTCTGCGAGCATCTCACGTGCAAACTGGTGGATAACAGCCTGATGCGGCGGAACATAGATGCCGCCGTATTTCTTCGCACAAGATAAGCCAAACATGTGATCATCTTCATTGATCGTACCGCCGACCGCGCAGAGCGAGTTATGACAGTTCGTCAGGACGTACGGGATCGGAAATTTTGTAAGGCCCGAAGCACGCGCCGTCTGGATGATCCCCACGAATGTGATATCGTGAGAAGTCAGCTTGTCAAATCTGATCTTCAGCTTCTCCATGTTACCGGACGTATTGTGACTCTCCAGGATCCGGTATGCCATGGTGTTCTTTTTTGCCGCAGCATCATCGATGTCACAGCCGTAGCCGGCCTTTGCTTTTGCGGACGCTTCCGACCGATCCTCGATCAGTTCCCCGCCGACAAGGTAAGCGCCTCCTTTGGTCAGTTCGATCATTTTTTCACTTTTCTCCCCAATTATATAGATGCAGGGCAGCTGCCGCCGCCCTGCGGTTTATAATACCTTATCCAGATGCCAGATCTCATCCACATATTCGCGGATCGTTCGATCCGATGAGAACTTGCCGCTGCATGCCACATTGAGCATCGCCATCTTTGCCCAGCGGCTCTCGTCCTTATAGCACTCCTCCACGCGTTTTTGCGCTTCCGCGTAGGATCTGAAGTCTTTCAGGATGAAATACGTATCGGCTCTCGGTGTGCACTTCGTATTCAGCAATGAATTGTACAGATCTCTGAAGAGCTCCGGATTTTCCGGACAGAACGTACCGTTGATCAGCTGCATCAGCACCTGTCTGATCTCCGGATCGTTATTGAAGATCTCATTGGGATCGTAACCGCCGTTGTTCTCGTAAGCAATGACTTCATCGGAAGATAAGCCGAAGATAAAAGCATTCTCCTCGCCGACTTCCTCTACGATCTCAACATTTGCACCGTCCATCGTACCGAGTGTTACGGCGCCGTTCAGCATGAACTTCATGTTGCCCGTTCCGGATGCTTCCTTGCTGGCCGTCGAGATCTGCTCGGATACATCAGCCGCCGCAAAGATCCACTCTGCGTTGGATACACGATAGTTTTCGATGAAAACAACCTTGATCCTTCCGTTCACATCAGGATCGTTGTTGACCACATCCGCAACCGAATTGATCAATTTGATCGTCAGCTTCGCATTCTGATAACCTGCTGCCGCTTTCGCACCGAAGATAAAGGTTCTCGGATAGAAATCCATCTGCGGATTCTCTTTGATCCGGTTGAACAGATAGATCACATGCAGGATATTCAAAAGCTGACGCTTGTATTCGTGCAGACGCTTCACCTGCACATCAAAGATCGACCGCGGATCGACTTCGATCCCGTTGTGCTTCTTGATATACTCCGCAAGGCGGAGTTTATTTTTATACTTCACGTTCATGAACTCATGCTGTGCCTTGGGATCGTCCGCATAAAGCGCCAGATCGTGGATCTTCGGAAGGTCCGTGATCCACTCGCTGCCAACCTTTTCCGTCACCCAGTCAGCCAGGAGCTCGTTGCCGTGCAGCAGGAATCTTCTCTGCGTGATGCCGTTCGTTTTGTTATTGAACTTCTCGGGCATCATCTCATAGAAGTCTTTGAATTCCTGTTTTTTCAGGATCTCCGTATGGAGTCTCGCCACACCGTTTACGCTGTAGCTGCAGGCAATGGCAAGATTTGCCATGCGCACCTGTCCGTCATAGATGATCGCCATCTTCCGGATCTTCTCCTGATTATCCGGATACAAGCGCTGCACATCCGCGACAAATCTTCTGTTGATCTCCTCAATGATCTGATAGATCCTCGGGAGCAGTCTTGAGAAAAGTTCGATCGGCCACTTTTCGGATGCTTCCGCCATGATCGTGTGGTTCGTGTAGCAGCATGTCTTGCTCATAACATCCCATGCTTCCATCCACTCGAGGCCGTATTCATCCATCAGGATACGCATGAGTTCCGCCGTTGCGACCGTCGGATGCGTATCATTTAACTGGAAGACCGCTTTCTCATAGAATTTGCGGATATCTTTATGATTCTGCATATACTTCTCAACCGCACACTGTACCGATGCGGAGATAAAGAAGTACTGCTGTTTTAAACGAAGTTCCTTACCTGCATAGTGGTTGTCGTTGGGGTAGAGGACCTCCACGATATTGCGCGCCAGGTTGTCCTGCTCGACCGCCTTCTGGTAATCGCCTCTGTCAAAAGAATCCAGGCGGAAGCATTCCATCGGCTCTGCATCCCAGATACGAAGTGTATTGACCATGCCGTTGCCGTATCCTACGATCGGAAGATCGTACGGGATCGCACGGACGGACTGGTAATCCTCCTGCTTAAAGCGCGTATTGCCGTCCTCATCCACAAACGCCGTCACACGTCCGCCAAACTTGACTTCACGCGCATATTCCGGACGCCGGAGTTCGAACGGATTCCCATCCTGAAGCCAGTTATCCGGTACCTCTACCTGATAACCGTCACGGATCTCCTGTTTGAACATTCCGTAGCGATAGCGGATGCCGCAGCCGTAAGCGGCATACCCAAGCGTCGACAAAGAATCCAAAAAGCACGCGGCAAGTCTTCCAAGGCCGCCGTTTCCAAGTGCGGGATCCGGTTCCTGATCCTCGATCAGATTGATGTCCACTCCAAGCTCATCCAGTGCCTCACGGGCATCCTTATATGCCATCAGATTGATCAGATTGTTACCGAACGCGCGGCCCAGCAAAAACTCCATCGACATATAGTATACACGTCTAACATCTTTGCGGTCACGTTCGCTCTGCGTTGTCATCCAATGATCGATGATCACATCCTTGATCGCATAAGAAGCGGCCTGAAAGATCTGTTGAGGCGTAGCCTCCTCCATCGTCTTCCGGTACAGCGTCTTGACGTTGTACAATACGCTTCGCTTAAACAGCTCTTTGTCAAAAGAAAGTTTGCCGGTTTCTTTACTCGCCATCGGTTATCCCTCCATCACACTATGCACATCAAAACAGTCTGTAAGATTACAAAACCTCTACGCCAAGTGTAACATTTTCGCCGTTGATGTTCCACTCTTTTGCATTTGCGACAGCAGAGTCATATACAATTTTGTCTGCCAGAACCTTGGTCTGTACGCTTTCTGCGTTCTTCTGCAGGATCTTTGCAAGCTTATCACTGCCCTGCAGAGAGACCGCAATGTGGTCCATTACTTCGAAGCCGCAATCTTTTCTCATTGTCTGGATCTTGCTGATCAGCTCGAATACATAGCCCTCTTCGATGAGATCTTCCGTCAGGTTCGTATCAAGGACAACTGTGACACCTCTGTCACTTTCGGATACAAATCCCTCTACCTGTGCAGTTTCGATCAGGAGATCATCTTTTTCCAGTACCTCTTCATTGCCATCAAGTGTAATGGTCAGTGTACCCTTCTCATTGATCTCGTCCATCGCCGCATTGCCGTCGAGGTTTGCAAGTACCTCTTTCAGCGCATTCAGCTGCTTGCCGAATCTTCTGCCCAGTGTCTTGAGCTGCGGCTTAAAGCTGTAGGAAGTAAAGTCACGTACATCATCCGAGAAAACAACTTCCTTTACATTCAGCTCATCCGCGATGATCTCTTTATAGAAATCAGAGAGCGCTTCCTCTGCCTTGACATACATCTTTCCGATCGGCTGACGGTTCTTGATATTGGCCGTATTTCTTGCGGCACGTCCCAGAACGACGGTCTGCAATACCTGCTCCATCGCCGCTTCCAGTTCACGGTCGATCATAGACTCGTTCACCTTCGGAAAGTCGCACAGATGGATGCTTTCCGGTGCAGACGAATCAACCGAGCATACAAGGTTTCTGTAGATCTCTTCCGTCATGAACGGGATCATCGGCGCTGCTGCCTTGCACAGCTCCACAAGTGCTGTATAAAGCGTCATGTACGCATTGATCTTATCCTGCTCCATGCCCTTTGCCCAGAAACGTTCTCTGCCGCGGCGGACATACCAGTTGCTCATCTCATCCACGAAATCCTGCAGTGCTCTTGCAGCCTCGGGGATCTTATAGTCATTCAGATTGCTGTCCACTTCGCCGATCACGGTATTCAGCTTGGAAAGAAGCCACTTGTCCATGACGGGCAGCTTATCATATTCCAGTTTGTATTTGCTTGCATCAAAACCGTCGATATTCGCATAAAGCACGAAGAATGCATACGTATTCCACAATGTGCCCATGAATTTGCGCTGGCCTTCCTGTACAGCCTTGCCGTGGAAACGGTTCGGAAGCCAGGGAGCGGAATTAACGTAGAAATACCAGCGGATCGCATCCGCACCGTATGTTTCCAATGCATCGAACGGATCGACCGCGTTGCCTTTGGACTTGCTCATCTTCTCGCCGTTCTCATCCAGAACAAGTCCCAGAACGATGACGTTCTCGTAAGGCGACTTGTTAAAGAGCAGCGTTGACTCAGCCATCAGAGAGTAGAACCAGCCTCTTGTCTGATCGACCGCTTCGGAGATGAACTGTGCCGGGAACTGTTTTTCAAAAAGATCCTTGTTCTCAAAAGGATAATGGTGCTGTGCAAAAGGCATTGCGCCGGAGTCAAACCAGCAGTCGATCACCTCAGGTACACGCTTCATCGCATTGCCGCAATCCGGGCACTTGCATGTGATCTCATCGATATACGGGCGGTGCAGTTCAACGGTCAGTGCCGCATCGTTGCCGCTTGCGTTCTTCAACTCTTCACGGGAGCCGATGCAGATCTGCTTGCCGCAGTCCGGGCATTCCCATACATTGAGCGGAGTACCCCAGTAACGGTTACGGGATACGCCCCAGTCCTGGATATTCTCAAGCCAGTTTCCGAAACGGCCTTCCCCGATCGTCGGCGGGATCCAGTTAACGGTCTTATTGTTGCGGACCAGATCGTCACGAACAGCCGTCATTTTGATAAACCAGGATTCACGCGCATAGTAAAGAAGCGGTGTGTCGCATCTCCAGCAGTGCGGGTAATCATGCTCTACCTTCGGAGCAGAGAAAAGAAGGCCTCTGCCGGAAAGTTCTTTGAGTACCTCGGGATCGCAGTTGATCGCGCCCGCATCAATCTCCTTCTGCGTCGGTTTGCAGCGCATGCCCGCAAACGGCGTCTCTTCTTTCATGACACCCTGCTCGTCTACCATCTGAACGAACGGCGCGTCGTATTTTCTGCCGACTCTCGCATCGTCTTCACCGAATGCCGGAGCGATATGAACGATACCGGTACCGTCAGCCATTGTTACATAGTCATCGCAGTATACGAAGAATGCTTTTTTATGCTGCTTCTCCGTCGCGTCCGCCGCGCACTGATAGAGCGGCTCATATTCTTTGTATTCAAGATCCTTTCCGGTATACGTCTCGAGCACTTCGTACGCGGGTGTGCCTTCCGGTCTCTCAATCTGGCCGAGCACCTGATCAGCCAGCGCCTGTGCCAGGATGTAGGTATAGCCGTCAGCCGCTTTCACGCGCACATATGTCTCTTCCGGATTGACGCAAAGACCGATATTGGAAGCCAATGTCCAGGGCGTTGTCGTCCAGGCAAGGAAGTATGCGTCTTCGCCCTTGATCTTGAAACGAACGACCGCTGTACGCTCTTTCAGTGTCTTATAGCCCTGCGCCACCTCGTGAGAAGAGAGCGGGGTGCCGCAGCGCGGGCAGTACGGAACGATCTTGAACCCTTTGTAGAGAAGGCCCTTATTCCAGATCTCTTTCAAAGCCCACCACTCGGACTCGATATAATCATCATGATACGTAACGTACGGATTATCCATGTCTGCCCAGAAACCAACGGTACCGGAAAAATCCTCCCACATCCCTTTGTAGTTCCATACAGACTCTTTACACTGCTGAATAAACGGATCCAGGCCGTATTCTTCGATCTGCTCTTTGCCGTCGAGGCCGAGCTTTTTCTCAACTTCCAGCTCAACGGGAAGACCGTGCGTATCCCATCCCGCTTTTCTCGGAACCATGTATCCCTTCATCGTACGGTATCTCGGGATCATATCCTTGATGACACGTGTCAGAACATGACCGATATGGGGCTTGCCGTTCGCGGTCGGCGGGCCGTCATAGAACGTGTATGTCTCGCCTTCCTTGCGGTTCTCCATACTCTTTCGGAAGATATCGTTGTCCTTCCAGAACTTCTCGATCTCTTTCTCGCGCTGAACGAAATTCAGATCGGTCGAAACTTTCTTGTACATAATCTTATATGCCTCCTGAAATCTTAAAATAGAGTTTTGTGTGCAAAACTCTCACGCCGAGCGCGGATGCTTTAGCATCAACTACTACTCGCGTGAGTGCGATCCTGCGGAGCTTTCTTATTATACTTTTCAAGTATAATAAAACCCCCGTCCTGTAATAGGACGAGGGTAAAATCCACGCAACCACCTGTTACACATACTCCCGGGCCTCACTGCTCTTATGATGAGAAAAGCGCAAAGCGCCGGTCCATATGGTCTCCCGTAACGGAGGAGCACCGTTCCTGACTACTCATTTCATCAAAACAACTCGGAAGTGATCTTCACACGCTCTTTACTCGTACCGGTTCCCACCTGCTCCGGCTCTCTTTGCCTTTCAATAAGCGGCTACTGTCTTCGTCAAAGTCTTTATCATGGGTAATTATAAAGCGATTTTTTCGTCGTTGTCAACGCCCTTTACGCTTTTTTCCGCCTCCTTTCTATCTTTTTGAGAAAAGGCGTGCTATACTTGGAGGGATCATAAAGCCGTATTTTTCACTTTGAAACGGCTGAAAATGTATTGGAGGAAACATGGACAAACAGAATCTGACCCTTATGACCGATCTGTACGAGCTGACCATGATGCAGGGATATTTTCGTCATAAAGACCGCAACGAGACGGTTGTTTTCGACGTATTCTACCGCAATAATCCCATGGACGGCGGTTATGCGATCTCCGCAGGTCTGCAGCAGATCATCGACTATATCGAGAACCTGCATTTCTCGGAACAGGATGTAGCGTATTTAAGAAGTCTCGGGATCTTCGGCGATGATTTTCTTGATTATCTGAAGACATTCCGCTTCACCGGTGACATCTACGCGATCCCGGAAGGCACCGTGATCTTCCCGCGCGAACCGCTCTTAAAAGTGATCGCACCGATCATGGAAGCACAGCTTGTTGAGACAGCGGTGCTGAACATCCTGAATCATCAGTGTCTCATCGCTACAAAGGCAGCGCGCGTCTGCTACGCCGCCAAGGGCGACGGCGTGATGGAGTTCGGCCTTCGCCGTGCGCAGGGACCGGATGCCGGCATCTACGGAGCGAGAGCTGCCGTGATCGGCGGCTGCACGGGTACCAGCAACGTCCTGGCCGGACAGCTTTTTGACATGCCGGTCAAGGGCACACATGCACACAGCTGGATCATGAGCTTCCCAGATGAATACACCGCATTTAAGACATATGCGGACCTGTATCCGAGCGCATGCATCCTGCTCGTCGATACTTACGATACGCTCAAGTCCGGCGTTCCGAACGCCATCAAAGTTTTTAAAGAGATGCGGGAGGCGGGCATTCCTCTTACGTTCTACGGGATCAGACTTGACAGCGGCGACCTTGCATACCTTTCCAAGAAAGCAAGGAAGATGCTCGATGAAGCCGGGTTCCCGGATGCGGTCATCTCGGCATCCAACGATCTTGATGAGTTCCTGATCCACAGTTTGAAAGACCAGGGCGCCTGCATCACATCCTGGGGTGTCGGCACGCACCTGATCACTTCGAAGGGCTGCGCATCCTTCGGCGGTGTATACAAGCTTGCCGCAGTCATGGGAGCTGACGGTGAATTCATCCCCAAGATCAAACTTTCCGAGAATACCGAAAAGATCACAAATCCCGGAAACAAAACGATCTTCCGTATTTATGAAAAGGAATCCGGCAAGATCAAGGCGGATCTGATCTGCCTTGTCGGTGAGACATTCCCGGAAGATCAGCCTCTTCTTCTGTTCGATCCGCATGAGCCCTGGAAGAAGACGAAGCTGAAGCCCGGTACCTTCACCGTGCGCGAGATCCTGCTTCCGGTCTTCAAAGGCGGCAAATGCTGCTATACATCACCCAAGACGATGGAGATCCGACAGATCTGTCAAAAAGAGCTCGATACACTGTGGGATGAGACCAGACGTCTCTTTAACCCGCACAAGGTTTACGTCGATCTCTCAAGTCGTCTGTATGATACAAAGATCCGTCTCCTTGATGAGATGAGTCATATCAATTAAGTCCTAAGATCTAAAAGACCGATGCGCTGTCATCACGCATCGGTCTCTTTTTATTATTTTGCCTGTGTCTGTATCTCTGTTTTCAGGTACTGACAAGCCCGCTCGAGCTGATTGTCTTCACCCTTTGTATAGTAGCTTTCATAATCAAGTTCCAACGTTTCGTCCGGTTCGATCCCGATACCGTGAATGTTATTGCCGTTCGGTGTGTAGTACTTACTCGTTGTTGTCTTCAGCGTCGAACCGTCCGAAATGGACAGATACTTCTGCACGATCCCTTTGCCGAATGTCTTGGTGCCGATGAGGCGCCCTTTTCCAAAGTCCTTGATCGCGCCTGCCAGGATCTCCGAAGAGGAAGCACTCTGTCCGTTTACGAGAACCGCAAGCGGCACTTTGAGTTCGTGCTCACCGTCGCACGTATAATCCATGCGGGTACCGTCCTTATCTTCCGTATACACGATCAGCCCCTTCGGCAGGATCCTCCTTGCCACTTCCAGGACAGCGTTCAGATTTCCTCCCGGATTGTCGCGAAGATCAAGCACAAGCCCTTTCATCTCATCAGCATTCGCTTCCGCCAGTGCCTCCGCAAACTGATCGATCGTCACAGCATCAAATTCTTTGATCCGGATATATGCGATCCCGTCGTCCTTCTTCTCATAAGAGATCGTCTGTGTCGGTACCTCGCGGCGCTCCACTTCCACTTCGATAAAATCTTCTATGCCTTCGCGCATGATCGTCAGATCGACCGTGGTACCGCTCGCGCCTTTAATCAGCGCCACCGTATCTTCCAGGCTTCTGTTGCGCGTATATTTCCCGTCTACGCGGATGATCCAGTCGCCTTTCTTCAGGCCGGCCTCCTGCGCCGGCGAGTTCGGAAAGATCTCGCCCAGACGGGCAAAATTGACCTGCTCATCATATGATACATAGCATCCGATCCCGTAATAGGTGCCGTCCATCTTCTGCTTCTGCTCCGCCATCTCATCTGCCGAGAAGTAATGCGAATACGGATCTCCAAGTGATGTAACAAGTCCCTGGTAGATCCCTTCTTCCATCGCCGAATCACCCGGGAGCTCCAGCGCATAGTTCTTTTCGATCATATCTTTCAGAAGCGCAAGCTTCTGCATGGTATACGTATTGACGACCGGATCGTTCTCATCCGATACGCTTCCCACTTCGGGCGCACGAAACAGCCCGATCACTTTCCTGGCTGTAAAGATCCCGCCGGCTATGATCGCCGCAAGCAGGAATCCAAAGAGCATTCCAAGGAAAAATTTCCTGTTTTCCTTCATTCTGTAATCATTCCTTAAATCTGTTTCTTACTTGCTCAGATAATTCCACGGGCTGACGTAGCTGCCGCTCTGCCGCACGGAAAAGTGCAGGTGCGGTCCCGTTGATCGCCCGGTTGAGCCGACCGCTGCGATCTTATCGCCTCTCGAAACCTGCTGGCCCTTCGAGACATACAGTTTGGAGGCATGCATGTAGATCGTATAAAGATCATCACCATGATCGATCATGATGTAGTTACCCATTGATCCGGAATAATCAGCCGCGACCACTTCACCGTCATAGGCCGCCAGGATCGGTGATCCGGAAGGCGCTGCCATATCGACACCGTTATGGAACTGCTGCGTCTTTAAGATCGGGTGGATACGCGAACCGTAATCATCCGAGATCCGCGTGTACTCCGGTGCCGGCCATTTGAACTTACCGCCGTCGTATTTGATCGCCGTTCCGGACAGCTTCTTCTTGGCTTCCTTTACAGCAGCCTCCAACGCAGAGATGATCTGGTTCTGCTCCGCGATCTCGTTCTCATATTCCTTGATAATCGCTTCTTTATTGTTGATATCCGACTGGTAATTTGTGATCTCTCGCTGTTTTTCCGAGATCAGTGTATTCAGCGCGGCTTCTTCTTCCTCTACTCCTTCTTTCGCGGCATCAAGGACCAGTTTTTCTGCCTCAAGCTCTTCTTTAAATGCAGCAACCTTGTCCCTTGTCTCCCGGTACTCTTCAAGCTTCTTTCGATCGTATGCGGCGATTTTCTCGATAAATTCCGTCCGGTTGAGCAGTTCGCCAAAGTTTTTGGCACCAAAAAGCAGATCCAGATAAAATGTCTGTCCCTGCTCATACATAAATTTGACGCGCGTCTTCATGGAAGCATACTGTGAGTCGGCGACTTCGGTCGCTTCTTTGAGTGCTTTGCCCGTCTCTTCGATCTCCTCTTCCTTTTGGGCGATCGTCTGTTTCAGCTCCTCGATCTTCTGCTCGATCTGATCGAGGTTACTGTCGAGCTTCACAACATATTGCTTCAGATCTTTCTTCGCACCTTCCAGCTCGGAAACCATCTTTTTGACGTCAGTCAGGCCGCTTTGCAAAGCTTTTTTCTGCTTCTCCGCTTCCGAGATCGCATTCTGACTGTTGCGGATCGTCTCTTCCAGGTCTTCGCGATCGTCCGCCCTGGTTACAGAAACAGGGACAAGCGCAAACAGGAAAAGCAGCAGAAGCACGCGCGCGATATTCTGTTTTCCGATCCGGTTACGCAGATAATGCATGACGATCTACACTTTCAGGTGTCTTCTTACTGTCGCAAAGCTTCCGATAAAGCCGATCCCCACGCCGATCCCGATGGAGATGGGCGCAAGATCCTTGAAGATCACCTCTACCGGCAGGAAATTCATGAGTCCGGAAAGGATCGTAAAGCGTTCACTGATATACTGGATCACATTGACATAGATATAGTAAATGCAAACGAGCGGCAGCACCGAGCCGATCAGACCGATCAGCATGCCTTCGATCACAAACGGCGACCTGACAAAAAAGTCTGTCGCGCCGATATATTTCATGATATTGATCTCCTCTTTGCGGACCGAGATACCGATCATGACCGTATTGCTGATCAGGAACACGGAAACCGCAAGCAGGATGCAGATGATACCGATCGATACATAGCCGATGATCACATTGATACCGCTCAGCGTGTTCGCCGTAACCTCTGATTTGTTGACCTGACGCACGCCGTCCATCATCTCCAGATAGGTGACAAGCGCGCTCTGCCTGGATACGTCATTTAAATAGATCTCAAAGTTTGCGGAATCCGCAAGGGGATTCTCCGTAAAGCCGTCCGCATATTCACCGAGGTATTCTTCCTTAAAGGAATCCCAGACCTCTTCCGCGGAGTTGAATTTCACTTCTCTGACTTCCGTTCTCTTCTTAATCGCTTCGCCGATCTCCTGGATCTTCTCATCGCTGATGCCTTCATCGAAGAAGACCGTAACCGATACGCCCTCTTCCGCCGTCTTCACAACATTCTGAAAGTTCGTTAAGATCGCATAGAACAGGCCGAACAGGAAAAGGCATGCTGCGATCGTCGCTACGGATGCAAGCGAGAACCATTTGTTACGAAAAATATTGGCAAAACCCTGTTTGATCGTGTAAAACAGTGTACTAATTCTCATCGATATACTCACCTTCTTCTTCGTCGCTGACGATCACACCTTTTTTCATGGTGATAACACGCTTCTTCATCGTGTTGACGATGTCGCGGTTATGTGTGACCATCAAGACCGTGGTACCGTTCTTGTTGATCTCCTCGAGCAGTTTCATGATCTCCCAGGTGTTCTTGGGATCAAGATTACCGGTCGGCTCATCAGCCAGCAGGATCGAAGGCTCATTGATCAATGCGCGGGCAAGCGCCACACGCTGCTGCTCACCGCCGGATAACTGGCGCGGTTTTGCTTTATACTTGCCTGCAAGCCCGACAACCGACAGGATCGCGGGAACATTCTTTTTGATCTCTCTGTTGGGAACCTGAATGATGCGCTGTGCAAAAGCAACGTTCTCGTATACATTGCGGTCCTTCAAAAGACGGAAATCCTGAAATACGATCCCGAGCTGACGTCTGAACTTCGGAATGCGCCAGCGACGAAGCTTCCCAACATCCTGTCCGTTTACGATCACAGTGCCGGATGTCGGTGTCAGTTCGCGGAGGAGCAGCTTGATAAGCGTAGACTTGCCGGATCCGCTGTCGCCGACCACAAACACAAACTCGCCCTTCCGGATCTTCAGGCTCACACCGTTTAATGCGGGTGCACCCGTCGCAAAGGATTTGCTCACGTTCTCGAGAACGATCACATCTTTATTCTCCGATTTTGATCTTTTCTTCAAAGCCAATGTTATCCACCTCTAAAAATCCAGTATTACAAATTCGGTTTAGTAATCAAAGGACTCCATGTATTTCATGTATTTTACGACCATCAGTGCGATCTTGAACGTGATGGCATCTTCGAACACACGAAGGTCGAGTTTCGTGCTCTTCTGAAGCTTGTCCAATCTGTAAACAAGTGTATTCCTATGAATGAAAAGCTGTCTCGATGTCTCCGATACATTCAGGCTGTTCTCGAAGAACTTGTTGATCGTACTGAGTGTCTCGGTATCAAACTCATCCGGATTCTTGCCGTCGAAGATCTCTTTGATGAACATCTTGCAAAGCGGGATCGGCAGCTGGTAGATCAGACGGCCGATGCCAAGCTCACTGTAGGCGATCACATTGCGCTCGCCAAAGAAGATCTTGCCGACATCGAGCGCCATCTTTGCTTCTTTGTAGGAACGGCTGACCTCTTTGATCTCGCCGACAACCGTACCGTATGCAGCATGCGCATGGTGAATGCCCTCTTTCTCCAGGCATTTTAAGATATCCGACGCCTCTTTATCGATCTCTGCCTTGGTATCGCCTGTGGAAAGCTCCTTGACAACGATCACATTCATCTCATCGACAGCAGTGACAAAGTCCTTTGCCGCACCGTCCTTATGCTGGCGGATGATCTCCAGGATATTGTTGTCCTTATGGCCGTCCGCTTCCACAACGATCGCCACACGCTTTACATCCGTCGGGATGTGAAGCTTCTTGGACCGGCTGTAAATATCAACAAGAAGCAGGTTATCAAGAAGCAGGTTCTTTACAAAGTTGTCCTTGTCAAAACGTTCTTTATATGCGACAAGCAGATTCTGGATCTGGAAAGCAACCATCTTGCCGACCATATACAGATCCTCGCCCGTACCGCCGGCCACCAGGATATACTCCAGCTGCTGCTCATCATAAACTTTGAAAAACTGACATCCCTGAATCTCCTGGCTGTCCGCGGAAGATTTTACAAATTCAAGCGCCGGCTTTTCGAACTCATTCATCGTATCCGAAGTCGTCGCCGCAACCTTCCCATCCGTATCGATCACGCAGAATTCAACCCTTGAAATCGCTTTCAGCCCTTCTATTGTATTGCGAAGTATTTGATTCGATATCATTTTTTCACTCCTTTGCTTATGCAAAATATACAATTTTCCGTGGGCGTATTTTTATATTTTTTCGCCGTCCCTATCCATTCTAACGCATATAATGAAAAAAAACCATAGTTTGACCATGGCTTTTTCGGTAATATTGTACATATTTCTAAATATTGGTTTACATAATCTTGCTAAAGCTTATCTGCAATTCGCACAACAGCAAAAAAACCCATAATAACCAGGCACAAGGCCACGCCGATCACAAGTGACGGTGTCACGATACGTCCCCGCATGTCAAAACCAAGCAGGCCGTCGATCAGTTCCCGTCTGCCTTCGTTCTTAAAAATCCAGACAAGAATGCACGCCGCCGGGATTAGGAAGATGACACCGAGCGCAAACTGCGCGCCCGTATAGTACAGGATCATCTCAGTATCCGACTGCACCAGAGGCGCCTTCCCTTCCGCAAAGGACGGATCACCGTACATCGCAAAAACAGCGATCGCGTTAAACAGCATGTGATAGAAGAAGCCGGGCCAGATGCTGCCCGTCGCCTCTGTCAGAAGCGCCAGGAGGATCCCGAACACAAACGCATAAATGAACTGGTTCATATTCAAATGGACAAGCCCAAACAAAAAGGCAGATACGATCGCCGCACGCCAGAATCCTGCGTTGCCGCGATATCCGCGAAATACAAAACCGCGAAATGCGATCTCTTCACAGAGCGGGCTCCAGACCGCGATCAAAAAGAAAAGGGACGGGAATGATGTGCCTGCCATGTATGCGGAAGCTTCCACCACAATATTATCCGTAAAGATCTGCGAGAATCCGCCTGCCGCATTACAAAGCGGCAGCGTCATCAGCATAAAAAGGATCGACATCAAAGCAGAAGTAAACCGAATCCGTTTGAGTCCAAGCGCACTGCTCCTACGCTCGCCGGATACGATCAGAAAGAAGATCGCCGGGACCACAAGCGCAGCTTCATCCCAAAGCGATGTCAAACGCCAGTCATATTCATTTATAAACGGAAAAACAACCAGTATTGCTACGGATAAGATCTGTAGAATAATGGTTGTCAGAAAATAGCGGTTTACTTGTTTCGCGTTCATTATGAGCTTTATTTCTCCATCATGAAGTTAACCAGTTTTGTGATATCGTCAGGTTCGTAAGCAAGGATCTCAAGCTCGGAAATGGTTCCGTCGGAGAAAATGTTTGCCATAGATACATACTGGGATAATTTGGACTTCAGATTCAGTCTGTCGCCTTCACCGGTTACAAGCTCAACTCTGCCTTTGCAGGAATCAATCACCTCAAAAAACTTGTCAATGTCATTAATGTTCTGTACTTTCATATTCTTTAATCTCCTTTCTTGTTTCTTGCGACTCATTATAGATGTTATTTCCTAAATTGCAAGCACTTTAGAAAAAATTAAGATTTAACGCCGTCTGATACATTTTTCGCCGATCTCGATCTGCCCGGCCTTCAGAAGATGACCGACTGCACGTTTAAACTCGTTCTTGCTCATCTGCATCTCCCTGCGGATCGTCTCCGGATCCGCCTTGTCGTTAAAAGGCAACACACCGTCAAACGAATCAATGACCCGCATCACTTCCTGCGCATCCTTCTCGATCTGCAGATACGCCTTTTCCCGGATACTCAGGGAAAGCTTGCCGTCTTCTTTTACCTCTGTCACTCGCGCCTCGATCTTCTCTCCGATCTTCACGTCACCGTAAAGTTCTTTACGCGGAATCAGTGCGGAGTAGATATCGTCCACCGCAACGAAAGCGCCAAAGTTGGGGCTGATCTCATAAACGGTCCCCGTCACGCGGTCTTCCTTTTTGTAAGGGCTGTCCGTACGAAGATATTCATAGACATTCATGGTCGCGCAAAGGCGGCTGCTCTTGTCGATATAGAGTGCGACCAGTACTTCCTCGTCTGCCGCCACTTTCCTTGTCTGCTCACGGAACGGAAGGAGCAGGTCCTTCTCCAGTCCCCAGTCAAGGAACGCACCAATCCTGCCGACCTGCGCCACGCGAAGGAAAGCGACCTGATGCAGCATGATCTTCGGCATGTTCACCGTTGCGATCAGTCTGTCGGAAGAGTCTTTGTACAGAAAAACCGCAAGTGTATCGCCCTGTTTCAGGTCAGCGGGCACCTGCTTCTTCGGAAGGAGTACGCGCTCATGTTCGGGCGCATTTGCCGTCTCGCCCAGGTACACACCGAATTCCACTTTTTTTACGACCGTCAGCGTTTGTTTCAAGCCAAGCTGTAACATCTTAATCCTCTTTTGCGGTAAACTCTACGATCGCGTAGGGTTCTCCGCTCTCATCGCAAAGTGACACCGTCGTCACATTTTCGTTTGTAGCACTGTGCGGTACAATCACGTCGCCCAAATGTGCCTGCATCTTATACTCC
The DNA here is from genome assembly GCA_015056735.1 of Lachnospiraceae bacterium. Taxonomy (GTDB): domain Bacteria; phylum Bacillota; class Clostridia; order Lachnospirales; family Lachnospiraceae; genus VSOB01. Next base: position 109,437 of record SVFT01000006.1, on the reverse strand, counting down.
GCACGCATCTGACGTACCGTCGCATCTTCCGGCAGATGCGAAAATGCCATCTTCACATACTGCGCATTGTTCACATGATGGTTGCTGTCAAGATGAAACGGCTGCACCGTGATCGCATCCTGCTCTTCCAAGTTGGAAGGAAGCGCGACTTTTCGGGGCGCATACTCCATCGGAAGCTTTTCTTCCGGGATATAGCGCGTCATCATCTCTTCCGTAACACGCGCAGGCTGCATCGTCTCCGTATCAAGGAGAGTCCATAAGCTGTTCGCGTATGCAAGGCGCTTCCCGTCTGCACGGTCCATAAAAAAGTTACGGCTTCCCATAAACGTCTTGAACTGATACGGGAATGTGCCGACCGTCACATGGTCCCCGAGCATCGGATACTCGTCGATCACGATCTGCCACGACGACAGCACCCAGACAAGGTGCTGCTTCTGGAGATACTTCACGCCGATACCCAGATCCTCCGACTGAAACGTGCTGCAATCCTGAAAATAGTCTGTCAGAGCCGTCAGCGCAAGCCGCTCGTCTGCGTCTGTCTCACTGTATCTGATCCTGCTGTTAAAAGAATACATCTGCTTTTCCTCTAAAAAAAATGAGAAGCCACACACTTCACTGAGAAATGCATAACTCCTCCGAGACAGGGCTACAAGGATTCGAACCTTGAAATGACGGAGTCAGAGTCCGTTGCCTTACCGTTTGGCGATAGCCCTAAAACCGTGGCTGTATCACAGCCACTTGATTATATTACACGATAATCATCGAATATGCAAGCACTTTTTAAATCTATTTTGAACATGGGTCAGGTAAACTGCCGGAACACGTCATCCTCTATCAGCCATCCGTCGTTTCCGTATCGCTTAAAATGGATCGTTTCATTCAAATAGAATTCGCCGTCTTTATACTCGTCAACCGTAACATATGCATCACTCGCCAACAGCTTTTCGATCCCCGGGATCTTGATCGGAAATGCATCGTAATTTTCCCCGGAATACGTCACGTCAACAACATCCAGACGCCACTGCGGGACATCATATTCGTCGCCCATCAGCGGCGCTAATCCGACAAATGATTCCAGTCCGCTCGGCAGGCCGGCCATGCCCAGAATAGCATCGCCGACACCCATCATGGCTTTATACTCTCTCTGAACCTTTGGTGAGAAGCACTCTATCGCTCCGGCCAGATCCATCTCATTAACGGCCTTCACCGTCCTGTTCAAAGTTGACTCCGGGCTGCTTACAAAGAACCGAAGATAAATAGCCGAGGCTGCGATCAGCAGTGCAATGATACTTAAAGCTTTGGCTGCGCTTCTTCTTGCATGGCAAGTCTGCCTAACCGTTTCGGACACAACATTTTCAACGCCGGACGCAACTCGAAAGTTCGAAGAAGTACGACCGGCCGGTGACACCGCACAGCCGCAGTGATCACAAAAAAGGCTGTCATCAATAAGCTTCGTTCCGCAATTCCTGCAGTACATATTTCCCCCTCCATATCGATCGACTGTTCAAACGTCTCTGCCGAGCCTCGATGCTACACCTCAAACAAGAGGTCCGCATAAGTTGGGAACGGCCATACATCGCGGTCGACGATCATCTCGAGACGATCTGCCGGTGCACGGAGATTGTCCATGTCGACCGTGATCGTATCCTTGTAGAAAAATGCCTGCTTCTTGCCCTGCGGCATCGTGGCAGCCTTAGCGATATCTTTTTCCAGCTTCTTAAGAGCCGCCTTGGTCTCTTTGAGGTCAGCCGATACCGCCTTTAAGACGTCAAGCTGCACGGATGCGTCCGCGCCCGCCGTCTTCACGGCATTGGCAGACTCCGCAAGCTGTCCTGCATAATACATCACAGCGGGGATGATCTGCTTCGAAGCCATCGCCACCATGGTCTGCGCTTCGATGTTGATCGTCTTTGCATAGGTCTCGTACAGGATCTCTTCACGGGATTCCAGCTCGGTGCGTGTGAAGATCCCGAACTTTTCAAAAAGGCGTACAGCCTTATCCGTCGTCAGTGCATCAACGGATTCCACCATCGAGCGGATGTTCGGAAGGCCGCGGCGTTTTGCCTCTTTTACCCATTCTTCGGAGTAGCCGTCGCCGCTGAAGATGATCCTCTGGTGATCGGCAAGGTACTCCTTGATCAGGTTGTGCACGCCGGCCTCGATGCTCGGCTCTTTCTCTAAGCGGTCCGCCGCTTCGGAGAATGCCTCCGCAACGATCGTATTTAAGATGGTGTTGGCGCTTGCGATGGAATCGGAGCTCCCCACCATACGGAATTCAAATTTGTTGCCGGTAAAAGCAAACGGCGACGTACGGTTTCTGTCTGTCGCGTCGCGCTCAAAATCGGGAAGCGTGGATACGCCGGTACTGAGCTTTCCGCCCTTGCGGCTTCTTGTTGCCGCCCCCGTCTCGACAAGCTGACGGACCACATCCTCAAGCTGCTGGCCGAGCGATACGGAGATGATCGCCGGCGGTGCCTCTGCCGCGCCCAGACGATGATCATTGCCGACATCCGCCGCACTCTGACGGAGGAGGTCCGCATGCGTATCGACTGCCTTGATGATGCATGCAAGGATCAGAAGAAACTGGATATTCTCATGCGGCGTCTTGCCCGGATCGACAAGGTTTACGCCGGTATCTGTCATAAGTGACCAGTTATCATGCTTACCGGAACCGTTTACGCCCTCAAAAGGCTTTTCATGCAAAAGACATGTCAGGCCATGATGCCCGGCTACACGTTTCATCGCTTCCATAACAACCTGGTTATGATCGCCGGCGGTATTGCAGTTTTCATAGATCGAAGCGAGCTCGTGCTGAGCGGGTGCCGCCTCGTTGTGCTGCGTCTTTGCCGTCACGCCGAGCTTCCACAGCTCTTCGTTTAAGTCGCGCATATATGCGCCGATACGTTCACGGATGACACCCGAATAGTGATCATCCATCTCCTGTCCTTTGGGAGCGGATGCACCGAAAAGCGTACGGCCTGCAAAGATCAGGTCTTCGCGCTTTAAATACAGATCTCTGTCTACCAGGAAGTACTCCTGTTCAGCGCCGGCGCAGGGAATGACTTTTTTCGTTTCTTTGTCGCCGAAAAGGCGAAGCAGACGTACGGTCTGCTCAGAGATCGCATCCATCGAACGAAGGAGCGGCGTCTTCTTATCGAGCGCCTCGCCCGTATGGGAATAAAACGCTGTCGGGATGCAAAGCGTCACGCCTGCACCCGTCTCTTTTAAAAATGCGGGAGAAGTGATGTCCCATGCCGTATAGCCGCGCGCTTCAAATGTCGGGCGCAGACCGCCGGACGGAAAAGACGAAGCGTCCGACTCACCCTTAATAAGCGCCTTACCGGAGAATTCAAGAACCGTTTTGCCATCCTCATCGGGACTTGAAACAAAGGAATCATGCTTTTCTGCGGTAATACCCGTCAGTGGCTGGAACCAGTGCGTATAATGGGTAGCGCCGCGTTCAACGGCCCAGTCCTTCATTGCTTTTGCGACTTCATCCGCGGCCTGTCTGGAAAGCTCTCCGCCCTCGTCCATGACGCGACGTACTTCCGCAAATACCTCCTTCGGCAGATACTCACGCATCTTGCCGATCGTGAAGACATTTTCCGCAAACAGTTCTTCCACATTTGTGATCTTTTCCATATTTTCTCCCCTTAACGCATCAGGCGGATCATTCCGCCGTCTGCTCTTTTTTTACACGAAGCAGGTCATAAGGTCTTGCCGATGCCGACAGATCCAAAAACAGGGTCTGCTGCGGGTGCGGCGCACTCGTGGCTTCCTGTCCCTCTTCATCGTAAAGCGCTTTTACCGTCACCGGAATGTTGGTACCGTCCGGCTGCATGATCTCGATCGCATCTCCTTTGCAGAACTTATTGCGCTGCGTGATCCTGGCAAAACCGCGATCATCCACATCTTCTACGATCCCAAGGTAGATATACTCATTGATATACGTGTTGCTGTCATAGACCTGCGCTTCCTCATCAGGCTTACCGAAGAAGAAGCCCGTCGTAAAGCGTCTGTACGTGCACTTAGAGATCTCAGCACGGTACCAGTCCATATTCGCGCGGTACTTCTCTTCCGATTCGAAGAAGTCATCGATCGCCTTGCGATAGGTTCGTGCAACGGTCGCAACATAAAGCGCCGTCTTCATACGTCCTTCGATCTTGAAACTGTCGATCCCCGCTCTCACAAGCTCGGGGATATGCTCGATCATACAAAGGTCTTTGGAGTTAAAGATATACGTCCCGCGCTCATTCTCTTCTACGGGATAGTACTCGCCCGGGCGCTTCTCCTCTACGACCGCATATTTCCAGCGGCAGGGATGTGTGCAGGCGCCGCGGTTCGCATCGCGGCCCGCCATAAAGTTGCTTAAGAGGCATCTGCCGGAATAGGAGATACACATCGCTCCGTGCACGAATGCTTCGATCTCGAGGTCATCCGGTATGTGTGCGCGGATATCCTCGATCTCTCCAAGCGATAATTCTCTGGCTGCCACAACGCGCTTTGCACCCTGCTCGTGCCAGAAACGATATGTCATATAGTTCGTATTGTTGGCCTGCGTGGAAATGTGCCGCTCGATCTCCGGGCACTCTTCCTTCGCGATCGTAAACATACCGGGATCTGCAATGATCAGTGCATCCGGTTTCAGATCACGGAGCTCTCGCATGTATTCTCTGGCACCGTCCAGATCGTAGTCATGCGCCAGAATATTGGCGGTCACATGGACTCTGACACCGTGCGCATGCGCAAAATCGATCCCTTCCCGCATATCCTTGTCGGAAAAGTTCTTCGCCTTTGCGCGAAGTCCAAAAGCTTCGCCGCCGATATAGACCGCATCCGCACCAAACATAACGGCGGTCTTCAGTACTTCCAGCGATCCCGCAGGGATCAGAAGTTCCGGTTTTTTAACCATGGTATTCCTCTATTTTCTGACACTGACCGCTGTCCCGTCCCCGATGGTCAGGATCACGGTCTCCAGCTCGTCATTGTGTTTCAGTTCATACAGATAATCCCGCATCCTGCTGTGGATCGTGCGGTTCCGTCTCGTGACCGCAAAACGCGATTCCAGCACGTCTCCGTCCTGCAGGACGTTGTCGGAAAGAAGCACGCCGCCTTTTTTCAGAAGGCGCAGAATATCGGGCAGAAAGTGAATGTACTGGCCCTTGGCCGCATCCATGAAGATGAGATCATAAGGTCCGTCCAGCGTCTTCAAGATATCCGTTGCATCACCCTCAAGGAGTGTGATCGCGTCCTCTTTTCCCGCTTTTTTAAAGTTCTCTTTTGCAAGCGGAATCCTTTTCTCATACTTCTCGATCGTCGTGATATGACACCCCGCCGGCGCATATTCGCTCATAAAAAGAGACGAAAAGCCGATCGCCGTCCCGACTTCCAGAATCTCCTGCGGCCTTGTAAGTGTCAGCATCACGCGAAGAAGACTCTGCATCTCGTGCCGGATGATCGGAATATCCGTCTTACGCGAATAGGATTCCAACGCACTTAAGTATTCGGGGATCTCCGTATCGAGCGAATTGATAAAGCTGACGATTCGTTCGGGATCCATACTATGACTCCTCCGTCTCGGCGGTCGCCGCATCGGCTGCCATGATCGTCAGCATCTCTTCGATCGTCATGGCCGTATTGAGCTTATACGTTCCGGGTGCGATGCCTTCCTTCAAGCCGGACAGTTTTTCCTGCAGTTCAAAAAGCTTCGCATCGCGGATGAGGCCCTTCTCTTCAAGAAGAAGAGCGATGTCCGCTACGGTGTATTCATCTTTTACAATGATTTCCACATCGCGTCCCGGCTCTGCATCCATCGCAGGCTCACCGAAAATGCGGAAACCGTAATCATATGCCGTCACGGCATAGCGATATACATACATCAAAATAATGGCCGCGACCACCACCTTGAAGATGACGGTCACTACGGAAACCAGAAACTGCTTCGCGTCCATCTATCCCATACTCCTTTGCTGCTTACCTTAAACGTCCATGATGATGGGGAGGATCATGGGGCGACGCTTCGTTTTCTTCCATACGAAGTCGCTCAGTTTATCTTTGACCGTGCTCTTGATCTTGCCCCAGTCGCTGATACCGCGATCGAGCAGATCCAAAACGGCCGCTTCGATGATCTCTTTTGCTTCCGCAATAAGTTCATCGGACTCTTTTACATAAACGAAACCACGGGATACGATATCCGGTCCCGCCACGAGCTGGTTGCCGACGCCGTCAAGCGACATGGCAACGATCAGGATCCCGTCTTCCGCAAGGTGCTGGCGATCGCGAAGGACTACATTGCCGACATCGCCGACGCCAAGGCCGTCAACCAGGATGCTGCCGGTCGTCACTTTTCCTTCTTTCTTAGCACCGTCCTCATTAAGCTCAAGCACATCGCCGGATGCAAGAATGAAGATATTCTTCTTGTCGATACCAAGATCCTGTGCGAGGTGCGCCTGCGCCATCAGATGTTTATACTCGCCGTGTACCGGGATCGCATATTTCGGACGCACAAGCGTATAGATCAGCTTGATCTCTTCCTGGCAGGCGTGTCCCGATACATGGACATCCTGGAAGATCACGTCAGCGCCCTTCATGATGAGTTCGTTGATGACCTTCGTTACCGCCTTCTCATTGCCAGGGATCGGATGCGATGAGAAAATGACCGTATCGCCCGGCTTGATCGAGATCTTCTTGTGCGTGTTGCTCGCCATCCTGGAGAGTGCCGCCATGCTCTCGCCCTGGCTGCCGGTCGTGATGATGACCGTTTTCTCGTCCGGATAGTTCTTCAGCTGTTCGATGTCGATCAGCGTATTGTCCGGAACACTGATACGATGCAGCTTCTGCGCCGTATCGATGATGCTGACCATGCTACGCCCCTCGACTACAACCTTACGGTCGAATTTATTGGCAGAGTTGATGATCTGCTGCACGCGGTCCACATTTGATGCGAATGTCGCGATGATGATCCTTGTATTCTTATGTTCGGAGAAAATATTGTCAAATGTCCGTCCGACCGTACGCTCGGAAGCAGTGAAGCCGGGACGCTCCGCGTTCGTAGAGTCGCACATCAGCGCCAGAACACCCTTTTTCCCGATCTCTGCGATCCTCTGCAGATCGATGGAATCGCCGTATACAGGCGTATAGTCCACTTTAAAGTCGCCTGTATGGAACACGGTACCTGCCGGCGAGTAGATCGCAAGTGCTGCTGCATCAACGATACTGTGGTTCGTCTTGATGAATTCCACGCGGAACTGTCCGAGATTGATAGACTGTCCGAACTTTACCACCTTGCGCTTCGTGGTCTTCATCAGATTATGCTCTGTGAGCTTGTTTTCAATGATACCCATCGTCAGCTTTGTCGCATAGAGCGGCACATTCACTTCTTTTAACACATAAGGAAGAGCGCCGATATGGTCCTCGTGACCGTGCGTGATCACAAAGCCCTTGACCCTGTCGATATTCTCTTTTAAATATGTCACATCCGGAATGACAAGATCGATCCCCAGCATATCATCGTCCGGGAATGACAATCCGCAATCCACAACAATAATACTGTCTTCGTATTCAAAGGCAGTAATGTTAAGTCCAATCTGTTCCAGGCCACCCAAAGGAATGATCTTCAGCTTGGAACCGTTATTTTCAATTTTCTTTTTTCTCAACTAAATACCTCGATTTCTTTTTTGTAAATGCAGATCTCGGGAAAGTCCGCTCACACCGGCTCTCCTAGACAAGATCCACGTCGTCTAACATTTTGGCAAAAACATCCGCCACCGCTTTCAGTTCCGTATCATCTTCCACGGGCTCATACACCGCTTCCGAATCCTCGGGTGATGAAACATCACGCATAATGAAGGCTTCCCCATCATCCTCTTCAGAGTCTGTCACGAGAATATAGTTCCGGCCTCCGATCATCGTCTGTTCCAACACAAATAATTCAACCGGATTGCCATCGTCCGGATTAAATACGATCTTCTCCATCATATTGTCATTCGTCCTGTTTCTGCATCGCTTTGGAGTCCAGATACCCCTGCAGGATAAATGTCGCCGCAATCTGATCGACATAGTCCTTTCGGTTCTCTCTGCGGATCCCGGCCTCCATCATCGCCTTATCGGCCGCAACTGTCGTAAGCCGTTCATCCCACATCGTTACAGGAAGACCGGTCCTTCTCTCCAGCATCTCTTTGAGCTCAAGAGACTTCTTCGCTCTCTCGCCCACCGTATCATTCATATTCTTGGGAAAACCGAGCACGATCTCCGTCACTTCGTACTCCGTGATCAGTTCCTCGATCCTTGCAAGCGTCTTGCGAAGCTTAGTCTCCTTCTCGCGCCTGATGATCTCGATCCCCTGCGCCGTGATGAGCAGCGGATCACTGATCGCAACCCCCATCGTCTTGGACCCGTAGTCCAAACCCATGATCCTCATATGCTATTTATGCTCCTGATCCCAGTGGTTGGACTTGATGTACTCCGTCAGCATCTCTTCCACCAGCTCATCGCGCTCCACCTTCATGATCAGGCTTCTTGCGCTCTTGTGACTCGTGATATACGTGGGATCACCGGACATAATATAGCCGACGATCTGGTTGACCGGGTTGTAACCCTTCTCCGACAGCGCTTCATATACCGTCGACAGAACGATCTTCACCGCTGTTTCCGGCTCGGCTTCAACGTTAAAAAACTGCGTGCTTTCCAAATCCATCGCCATGATCCTCTCTCCTTTACGTATCTGTTGTCCTCTCATCTTACCTTATTATCTGGGAAAATTCAACCTGCGCACCCGCTCGCACGTCCTTGTTATACCGCTTCTCCGATCATCAGATCGTTTGCCAGAAAGCCCGTAAGATATACATCTTTAAGGCAATTGCGCAGATCCTCATCCGTCTCGACCGCGACCCGGACATACTCTCTTGTATGGCCGATCATATAGCGTTTGCCGCCCTCTTCGTATGCTTCCTCAAAAAGGACCGGTATGGTGCGATCCAGAAAACGCTCCCTGAATGCGCGGGATTGCCGCTCTTCCATGGAAAGAAGAATATCGCTTCGCGCGCTCTTGACAGCCTCGGTCAGCTGCCCGGGCATCGTCGCCGCCCTTGTCCCCTGCCGCTTGGAATACTTAAACACATGCATCTCATAAAGATTCAGCGCATCAAGATAACGGCGCGTCGTCTCAAATTCTTCGTCTGTCTCGCCCGGAAAACCGACGATCACATCTGTCGTGACCGCCACGTCCCTGTAGGTGCGCCGAAGTATCTCCACCTTCTCCCGAAACTCCGCTGACGTATAGTGTCTGTTCATCCGCGTCAGGGTCGCATCGCAGCCGCTTTGCATCGATAAGTGAAAATGCGGACAGACCTTCTGCTCCGAAGCAAGCGCCTCGGCAAACTGCACCGTGACGATCCTTGGCTCAAGCGAGCCCAAACGCACACGTTCTATACCGTCGATCCGGCAGAGCGCGCGGATCAGATCGAGCAGATAGCCGTTTTGGTATGTCTGCTGCAGATAATCATATTCCCCCTGCGCATCCGCCCTTTTCTCATGCTCTTCTTTGAGAAAATCAAGCCCATATGAACAAAGATGGATACCCGTCAGAACGATCTCCTTATAGCCCGCATCGGACAGGCCCTGCGCTTCCGCCAGAATGTCGTCCTTTTTCCTGCTCCGCACACGGCCGCGTGCATACGGAATGATGCAATAACTGCAGAACTGGTTGCACCCGTCCTGCACTTTGATATAGGCACGCGTGTTTTTCCCCGTGCTTTTGATCGTCAGTTCTTCGTATGAGACGGGTTTTGATAGGTCCGGAATATACAGGTCATAAGCAAAACGCTTTTCAGGACTCTGCTCACGTTCATTTAAGTACTTCTCAAGGATCGTTACGATCTCTTTCTTGCGGTTATTGCCGATCGCCAGATCGATCGCATCATCTTTTTCGATGCGTTCCTTTCCGGTCTGGACATAGCATCCGACCGCGACAACGACGGCGTCCGGATTCAGTTTCTTGGCGCGGTGGAGCATCTGACGGCTCTTGCGGTCCGCGATATTGGTCACGGAGCAGGTATTCACGATATAGATGTCCGCCTCCGATTCAAAGGGAACGATCTGATATCCGGCCGCTGTAAGCGACTCCATCATGGCGTCTGTCTCATATGCGTTTACCTTGCAGCCAAGGTTATGAAATGCGATCGTTTTCACGCTTTTTCCCTTCATTTTGTATACTTTTGCGTCCGCCGTTTTGTATGGTTTGAATATTGACTTATATACTTATTCACATTAGTATGAGTTTGTATGATAGAAATCCACACAAGGAGGACAATTCCAATGAAAACAGTACAGATTTCTTTAAACTCGATCGATAAAGTAAAATCATTCGTTAACGATATCACCAAATTCGATTATGATTTTGATCTCGTTTCCGGCAGATATGTTATCGACGCAAAGTCCATCATGGGTATCTTCAGCCTCGATCTTTCCAAGCCGATCGACCTGAACATCCACGCTGAAGAGGACGTTGCCGAGGTTATGAATGTTCTGAAACCTTACATCGTTTAGTTTTTTATTGGATTGATACGGGATCGCGCAATGCGCGGTCCCTTTTTTGCGCACTCCCGCGAATGGAAAATGATGCCGGGGCATCCGCGTTCGGCGCAGGGATGCCGCATACGGCATCCCATCATGATTCCTTATATCTCACCTCGATAACTTCATCCGTATCAAGCGCCGTCTGTATAAGTTCCCCGATCTTATCATTCAGGTTCTGTTCATGACGCTTGATCACGGCGAGCGAAGGTTTTGTCACAGGATGCTTTGCAACAAAGATCGTGCAGCAGTCTTCGTACGGCAGGATCGATGTCTCATACGTACCGATCTTCTCCGAGATCTCTACGATCTCCTGCTTGTCCATGCCGATCAGAGGTCTGTAAACAGGAAGTGTACATACTTCGTTCGTTACCGCGATCGCAGCCATCGTCTGTGATGCGACCTGACCGATGCTCTCACCGGTGATGAGCCCGAGGCACTCACTGTCAGCCGCAAGCTTTTCCGCGATCTGCATCATGATACGGCGCATGATAATCGTCAGCTCATCGTGCGGACATTTCTCATAGATATGAAGCTGAATATCCGTAAAGTTGATCACATGCAGACGGATCGGTCCCGTATAACGGGAGATAAGCCTTGCCAGGTCTACAACCTTCTGCTTTGCGCGCTCGCTTGTATACGGCGGAGCATGGAAATAAACGGCATCGATCGTAACGCCTCGCTTCGAGATCATGTAGCCGGCAACAGGTGAATCGATACCGCCGGAAAGAAGGAGCATGCCTTTTCCGCCCGTTCCGACCGGCATACCGCCGGGACCGGGAATGATCTTGGAATACACATAGATCTTCTCCCGGATCTCTACATGAAGCTGCACGTCAGGTTCATGCACATCAACGGAAAGTTCCGGGAAGGCATCCAGCAGGATCCCGCCAAGCTCCGCATTGATCTCCATCGTATCAAGAGGATAGTTCTTTCTGGCGCGGCGCGCCTGCACCTTGAACGTGAAGTTCTTGTCCGGATAATTCTCGTCAATATAAGCAATAACATCTTTGGAAAGCTGTTCAAAGCCCTTGTCTTCGAGCACGGTCACGGGACAGATCCCCCACACGCCGAACACGGTCTGCAGCTCCCCGACCACCTCGTCAAAATCAAATTCGCTTTTCGCATCCACATAAATACGGCCGGATGCCTTATGTACGACAAATGTCCCTTCGCAGCGCTTCATCGCATAACCGATCTGGCGGACCAGCGCATCTTCAAAAAGATATCTGTTTTTTCCTTTCACGCCGATCTCGGCATATTTGATCAAAAAAGAATGGAACATGCTTTTCTCCTTTTAGTGTCTTGTGTAACGGCGAAGCATCGGCACGATCTCGCGAAGGGCCGTCAGCGTCTTTTCGATCTCTTCGTTCGTTGTAAAAACGGAAAAGCTGAAACGAAGCGTCGAATCCAGAAGCGACTTGTCAATGCCGATCGCAGAAAGCGTATCGGACGGGTGCTTTGCTTTGTTGGATGCGCACGCACTTCCGGATGAAACATAGATCTCTCTGTCTTCGAGCGCATGAAGCAGCACTTCACTTCGAACGCCGGCAAACGACGCGCTCACGATATGCGGTGCGCTGCCTTCGACCCCATCCTCAGGGATCCCGTTCACAGTCACATCGCCGATCCCGGAAAGGCCCTCAATCAGGGCCTTCTTCAATGTAAAAAGAGTCTCACGCTCTGCTTCGATATCCTTATAGATCAGCTCCGCTGCCTTTGCCAGCCCCGCAATGCCGGGTACATTTTCCGTGCCGGAACGCATCCCTTTTTGCTGACCGCCGCCGAGCATGAGCGGGTTGATCTTCACGCCGCCCCGTACATATAAGAAGCCAACGCCTTTGGGGCCATGGATCTTGTGGCCGCTGACAGACAGAAGGTCGATATTCATCTTTTTGGGGTAGATCACCGCTTTCCCGAATCCCTGCACCGCATCGACGTGAAACAGCGTGTTCGGATTCTTTTTCCTGATCAGTGCCCCCGCTTCTGCGATCGGCATACATGCTCCGATCTCATTGTTGGTATGCATGATCGATACAAGGATCGTCTCATCCGTGACAGCTGCCTCCAGGTCGGAAAGACTGATCCTGCCGTCGCGGCCGACCGGCAGATATGTCACGGTAAATCCCTGCTTCTCCAGGAATGCCATGTTCTCCAGAACAGCCGGATGCTCCACTCTTGTTGTGACAAGATGCATCCCGGCACGTCTGTTGGCCATCGCGCACCCAATGAGTGCGAGGGAATCCGATTCCGTACCGCCCGATGTAAAGAGGATCTCCTTATCTTCCACCCTCAGGATGGAGGCGAGTGTTTTCTTTGCATCCGTGATGTATCTCTCTGCCTCCACGCCTTTATGATGAAGGCTTGAAGGGTTGCCGTATTCATTTTTCATGATCTCCGCCATCAGATCGGCTACTTCATCGTAGCATCTTGTCGTGGCGGAATTGTCCAGGTAGATCTCATTCATGTTGTGTATCTCTGCGTGTTCCTTAATCTGTTATCATCCATGTACACTATTCTTCCAGCTGATACATCAGCCAGGAAAGAACGGTCAGACCGGCCGTCTCCGTCCGAAGGATCCGCTTCCCGAGCGTGATCGCCGTCATATCCGCGCCGAGCGCTTCCTCGATCTCGGCAGGATCAAACCCGCCTTCCGGTCCGATAAAGATCGCGATCCGCTGTCCCGGCTTTACGCTTTCAATGATCTGTTTTGTCTTCGCCATTCCGTCTGCAAGTTCATACGGAACGAGCTTTACGTCAAAATCACGTGCATATGCGATCGCATCTTTCATGCGCATGACAGCGCTTACCTTCGGGATAATGCCGCGCTTACTTTGCTTGGCGGCCGCTTCTGCGATGCCCTGCCACCTTGCGATACGGCTTTTCTCCTTTTTCTCATCAAGCTTTGCGATACAGCGGTTCATGGCAACGGGAACGATCTCATATACGCCCAGTTCCACCGTCTTCTGGATGATCAGCTCCATCTTATCTGCTTTGGGAAGTCCCTGAAAAAGCGTCACTTTTGCAGGCAGCTCCATCCCGCCTTCCTTGATAAAAGCAAGGCTGCAGATCACTTCCGCATCCGTAAATGACTCCACGCGGCAGCGAAATTCGCGATCATCCTCGCCGTTACTCACCGCGATCTCCTCGCCCGGCTTCATGCGAAGCACGTTGCGGATATGGTTATAATCGCTTCCGGTGATCCGAAGTTCTTTACTTTGCTCGATGCCCGCCGTCCGTGACGGGTCCACAAAGAACCGATACATAGATTCTCCTAAAAATCCTTGCGCGCCGTCACGCTGACCCATTCGCCCTGATGCGTTACTTCCAGAACGGTAAGGCCCGCTTCCTTCACTGCGCTTACCACGGTCTCTTCCTTATCATCAATGATGCCGGACGTGATGTAGATGCCGCCCGTCTTTAAATGCGGGATGATGACCGGTGTCAAAGGCACCAGTACATCCGCCAGGATATTGGCTACCACGATGTCATAGCAGTCATAGCCCATCTTGTCCTGCACTTCTTTTTCGGTAATAATGTTGCCGATCGTCAGTTCAAACTTTGAAGGATCGATCCCGTTCGTCTCCATGTTCTCCGCAACTGCAGGAACAGCGCACGGATCAAGATCCGTTCCTTTCGCCTCTTTAATGCCGTACATCAGCGCCACAATAGCGAGAATGCCGCTGCCCGTGCCGACATCGAGAAGGCGTGTCTCCGGCGTGATATGCTTCCACAGCTGTCTGATGCAGAGCTGGGTTGTCTCATGCATACCGGTTCCGAATGCGGTACCGGGATCGATATGCAGGATCTTCTTATCCTTATCTTCTTCTTTTACTTCTTCCCAGGACGGGATCACCAGAAGATCATCGATCGTAAACTGGTGAAAATACTGCTTCCAGTTGTTGATCCAGTCGATATCTTCCGTCTCGCTGACCGTGATCCTTCCACTGCCGATCTCGATGTTATAGTCTCTGAGCTCGTCAAGTTCTTTCTGTACTGCCGCAAGCACCGTTTCCGCATCGCATTCTTCATCGTTATAAAGAAGCATGCCGTCCGGTGTCTCCTCAACAAAAAAGGACAGGTACGCGATACCGTCGTCCTCCTCCGCCATCGGCGGGATGTCCACAAACATCTGCTCTTTCTCCCAGGCAGTCAATGGGATCTTGTCCTCGATCTGCGCACCTTCCAGGCCGATGTCATACAGCGTACTGATGATGATATCCTCCGCATCGGTTATCGTTTCTATCTGAAATTTCTTCCATTTCATCGATGTTCTCTCCTACAAACGGGCATTCTCCCCCGTATATCATTCATCATACTAACACATGCCTCGTCCGATTGCAAAAAAAGAAACGCCGCAAGGCGTCTCTTTTCGCTGCTTATTTGAAAAAGCCTTTTTTCTTCTTTTCTTTCTCGCTGCTCTCCTCGACCTTCTTCGCGGCATTGAGCGTATCGCCGGATAATTCGTCGAAACGCTTCAGCGCCTCTTTCGCTTCTTTGGAAAGCTTATCGGGAACCTGAACGACCAGTGTGAAGTAATGGTCGCCCCGCACATCCTTGTTACGCAGGGACGGAACACCTTTGCCCTTTAATCTGACACGTGTGTCGGTCTGTGTTCCGGGTTTTACGGTGTAGATCACTTTGCCGTCTACCGTGTCGACTGCGATATCGCCGCCAAGCGCCGCAACCGCAAAGGATACCGGGACTGTTGAAAAGATGTTGTAGTCCTGACGCTGGAAGATCGGATGGCGTTGTACCATCACTTCTACCAGAAGGTCGCCTCTCGGGCCGCCGTTCGTGCCGGGCTCACCCTTTTCACGGATACGGATGCTCTGTCCGTTATCGATACCCGCAGGAACCGTCACCTGGATCGTCTTGCGATTTGCGATATAACCTGTTCCGTGGCAATCGGGACACTTATCCTCGATGATCTGGCCGCTACCGCCGCAGTCCGGACACGTCTGGACGTTACGCACCATGCCGAAGAATTCCTGTCTGGTGAAAACGACCTGTCCCTTACCGCCGCACTTCGGACATGTCTTTTTGGATGTTCCGGGCTTAGCACCGGTTCCGTGGCATGTCTTACACTCGTCTTTCAGTGTCAGCTCCAGCTCTTTCTCACAGCCGAATACCGCTTCTTCAAAACTGATGCGGATGCTTGCGCGAATGTTAGCGCCCTTCATCGGCCCGTTGTTTGCACGGCCGTATGAAGATCTCCTGCCGCCTCCGAACAGATCGCCGAAGATGTCACCGAAAATGTCACCGAAATCGGCACCGCTGAAGTCGAAGCCGCCGAAGCCGCCTCCGCCGCCCTGTTCAAACGCCGAGTGACCGAACTGATCATACTGGCGTCTCTTCTCGGGATCGGACAGGATCGCATATGCTTCGGATGCTTCCTTAAACTTCTTCTCGGCTTCCTTATCGCCGGGATTCATATCCGGATGGTATTTTTTAGCCAGAACACGATATGCTTTTTTAATGGCTGCTTCGTCGGCATTTTTGTCGACGCCCAGCACTTCATAATAATCGCGTTTTTGTTCCGCCATGTTTTACACTTCCCTGTAGTCACCGTCAACTACGTTATCATCATTATTTCCGCCCATGTCGGGACCTGCCTGTGCACCTGCTGCATCAGGACCCGCCTGTGCGCCTGCGCCCTGTGCCTGCTGCGCCTGCTCGTACACTTTTGTGAAAAGTGCCTGCGCGCCGGTCATGAGCTTCTCTTTTGCAGCCTTCATCTCGGCTACCTGCTCCTCGGTCATCTCGGTATCTTTTGTCTTCTCGAGGATCTCTTTGAGTGCGTTCAGGTCTGCCTCTACGCCGGCCTTCTCGCTCTCGCTGATCTTATCGCCGACTTCGCCGAGTGCCTTCTCTGTCTGGAATACGAAGGAATCAGCCTCATTACGTGCTTCTACAGCTTCTTTTCTCTTCTTATCCTGTGCTTCATACTCAGCAGCTTCTTTCACTGCCTTGTCGATATCTTCATCAGACATGTTGGAGCCTGCCGTGATGGTGATGTGCTGCTCTTTGCCTGTACCCATATCCTTTGCGGATACGTTTACGATACCGTTCGCATCGATATCGAATGTAACTTCGATCTGCGGGATTCCGCGGGGTGCGGGCGGAATACCGTCAAGTCTGAACTGGCCAAGAGACTTGTTATCTTTTGCGAACTGTCTCTCACCCTGTACAACGTTGATATCTACTGCTGTCTGGTTGTCCGCAGCGGTAGAGAAGATCTGACTCTTCTTGGTCGGGATCGTTGTATTTCTCTCGATCAGTCTGGTCGCAACGCCGCCCATTGTCTCGATGGACAGAGAAAGCGGAGTAACATCCAGAAGCAGGATATCGCCTGCGCCTGAATCGCCGGCAAGCTTACCGCCCTGAATGGAAGCACCGATCGCTACACATTCATCAGGGTTCAATGTCTTGCTGGGTTCGTGGCCGGTTAATGCTTTTACCTTTTCCTGAACAGCCGGGATACGTGTAGAACCGCCGACAAGAAGTACCTTGCCGAGTTCTGCTGCCGTTACGCCTGCATCCTTTAATGCGTTCTGAACCGGAACTGCCGTCATCTCTACGAGATCATGTGTCAACTCATCGAATTTCGCTCTGGTCAGGTTCATGTCAAAATGCTTCGGACCCTCCGACGTTGCAGTGATGAAAGGCAGGTTGATATTCGTTGTCATAGCGGAAGAAAGCTCTTTCTTAGCCTTCTCTGCTGCTTCACGAAGTCTCTGAAGCGCCATTTTATCATTGGAAAGATCGATGCCTTCGTTCTTCTTGAACTCGGAAAGCATGTAATCCGTGATCTTCTGGTCGAAGTCATCACCGCCGAGTCTGTTGTTACCGTTTGTTGCAAGAACTTCGATAACGCCGTCGCCGATCTCGATGATGGATACATCGAATGTACCACCGCCAAGGTCGTATACCATGATCTTCTGTTCTTTTTCATTATCAAGGCCGTAAGCAAGTGCCGCCGCCGTAGGCTCGTTGATGATACGCTTTACTTCCAGACCTGCGATCTTGCCTGCATCCTTGGTCGCCTGACGCTGTGCGTCATTGAAGTATGCGGGAACCGTGATGACTGCTTCCGTAACCTTCTCACCGAGATAGTTCTCTGCGTCTGCTTTCAGTTTCTGAAGGATCATTGCGGAGATCTGCTGAGGAGAATACTTCTTGTCGTCGATCGTTCTGCCATGGTCTGTACCCATATCTCTCTTGATCGAGGAAATGGTCTTCTCTGCATTTGTAACTGCCTGACGTTTGGCAGGCTCACCGACAAGTCTCTCACCTGTCTTGGTAAATGCCACAACAGACGGTGTTGTTCTTGCGCCTTCTGTATTTGCGATAACGGTGGGCTTACCACCTTCCATAACTGCTACGCAGCTGTTTGTTGTACCTAAGTCGATACCAATGATCTTGCTCATAACTTTTTCCTCCTACCATTTATTCTGCGACCGCGACCATGCTGGGTCGTACGACTGTGTCGCGATACATATATCCTTTTTGTAATTCCTGAGCGACGATGCCGCTCTCGAATTCCTCACTTTGAACCTGCATCACCGCATTGTGATACGTGGGATCAAATTCTTTGCCAACCGCTTCGATCGCCTTCACACCTAAGGCATCAAGCTCACTTACAAGCTGTTTATAGATCATGTTCATGCCCTCCACAAAGGGATCTCCTTCGGGTGCATTCGCAAGTCCTCTTTCAAAATTGTCCACAACCGGAAGGATCTTTTCCACAACGCTCTTGGCACCGACCTCGAACATCTGGGCCTTTTCCTTGTCCGTCCGTTTACGGAAGTTTTCAAACTCGGCAAGCTGGCGCTTCACGCGATCCTCCAGCTCTTCGATCTTTTCTTTCTGTTTATCTGCTTTTTTATCGGCCTTTGCTTTCTTCTTCGCAGCTTTGGGTTCTTCCTTTTCGGGTTCTTCCGGTGCCACGTCTTTTGTTACATCTTCCGCTGCGGCCTCTTCTTCGCAGGTCTTTACTTCTTCTTCAAGATCCTGCTTCAGGTCTTTATCTGACACGTTGTTACTTCCTTTCTATTTTTTCTTATATACCGTATCCAACTGATTCGTCAGAGTCTTAAGAGCATCGACAACTTTGTCATAATCCATTCTGGTCGGCCCGATGATACCGATCGTACCACGCATGCCCTCGCCGAGTTCATACGTCGCGGTAACGATACTGCAGTCTTTCATGGTCTTAATCGGTGCTTCTTCGCCGATGTAGACCTGAATGCCGGTGTTGCTCTCATCTGCCAGCGTCTCCTGGACAAGTTCCGTCAGCATCTTTTTCTCTTCGAATGTATTGATCAGTTCGCTCGCCTTCTGGTTATCGGCAAGCTCCGGATATTTGAAAATGTTGTTTGTGCCGCTCGTGTAGATCTCAAGATCTTCATCGGCACGGATCGCATCCGCCACTGCATCGATCACTTCATTGACGATGCCGCTGTGAACCCCCGCCTGCTGCTTGAGCGCGGTGATCGTCGCGAGATTGATCTCATCAAGTGACAGTCCGTTCAGATGCGTGTTGAGCAGAATGTTCAGCTTCAGAAGTGTCTCATCATTGAGCTCCTCTTCCACCGTCAGAATGTTGTTCTTGATCACATTCCCTTCCACCACGATCACGGCCAGGATCTGATCGGCATCTACTTTGGAAAGCTGGATGAACTTCAGCTTATTGCCGATGCACTTCGGTGCGGAGATCATCGTCGCATAGTTCGTGTTGGTCGCAAGCACCTTTGCGGCCTGCTTCAGAAGCTGATCCATCTTCTCCTCTTTTTCAAGGAGCATATCGAGCTTCTCTTCTACCTGCTTCTCCTTCTCAGCGAGCATCTCATCCACATAGAAGCGATACCCCTTATCCGAAGGGATACGTCCCGCGGAAGTATGAGGCTGCAGGATATAGCCCATCTCTTCCAGATCGGACATCTCGTTGCGGATCGTTGCGGAGCTCAGGTTCAAGTCGGTGTACTTGGAGATCGTCCTGCTGCCGACCGGCTCACCGGTCTCAAGGTAATTGCGAATGATCGCACGAAGGATCGTACGTTTTCTTGCATCCATTTCCAAGACATCACCCCTCTCCGCTTTATTAGCACTCAAACAATAAGAGTGCTAACATCTCTGTAACATAAGTTAGCACTCGTAAAATACATTGTCAATCGTTTTTATTCTTTTTTTAGATGTTCAGCACAAACCAGCAGTACGCGTATCCACCGATCAAGGCCGCCAGCGTAAACGGCAGGCCGATGCGCATGAATTCCTTAAAGGATACCTCGTAGCCTTCTTTGCGTAAAAGGCCGACGCCTGCGATGTTGGCAGAGGCCCCGACAGGCGTGATGTTACCGCCGAGCGTTGCGCCGATCAGAAGGCCGAAGAGCAAAAGATAACGCTCATGTCCGAGCTGCTCGGCAACGCCAACAACAACCGGGATCATGGTCGCAACATACGGGATGTTGTCCACGAATGCCGAGATCAGAACTGAGCCCCACACGATCACGGAATAGAGCAGGAAGTAATTGTTGCCGCCCACCTTAATAATGAGCGATGCGATATCATTAATGATTCCCTGACCGGTAATGCCTGCGATCACGATGAACAGACCACCCAAGAGAAAAATGGTCGCATAATCCACATTTTTGATGTTGCGGCACATGGTCTTAACATCTTTGGTTCGAATCAGCTCCGCAACAACACAGAAGATGCCCCATACCATGCAGATGACACCGTTCGTCACTTCCGGCTTGCCCGGGATGAAGGATGCCGCGATCAGAAATACGATATGCCCGACCATCGCGATCGTCGGAATATTATCCGACACAACCGTTTTCTCGTCGGACGATACAGGCTCTTTCATCTTGCGGAAAAGGATCATCATGATCGGCACCGTCAAAAGGGCGCCAACCTCAACCGCAAAGAAAATACCGGGACGGTTAAAGAACCAGAAGAAATCAAGGAAATCCATCTTCGCCGCATTCGGCGCCGCCAGCATGATGGACGTGGTATCACCCACAAGCGTCGCTGCGCCCTGCAGATTGGAAGATACTGCGATAGAGATCACCATCGAAACCGGTGAGATCTTCAGCTTCTTGCAGATCGCAAGTGCCACCGGTGCGACCATATATACAGTCGCCACATTGTCAATAAAAGCGGAGATGATACCGGAAAAAAGCGACATGATGATCGTAACCGCCATAACGTTCGGTGAGATCGCCAGGAGCTTATCCGCGATCAGATTCGGCATTTTGGATTGGATGAAATAGTCGACGATGATCACGGTACCGAATATCATCATAATAATGTTCCAGTCTATGGCATCAGGGATTGCCTGAACGGATATAATACCGATCGCCGCAAAGGCTGCGGCGGTCAGACAGGAGATGAACGGTCTGCACTTTGCAGGCAGGGCGATCATCAGAATATACATCAAAGCAAATAGCGATATGGCAACAGTTTTCAAGTGGGTACTCCTTCAGATCTCTTTATCTCTTTATTGCATAAGAATAGTACGTCAGTTTTTCTGATCAAAAAACGGCGGGTTCAGGAACAGGCTCGAGCGAATGTACCGCTGCATCTTGTCGTTGATCTCACGTCGTCTGCTCTCCTTGAGCTCCGCATCGGACATCAGTTCCATGGACAGCATACTGACATTGGCGCGAAGCGCCTGAATGATATTGGCCATGTTGCGCATGATGTTCAGTGTCTCCACATGATTGCCGGCAATGAAATCACCGAGGTTGCGCTCATCGATCGTTATCAGTGTGGTGCGTTCATTCGCAACAGCGGTATAGATATTGGGCTTATCACACAGAAGGCCGATCTCGCCGAACACCCTACTTTTTCCGAGGATGCCGACCAGATACTCATCTTTTTGTCCGTAGTTGATGTACAAAGCCACGCTTCCCGCGAGGATCTTGTACATATAGGGATGCTGTTCCGTCTCACGCAGGATGACCGTGTCTTCATCGTAGATCCTGAGTTTGCTATGGACGCTTCTCACATTCATACCGAGGCCTTTCACAACTATATCATGTGCTTCTTCATTTTATTATAACATGATATTGCGGTTTTGTGTGAATGTGAATGAAATCCATTTTCTCACAGGCATCCGATCATGAATGCATGATCACATCAAGATGATCGTAAGGGATCTCGATCCCGTTTTCTTTGAGAGCCTTGAATACGGATGTATTGATCTCATCCTTCAGCACTTCACTGCGGACATTGGCGGGAAACCGTACCGTCGCTCCCATGATCAGCGAGCTGTTTTGTAATTCCAGATGGCAAAAAGCAGCACCCCGCCGGCAATGTCAGCAGGGATCGATTTCATGAATTCTGCCACTTCAACGTTAACTGATTCGGATATGATCGAAAACGGATCGTTCATTTTTTCTACTCCTTCGTACCGGGTTATTTCGATTTCGGGATCTCAAAATGCTGATAGTCTTTTGTATAAAGCGGATTGATATCTACCGCAAGCCCGAGGCCGTGTCTGGAGACCGTCTTCGTATAAGAGATAAAGCGAAAATTAAAACACGAGGAATTGCAACAAAAGCCTACGGTGCTTCCTCACCGAGCACATAGCCCGCGATATTATCCGCATGGTCCGCCACACGCTCAAGATTTACGAGAAGATCCAGGAACAGCACGCCGGCCGTCGGCTCGCATTTGCCTTTGGAGAGGCGGGAGATGTGCTTATCACGTAGCTTTTTCTCAAGCGCATCGACTCCCTCTTCACACTGCTTAGCGATCGATGCCATCGTCTTATCGTCCTGCTTATAGGCAGCAAGCGCGCCGTCGAGTGTCTCACTCGTCGCATGGATCATCTTTTCAAGATCCTTCTCACTCTTATCAGAGAAAGTGATCTTCTCTTTTCGCTTCTTCTTGGCAAGTTCTGCGACATTTTCACTGTGATCGCCGATCCTCTCCGCATCGATGATCATGTAAAACAGTGTCTTCACCTTCGAATGCTGCTCTTCCGTAAGGGACAGGTTGTCCACGTCAACAAGGAATTCCGTCAGCATTTTTTCCAGTTCGTTGATCGTATTCTCCGTACGGACAACCTGCTTTTCCTTCGCCTTGGCGGACTCTTTTTCCGTCTCATTAAAAGCTTCCAGCGCCAGATAGAAATTTGTGCGGGCGATATCCGCCATCGCAAGCACCTGCTGCACGCCGGTTTCGATCGCAAAACTCGGGTTCTTTAAGATACGGCGGTCGAGATGACGACGTACCTCTTCGATCCTGGCACTTTCGATCGTCTCGTCTTCCGACAGAGCCACAGGCTTCTCACGGATCAGCTTCTCGCTAAAGCGTACCATCACGCCCGCCAGAGGGAACAGAATGATCGTATTACTTGTATTAAACACGGTATGGAAGATGGAAATGTCCACACTCGATATCGTCTTAAGCGCAATGTCCGCACGGAATCGGAAAATAATGTATGCAAGAATGCCGCACCAGATCGCACCGAAAACATTGAACAAAAGATGCAGGATCGACGCACGCTTCGCATTCGTACTCGCACCTGCGCCCGAATAAACGGCGGTGATGCAAGTACCGATATTCTGCCCAAGTGTAATAAATACCGCCGACTGCCAGGTGACGATGCCGTTCATGGCAAGCGTCTGCAGGATACCGACGGAAGCCGCCGAGCTGTGCATGATCGCCGTTACCACAATGCCGGAAAGGATCGCCAGAATGGGATTATTCCCGAGTACACTGAATGTATCATAGAAGATCTGCGCATTTTTATATGGCGCGATCGCTTCTGACATGAAACCGAAACCGATAAACAAAACGCCGAATCCGACAATGATCTCACCGATCTTCTTTTTCTGTTCGCTTTTGGAAAAAAGAACGCCGAATGCGCCGAGCCCGACAAAAAGCGGTGCAATGAATTCGGGTTTAAAAGACATTCCGAGTTCGCTGAGCGATACAAGCCATGCCGTAAACGTGGTGCCGATATTCGCACCCATGATCACGCCGACCGCCTGCTTAAGCGTCAGCATCCCCGCATTAACGAAACCAACCGTCATAACCGTCGTTGCCGTAGAACTTTGCAGAAGCGCTGTAATGAGCGCACCCATCACAACCGCAACAAAACGGTTCTTGGTGAAAAATCCAAGCATGGATTTCATGCGGTTACCGGCTGCTTTCTGCAAGCCGTCCGCCATAATATGCATACCGTATAAGAAAAAGCCGATACCGCCTACAAACTTAAACAGCATGCCAACATCACTGATCGACATATTATCCTCCTCATCTCCGCACATGTCTCTCAAAAAAGAGGATGACCATTTGGTCATCCTCTTCATATCTAACTATATTATTTGAAATATCTGTTGTAAAGACCCTGAAATGCTTTTCCGTGTCGTGCCTCGTCTCTTGCCATCTCATGAACCGTATCATGGATCGCATCGAGGTTCGCTGCCTTCGCTCTCTTTGCAAGATCTGTCTTGCCTGCAGTCGCGCCGTTTTCAGCTTCGATACGCATCTCCAGATTCTTCTTCGTAGAATCCGTTACCACTTCGCCAAGAAGCTCCGCAAACTTTGCAGCATGCTCTGCTTCTTCAAAAGCAGCTTTCTCCCAGTAAAGTCCGATCTCCGGATATCCTTCTCTGTGCGCAACACGTGCCATTGCAAGATACATGCCGACTTCGGAGCATTCTCCGTTAAAATTCGCGCGAAGATCATCGATGATATCCTGGCTCACACCCTTCGCAATGCCTACAACATGCTCGGCTGCCCATGTCATCTCGCCTTCCTGCTTCGTAAACTTGGAAGCCGGTGCGTTACAAACGGGACACTTTTCCGGTGCGGAATCGCCTTCATGAACATAACCACAAACCTGACATACGTATTTCATATTCTCATATCCTCCTTCACTGGCAGAGCTCGCGGCTCTATTTGAGAAAAAATAACATTGACTGCATTTCTCGTCTCCGTGATGGTATTGTAGCATTTGTTTTTCAACAAGGCAATCGTTTTCAGACAGTTTATGGTATTTTAATAATGGCGCTATATATCTTACAAAATCGCACCTTAGCAGGCCGCGATCAGTCTGCGGATCGCATCAAGTGAACGCTCCACTTTCTCCGTGTCGATGCAGTATGCCATGCGGAAATATCCGGGGCATCCGAAACCGTCTCCGGGTACAAGGATCAGGTCAAATTCTTTTGCCTTCTCGCTGAACGCCTTGGAGTCTTCCATCGGTGCCTTCGGGAAGATATAGAACGTGCCGCCCGGCTCCGTACAGGTAAGGCCGAGGGATGCCAGTTCTTTATATAAGATGTTTCTGTTCGTCTCATAAACCGAGATATCGGATGTAATGTACAGATTCTCTGCGATCGTCAGCTGCATCAGCGAAGACGGACAATTATGGCCGATCTCTCTGGAGATCTGCCCGCACATCTGCACAATCTTCTTTGCATCCCTGCAAGCCGGGTTGACCGCCAGATAGCCGATACGCTCGCCCGGGAAAGAAAGCGCTTTGGAATAGGAATAGCACATCAGCGTATTATCATAGAAAGCTGACACGAACGGTGCTTCCACGCCCGCAAAGACGATCTCGCGATACGGCTCATCCGAGATCAGATAGATCGGATGACCAAAATCCTCACTCTTCTTTGTAAGAATATCCGCCAGTGTCTTTAATGTCGCCGAAGAATAGACTACACCGGACGGATTGTTCGGGGTATTGATCAGAACGGCCGTCACCTTCTCTGTCAGCATCTCCTCAAATGCATCAAAGTTGATCTGGAATGAGGTAAGATCCGCGGGCACCGCTTTCAGATGCGCACCCGTGCCGTTTACGTACGGATAGTATTCGGAAAAGCAGGGAGCAAAAGTGAGAACCTCATCACCCGGCACGGTAACTGCGCGAAGCGCATGTGAGATCGCTGCAGCAGCGGCACTTGTCATGAAGATCTCATCTGCCGTATAGGGAAGTCCGAACCTTTTTTCAAGGGATGCCGCCACCTTCTCACGTACAGAAGGGATTCCGAGCGAAGGACTGTACCCGTGAAGTTCCATCGGATCCTTCTCCTGTAAAAGGCGGATCATCGTATCCGTCACGGCCTGCGGCACCGGCACGGACGGATTGCCGAGACTGTAATCAAACACATTCTCGTAACCGATCTCTTTGCCCCTCGCCGTCGCAAATTCGGAGAGCTGACGGATCACGGATTTTCCCTGTAACATGTCTTCATAATGCTTCGCTATCATCACTTTTTTCCTCTCGTATTCTGTCTTTTTTCTTAAAATACCTATTATATTATAAGAAAACATGTAAATATGCAAGATGTCTGCATTGTTGCAAAAAAAATACTTTTGAACCAATTGACTCGCATGGCAGGTATAAACTATCATAATAATATATTTATGTAAGTGTTATATGAGGATACCCATATTATGATGAGGCTTTTCCCCTTCCAATTAAAGGCGGGAATGATCGCAGCAGAAGACATTTACTCCTTCGGTGACCAGTTATTGGTTGCAAAAGGAGCTGTTTTGACGCAGCCGATCATCCGGATGATGTCCTCACACTCCGTAAGATCTGTCCTGATCATGACAGAAGAAGAGAAGCACAGAATGGAAGCAGAAGAAGCTTCCGACGAAGCAGTGACAGGAGAAGTTCCGGATACGCAGGATGCAGCGGATGCGCAGGGATCGTTCCGATCCGCAAACGGCTCCATTACCATTCCAAAGCGTCATTACTACTATCCGTTTGAGGACATGGTCAAGGAGCAGCATGCCGCAGAAGTCGAGCAGTTCAAGACATTCTACAAGACGCAGCTTAGCTCATTCCAGGCCGAGTTGGAAAACCTGATACAAAAGAATACCGCACTTGACGTACCGCGTCTCTTAGACCAGGTGCTTTCATTACTGACCTCAAACGGCAAAGACGTCGACTTCCTTGAAATGATGCTTCACATGAAGGAATTTGACCAGACGTTTTATGCGCATTCCGTAAACACGGCACTTCTGTGCCATATTCTCGCAGGATGGCTCCGTATGGATCGGGAAGAGCGCCGTCTTGCTGCAGCATGCGGTCTGTTCCACGATATCGGCAAAATGGAGATCCCCAAAGAGATTTTGACGGAAAAGGACGGGATGACCGAAGAGGAACGGCATCTCTACATGTCGCACACAGAGAAGGGCTATCACTTCCTTACCAAATACGGTTTTGATGAGACGATCAAAAAAAGTGCCCTTATGCATCACGAGCGATGCGACGGCACCGGCTATCCGCACGGTCTTCCCACTCAGAAGATCGACAAATACGCAAAGATCGTTGCGATCTGCGACGTATATACTTCCATCACCGGCGAGCAGCCGTATTATCAGCATCTCTCGCCATTCCGTGCGATCGAGTATCTTGAGGATCATATGTCCTCTTTTGATACCAGATTTATCGTTACATTTTTGGAAAATGCGGTGAACAGCTACTTAAACTGCCCGGTCCTCTTAAACGATCAATCCGTCGGATATGTCGTTTTTATCAACCGCGGCAAGCTGGGACGCCCCGTCATTCAGAGCGGTGTAAACTTTATCGATCTGGCAGAGACTCCCGATCTGTATGTAGAAAAGGTTCTGCCTCGCGATTAAAGCCCGTCCGGACGTTTCTTGATGTAAAGACCTTCCGATCCTTCGTTTTCGAAGCATGGAAGGAATCCAAACGTTTCAAGGAGCCGGATCGAGGCTTTATTTTTTTGCTCCGCAGTACAGTAGACCGCCGGCTCATCTGTGTGCTCCCACGCATACGCAAGGACTGCGCGGCACGCCTCGCGGGCATACCCCATGTGCCGGAACGCTTTTCCCAGCATATACCCCATCTCAAGCCGGCCTTCTTTCTGTTCGATCCCGGCTCGTCCGATAATCTCCCACGCATCGCCCGCCCTGCGTTCCACGATCCACATGCCGTAGCCGTATAATCCGTAAACATATCTGATATAGTTTTCGGTATACTCCTTCTCCTCGTCGTATGGAAAAAGCGGCTCAATAAATGCCGTCACGTCCGGATCATCATACAGGAGAAAAAGTGCCGGCAGGTCATCTACTGCGATCTCCCGGATCCTGAGCCTCTCCGTAACGGCGATCGTCTCCGGGGTGCCGCAAAGCTTACGATACATGCGTACATACTCTTCCTGCGGCACGCCGTCCGCATCTTCGATCGCAAACGGAAAGCGGTCCATATCAAGCCTCTTTGTTTCATCCGTCAGGATGGGCACACACTTTTCGCCCTGCGACGAGAGCTCCAGAAGTCGGTCAACGTCGTCCGAGATATACAGTTTTCCGCCTTCGATCTCCAAGCATTTTTCCATGATGCACCTTCCGGGTCTGAGTCTTTACGAATCACCGATCATCCGATAAAATAGAGTTGCTTTTATTCAATTATCATAGCAGAAAGGAATCCATATGAAAAATCCTATCGTTACATTCGAAATGGAAAACGGCGACATCATCAAAGCGGAACTGTATCCGAATGTCGCGCCCAATACAGTAAACAATTTCATCAGCCTTGTAAACGCAAAGTTCTACGACGGTCTGATCTTCCACCGCGTGATCAACGGTTTTATGATCCAGGGCGGCTGCCCCGACGGCAACGGGATGGGAGGCCCGGGCTACAGTATCAAAGGTGAGTTTTCAGGAAACGGTTTTCAGAATGACTTAAAGCACACGGAGGGTGTTCTCTCCATGGCAAGAAGCATGATGCCCGACTCCGCGGGAAGCCAGTTCTTTATCATGCACAAGACATCTCCGCACCTCGACGGTGAGTATGCCGCATTCGGCATGGTCATCGAAGGCATGGAGAATGTTAATAAGATCGCGGAATGCAATACGGATTTTTCCGATCGTCCGCTCGAAAAGCAGGTTATGAAATCCGTAACAGTCGAGACATTCGGCGAGACATATCCGGAGCCTGAGAAAATGTGACGCATACATATTTTGTTCACATTTCTTTCAAAAAAACTTAATTTACATAATATTCTTTATTCAAATGTTCCCGCTATACTAAAACCATAGAAAGGCGGAGAGCACAGTACTAACATTACTTTTAAATAGCTTTTTCATAATAATGCCAAGTGAGGTAACTCACTTGGCATCCTCCCTTTTCAGGGGCTTTTTTTCGTATCTCTATTCCCATCTGGGGAGCTTTTTATCCCCGTTTGTTACATCTTCCCGTCTGACGACTTTATTTCCGATCTTCTCATCATAGTAGTTATCCAGGTAGACGTAGTAATCGTCGATCCCCATACATTCCAGCTGGCGGCCAATCTCCTGATGCCAGAGACTGACAATGATGATACGGTCATCTTTTCCGTGAAGCTTAGAAAGCTCTGCGGGATCTCTTACCTCCACGCCGTAAGCCTGTTTGCCCCATTTTCCGGGATCATTATCAAACGTGCATACCACCTGATCACGCCGATCAAATCTCTCCAGCCAGATCCTTAAGGTATCCGCTGCGCCGAACAGATAGATCTTCTTTCCTTCGATCCCATCCAGCATGCCGGTATAGCGCCGAACATACTCCTCGTATCCTTTTTGCGTATCGAAAAACCATGCACTCGGATAGCTTGCTCTCGCTCCTGTCGGCCATCCCCAGTCTCCGTATACTTCGGTCAAGATCTTCCTGGGTTTTGCCGGAATGCATACTTCCAGATCTTCAAATCTGCCGATACCTGCAGGTTCAAACCATTCCTTCAGATAGACTGCGGCTTTCTTTTCCGGATTTGCAATAGACGGCGTATGATAAGCGCCCATGCCCGGAAGTTCTGCCAGGGGAATAATATCGATCGATATCCCGAGATGGCCGCCGCTCTTTAAGCATTCGATAAAATCTTCGCGAAATTCCGTCGTTCCGTTCTTACGAAGGTGCGCAAATCGTACCGCGCCCTGATCTTGCGGCGTCTGAAGGGTGTATGCCTTTGCGTCGAACCAATCCTTATGCGCACAAAGGAGCCGGTAGTCTTCCGGCGGCATCACAACATCCACATCATCATCCCAGGGCAGGTATCCTCCATTTCTGGAGATCCCGAGAAGTGTTCCGAAGAAAGCGTACCATTTCAGTTCATGCGCTTTGCAGACATTCGAAAACGCCGCAAGCAGCTCCAGCTGCACCTTACGTAAGCCTGTGATATTGTCGATCAAGTCTGTATCCTCCTACACCCAGAATGCTTTATGATCCCTCACGATCCGATCCCTTCCGGCGCCGAAACGTGTAAGGTATATCTCTCCTTTTTTCGTATCAACCTGCATAATATCAAAACACTCCTGCGTCCGGTCTCCCAGCATGCGGAAAGGCACTTCAGCGCCTTTAGGCTTATGATCCGGGAAGCACTCGCACTTCGCGCAGTTCAGCGAGATGATCGGGAACTGTCCGTTGCGCAGATCATTAAAGAACTGGTCACAGTGATTGTGTCCGTTCATAAACGCCAGAATCTTTTCAGCGTGGCGGTCAAGTACCGCGATCAGCTTCTCTCTGTTTCGAATATCCTTCGCCCACGCCTGGAGCCGTACAAGCGGTGTCAGGTGGGAAAGCACGATCACTTTATAACCGATCGGAAGATTGCGAAGCATCTCATCCAGCCATTCAATTGTCTCTTCCGTAAAGCCATACCGGCGTTCATCCTTCGGATCGAACGAATCGATCACGATAAGCCTTAAGCCGTGGCGTCCGTCGTCCACGTAGTATCGCGGCGTATCGGGATATCTGATCTCCGGATTTCCGCGGAAATAATTATAGTCATGATTGCCCGGAACCACATAAACGGGAACGCCAAGGCCTTCCATATCCGAAAGCACTCGTTTCTCAATCTTCTCCGTCTCTGAGAGGGGCAATAACCCGTCCGTCAGATCGCCGAGGTGAATGATCCCGTCAAGCCGAACCCGTTTAGCGATCGCACGCATAGAAGCAACCGTATCCTCCCAGGTCCCATTATAGGCAAAATGTGAATCCGCAAGTACAAGATAGCATGGAAGATCGCGACCACCTCGTGCCTGATCTGCTCTGGCTGCTGCCGCATCGGCTTCCGTCTCGATCCAGTCAGCACTACCTGCAGCGATCCCGGCAGACACTCTCCACTCTTCCCACACGGAATCCGGTGCATAGTCATACGTATAGATCCAGCGGTGATTGATACCGGTCAAAAGCCTTGCATCGCCCGGATTCACTCTGTTTTTTTCAATTTCAAGCTTCTCTCTGATCGCTGTCGAGCTCGTCTCCTTTGTATAGGATACGAAAACGATATCCGATCCTCGCTCTCTTAAGCGCTCGCGCTCGGAGAGCCAGCTTGGGTTATTCGCATGGTCATCGCCTGAAAACATGCAGTCGAATCCGAAGCGGTTGTAGGCGTCCATGATCCCCGCCTGTCCTACGGGCAGTTCCTCCACCCGGTCCACATACCTGCACGCCTCCACGATCTGCATGCGCTCGCTGCAGGGAATGATCGGCGGTCTTTTTTTCAGTTCGATGATCCGATCGTCCGACATCACGCCCGCGATCAGATAATCGCAGCGTTCCTTCGCACGACGCAAAAGGTTCAGGTGCCCGATATGAAACATATCGAATGCACCCGCCACATAGCCGATATGATATTTCTTCCCGGCATCAACTGCCGCTCTTTTATCACTGCTTTCTGTCATTCATCCTCCGATACAGCAGGATTGCTTTCAAGCCCCGCGATCATGCTCAGCCTTCTTTGGCCGCATCTTCCAGCGCCTGTGCGATCACCTTATCCATATCCATGTACTTGTATGTACCCATACGGCCGCCGAAGAGAACATCGGGTTCGCTCTCCGCGCGCTTTACATATTTCTGATACAGTTCCGTATTCTTCGCATCATTCACAGGATAGTAGGGCTCGTCGCCCGGCTTCCATTCGCTTGAATACTCGCGTGTGATGACTGTTTTGTTCGGATCGCCTTTGCCGAATTCGAAGTGTTTGTGCTCCAGCACTCTTGTGTACGGCGTCTCCGCATCCGTGTAGTTCATATTGGCGATCCCCTGATAGTTCCCCATATCAAGTGTTTCTGTCTCAAACCGAAGACTTCTGTATTCCAGCGTTCCGTATTCATAATCAAAATACGCATCAATCGGCCCGGTGAAAATGACCTTCTTCGCCATATTTCGGTATTTCTCACGGTCGGCAAAATAATCGGCGTTAAGTTCCACTTCGATCCCGTCCAGAATGTTCCCGACAAACGCTGTATAGCCGCCGATCGGAATACCCTGATGCGGGTGATTGAAGTAGTTATTGTCGAAAATAAAACGAACCGGAAGGCGCTTGATAATAAACGCCGGAAGCTCCGTACAGGGTCTTCCCCACTGTTTTTCCGTGTAGCCCTTGATCAGCTTCTCATAAATGTCCGTTCCGACAAGAGAGATCGCCTGCTCTTCTAAGTTGTGCGGTTCTTTAATGCCCGCTGCTGCGATCTGCTCTTCGATCTTCTTTTTCGCCTCATCCGGTGTAACGATCCCCCACATCTGCGCGAACGTATTCATATTAAACGGCAGATTGTAGAGTTCTCCTTTATAATTTGCCACCGGACAGTGCATGTAATGATTGAACTTTGTAAACCGGTTCACGTATTCCCAGACATTCTCCAGATCCGTATGGAAAATGTGCGGACCGTACATATGCACCTGGATCCCGTACATCTCTTTTGAAAAAACGTTGCCGGCGATATGGTCTCTTCTATCGATCACCAGGCACTTGCGCCCTTTTTCCTTCATCTGCTGTGCAAAAACAGCGCCGTACAGTCCGGCACCGACGATCAGATAATCATACATGTTTTCGTCTCCTTCTCGAATATCGCTATTTTTAATCCGTCGGACGATCGATACGCATTCTGTTCCGTCCAACGGTTTCCAAATCTCTGCACATATTATTTCGGTATGTTCCGAGCTGATCTTCACTCCAGAGTTCATGCAAAAAAGCATGCTCCTTTTCTCTGTAGAGCCATCTGCCTTCTGCAAGGCCGTAGCGCTCATACATTTCCTGCTCAATAAACCTGAGTTCATCATGTTTGGAGAAAAAGGTAAGCATCACGCGAGCCTTCACCACATTGATCGGATAGTTCTCCGGTGCAAATTCCTGATCGATAAAAACGAACTCGCCATCCATATACAGACAGTTAAGCGGCACCATATCGATGAATGCCTTCTTTGCGATCGGTCCGTATGTATCGTCCGTCGATACAATATCCGCCGACCGGTCGATCGCCTCCATGAACCTGTCTACTTCTCTAAGGAATGCCGCCTTGTCCCGTAACAGAAGCTCCTGCCAATGCTTTTGCACGGTCGGATAGTCCAGATACGGCATGGATGCCTCCGATCCGCTTACGGTAATGTCCACGGCGCAAACGCCTCTTGCATTTAATTCCGCATGATTTTTCTGCAGATTCGAAAGCCTTTTAACGCCCTCATCATAAAGCGCCTTCTTCACGATCGTTCCATCGTTCTGTAGGATCGTGATCATGGCATTTTCTTTGCTTCGTTCAAACGAACTCGTGATATAAAGTGAATCGGAAAGCGATGAAGGGTCTGATGCGCATTCAACAAGGTATGCGTTTGCCAACTTGTGCAGTAAGCCATTCTCTGCCAGTGTAGTATACAGCCGCTCCTCTTCAAGAAATACCGTTCGCGGATCATGATAGATGGGGATCACGCGGTTCGCCAGATCCTCGTTGGGAAGGTATCCTTCCGCCATCAGATGCAACGGGTATTCAAGCCCCGCATAAACGGAGTAGAACTGAAATGCATCGAACCCGGCATCTGAAAGAAACCGTTCCATCTCTTTTGCAGTATATCCCCTGCCGGCGAATGCACGCCCCGACAGATCTGCATGGACATAGTTTTCGATCCCATCGAATACGCCGCCTGTATACGGATCCCTGTCTCCGCAGAAGTAACGGATCCCAATTCTGTTGTGCATGGGAAAAAGGAGCGTGCCGGACGCTTTCAAGCATGCGCGGCACTTCTTTAGAATTTCGGCAGGATTCTCTTCCTGCTCCGGAAGATGAATACAGATCACATGATCATACTGTCCCTCTAACGGAATCGCAGAAGGCGCAGCCATTTTAAGATGCGTGATCTTCTCCGCCAGGACATTGCCGATCCCGTCTCCCTCATCGGCAACAAGAAGCACCGTAGCATCCGGTTTGAACGGATACCACAAAAGAAGCGCCGCCTTTATTCGATTGACCATAGATTGTTCTGCTCTGTCAGGCATCAGCCATTCTTCCTCTCAGGTAAAAGCGGTAACCGTCGGAGTCCATCCAAAAGGTTCCGATCCGCCCCATCGAATATCGTCATATGATCATCTGAAACGCCCATTCCGGAAAGCTGCATCCTGATCTGCTCTCCGAACCGCTTGTTTGCAATGATATAGTATGCGTCTTTGATATTTCTCGTCGCTTCATCAGCACTGTAAATCCTTAATCCAAAAACTGTATTGTTCGTAAGGCCGATCTGATTATCGGCAAGCGCTGTGACATTGATCCCGTTTTTGATGAGATACGGAAGAAGCAGCATGCCATATTGCCCCGCGCCAAAGATGATCACCTTCTTACCGGCCACAGATTTTTTCAGATCGCCGAGCCATCGGTATACCGCATCCGCCTGCTTTATAATGCGCTCTGTATACAGTTCTCTGTCGATCAAAAAGCGCAGGATCTCATCCCGCTCAGGTGGCCAGATATCTGCCGTCTCGATCAGACCGCTTCGGAGTGCTTCTTTGATCTGATCCTCGAACCAGTCAACCGCCTCGGAATGGTCACACTTCTCCATGCCGCAGAGCGTCTTCCGATACTCTGTAAAGAACGCTCGGATCATACGGATATGGAGCCATCTTTTGTGGCTCTCCTTGGTACGCGGATCCGCAAAGAGATCACTGTATGCCTTGTGAACATATTTCACGCAATTCGGATTCCAGGTGGAAGCGCCGACGCGAACGCGTCTGTAATGATAGATATGGTAGCGCGAATATACCACCCGCTCAGCCTCATTCCATACCATCTGCTGAAATGCGATATCCTGAAAGGCGGCACCCGACGTCTCCTGAAAGCCGATCTTGTGATCAAGCAGAAACTCTCTGCGATACAGCGCATTCCATATGTTCGAATCCCAGTCATGCACTTCCGGGTGCTCATCAGGCGAAAAGACCGTTCCGGAAAGGTAATTCTCCGGAATATAATCGATCGGAATCTCTTTGTATGTGCCGTCGCCGTATTCATACAGCTCGTAATGAGCCGCTTTCGATACATCCGCCTTGGACTTTGCAGCCACATTGTAGAGCAGTTCAAACATATCCGGATCGGCATAATCATCCGTCTCAATGATCGCAATATATTCTCCCTGCGCTTTTCGGATACCGAGATTCATCTGGTAGCCGTAGCTTTTGACCTCCGCTTTGTAAAGGCAGATTCGGGGATTTAAAGCCGCGAGCTTTTCCAGCTTCTCCCACGTGCCGTCTGTAGAGCCTGCGTCAATGCACAGGATCTCCGTCTCCTGAAGCGTCTGGTCGAGCACACTTTGCACACACTGCTCAATGTAAGCCGCTACATTATAGGAAGGTAAGATCGCCGTAACTTTATATTCCATCTTCTATGCAGGGAACAGCCAGAATATGCTTGAATCCCATCCTTTCCGCAGTCTCGCGCATGTCCGCCTGATACTGCTTTTTCGATGCGATCAGAAGAGCCACCCGATCCGTGTATTCACGCAGAGAATCGATCGCTTTGATCGGATATCCCTGGACAAAATCTACGCCCGGCTTCGGTCTTGTAACCGCAAAGCACACGATATTGTGCGCCTTCCCGCGTGCAAGCAGCGTATGCATCGCCTGCCAGCCTATGCTTGCGGCGCCGTAGATGATGATCTCATTATACTTCTCAACCTGGTCGTAGACCTCGTCAAACGGCCGGATATGCTTATTCCAATAGCCATCCGGATCATCCATGATCGTCTTTAAAAGGTTTGCACTATATTCGTTAAAGAACGAAAGATCCAGCTCGCCCTTTTGTTCCAGTTCGTGAAAATCTGCCGCAAAACGCCTCGTGAACTCCTGCTTATCAGAAGAAGCGATCCGGCCGTAATTCCCCATGTATTCCATGAAGAGTCGGATCGTGTAGACTTCACGGTACTTTGGAAACAGCCCCGTCTC
Source organism: Lachnospiraceae bacterium (assembly GCA_015056735.1). Taxonomy (GTDB): domain Bacteria; phylum Bacillota; class Clostridia; order Lachnospirales; family Lachnospiraceae; genus VSOB01. The sequence goes on along the minus strand of SVFT01000006.1, from coordinate 73,690 downwards.
CTTCAGGCGATCGTAGATAAAACGATACTCGTCGCACATGCAGTAAGCCTTCCGCTTATCGAAAACGGAAGATCCCGGATTGTCGCGGCGGTTCATGTAGTAAGGCTGATTCAGAAGATACACGCGCTTTGCATGCATCAATGTCTGGAAATAGAAGCCGTTATCCTGGAAGGATGCTCCGGGCGATTCATGATGGCGAATGTTGTTTTCGATCAGGAACTCTCTGCGATAGATACCGGTCCAGGTATTGTTCGTTGTGAGAAAACTTCCCTGCTCCTTCCCGGGCTCGAACACGCGTCTGTAAAGGTCCGGTCGATCCGTCAGCGCAAAATATAACTTCACAAGACTTTCGCCCTCGCCGGTAAACCGATAGAAGTCCGACTTGATGATATCAAGCTTCTTTGCGCTTGCAATCTCATAGAGGTCCTGATACATGTTCTCCGGCACGTAATCATCCGCCTCCACGATCCCGATATACTCGCCCTTCGCATGATCGACGCCCATATTCATCTGGTAGCCGTAGCTCTTGCGATCGGATTGCAGCAATGTCACGCGATCATCCTTTGCGGCAAACCTTTGCAGGACCTCTAATGTACCGTCTGTCGAGCCCGCATCAACACAGATCACCTCAATATCTTTGATGCTTTGATTCAGGACACTTGTAAGCGCCTCTTCGATGTATTCAATTACGTTTAAAGACGGGATAATAACGGATACTTTTACGGAATTGTTCATGGTAGGTCCTCTTTAATCTATCATGTCCAGTACTTTTACGATTGCCAGCACGGCGTTGCACTCCCGGAGTGGGAAATACTTGTGCTCCTTCACATATCTCTCTGCATACTCGTATAAACTTTTGTCGAAGACTTTGGTAAAAGTGATTCTCGTCCGTTCAGACAAAAACTCCTCCAGAATACCGCTCTTGATAGTCTCAGCGTCAGCTTTCGGTGTCATCGTCGGAAGCTCCGCATAGGCTTTCAAGCTCTGCCTGATCGAAGGCGGCATCTCAAAGCCTTTGCCGCGCGGCCCGGAATCTGCATGATAAGGATGCTTCCTGCATAGTTCCTTCGCATACGCGACCGTATTAGGATCAAGACGCCTTCCACCCTCAAACGGATAATCAAGAACCTTCGGGCTGTATCGCACTAGAATCAGCGTATACAGCAAATTGGGATCACTGCACTCCTGCGTCGTGAGCCTAACCTTATACAAATCCGGATCAATAATAGGTTCCAGCCTAAACACATTGCTGATGCAGGATTCCATACAGTTCCTGCCAAAATGACTTCTGTTATACGTCCGGCGAAATAGTGCCGTCGTGGTGAGTGCCGAATCCTCTTCCAAATACGGAAACATTGTATGGATACGGGCATAGTCGCGATTCAGTTGCGATGCGATCGCATCAGCCATCTCTTTGGAAACACTGCCTTCAAAAAGCGTTGCCGCCTGCTTCTGTTCGCTGATATACTCTGCTTTAGTCTTGCCGGAATACCCACGGATCGCCTCTCCGCCATCACCGGTCACTCTGTATTGTTTCGTGATGTTCAAACGCGGAATGAAGAAAAGCTCTTTATGAATTGATAGTCTGGAATAGAAATTCTTGTCGATCGTCTCCTGCGGATCAAGCTCATAATACCGAATCTGATCGCAAGGCTCATTGAGTTTAAGCCCCATTGCAGATGTCATAGCCGATGCGATCTCATAATCTTCCGCGTGCGTGTGAATTTTGTCTGTATAGGATCGGATCTTCAGCCCGCTCAATCCGGCCTTCATGCCCAGTGAAACCGTAAAAGCAAGTCTGGTATCCATTCCGCCGCTCAGATCCTGCATCACCAAAGGCGATGCGCCCGTTACGCCCGACAGAATATCCGCCCACTTGTTATACCAGATATCCAGCGCATCCAGACCCTCGATCGAATCCAGCGAGTAAATGCTCTCATTATACTCCGGAGACTCTATAGAAAAACGCTTTTGGGATATATCGATGTGGATCACAGCGCCGCTTTCGATCAGCTTGATCTCACTCACGATCGTATCTTCGAGCATCATATCGGAAAGTGGATTGCCCATCAGATAATAAGCGTACTCCCTGTTAAGCGTAAGTCTCACGCTGCCGCTCAGATACTCGATCAAAAGCAGAACAGAATTGCTGATGACAAATTTTCCGTCATTTTGATAAAAGCACAATCCCCAGGAACCGTTATGATCCTGATAGATATCGATCTGCTCCTGCTGCCTGTCTATAAAAACATATGCGCCTAATCCGGACAGCATATCCTTGTTGACACGGCCCGGCGCATTATCCCAATCATAAATGCCGGTTGGCGTGACCATATAGCCATACCAGGCTGTATCCACTTCATTCAGGCGATTCGAATCGATAACAAAAAAGTTTTGTTTGATCATTTAATCCTCCGATTTGTCTCGCTACTCATAACTTTTGGCCACTATTTCTAATCGTGGAAGTGCCAGAGCGATATGTCCATGACCGGTAGAACAGATAATGCCCCTTTTAATCAAACGATCGCGGTATTGAGAAAAAACAGCAGAAGTCATGCCCAACTTTTCGCACATCTCGCTCACCTTGATCTCGCCCTCCGGCATTGCCAGAACAACATCTTTATCCTGTCTCGATAGAGATGTCCATATTTTTTTATATACAAAATCGTCCAACATATCATCAAGTTTTAACAGGATCTTGTTCAGCTCCATTTCATCTCTATATTCATAATAAAGAAGGCCGAGTGCCTGAAACGCAAAGGCATAGCCTTTTGTAATCCTTGCAAGATTTTGCGCCTGATCATCTTCCAACCGGAATATTTCCGCATATTGTTTGGTGATCTGATGCAAACTGAGTGGTTCCAAGGATATCTTGGGTGTCCGCAACAAAAAAGTCAGCGCCGGATCATTCTGAATCGCATAAATGTTTTCATAAAGACCGGTCATCAAAAGAAATATTGGATAGTCCTTTCTTACAAAAATCTGGAACTGACTCGCAAAGTGACGCATATTCTCATCATGCATTACTTCATCAATTGTAATAATCACTTTTTTGTGATGTTTTTTAAGCGAAGATAATATGTGATCTATGATACTAACACTATCTTGCGGCGTACCGTTAGCATTAACGCCAACGCCAAAGCCAGCGACCGATATGTTAAAACCCTGTTTGAAGAGATCCGGAAACGTTTTACATGAGTCCACCAAACGCAGAGCAAAGTCATCAATCAGATTTTGAGTGGAATTCAGATCGATCACAATCCAATCTTTATCTTTGCCAAGTTCATTTGTGATCGAGGTCATAAGAACAGTCTTTCCGCTCCCTCTGATTCCTTCAATTAGATAGGCCTGGCTGATCGGCGCATCTGCATCAAAAGTGCTTATGATCGTATCTGTGTTTTCATATCTTGAAATGTACTCATTAGGCTGTTTTCCAAAGGTGAGGGTAAATGGATTATTCTTCTTCATAGTTTTAATTCCTTTCATAACTCTTCATAATTCATTTTACCTTCATAATTCTTCATAATTCAATACTTCTTTCATAATTCTTCATAATTCATGCGTTGGCATACCCAAACAAATCCGGTTCTGTCTTTTCCAATGTATCAGCTAAAACCTTGTAATCTAAATACTGAACCCCAAACCTGCCTTCATGAATCTTCTCGGCAAGTTTGCTGTTGTAGTAAATATCCATGGCTTTTAGATAATCGATTCCGTGCCGTTCCGCCAGGCAACCAATTATCCGCTCTTCCAGTTTTTCCTGATAGACCGCTTCCAGTAACTTCTCATCCATCGAGACGCACCTCATTTGCAGATTGAAATCTGAGCAACTTGTCAATTGCCGCCTGGCTAATAAACGCAATCTGATCATAGCCCGGATAAACCCTGATTTCACGGATTGCTCGTTCTTTGTCCCAAATGCCTGTATGATACAGATCAACAACCCTGAAAACCTTATCATTGGCGACCTTGCCCTTTACAAGATCGAATTTTAGATAGTCTGTTTTCCCATCTCTGCAATCGCAGACAAAATCGAGCCATTCCTGAAGATCTTCCGGAAAAGTTTTGATCTTAAATTCAGCATCATCCAGCATTTCATAAACATTTACAAACGCCCTTTTCTTTTGTTCCAAATCCGCTTTCCGCTTTGCCCATCGTTCAGCCTGTTCATGGTTGCTGGTCACATAAAAACCTTTTCCGAAATCAAGCGGTCTCAGAGAATGTAATACATCCGGAAGTTTTACTATCTCCGTTGATCCGTGATAAACAATCATGTTCTATCTCCTGTTAAGCCAACATATTCCGCAACATCCTGAACAATAAAAGATGTCCCTTGCGTGTGAAGGATCTCGTAGTTCGGAATCAAGTAACCCGAAATACAATTATTTGCAACCAACATTTTATAAACCACAGTCGGTGTCTGATTCCACGCATTCGCACACGCATGAATGATATAAACCAAGAATTCCATTACATCTTTTGACATAACTCTCCTTATGCATTTGATTCATCTAGAATCAGGTAAATTTTCTCATCTTCCGACGCCTAGAAACGTCCTTACGCTTTTAAAAAAACAAATCATCCAAAATCGGACAAATAATCTTCTCTTCAGGCACACCAAAGTCCAGCAGATCCGCTTTAATCTGCTCCGCCACCTCGACCTTTCTGGGTGAAATAATCACGTAATCATACGCAACGTCCGAAAGAATCTCCATACCGCCCACGCTTACGCCTTCAAGCAAAGACCGATCAACACTGCAGCTGTCTTGGTCGATTACTGCGACAAGTTTCGAATGCTTGGAATTCAACAGCTGGCGAGCAAAATCTTTTCCCACTTTGCCATAACCGTAAAGCACATACCTTTTGCCTGCGGGGTATCTTTCTTCAGTAAAATACCAATTTTTATCTTTTCCGGCAATTTTCAGTTTATTTTCGAGTTCATTTATGATTTTTTCGTACTTCTCCACTCTGCCCTCGTACATTTTGATAGCCTCATCATATTTCCTTAACTCATAACATGTCATATCATGTCTAGCCTTAAAATCGTTTTTTAAAAAAAGAAGAAATTCCTTTTCAGTGGATTCCTCCATCATTTTCATGCAAGAGTACTCATTCTGATTATAAAAATAGTCTGAGGAAATCTTAGAGAACTCGAAGTGAGACATACCCGAACTCCTATAGTAATTAAAGAATTCGGTAAAATACTCTGCAGATTTTATTGCATATGCATTCGCGCTAATATACATACAGGCGCGGTTATAAAAACTCTTTTTGGTTATTTCGAACAAACCCCTATTAGTTAACTCTCTCTCTTCTGCATATAACATCTCAAATATGCACTTCCACCACTGATCCTTGGTATACTCTAGCGATGACTTGACATTTTTTCTGTGAACAATCAGTCTTTCATCCAAAACTGTTATCTTTTGTGCCGTAGCAAAGGCTATATCAACAAATAGCTGGTCATTTGCCACTTTTGTATCTTGAAACAGAATCTCATTCTCTTCAACGAACGCCTTTCTATATATCTTGTCCCATGCCCAGCCCATAGATATTTGAAAAATAGTGTCTGGAATATCATCTACAGAAAAAACCTGTTTATCAGGGACTTCGCTGGCATCTAATGATCCGTAACTATACTTGTTTATTTCTCCGCTCTCATCGTCTAGTTCAACACAGTTACAAACACATATATCTGCATCACACGTCGCAATGCGTGAATACATTTTTTCTAAATATCCTTCTGTTACATAGTCATCTGCATCCAAAAAAGCAATATATTTTCCGGTAGCGATCTTAAGACCATTATTCCGCGCAATTCCGGCATTTTGGTTCTTCTGATTAATCAGTCTTACCCGTTTATCCCGCTTGGCAATTTCTTCAACAATCGCAGCACTTCTATCCGTAGACCCATCATCAACACAAACTATTTCAAAATCTATAAAAGACTGAGTGAGAAGACTCTCGATGCACTTTCCTATGTATTTTTCTTCGTTATAAAGAGGAATCACTATAGATATCATTGCATTTTGGGTGCGCATCCTTATATACCCCTTTCCTCTAATCGCCTTAAGAAGTCGTACATCTCAACAACCTTCGCATGGTTTACTTTACTTTCCACTTCATTAAGTATCTTTGCCCTATCCTCAATTGGTGTTACAATTATTGTTGCGCAATTCTCTTTTTCTACATCTAAAAGACTATTCGTCAACTTATAACCATGAAATGAACCAGTCTTGCGCATGTCAATAACTCCCACAAGTCTATCTGCAACCCCCTCGTGCGTGAATAGTTCAAATAGAATCTCAGCCATATACCCTGCTCCATAAAAAAACACTTTTTCATCTGAATCAGAAAAGTATTTCTTTAGAGCATCATTTCCTTTTAGATTATAGAGCAGTTCCAAATGCGTACGAATTGCGCGCTGCTTTTCGACACCCGATCCCGTATCTCCCTGTCTATATATGTAATCTTCACAACGTTCCAATTGTTCTTCTAGAAATTCAATATAGAAAGGAGTTTGTTTTGCATACTTCCACCATATTTTATGCGTTTCAGACTTAGGACCGACCTGCCATGGGTTATACCAACAAAAATGATAGATTATAACATTATCATAATTAATTGATTCCTTCTCTTTTTTTTCCATTGACAGTTCTCTATACACAAGATAATTGTACCTATAAGGATTCAAGTATAATGTCTTATCAAAGTACAAGTAGTTTAGTATTTCCTGATCCACACTTGGTAAATCAAAATTCAGCTTCTCTCCCCCTCGTATAAAGTCCTCAAAGCACACATTTCCTCGAAGTCTTCGCAAATTCCATATCATAACTCCGGCATTAAAATACCTAAGATCGTCATACCGATTAAACAATTTTTGCTTGCTCGGAACAAGCTTTGGTTGCATCATACAATTGCACGCCGCAAAATAATTATCCCCCAAATCAGTGTCGTACAATTCCTTCACCGAGCCTTGTATAATAAGATCGACATCAAGATATAGGATACGATCTAAATTTTCAGGCAGGCACTCGATCATTTTAAATCTAAAGTAGGTTTCAATCGAATACCGATAGGTCGTAGGAAGCACATTAAAATCTTCCCTATTAAGATGAATAAATGTAACAGTGTTCCCATAGCGTAATGATAGTTGTTCTATTAGTGACTTGTCTTCATCTGTAAAGTCATTCTCCAAAATGTACAAATCTATTCCTTTATTGTTTTGATACAAAGAAAATAGCATTACATATAAATACCTGACATATTTTGAGTTTGCCGCCGTACAGACGTTCATTCATTAACCCTCCAATAAATATGTAAATGGTTTTGTTTCAACTTCTATCTGACATTTTTTGCCAGCTTTTACAGCCTTATTCAACATCTTAACAAAATCGTCATAATATACATTTTCTGGTCTGTGAACGCTTTCCCCTATAGTACTATTAAAAAGCTTTTCAAAATGAACACTGTCTGCCCCCATCTCTTTTGCAAAATACACAAATTCCTCCATCTCTCTGAAATTCTCTCTTTGAACACAGAAAGGAAGATATAATTTATCAAACTCATTCTTGCGTCGTTTTTCCACTAACATTTTTACATTGTTGATAAATCTTGTATATTCTCCGCCACGTCTAACCTTCAAAAATGTTTCTTTACAAGCAGAATCCGTTGAAATAAATATCTTCAGTTTGTACCTTTTCCCCAAAAAGGCTATCTTGTTCCAGTTGTTTTCATCAAACAGCACTCCATTTGAGTATATCCAAATCGCTTCCAACTGCGGGAAATGAAAATCATCGATATTAATTAGCAGATTCAGATAGTCCTTATTGGCAAATAATTCTCCATTCCCCGGAATGATTAAGCGTTTTAGATTTGCAAAATTATACTCTTTCAAGTTCTTTATACACTTATCTATTACACTTTGTTCAGTTTTTATAATGCTATCTCTGCACATCCTGCATCGAAGGTTGCACATCGTATTATATCCAATATTCAGAAACTCAGGACCTCCTTCGACCGTTGTCCTGTTATTTTCAATAATATCTAAAAGCTTTGGATCTGTAACTTGGCTTTTTCTAAATACTTTTCCTTCTAGTAACCTCCAGCAAATTTCCTCATTACAGTACTTAAAACTACCATCTAATATGGTTTTACGTATTTCCTGCGCTTTAGAGGAATTCCATAACTCTTCAATTGTGTTTTCTTGAGGATTTCCCACATTAATATTGTTGTTCCAGGTTGGACTGCAAATATCCGATCGAAAATCGTAATAGTATAGTTGTGTGAACGGAAGTGGGCAGAAGTAATCACTAAGTCCTTTATCTCCAACCGTTCCCTTATCAAAGACAACCGGATCGCTTTCTTCTCGTGTGAAATTGTATCCATCATTACAAATATCAGATAGTACAATATATTCTCGATTATAGCGTTTCCCCATATTTATCAACGCATTCTCAATCTTTATATGGTTCTTATCAACAACTATATATAACACGTCGTCTTTTTTTTCTTTTTTTATCTCGCTAGAAGAAACTGCTTTCGAAACATTTATCCCATTTGCTTTCAAATAGGCGATTTCTGTTTTGTATGTATCATTCTCCCCCACAATAATAAAATCCTGTTTTCCCGAGTAAATCTCGATGACCTCTTCCAGTTTGGAAGGAACGCAGAACTTGCAAACGTTATATGCTACAACAGAACCGTTTATTGCCTTTATCTCTAGTGCTATTTCATCGAAAGCAGCGCTTGCGACAAAAACCACGCAGTTCTCCCTATTCCTTAATTCAGTTGGCGATAGAATCGGCAAACCTTTTATGCTTCTTCCCTGTTTTTCCTTACTGCTATCAACAAAACACGAAACATATTTTAAATAGCCTAGCCGTTCAAGCCAGCCCAAAAAGAACTGACCCCGTTTGGCTGCCCCCCAAATTACCATTTCTTTATCAAGACTGTTTGTAATAATCTTCTTTAATTCATTAAAAAGACGCTGATTCAAACTATTGCTCCTCCTCTCGCAAAAGTTCATCCAATGATATTATTCTGTGAGTTGTCAATAATCCTATATCACTCATTATTTCTTCAAAATAGTATGGATTCGATATCACTATTGCATCAGTTTCCTTCTCGAATTGCGGAATATCCTGAATGTCAATTGTATGCTTGCCGCAGAAATCCCATCTGTTCTTCTTGTCAATATAGCATGTGATGTTAATCTTTGAATTCTCTAGAACATTATCCAAGCACTTCGCAATCCTCCCAGCTCCGTATATCATAATTCTGTAGCAATTCTGTTTTTCCAAGCGATCTATAATCTGCTTCCTAAAGTGTTTGTCCATTAGAAGATCTGTATACACTAACTTTTTCTTTTCCTTATCAACCTTCCGTTGCATCTCTGACACATATTTTTCACTCGTCCAATAACACTCTTCAAGAATCTCCAAATAGTAAGGCGTTTGTTTTGCCCACTCCCACCATAGCCTAAAGGATTCGTTTTTTGCACCTCCCTGCCACGGATTCAGTGCAGCATAATGGATTATATAACAATTGTTCTTCAACTCTTCAATTGAATTGTATTTGTAAAAGTTGGGATGCTCAAACCAATCTGCATGCGTCGAAATATAATTCCATTTTTCTGCCGGAAGCTCTTTAATTCCCCTTTCTCCGTGAACCACATTGAATATTTCCTCTTCAAATGTTGCTGTTTTAATTGGTATTTTCCAAGCCATATCAAACAGATACTCTCTCGGAAAGTCATCACGAATTTTCTTTAAATTCCACATCAAAATACCCGTATTATAATGCTTCCAATTAGTTCGGCTTTCACCATACCAATCTCTCCACTCATTTCTTACATAAAAGTTATGGCACATATTGGGCGCAGCAGCCAAGTAGCGCCCCTCAAAATCCACATCATACAATTCTCTTAAACTTTTATTTACAACAATATCAACGTCCAACATCAATACCCGGTCCAAAGACTGTGGTAAATATTCCGGTATCAATAATCTAAAATAAATCTCTAAAGATAGATTACTTCTACCCCCATTATAAATTGGCATATCGTCATACTTATGTTCGTCAACCCAGATGTATTCGACTTTGTTTCCATATTGCTCAGTCAACTGTGAAACCATTTTTTTGTCATAGTCCGTAAAATCACGTTGGACCACATACAGAGTTATCTCCTCTGCCTTATTATTTTCATATAAAGATTTCAACATTATGTATAAATACCGCTGGTACTTTGAATTAACTGTGACACAAATATTCATATGTCTCCTTCCTTATCTCATCTATATTCAGCTAATTTCTAGTCTAGATAAATCTATTTTCGTCAAAATTGTCCTGCTTCATTATGTTTTCATTTTCAAATACCTTTTCCAAACAATCTTTTCCCTTGAAATTCCCATGCCAATCAGTTCCTCTCTCATCTCTTCTGCAACCTCTTGCCACTCTGCTGCCAGAAGAATATAATCGAAATCGATTGTCTCTATCCTCTCAGGGCTAACAACACCTAACGCTGCATCCACATTTTTCCATTCCTTGTCCACCCACATTACTTCCTCAGCATAGTGTGTCATTTCTAAATGCTGATGAAAGACTTTACCAACCTTTCCCGCTCCGTAAATTACAATTCTGCTATTATGCTCAATTGCGTCATATGGAAAACAGTATTTTTCAAAAACTAATCCTTTTGATCTTCCCAATGAAGCGCTCAGAATATCGTAAAAGTAGGGAGTATCTTTAGCATACTTCCAAAATTCCTGTGCAAGCTCTTCTTCGGGATACATCCACAGTTTATCCTGTCCGCAAAAGTGCGCAATGCCAACATGATTTTGTGTATTTAAATAGTCATTTCTGTACTCCTCGAAGATAACATGGGGCCGACGAGCAAAACACGTGTTATAATTCCATCGACCATCTAGCAACTTCACATTGTTCTGCATTACAATATTTAGAGCATCCTGGTCTGCATAAATCATTTTGCGCTCCTTATGCCCATAGTCCTTTTCCAGCTCAGCCAAACACTTCTTTCTAACCTCAAGCCGTTCGAACATGACGGTATCAATTAAAAGAACTCCCGCATTGAATGCATTTTTGGAGTTCGAAATTCCTATCTCATTACAATGAACAACAATGTTTTTCCTCGGAACCTCTGGAACAGCTCCGACTGCCATTCCTTCTAAATCCGTACAATATAATTCAGCAACATCAGCCATTATGCAAATATCCGAGTCAAGGTATAACACTTTACTGTACTGTGGTAAAAAAAGCGGTATAAAAAGCCTAAAATATGTTTCAACGGATAAATGATGAATCTCGCGCAAATCTGATTTTTTAATATACTCCGTCGCATCGATTATGCTGACATGAAACCCGTCTCGTGACAACCCCTCCAGTTTTTCCTGATTTGCATTCGACAAATCTGTTGATGCAATAAATACTTCATACTGATAACAAGGACTGGTATGCTTCCATAACGAAAAAATCGCAACATAGCAATACGCAGCGAAACTATCATTTACGGCAAATACGATAGGAATAATCTCTTTACTTACGTTTTTCATAAATCCCATTTGTTATCCCTTTCGCCGGCGCAAAGCATTGTAGCCGATTCAGGAAGAAGATACTTACCGTTAAAGAAATTAACGTTCTCTTTAAAACCTAATTTTTCTAAAAATGGCTTAACTTCTTTGTATCGAAAAATCGTCACGATTACGATTGTATCCTCTGGATTTTCGTTCTCAAGTTGATTTGGGGGATACACCGTTCCCCGTCCATGTTGCCGATTCCACACTGCCGATTTACTGTCAACAAAGTAATCCCCCTGTTTCCAAGGAATCCTCTTCATAATGCCTTCATGAATCGCTCCACCAATCCCCCAGAACACTTTTTTCTTCTCAGGATGTTCATAAATTTGCTTCATCAGATCATAAACAACCTGCTTTTGGTAATCTTTTTCTTCCAATCTTTTTTCATAGTGTTCTATTACAGCATCTTCTGTTCCCCATGGCGTCTTACGGAAGGCATTATAAAATAAACGATCCGGCTCATAACAAAATACATCTCTAGGACTGTCAGCGACGAAATGGTAGATTCTTCTATCTGTTATGCTATTTTCTCTGCACTTATATACTCTGCTGTTATACTTCACATCAAGTTTTTTAATCTCTCCACGAAATACATATGTTATCGCATCTTGATCCGGTGCCCTCCAAAGGTCCGGTTTTTCTAGTATGAAATCTATACACTCCTCCCACAGGTCGTGCTTTCGATTGATGGCATCAATATCCATTAGGATAACCCCCGTATTGAAGTAGTCATCTTCGCCTATTATTCTCTTTTCCAGCAACGGCCACCCTGATGCCATTTTAAGTGAGCAGGCCCCCATCAGTTTGCCGTCCAAATCTTCATTCCATAATTCTTTAATGTCCAAATTCACTACAATATCCGAATCAAGGTAGATAACTCGCTCTGTGTCTTCTTTCAGTTCATTACATATCATAAGCTTGAACAATGTTCCGATTGTAAAGCGAGCTAAATCATAACCTTCGTATTGCTTTTCATCCAAACTCACTCTGTGATAGTTAATGCTGCTCGAATAATTTCTGATCGTATCATCCAGTTTCTTTCTGTTTTCTTCAGACAATGTATCATCATGAACGATATGAAACACAATACTACTGGCCGTATTCTCCAAAATAGATACCATTGTGACCGCTGCATATTTACTATACTTTCCGGTTGCATCATGAATTCCGAAACAAATATGAATTTTTTCCGAACTACTCATAATCATTCTCCCGCTAAGAGTCTAAGATCTTTCACCGTGCTTGAAAAAAGAACATTTGACCAATTATCTAATATCTCCGGTGTTTCGAGGAAACGCCGCACATCCTTTTTTACCTCATTAATGTCTGCAGCTTCAAAAACAGATTTCAGTCGGTTTGCAATATCGTTATCGGAATACTCCTTCCCTTCTGTTTGAAAGAGAGCATTTTTCAATAGTTTTCCGTTTATGAAAGCTCCGTTGTCCACAAACCACTGATAGTCGTAATAGTCTCTTCCCTTGATATAACTTCTGCACATAATCGCATGACACTTCAACGCAAACATGGACGGAAGATCCATTGATCTTACAATGTAAGGAGAGGGAAGAAGTCTTGTAGACTCCTCATAATTTGCACCATCTGGCGGATTGGTATCAATTTCCAGCTTTACTCTGACCTTTTCTGTTTTGTTGATATGAAATACGTCAGGATCCACAGACAAAAAGTTTAGAATCAACTTGTATGTATCCGCTTTGATAAATGCGGACTTTACATTCGATTTCTCGCTGGTCTTCCCTATTTCGATATCAAATCCATTTGCGTTCAGCTCATGCTGCACATAAGGTAAATATTTTTCGAACGAAAAACTACCGTCCGGCTTCAACAAAGAAAAATCAAGGTCTTCAGAGAACCGCCTAATCCCATAAATAATTCTTAACGCAGTTCCACCTGTAAAAGCTGCAGTTTCGAAAAAGCCGCCTCTTGACAATCCGCAAAGGACAACTTCCTGCATTGTCTCTTTAAATGCTTGCTTAAACTTGTCCTCATCATCAAGACTATACTTCGAAAGCATCTCCTCTATTGCCGTCATGATAATGCCTCCCCGAGCAGTTTCAAATTGCGATAATCATACAGGCCAGCAAAAAAGCGCATCTTCTCTGCGTCCAGTTCCCGGAAATCCTCTTCCTCAATTCGCATTCCTTCGAAAAGAAACCCCAAAAGATCTTGCGTATTCTTCAAGGGTTTCCTCGTATACAGCAGATCGCAAACAGCCTTCTCCGGCGTCGCCATATTCCAGCTAAATCTTCCGTATTTGTATAATTCAACCCCATACGGAAATGCCTTCAACGGTATATTTGTAAAGCTGTAATATCCAAGATCGTTTTTATATACCGTATTTCTTTGCTTTCCAAAAGTTGCACAACTGCATTCCGTAACGCGTTCAGGAATAAGGCCGTGTCTGGATAGCGCATCTTCAAAGGAGACATATGATGGACCGCACACAAGACCGCTGACTGCTTCTTTTAGTACATTTTTATCACGAATATAAAGCCCTCTGCGAATCCTGTACAAATATCCGTCGCGGCGCATTCGGCCAATTTTGGTATCCGGATTTCCATATTCTGAGATTTCAGTTCTTAGTTTTTCAATGGATACAATTTCCATTTTTGAGCCTTTCCGTGGGAAATTATCATTTACAAGATGATAATATCATACGTTTGGTGCCGTTTCAATTTGCTAGATTCTATTAAGCAATTCCTTGGCATATGGATCGATTATGTCCGCCTCAGTCGTGATATCATTGGGAATCGTACACGTCTTGCAAATCGGATGTTGGAATCGCTTCCCCTCGAGTTGCATTTTCAAAAGATTTTTACGCCTTTCCCCATTCCAAATGTTTACCAGCGAATCCTCATAAATATCGCCGTAATAAAAATCATTCGGGATGTCACAACACGCCGCTGTTACCTTGCCATCCGCGGCAACCCTAAGCCTGTAGAACGGTCGGTTGCAAACTGTGTGCACTTCTGTCTGTGTGATATCTTCTCGACCGTTAATCGCATTCCTGTATATGTTCTTATCAATCGTGTTATAATCAATATCCGCATACATCGGAATGATTTTTTCAACGAAAATCGTGTCGGCCAACGGAGCGAAAATCTGCTCAAACCGCTCTCTTCCATCAGGCACATCAGCAATCGCAAGATCCGAAATCTTCATCCTTATGCTGACCCCCCCCGAATTGTCATGCAAATAACGTAAAATATCTAAAAATTTTTCAAAATTAACCTCTGTTTTGCACGTTTTACGATATGCTTCCGCGTCCAAACCCTGTAGCGATATCCTGATAATATCTATGCCGGATGCAATCAATTCATCTGCTTTCTGCGGCGTTAAAAGAAGACCGTTTGTTGTAAGGTTAATCTTATCCGCAACATCAGCTTCCTTGGCTCTCTTGATCATCTGCGCCAGATGCGGATTGCACATGGATTCGCCAAAGGAAAACATTTCCATCACCTTGAATTTGCGCGGAAACTGTCTGGAATCCTCAAGGATTTTCTCAAAAAGATTCCATGTCATATTTCCCTCGTAAACACCATGAGCCTTGGATGCATGCGCACAGTATACGCATCTGGCATTGCACAGCGATGACACCTCGACCTTGAGATTATAGGGTGTATCGAGCGGTATCACGTCCTTCAGATATGTTCGGTTTTCATTTCTCCATTGCCGATATTCTGCCATGTCTCCCTCAATCAACTAACGGCTTCTGTAAGATTGCCGTCGAATCCACTCCATCATTCACGCGTACATAACTTACATGATGTTCTCGCACGAATTCGCTTACTGCTTGATTCACTCCTTGCAAAAACTTGTGTCCATAGTCGTCAACAAAAATGTACCCGCCGTTTGCCATTCGCGGCCAAAAGTATTCAAGTCCGGCTTTTATTGGCTTGTATAGATCTGTATCTAAGCTGACAAAAGCATACTTTTTATCAGGAATTCCTTTTGTCGTATCGGGAAAATACCCTTTATGAATGATCCCTCTTTCATAATCAATAAAATTAAGTACCTCTTCTTCCGTGGAATCATTTAATGGAGCCACAGTCCTAAATTCGCCGGACCAAGCCGTTTCGTTATCATCAATATCTCTATCGTCAAACCCTTCAAATGTATCAAACAGATGAAACTCACGTTCAGGAAACAGCCTGTTCATACAGCTTGCAAAAATGCCCTTGTAAACACCGACTTCGGCAATTACCCCCCCCACGCGGTTTATGTAAACCTCGCGTGATGCCAGTTCCAAAGCGGAAATACGTGGATACTGGCAATCGCCAAGCCTGTATACACTCGGTTCAAAATAGATATCCGGATCATAATAGGCAGACGGCGACATGGCATCTATAATTCGCTCGAACTGAACGACTTTGCAGAGTTCCCGTCTGATCTCATGGTAGATGTCTTCTCTGTCACTGCATAATAAGACCGTTACATCTCCTATGCTTTTGAATTCTTCTAAAGAAATAATGCCATCTTCTTTTCCGGCCAAACCATTATCAACAATATAATTTGGTGACATCCTATGTTCCTTTTCAAGGATGTATCTTGCAATCTTCCCTTGAATGCCATACGGAAAGATGACGAAACCTTGTTTCAGTCTATCCTTATTTCTTTTAATGACTCGTTTCAATTTTTTGTATGCGCCATAGTCCCAATTCAATCTCCTGGATATCACCGAGTTCAGTCCTTCCACTCCAAAGTGTTCCGTTGGGTCTCCGCAGCACGCAATGATCTTAGTCAACGCCTCAAAATATTGGTTTTCTACAGTCGCTTGCACTTTTTCCATATTTTTCTTACCCTCTCACGACACTTTTTCCATGATTTTCATGCTCTTTCATGACACTTTTTCCATAAATCTGCGATCAAATCAATAGTCGACTAGTGGTTTGATCGCATTTTTGTCTCTACTACATCCGCCACGCGTTCGCTCGCATGTCCATCCTCGCAAACGCCGTGCTTTTCCATAAACTCCTGTTTCATCGCAAAGTAACGGTCATAGTCAAAGCCGCTAATGCTTGCTTCAAGCTCATCGTTATCGCCTGCAACGGAGAATGGCAGTTCATCCTTCTTCCACATAAACTGTCCACGCTTCTGCTTATAATCCTCAATATCATCTGCGTAGAGGAATACGGGGATCCCGCCATACATCGCATCAAATGCACAGCTGGAATAATCCGTGATCAGAGCATCCGAAGCCGCTATAAGTTCGCTCATATCATCCGCCTGACTGGCATCAATTGCTTGTTCAATCTTTTTGTCCGCAGGCATTTGATCATAAATAGCTGCCAGCTGCGGATGGAGCCTCAGCATCACGATCCAATCGCCGCCCATCTTTTCCGACAAAACAGCTCTCGCTCTGTCAAAATCAATTGTGATCGGATTCGGCACCACCTGCTTTTTCCCTTTCTGTGCGCCGCCTCGGAAAGTCGGTGCATACAGCACGATCTTGGCATCCTGCGCCAGACCGTAACGCTCCCTGACCTCTTTACGGATCCGCGTTCTGTCGCCCACAATGATGTCGCACCGCGGTGAGCCGCTTCGAAGTGTCGGCCCGTTATACAGCAGTTTCTTCGGATAGATCCGATCGCAATACTCGGAGTTGGACAGGAAATAGTCCGCAAGGTGTGAATCCCATTCACTCACGATCCTGGCGATCTTCGGGAATGCATCTCCTCGAAACAGCCCGACCGCTTTAAATCCGATGGATGCATGCCACGTCTGAATGTACAGCTGACCTTTTCGCTTTAATGTTCCGAACGGTTTCCTGTAATTATCAATCCAGACTTTTGCTGTCGACAGATGATACGCTGTATTGATCCCTGTATCCCGCACCGGGCGGATGTATGGAGGAAATCCTCGCCCCGGATCATGCGTCAGCCATACCATCTCGAGCGTTTCATCCCTTCGGTGCAGTTCTTCCGCAATATAACGCGGATTACAGCCAAAACCACCATCGCCTTCGAAAGCGGCAAATACGATCTTTTTACGACGCACCGGGAAAACACGCATCAAAAGGAACAGGAAACTAAGCCTTTTCGCTTTGATCTTCCTTTTTAAAATGTACCGGGACTCACTCGACACGATTCGGCACCTCAACCCGTAGCAATGACGAAGAAACCTGCGGTGTATGCGGCAGATAGATGACGCATGCACCTACCTTGGCAAGATCTTCCTCTGTCTGCTTCCATCGGTCATTTCCTTTCCAGTCATCGCCAATAAACACTGCTTCAAATCCGAACTCTCGAAACAGCTTTACCTTATCCAGCGTATCGACGATCTCGCAGCGATCCACGGCTTTGATATTCCGTATAATCTCCGCTCGATCCGCCTCGCAGATCACCGGTGTCTTTCTCTTATATTCCTGCACGAGGCGATCGGAGTTCACACCAACGATCAACTGTTCGCACATCGCCGCCGCCCGGTTGATGATCGCCAGGTGGCCGACGTGAAACATGTCAAAAACGCCCTGCGTGTATCCGATTTTAAATCTCTTCATCTTTTCAGTCATTTTGAATCGTTAATCTGCCACTTCTGTCCGGTTAAGCCCATTTTAAGCACTTATTCTGCCATATCTGTCTAGTTATCTTTTATATCAATCGTTTCACCAAAGTCTTATAGATCCGCTCCCCGCACTTGCCATCGCCATGCGCATTGATACGAAGGAACGCAGCTTTTTGTTCGGAGGGCTTGAACGGATTACCGGTGATATGATCCGTCGCGATATCATAAAGTGTATTCCACGGCGATTCTTCGCAGGATACAGGTCTGATCCGACTCTCGGATGAGAAGCCTTTGCAATACTGCTTTGCGATATCCGCTTCGCTTATAGAGGCAACAACCGGCGTTGCTGCATTTTTCTCAAAATCCAAATCATATGTGATCCGTTCAGGCGAGTTGGAATAGCCACATGCCTTGCCGCTCATGTTCCAGACGAACCATCCCCGGTCCCATGTCACATAGTGCGGACCCTTATTTTCCATATAGACCTTAAACGGGGGAACCCATTCGGAAACCTTACCCGTTTTCAGGTCAAGCTCTACAAACTTATTCGCCAGTCTGGGCGCAAAGATCACGCGCCCGTCCAAGACAGCGATTGAT
Source organism: Lachnospiraceae bacterium (assembly GCA_015056735.1). GTDB lineage: Bacteria > Bacillota > Clostridia > Lachnospirales > Lachnospiraceae > VSOB01. Next base: position 54,977 of record SVFT01000006.1, on the reverse strand, counting down.
GAGAAGTAATAACTTTCGGTTTGGTAATGCGAAACCGTATTGTATGCATACAGCCCGTCTATCTGAAGGTCATATGTTTTGAATGTATTCTTCTCACGCTCCCAGCGGATCGCTTCCGTTCCGTCATACGGCAGAAACCAGAAATACTCGTCTTTCGTCCAATCTTCCGAGATCATCACAAGCATCGGCCGTCCGAAACCAACCTCCGTTGTTGTGATCTCTAAAGTGTCCAGATTCATCCGAAGCAACGTATTGCCGCCGTCTATCAGAAAAAGGGTCTCCCTGCAGACACCGCTGAAACCGCATGCACACAATCGCTGTTCTCCCCGCTCAAATGTCCACAGGCGATCACGGATCCCGGGCGCATAATCGATCTTACCTGTCTTAAATGAATATCGGACAATATCGGGATATTGGTTAGGGATCAGGATCGCATATTCTTCTCCGAACATCAGCGCCCTGTCAAAAACATCCTTTTCAATATCGTAATGTTCCAATTCGATGTGCCGGATTTCTTTCGTATCTTCCGAAATGATCAGGATCTCCTGCGCATTCCTTGGAAGCACATGGATATTGCCGCCGAAACTGAACGCCATGCAGTAACCCCAGTGGTACTTGTCCTTCGGCAGATCGCAGAAGAATTCATATTGCAGATCCTCATGCGGCGTCCAAAAGAGTTTGTCATCCGGCATGACCGCAGCTTTGTTAAAGCGCATGTCCTTTGATGGGAAAACAGCGTACATCCCGCGCCATGCCTGCGCCTCCGGCTTTTCTATCACACGGTTATCCAGCACAAAAACCGCTTTACCTGCTGCCTCAAAAAGAGATGTAACTGAAGTCATGGTATCTCCGATATACGCATCACACAGTGCGATCGTTGATTCAATATCCGGCGTCGTATCATAGATCCCGATGTTTTCATCCAGAAAGCGCGCCTTGATCCTGTCGTATTCCGCGCGGTATTCGCTTCGCATGCTATCAAGCGTCGACTCAAACAGCGGATGCGGCCTCCATAAAAGGCACGCCGAATCAACTTCCTTGAATGTATCAAACACATACTTCATCTTTTTTAAGAAAGATTCCGTATCATCCAGTAAGCCGCCAAGTGACGTATTGTAAAAAAATACCCGCTTTCCGCTTAATTTTTCAATCCAGTCTGCCGGCGGCGCAGGCGGATCCTCGCACTTTCTGATCACACTGTCAAATTTGGGCGATCCGAGCGCAAGAAACTTTTCTCTCGGAACACGCCTGTCAAATTGTGCGATCATATCCTTAGACTGGACCACAATATGATCCACCACAAGATAAGACGGGCAGTATGCCTGTGCCTCTCCCATCGCACCGGCCGTCGCATAATACGGCACATACACAAGGCAATCCGTGTATTTCTTGAGATTATACGAATAGAAATTCGGATGTACACTTGTCACATAATTATATTCGTCATACGGATTATGAATGAAGATCATGTCCGGTCTGATCTTTTCGAAATCAAACGCTTCATAAAACGTGATCGGCACATAATCCGGAAAGTCCTTGTCCTCATAATGGATCAGACTAAGCCCGCCATTCGGATCCTTCTCATAATACGGGATCGGAATGACATACGCATCGCAATCAGGGTCCGCATCTGCCGCCATCCAGATCGATTCAAGCGAATCCCACATGGATGCCTTGTACGGCAAAAAAACAGCAACGCGTTTTGTAGGAAGCGCGCGGATCGCTCTGCCGGCTTGAATGATGGATTTGCGTAGCTTTTTTTCGATACTTCCTGCATTAAGGGAACTGCCTGAATGGATCTCCTCGTTGATCATAAAGACCAGTTCGCAGTACTCTTCAAGGCTCTTTACAGCTTCTGTCCCCTCGCCCTCCGAAGCTTCCACGATATTTCCGATTGATACGGCCGCATCCTGGCACTCTCCCAGAAGCGCCGATGCCGTTCCGACGTCATTCTTTTCAATGTACTTTCTGATCTCAGCATGTGCCTCTTCCAGCGTTCTTATAAGCTCCAGGCACTGCTCTTTGTTGTTCCTTCTCATACTCCCGCTCTCTCGATCTTACAGATATGCTTCCGGCTCATTTAAGAAAACGTCGGTCACACCTTTTTCTTCCAAGGCCTGCAGATCCATCTTTCCACCGGTCGGCTTTTCCGGATACAGGTGTCCGCTAAACCACGCTCGCACGATATATCCTGCGAGCTCATCTTTCGGAAGGTCGATCCCCCAGCCCGCGGGATGAAGCGCACCGGCACCACATCCGCCTTTTAACTTATACAGACAGTCCGAAACCCTTCCGTCCAGAATCCCGATCTCCACATGCGGGTCAATGCTTCTCATGACGGAAAGCGACCTTGCATGAAAGCTTGAATAGACCACCTGCTTATGAAGCCCGTACCGCTCTACCAGCGCATGGACTTTTTCTTCCATTCCGGGGTACGGATAGACACCGTTCTTCAGCTCGATGTTCAATCGGAATCCTTTCCGCATGCGAGCCTCGATCAGATCCAGCACTTCAGCCAGTGTTGGAATACGCTCCGCTTCCGCCATTCCGGAATGGATATGGAATGTTTTGAGCTCTGAAAGCGTATAGTCCCTGACGAACCCATATCCGTCCGTCGTTCGATCGATCCGTTCATCATGGATCACAACGATCTCTCCATCCCGAGTCAGCTGCACATCCAGCTCGATCCCGGTAAGACCTCTTTCAAAAAGTGCTGCTGCCTTCTCAAACGAAAGCAATGTATTCTCCGGATACAGCTGGCTGCATCCTCTGTGTGCCCATATCTTCATCTTCTATCTGCCTCCTCTGACGGAAGTCTGCTGCCGATCAGCTTCTCTCCCTGTCAAAAACTGTTCCATCAGCGCCGCCATCCAAATGCTGCGCTCCTTGGACCTGCTATCCGCTACATCGCTCTTTCCGTATCTGATCAGATCAGTAAACGCCGCGATCTCATAACGAAGACCGTCACCTTCAAACGGCTCGTCAAAATGCAACGTCTTGGATTCGTCCTCAAAATGCACCTCGATCCGGCTTGTCTTCCACCACGGTGCACCCACTTTGATGAAGCCCTTCGTGCCACCGATCAGGAGTCTTCCCTCCGACTTGACACCCAGACCACACTCTGCAGAAGCGATATATCCCGCGCCGCCTATCGACACCCGTGTAAAAAGGTCGATGCCCTTTCCGTCATAAACAGATGAAAAGGCCGGATCCCCCGATCCATCTACTAAATCAAATATAGGGAGCATCACATAGCTCCCTAATTCCGTAAAACTTCCACCGTATTTGATATCTGTCAGCTCGCGGTTTTCCGCCTTCTCCAGCTTTGTAAAGCAGCTGTCGATATATCTGATCTCTCCGATCATGCCACTTCCCACAAGTTCGAGCACCTTGCGATAACCGGGGCAGTATGCGGTCTTGATGCCTTCCATCAGCACAAAACCTTTTTCCTTTGCATAAAAAAAGCACGCCTCAGCGTCCGCACGTTTTAAGGCCAGCGGCTTTTCGCAAAGAACATGCTTATTTCTGTCCAAAGACTTCTGAATATAGTCCGCATGCGTCTCATGCGGCGATGCGATATACACGGCATCGACAAGATCCCAAAACGCATCAGGGTCATCCGTTCCGAGGACCTCCATCTCCCGGCACACAGCCTGCACAAATCGCTCCGCGCTCCCTTTGTGCGGATTATACACCGCCGTAACCGTAAGGCCTTCTACGCACAAAGCCTCCGGGACAAAGCGTCTCGCGATTCTTCCGGTTCCGATGATCCCCAGTCTGATCACAGTCTGTCCTGGTATTCCTTTCGCTTCTTCATAAACTTCTCCACGACATCCGCCATGGCAATGGATTCCCCCGCAGTTAATTTGTAATCATTGCCGCCGGTCCCGTTGATCTTGGATACAAACTCGGCAATCTCATAACGCAAACCGTCTTCACCGCTGAAAGCAGTCTCATAATGATCGATCTTATTCGGGTCCTCATAGCGTACATCAAACTCCCGGGTAAGCCACCACGGTGACTTTGCAAGGATATACCCCTGCGTACCGGAAATAACGAGCTGACCCTCCGACTTAACGCCCGCACCGGACTCCGCCGTTGCAAGCTTATTATCATAATAAAAGTGCACCTTGGTAAAGATGTCGATCCCATCCTTCCCGTAGATGCTCTCAATTTCCACTTTCCTGTAATCTTTTCCGAACAGTTTAAAGATCGGCAGCATCGTATAACTGCTGTATTCCAGAAATGCCCCGCTGTACTTGGCGTCCGTCATCTCTCTGGAACCCGGCGCACCGATTCTCGTAAAGCATGCATTCACATCGCAGATCTCGCCGATCACGCCGCTCTTTGCCACTGACAAAAGCTGCGAAAAGCCGGGGATATATGCGGTCCGGATGCCTTCCATCAAGGTCACTTTGTTCTTTTTGGCAAGCTCATAAAGCTCCACCGCCTCCGCGTACGTAAAGGTCATGGGCTTTTCACAAAGAACGTGCTTACCGGCTGTTAGTGCATTGCGAACGTAATCACTGTGTGTCTCATTCGGGGATGCCACATACACTGCGTCCGTCTCTGAAAGGAATCTGTCAAAGTCATCCGTATGAACGCGCACCTGATACAGATCGCCAAATCGCTTTGCGCTCTCCTTCTCGGGATTGAAAGCATTCACAACTTCGATACCGGAAACGAAACTCGTCTCTTTGAAAAAACGCGGCGCAATACGCCCCGTTCCGATGATCCCGATGCGAACGATCTTGTGACGTCCTTCGCGAAGCGCCGTAGAAGAGATACCTGCAGTTCGAGGCAGATAGATTACCTCACAGTACTGCTTCAGATAATCAAACCGGCCTTCCCAGTCGCTTCCAAGCGTGAACACATCGATTCCGTAGCGCTGGATGTCTTCGATCTTCTGACCCTCATGATCCTCGACAATGATCTCATCGGCAAAACCTGTCTTCCTGACATTCTCAATCCTGGTCATGAGTGAATCGGCCAGATTCAGCTTCCCGCGCATCTGGTCAAAATGCTCCGTAGTGACCCCTACTGTCAGGTGGTCACCAAGGGCTTTTGCTCTTTTCAGTAATTGATAATGGCCCTCATGAAACAGATCAAAAGAGCCATACGTGATCACTTTCTTCATTTTTTAACCACATTGTCTGCCGGAACGGATATTGGCAGTTTCCGTCCAAACAATTCCAATTCGACAACGAGTGTTCTCTTCACTGCGTCCACACGAAGAACACGCATCTCGTTCTCTTCATACATCCCATTGATCCCATGAACGACATCCCCTTCGCGGAATCCGATATCATAGCTTTGCTGCGGAATGACCCCTGTCTTCCCGCTTTTTACCTGTTCTTGTATCCAGGCATTTTCAGGATCGCCGTCGACCCATAATCCAAAGCAGATTTTGCGATGCTTTCCGAAGATCTTTTTCTCGACGATCGCACGTCTGTGCTGAATATCAAGATGCGTGATATTTCCGGCATATGCCGCAAGCGGACCGATGACACGATCGATCCTGCCCTTAACCAGCTGCAGATAACTCAATCGAAGCATCCCATCTTCCAAAAGCGCGTTCATAAAGGAAACATCTTCATCCGCGATCGGAAGAAACAGGATCCCCTCATCCGCCTCTTTGGTTCCGAGCATTCTGGTAAACTCGGGAACGATCTTCAGTGCTTCAGCCACTGCTTCCGGATCGTCCGCCTCTGCAAGAATGTATCCCGGAAACATGCGTCTGATACAGATCTTATAGGAGGTTGCGCTTCTTCTTACCTGCTCAAAAAGCGGAACGATACATTTCACGTCTCCGATCTGCTTATTTAAGCCTTCGATCATTGTCACTACACGCGACTCTTCACCGGTTCTGGTCTGGATCACATACCACACAGAGCGCTTCCTCCAAATAGCATGGCTTCGCCATCCGCATGTATGATCATGCAGCAGCGACGCCTTATGTCCACACGATCCGTACCCTCATCATGGACGCAGGATACTGTATCGTGCTTCCTGTTTCAATACACATTTCTTACTATTTCAGTTTACTCAAATACCGTGTGGATTTCAAGTCGCGCCTAGTCAAACAGCCATCCAAACAGTCGCATAAACAGCGCCTTCAAACGATCCCAGACAGTCTCTTCTTTGCTGCCTCCTTCAATATCGATCACTGCATCGATCGAATCGTCCACACGGATCTCTTCCGTACGCAGGATGATCTGCATACTGGTCGGTGTCGGATTCTTCGTCGAGGTAAAGGACGGGAAGTCAAGTCCTGTATCGATGTTCAGAATATTCGTCTCGTCTTCGATCTCATCGATCTCATCCTCGATCGCATTCTTCATCGTATCCTTTGCGCTGCGGAACGTCTCTGTACCGTTCGTGATACCGATCGCACCGTCAAGCACACCGATCATGCCTGTCAGAGAGCTGTCGATCGCCTTATCGAGACTCTTTTCTGTCGCATCCATCAGCTCGCGAATGCTGCGAAGCGAGGTCTGCGTTGCATAGATTGTCATATTGGTGTTATCAAGCAGCATCTGAAGTTCATCGATCAGCGTCATCATGTGCTCTTTATAATCCTGCGTCATGTGACCGCCGAGTGCATTCGTCTCGTTGATTAGCTCTTTGGCCTTATTCGTAACATTTCCAAGTTCGTGAATCAACGACTCGGATTCTTTGACACCGGGAATGCTCGATTTGGAAACCTTGCTGAAGGTTGCCGCCATCTTGGCAAGAACACCGCCAGCCGCTTTTTCCGGATCGGATCCACTCGCATAGATCACCGCAAGTGCATTCTGAATATCACTCAAGTCACTGTCACTGACATTGTCCTTCATGACATGCCTGATATCATCAAGTGCATCCTCCAGGTCTTTGCTCGCGTCTTCCATGTCATCCATGTAATCATGAAGATCATAAACGCTGTGGCGGATCGCATCGAGCTGATCCATCGCGCTGTTAAAGTCTTCTTTCTCGACAGCGGTCTGTGCTGACAGGAGTGTCAGTGTGTTCATGATCCCGTCCAGGGAATTGATCGCCGCATCCGCATCATTCTTAATCTGATCGCGTCTTCCGTCATAGATTTTCTTTGCTTCTTTTGCCGCACGAAGGCCTTCCTGTGTGATCTCCAGACTGCTCTTCATGCCGAGCATGTTATCAAAGATGATATTGGCGCTGTCGCTCATGCCATCCAGCGAATCACGCACTTTATCCTTTACTTCGCGAATATCGGAGATGCGGTCCAGCGAGGACAGTGTCGCCGGCATCATCATCATGAGCATACCGATGTTCTCATAATTGTTCGTACCGATATCTACACGGAAGCTTCCCTCTTCGCCCGGAAGCGCCATAAAGAGGATCGCCTTCTTCGTACCGATCGTCTGGATCTCCGCGCCGGGAGCATCAAGCGAATAGTTATCGCTGTCCTGATCCACGTAGCTTCCGACAAGCAGGATCATATTGTTCCGCAGATAATCCGATGCCTTTGGATTAGGCTTTACATCGATGATCGTGGTGACCATGCCGGAAGCACCGGCAAGATCCTGTGCTTTACGCTCTTTTCCGTTCAGCCTGTAGCTGACATCAAATGTCCAGGGTAGCTCTGTTTTCGCAGGATCGACCTTTCCGCTGAAATAGAAAAGCTGATCTGTCTCATTCGAAAGATCCCATGTCACTTTGTCACCCTCGATCACAGGCTTCGCGAGGTTCGTCATATTTTCGACTGCAGTATAGGTACCGTAATCTGTAACGGTCGTGTTGCCGTTCATGGAACAGCCTTTTACCACATTGACTTCCGCGAGGTTCCCATAATAGTCAAGGTTGACGTACATCGTCTCGTCAACCGTTACGGCAGGTGCGGCTGCGCGTACGCCGGAACCGGCAGATAGAGTCAGGATGATCGCTGATAATGCGATCGATGCAGCCCTGTATATCGTTTTATTCTTCTTTTTCATTCGCATCATCTGCATCCCCTCCTTTCTCCAAAGCCGCCTGCTTTTTGATCATTCGCTTCTCTTTCCATTTTGCCTTTAACTCTTTTTCCTTAAAGATCCACTTATCAAATACGGTCAGGAGCGCCGGTACGCCGAAGATAACCATCAGCATGCTTAAGAAACCGCCTCGGCCGATCAGGTGTCCGAGTGATGAGATCGCATCGACAGACGAGATCTTATATACGCCATAACCCGCGACCGTCAGGATGAGACCGGATGTGATAATCGACAGGATGCTTCGCTGCAAAGCGTCAAGTGCCGCTTTTTTCCGTTCGACGCCGCGTTCACGGTTAAACATATAATTATTGGTCAATAGGATCGAATAATCGACCGTCGCGCCAAGCTGGATGCAGCTTACGACGATAAAGCCGTTAAACATGAAGCTCTCCGCCGAAAGGTACGGGATCGTCATATTGAGGAACGTCGCCACATTGATCGGGATCAGCACCAGGATCGGCAGCAATACCGAGTGGAATGCGACGCCGACAACGATGCCGACTGCAATGAGCGACAGGATATTCACCTTTGTATAGTCCGGTACCATCAATTCTTTTACATCGATGGTCGACGGCGTGTTCCCGACGATATAGGAATCGTTCGGGTAGTATTTTTTCATGATCTGCTCAAGCTTTCCGCATGTTTCGAACGCAAGCGGGCTCTCGCTCTCTGTCTTGGTGTAGACGAGCATACGCGTATAGCGGTCCGTCCGGAGCTTACTGATGATGCTGTTCGGAATGATGCTCTCCGGAATACCGACCGGCAGGATCTTGGACAGCGCAGTAACACTTTTGACAAAATAGAGATTCTCCACTTCATCGGCCAGTGCGCGCTCTCTGATCGGCGTTTCGTTCGGTACCATCAGAAGGTAAAGATTGCTCCGACCGAAACGCTCCTCGATCTCAGCAGTCTCTGTATACACCTTCGTACCGATACTCTTTCCGAGTGCGCTGTTACCGAAGGTAAAATGGTTCATCGACTGCGCCACGTAGCACGGGATCGCAAGAATGATCATCAATACCAGCGCCGCATAACGCATCTTATATACAAACTTCGCCGTGTGTTTAAAAGACGGCATGATCTCTTTATGCTTGGTCTTATCGATCAGATCACCGAAGCGAAGGAGCAGCGCCGGCATCAGGAACAAAACCGTAATAACACTGCAGATGATACTCTTTCCAAGGACCAGACCGACATCACGTCCGAGACCGAAGCGCATGATCAGAAGCGCCATAAATCCGACGAATGTCGTCATAGCACTCGAAAGGATCGGCACTGCGGATTCTTCGATCGCGCAGACCATCGCCTTCTCCTTATCTTCCGGGTGTTCATGCAGAAGTCTGATATAGGTATGGAGCAGGAACACAGAATAGTCCATCGAAGTTGCAAGCTGCAGGACAGCCGCCACGGAATGGCTCATAAATGAGATCGTACCGAGAAAAAGGTTGCTGCCCATATTCAGAAGGATCGCGACGCCCATGACAGACAGGAACAGAAACGGTTCCGCCCAGGAGCTCGTTGTCAGGATCAGGATGATCAAAATGAAGACAACAGCCGCCGCCATGATCAGCCTGATCTCGCTTGCCAGCGTCTCTTCCAGTGATTTATTCTCAACCGCAGGGCCGGAGAATTTGCCCTTCTCGCCCAGCAGTTTTTGGATCTTGCCGATCGCTTCCTTTGTCTCGTCGGCGCTGTCGCCTTTTTCGAATGTGATGTCCATCACCGCGCAACGGTCTTTATAGTAATCACGCTCGTTGTTCATCCGAAGGAAGTCTTCTCCCATGAACACATCGCGCTTCATCCATGTGACGGTATCGACCGTATCCACGTCTTCGATCATCTGCTTGTACATGAACGCTTCATAGATCGAGACGTTTTCGATCATGATACGCGCCGTACCGGGATAGCCGAACTGCTCCTCCATCAGGTTAATGGCCTGCTTGGACGTGGAGTAATCCGGCAGGTATTCCGTCAGATCGTAGTTAACACGGACAAACGGCGCGTTGAGTGCACACGTAAACATGAGAAAAAGGAACACCATTTCCATGATGTGACGCTTCTTCACAATGGTTCTGGCTACGCCTTTTTCCTTCATCTTACGAAGCCGCTCATCCGCCAGTTTCTGCGCTTCCCGAAGGCGTTTATAGGCCGTTCTTATCTTTTTTCGTCTTTTGCTGTCTGTTGTAACTCTCTTAAAGTATTTCTTAATCTGCTTCAGCAACGTAGTACCTGCTCTTTCATGATCCCTGGTTACATATCTGGAGTATAGCGAATAATCGTTCCCTCATAAATATGCAATCAGGCCATCACGTCATTTGAATTGCGACATTCCTTATTATATGTCGCTTTTATCTCACCGTTATGATCCATTTGTTACGGTATATTTCACCCGGCATGATCGTGATCAGGTCGGACTTTACCGTCATCTCTTCCACGATGCCACCGCGCGCCTGCAGCGACGTCCAGGGTTCGATGCACACATACGGCGCTTCCGTCCCCGGCTTGTGCCAGATACCGAGATAATTCATTTTCGGATAACGTAATGTGACTTTTCTGTCATCCAGATCAGACTTCAGCGTCACCTCCCGGCACATATGTTTTAAGAAAACAGCGTCCTCATCAAACATCGAATGATCCAGGCGGATCTTCCGTCCGCCTTCCAATCTGTATTCCGGATCATCGCCGCTCAAGAAACAGTCCGGTGTAAAGCCGACACGCGCCGGGCGGCACTCTTCCGCAAACTCCAGATAGTAGTCGCTGAATTTCAGTCCCTTTTTCAGCGGTACGTTAAAACCGGGATGACCGCCGATTCCAAAGTGCATGGGCTCCTCATCCTCATTTCGTACGAGGAACGACATCTCAAGCGAGCTTCCCTCTAAATGATAGGACACCTCCAGGGTGAAATGAACAGGGTATTGCTGCAAACTTTTCTCATCTTCCGTAAGAACCAACGTGATCGACTCCCTTGTCTGCTCCTTTACGGAGAAATCGGTGTGGCGCGCAAAGCCGTGCTGATTCATCTCGTACGTCTTACCGTGCCAGGTGTACTTGCCGTCAAAAAGCCGTCCGCAGATCGGGAAAAGGATGGGCGCGTGGCTCTTCCAAAAGGTCGGATCTCCCTGCCAGATATATTCCGTGCCGTCTTTGATCAGCGAGAGCGGTTCTGCGCCGGTCTGCCCGATCATGACGCTGATCTGATTATTTGCGATCGTATATGTTTGCATCCTGCTACCTCCTGTTAGATTTTTACTTATATATTGTATCACATTCGTAGCAAGCATACATATACTTGTGTTTAAAAATACAAACTTATCATCCGAAAGAATATCTTTCCGGACGATCCGGCGGCTGAAAAAAAGAGAACCCTCCATAAAAGAGGGTTCCCGCTTTAAGGGGCTGCTCATATTATTCCGGTCAGCAGATCTCGATCCTGCCTGCCGTGATCAGGCGGCCGCTTCTTCTGTCAAAGAGCAGAATATCGTTACCGTTTACATTGATCTTCGCATCCTGATCGATCGTATAGACGCGGTTTCCGAAAACAACGCTTGTCAGAAGATATTCGCCCACTTTGAGTTTCAAGGTCGACTCCATACCGGTCGGCATCGCACCGTAGATCGTAGCCGCAACATGACCGTTCTCTTCGATATCGATCGCTTCGGGGCGGATACCGAGCACATAGTCATCTTCCGTGATCACCGGCTCATCAAGGAGGCTCTCATCCTCTTCTTCTACCTTCTGAACATGGTATTTGAAGACTTCATCCTTGTTGGTCTTCTCAACCGCGCCCTTCTTTGCAAGGCGTCTCTTTTCTTCCTCCGCCTTGTCAAGGATCGACTGATCCCTGTCTGCTTTCCATTTTGAGAGATCGAGCGGCGTTGCAGGTACAAAGCGTGCCTTGATGCCGCCCAGGATATCCAGCAGTACGCTACCGTCTCCTTCCGCTTTTCCGTTTGCATCCACAAAGTTCATGGACGGATTACCGACAAAGTCAGCTACAAAAAGGTTTGCGGGGCGATTGTATACTTCAAGCGGTGCCGCATACTGCTGCAGCACACCGTTGTTTACAAGGCAGATCCTTGTCGCAAGGGTCATCGCTTCCATCTGGTCGTGCGTTACGTATACGAACGTGCTGCCTGTCTCCACATGAAGTCTCTGCAGTTCGTAGCGCATCTCGAGACGAAGCTTCGCATCCAGGTTGGAGAGCGGCTCATCCATGAAAAGTACCTGCGGTTCGGGAGCAAGCGTTCTTGCGATCGCGACACGCTGCTGCTGGCCGCCGGAGAGTTCCGCCGGATAGCGGTCCATGAACATGCCGATCTTTACGATGCGGGAACATGCTCTGACCTTCGAGTCGATCTCTTCTTTTGTCAGTTTTCTCTTGCGGATCACAGGCGTTCCGCCCTGTGTTACCTCGAACTTCTCGTTCAGGTCCTGTCCTTCCGACTGGTATCTTTTCTTAATGCCGGCAAGTTTTTCCTCATAAGTCACAGACTTGCCCTTTGCAAAAGTCACAGGATCCGATGCTTCATGCACCTTCAGCGCAAAGAGCTCCTTTGCCGTATAGATCGAACACTTGAAGTTATCGATCAGTTTTACATAGGCCTTCTTCTCATCGAGGCGCCCGTTCTTGTCGCGGCACTCCTCTACAAGCTCCTTTACTTTGGATCCGCCCGAAAGCGCTCTGATCATATCCGCAGCCTGCTTTGCCTCCATATCGAGGAGGGGCATCTCTTCGTTGATATTCTTCAGGCCGAAAGATATGTTCTCATATACCGTCATGTTGGGCCACAGAGCATAGTTTTGGAACAGAAAGCCCACTTTTCTCTTATTGGCAGGTACGTTGATACCGGCATTTGAGTCAAATACGACCTTGTCGCCGATCGTGATACGTCCTTCCGTCGGTGTTTCCAGCCCTGCGATCATTCGAAGGATCGTGGTCTTGCCGCAGCCGGACGGGCCGAGCAATGTGATAAAAGAGTTATCGGGGATATCCAGGCTCACATTATCTACGCCAAAGAACTTGCCCCAACGCTTTGTAATATTTTCCAGTTTGATTTCCGGCATCTTACTTACCTCCTATGCCATCGTCCAGGCTTGCCCCGGTGAGTTTGTTAACCATCGTGTTGAATACCAGGATCGTCACGATCAGGATCAGGTTGATCGCGCTCGAGAATGCATAAAGTCCCATCTCGTCGAAGTAATCGAGCGTCGTCGAGAGGATGAAGCCCTGCGTACAAAGGAGCAGGAACAGGGACAGCTCTCGAAGACAGGTCATGAACGGAAGCAGATATCCGCTGATGATCGACGATTTCTGGATCGGGATGATGATCTTGGTCATACGTTTGATCCAGGATGCATTCTGGATGATCGCCGCTTCCTCCAACTCGCCGCTGATCTGAAGCATCGAGTTCAGAGAACTCCTTGATGCAAACGGGATGTACTTGACAACACCCGCGATGATCAGAAGTGTGTATGTGTTGAAGAGGTTGATCTTCTCATTTGAGAAAAGGATGAAGAATGCGGCGCCGACTGCGATCGAAGGCATCAGATAAGGCAGGAACGCCACGTTGTTTACGTAGTTTGCCCATTTGTTCCTTCTCTTTTTCGCAACGGCATACCCGATCAGTGTACCGATCGTTCCGGCGATGAGCGCGCAGGCCACGGCAACCATAAGCGTTCCGAGGAAAGCGTGCCAGATCGTGCCGTTATACAGGATACCGGGCTGACCGTACATACCGTTTTCGGTGATATTCTCATTGGTCGCCCACCATTTTGTCGTCAGGTATGCGAAGTTCCCGCTGTACAGGAAGCTGTAGTCGCCGGGATTCGGCAGGAACGTCTCAAGCGCAAACAAGAGGATCGGCCAGATGCTGGTGAAGAATGTAATGATCGTAAAGATGATCGCTACAACATATTTTCCCGCTTTGCCGATACGGATCTTTGTCAGCTGCCCGGATTTGCCGGTAACGGTCGTGTAGTTCTTGCGGCTCTTCAGGCTCATCTGGTTCATTCCGAGGATAAGCACGCCGAAGAGCATCATAATGATCGCAAGGATACTCGCTTCACCCGTATATTTGCTGTTCATGGAAATATACTTGGTGGAAAGCGTTGTAAAGTTCAGATAATGGGGTACGGGGTAGCTTCCCATGGCGCTTCCGAATACCAAAAGGATCGTGGAAAGGATCGCCGGTTTGATCATGGGAAGAGTGACCTTAAACATGATCTTGGTCTTGGGCGTATCCAGGATCGTGGCCGCTTCTTCGAGGTTCGCGTCCATGTTCTTGAAAATGCCGCCGATCAGGATGTAGGCAAACGGTGCGTAGTGCAGGCCGAGCACCATCGCACTGGGGAAAAGTCCCTGACACCACCAGTTCGGGAACAGTATTCCGAAAAGCGATGCCAGCAGGCCGTCCGATGTTCCCGTTACCTTATTGGAGTAAAACATATGCTGCCATACGACTGCGAGCGTCCACTGCGGCATGATGTACGGGAAAATAAAGATCGAACTTAAGTATTTTTTAAACTTCATATCCGTTCTGGTTACGAGGAATGCAAAGATCCCACCGAACAGAATGGAGATGAGGCAGGTTAATATCGACAGTAATACGGTGTTTAAAAGAGGATTCCAGAGATTCTCTCTTGCAAGTTTGCTGGTGAAAAGGTCAATATAATTGACGATCGTATATCCGACGGTACGCTTGGTCAGATGCTGATCGATCGTACCCGGATGGATCTGAAAAGTATCTTTGATGATCGCGACAACAGGTGCGACGGTACTGAACGTCAGAACGATTCCGAACAGAAGCAGGATGATATTCTGCGGCTGGGAGAACCATGTCTTCACTTTGTTTTTAAAGATCGCACGCGTGTCAGGTCTTGTATATTCCTGCATGGGATGCTCCTTCTTTTTTCAAAAAAGGGGATGCCACTTATGGCAAGTGACATCCCCCGAGGGATTACTTAGAACTTATTCGGGAGTGTAGTGATCAAGTACGTCGATCCAGCTTCCGACTGTAAAGGAAACGTCTGAGCAGTAGATCGGATCCTCGAGCACGAGCTCGCCCTTGCCTTCAGCTGTCCACCAGTCATATCCTCTGTCGTCTTTTGCAGGGAATTCGCCGCCGCCGCCCTGAGAATGATGATATTTGTCTTCGATCGCTTTTGCTACTGTCGGGTTTGCGGAGTAGCCGCCCATATCTTTGCCCCATGCGTCAAAGCCTTCAGCTGTATTGGTCATATATGCGATAAACGCACATGCTGTCCAGGGAAGCGGGCTGTTCTTTGTCAGGAACAGATAATGGCAGTAACCGTATCCGCCGATACCGGTGTAGCCGTCTTCGTATGCCGCAACCTTGATGTTGTTAACGGATACGCTCTTGGATTCTTCAACGGAACGAAGTTTCGAGTAAACAAGAAGGCCGGACTGATCTTTTGCGGATGCATCTACAAGTGTGTTGCAGATCGGGCCATCGTCTGTCTGCTCATTGTAGCTGCTTACCCAGAGTTTGATCCATGCAAGTGCATACGCACCGTTTGCGCCAAGGCCAAGATCCTGTGCATCTGCCTGAACGGACTGGATCGTAGGCTCGAAATAAGCTTTCTTCTCAGCATCAAGCTTGTCATAAGCAGCTTTCAGCCAGCCTGCGTACTTATCTTCCGTCAGCATCATCAGGAAGTTCTTGCCGACGATCTCGGAGTCAACGCCCATGAAGAGCGGATGAGATCCTTCATATACAAAATCCCAGCAGTTTGTGAACTTCGCATCGCCTGTGCAGTTGTACATGAATACCTTGTTCAGTGTCTGAAGAGGAAGGAAACCTTCAAAAGCATCAGCGGATGTGCCGTTTGCTTCTGCCCATTCCTTCGGGATGAAGGTCTTTAAGATGCCTGTATCCACCATCTTGGACTGGATCTGGTTGCCATCCTGGATCAGTGTCATGGCAAAAGTGCCTTCACTCTTTAAGGAGTCTGATGTCAGCTGCTCGAAGATCTTGTTGTTCTTGGGCTGCTGCCACTCGAATTCCATCGTATAGTTCGGGTCGATCGACTGCAGATACTCAATGAAAGTAGGAAGTGCGGATTTACCACGGCTGGAGTTACCTACGCCGTAGAAGGTCTTTCCGTTGGACTCTTCGATCGCTTTCTTCGCGAGCTCTTCCATTGTCATGCCTTCTGCTTCTTTGATGATCAGGTCAATGCCTTCTAGTTCTTCTTCCGGAACATCAGCCGCTGCTTCCTCGCCTGCCGCTGCAGGTGCATCAGCCTGTGCTTCCGGAGCTTTTGCGCCGCCGTCCTGAGAAGCGCCGCCGCATGCTGTAAGACCGGTCACTACCAGAGAGCACGTCAAAAGTGTTGCCAGTAACTTCTTCTTCATTTTTATCCTCCTTTGTGCAATATGCATCGATTTTCCGTTTTTTCAATAAAAAAATGTACTTATCGCTGCATTTGTTACCTGATAAGTACATTTTACTTGTGCGTATTTTGTTTTTGCAGAGGACAAAACTGATATTTCTTGCAAAAAACTTACATCTTTATCTAGTTCAATCCCTTCGTCTGGTAATCAGACGGTGATCTGCCGACCAGTTTTTTAAATGTATTGGAGAAATATGCTATATCCTGATAGCCGGTGAACTCCGCGACTTCGTAGACTTTCATCTGCACATCCTTCAGATAGTCCATGGCCTTGCGGATCCGGTATCTTGTCAGATAGTTGTTGATCCCAAGATCCAGCTCGGATTTAAAAAGACGGCTGATGTGACCGTTCGATACGCCCATGGAGTCGGCCAGCTTACCGATGGAAAAATCAGGATCCGAGAAATGCTCCTCGATATAGGCAAGCGCCGTCTGTACATAGCGGTTCGATACAGTATCTTTCTGAATGAGCGGGACCAGCGTCTCCTCCAGTTCCTTAACGGAAGCCGGCGTATTGGGATGAAGATGCAGAAGCCTTTGCACAGATGCTTCCAGTTCTCCGTCCTGAAACGGTTTTAAGATGTAATCGCTCACGCCGATGCGTACCGCTTTTCTCGCATATTCGAATTCATTATAAGCAGTCAGAAAGATGACCTTCATGGACGGGTATTTTTCCAAGAGCTTTCCGGCCAGTTCGATCCCATCCATCCGCGGCATGCGGATATCGGAGATCACCAGATCCGGCCTTGTCTTCTCGGCCAGCTGCAATGCCTCTTCTCCGTTGGAAGCTTCCGCTACAACCTCACAGCCGATCAGGTCCCAGTCGGTCTCCTCTTTGATCCCCATTCTGACCAGTTTTTCATCATCCACGATCATAACCGTTGTCATGATGGCTTCTCCTCTTCTTTGCCGGGCTCGTTAAGCGAAAACGGAAGGATCACGCGCACTCTCGCGCCGCTCTCCAGCTTATCCGCTCTTACCCCGTACTCTTTTCCGTAATATAAAAGAATGATCGTATTGACATTCTTGATTCCAAGGTGGCCTTCCAGCGCGTTGGGATCGTCCGATTCGATCAGCGCGATCATCTCATCGCTCATACCCTTTCCGTTGTCAGAAACCGTGATCTCCAGGATCTGCGGCTTATCTTCCGATTCGAGTTCGATCCTTTGTGCCGTGATCTCAATACGTCCGTCACGACGGCCCTCCAGACCGTGGATGATCGCATTTTCCACCAGTGGCTGAAGCACGAGCTTAGGAACATAGGCTTCCGTGAGTTCCGCCGCGACATTGACGATCAGGTCAAAACTGTCATCAAACCGGATCTTCTGGATGTCGCAATAGTTGCGTACAAGATCCAGTTCTTTCTGCAATTTGCAGAACTGATTCTCGGAGATGCTGGTACGGAGGATCATGGCAAGCGAAGATGAGAGCGTTGCCACTTCCGGAACATGATTCGCTTTTGCGACCCACTTGATCGTATCGAGCGTGTTATACAGGAAATGCGGATTCAGCTGTGCCTGCATAAGCTCGATCCGCGCTTCGTTGACTTTGCGCTCTGCTTCCACACGCTCCTGCATGGTATCTTTCAGCCGGGAGGTCATCTTATTAAAGCCAAAAGCCAGCTGGCCGAACTCGTCCTCCCGCGTAAGCTCGACTCTCGTGTCAAAATCGCCCCTGCGAAACTGCTTCATCGCCGCCGTCAGGGTACCGATCGGCCGTGCGATCGAAGTACTCATGCGCGATGCTACAAAAAGACATAGCACAATGCTGATCACAACCATTAAAAGGACAACCTGATAGCCGGAGCGAAGTGCTGCGTCTCCGAACGCAGGAGGCGTGATATAGACATACACAAGGCCGCTGTCTCCGATCCCGGAGATATAGACGTTATCTTTGATATCTTTGTTGTAGATCACGTTCTGCATAAAATTCCTGCGCAGTTTGTTGATCGTGTCACTGTTTACGGCAGTTCCGATCAGACAGAACGGGCGGAAGAATCTGTTGGCCAGGACAAAACCGTCTCTGGCGTTGATCGAACCGCCCAGCTCATTTGTGAGCTGTTCGCGATCGATCCGCACGACAGCATATCCCTTTTCTCCGATATCGGAGATCTTCCGAACGATGATCAGCGTAGAGCCCGTGGTGGAAGCGTCGGAGGGGTCCATATCGTAAACTGTGGCACCGTCGGCCTGATCGGCTTTGAGAAGTACGCCGTATTCAGTCGGGAGGATGCCGGATGATCCTCTGCTCCTGGTACTGAAGCGGCTCATCTCACCCACATACAGATCGATCACGGAAAAGGGCCTGATCTCGTTTGTCGCCTTGTACAGTTCCGAATAGACGGCAAGGGCGCTGTCGGGATCTGACACGAGTGCGCCTCTGATCACTTTGCTGGAGCTGATCCTGTCAAGCGCATTTTCTGTCAGGGAAAAGATCTCATCGATCTTATCACCGACCAATGCCTCGCGGATGAGATCTTCCTCTTCGTGATCTGCTTCGATCCTCGTCTTGAACCCATGCAATGTAAAGAAACCGGCTGAAACAACCAGGATCAGGGTCACGGTCAGAACGGTAAAAAACAGTTTTCTCTTAAAGGAGTGCCTGATATAGCTCAATTCAGTCGCCCTCCCTGCCGATAATCTCATCCCACAGTGCGAAGATATGCTTTTCATCCTGTGCGGATCTTTCTATGTCGAAATCGATCTTCCTGATCTCTTCGTAGCCTTCAGGCTGTGCAACATCCATCCGGACGGGCCGCCTGAAAAAATGCTCCGTCGCATATTTCTGCGTATCGTATCCGGTCAGAAAATCGATGAATCTGCCTGCGTTGTAGCTGTGCGGCGCATTTTTGACGATCGCGCAGCCGTCCGGAACCGCAACCGTTCCGTCTGCGGGATAGACCATGGTCAGATCACCGCCGGAGAAAGTGCTTTTCTTGGCAGACCCTTCCAATGTAATGCCGATCGGATAAGCGCCGCTTAGCACATTCGGAATGATGTCAACGGAAGAAGCCAGGACGTTTCCTTTTATCCCGGAGAGAAATTCGCGCACAAGATCTTCGGAAGGGTCGGAAGAAAGCTGCGACAGGGCGGACAGGATCGTATAGCTTGTGCCTGAACTGTTGAGGTCGGCAAAAGCGATCTTTCCGTGCCATTTCGGATTCAGAAGATCGCGCCAGTGCGTGGGAGCTTCCTTTTCCGACACCAGCTTATTATTATATATGAAAACCAGTGGGAGTTCCGTGAACGGTGTCCAGAGATCGCTCTTGGAAAGATACTCTTCATCCAGCCTGTCTCTGTCGGACGGTTCATACGGAACGAACAGATCCTTAGCCGCTTCATAAGACTCGACACCTCCGCCCATCATGATGTCGCAAGCGCCGGCCTTGGAGGCTTCGCGCACTTTTTCCAGAATCTCTGTTGTGCCGCCTTCGTGGATCTCTACCCAGATGCCGGTACGATCCTCAAACTCCATGATGATCGGCAGATAGACCTCTTCCTTGTGGGAAGAATAAACGATCAGCTGCTTTTCTTCCGGAACGTTATAAGTATGCGCGATCTCATTCGCTGCACGCTTCTCGTAGTTGTCCCCGCAGGCACAAAGGCTGCCGGCCAGAAATGAAATAAAAGAAATGTATAGGATTTTTCTTATTCTTCCCGCATGTATATTCATAGTGGTATTATAACATAGGAAGGGAGGAAACACATGAAACACTATATCATCGCAAAATTTAAGGACAGAAACGATACCACTCGTTTTCTGCCGGAGATCACCAAACTGTTTGACCGGACGCTTGCCCTGGATGGCGTGGAACGCGTCGATATCCATCCGTCGAACAGCACGCGGGAGAACAGATACAGCCTGATGATCGAGATGACATTGACACCGGAAGGGCTGAATGCTTTCGATGCCTCGGACGTACACAGGATCTGGAAGGAAACATACGGCGACAGATTGGAGAGCAAAGCGATCTTTGATTGCGAATAGAAGACGTGAAAGATAAGACAGAACATGACAGATAAGAAGAAACAACAAATAGGTATCATTTTGATCATCATAGCCGGATGCTTTTGGGGCAGTATGGGGATCTTTGTAAGGCGATTGGGCGAATATGGATTCGATCCCATCCAGATCGTCACGATCCGCGTGACCCTGGCGGCACTGTTTTTCGTACTGGTGCTTCTTGCAAAGGGCCGCTCGGGATTTCAGATCTCGCCCAAAGATATTCCTCTGTTTATCGGGCTTGGGATCGGAAGTGTTCTGCTTTTTACGGTCTGCTATTTTACAGCCATTTCGATGATGTCGCTCTCGACAGCAGCGATCCTGCTCTATACATCGCCTATATGGATCATGTTCATGTCAATTCTGTTCTTTCATGAGCATTTAAACAGAAAAAAGCTGCTTGCCCTTGTGTTGGCATTTGCAGGATGCGTTCTGGTATCCGGAATATCAGACGGTGGTATCACAGCATTCGGACTGCTCGCAGGCCTCGGCTCCGGGATCGGATACGGATTATACAGCATATTGGGCACGGTCGCTTTGCGCAGATACTCACCGTACACCGTTACGGCATATACCTTCATGATCGCTTCTGCGGGTTCATGGGTGATCTGCCGTCCCGCTGATCTCATTTCAAAGTTTTCTCAGGCGACAGACATCAGACTCCTTATCGTGTTCTGTTTTCTGACAGCCCTGATCACCGCCGTCATCCCTTTTCTTGCCTATACGCTCGGGCTCGGGCATATCGAAGCGAGCAAAGCAGGGATCATCGCAACGATCGAACCGATGGTAGCAACGCTGATCGGAATCGTTGTTTTCTCCGAACCAATGACACTTATGTCAGGAACGGGTATTCTTCTGATCTTGTCCGCAGTGATCATCCTGAATCTGTAATTCCAATAACATAACGCAGAAAGAGGAAGCCGCAAGTGCTTCCTCTTTCTGTGTATCACATCATCTATTTTGGGCTGTAGGATGAATGCTTATTTATCTGCGATAGCTGCCTGTGCTGCTGCCAGTCTCGCGATCGGAACGCGGAACGGTGAGCAGGATACATAATCAAGACCGAGCTTGTGGCAGAATGCAACCGACTGCGGGTCACCGCCGTGCTCGCCACAGATACCGATGTGAAGAGACGGCTTTTCTGCTTTGCCAAGCTTGATGGCCATTTCCATGAGCTTGCCGACACCGGTCTGATCCAGCTTTGCAAACGGATCGTTCTCAAATACTTTCGCATCATAGTACGCATTCAGGAACTTGCCTGCATCATCTCTGGAAAAGCCGAATGTCATCTGCGTCAGATCGTTTGTACCGAAGCAGAAGAAGTCTGCTTCTTTTGCGATCTCATCCGCTGTAAGGCATGCTCTGGGGATCTCGATCATCGTACCGACTTCATACGCAAGCTGAACGCCTGCGTTTGCGATCTCTTCGTCCGCAGTTGCAACAACGTCTTTCTTGACGCTCTTAAGTTCTTTTACCTCGCATACGAGCGGGATCATGATCTCAGGTCTCAGTTTCCAATCCGGATGCTTTTTCTGTACATTGATCGCCGCACGGATGACAGCTCTTGTCTGCATCTTTGCGATCTCGGGATAGGTTACCGCAAGACGGCATCCTCTGTGACCCATCATCGGGTTGAATTCATGGAGGCTGTCGATCAGCGTTTTGATCTCTTCTACGCTCTTGCCCTGTGCTGCTGCCAGTTTCCTGATGTCCTCATCCTCTGTCGGAACGAATTCGTGAAGAGGCGGATCAAGGAAACGGATCGTAACAGGACATCCTTCAAGTGCTTCATAGAGCTGCTCGAAGTCGCTCTGCTGATAAGGCAGGATCTTCGCAAGTGCTGCCTCTCTCTCTTCCGGTGTATCGGAACAGATCATCTCACGGAATGCAGCGATCCTGTCTTCTTCAAAGAACATGTGCTCTGTACGACAAAGGCCGATACCTTCCGCACCAAGTTCTCTTGCTTTCTTCGCATCCTGCGGTGTATCCGCATTGGTGCGGACTTTCAGTTTACGATACTTATCCGCCCAGGACATAACGCGTCCGAACTCGCCCGCGATCTTTGCATCTACTGTCGGGATCTGGCCCTTGTAGATGTTGCCGGTCGTACCGTCAATGGAGATCCAGTCACCTTCTTTAAACGTCTCGCCTGCCAGTGTGAATTTCTTGTTTGCTTCGTCCATTACGATATCGCCGCAGCCGGATACGCAGCAGGAACCCATACCACGCGCTACAACTGCCGCGTGAGAAGTCATACCGCCACGAACCGTCAGGATACCCTGCGCCGCCTTCATGCCGGTGATATCCTCAGGAGAGGTCTCAAGACGTACGAGAACGACCTTTTCTCCTCTCTGGTTCCATGCATCCGCATCATCTGCCGTGAAAACAACCTGTCCTGTCGCTGCACCCGGAGATGCGCCAAGGCCTTTACCGAGAGGCTTTGCAGCCTTCAGTGCAGCTGCGTCAAACTGAGGATGAAGCAACGTATCAAGGTTACGGGGATCGATCATGGCAACCGCTTCCTGTTCTGTCTTCATGCCTTCATCTACGAGATCGCATGCGATCTTCAGTGCAGCCTGTGCGGTTCTCTTACCGTTGCGGCACTGCAGCATGTAAAGTTTCTTATTCTCAACCGTGAACTCCATATCCTGCATATCATGATAATGGGATTCCAGTTTATTACATACATCGATGAACTGCTTGTAAGCTTCCGGGAACTGCTCTGCCATCTGTGCGATCGGCATCGGCGTACGAACGCCGGCAACAACGTCCTCGCCCTGTGCGTTCACAAGGAACTCACCCATCAGCTTCTTCTCGCCGGTCGCGGGATCACGCGTGAAAGCAACGCCTGTACCGGATTCATTATTCAGATTACCGAATACCATCGGCATAACGTTTACCGCTGTACCCCAGGAATACGGAATATCGTTGTCGCGTCTGTATACGTTTGCACGCGGATTGTCCCAGGAACGGAATACGGCACGGATCGCTTCTTTGAGCTGTACCACCGGATCGGACGGGAAGTCTTCTCCGAGCTGCTTCTTATACTCTGCCTTAAACTGCTCAGCAAGTTCTTTCAGATCAGCCGCCGTCAGATCGACGTCATAGGTAACACCCTTTTTCTCTTTCATGTTGTCGATCAGCTGCTCAAAATACTTCTTGCCGACTTCCATAACAACGTCCGAGAACATCTGGATAAAACGTCTGTAGGAATCGTATACGAATCTTTCGAATTTGGGATCCGGGTTGCCCGCGATCATTGCTGCAACAACATCGTCATTAAGGCCAAGGTTCAGGATCGTATCCATCATGCCCGGCATGGATGCTCTCGCACCCGAACGTACAGAAACAAGAAGCGGGTTCTTCAGATCCCCAAACTTCTTGCCGTTCATCTCTTCCATCTTCGCGACATATTCCATGATCTGGCCCATGATCTCGTCATTGATCTGGCGGCCGTCTTCATAATACTGCGTGCAGGCTTCCGTTGTGATCGTAAAGCCCTGCGGAACCGGAAGACCGATATTCGTCATCTCGGCAAGGTTTGCGCCCTTTCCACCGAGGAGTTCACGCATGTTTGCGTTACCTTCCGTAAATAAATAAGTCCACTTCTTCGACATTTCCTTCCCTCCGTCTACTCTTTCTGCTATGCCAAAATATTGTAACTTTTGTTGCACATACAATATTTTGTCTTCCCATGAAAACATTATGGTTGATACAAATGTTTTTGTCAACGATTAAATTGCATTTCATTCCATACAAGTTGCGGTTGTTTGGGATTTCCATACAAGAAAACCCGCAAACGCAGTATTTATGCGGGTTTTACTTGCTTTATATTGACGGCGAGATCTATAAATGATACACTTGAATCATAAAACATTTGATACATCGCTTAACATTTGTATATTTCTATTGAAAATGCTTGGTTTTTCCTTTATCATATGTTATTAGGAGGGAAAGTTTGTTATGTACGATGCAGAGAATGATTATGAAGACAGCCTGATGGTCAAGTCCGTCTGGTATTACTATATGGAGAACATGACGCAGCAGGCCATCGCGGACAGACTTAACATCTCCCGTATGCGTGTGATCAAGCTGCTTGAGAAGGCAAGACAGACGGGAGCGATCCAGTTCAAGATCCCGTCAATGTTCGAGAAGCGCCACGCGCTGGAAATGGATCTGATCAAGAAATTCGGTCTGAAGGACTGCTATGCCGCATCGACCGATCCGGACAGCGATAATCTGAATGACAGTATTGCCTGTGCGGCCGCGGCCTACATCTCCAACCATATGATCGCAGGCAACGGCAGTTATATCAATTTCGGCTACGGCGACACGCCTTCCAAGACGATCGCGCACCTGGCGCGCAGCATCGAGTCTCACATCTCGCTCGTATCGCTCTCCGGCGGTGTAGGCTATTATCTGCCGATGCTCGGATCCAAGATCTTTAACGCAAAGCTATACCTGATCCCCGCACCGCTCATCATGTCTTCCAAAGAGATGGCGGAAGCAATGAACAAAGAGCGCTCCGTAGAAGAAGTTACCAACATGATCAGCCTTGCAAATATGACGATCGTCGGTATCGGTGCCATGGATGATGATGCCACCATTGCAAAGACCGCAAACCTGACACACAATGATTTCCTGCTGCTTCGCATGAAAGGAGCCATCGGCGATATCAACTGCCACTTCATCGATAAGGACGGAAATGTTGTCGATCACGATATTGACTCTCGCGTGATCAGTCTTCCGCTCAAAGCACTGAATGAGCTCAAGAATGTCATCGCAGTATCAGGCGGTGCGCACAAGGTGCAGGCGATCGCGGCGGCGTTAAAAGCCGGTTGTATCGATATCCTGATCACGGATGAAGAGACAGCAAGGCTGCTTTCACAGGTTGAGATCTGATCAAATTGATTCATACAGCAGAATACAGTATATAAAAAAGCCTGAGGCTCGTTGCCTCAGGCTCTCTTTTTCGGGATTATGATATCTACCGCACGTGGCAGATTTTCAATCACGACTTCTTTATGACTGCCGCCGAACTCACCGTCCAGCGTCCAGGCGATCTCTTCATCGCTGTGAATAACAACTTTTTCCGTCTTGGCATAGTATACGCATTCTGCATCACGCGCTCCGCCGATCAGATTTGTGATGATCGCGTTCAGTTCAAGCGGATTGCGCGGCGCACGCAGAAGCGTTACTTCAAACAGTCCGTCGTTCAGTTCCACGTATTTCCCGGTCAGATTGCGAATACCGCCGACCGATGTCGCATTTGTGATCATGCCAAAGAGAAAATTCCCTTCGACCTTTTCTCCGTTGCACTCAAGCGTAATATGATGCGTCCGCAGTTCCGGAATGCTCTTAATACCCTCGAGCAGATATGCAGCATGGCCGATCGCGTTCTTGATCGTCTGCGGAGTCTCATATGACACTTCTGTAAACATGCCAAAAGCCGCAATGTATGCAAAGGTATCATCGCAAAACCGCCCGATATCGCACGCAAACAGTTCACCGTCCAGCACCGTTTCGACTGCCCGCATAATATTGCGGGGAAGTTTCAGGCTGATCGCAAAATCATTGGTACTGCCCGCAGGAAGGTACCCGATCGGCACTCTTTTCACGCAACGCAAAACGCCGCCGACCACCTCATCCAAGGTTCCGTCGCCGCCGCTGCATACCACCAGATCATAATTGCCGGCATGTTCCGTGGCGATCTGCAAAGCATCGTGTTCCTGCCTCGTCGGGAATACGGTGATCTCGTATCCCGCGGCCGAAAACTTTTCCAGGATGTTTGACAGATTCGCACGGATCTTGCTCTTTCCGGCAAATGGATTATAGATAAAAAGAAGTTTGTTCAAATTTATGAAGCCTCTCCGCTCAGAAACTTGTCAATCTCTTCAACAGCTACTCCTTCATCGGTGCCGTCACACACAACGGTCACTTCCTCACCGTTGTTGAGTCCAAGACTCATCATACCCATAATACTCTTCGCGTTCACTTTCTTGTCACTCGTCTCCAGGTACACCTTGCTCTCATACTGGCTGGCAACCTGTACAAGGACAGCGATGGGACGCGCCTCCAGACCGCCCGAAAGCTTGATCTTCACAGATTTCTTTATCATAATTCTCCTCCTTAAAACTAGCGAATCTCATCTGCGAGCTCACTTAGCTTACGCAGTCTGTGATTCACCCCGGATTTCCCGACCGGTGGCTCGAGGTATGTGCCGAGTTCCGATAAAGTTGCATCCGGATATTCCAACCGAACTTCTGCCATCTCTCGCAGATTATCCGGCAAGTTCTTAAGTCCGACCCTGTCACGCAGGAGCGTGATATCTTCGATCTGCTTGGATGAGGCGTTGACCGTCTTACGGATATTCGCCGCCTCGCAGTTCACCCGCCTGTTAACGGAGTTGCGTACTTCCTTAACAATACGAAGATTCTCAAGACTCATCAGCGACACATGCGCTTCCATGATGTTCAAAAGGTCAACGATCGCCGTTCCTTCTTTAATATAGACAACCTGTCTGCCTTTTCGTTCGATCAGCTTGGCTTCCAGGTCAAAACCCGCCATCACGTCCTGCAGCTGCTGTGCTGCCTGTACCGTATCACAGACAAATTCAAGATGGTAACTCTTCTCAGGATCGCTCATGGATCCGACCACCATGTAAGCACCGCGGAGAAAAGCACGCCTGCAGCATGCGCTCTTTAAAAGAAGCGGATTCACAATATCCGTCCGCCCCAACGTACCGCCGTTTGTGTCCATGATCTTCATGGCAAGGAGGAGCTTTTTGATCTCCTCTTCGTCCGTAATTTCAAGAGAAAACGGACCCCGCCCCAAAATACACGTATTTATATTAAATGTTTTTTTAATCAATGTAAAGCATTTTCTAATGACCCTGTCGTTCTCTGCATGGAACCGGATCCTGATACGATGCGACGGATCTGTAACGATCCTGCCGCAGAAACAGAATAACGACGAAAGCTCCGCGATCTGGCAATGCCTTGCTGCCCCGATCTGCTCCATCAGTTCTTCTTTCACACGACCCGAAAAAGACATATGTGCCTCCGCTATTTTGCCGTCGGTATATCACGATGCGTGATCGCCAGGCCGTAATTTCCTTTATCACGAAGCCGCTCATACAGCGCATTGGCAAGTGTCACACTGCGGTGCTGTCCACCCGTGCAGCCGATCGCAACAACCAGCTGATACTTGCCCTCCGTCACATAATGCGGAATCAGAAACTGCAGCAGATCAGATAACTTGTCAAGGAACTGACCCGACTGCTCAAAACCCATAACATAGTCGCGCACCGGCGCATCGTTCCCGGTCATATGCTTCAGCTCTTCAATATAGAAAGGATTCGGGAGGAAACGCACATCAAATACGAGGTCCGCATCCGACGGGATACCATTCTTAAAGCCGAACGAGATCACATGGATCATCAGGCTGTTGTATGCTTCATTCTTTAAGAAAATACGATCAAGTTCTTCTTTTAATTCACGCGTCAACAGATTTGACGTATCGATCACATAATCCGCACGTTTTTTCATGCCGCGCAGAATCTCACGTTCCCGGCTGATACCGTCTGCCACACGCCCGCCCTCAACATTTGCAAGTGGATGGAGTCTGCGGCTTTCTTTATAACGTCTGATCAGTGTCTCATCGCTCGCCTCCATGAACAGGATCTCGATCTTATAGCCGTTTGCGACAAGACTCTCCACGATCCTCTCCACATTGGGAAATTCCTGATCCGCCCGCACGTCCAGTCCAAGCGCGACCTTTCCGATCTCCCGATTGGGCATCGCAATGACTTCCATAAACTTTTCCAGAAGAAGGACCGGCAGGTTATCAACGCAGTAAAATCCCATATCCTCCAGCATCTTCAGCGCTGTTCTCTTTCCGCCGCCGCTCATTCCGGTCACAATGACAAAACGCATTAAAATTCCCCCAGCATGATCACTTCAGGCTCAAGTGTCACGTCAAACTTTTCTTTTACCCGTTTCTGCACGGTCTCGATCAGATCTGCAACATCCTTCGACGTCGCATTTCCCTTATTGATCACAAAACCACAGTGCTTCTCCGATACCTCGGCACCGCCGACGGAAAACCCGCGAAGACCCGCATCCTGGATCAGCTTACCGGCAAAATATCCCTCCGGCCTTTTAAACGTACTTCCCGCGCTCGGGAATTCTACCGGCTGCTTCTCGCGCCTGCGCGCGGCAAGGTCATCCATCGTCGTGCGGATCGTATCAGCATCACCCGCCTGCAGTTTCATCGTAACAGATGTAACCACGTACGGTTTTTGCTTCAAAAGACTCGTACGATAGCCAAAAGCCATCTCATCACCAGAAAGCTCCCTGAACGTTCCGTCAGGAGCCACCATGCGAACGCTTGTTACGACCTGCTTCATCTCTCCGCCGTAAGCGCCCGCATTCATGAAAACGCCGCCGCCAAGCGAGCCCGGAATGCCGCTTGCAAATTCGAGCCCCGTCAGGCCATGACGCATTGCCTCAGCTGCAAGTCTGGACAGAAGGATGCCGGCACCCGCACGGATCACAGTACCGTCCACCTCTGCATTTTCAAATCCGGTACCAAGGTGAATGATGAGTCCGTCATACCCCTGATCGCCCACAAGCACATTACTTCCGTTGCCCATGACAAAGTAGCGCTGGCCGGCTTTCCTGCATCTTTTTAAAAGATCAGCAAGCTCTTCTTCCGCGCAGACCGATACAAAGCAGGCTGCCGGTCCACCGGTCCGAAAGCTTGTATGTCTGTCCATTGGCTCATTAAAAAGAACTCTTTCGGAGAAATTCTCCGAAAGATAGTTCGTCAGATCATGATTTATCATTTATGCCTCGTTTTTGTCCAACACGAGCTTTGCAGCGCCGACGATCCCGGCATCATTACCGAGCGTCGCAAGGACAAATTTTGCCTCCCTGCTTCCGTGGAAAACGTATTTCCGATAGTTTTTCTCAATATAATCAAACAAAACAGTTCCTGCCTTGGACACGCCGCCGCCGACCACGAAAACCTCCGGATTCAGTACACTGCCCACGGCCGCAAGGCCTTTCCCCAGGTAATCTCCGAATTGTTCCGCGATCCTGATCGCAACCGCATCGCCCGCCTTCACTGCATCAAAAACGGCCTTTGCAGACACTTCGCCGTCACGAAGGACGGAAGGCTCACTCGTTTTTTCAAGCATCAGCCTGCCCAGACGCGTGATACCGGTCGCGGATGCATACTGTTCCAGACAGCCGCTGTTACCGCAGCCGCAGACTGCTGTCTCGTGATCCTCGATATGAATATGACCGATCTCGCCCGCTGCACCCAGACATCCGGTCAGCATCTGTCCATTTACGATGATGCCGCCGCCGACACCTGTTCCAAGCGTCACGACAACAAGATTACGATAGCCCTTTCCGCCGCCCTTCCACATCTCGCCAAGGGCAGCTACATTGGCATCATTGCCGGACACCGTTGCGATCCCGGTAAGGCCCTGCAACGTCTCATTGATATTAAAGGTTCCCCATCCTAAGTTGACCGCTGCGTGTACCACGCCCTCATCGTCAATCGGACCGGGGGCCCCTACGCCGATCCCGATCACATCCGTCTTTGCAACGCCGTTTTCCGCGAGCTTTGCCGCGATCGCATCTGCAATATCGGGCAGGATCTTCTCCCCGCCGTTCTCTGTTCTGGTCGGGATCTCCCATTTTTCCAGGATATTACCGGCAGCATCAAATAGACCGAGCTTTACGGTCGTACCGCCAATATCCACACCTATCACTCTTTTTTCCATATTCTGTTTCCTCTTATGAATTATTGATCTGTTTTAAAGCCGATCAGTCCTCTTCATTCTTACGGTTAGCAAGCGAATTCTGCACACGTGCGTAAAGCTCCTTCGCCGCATTGTACCCCATCTTCTTCTGACGATGGTTAACAGCCGCCGACTCACAGATCACAGCGAGATTACGGCCGGGGCGGATCGGAATGTTATGGCATACGATCTTGTTGCCAAGATACTCTGTATACTCTTCCTGCAGGCCAAGGCGGTCATATTCCTTATCCTTGTCCCACTCTTCAAGTCTGATGACAAGATCCACGCTCTGTGTATCGCGCACACTTGATGCACCGAACAATGCCTTTACATCAACAATGCCGATACCGCGAAGCTCGATAAAATTCTTCGTCACATCCGGCGCCGAGCCGATGATCGTCTCATCGCTGACTTTTCGAAGCTCAACTACGTCGTCTGTCACAAGACGGTGACCACGCTTGATCAGTTCAAGCGCCGCCTCGGATTTACCGATGCCGCTCTCACCCGTGATCAGCACGCCTTCACCGTAAACATCCATCAAAACACCATGCACGGAGATGCAGGGTGCAAGCTGCACATTCAGCCAGCGGATGATCTCTGCCATAAATGAGGATGTCGATTTCTTGGAGACAAAGACAGGTACATTATGCTTAGTCGCCATCTCGATCATCATCGGATCAGGCTCAAGCTCACGGCAGTAGACGATCGCCGGGATATTGTATGTCAGGAAATCATCATAAACCTTCTTCCTGCTCTTCTTATCGAGGCTTGCCATATAACTGTATTCCACGAAACCGATGATCTGGATACGTGATTCTTCAAAATGCTCAAAATATCCTGTCATCTGGATCGCAGGCCTGTTGATATCCGGCTGCGTGATCTTGATCTTTGAGATATCCACATCAGGCGTACGGATTTCCAATTTCATTTTTTCGATTACTTTGGACAGTTTTACAGTTGCCATGAAATCTCTCCTCCATATTTTGTTCTTGCCAAACGCACCAAAATTCACGTTTATTCTATCATAGATAGTTACTCGTCGCAATTTGCGCCATGGAAGAAGCGATAGATCTCTTCCGCAGCACGAGCATTGATCTCAGGTACCGCAGACAGTTCATCCACGTCTGCCTCCCGGATCTCTTCGATCGAATTAAAATGCTTCATCAGCGCGCGTCTTCTAGCCGGTCCGACGCCCGGGATCTCATCCAATACGCTCTTCACCTGGCTCTTTGAGCGGAGCGATCTATGGTACTCGATCGCAAAGCGGTGTGCCTCGTCCTGGATACGTGTGATCAGTTTGAAGCCCTCTGAAGTATGCGGGATGCCGATCTCTTCGTTGTGAAAATAGAGCCCCCGCGTACGGTGGTCATCATCCTTGACCATACCGCAGACCGGAATGGACAAGCCAAGTTCTTCAAGCACCTGCAACGCAATATTGACCTGCCCCTTACCGCCGTCCATCAGGATCAGATCCGGAAACTTGGAAAACTTTCCATAGCTCTCTTCCAGATCACGTTCGGCAAGCAAATCCTTTTCTTCCATTCCGTGGACAAAACGCCTTGTCAGCACCTCACGCATGCACGCATAGTCATCCGGTCCCGTCACGGACTTAATTCGGAATTTGCGATAGTCGCTCCGCTTCGGTTTTCCTTTTTCAAAAACAACCATCGACCCGACATTGGCAAAACCACTGATATTCGAGATATCAAACGCTTCCATTCTGGACAGCTGCGGCATCCCAAGAAGTGATGCGATCTCTTTGACCGCACCGATCGTCCTTCCTTCCTCCCGCTTGATGCGCTCTTTATCGCGTTCCAGAACAAGCTTTGCGTTTTGCGCAGCAAGCTCAACCAGTTTTTCTTTATCTCCGATCTTCGGTACGCGGATATACATTCTGCTGCCCCGCTTTTTGGTGAGCCACTCTTCGATGAGTGCCAGATCGGCCGGCTCATACTGCAGGATCAGTTCCCTCGGGATAAAAGGTGTTCCGGAATAAAACTGTTTGACAAATCCATCCAGGATCTCCGGTTTCTCCAAGTCTGACACATGTGTCATATAGAAGTGTTCCCGCCCGATCATGCGCCCGCCTCTGACAAAAAAAGCCTGCACGACAGCGTCATCATCCGCCTTATAAAGTGCAATGATATCCTTGTCCTCACCGTCAGCATCCGTGATCTTCTGCTTTTGTGCCACCTGATTGACGCTCGCCAGAAGATCGCGATAACGGATCGCCTCTTCGTAATCCATACGCTCAGATGCTTCATTCATCTTATCTGTCAGATCCCGGATGATCGGCGCATAGTCACCGTTCAGAAAACGCAGTGCCTGCTCAACACGGCCCGCATATTCTTCTTCCGAACCATTTCCGGTGCACGGCGCCGTACACTGCCCGATATGATGATTCAGGCACGGTCTGTCTGCTCCGAAGTCGCGCGGAAACTTTTTATTGCATGTGCGCAGGCGATACAGCTTATTGATCAGTTCGATCGTGTCCTTTACCGATGCAGCGCTCGTATACGGGCCGAAATATCGCGACCGGTCCTTTTTCATCTCCCTTGAGAACGCGATCCTCGGATATGCTTCTCCAAGCGTCACTTTGATATAGGGATACGTTTTGTCATCCTTAAGCAGTGTGTTGTATTTCGGTCTGTGCTCTTTGATCAGATTGTTCTCAAGAACAAGCGCTTCGAGCTCCGAATCCGTTACAATGTACTCAAAGTGATCGATGAGTGCGACCATCTTATCGATCTGCGGCCCTCGGCCGATATTTGCACGAAAATATGAGCGCACGCGATTATGAAGGTTGACCGCCTTCCCCACATACAGGATCGCATCCGCTGCATCATGCATAATATACACACCGGGTTTATTCGGGAGTTTTTTCAGTTCCTCTTCAAAGTTAAACATAGACACTCCAAAGCGCTGCATTCGAAGCACTTGTATACTTCTCATTATATACGAAAAAACTGCTGCACAGTATAGCGGGTGCAGCAGTTATCT
The DNA here is from genome assembly GCA_015056735.1 of Lachnospiraceae bacterium. Classification (GTDB taxonomy): domain Bacteria; phylum Bacillota; class Clostridia; order Lachnospirales; family Lachnospiraceae; genus VSOB01. The sequence goes on along the minus strand of SVFT01000006.1, from coordinate 21,764 downwards.
TTTTTATTCTTCAGGCTGTTCTTCCGGCTTCGGTTCAGCCGCTTCTTCCGGCTTCTCTTCCTGTTTCGGTTCAAACGCTTCTTCCGGCTTCTCCTCCTGCTTCGGTTCAGCCGTCTCTTCCGGCTTCTCCTCCGGCTTCGGTTCGGCAGCCTCCTCCGGCTTCTCTTCCGGTTCCGGGATCCCCTTGATCTCACGGTAGATCCGCATGAACTCTTTGCCGGTAATGGTCTCTTTCTGAATCAGGAATTCAGCAAGCTTATCCATCGCTTCGCGGTTTTCGTTGAGGAGGCGCTTTGCTTCTTCGTAGCTCTCCTTCAGGATCCTCATTACTTCCGCATCGATCTGAGATGCCGTACCGTCACTGCAATTCAGGACTGTTCTTCCTTCAAGGTATTTGCTTTCAACAGACTCAAGGCTGATCAGACCGAACTTCTCGCTCATGCCGTACTGGGTGACCATGCTTCTCGCAATGCCGGTCGCCTTCTCGATATCATTGGCGGCGCCGGTCGTTACGGTATCAAACATGATCTCTTCGGCAGCGCGTCCGCCGAGAAGGCTGACAAGAAGATCCTGCAGTTCTGCCTGCGAATTGAGATATTTCTCCTCTTCCGGTACCTGCATGACGTAACCGAGTGCACCCATCGTCCTCGGGACGATCGTGATCTTCTGCACGGGTTCGGAATTCTTCTGCAGTGCGCTGATCAGGGCATGACCGACTTCATGATAGGAGACGATTTTACGTTCCTTCTGGCTCATGATACGGTCTTTTTTCTCTTTTCCGACAAGGACCACTTCAACCGCGTTGAAAAGGTCTTTCTGGCACACGCTCTCACGGCCTTCCTTAACCGCATTGATCGCTGCCTCATTGATCATATTGGCAAGGTCGGATCCAACCGCGCCGCTCGTTGCAAGCGCGATCGCATCAAGATCCACCGTATCATCCATCAAAACGTCCTTGGCATGAACCTTCAGGATCTCCGTACGCCCTTTCAGATCCGGCTTATCCACGATGATCCGTCTGTCAAACCGTCCCGGACGAAGCAGTGCCTTGTCAAGGATCTCAGGTCTGTTCGTCGCACCAAGGATCAGAATACCCTTGGATGTATCAAAACCGTCCATCTCGGAAAGCAGCTGATTCAGCGTCTGCTCACGCTCTTCGTTGCCACCGCCGTATTTGGAGTCACGGCTTCGGCCGATCGCATCGATCTCATCGATAAAGATAATGCACGGTGCATTCTTGTTTGCTTCTTTAAACAGGTCACGGACACGAGATGCGCCGACGCCCACATACAGCTCGATAAAATCGGAACCGGTCAGAGAGAAGAACGGTACATGCGCTTCTCCGGCAACCGCTTTCGCAAGCAGTGTCTTACCTGTTCCGGGCGGTCCGACAAGGAGTGCACCCTTAGGAAGTCTTGCACCGATCTTGCTGTATTTTCCGGGATTATGCAGGAAATCAACCACTTCCTGCAAGGATTCCATCGCTTCATCTTCACCCGCAACATCCTTGAATGTCACGCCGGTCTCACGCTGCACGTAAACCTTAGCCGTATTCTTACCGACACCCATCGGCCCGCCGCCGGACATCTTCCTGAAAAGAAAGCTAAGCAGGATCCAGCAAAGTGCGATCGGCAGGATATACGTTAACAGGATCGACAAAAGGAAGCTGGAGTTGTCCGGAATATCACCGACGATCTCCACATTGTGCTTTAAAAGCCTTTGCGTCAGTGAATCGTCCGTCTCCACCTTTCCTGTATAATATGTGATCACAGGTGTCTGATACAGAAAACTGCCGGTCGACTGCGCTTCCGGCTGAACAGGCGTGATATTGATCCTGTCATTCTCGATCTCAACGCTCTGAACCTGATCATCCTCCACCATCTTGATGAATTCGTTGTAAGGTATCTCCCGATTGGTCGCGCGGTTCATGGCTTTCATGAAGTAGCTCATGCACAGGAGAGTGATCAGTGCGGCAAGCAAAAGAAGGAACAGACTCTGCTTGCGCGGGTTCTGATTGCCGTTCCCGCCGGTCCCGTTATTTCCGGAGTTTCTGTTGTTATTTCCGTTTTCCATGTATCTCCTCACTTATTGGGTTTTGCCCACTTCTCCATTATAGAAAGCAGGTTTTTCAAAATCAATAAATCAATTGTGAAAAGACCTCGTCTTCTCTAAAAGTTTTCTAAAAGCCGCCTGCGGATCCGTCTCATCCAAAACAGCCTGCTCCATCGGACAGAACCCCGTATTATCGCGGTTGCGGATCATCGGAACAAGCTCTTCATAAAACACCTTCACACCTTTGTCTTTAAGGGTCGCAAGAGCCGGCTCGCTGATCACGTTTGCATGGATCTCTTTGATCTTCAGCAGAATATAGAGAAAAGCTGCGCCTTTTCCGATCACTTTGTCCGCCGCAACATATCCGGAATAGTCATTTCCGATCTGCAGGATCATCAGAAGCATCCTGATCCCACGCTCATGTCCGGTGATCAGATCATCTTCTTTTTTCAATACAAGTGAATATCCCTCTTTCTGCATCAAGTCATATGCTTCACGCAGTTCTTTACTCTCGTCCATGTACTCCTCGCTTTCTATCCTGCAGTCACAGGATAACTCTTATGATCGGCATCGCCCAAAACCAAAAATCGCGCCATCCGCTATCGGATGACGCGCACTTTCGTTCACTTTTACTTATTCTCCTGAATATTCTGCTGGATCTCGTCAAACAGTGCCTGCTGCTTGTACTTAATGTATTCCATAACACTCGAGACATCCTCGCCCTCCGCGATCTTGCAGCCGCAGATGGATTTCGCGTCATCGAAATGTTTTACCCAAACGATCGTCCCGCTTACGGAAAAGTCAAATGACTCATCTTCCACATGGATCGTCACGCTTGTATCCTTTGAGAGATCTCCCCGCATCGCCAGACGGAAACCGCCTTCACTCAAATCCACAAGAAGTGCTGCTGTCTCCAGGTCATCCGCAGTAAGCTCAACAACTTTGGAAATATAAATTCGGAAAGTTTCTCTTTTTTCAAGAAGCGTACCGTCGAGATTATCAATGTCCCTGATCTTGGAATTATCCATCTCAAGTTCATGCTCACCGTTATCAAAAACCGTCGCTTTCAGCGTATAGATGCTTTCTGTCAGATTAATGCTCTTGCCGCCGTAATAGTAAATATCGATCTGGCTCATCTTGTCGCCGCTCTTGCGGATCTTGCCCCAGATCTCAGCGATCTGCTCTTCTCCGGTAAATGCTGTGATCCTAACCGGTGTACCTGTCTTTACTTCCGATAGCTTCATGGTTTCTCTCCTGCTTCACAATTTGATCCGTCATGATTCGGTAAACCTATTCTATCATCATTTTGTGCTATTCTCAATATTTTTCTGACATTTCAGACGGGCAGGCGGTCGATTACATGCAGTTTTTTGTCTGCCGCAAATGCCTCCGCGGATGCAACTGCGCCGTCGTTTACAAAAGCCGGCTTATGGCAGTCCGAACCGATCATGACGCGAATGCCGGTTCCTGTGACCTGATCCCAGAAATAGTCGGTCGGGTACGGCAGACGCTCTCCCTCTTTAAACTGAAAGATCGCACGCCTGAAACCGTTTGCATTCACTTCGAGGATGTAATCATTCTTGACCGCAGCATTGATGATCATATCTGTCGCGCGCTGCACGTTATCGTCTATCCCAAGGTCGTTGCGGAGAAAAAGGTCCGGATGTGCCAGATAAGAGAACATACCCGTCTCCATTCCTGCGAGGCACGCTTTTGCATAATAGATGTAGTCTTCCGTGCTGTACATGGTATGGAAGCAGTTGGTATATCTGCCTGGCTCCGCAGCCGCAAAATGCTGACCGAGGATCATGTAATCGACATCTTTCGATGCACGGACTCTCTCATAATAGGAAGCATACAGATCCGTATACTCCACCTCAAAACCGGTCAGAATGCTGATCCTGCCTTTATACTTTTCCTTTAGTGCATTGCAGGTATCGATATATTCCGGCCAGTCCGCAAAAGGCATCCTCTCGCGAATATCTCCATTGTTCAAAAAAGCATCGCCCGGATACGGAATGTGTTCCGAAAATCCGAGCTCTGTAAATCCCTGTGAGATCGCCTCTTTAACATACTCTTCAAGCTCTCCCACAGCATGTCCGCACATCCTGCTGTGCGTATGATAGTTATACTGCATTTTGATTCCTGTTACTTTCTGTATCCTGTATTACTTGCCGCCGTTCAGCGTACTGCTCTCAATACCCTCGCGGATCAGTTCCATCCCGGATCCCTTACTGTAATAGTAGATCTCCGGCATCCTCCTGCTCAAGAACAGGTAGATACCCTCTGTTACCGAGTAAGCACCGATACGATGGAAGATCAGGATATCGCCGATCTTAGGCGTTTTGATATGCACTTTTCGGATCAGGATGTCGGCAAACGTGCAAAGCGAACCAACGATCGTCCAGTCCTCTTCTTCCCCGCTCGCTTCCAACTGGTCATGTGTCAGTTCGGGTACGCGCATCGCCATGTTCTGTCCGTAGTAGTTCACATGATTCATCCCGCCGTCCACAAGCGCAAAACGTCTGTCCCCATTGATCTTGGTATCCGTAACGCTTGTCGCATAATAGCCGCAATACGCCGCCACATAACGCCCGAGTTCAATGATAAATGTTCTGTCAGCGTAGTTCTCTTTTATATGCGTACAGATCTGATCGAGCTCATCATACGGATGCTCGAGATCCTCGCCCTCAAAATAGGCAACTTTGATGCCGGCACCGTATTCGATCTGCTCTGCATGATAGCCATACTCTTTTTCAAGTCTCGATACAAGACTGACAATGTAGTCGATCTCTTCAAGCGTCTTGGAAAGCTTCTTCTGCGTCCCCGTAAAATACTGCACGCCGATCAGATGAATGCGGGGATCCGCATCATGGTGCGCCACAATATCCGCAAGTTCTTCTTCGCTCATTCCGAACTGAAACCCGTTTGACAGGCGCGGAAGGATTGTGACAGATGCGTCATGTTCCTCGACATATTCCTTCACCCACAGATACTGGTTATAGGATTCGAGCGTCACAACACCGGCGCCGGCTTCGATCGCACGTGCGATGTCCGCAGGGCGCTTATTCACGCCGGAGAATACGATCTTCTTTGTATCGATCCCAAGGTGCAGGCAGATATCAAGCTCGCCCGGTGAGCATACCTCATATTTCGTAAGCTGCGCATCAAGCGGCGCGATCAAAAACGGGTTGGCTTTGATCGCATAGCATAGTGTCATGTTATCGGCAAATCGCTTTTGGATCTCGTCCACATGTGCCTTCAGCCTGTCCAAGTCAAAAACATAGAACGGCTCGCTGAGTGTCTGCGCCCTCTTGGTCTTTATGATCTCGCGTATACAATCCTGCATACTGCCTCCTATTTTGCAAATGTCTGCTTCAGTGCCACACGGTCGATCTTACCGTGCGCGGACATCGGCAGGCGATCATAGCGCTCATAACGATTCGGTGCCATAAAAGCGGGAAGCATCTTCTTGATCCCCTGCAGAATCTCCTTTTTGCAATCCTCTTTTGCCTGATAGAACAGTACGATCTGATCTGCATCCGCGTCATACAGGCAACACGCATTTTCGATAAAATCAAGCGCATTGACGACCAGTTCGATCTCGCCGAGTTCGATCCTGTGCCCCATGTGCTTGATCTGAAAATCTTTACGGGAAGCAAAGTACAGATTACCGTCCTCACCGTATGAGCCGTTATCACCTGTATGGTATACCTTTTCCTCGTACATATTGTGAAAAGGACTCTGCGTGAAAGCCTCCGCTGTCTTCTCCGGATTGTTGCAATAGCCGAGTGCCAGGCATGTACCGCGCACACAGATCTCGCCGGTACGTCCGTACTCACTCCGCCTGATCACTTCTTTTTTGTCCGGATCCCACAAATAGATCTGGGTATTCTTAAAAGCCTTTCCGATCGGAATAGCCTCGTTTAAAGCAAAATCTCTGTCAACGATATAGTAGCTGCAGTTGCAGGTGATCTCCGTCGGGCCGTACAGATTGACAAATGTCGCTTCCGGCACGCCTTCCTGCCAGTATTTCAGAACTTTGACCGGCATGACCTCACCGGAGAACATCACAAGCCTGATATACTGCGGCGTACTCTGATCAAATGTTTTAAAATTCTCCACAATATGAAGTGCGGAAACCGCCCAGATGATCGTATTGATCCTGCGCTCGTTCAGATAGTCCACGAGTTTCCCGGGGAAGGAGAAAAGCTGCTTCGGCACTACTTCAAGTGTCGCACCCATATACAGAGAATCATAGATGTCTTTTACGGAAACATCAAAATCAAACGGCGCCTGATTACCGAACACCGCATCTTCAGGGAACGGAAACGTCTCCTGAAACTGTGAGACAAGATCGATGACCGAACGGTGATTGATAAGAACACCTTTCGGAACGCCTGTCGAACCGGATGTGAAGATCGCATAGAGCGGATCAACATCAAGCATCTCTTCACGGACAGCGGCAAGTGCCTCCGGATCAGCCTCTGTCTCTTCCAGGATCGTATCGTGCAGTATGATTTCACGATCATCGATCTGTGCATAAGGCTTCTCACGATACGGCATACTCTGCAGGACCACCGCCGGATCCAGCGTTTTCAAGATCAGTTCGATCCTTGCGGGAGGCAGGGTCCAGTCAACCGGTACATAATAATTGCCGCTTGCGACAATACCAAGAAACAGTTCCAAAGACATCAGGTTACGGTCGATCAGAACAACGATCGCACGATTGCGCCATTTCCCCTCTCCTTTACGGATCAGGTAGGAACCGATCCTGTCCACATGCTCTTTCAGTTCACGATAGGTGACCGCATGATCCTTATCAGCCAGCGCCCTTTTATCAGGCGTTCTCTCCGCCGCGCGGTCAAGCCATTCCAAAACATTGATCGTCATATAAAAAACCTCTAGAATCCACCGTAAATAAACGATGCCGCATCATATCCCGGTCCATAGATGCCAAAGATCATGATCACGAAGATCAGACCGAGTGTTGCCGCCCACTGGAACCAAAGCTCCTGCTTTTCAAGCGCTTCGCGGATCCGGACACCGCTTTCCTGCTTCATGCTGACAAAGATCAGTACAAATGTTGCCATTAAAAGCACGAACCAGTCCTTATTATCAAGCCCGTAATCCGTAAACTGCAGATACAGGGCCGAATATTCAAAATCAAAAAATGTACGTTTAAAGATCGTAACAAGAATGCCGAAACCCGCCGCCAGCGAAAAGTATTCGCCGAACGTAACAAGGAGGAACGTTCTCGCTCTCTGGAACCATCTGTGGCTTAAGCATTCCGGATCCACTTCAAAGAATGTATTGAACTTTGTAAAGAGCGGCTCAAACATTGTGGACAGGCCCATGATCAGACCGTGCCATACACCGTAGAGTACATACGGGATCGTGATATCATGCCACAGACCGATCATCACGAACGTGATCACGGATGTGATCGCACCCGGAAGCGTCTTGCCGATATGCACACCGAAATGCGCTTTGGCTTTCTTGCCGATCTTTGCAAACATCTTGGACATCGCGATCGGATAGAATACATAATCTTTGATCCACGCACCCAGCGACATATGCCATCTTCTCCAGTACTCCGCGAGCGTTTTCGAGAAGAAAGGTCGTCTGAAGTTCTCGGCAAGTTCAATACCGAAAAGCTGTGATACACCGGATACCATATCGATACCGCCGGAAAAATCGGTATAAAGCTGCAGATTGAACATGAATACGGAGAACAGGATCATCGATCCCGCCGTATCCGAAAGATCGCCACTCCAAACGGAAGATACAAAGATCGCCGCACGATCGGAGATCACAAGCTTTTTGAACATACCCCAGATAAACAGACCGAAACCTCTTCTGAAGTTCGTCCAGGTGATCCTGTTCCCCTCCGTAAGGCTCGGAGCGATTGCTTTGTAGCGGTTGATCGGTCCCTGAATGATCTGCGGGAAATAGGAAACAAAGAGCGCATATTTGAAGAAATTGCTCTCCACCTCTGCCTGTCCGCGGTAAACGTCGATCAGATAGCCGACCGTCTGGAAGGTATAGAACGAGATACCAAGCGGCAGGATCAGTGCGGTCTCCATCCACATATATGTCGTCTTAAAGAAGAACAGCAGCGCAAAATTGATCAAAAGTGTAATAGTCACGACGGCTTTCTTCTTCCGGATCGTGGCTTCTTTTGCTGCTTTACGCGCATCTTTATCTTCGATCAGTTTAAGATCTTCTTTAATATAGCGGTTGAGTCTGCCCAGCTTGCGGACCGCAAGAAATGTCTGGCACGTCGTAAAGAAGATCAGCGCCAGGTACTTCCAGTTCGAAAGGCCGTAAAATGCGTAACTTCCGATCAGAAGGATGACCCAGCGGAATCTCTTTGGTGTCAGGCTGTATGCGGCAACCAGCACAAGCAAAAACGCAAAGAATTGAACCGACAGTATTGTCATGATCTATTGCTCCTGTAGTTCCTGAACGAGTGCCCACATTGCTTCTGCGCTGTTGAAGTTTTCAGGCAAAAGCTCTGCAACCGTGATCTCGATGTCAAACGCATCGTTCAAACCGTTCACGATCGAAATGATATCGAACGAATCCAGGATCGCATCGTCGATCAGGGACTTCTCTACGGAAAAATCAACATCCGGCTTTACTTCTTCCAATACTCTTAATACTTCTTCCATATTAATAACCTCTTTCGTAAAAATGAATCACACATCACATGAAGTATACTATGTTCAGTTTCCGTCTTCAATACTGATCTCGTCAAATCGGTCTGTCAGATCCTTGATCGAGATCCGGTCCTTTTCATCACCTAGGGCATCGAATACGATCCTGCCGCGGTGAAGCATGAACAGACGATTCCCGTACTCAGCCGCAAACTTCAGGTTATGTGTGACCATCAGCGTGGTCACTTTTTTCTCCTCGATCACCTGCTTTGTAAGTTCCATGACCGTCTCAGCGGACTTGGGATCAAGTGCCGCGGTATGCTCATCCAGGATCAAAAGCTTCAGCGGCGTCATGGTCGCGATGAGGAGCGCCAGAGCCTGGCGCTGGCCGCCCGAGAGCGACTTGACCGCGATCCCGAGCTTATCTTCAAGGCCCATATGGAGCTGTTCCAGGATAGAACGGTAGTAATCCTTTCTCTGCTTATTGACGCCGCGTTGCAGCAGGAAACTTCCGCCTTTATTATCGGCAAGCGCCATGTTCTCAAGGATCGTCAGGTCCGGGCAGGTCCCTGCCGAAGGGTCCTGATAGACGCGGCCGATGAATGTTGAGCGCTCGAACTCTTTCATGTTTGTGATATCCGCGCCGTCAACCGTGATCCGTCCGCTGTCTGCAGAAATGCTGCCGCACAAAAGGTTGAGCATGGTCGTCTTGCCGGAGCCGTTGGAGCCGACAACGCTGATAAAGTTACCGCGTCTGAGCATCAGGTTAAAATCTTCAAAAACCGTTGTTTCATTGACGGAGCCCGGATTGAATATCTTATTTACATGTTCAAAGGTCACCATCGGATCAACGATGGATTGCTGCTTTGATGACATTTTTCGCGCTCCTTTCATCCTTCATTCTGCTGCCTACAAGCGCCGCGACGAACAGTATGCTCATCAGGGCCTTTAAGTAGATCGTATCAAGACCGAACTGCATCGCCGCAGTCAGGCAGATACGGTAGATCGTCATACCGACGATCGCCATGGTCGTTCCGCGCATTTTTTTTGCATGGCCGAAAACCGCCTGTCCGATGATCACGGCCGCAAGTGCCATGACCACCATACCGGTGCCGCTTGAAGCATCCGCACTCTCTTTCTGCTGCGCAAGCACAGCACCGGAGAGAGCGACAAGGCCGTTTCCGATCATCAGGCCGATGATCTTCATATTGCCGGGGTCCTTGCCCAGCGACACGACAAAACGTTCATTGCTGCCGACCGCACGGAGCAAAAGACCGGACCGCGTTTTCAGATACAGATCCAGAATGAGCTTTACGACCAGCGTGATGATGAGTGCCATGATCACCCATGCCCACTGGTCAAGCGCTGTGTTATACATCGCACCGCCGAGTCCCGATGAGAAAATGGTCGGCATATTGAATATGGAAAGGACTGCCTTTTTATCGGTGACCAGCATGTTCACGCTATAGAGCGCCGTCTGTACGAGAATACCGCTCATCAGATCGGAAATACGCAGCTTCACATGCAGGAAACCGGTCACGCTTCCGGCAAGGCAGCCCGAAACAAAGCAGACGATCAATGTCAGCCAGGGATTCATCCCGCCCATGATCAGCGCCGCCGCCATGCAGGCGCCAAGCGGAAACGTTCCGTCCACGGAAAGATCCGCAAAATTCAAAACTTTGTAGGTGATGTAAACGCCCATCGCCATAATGCCATAGATCATGCCCTCACGGAGCACCACCTGAAGCAGTCCCAGAAATACGTCCATTTGTTACGCTCCCAAATTATTTGTTGGATCCCGTCGTCACCATCGTACTCTTCTCATACTCTGCGGGGATCTTGATGCCAAGGCTGTCCGCCACCTGCGTATTGACAAAAGGTGCGCCCTCGCTCGCTGTATAGATCTTGGATTCTTCCGGCTTTAATTCCCCTTTGAGGATCTTGCCGGCGATCTTACCTGTCTCCTCGCCAAGCGCCACATAGTCGATGGATACAGATGCAAGGCATCCGTCATATACCTGTCCTTCTTCGGAACCGAAAACAGGAATGCCGGCTTTTGTCGTTGCCTGCAGAACCGAAGGAAGATTGTTTACTACATTATTATCCGTAAAGTTGTTGATACAGTCAACGCCTGCCGCAACAAGAGATTCCGCACCGGTCGCCACTTCGGAACTGTTCGTTACGCCGATCGCTTCGATCTCGAAATCATACTTCGGTGCGATCTCGCTGATCTTCTCAAGATCTGTGATGGAGTTCGGCTCGGATGTTGTATACAGGATGCCGATCTTCTTTGCATCCGGAAGGAACGCACGGATCATCTGAACCTGCGCCTCAAGAGGAAGCTGATCGGAACTTCCGGTGCAGATCGTTCCGGACTTATCAAGGCTCTCGACAAGCTGAGCGGATACCGGATCGCTGACTGCTGTGAAAACAACGGGAATACCGTTTGCCTTGCACGCACCGTATGCACTCATCGCTGCGGGTGTTGCGATCGCGCCGACGAGATCATATTTCTTCTGTGCCATTGTCTGTGCCTGCGTATCTGCCGTGGATACTTCCGCATTTGCGTTCTGGAAGTCGATCTTAATGTTCTTTCCGTCTTCAAATCCCTCATCCGCAAGGCCTTTTAAGAAGCCTGTATAGCAGTTATCAAGAGACGGAACCGTTGTGAACTGGATCACGCCGATCGTCTTTACGTCTGCGTCTGCACTGCCGCATGCTGTCATGGACAATACCGTGGTTACTGCGACCATTGCCGCGATGAGTTTGGTTACGATTGCTTTTTTCATGTTTCCATCCTTTCTGCCGGACGATGCTTTTGCATCTGCCGAAGAATCAAGAAGAGCCCTTGTCTCTTCCGTTAACAAGTAACTGAAGGGACAAGAGCTCTGTAAAGTCACTCCTGCGGTACCACCCTTATTGACATCCGGAGATGCCCTCTCAAACCGCATACCAGCATATGCGTTATCCTGTAACGTGGATCAGCCGTCTAGCCTACTTGCCTGCGCGTTCGGTTCGCCCTCAGAAGTCCATTCACGCAAAGTCCCGTACCGCCTCGCACCACCCGGCAGTTCTCTGAAACAGAAGCATTCACGCTACTACTCTTCGTCATCGGTTTTTATTAAAGTGATCGTACACAGATTTTTGCAAATTGTCAACCGCTATTTGCGAACGATCCGGAAAAATACAGATCAGGATCAGATCGTCGGGATCTTCGGGTCAAAAACCGGCATGTATCTGAGTTTAAACAGATTTGCTTTGTGCTTTCGGTCGATCTTCTCCTTGATCTCCTGATCATCGATCTCTCCTGTACGGATATAGCGGTCCAAAACAGCATAGGTAAAGCCGAGGTTATCCTCATCCGTCTTGCCGCAAAGGCCATCGATCGGCGGCTTCTCAACCAGTTCATCCGGAAGCCCCAGAAGTCTTCCGATCGCCTTGACTTCCTGCACTGTCAGACCCGCAAGCGGAGAAAAATCGCCAGCCGCATCGCCGTACCTAGTCGAATAGCCGACCCAGTCTTCCGAGAGATTGCATGTATTCGCAACGCGTCCGTTGTGGCACTGCGCCACCGCATAGACCGTTGTCATGCGGATGCGCGGCGGCATATTGGTCACCGCCTGCGTCGAAAGCTCCATCGGCATCGCTTTTTTCAAGCCTTCAACCGCATCGTGAATATTCACGACAAAATATTTGATCCCCAGGTGCTTCACCAGAAGATATGACGCATCGATGTCGGCCTGCTCGCCATTAGGCATGAGCACCCCGATCACACGGTCTTTGCCAAGTGCTTCCACACACAGCGCAGCCGTGACGGAACTATCTTTTCCGCCCGAGATCCCGAGGACTGCATTACAGTCGGGACCGTTCTCTCTAAAAAAATCGCGGATCCATTCCACGCATCTATCCTTTATTTCGATCATCTCTTCCCCTGTCATACCGGGTCTCCTCCTCTCATTATTGAAACAAAGCCGCCCGCTGCAGGATATGCACTCGGACGGCCTTTGCCCTTTTTATGATCATATATCGATCTGATTTATGCGTCAAGTTTATACTGGTTTACGACACCCTTCAACGTATCTGCGATCTCTTCCTGGCCTCTTGACATCCTGGATACATCCTCTACGATCCCGGCCACGTCTGTCACAGACTCCATAACCTTGCCGCTGTTATCCGCCGTTGTCTGCGTAGACTCGGCGATGTTTGTGATCGCGCTGCTCACTTCACCCATGGTACGTTCGATATTGCCCGTCATCTCGGACAGACGCTCGGAGATCTCCGCAAAGCTGAGTGCATCCTCACCGTATTGTTTACCGATATCCATGAAATGACGATAATCGGGAGCAACGGTATCTTTCAGGAACGATAAGAATGTGCCGGAATCTTCGAGCAGACTCTTAAATGCACCCTCTACATCGCCGACCGTATTCTGAATCTTCTCAACCGCTTCCGCCGTATCGTTTGCAAGCTTGCCGATCTCAGAAGCAACAACCGCAAAGCCTTTGCCCTGCTCGCCCGCACGTGCAGCCTCGATCGAAGCATTCAGAGACAGCAGGTTGATCTGCGATGCGATCTCGGAGATCGTACTCGCCATCTCGGCGATAGAAGAAACAACCTTTGCGTTCTCCATGCTGACCTGCAGTTCCTGTTCGAATCTGTGGTACAGGGAGCTTGCATTTTCATACGACTCTTTACTGGAGCGTTCGATCTCTTTGGCTCTTACGCGGATCTCATTAGCCTTATCCGAACTCTTGACAGTCTCACCGGATAGAATGTTAACGGAGCTGTTCACTTCTTCCGTGGAAGCATTTACCTGCTCTGTTGCGGCCGAAGCATTCATCATCGCTTCATTCACATCACGCATATACACTTCGATCTGTTCGAACTGCTGCATGAGTCGCTCGGATGCCTCGTTCAGATCGGTGCTGGACGTATGCAATTGGGCCGCATGGGTCGAAATCTGCCTGATAATATCCTTATTGCCGGAATACATGGCATTCATGGAATCGCTCATCCTGCCGATCTCATCCTTGGATGTTACCGGGATCTGTGCAACGGTAAAATCGCCGGATGCAAGCGAACCGGCAAAAGCAACGGCTCTTTTGATCGCGCGCGCCATGGAGGTTACCTGCAACAAAACGGATGCCGTAACAAGAAGCGTTGCAATGATCGCAACGATGGCCAGCGTGATCACCAGCGTCTTGACCGGTGCGATGATCTCAGACTGCGGCATCTGAATGATCAGCTTCCAACCGGTATTCAAGGTGTCATAATACAGATTATATGTCTCGCCGTTCTTGACATATGTCGTGATGCCTTTCTCGCTGCCCATGATCGTCTTGGCTGCATTCGCAAGGCTTGCATTCTTATCCGCTGTGAGATTGAGCTCTTCGGAAGCCGCATTCGGTACATCCGCGGAATAAAGGATCACGCCCGTTGAGCTTAAGAAAATCGCGTTTCCGGCTTTTCCGACCTTGATCGATCCGACGATCTCCTGGATCTTGTCAAGCAGGATATCTACCGTGATACAGCCGATGTAATTGCCGCTTTCATCAAAGATCGGCGTAGAGCATGTACTCATGACGGAGGCAGATGTCGGATCATAATACGGATCCGTGATCACAGCACCCGTCGCGGCCTTCGCATTCAGATAGTATTCCTGGTTGAAGTAGTCATACTCCGCATTGCTGTAATCGTATGTTACAACGATCGAACCGCCGTCCTTGTACATATACGGTCCCATGTATTCTTCTGACGGATCGAACGCAAACGGCTCAAACCAGATACCGGCACCGCTTACGATCTCATTCGTATTGATCACGTTTCCGAACATGGTTTCATAGGTCTTGATATTCGTTCCTTTATATGTCGTGGAAACGACCCGCGCCAGAGAATTCGCCATATCGGATACAGAGTTCAGATACTTATCGATCGAATTCTTCTGTGCATTCAGCTCAGATTCCATCTTCCCGGCGATCTGTTCCTCGATAATGGACGATCCGGATGTTGCACTGATCACCGTCAGTACGATCATCGCGATCAGAATAACGGGCAGGATCACCGTCAGCATTCGGGTACTGATCTTCTTAAATTTCATAGCATCTCTCCTTTACATTTTGCACACTGCAACCATCTATCTCTTACGAATTGTATAAAAGATTTTACTAGTTTTTCTTTTCAATTTCAATATAATTTGAGCTGTTTTATGAAATTTTACATTCTATATCGTGTATCGCGTGATATTATCTGAATTTTGTGCGGTCTTCCAATAAAAAAAAGCAGGTCTGTGAATGCTCACAGAACCTGCTCCATTGTCGTACTCTGAATGCCCATGCCCATTTTCTCATAGAAACGTCTGGCGCCGTCGTTTCCGTCCCAGACGTGAAGCGTCACGTTAAAGCAGCCGAGACGCTTTGCATAATCGCATGCATACATATACAGTTTTTTTGCGATACCGCATCCTCTGGCTCTTTCATCCACGCAAAGATCATCTATATACAGCGTCTTATACGCGCCCGAATTGGGTGTCGCCTCGTGCTCTTCCAGGATGCAGAAAAGATGGCCGAGTGCCTCATCCTTTTCATTCACCGCCACAAATACCGGTGCCTTATCATTCGCAAAGATCTTTAAAAGCTCCTCTTCCGTATACTTGGTCGTACCGGAAATAAAGATATCCGGGCGAAGCGCTGCATGTACTTCCAAAACCTCATGCAGGAGCTTCATCACGGCAGGGATGTCTCTTCCCGCCGCCCGCCTGATCGTCAATTCCACGTGCGTAATCTCCTCTGTCTTTTATTCACCGATATATGCGATGATCTCGATCTCGCAAAGAACGCTCTTGGGAAGCTGCTTTACCGCAACGCAGCTTCTGGCCGGCTTACCGGTAAAGTACTTCTCATACACGCCGTTAAACGCCGCAAAGTCACCCATCTCGGCAAGGAAACAGGAAGTCTTCACAACATGCTCGTAGTCTGTGCCCGCCGCTTTTAAGATCTCACCGATATTGCGACACACCAGATCTGTCTGCGATGTGATGTCAGCCCCCTCGATCTCGCCCGTTGCAGGGTTGATCGGAATCTGTCCGGACGCATACAGGAATCCGCCTGCAATGATCCCCTGAGAATAAGGTCCGATCGCCGCAGGTGCTTTATCTGTTGATACTTTTTTCATTCTCTTTTCCTCCTCTTTAGGGAGCGTCTGCATCTCCCGTTTCCGTCTTTCTTTCTCATTATACACGAAATGGATCTCTTTTTCGGTCGTTTTCGTTTTTTTTAGGAAATATTCAATGAATATGGTATCATAAAGACAATATTCGTATATTCAATTAGGCAACCCGATTCTGTTGGGAGGGAAAACAATGCAGGAAATGAATCTCACTGAGATCACAAAGGACAATCTGACTTATTTCGAACCGCTTTTGACAGAGGAGGCGGCTGAACTGATCCAGGATGATCTTGCCGTTGGCGTCGGTATCACGGCAGATGACCTCACGGTTGCAGCTTTGGTCTGGTCATCGGGTGATGAGCCGCAAGATGTGCGCATCTGCTCCATTTACGTTGCGCATGATTTCCGCCGCAAAGGATACGGAACCGAAATGCTGGCATACATGGCCAACATGCTGCTCCGCCACGAAACGATCACGCGGATCACCTGTGCGTTTTACGTGCGGGAAGATGACCGGGACTCCGAAACACTGCGTCCGTTTCTTGATTATCTCGGCTTTTCAACTGAAGATCTCGAAAGTGCATGCTTCAGCTGCAAGATCAAAGATCTCCTGACCAACAAAACACTGTCGGATATACAACCGTCTGCTTGCGTACCGTTTGGGTCACTCAAAACAAAAGAACGGAAACTTCTCTACTTCGAACCCGCCAGTCTGAAACAGCTCATTGATGCAGGAGAGATCGATCCGGATGTAAGCTTCTGTCACCTGTCAGATGATGCGATCACGGGATGCGCGCTGTTTTCTCATGAAGATAACACACTGACATTTGAATGGGGACGCACATCGCCGAATAATCCGGCTTTATTCATCGTACTGCTCCGGGAAGCTCTCCATGCAGCAGCAGAAAAGTACGGCCCCGATACCAAGATCGCGATTCCTGCGATCAACGAACGATCCATTGCGCTTGCCAAAAAGATCCTCGGCAAACATGCCAGAGAGACAGAACACGAATACCGATCAGCGCTTTATTTCAGAGAAGAAGAAGCTGACCCGGACAGCGCATTCTAACGATCATCAAAGAGGAGGAAATATTTATGGGCAGAACCATTGGCAGCCAGGAAGCCGGCGATCTTCAGATCTTTCATACGCCGGAAGAACTGCACATAGAAGAAAGACGTGAAACCGTCACCGATACCAGAAGACGGCGGTTTAGCATCTCCGGCATGACGCCGGACGAAGATCTTCGCCGCCTTGCAGACGAAACAGATCATACAAACGACCAGATCCGCAGGACGCAAATGACTGCCTTCGCGCAGCAATATCGCCAGGAACAGGAACAGGCCCGCCTGCATGCGATCGATCAGGCCGAGAGCACGCAGTTTGCGCTTCGTGACTGCTATGAGACAAAACAATCGCATCCGCAAAAATCGAAGATCGCTCGAAAGAAAGCGAATTCCGCAAAAACCGATCTGTGGGAAAGCCAGCATAAGCACCTCGCGCAGACTGCGGAAACATCTTTTTACACGGATGCGTCATTTTTCAGAACGGAATATGCGCAAGACAAGCTCCTGCAGCAAAAAACATCCATTGTAAACGGAGCCGGACAGTCGGAGACTATCACACAGATGGCACTCTATCAAAGATGCCAGAACGGTGACTATTCCAACTTGCAGCAGCTTGATCCGATCATGCGCAACCTGCTCGCCAAAAACTTTATGGCCAGACTTGCCAATCTTTTTGAAAACGGAACCGCTGTAGATGTGATCAGAGCACTGAAGCAGAGAGATACAACGCTCCTTCAGAATCCCGTTTTCCGCATCGGGATCTCCATTCTCAGCAGAAACCCGAGCGGTCTGCGGCTTCAGCATGCCACACGCGATGCCGCATTCTATCAGGAGATCGAAGATCTTTGCAACCAGTCGGTCATGCAGGCAACACTCATGGCTGCCCCTCTTGTTTCCGCACAGAGCGATTCCCAAACAGCGACCGCGACACAGGAAGAGCGCGATCGAAACATCGGCAACCAGATCTACATGGCCAAAGTCCTTCTCTGCTGCCACCTCGGAAATCTGCAGAAGGTGGACGGACAGCATAGTGTCAACTGGCCATACACCACAGCAACCGCTTTTGCACACTGCTCGCGTGTATCGATCTCACTGCCGGATGCCACCGAAAACGGTGTATATACTTCACAAAAAGAAGAGGAGCTTATCAGCTCCCTCATGACGGAAAGAGATCAAAACGGCGTGATCCCGAACTTTTTTGCATCCAAAACACATGCAAACGGTCTCAACACAAGAGGTGCCGCGACGCATACACTGAGCAAAAAGCGCAAAAACACCCCTGTTTCCAAACAGGTTGAGCAAAAAAGCCGCGGCACATTCACGGGCCAGTACGGCATGAACATTGCGATCGGCGGTATGGGGAATCCTGCGCCCGGCGTAACCGGAAGATATCTGAAAAACGACGGCTGCTGCGGACATGTCTACACGCACATCCAAAAAGGCAGCTCGTCCACCTATGCCGGTATACTGGTCGGAGTCGAAAGTGATGCCCCCCACATGCGCAATCTGACGGGTCATAAACATACAGCAGCCGCCTCACCGGAATTTGTATCCAGCTTCGGCGGCATGCGCATCGATGAGATCGGTGAAAAGTATGGCGGTCGTACCGTAGACCTTTCCGGCGTCAACGCAACGGATTTCAAAACCAAAATGGCTCAGCTGGAAACGAAGATGCGACGTCTTCTTACCAGCAACGACCCGAATGACAGACAGGAACTGGAGCGGATAACGGGACTTTTGAGCGGCAAATTGATCACCGACCCGCAAGTACTGGATGGCATCCTTCGTTAAAGCCGGAAAACAACTCATGAACGATCTCGGCAACAGTGCTCATCCGCGTCAGTCTTCCGAGATTGGATCCCGTAAAGAAAAGGCCTTCCTCGTAGTTGCCCTTCGCAGCTTCGATGAGGGCTTTTGTAATGCAATACGGTACCGTTGCGGGATTACACTTTTTAATACATCTCGAGCAGTGTGTCGGCGCGATGCGCCCTTCCTTTTCAAGGCGCCTGATAAGCGGTGTCTCAACTGCCCGTCCGGGCATTCCGACAGGACTGTGGATGATACGTGCGGCACCTGCCGAAGCTTTGAGCAGGATTTCCTTATAAAGATCCGATGCATCACATTCGACTGTCGCGATAAAGCGCGTTGCCATCTGTACGCCGGCAGCACCAAGCGCCATGATACGCTTAACATCTTCTCTGTCCCAGATGCCTCCGGCAACATATACGGGGATCGCACGACCGGCTGCCTGCTCGTACGGTTCCAGTTCTTTCATAACCTCAGGAAGGATCTCCTCAACAGGCTTTACATTGCCCTCCAGAAGATCTTCTTCTTTAAAACCGAGATGCCCGCCGGCTTTCGGTCCCTCCAGCACAACAAAATCCGCAAAGCGTTTATAGCGGTTCAGCCAGTTACGTGCGATCAGTTTGATCGCACGACCGCTTGACACGATCGGAGCGATAAGAGAGGACCCTTCCGGCACATATTCGGGCAGTTCAAGCGGAAGCCCCGCGCCGGAGACAACACAGTCCACGCCGGCATCAACAGCAGTCTCCACAGCATCCTTGTACTGCTGTGTCGCGACCATCGCATTGATCGCAATCAGCCCGTTTCCTTCCGATATGGCATTGGCATCCCTGATCTCCTGCCTGAGCGCCCGAAGGTTTGCTTCCTCCGGATGCTTCATGAAATCCTCTTCTCTGTACCCGCAATCGGCTGTACTGATACATCCGACGCCACCGCATTTTGCGACCGCGCCCGCCAGGCGCTCCAGCGATACACCAACACCCATTCCGCCCTGCAGAAGCGGGATCGTCATTTTCTTTCCGTGAATTGAGAGCATATATTTGTCCTTTCAAATATTTTGACCATCAAACTAATTTAATTATAGTGCCTACCTATATAATTTGTAAAGTTGCTTTTTACCGGACAGCTATGAAATCACATACTTACTCATCACGCCAACATTGTCTGGTCTTATATCTTTCTTCAAAACTGGATATGTTTATATGTCCAGTTTGTGCTACGATGTAGAAAATCGGTCTTTAAAACACAAAATGAATCGTAAAACGAATTCGTAACAAAACAGAAAGAAGGACACACCATGAAAAGAATCGTTACCATTCAGGATATTTCCTGTGTCGGCAAATGCTCCCTGACAGTCGCGCTCCCCATCATCTCTGCGATGGGCGTTGAGACAGCCATCCTCCCGACTGCAGTACTCTCCACGCACACCATGTTCTCCGGCTTTACCGTAAAAGATCTGCAGGATCAGATCGAACCGATCTCAGCACACTGGAAAAAGGAAGGGATCGACTTTGATGCGATCTATACAGGATATCTGGCATCTGCCGAACAGATCGACCTTGTAAAGGATTTCTTCGATACTTTCGGAGAAAAGGACACGCTCCTCTTCGTTGATCCGGCCATGGCGGATAACGGAAAGCTCTATGTCGGCTTTCCCGATGATTTTCCGAAGGCAATGGCTTCGCTTTGTGCAAAGGCCGATATCATCGTTCCGAACCTGACGGAGGCTTGTCTGATGACAGGAGTGGAATATAAGACGGAATATGATGTAGAATATATCCGTGAAGTGCTCCGAAAGCTTGCCGCACTCGGCACCAAGAAAGCTGTTGTTCTGACCGGCGTTACGGCAGAACAGAATAAGACCGGCGTTTCCGGCCTGAATGTTGAGACAGGGGAGTTCTTCGGCTTTTCTCACGAGAAGCTTGACCGTAATTATCACGGAACCGGGGATGTCTTCTCAAGTGCAACAGTTGGCGCTTTGGAACGCGGCAAGTCCCTCGAAGAAGCACTTCGCATCGCGGCGAGATTTACAGTCGCATCGATCAGGGAGACAATGGAGAACGATCCGGATAAAACATACGGTGTTGATTTCGAGGCCGTGATCCCGGGTCTCATTGCTGATCTGAAATAAGAAATCTACGGCCGATCGGAAAGGATCGGCAAAGGAGGCACTCATGGCAGAACCTTACAGTCCGGAAGGCGAAGAGCTGACTGCGGAAGAGATCTCCGCAAATCTTGTTCACCTGAGAGAAAGCATTGAGACAGCCTGCGCGAAGGCAGGGCGTGATCCGAGAGAGGTCACAATCTGCGCCGTCAGCAAACTAAAACCGATCGAAGACATCAAGGCTGCCATGCATGCAGGCCAGATGCTCTTCGGGGAGAACTATGTGCAGGAAATCGTGCAGAAATACGAAGCGCTCGGCACCCCGCCGGAGTGGCACATGATCGGGCACCTGCAGCGCAATAAAGTCAAGTACATCATCGATAAGGTGACACTCATTCACTCCGTCGATTCCGTATCGCTCGCGGCGCAGATCGAAAAGGAAGCGGCCAAGCACAATCTGATCATGCCCGTCCTTTTGGAAGTCAATATCGCAGGTGAAGAGTCCAAGTGGGGCTTTACAGAACATGAGACGCTTGATGCAGCAAGAGAGATCGGTGCACTGCCGCATGTAAAAGTTGCAGGCCTTATGACATCCGCACCCTATACAGAAGACGCGGAAACGAACCGTGTTCATTTCCGCAATCTGAAAGCCCTTTATGATCAGCTTGCGGCCGCTGATCTTCCGGGCGTTGAGCCGACGATCCTTTCCATGGGCATGACCGGCGACTATACCGTCGCAGTCGAGGAAGGCTCAACCATGGTGCGCGTCGGCACAGGTATCTTCGGAGCGCGCGATTACACGAAATAACAGGATTACAAAAAGGGATGCGCGCAAGGTGATATGATTCCCCTAAAGTAGACAATGGAAATATCCAAAGTCTCCTTTAGGGGGATTTTTTATGGCCAAAAGGAAA
>SVFT01000005.1 GCA_015056735.1 Lachnospiraceae bacterium | reverse complement strand
AGCAACTTGCTAAGAAATCGGGGAAACTTCATGAATAGAATCAGTCTGTTTAGAACCAGAATAGTGATTGAAGACAAGGTATCTCTATATTGCTCGGATTAAGAGAAAGCATGGCATCATAGAGCATGAGAACTTTAACCGGACAGGTAAGGGTAACGGAAAAGCTCCTCAGTGCCCGTCGGAGAAAGAGAAGGCGATAGAAGAGGCGCTGAAGTATTTTAAAATGAAATAGAATAAACAAAGCATTCCGGTCAGTTTTGATATGATACCTGATTGGAATGCTTTTTCTTTTAGTCTGCTTTTTCTTCATTCATAAGGTGAAATTTACATACTTATAACTCGATATAAGTATATTTTAGTGTAGAAATATGATATATTTTTTATATGTACATAAAATACGAGAGTAATAGAAAAAAGACAGAATACCGATGGGCGGTGTGAGCAATATCAGACAGATGGCTCCATATAGGGGACAGTTGATTATAAAAAGAAGCAGGATATATATGATTTTCTGCAAAATTGTGAAGATAGCTTCCATGACTGTTGTGGAAAGGAGAGAAAAGATGAAAACGGGTAATAATAGAAAGAAATTTCTGAATAAAAATTCACTTCTGGAGAATCGCTTGAATAAGGAAGTCCTGGAAGACGGGCTGGCCTATATTCCCTGTTATGTACAGAATATGGAAGATATCATATGTAAATACAGCATCAGGGATTGCGTGAGCCTTAGCTCTGAGTTTACGGATTATATAGTGGATTTTATTGAGTGTATTCCGACAGATTATCCCATTGTTCTGGAGATATATGGGTCAAAGTTTACCGAGGAGCAAAAAAAGATCATTGTTGACACGATCGCTTCGGACGGAGACTATGCGCTTGGCAGGATCATACAGGAGAACAGGCATCACCGACTCGTTTTTGGAGAAATGGTGATTGGTACCGTGATCTCAGGCATCCTCCTTGCATTAATAGGAAAATACCTTGATGGAATTCCTCAGGAATTTGTCTATGTGTTATTCTGGCTGTTTGCGGATTCCTTTGTCAGATATATTTTTATCGAAAGAGGAGACTATCGGGACAAAAGGATTGGCGCAGGGAGAATTGCAAGTATGAAGGTGGAGTTTGTGGAGGATGAAGATAACAGCCTTGGTTTCTTGCAGCAGTAAAGAGGGTAACTATTAATTTTATAAATATATAATAGGAGATGCGCATAATGAAAGGAAATATTGTCATCTATGGGAATATCTACACAGTTGATAAGAAAAAGCCCAAGGCTTCGGCGCTTGCGATTTCTGACGGTAAGTTCGTCTATGTGGGCGATGAAGAGGGTGTGAAGGACTATATTGACAAGGACACAGAGGAGATTCGGTACGATAAAGGTATCATTCTCCCGGGATTTGGAGAGGGACACGGTCATATCGCACCCGGAGGAACGGAAGCACTTTTCTTTGTACATCTAAATCCCATGGGTACCTTACAGGAACATCTTGCTGCGGTAAAGGATTTCATTAGTAATCACCCGGAGCTGGATGTTATTCAGGGCTCCGGCTTCATACCCACACCGGATATGGGACCAAGCGGTCCCACTGCGGATCTGCTTAACGGCTTGACAGATAAACCGATCGTTCTTGCGGATATAGGTCATCATTCTTATTGGGTTAATCATGCCGCAATGGACCGTCTGGGAATCGACAAAAACACGCCGGATATAAGTGATGGAATAATCACCCGAGATGATCAGGGGAATCCCACCGGTTATTTCCGTGAAGGTGCAATGGATCTGTTAAAGGAGCTTACCGTGTTCTCGGTTGAGCAGTATAAGGAGGGATTCCTGCACTATCAGGAAGAATATCTGGCTAAGGGAGAGACCCTGATCCTTGATCCTATAATCAACTGGGATACCACCGACAATGCCGCACTTGCCTGCCATGAGCTTGATATGGAAGGGAAGCTTAAGATGCATATCTATGCTGCTTATCAGGTATTTCAGGCGGAAGGTCACGATACGATGGCGGAGATCGAACATGCGGCAAGCTTAAGAGAGAAGACCAAGGGGCGCATGTTCGAGCTTAGCAATATCAAGATACAGATAGACGGTACGATGCCGGGGACACCTTCAACAGCATATCTGAAGCAGCCTTATACAGATCCATGGTCTGTCGAACACAAACATCATGGGCAGCTTCGCTTTGACATGGAAACCCTTATTAAAATATACAAAAAATCTCACGAGCTGGGATTTACGGTACATGCTCATGCCATAGGAGATGGGGCACTCTGCATGGCTTTAGATGCCATAGAAAAAGCACTTGAGCAGACAGGACCTCATGATTACAGGGATGCCATAACCCATCTTCAGGTGGTAGACAGGGCGGATATACCCCGTATGGCTAAACTAAACGTTATAGCTTCTACAGATCCCCACTGGTTTGATTTTGAACCGGAATATTTTGAAATGATGACCGCTGTTCTCGGTGAAGAACGTGCTGAAAACCAGCTTCCGATGAAGGCCTTCTTTGATGCCGGAGTTACGGTAACCTCTGCCAGTGATTATCCTGTCACCAATCCGGCCTATCCGCTTACAGGCATACAGAAGGGTGTGATACGTCAGCTGCCAGGTCGTCCGGATACACTGCATAATGCGGGTGAGCGCGTTACTATAGAACAGATGATTGAAGCGACTACCATTAATGAGGCTTATCAGCTGCTTTGTGATGACAGGCTGGGCAGTATTACTGTCGGGAAGGAAGCGGATCTGGTGGTACTTGGTGATGATATTACCAAGTGCGATCCGGAGCATATCCAGGATTCGCCCGTGCTTGGAACCATGGTGGGTGGAGAGTGGGTCTACACCTGCAAGTGAGCGGAATGAACTTAAAAGGTTGAAAAGCGGATTATGAAGGGAGCAGCTATGAAAGCAGACAGGATCATCAAAAATGCAAAAATTTTCACATCAAATAAGGATATGCCGCAGGCAGCAGCTCTTGCAGTGAAGAACGGTAAATTCGTCTATGTGGGAGAGGAGGCGGGCCTTGCTGATTATGAGGGTGAGGTTACGGATCTTAACGGAAAACTTATCATTCCGGGTATCATTGACAGTCACGTCCATGTGAGTCTGGGTGTTGGATTTGAGTATACGGATTTTGGAGTATATGTCGAATGTACAAACAAGAAGGAAGCCATGGACTTCATGGCTGAATATGTGAAAAAGAATCCCGGACTTGACCGGTACAGATTCGAGTTGGAACGTGATCTCTTAAACGGTGAGACTATTGTAAAGGAAGAACTCGATGCAATATGCCCGGACAATGAGCTGCTTATAATGGAATCGGAAGCGCACAGCGTCTGGGTGAACTCAAGGATCTTAGAGAAGCATCATATAACGGACGAAACGCCGGATATAGTTCCGGGGCTCAGCTATTATGTGCGCAAAGACGGTCATGTTACCGGAAATGTATATGAAGCCGCAGGCTGGCGGTTACTTTTTGATCATTTGAAGAATCTTACTGATGAGCAGATAGAAGCGGCCCTCACCCGCTGGATAAAAGACTCCGTAAAATTTGGAGTAAGCTGTGTCTTTGATGCGGGATTTCCGGAGCATAACGAGCTTCACGAGCGTGTTTATGCGTACTTAAGAGACCTTGATAAAAAAGGAAAGCTCCCGATATATGTGGACGGATGCTATGTTCTCACAAGGCCTGAAAAGATGAAGGAGGCAGTGGAAGAGACAAAGCGTTTCCGCCGTGAGTTTGATACGGAGCACTTAAAGGTTCATACATTAAAAATCTTTATGGATGGCACTTTAAAGATACAGACTGCCGCGCTTGTAACACCATATGAGGATACCGGCGCAGTGGGAGCTACAACCTTTGATAAAGAGGGAATTGCAGAGCTGTTAAAACTCCTTAACGAGGCAGGGCTGGATCTTCACGTACATGCCGTAGGTGAACGTGCGTCGCGCACGATACTGGACGGTGTGGAAATTGCCAGACGGAATCTGGGAGATGACTATCATGTGAAGGTCACCTGTGCCCATCTGGAGATTCAGGATGATGCGGATATTAACCGCTTTGCAAAGCTTGGGGTCTTCGCCGATTACACACCGTGGTGGCATGCAGGAAATATGGGCGGAGAGCCTTTTAGGGCATGGTGTGAGCTGCTTGGAGAGAAGAGGGCACTTTCCATGTACCGCTGCAAGAGCCTTTGGGACAGCGGAGCTATCGTTACTTTCTCAAGCGATGAGGTATTCTTCGGGGATAACTGGAGCCCTTATCTTGGTATGGAAGTGGGAATGACCCGCCACATCACCAATAAGACAAAAGCTCTGGAACACAGCAGGACCAAGGGGGCATATCCGCCTGAAACCGAGCAGATGAGCATGGAAGAAATGATACTCGGATATACCATAAACGGTGCAAAACAGCTTGGCATCGAGGATGGCAAGGGGTCTATCGAGACCGGCAAAGACGCGGACTTCCTTGTGTTTGATAATGATCTTTTTACAGCAGAGCATGAGGGTTTCAGTCATAACAAGCCATCAGAGGTGTTCTTCTGCGGAGAGAAAGTGAACTGAAGTGAAAGGAGGGAAACAAAAAAATGAATGAGGTTAAGGATCTGATGACACCGGCTCTGACAGAAGAGAAACAAAAAGCTCTTGATGATGCAAAAAAGAAGGTAAGAGCCGGGTATGGTGAGAACAAGAAGATAACTGACGGTAATTATGACAAGTCACTTGCCGTGAAGTGCATAAACGGCACATTTGTAGGCAGAAAGACCGAAAATGTCATTGCGTATAAAGGCATCCCTTTTACGGGCAAACCGCCTGTCGGAGAGCTTCGCTGGAAAGCTCCCGTGGAATATTTACCGGATGATGGCATATATGAAGCGTATTACAATGGAAAAAGCCCCTGTCAGGGAGAGGATATCAGTGAAGGCGGATCGTTATATTATCAGAGTGAGGATTGCCTTTATTTGAATGTATGGAAGGCAGACGGGAAGCTATTGAGAAAAGACCGGTCATGGTTTGGATTCATGGCGGCGCTTATGCAATGGGCGGAACAGCCGATCCTCTGTATGACATGCACAATCTTGTTAAGGAAAACCCGGATGTGATCTTTGCTTCCATTGCTTACAGGGTCGGTATTTTCGGTTACATTCACCTGTCACATCTGCCTGACGGCAGTGACTATCCGGATGCACAGAATTTAGGCCCCATGGATCAGATGATGGCATTAAAGTGGATACATGAGAACATTGCGGGCTTCGGCGGTGATCCCGATAATGTAACTATCTTTGGCGAGTCCGCCGGAGCGGGAAGCGTTACTACACTTCCTCTGGTCGAGGGTTCCCATAAATATATCAACAGGGTAATCGCCCAGAGCGGCGGTCCTTCCATAACAATATCTACAGAAGAGGCCATCGGCTGTACAAATGAAGTGATGGAGATACTCGGCTGTAAAACCGTAGCTGATCTGAATAAGGTTGACGCGGAAAAACTTTTGCAGGCATCAGCAGTGACAGGTCTGCGCATTGGTCCGGAAAGAGACGGGAAATACCTGCCGCTTGATCCCTATGAGGCTTATGCGAAT
The DNA here is from genome assembly GCA_015056735.1 of Lachnospiraceae bacterium. Lineage (GTDB taxonomy): Bacteria > Bacillota > Clostridia > Lachnospirales > Lachnospiraceae > VSOB01. Next base: position 175,247 of record SVFT01000005.1, on the reverse strand, counting down.
GGCGCTGTAAAGGATATCGAAATACTTCATGGCTGCAACAAGGATGAAATGAATTATTTTGTCCATCTTATGGGACCGGAGCTGTTTGAAATGTGGTTTGCTGACCGTAAGACGAGAAGGATTGCCGGGCTCCCTGACGAGGATAAAGAACGGATCAAAAGCTTCTGTGACAGTGTGGAGGGAGAAAACTACGAAAAAGGCAGTCGTCTGTTCAGCCAGTTGTGGTTTAATGCAACGCATATCAGATTGTCTGAGGAGCAGACAAAGGCAGGGGGTAAGTCATACACCTATTATTTCACACCGGAATCCTCTTTACCGTATATGAAGTGCGGACATGCAACCGAGCTTGCATCCGTACTTAAACATCCGGAGGAAACTGTTTTTACAGGCAGGGCATATGACGAAACCTTTTCAAAGACAATGCGGAAAATGTGGGTTCAGTTTGCAAAGACAGGTGATCCATCACTTTCGGCAGATATATCTCCGGACGGCAAGGCGCATGAATGGCCGCTCTATGACCGGGAGAACAGGAAAGTAATGGTATTCGATGAATTCAACATACATCCGGAAAAGGAATCCGTGATCAAAATCATAGATTGGGATAATATATATCCGCTGACCAGATATTTTTACCTTTGACTTAAGGTTGTTCCTAATACAAATATAAGAAAGAGAGGTAGCAGGAATGGCTCAGACTGCAGACAGGGTTTACAGAAACGCAAAAGTATATTCCATCGCATTGGATGGAACGGAAACACATGCACAGGCGGTTGCCATCAAGGACGGCAAATTCGTGTATGTTGGTGACGAGACGGGAGTAAAGGAGTGGATCGGAGAGAGCACGGAAGTTATCGATTGTAACGGAAAGAGTGTCATCCCCGGTCTTGGAGATGCGCACAATCATGTTGCTAATGCAGCGAAAAAATTCGCAACATGCAGCTTCAGCTCTATTGTGCCGGATCCCCAAAAGGACACGCCCGAGGGAGTGGTAAAGAAGCTTCAGGACATTTTGAAAGCCTATGTCGATGAGCACAGGGATGCTCCTGTAATCCGTGGACTGGGATGGGACAGAACATGGTTTTCAGGAGGACTTCAGGGTATCGTGAGACCGTTCACCAGACATGATATTGACGTGGTCGTACCGGATAAACCTGCTGTTCTTATGTCGTACTGCGGACACAGGGTCCTCTTAAATACAAAGGCACTTGAAGTGGCAGGAGTGACGAAGGATACGGATGATCATAACGGGCTGATCGTAAGGGAGGCGGACCGAAGTCCCAGCGGCTATATAAAGGAGCCTGTTACCTTTCTTCCCATCATTGACAGTATTCCAAACTATGATTTTTCGCCGGAGGAACACAGGGCTTCTCTGAAGGAATGCTTTGATATGTTTAACGAAACCGGATTTACGCTGCTGTGTGACTGTCTGCAGTGTGCATCTTATCCGATTCTTACCGATATGGCAAAGAAGGGTGAATTTACTGTCAGAGTATCCGGCGTTCATAATGTCAACGATGCGACCCGGGATGAAGACATGGAAAGAGCGATCGCAAACCGCACGAAGTTTGATGTGGAAGGGCTTTTCACCGTGGACACGGTAAAATACTTCGCGGATGGTCAGTTTTCAATGATCGAACCCTATGCGGACACTTCGGTGAACCATACGCCGGGCACCAGAGAGCCGCTCCTCTGGGATGAGGCGCATATGGAGGAGTCCATGGCACTTGCCAACAAGGAGGGCTTCAATATCCATACGCATGCCATGGGAAGCTATGCCATCCGCAAAGTGATCGACTGCTATGAGAACGCGCAGAAGCTGTACCCGAATCCAAGGATCAGAAACATTATTGCGCATGATACATTTATTGCGCCGGAGGACAGGGTACGTATGGGCAGGAGCCATATCATCGCCAGCAATCAGCCGGCATGGTTCAATGATAATCCTACCGAAGAACCGATCATGGTCGCTGACTGGGGCGAGGATGTCGTCAGACAGACGTATCCCAGTAAATCACTGATCGACAATGGTGTAGTGTGTGCTTACGGATCGGATTTCTTTGTCAGTCCCTCCTATGGTATTACGGCTATCCAGGTGGCCATGACGAGAAGACATGTCAGGAGGGATCCGACTTATGAGCTGTTCAAGGATGTTCCCGCCGCCTTACCGGAGGAATGTGTGAGCCTTAAGGAAGCACTTCAGGCACATACGATCCATCCCGCATATCAGGCTCATCTTGAAGATATCACAGGCTCCATCGAGGTTGGAAAATCAGCGGAGCTGGTAGTTCTGGACAGTGACATTGAATCCGTTCCTGTGGAAGGTATTCAGGATATTCAGGTGCTTGAAACTGTGTTTATGGGTAAAACGGTATTCAAAAAAGGCTGAACAAAACATACCGATTGTTGGAGCATGATACCGTTAGCGCCTGTGCTTCAGCCGTTAACGGTATTAGTATTTTAACGGACTAAGCATCCGCCAAAAAGTTTGACATTTTGGAACACCCTCTTGAAGCTGTCTGAAAAAATGTATAAGTGAAATAGGAGGATTTACACATGAAACAGACTATTGTTCTCGGCAACATCATCACCATGGACGAAAAGAGACCCACTGCAAAAGCGGCACTTGTTAAGGACGGCGTGTTCGCTTATATCGGTGATGCGGAAGAAGTAAAAAAACTTGCCGGTGCAGATGCGCAGGTGTTGGATTACGGTGAGAACTTCATCTATCCCGGTTTTTTGGAAGCCCACTGCCACAGTTATCTGGCAGGTGACCGTGCCATTGGACAGGCAAACCTCTTCAAGGTAGTTCCCACGGACTACGACAAATATCGTGAGGTCATCAAAGACTTTATCAAAGCCAATCCGCAGCGCGAGTTTTACCTGGCTTCGGGGTGGGCTGAAAATGAAGAGCATGTCACCAAAGAGTATCTGGATGAAATCTGTAGCGATAAGCCGCTGCTTATGCAGACCGGCGGTGGTCACTCCATGCTGCTCAATTCCAAGGCACTTGAATGGGCCGGTATTGATGCGGCTTATGCAAAGAAAATGGGATATGATCTGGTTCATGTGGATGAAAGCGGTGAACCCGACGGTTACATCTGTGAAGCTCCGGTATTCGAATTGTATCCCAAGCTTCCGACTACACTTGAGAATGCCAAGGACTATCTGCTCGAATGGCAGGACATGGCACTTGCAAGCGGCTATACCGCAGTGGCCGATGCCGGCGTGGAGGTTACCAATCCCATTGCTACCCGGGCTTTCTATGAGCTGGAGCAGGAGGGCAAGCTTAAGCTGCGCACCTATGCCTATCTTATGTGTCCGGACAACCCCGAGAATCCGAAGGCGGAGGTGGCCCGCATCGCCGCAGACCGCGCAAAATACAGTGGTGAATACTTCCATGTGGTTGGTGTCAAGACATTCTTAGACGGTGTGACCGAAGCACACACGGCATGGCAGAATCAGGATTATGCCGATCAGCCGGGCTATCACGGGAATGAACGCTTCAACGATCATGATAAAATGGTAGATTTGATCACGGCGGCAGATGCCGAGGGGCTTTCGGTACATGTTCACTCTGAGGGCGGCGGCGCGACCCATTTCATGCTGGGCTGCATTGAGGATGCGGAAAAAATTACCGGCGATATGGATCAGCGCAATGTCCTGGCACACCTGCACTTTGTCACGGACGAGGATATCCGCCGTATGGCAGCAACCGGCTCCATTCCGGCAGTTCCTCCGTTGTGGGCATTAGGAATTCCGGGTTTCTATGATATTGAGGTTTCTTATGTGGGTAAGGAGCTGGCAGAAAACGCATATCCGATTAAATCCTTTTTTGATGCGGGTGCATGTACCGTGTTCCATTCAGACTATCCTGTTTCTCCGTCCATTAGTATTAAGAACAGCATTTATATGGCGGAAACCCGTAATGCGCCAAAGGAATTGGGAATTGAGTCTTTCCCGATTAATATCAAGGAAGCAATCACCAGGGAACAGTCTCTGCGTGCACTGACCATAAATGTCGCATACGCTTGGCACCAGGAGAATCGGCTGGGGTCAATCGAGTTTGGTAAGATCGCCAATATGACGGTTTATGATTGCGATTTTCTCCATGACGATATTGAAAAGGTTGCACAGGCAAATCTCATAGCAACCATTGTGGACGGGGAAGAGGTATACAAGTCTTGAATGAAGGGAGCACAATATGAAAGCAGACAAGATTATATTGACGGCAGCCTTGTAGTCAACGCAGAGCGGAATGCAAAAGAGGGACTTGAGGAGGTGAAACGTTTCCAGCGTGATAGCCAACTTTACACCTCACTGGCATGCGGAAACGCTGGATGAAGCCGCTGTATGGCTGAGAATGGATACGATGGGAGAGGATATCCTGAATGCATTGATTGATTCTGCGGATCGTAAGTAGCCCGGATGCCGAAAGAAGTATAGGATAGCAGCTAAGCGTACAAGCGCTTGGCTGCTTATTTTTTCGCGCGGTCATGTCTTGACATAAGTATTTGATTGTATAATAATAAATAAACAAATTAATTTATTTTGAAAGGAGGGGTATCCTTGATTGAGCCATCTGATTTCGGTGTATTCTTAAGAGAAAAGCGAAAAAAGGCACATTTGACGCAAGATGATTTGGCCTTAACCATAAATAAATCAGGACAGTATATCAGCAATATTGAGAAAGGAAAAAACAGCGCTCCTCCTCAGTCTTCCGATATAGAGGCCCTCATAAAAAAGCTTGAATTAAATGATGAAGAAGCGAGGTTGTTTAAGGAAAAAGCAGCAGCTGATCGCTGTCGTTTACCGGCTGATCAAATGGATTATTTGATGAAGAATCGGAAGTTGATTGACCTTATCAATTATGGCTTGGATAACAACATAAGCGACAGCTGTTGGGCCGAGGTCTTAGCTGTTATCTCGGGAGGGAAGTAAATGATTGTGAAAGAAGTATTAAAGAAAGATACTATTCGGATGGATATGCGAAGGAGGAAACCGGGTAACGGGAGATGAAGGTCAATGAAGAAAGAAGAGAAAACAAATGTCATGCGCGTTCTCGACGGGAAGAAGATCGCTTACGAGAGTCATTCTTATGAGCCTGATGCTACAATGAGCGGCGAAGAGATCGCGGCGATTCTGGGAGAGAAGCCGGAAAAGGTCTTCAAAACACTTGTAACGCAGGGAAAAAGCGGTGCCTGCTACGTGTTTGTGGTCCCCGTGCGGGAAGAACTGGATCTGAAAAAAGCCGCCAAGGTGGCCGGAGAGAAGGCGGTTGCCATGATCAAACAAAAGGAACTGCTTCCCCTTACGGGCTATGTGCACGGCGGCTGTTCGCCGATCGGCATGAAGAAGGCTTTTCCGACTTTTATCCATGAGACGGCTGCGGGGCTTGATAAGATCTATGTCAGTGCCGGCAAGGTTGGCTTTCAGATAGAACTCAGTCCCGCGGATCTGATTGCGGTTGCCCGCTGTAAGACAGCGGATATTGTTGTTTAACAGGCTTACCTGAGCAAAAAAGAAAGAATGGCTCTTCAAATTGCGAAAATATTTTTCTGTAAGCTGTTTTGTCAGGAGGAAATTTGAAATAATGGTATTCAGTAATGCAAGAATTCCCGTGAATATCGTGGATGATGCGTCGCTTTGTACGTTTGTGATGCAGTGCCGTCAGAAGAATCGTGAGCGGGGCCGGCGCCGCGGGCCCGGAGATCCCGGGTCTGCTTGCTTATCTGGCAGTATTTGCCACAATGGCACTTGTCTTTATCTATCGTAAGAAAACGTTATAGCGGAGGTTTGTATGAAGGGAAAATTATACTGTGTGGGCGTGGGCCCGGGAGATCCGGAACTTGTTACGATCAAGGCGCTTCGTGTGATGGAAGAGGCGGATGTGATCGCCTATCCGTATGCGGATAAGGACGCCAAGGACAGCACAGCTTATGAGATCGCGGCTGCGGCAAGCGACTGCGTGCGCACGAAGGAAAGCCTTCCAATCTATTCACCCATGGTACTTGATGCGGACGAGCGGATGAAATATCATCGAATGGCTGCCGCATCGATCGAAGCGCTGCTTGATGCAGGCAAAAGCGTTGCCTATCTGACACTCGGCGATCCGACTGTGTACTGTACCTACACGCCGCTTCGGGATCTTCTTGCAAAGGACGGTCATCTGACCGAATATATCCCCGGTGTGACATCGTTCTGCGCAGTTGCCGCAAGGCTCGGCATCTCGCTTGCAGACGGTGCGGAGTCGTTGAAGATCATCCCCGCCGCAGTGGGGCTTTCCCGTCATGAAGAGAAGAACAACCTTGTCTTTATGAAAGCTGCAAGCCGCATGAAAGCGCTGAAAGAGTCCGAGCTTCTCGCAGGCAGGCAGGTTTATGCGGTGACGGATTGCGGGATGGAGACCGAGAAGATCTATTGCGATGTCAAAGAGATCCCGGACGATGCCGGATACTTTACGGTGGTGGTAGCAAGATAGCCGGACTATTTAAGATTTCTTTCCGTGGATATGATAAGAATTGTCAACCTTTAGTATTTTTTGCCAATTCTGTTTCTGATACAGAACTCGTAAAATGAGGATTCGCTTTGGGGATTTGCATATTACATAAAAGAGATTGTAGTTTCCAAAAGGAAAGATGTGAATTGCATAACCGCGATACTCAAGACTTGTTGTACTGAATCCTTCCGGGAAGAAGGATATGGCTGATATTATTGTGTCATATAATTGGAGAAATGTTATACCGGATCCTTTATCTCTGGTATAGGTATAAGCACTGCAGGAAATTCGTTTTAAATCATTGATTGCCTCATCGGTCTCAAGGATTTTGTGATACATAATCGTTGTAATGCTGCAGTAAGATTTTCATAGATTCTTCATGAGGGGTAATGCGATCGTTTTCCATATCATCGATGCCTTTATCTAATTCTTTCAGTAATTCAGGTGTGTGTAAAACAGGCATATTAATATCCATAATTAGTCCTCCTAACATACAGCATCCTCCTTTCTTTGCTTGATTTATAGAAAAGCAGAGAAAGGGCAAGACGTGGCCTCATTTAAATCTTACCATTAGTTCACTGCTTTTTCCATACGATAGTTGTTGATTAAGTCTTTTAGGGGTAGTTTTCAGAAGAAATATTCCGCTGAAATGTTGTAAAGATCGCGTGGAGAACCACACTTTTGAATTAACAACGATTGTGCCCGATCGATCATATCGAAGGAGCCGACGATGCCATTATGGTATGAACAAAATAGATTGTCAAGACATTTGTTTTCGTTTCATCCGCCTTACCCTGTTGATATGCCGCTCAAAGTCGCCGCTTCGGATGAGCTCCGCAAGCACATACTGATCGAACATCGGCACCGTGCAGGAGTAGAAGCCGAGCTTTGCATCGAATGTGGGAAGCATTTCCTTCGGCAGGATCATGTACCCGATACGGATCGAAGGCGCGACCGTCTTGGAAAAGGTGTTGATGTAGATGACGTTGCCGCCTTTTGCCATGGAAAAGAGCGGCTCCTCAGGTTTGGTGGAGACGGTAAGTTCCGAGTCGTAGTTATCCTCGATGAGGATCGCGCCGCGGCGCTCTGCCCATCGCAGGTATTCGTGCTTTTTGGAGATTCCTGCCGTGATACCGCTTGGATAGCTGTGAAAAGGTGTCACATGCAGGATTCCGGCCTTTGAGCCTGAGAGCGCTTTGCTCTCGATCCCGTCCGCACCCATCTTCAGTCTTTCAATCTTAGCGCCCATCAGCGCGTAAACCCTTTCGATCTTTTCATAAGAGGGATCCTCGATCCCATAGACGGCGTCTGTGCCGAGGAGCTGAACGATAAGGCCGTAGAGATACTCTGCACCGGATCCGATGATGATCTGGGACGGATCAACGTGGATCCCGCGGCTTCTTGCCAGATAGGCACAGATCTCTGAGCGAAGCTCATCGCAGCCGTGATTCGGGGACTTTACGAGGATACGCTCGTTATAGTCCAGGATGACGCGTCGCATAGTCCTGGCGGCAACGGAGTAAGGAATCAGAAGCGATGGATCGCGCGGGGCAGCGGACTGCACTTCCCGGTGCACAGGCGCAGGGATATGCGCTTCGCCGCTTCCCGGGAAGTCGTCACGTCTGTAGATCACAAAATACCCGCTTCGCTGCCTGCTCTCTATGTAGCCTTCGTCGCACAGAAGGCTTACGGCATGCTCGACCGTGATAACGCTAAGACCTGTATCGCCGGCGATCGTCCGCTTGGACGGGAGTTTGCTGCCGTATGGGTAGACATCCGAGACGATATCGTCTACGAGGTGCCGATAGAGCTGGAGATAGGCGGGGGTCACACTGTTCTCATCTAAGATAAAATTCATCTGGTCTTATCCTTTTTAACGGAATTGGTTATTTTTACATGTTCAGTTTGATCATATACTCTCCCTAAAGATTTGTAAAGCAAAGGGAGGAGTTATCAAATGGACATAGCACAAACAAAGATCACAACAGTAAGACTGACAGCAGCAGCCTTGTTCATGGGAATGAACATTGCGCTTTCCTCTTTCGGGATCCCGGTCCCTGGCGGGCACCTGTATCTTTGTGATGCGGTGATCTGCATTGCAGCGGTTCTTTTAAATCCATTTGAAGCATTTGTCGTAGGCGGCATCGGTTCATTTTTGGGAGATATGATCTTCTATCCGCTTCCGATGTTTGTATCGCTTGTCACACACGGCCTGCAGGCTGTCGTGATCTCGCTGATCTCGAAAAAAGTATTAAAGCACCATCCTGTAGCGGCATCCTGGATCGCAGTTGCGGTCGGCGGCGTGATCATGGTCGTTGGCTATACACTTGGAAAAACTTACGTATACAGCACCTTTGAATACGCGATGATCAAGCTTCCTTACGAGATCGCGCAGGCTGTTCTCGGCATTGCGGTCAGCATGACGCTTCTTTGGAAGTGCGGGATCAAGAACGCTTTTGACCGCATGATCGATAATATCTGAAAATAAAAGCGGGCTCGGAACCCGGGAGGTAATTGACAATGTATGAGGATTTGAAGGCACAGGCGGCGGATGTCGCCCGCGAAATCTGTGAAAAGGCGAGACTTACGAAGGGGCAGATCCTGGTAGTCGGCTGCTCGTCATCGGAGATCGGCGGTGACAGGATTGGCAGCAATTCCAATGTGGATGTTGCAGAGGCAGTTTTCTCCGGCATTTATGAGGTGTTGACGGAGAAAGGGATCTACCTGGCAGCCCAGTGCTGCGAGCACTTGAACAGAGCGATCATAATCGAACGTGAGGCTGTGCCGGGGAGAGAATACGTGAATGTGGTACCTTTTCCCAAGGCGGGCGGATCGTTTGCGACAGCTGCATATGGGCATTTTAAGGATCCGGCAGCGCTTGAAGAGATCGCCGCGGACGGCGGGATTGATATCGGCAGCACACTGATCGGCATGCACTTAAAGCGCGTTGCGGTGCCCGTGCGCTTAGAGCATAACAGGATCGGTGAAGCAACCGTGACGGCGGCACGCGTAAGGCCCAAATTCATCGGCGGTGTGCGCGCTCATTATGACGAAGATCTTTTGTAATCGCTTTATATAAAAGGGGTGGCCCGTACAGGTTTTTTTTGCTTGTGCGGGCTGCCTTTTTTGCCGTATGATAAGAACGTGGGATGACACTCGAAGGAGGAGGGAGTATGGCAGATTATAAGCAGATGATTGAAGAAGGCCGGGCGGTGCTCGGTATCGAACTGGGTTCTACCAGAATCAAGGCGGTCCTGATCGGAGAGGCGCATGAGACGATCTGCTCCGGCGGACACAGCTGGGAGAACCGTTATGAGAACGGCGTATGGACATATGCGCTGGATGATATCTGGGATGGGCTTCGCGATTGCTATCGCGATCTTGCATCCAATGTGCAGAAGGAGTATGGAACGCAGCTTAAGAAGGTGGCTGCGATCGGTTTCTCCGCGATGATGCACGGTTATATGGCTTTTGACAAGGACGGCAAGCTTCTTGCACCGTTCCGTACATGGCGCAACAACATCACGGGCGAAGCGGCGAGCAAACTGATCGACCTCTTTGAATACAACATTCCCGAGCGCTGGAGTATCGCACATCTCTACCAGTCGATCTTAAACGGTGAAGAGCATGTGAAGGACATTGATTATCTGACGACGCTCGCAGGCTACATTCACTACAAGATGACAGGTGAGAGAGTGCTCGGCGTTGATGATGTGTCGGGTATGTTCCCGATCGATCCTGCGACCAAGGATTATGATATGAAGATGGTTGAGAAGTTCGACCGTCTGATGGACGGACGCTTCCCGTGGAAGCTTCTTGATATCATGCCCAGAGTTCTGGTAGCGGGAGAGGAAGCGGGAACATTGACACCGGAGGGCGCAAAGCTTCTTGATCCGACCGGAACGCTTGAACCGGGCTGCCCTGCGTGTCCGCCTGCGGGTGATGCGGGTACCGGCATGGTCGCAACGAACAGCGTCGGTGTGCGCACGGGTAATGTCTCTGCCGGCACATCCATTTTCGGCATGTTTGTGCTCGAGGACAGCTTAAAGAAGGTATATCCCGAGATCGATATCGTGACGACACCGGATGGCGCACCGGTTGCGATGGTGCATGCGAATAACTGTACGTCCGATATCAACGCATGGGTAAACCTTTTCGGTGAATTCGCAGAGGAGATGGGCTTTTCAGTCGATCAGAACAGGCTTTTCGAGACACTGTTTAAGGTGGCGCTGAAGGGCGATCCTGATTGTGGCAGGCTTCTTTCCTATGGCTATCTGTCGGGCGAATTCATCATGGACTGCATGGAAGGGCGTCCGCTCTTTACAAGACTTCCCGACAGCAGAATGAATCTTGCAAACTTTATGCGTTCGCATTTGTATACAGCGCTTGGTGCACTGCGTGTCGGCATGGAGATTCTTTACAAAGAGAATGTAAAGATCGATACGATCTTCGGTCACGGCGGATATTTTAAGACAGAAGGTGTAGGACAGAAGTTCCTTGCGGCAGCCATGAATGCGCCGGTATCCGTTATGGAGACGGCGGGAGAAGGCGGTCCCTGGGGTATCGCCGTTCTTGCAGCATACATGATCAGAAGAGAAAAGGGTGAAGGGCTTCAGGATTACCTGACGCATAAAGTATTCGCAGACAGCAAGAGCACAACGATCGCTCCTGACCCTGCTGATGTGAAGGGATTTGCTGACTTTATGGATGCCTATGTAAAGGGTATTGCAATCGAAAAGGTGGCTGTTGAGAACTTAAACTAGACAGAGCTTAAAGATGTGAAAATCTCCCGGCAGAATGAAACAGCCGGGAGATTTTTATTATTATGATTATTATGATGAAGTGTGATACTTCTGCAATCCTGCCGGAGACTTTTTAAGGAAAGACTGATTTATCAGTTTTTCTTTAGATCGTCTGAATGAATTCTGAGATGTAGTGGAGTGCGGCACCTGCTGCGATGGATTCATGCTTGTAACTGCACATCTTGATATAGTCGGCATTGGAGTCGAATGTGCTGATCTTGAGCGCACGCTTACGGATATCATCCATATACGGCTCAAGGTATGCGCCGACATAGCCGCCGAGGATCACGTCGCAGTCGAGGACGGCACGTACGATGTTGACGGTGGATGCGATGTAATCAAGATAGCGGTTCCAGTTATCTAAGATCTTTTCATCCTTTGTGGTCGCGAGGTCCGCAAAATAGCCTTCCAGGTCATCCTGCGAGAGATTCGTGGCTGCCAGATACGGATCGACACATCCGTACTGACCGCAGTAGCACTGTCTTCCCTGCGGTACCAGTGTGATATGTCCGACTTCGGCAGAACGGAAGTTATTACCGGAATACACCTGGCCGTTGATGATCATTGCACCGCCGACATTGTTGCTCAGCATGATATAGAATGTGTTCTGAATATCTTTATTGACCCATTTCTCCGCAAAGCATGAAGCCTTTGCGTCATTAAACATCACGATATCGTACGGAATATATTTCCGGAACATATCATAGGTATTTTCACCGAATTCCATGATCCCGCTGTAGAAAATGGTGCGGTTATCGGACTGGACGAGTGCCGGGATACCGACACCGACGCCGAGGATCTTGGACTCGTCGATCTTTCGTTCTGCGATAAATTCTTTGAGCAGATCCCCGACTTTTTGGAAATAGGAATCCGTGAACTCGAATACAAGGTAGTTGCGCTTAAAGGAAACGATCTTACCGTTTAGATCGACAACTACGCACGAAACATGGTGCTTCGTGATATCGAGACCGAGAGCCAGCTTGGCATCGGAGCAGAGAGAGTAGGTGGTAGCCCTTCGTCCGCCTGTCTGTCCGCGCGAGCCGCTGACTTCGATCAGTCCGAGTTCCGACAGATAATCGATATTCTTGGTGACGGTCGGAAGCGTCAGGTTCAGCGCTGAGGCCAGATCCTGTTTGGTCGCATCCGGATGATTCAAGAAATAGGAATAAATGTTGGAAGTATTGAATTTCTTGAGATTAAAATCAAAATTAGCCATGCTGTAATGGTTCCTCGTTTATTTGATTCGCATTCTCGTGCCTGTTGTGATATGCTAGATTTCTGTGAAAAAAATTTTACAAGCACTCACAATACTATCATACAGTATCGACGGGTATTTTGTATACTGTAATTTTTATCTACCCGTTAATGAAAACCGTTTTTTTAATTGCTTTGCGAAATGATATCCTGCATATCGTACCACACGCCGTCCAAAGCTTCAATCACTTTTTTGTATAATTGATACTTCTTTTCGTATTCATCGTGTGCCCACTGACGAGGCCGGATCGCATCATTGATGCGGCACATATGAGATGCCGCATCGCCGACACTCTCGTAATCGCCTACAGCGGCGGCGATCGCGATGGCGCAGCCGAGTGCGCCTGTTTCCCCAACATCAACAGTCTCGACCGGAAGATTCATAACATCCGCAAACATTTGCGTCCACGCTTTTGATTTCGCTACGCCTCCGGCGAGTCGGATAACAGCATTTTTCTTCTCCCTGGTGTTCATCAGGCGGTCCAGGTGCCACCTGTGGGAGTAAACGATCCCTTCGTATACGGCACGCAGCATGTGATGCCTCGTGTGGGAGGCATCAAGTCCGATGAAAGCCGCGCGCGCCAGCGGGTTAACGTTGCTGGCTGTCAGGAAGGGTAAAAAGATGGGAACGAAGTCCCCCGGTTCAAATTCTTCACACCAGCTGTTCATGATATCATAGATATTACGTCCGGAGCTTTCCGCCTCTTTCTTGACTTCCGGCAGGATCTGGCGGATGAACCACTCATTGTTTCCTGCGCTCGTCGGGCTTGACTCTTCGATGAGATAATAGCCCGGCAGACAGAAGATCGAGTTCATCTGCACGCTGCCATCCAGAACAGGCGTCTTACGCGGGTACTCGTTGATGCTCCATGTGCCGGCGATCATACAGATATTTTCGGCGTCCGTTACGTTTACGGCGAGTGCACATGCATTGATATCAAACATACCGCCGATCACGGGCGTACCTTCTTTTAATCCGGTCGCAGCGGCCGCTTCTTTTGTGATGTGGCCGGCGATATCGGTGGACAGGCAGATGGGCGGAAGCGCATCCCAAAGCTTTTCGATACCGAAGAGCTTTAACAGTTCTTTGTCAAAAGATGCCGTGTGCAGGTTCATAAGACCGGTGCCGGAATAGTCCGTGATCTCGGCTCTTGCTTCGCCTGTCAGGCGGAAACGAACGTAATCCTTGCATTCAAAGATCCATTCGATGTTGTCGATCGCTTCCGGCTCATTGTCACGGATCCAGGCAAGCAGACAGATGGGCTGACATGCCATGATATGCTGCGCGGAGAGTTCAAATGCTTTTTCCTCCGTGCCGTCCGCTTTCCAGTCGGAATAGTATTTCCATGCGCGGTTGTCGGATGAGATGATGCCGCGGCGCACGGGATGGCCGTCCTTTCCCCAGAGATACAGACCTTTTCCGTGGCCGCAAAGGCCGACGCCGGCGATATCTGCCGGGTCGATGTCGTTCTTTTCGATCAGACCGCGGATCACGCTGCAGTTGTCGTCCCACATCTGATCCATATCGCGTTCCACAAAATCAGGGGCGGGCGTGATGGCAGCGGTAGCAATGCTTTCTACCGCCACCTGCTCGCCTTTTGTTGTGAACAATGCTGCCTTTGTATTGGTTCCCCCATTATCTAACCCCAAATAGTATTTCATGCGATCTCAATAACTCCTTTCTTGAACTGATCTTCCATAAAACGTCTGGCTTTTGTGATGTAATCTTTCCAGTCCATGCCATCCGCGTACCACATTTCCATCATGTACGGTCCGGCGTAGCCAAGCTTCTCTAAGAGCCGAAGCTCCTCTGCAAAGTTGACGCATCCTTCACCGAAGGTCACACATTTAAACTGTCCCGGGAAGGTAGGTGTCACGGCCAGTGTATCCTTCAGATGGACACCGACGATCTCGTGGATACCGATCTTGAGCTCTGTCGGGACATCGTTTCCCCATGCGGTCAGGTTCCCAAGGTCCGGATAGACCGTAAACCAGGGGGATGGGATCTCTTCTTTATAGCATTTATATCTGGAGATGCTGCTCATGAGCTTCGTATCCATGATCTCCATGGCGAGCATCACCTGATATTTCTCCGCAAGACGCGCCGCACTTCGAAGCCCTGCGAGAAAATAGCGCAGGCTCTCTTCTGTTGATTCTTCATAGTAAACGTCATAGCCGGCAAGCTGGATGACGCGGATCCCGAACTCTCTGCAGAAGAGGATCGCTTTCTCGGTAAGCTCGTGTGCTTTCTGGCGTACATCTGCGTCTTTGCTTCCATATGGGAAACGGCGGTGACAGCTAAGGCACATCGAGGGGATCTGAACGCCCGTTTTCTCGATCGCCCGGTGGAGTGCCTTCTTTTCTTCGGGGCCCCAGTCCAGCCGCGCCATTCTTTCATCTTTTTCATCAATGGATATCTCTACATAATCATATCCAAGGTCTTTTGCGGCCTGCAGACGCTCTTCCCAATCCATTTCAGGTGGGAGCGCTTTTTCGTAAAGGCCCAGCAAATGCTTTCCTAACATGGTTTCCTCCTAAGGTGTTCGTTTGTTTCAATTGTTTTACCTATATCAATTCAATGAATTTGTTATCCATTTACTAAAATAGATTAACAAAACGCATTTATATAATTTACGTTAACACAAGCTGTTCGGGGAATGCAATTCCGGATTCTACAGCAGAAATGACAAAAAATATCATCTAGATTTATACAATTTGCTGAAAGTAAGTGAAAAATCGAAAAAATAACATGTTCAAGTTGACAAGCGAAAAACCGAGTGCTAATCTCTGTTTAGAAATTCGTTATAGAAAACGGCTTTACATAACGAGCCACATAAACGTCATTCCATTTTTCATAACGGGGTTTCGACAGTAACAAATCAATATAGGAGGAAATGATAATGGCAGCAAGAGGGAGTATCCCGAAGACGATGAAGGCGCTCGTTGCTTACAGCAAAGACGACTACAGACTGGAACTTGCTTATCCCACACCCGAATGCGGGCCGGATGACATCATTATCAAAACAGAAGCATGCGGCATCTGTGCAGGTGACTTGAAGTGCAGTCACGGCGCTGCAATGTTCTGGGGCGATGATGTTCAGCCTTCGTGGGTTAAGCCGCCTTTCATCCCCGGACACGAGTTTTACGGAACCATCGTAATGATGGGCGAGAATGTGGAAGGGTATGAGCTGGGCGATAAAATCACGGCAGATCAGATCGTGCCCTGCGGAAAGTGCCGCTTCTGTAAAGACGGTCACTACTGGATGTGTCAGCCGCATGATATGTACGGCTTCATGTCCTACACAAACGGCGGTATGGCAGAATACGTAAGATACGGAAAGACATCCGTTATCTCCAAACTCCCGAAGGATATGCCGCTCGAGAAGGCAGCACTGGTTGAGCCGTATGGCTGCTCCAAACATGCAGTGGACAGAGCAGAGATCACAAATGAAGATGTGGTAGTTATCTCCGGCGCAGGCACACTTGGCCTTGGAATGATCACATATGCAAGAATGAAGAACCCGAAGAAGCTGATCGTTCTGGATATGCAGGAGAATCGCCTCGAGATGGCAAAGAAATTCGGCGCGGACCTCGTATTCAATCCCGGCAAATGCGATATCGACAAGGAGATCAAGGCACTGACAGACGGTTACGGATGTGACATTTATATAGAAGCAACCGGTAATCCGGCAAGCGTCGTTCAGGGTCTGACGATCATCAGAAAACTCGGTACATTCGTAGAGTTCTCCGTATTCAGCAAGGAGACAACAGTTGATTGGTCGATCATCGGTGACCGCAAAGAGCTTGATATCAGAGGCGCACACTTAAGCCCGTATGCTTATCCGTTCGTTATTGAGAACATCATGAACGGCAACTTAAAGACAGAAGGCGTGATCACCACAGTTCTTCCGATCGAAGAGTGGGAGAAGGGATTCGACCTGGCATCCGGACGCGAAGGTGACTTAAAAGTTGTGTTAAAATTTGATTAAAAAGTATACAATGGAACTTGTGTGGGGTTATTGCACAATCAAATCGTGTGATTGGCTGAAAAGGCCTTCATAAATATTTCCAAAGGGGAAAACATTTCATACAAAAGAGAAGGAGGATCGTATGAGAAAGGTATTGGCACTAACGATGGCGGCTGCTATGGTAGCAGGCACACTCGCAGGCTGTGGTGGCAGCGCACCTGCACCGGCAGCAGACAATGCGGCGGCACCTGCGGCTGAAGCGGCAGCACCCGCAGCTGATGCGGCGGCAGCACCCGCAGCAGAGGCATCCGGCGATTTTGACTGGAAGAAATTCGACGGCGAAGAGATCACTGTTCTGTTCAGTGAGCATACATATGCAGACGCTGTAGAAGAGAAACTGGGTGAATTCACAGAAAAGACAGGCATCAAAGTTAACTATTCATCCATGCCGGAAGGCAACTACTTCGAAAAACTGAACGTAGAGCTTTCCAGCCACTCAGGTTCCATCGACGTATTCATGACAGGTGCATATCAGTCATGGGAGTACGCAACAGCAGGAAACCTCGAGCCGCTTGAGAATTTCATCGGCACAGATCTGACAAGTCCTGAATGGAAATACGATGATTTCATTCCGGCAGTTATCGACGCTCTGAAATGGGATTGCGTTCCCGGACATTCTGTAGGAACCGGCTCTCAGTGGGCACTTCCTATGGGCTGGGAAGTTAACATCCTCACTTACAATAAGAAGATCCTGGAAGCAAACGGCATCCAGCCGCCCAAGACAGCTGAAGAGCTCCTTGAGGCTTCCAAGAAGCTGAAAGAATTTGACGGTAGCGGTACCTACGGCCTTGCAGTTCGCGGCCTTCCTGATTGGGGAACCATTCACCCTGCTTACATGTCCATGTACTCTACATGGGGTGCTAAAGACTTCGAGATCGAAGACGGCAAGCTTGTAAGTAAGGTTAACTCTCCTGAGGCAGTTGCTATGACAGAGTACTGGGTTGACCTGGTTAAGAATGGCGGCGCTCCTCAGTGGGCTACATATGGTTGGGAAATGTGCGGCGCAGACCTCGGCGCAGGTAAAGCAGCTATGATGTGGGACGCAGACAGAGGCGGTTACACACAGAACACACCGGGTTCTTCCAACGAAGCAGGCAATATGGCATTCGGTATGGTTCCGTATCCGGAAAAAGCAGGCAAGACAGCAGCAGACATGAAGTCCAACCTTTGGGTATGGTCCATGGCTATGAATGCTGATTCCGCTAAGAAAGAAGCAGCTTGGTACTTCATGCAGTACTTCACAAGCCCCGAGTTCATGCTCTGGTCCGGCGTTGAGAAGGCTTGCACGGATACTCCTCGTACTTCCGTACTCAACAGCGACGCTTACAAACAGTCCGTAGCAAATGCAGAAGGTTACTACGAAGCATTCTCCACGATTTCCAAGAATGCAAGCATCTTCTTCACAGCTCAGCCTTACTTTACAGAGACGACAACAGAATGGGCTAAGACACTTCAGGATCTTGTTACAACCAACAAATATTCTTCCGTTCAGGAAGCGATGGATCAGCTGAAGGTTACAATGGACGAACTTGTTTCGGATCTCGGGGTGGAGTAGTATTTTTACAGGAGTAACTGTAACAAAAAGCACAGGGGGAAGGTCTCTCTTCCCCCTCTTGCTTTAAAATGACTATGAGGTGTAGAGATATGACCACAGAGAAAAAAAGCAGCGTAAAATCCGAACTGAATAAAGTCCCTTTTGCGACCCGCGTCAGACCGTATTGCATCGTTGCTCCTTCACTGATCATTACGATCGGTATCATGGTTCCTTTTGCCATGGCGATCTGGTACTCGTTAACGAACTATTCATTTAAACTTCCTTCCCATAAATTCATAGGGATCAGTAACTGGGTCAGCATGCTCGGTGACGAATCGTTCTGGGGTGCTGTTAAGATTTCATTGTTGTACGGTGTTATTTCCACAGTATTGGAAATGGTGATTGGACTTGGAGTCGCAGTTTTACTCAATAATTTGAATAATGGGCTGTCAAAGGTACTTCGTGTTCTGTTGGTTTTCCCGTTGATGGTTGCCCCTGTTACGGCTACGATCGTATGGCAGCTGATGCTGAACAGTTCCGTAGGTATTGTTGAGAAGCTTTTGAATATATTCGGCGTTTACAATTTTCCGTGGGCAGCTGCTCCGGAAACAGCACTGATGACGGTTATTCTGATCGACGTTTGGATCAATACCGCATTCATCATCTTGCTCGTCCTGGCAGGTCTTCAGTCGCTTCCCAAATCTCCTTTTGAATCGGCTAAGATCGACGGCGGCAGTGCATGGTTCAACTTTACTAACCTGACATTACCCATGCTCAAGCCCAGCCTTTACATTGCACTTTTGTTCCGCTTCATGGCAGCGCTGCAGGAATATGCGGTTATCTTCGCGCTGACAAAAGGCGGCCCCGGAGACTCTTTGATGTCTCTTTCCCTTACTGCATACCAGAAGGGTTTCAAATTCCAGAAATTCGGCGCGGCGATCCCGTTCATCCTGGTTCTCTGGTTGATCATCAATATTGCAGCAAAACGTATCGTTAACCTGCAGCGCTCAGCGCAGAAGCAGGCTGCCGGTCTGGAAGAGTAGAGGAGGAGAGCATGAAGAACGGTAAACAAAAAGCACTGAACGTGCTGATGAATATACTTTTGATCATATATGCGATTTTTGCACTCTTCCCGCTCGTTTGGATGATCCTGATCTCATTCAAATCCGATACGGAGGTGTTTACGACAACATTCGTGTTCAACCCGACACTTGCGAACTACCAGGAAGTTCTGCTTCGTTCCGATTATGGCAGATACATCCTTGACAGTGTGGTCGTATCGGGCGGCGCTGTTCTTGTTTCAATCATCGTCGGCGTTCCCGCGGCGTATGCGCTTGCAAGATATAACTTCCCGCGAAAAGAAGACCTGGCGTTCCAGATCCTTTCTTACAAATTCGCGCCGGAGATCCTCGTTGTTCTGCCTCTTTTCATGATCTATCAGAAGATCGGTCTTTATGACAGCTATGTGGGCCTCATCTGGGTATACCAGCTGATCTCACTGCCGCTTCTCATCTGGGTAGTACGCGGTTACTTTGAGGATATCTCGGTCGAGATCGAATACGCGGCGCAGGTTGACGGTTACAGCTGGTATCAGATCTTCTTTAAGATGCTGGTGCCGCTCATTAAGCCGGGCCTTGTATCATCCGCCCTGCTGGCATTCATTTTTGCATGGAACTCCTTTACGTTCCCGCTGATCCTTTCCAGTAATAAGGTATATCCCGTAACGGTTGCGATCATGAAATATCTGGGAACCGACAGCGCGCATTATGGGCAGCTCGCCGTTGCTTCGACCGTATCGGCTCTGCCTGCTATGATCTTTGCTCTTTGCATCCAGAAGCATCTGGTTCGCGGCCTCAGCTTCGGTGCGGTAAAAGGATAAGGGGGACATATGGCTAGAATACAATTACAGAACGTCAGAAAAGCCTTTGGCAAAGTCCAGGCACTTGACGGGATCTCAATCGATGTAAAGGACAAAGAGTTCTTCGTTTTGTTCGGCCCCGCAGGTGCCGGCAAGACAACCATCCTCAACTGTATCGCAGGTATCGCAATGCCGGAAGAGGGCGTGGTAAAGTTCGATGATGACGTCATGAACCTGACGGATCCCGCGCACAGAAATGTCGCGATGGTTTTTGAAAACTATGCGTTATATCCGCAGATGACGGTATATGACAATATGGCATCCGCGCTTCGCAGCAAGCTTTACAAGACGGATGAGAACGAGATCAGAGAGCGTATCCTCTGGGCAGCGAAGACCATGAAGATGGAGAATCTTTTAGAGCGTCTTCCGAGCCAGCTCTCTAACGGCCAGAAGCAGAGAGTTGCGATGGGCCGTGCGCTTGTTCGTACTCCGAATGTATTCCTGATGGACGAGCCGCTTGCGCACCTGGATGCAAAGCTTCGTAACGCGATGCGTACAGAACTTAAGGAAATGCAGGCCAATCTCGGTTCTACCTGTATCTATGTAACACATGACTTTATGGAAGCGATGGCGCTCGGTGACCGGATCGCGATCATCAATGAAGGCAAGATCGTCCAGATCGGTACGGGTGATGAGATCTATTACATGCCCTGCAACGAATTCACGGCACAGCTGATGGGTGATCCGCAGATCAATATTTTCCGCGCGGAGGTGTTCGGCCCTGATGATTCTTACAGTATTAAGATCAATGTGCGCGGTGAATCCGTAACAATGGCGCTTCCGAAAGATGACGGTGTTTACGCAAAGATCCGCGAGCAGGGACTTTCCCATGCGGATATCGGTATCCGTCCGCAGAACGTAAAATACTCCTTCGAGCCGAAGGAAGGCTACTTTAAGACAACGGTATACAGCTACGAGAGTATCGGCAACAAGTCCGTTATCGTTGCGGAATGCGGAGATTACCAGCTTCGCATGATCGCACCCAACGGCTTGAACGTCGCGATCGACAGTGAAGTTTATATTCGTTTCGAGCTGGATCACATCATTCTGTTCGATCCTGATACAAAGAACTATATCGTTCGATCCGATGAAGCAAACTTTATCGCGCTCGCTACCGCTGGGGAGGAGAAATAATGGCTGGCTTGACATTAAATCATCTTTATAAGAGATATGATAATTCCGGCAAGAAGAAAAAAATAAAGAATGATTTTGCCGTAAAAGATCTGAACCTCGTTTGCGAGCAGGGCGAATTTGTCGCGCTCCTTGGTCCCTCCGGGTGCGGTAAGACAACGACGCTTCGTATGATCGCGGGTCTCGAAGAGATCACGGACGGTCAGATCTATATCGGGGAGAGATTGGTCAACGATCTCCACCCGAAGGACAGAAATATCGGATTGGCATTTGAGGATTACGCAATGTATCCGCCGCTTAATGTGTATGGCAACGTTGCGTTTAACCTGCGGGCAAAAGGTGTGGATAAGGCTGAGATCGACCGGAAAGTACGGGAGATCGCACCTCTTATGCAGATCGACGATCTGCTTGAGAAGATGCCCGTTAAGCTTTCCGGCGGACAGAAACAGCGTGTGAATATTGCAAGAGCGATCATCCGTGAACCCGAACTCCTTTTGATGGATGAGCCGCTGTCTCACCTGGACGGAAAAGCACGTCAGGCGATGCGTACCGAGATCAAGCGTCTGATCAATAAGATCAAGTGTACGACCGTATACGTAACGCATGACCAGTTGGAAGCGATGTCACTGGCAGATAAGATCGCGATCATCAATTTCGGTGTGCTGCAGCAATTCGGTACGCCTTCGGAAGTATACGACGATCCTGCCAACGAGTTCGTTGCATCCTTTATCGGTGAACCGCCGATGAACATTCTGGAGACTACCATCATAAACAAAGACGGAACTTTCTTCTTCACTTTCCATGACTCTAATCTCCAAATTGCGGTGCCGAAGAGATATTACGATGTTGTCAGTGACGGATTCCGCTGTAAGATGGGCGTTCGCCCGATGGATGTTCTGATCGGCGGCCCCGATTCGCAGGGTACGCCGGAAGAGATCGCGACCTTCGAAAACCTCGGCGACGAGAGAAGGATCGGTATCCATGTAGGCGACGTTCTGATGATGCTGATCACAGAAGACGAAAAACGCTATAAGAGAGGTGATATCATCAAGCTGGAAGTTCGCGGCGAGAAGACGCATCTTTTCGATATCGAGACGGGCGACCGTATTCGCGAAAAGAAATGATGGGGGTAGAGACATGAAAATCTTTTTAAATGTTGCTTCGGTTGCACTTCTCCTTCTTTTGATCTGGCAGATCTGGGGATCTGTCTGGAATATCATCGCCATTGTACGCAGCTTGTTTAAGGATTGATGGGGGAGTGATCCGTATGCTGGAAGAATTAAAGAAACAGGTTTACGAAGCGAACATGATGTTGCCCGAATATCATCTTGTTACATTCACCTGGGGCAATGTCAGCGGTATTGACAGAGAGAGGGGGCTCTTTGTCATTAAACCGAGCGGAGTCGATTATGATAAGCTTCGCCCGGAAGATATGGTAGTTGTCGATCTTGACGGCAACAAGGTGGAAGGGGATTATAACCCTTCCTCCGATACCAAAACACATGTAGTATTATACAATGCCTTTGAAAAGATAGGCGGGATCGTGCATACGCACTCGCCGTGGGTAACGAGCTGGGCACAGGCGGGAAGAGCGATCCCCTGCTACGGAACGACCCATGCGGATTATCTGTACGGAGAAGTTCCGCTTGTCCGGAATCTGACAAAAGCTGAGATCGATGAAGGATATGAGTGGAACACAGGTGTATTGATTGCCGACCATTTTAAAGAGAACGACATCGATCCCGTGGCGATGCCGGCTGTTCTTTGCAAGAATCATGGCCCTTTTACATGGGGCAAGGATGCGCATGAAGCGGTCCACAATGCGGTTGTTTTGGAAGAATGTGCCAAGATGGCGGCGCGCTGCGAGCTGATCAATTCGCATGTCGTTCCGGCTCCGCAGATCCTGCAGGATAAGCACTATCTTCGTAAGCACGGTCCGGGCGCATATTACGGACAGGCAAAATAAATTGTATACGATAATACAATTTTTCAAAAAAGGTATTGACAAGGTATTCTATTCGGAGTACCATCACAAACATATAGAGGCAAGGGCGTCTTGGAGTAATTCTCCGAGGCGCCTTCTTTTTGTTGCACAAGACTGGCAAGCGAAACTATGCTTGCATAGAGTTTCGTTTGCCGGTCGTAAGAACATGGAGCACGAAGTGCGAAATGTCCGTGTGCAACGATCGAGCAGGAGATAACCTGCTCGATTTTACAAAACCGGTCTAGACGTCTGCAATATTATCGAGAGAGAGGAGCTAAAAACATGGGAAAACAGAATGTACCTGATCTTTTCGGATCAAATGTATTTGACGACAGAGTGATGCGAGCCAGACTTTCGGCAGAGGTATACAATTCGCTTCGCAAGACGATCGATGAAGATGCGAAGCTGGATGAGGACGTCGCAGAGGCAGTTGCCGCAGAGATGCGCGACTGGGCGGTGGAAAAAGGCGCAACACATTTCACGCACTGGTTCCAGCCGCTGACCGGTGTTACCGCAGAAAAGCACGACAGCTTTATCGCACCGTCACCCGACGGCGGCGTGATCATGGAATTCTCCGGTAAGGAACTGATCAAGGGTGAGCCGGATGCTTCCTCCTTCCCGTCAGGCGGACTTCGTGCAACATTCGAAGCGAGAGGCTATACCGCATGGGATCCGACATCCTATGCTTTTATCAAGGATCATACACTTTGCATTCCGACAGCGTTCTGCTCTTACAGCGGAGATGCACTGGATAAGAAGACACCGCTTCTTCGCTCCATGCAGGCACTTAGCAAGCAGGCGAAGAGGATCTTAAAACTGTTCGGTGTGGAAGTAAAGAATGTCAGAACAAGCGTAGGTCCTGAGCAGGAATACTTCCTGATCGATGAGAAGATGTTCAACGAAAGACCTGACCTTGTATATACCGGAAGGACGCTGTTTGGTGCAATGCCCCCCAAAGGACAGGAACTTGACGATCATTATTTCGGCGTGATCAAGCCCCGCGTGATCGCTTTCATGGAAGATTTGAACGAAGAGCTCTGGAAGCTCGGCATCCTTGCCAAGACAGAGCATAACGAAGTGGCACCGGCGCAGCACGAACTGGCACCGATCTTTTCCACTACAAACGTAGCAACGGACAACAACCAGCTGACCATGGAGATCATGCAGAAAGTTGCAAGAAAGCACGGTCTTGTATGTCTGCTTCATGAGAAGCCCTTCGCAGGTGTGAACGGATCCGGTAAGCACAACAACTGGTCTATGGCGACCGATACCGGCGTGAACCTTTTATCACCCGGCGCGACACCGCATGAAAACGCACAGTTCCTTCTGTTCCTTTGTGCGGTCATCAAAGCGGTCGATGAGTACCAGGATCTGCTCCGACTATCCGTAGCGACGGCAGGCAACGATCACAGGCTCGGTGCAAACGAGGCACCGCCGGCGATCATCTCCGTATTCTTAGGAGATGAGCTTTCCGGGATCCTGCAGGCGATCAAGACCGATTCGCCGTATGAAGGAAAAGAAAGAGAAGTATTGAAGCTAGGTGTACATACGCTTCCGAGATTCTCAAGAGATACGACAGACAGAAACAGAACTTCACCGTTTGCTTTTACCGGCAATAAATTCGAGTTCAGATCGCTTGGAAGCTCCAACAGCATCGCCTGCTGCAACATCATGCTGAATGCGGCGGTTGCGGAGAGCTTAAAGCAGTTCGCAGACAGGCTTGAGGGCGCTAAGGATTTTGAAGGTGAACTTCATGCACTGATCAAAGAGACGATCACGGCGCATGAGCGTATCCTCTTTAACGGCAACGGCTACAGCGATGAGTGGGTGAAAGAAGCGACCGAGAAGCGCGGCCTTTCCAATCTGAAGACAACACCTGATGCGATGCCGCATCTGCTTGATAAGAAGAATGTAGAGATGCTCACATCCCATAAGGTATTTA
Source organism: Lachnospiraceae bacterium (assembly GCA_015056735.1). Taxonomy (GTDB): domain Bacteria; phylum Bacillota; class Clostridia; order Lachnospirales; family Lachnospiraceae; genus VSOB01. The sequence goes on along the minus strand of SVFT01000005.1, from coordinate 150,158 downwards.
CAGAGACAGAGCTTACATCGAGATGCGAGATCATGCTGGAGAACTACTGCAAGACCGTAAACATCGAAGGTCATACGATGGTAGATATGGTAAGAAAGAATTACCTTCCGGCGATCGAAAGCTACCTGCACAGACTGGCACAGACGACTTCGCTTATGAAGTCCGTAAGCAGCAATGTAAAGTGCAACTACGAGATCTCCACGATGGAACGTCTCTCCGAACTGACAGATTATATCTTAGAGAGAGTGAAGGATCTTGAGAAGGCACTTGAAGATATCGCAGGTATCGACGATATCAGGAAAAAGTCCGAAGCCATCAGGGACGATCTGATCCCCAAGATGGAGCATCTGAGAAAGCATGTAGACGAAGCGGAAATGCTCTCCAGCGAAGACTGCTGGCCGTTCCCGAGCTATGGCAAGCTTCTTTTCTCAGTATATTAAGAAAAAAATACTGTACCTGAAGAACAGGTCATCCCACAAAGGCGTGGATTCGCATTGGTGGGGTGACCTTCTTCATATAAATATGAAGAGCGCTCTGCGCAAGATGCGCACTCACGCAATGGGAGGATGTTGCATGAATGCAACTGCGCTCGGCGCGAGAATGTCGCAAGCGACATTCTATTGTAAATAGGTGATGAAGTAGGAAGTTTTGTTTAATTATGAGGAGTGACTATTATGACTGAAGAGATTATGCAGGCTATCGGCGGCGAAGTATTTGCCGTATGGTTTCTGATCGGCGCGGCTCTTGTTTTCTGGATGCAGGCAGGCTTTGCAATGTGCGAAGCGGGCTTCACGAGAGCAAAGAATGCCGGCAACATCATTATGAAGAACTTAATGGATTTTTGTATCGGTACCGTGATGTGGTTCATCTGCGGTGCATCTTTGATGCTCGGAGAGAACGTACTTGGCGGATTTGCCGGCGGATTTTCCTTTGACGTATTTACGGATTATGCAAATTTTGATTATTCCGCATTTGTATTCAACCTCGTTTTCTGTGCGACTACGGCAACGATCGTATCGGGATCGATGGCGGAGAGGACCAAATTCTCCAGCTACTGCATCTACTCGGCAGTGATCTCGGCGATCATCTACCCGATCGAAGCGCACTGGACATGGGGTGGCGGTTTCCTGACTGATCTGGCATTCCACGATTATGCGGGTTCTACCTGTATCCACATGGTCGGCGGTATCTGCGCATTCATCGGTGCAAAGATGCTCGGTGCCAGGATCGGCAAGTTTGAAAGAGACAAAGACGGAAAAGTAACAAAAGTAAATGCTTTTCCCGGACATAACCTGGTGATCGCAGCACTCGGTGTTTTCATCCTGTGGCTCGGCTGGTATGGATTTAACGGTGCGGCTGCAACAGACGTTCCGACACTCGGCTCCATCTTCCTGACCACAACGGTAGCACCCGCGGTCGCAACTGTCGTCTGCATGATCTTTACCTGGATCCGCTATGGGAAACCTGATGTTTCCATGTGTCTGAACGCCTCCCTTGCAGGTCTCGTAGCGATCACGGCACCATGTGATGTAACGGATTGTGCGGGCGCAGCGATCATCGGTGCGATCTCCGGTGTTCTGGTTGTTTTCGGTGTATGGTTCAACGATCACGTCGCACATGTCGACGACCCGGTCGGAGCTGTCGCCGTTCATATGCTGAACGGTATCTGGGGTACACTGGCAGTCGGACTTTTCGCAACAAGTACAGCTCCCGGCTTTGCTTCTGCGGGAATCGATGAGGGGCTCTTCTACGGAGGGGGATTCCTGCAGCTTGGAAGGCAGCTGATCGGTATCGGCGCGACAGCAGCATGGACAGTCGTAACGATCATCATTGCCTTCACGATCATTAAGAAAACGATCGGTCTTCGTGTATCGGAAGAGGAAGAGATCACCGGTCTTGATGCGACAGAACATGGTCTTCCGAGCGCTTATTCCGGATTCTCCATTATGGATATGTCCAACATGATGAGCGTAAACGAGAACACCGACCTTGGCACGTCGGAATATGACAAGGCAAGCGACGCCATGAAACGCGCGGCGGTTCCGGTTGTCGACAGCGCAGCAGCGGTAAGAGGTACAGCGCTTGACAGCGGCATCAACAAAGTCGTGATCATTACGAAGCTTTCCAGATATGACAAGATCAAACGTGCACTCAACGAACTCGGCGTAACCGGTATCACGGTTACACAGGTTACGGGATGCGGTATCCAGAAAGGTGCCGGCCAGATGTACCGTGGTGTTGAGATGGATATGACGCTTCTTCCCAAGATCAAACTGGAAGTGGTTGTCAGCAGGATCCCTGTCGAGAAGGTGATCGAAGTTGCCAAGAAGACGCTTTATACAGGCAAGATCGGCGACGGCAAGATCTTCGTATATCCGGTAAGCAAGGTCGTAAAGATCAGAACGGGCGAAGAGGATTTTGCAGCGCTGGCTGATGTTGAGTAGGCGACGGCAATATACGAGGGGGTAATAAAATCGGAAACGCTGTAAAGCGTTTTCGGCGCGAAATTCGGGTAGGACCATATCCTACTCGTTTTGGCGTATTGTAAGGGGCAAAAAACACGAGACATGGAGGAGAACGGATGAACCCGATGGAAACAGATGACAAGCTTCATGAAGAATGCGGCGTATTCGGTGTCTACTCACCGGGCGGCGGCAGCGTTTCGGAGGATATCTATTACGGACTGATCGCCCTGCAGCACAGAGGACAGGAATCAGCGGGCATCTCGGTGTCCGATACAAGCGGCCCGATGGGCAACATCGAGACCAGGAAAGGAATGGGCCTCGTCAGTGAAGTTTTTACAAAAGAGATTCTGGGAAAACTTGTCGGCAATATCGGTGTCGGCCATGTGCGATACTCGACCGCGGGCGGCAGTACGATCCAAAACGCCCAGCCGATCGCGATGAACTATATAAAAGGAAGTCTTGCCCTTGTCCATAACGGGAACATCCAAAATGCGGATGAGTTGAAAGTCGGGCAGATGTACCGCGGTCAGGCGCATTATACGTCGGCTGATTCGGAAGTACTCGCATACGAGATCATAAGTGAACGCGTCACATCGCGAACGATCGAAGAGGCGGTCATGAAGGCATCCGGGAAGCTGAAGGGCGGCTACGCCTGTCTTGTCATGAGCCCCAGAAAGCTGATCGGCGTGCGCGATCCTTACGGGATCAAGCCGCTTGTCCTTGGGAAAAAGGGTGACAGCTACATGTTTGCATCGGAGAGCGCGGCGATCCGATGCGTCGGGGGCGAGGTGATCCGTGATATCGCGCCGGGCGAGATCGTGACGATCACGAAGGACGGCATCAAAAGTGAATTCATGAAACCGGCCGGGCGGATCGCACACTGCATTTTCGAATACATCTATTTTGCCAGAGTGGATTCTGTGATCGACGGCGTTTCGGTACATGACGCCAGGATCCGCGCGGGCCGTGCGCTTGCAAAGAACTATCCGGTCCCGGCCGATGTCGTGGTCGGTGTCCCTTCATCGGGACTTGCGGCGGCGGAAGGGTATTCGCTTGAATCAGGGATCCCGTTTGCACTTGCTTTTTATAAGAACGGATATGTCGGCAGAAGTTTTATCAAGCCGACGGATGCGGAGCGCAGGATGGCGGTTCACATGAAGCTTTCCGTGCTCGACCATGTGGTGCGCGGCAAGCGCGTGGTTTTGATCGACGATTCCATCGTGCGGGGCAACACGATGCGGCAGATCATCATCATGCTCCGGGAGGCCGGGGCGAAGGAAGTGCATGTGCGCGTCAGCTCGCCGCCGTTTTTGTACCCCTGCTTTTACGGAACGGATGTACCCTCTTCCGGCCAGCTCATCGCATCGAGCCATTCAACGGAGGATGTCAGAAAGAATATCGGAGCCGATTCGCTCGGCTATTTAAGACTGGATGATCTGAAAGCGATGGTCGGAGATCTGCCGTACTGTGCGGCGTGCTTTGACAACGACTATCCGGTTGCATACATACCTGAAAAGGGGCGCGAGGGACAGGCGCCCGTCAGCAAGGAGGACGAAACATGACAGACCAGTGGAAACAAGCGGAAGCAGAGGGGCTGTACAGGTCAGGCTTTGAACATGACAACTGCGGCATCGGCGCGATCATTGATATGGAAGGACGGCCGAGCGCCGGGATCGTCAGCGATGCATTATCGATCGTGGAGCGACTCGAGCACCGTGCCGGTAAGGACGCGGAAGGCAAGACCGGCGACGGCGTCGGGATCCTGACGCAGATCCCGCACCGTTTTTTCATAAAGAAGATGGCAGAGCAGGGCGTCGCGCTCCCCGGTGAGAGGCAGTACGGTGTCGGCATGTTCTTTTTCCCGACGAATGACCTTGATATGCGCCAGGCCAAGTCCATGTTTGAGATCATCACAAAAAAGAGCGGGCTTACGATCCTCGGCTGGAGAAAAGTATCCTCCGCACCGGAAGTTTTGGGAAGCAAGGCACGTGCGTGCATGCCCGATATCTGGCAGGTTTTCATCAAACGACCGGAATCGGCAAAGACCGATCTTGACTTTGACCGCATGCTCTATATCGTAAGGCGCGAGTTTGAGCAGAGCAGCACGGACACGTACGTGCCGTCTCTATCCTGCCGTACGATCGTCTATAAGGGCATGTTTCTGGTCGGGCAGCTTCGTACGTTTTTTACGGACCTTACGGACCCTGACTATGAATCGGCGATCGCGATGGTGCATTCGCGCTTCTCGACCAATACGGCACCGAGCTGGAACCGCGCGCACCCGAATCGCCTGATCGTGCATAACGGCGAGATCAATACGATCAAAGGAAATGCCGACAAAATGCTCGCACGCGAGGAGACCATGCATACGGATGCATTCTCCGCAGAGGATATGACCAAGGTCCTTCCCGTGATCTCGCAGAGCGGTTCTGACTCGGCGATGCTCGACAATACGCTGGAATTCTTGGTTATGAGCGGTATGCCGCTTCCGCTTGCGGCGACGATCATGATCCCGGAACCCTGGACGCACAACATGACGCTGTCACAGGAAGAGCGGGATTTCTACCAATACTATGCAACGATGATGGAGCCCTGGGACGGCCCGGCCTCCATCCTTTTCTCGGACGGCGATATCATGGGCGCGATCCTGGACCGCAACGGTCTGCGTCCATCCAGATACTATGTCATGGATGACGGGCGGCTGATCCTTTCATCCGAAGTCGGCGTGCTCGAACTGCCGGAGGCACATATCGTGAAAAAAGAGCGCCTGCATCCGGGTAAACTCCTGATCGTGGATACCAAGCAAAAGCGCGTGATCTACGATGAGGAGATCAAGGAGACCTATGCGCTCGGAAAGCCGTACGGGGAGTGGCTCGATCAAAACCTTCTGACACTCGCGTCATTAAAGATCCCGAACAGGAAAGTAAAGAACTATACGAATGAGGAGCGAGGGAAACTTCAGAAAGCGTTCGGCTATACATGGGAAAATGTGCATGACAGCATTCTGTCGATGGCCCTTACCGGTACGGAAGCGATCGGCTCGATGGGTGTGGATACGCCGATCGCGGCGCTTTCCGGTCAGTATCAGCCGCTTTTCTACTATTTTAAGCAGCTTTTTGCGCAGGTTACCAACCCGCCGATCGATGCGCAACGCGAGGAGATCGTCACATCGCGTACCGTATATCTTGGAACGAACGGGAATCTTCTGGAAGAGCGCCCTGAAAACTGCCGGGTATTAAAGATCAACAATCCGATCCTTGCGGACCTTGACCTTCTCAAGATCGAGAACCTGAAGAAGGACGGCTTTAAAGTAGCGAAGGTGTCACTTCTTTTCTATAAGAGAACGCCGATGAAACGTGTGCTGAACCACCTGTTTGTAGAGGTTGACAAGGCATACAGAGAAGGTGCGAACATTTTGATCCTCTCTGACCGCGGCGTTGACGAAAACCACGTGGCGGTGCCGTCGCTCCTTGCGGTCGCTGCAGTGCATAAGCACCTTGTCGATACCAAGAAATGTACGGCGATGTCGCTGATCGTAGAATCCGGTGAACCGAGAGAAGTGCATCACTTTGCAACACTTCTCGGATATGGCGCGAGTGCGGTCAACCCGTATCTGGCGCACGCGACGATCGGTCAGCTCGTGGAAGAAGAGCTGCTTGATAAGGACTATTATGCGGCTGTGGAAGACTACGACAATGCAATCCTGTTCGGGATCGTAAAGATCGCATCCAAGATGGGTATCTCCACGATCCAGTCCTATCAGGGCAGCAAGATCTTTGAAGCGATCGGCATATCGGAGTCCGTGATCCATGATTACTTCACGGGAACGGTAAGCCGTGTCGGCGGGATCACGCTCGACGACATCGGACGGGCATGTGATACGCAGCACTCGAAAGCTTTTGATCCGCTTGGCTTATCGTGCGATCTGGAGCTTTCTTCCATAGGACGTCATAAAGAGCGTGCACAGGGTGAGCATCATCGCTATAATCCGCAGACGATCCATATGCTGCAGCAGGCAACAAGAGAGGGAAGCTACGAGAAGTTTAAAGAATACACAAAAATGGCAGACAGCGAATCGACGGGGTACCTTCGGAGTCTTTTGGAGTTTAAGCTTCCCGCAGAAGGTGTGCCGCTTGAAGAGGTCGAATCGGAAGAATCCATCGTGACAAGATTCAAGACAGGTGCCATGTCTTACGGCTCCATTTCGGAAGAGGCGCATAAGACGCTGGCGCTTGCGATGAATCACCTGCACGGTAAGAGCAACAGCGGAGAGGGCGGTGAAAGCGATGAGCGCCTCCAGTCCGCCGGTACGAAGAATGATGTCAGCTCAGCGATCAAGCAGGTCGCGAGCGGCCGCTTCGGTGTGACGAGCCGCTATTTGGTAAGCGCCAAAGAGATCCAGATCAAAATGGCGCAGGGCGCAAAACCGGGTGAAGGCGGCCACCTGCCCGGCAAGAAGGTCTATCCCTGGATCGCAAAGACAAGACACTCGACACCGGGTGTCAGCCTGATCTCGCCGCCGCCGCATCATGACATCTATTCGATCGAAGATCTGGCGCAGCTGATCTATGACTTAAAATGTGCCAATAAGAATGCGAGGATATCCGTTAAACTCGTATCCGAAGCGGGCGTTGGTACCGTTGCAGCGGGTGTTGCCAAGGCAGGTGCGGCCGTCGTCCTCATCTCCGGTTATGACGGCGGTACGGGTGCAGCGCCGCTCTCTTCGATCCATAACGCAGGTCTTCCGTGGGAGCTCGGTCTTGCCGAGACGCACCAGACGCTTCTTGCAAACGGCCTTCGTAACCGCGTTGTCATCGAGACGGACGGAAAACTCATGAGCGGCCGTGACGTAGCGATCGCAGCGATGCTCGGTGCGGAAGAGTTCGGCTTTGCGACAGCGCCCCTGATCACACTCGGGTGCGCGATGATGCGTCAGTGCCAGTCCGATACGTGTCCGATGGGTGTTGCAACGCAGAATCCGGAACTGAGAAAACGCTTTGCGGGTAAGCCTGAATACGTGGAGAATTTCATGCTTTTCATCGCCCGTGAGCTTCGCGAGATCATGGCAAAGCTTGGCCTTAGAAGCGTAGAAGAACTGGTTGGCAGAAGTGATCTTTTAAAGGTCAAAGCGGACTTGAGTGAAAAAGAGAAGAAACTCGATCTCTCCGGAGTCCTCTATCATCCCGCCGGTGCGAAGATCTCGCATGAAGAGAAGGATCTGTATGATTTTGCACTGGACGGTACGGAAGACGAGAAGGTGATGCTTCGCTCCAAAGCGGTGAAGGCTGCGATCGAAGCAGGTGAGAAAACGGAAATTTCCGTGCATCTCGGAAGTGTCGACAGAACATTCGGTACGCTCCTTGGCGCAGAGATCACAAGACAGAAACCGAAGGGGCTTTCGGAGGATACTATCACGGTCAGCTGCACCGGTTCAGGCGGGCAGAGTTTCGGCGCCTTTATTCCCAAAGGCCTGACACTCAGGATCTCGGGCGACAGCAACGACTATTTCGGCAAGGGATTATCGGGCGGTAAGCTGATCATCTCCGCACCTGCGGATGCAAAGTACGATCCGTGCGAGAACATCATCATCGGGAATGTTGCACTCTACGGTGCCACATCCGGCAAGGTCTATATCGCGGGTATGGCCGGTGAACGTTTTGCCATCCGTAACTCCGGTGCGACAGCCGTAGTAGAGGGTGTCGGCGAACACGGATGCGAGTATATGACAGGCGGCACGGTCGTCGTACTGGGCAGTGTCGGCAAGAACTTTGCAGCCGGGATGAGCGGCGGCGTGGCGTACGTGCTTGATGAGGGCAACACGCTGTACCGTAACTTAAACAAGCAGCTTGTCAGCATGGAAGAAGTCACGCACAAGGAAGACGTGGACGAGCTGCGCCGGATCATCGGTGAGCATGTCAAAGCAACGGGCTCAAAGAAAGGCAAAGAGATCATGTCGCGGTTCGATGACTATGTGCCGCAGTTCAAGAAGATCATTCCGATCGAGTATAAAGAGATCTTAAGACTGATCGCGAAGGAAATGGAGACGGGAGCGGATCCCGAGACGGCCAAGATCGAAGCATTCAGGATCTTTACGGGAGGTGCGCGCTAATGGGCAAGACAACAGGATTTTTGGAATATGAAAGAACTGACGGACCTGTCAGATCCGAGGATGAACGCATCAAGGATTTCATGGAGTTCCATGGAAGTCTTGATTTTGAAGAGCAGCGGAAACAGGCGGCAAGATGCATGGACTGCGGCATTCCGTTCTGTCAGGCCGGGATGATGATCGCAGGGATGATGTCCGGATGCCCGCTCCACAATCTTGTTCCGGAATTAAACGATCTTGTGTACCGCGGCAGGATGGCTGAAGCCTACAGAAGACTCTCCATCACGCACAGTTTTCCCGAGTTTACAAGCCGCGTCTGCCCCGCACTTTGCGAGGCGGCATGTACCTGCGGCCTTGCGGGGAAGCCCGTCGGCACGAAAGAAAACGAAAAGGCGGTCATTGAATACGCATACGAGCACGGCCTTGTAAAGGAGGAGACACCGGCTGTCCGGACCGGCAAGAAAGTAGCCGTTGTCGGCAGCGGTCCTTCCGGGCTTGCGGCAGCACAGCTTCTGAATAAGCGGGGACATCTTGTGACCGTGTTTGAGCGCAAAGACCGTATCGGCGGCCTCCTTCGCTACGGCATCCCGAACATGAAACTTGATAAGTCGCTGATCGACAGAAGAGTGCGGCTCATGGAAGAGGCCGGCATCCGTTTTGTCACAAATACCGATATTGGGAAAGATTTGCACGCAGACGATCTGAAAAAGGAGTATGATGCAGTTATACTGGCATGCGGCGCTTCCAATCCGCGGGATATCAATGCACCCGGGAGAGACGCAGAAGGGATCCGCTTTGCGGTCGATTTCTTATCGGAAGTAACGAAGCGCCTCCTGGACAGCGATTTTACCGATGTTCCAACCGACCTTGCAAAGGATAAGGACGTGATCATCATCGGCGGCGGCGATACCGGCAATGACTGTGTCGGGACCTGTATCCGCCTTGGGGCAAAGAGCGTTACGCAGCTTGAGATGATGCCTGAGCCGTCCGAAACAAGACTTCCGTCGAATCCGTGGCCCGAATGGCCGCGCATTCTGAAGGTCGATTACGGCCAGGAAGAGGCGATCCGGAAATTCGGTCATGATCCTCGTATCTATCAGACGACGGTCAGGGAATTCGTAAAGGATAAGAAGGGCAATTTAAAAGGAGTTGTTCTTGTCAGCCTTGAAGCGAAGAAAGATGAGAAGACCGGCAGGATGAACATGGTGCCCGTGGAAGGCTCTGAGAAAAGGGTGCCTGCGGGGCTTGTTCTCATCGCGGCGGGCTTTCTTGGAAGCGAGCAGTATGTAACGGACGATTTCGGTGTGGAACGCGATGCACGTACGAATGTCAAGACTGCGCCGCAGCGTTTTGCAACCTCCGGGGAAAGGATCTATGCGGCAGGCGATATGCATCTGGGGCAGTCGCTCGTGGTCCGCGCGATCGCGGAGGGACGCGCCGCAGCAAAAGAAGTGGATGAAGCGCTGATGGGCTATACTAATCTATGAGAATGACTTCTCATAGATTAGATGCCTCCGGCGGAATCGCAGAAATTCGCAGAGGAAAGCGCATACGCGCTGCGAATTTCGCGAAGGAAACGCTATGACAGCGTTTCCTTATCCAATGGTATATTAATTAAGTAAGAAATTGAGGAAGACCGACATGGCAAAAATTAATGACAATTACTTAAAACTTCCGGGAAGCTACCTTTTCTCAACGATCGGAAAAAAGGTGAAGGAGTTTGAAGCGCAGAATCCGGACAAGCAGGTGATCCGTTTAGGGATCGGTGATGTCACGCAGCCGATCGCACCTTCGATCATCAAAGTACTGCACGGTGCGGTCGATGAGATGGGGCAGGAGGAGACCTTTAAAGGCTATGCGCCGGATCTTGGATACGAGTTCCTTCGAAAAGCGATCTCCGAGTATGATTATAAGGCGCGCGGCTGCGCGATCGAGCCGGATGAGATCTTTGTATCGGATGGTGCGAAGAGTGACTGCGGCAACATCCAGGAGATCTTCAGCACTAACAATGTGATCGCAGTCTGCGACCCGGTCTATCCGGTCTATGTGGATTCCAACGTGATGGCAGGCAGAACGGGTGCATATGATGCGGACAGACAGCGTTTTAACGGTGTGATCTACATGCCGTGCGATGCAGCAAACGGTTTCGCTCCGGAGCTTCCGAAGCAGGTACCGGATATGATCTATCTGTGCTTTCCCAATAATCCGACCGGCGCCGTGATGAATAAAGCACAGCTTCAGGAGTGGGTTGACTATGCCAATAAGAACGGTTCCGTGATCCTGTACGACTCCGCTTATGAAGCATACATCTCGGAGGCGGATGTGCCGCACAGCATCTATGAATGCGATGGTGCAAGAACCTGCGCGATCGAGTGCAGATCTTTTTCCAAGACGGCAGGCTTTACGGGACTGCGCCTTGGCTATACGGTCGTTCCTAAGGACCTTAAAGTAGAAGACACGGCCCTTTACGGGCTCTGGGCGAGACGCCACGGCACCAAGTTTAACGGTGCACCGTACATCGTACAGCGCGCAGGAGAGGCGGTCTATTCCGTGCAGGGACGCAAGGAGATCGAAGAGCAGATTGCATGGTATATGGGCAATGCCAAGATCATTAAGGATGGTTTAAAAGAAGCAGGCTTCGAAGTATCCGGCGGCGTGAACGCGCCGTATATCTGGCTTAAGACACCCGGCAGCATGACAAGCTGGGAATTCTTCGATCATCTTCTTACGAAAGCGAATGTAGTCGGCACGCCGGGTTCCGGATTCGGACCGCACGGCGAGCACTATTTTCGCCTGACGGCATTCGGAAACAGAGAGAAGACGATTGAAGCGGTAGAACGGATCAAAGAACTGGCATAAGTGAAGGCGGAAGGTTTCCTTCCGCCTTTTGTATTCCGCACAGACCGATCAGGTCCGCCTGTCCTTGCCGGTTTCTCTGTAGTATCTTTCCTTATCGGCATACATTGCCTGTTCTGCCTGCCCCACCATGTCAAAAGCATCCTCTCCGCCGCAGACATATCCGATCGAAGCGATCCTGTTATGTGCATTGATCTTATCGGAAAGATCCCGGACCTGCTTATTGAAAGTATGATCGCCTACTTTGTAGAACAGGACGACGAATTCATCCCCGCTGATCCTGAAGACCTCTCCGTCCGTGATCGCGCTGCACAGAATGTCCGCAAATCGACTAATCAACGCATCGCCTGCGCTGTGTCCGAAATTGTCGTTCTCATACTTCAGCGAATTGATATCGCAAAAGATAACGCCGGACGGAACACCCATTTCCGGGGAGCGGAGAGTCTCATCAAACGATCGTCTGTTCTTCAGGCCTGTTAAAGGATCCGTATGAGATGCCTCTTTTAAGATCTTTTCGCGTATCTGTGCCGTATAGATCACATGAGACTGTTCGATCGCGTAAATGATCTGCAGGCAGACCGCGGCCCATACGTATGAGATGTTCCTTACCGGATAGAGAACTCGCATGATCGCGTCCAAAAGCGGAATAAGCAGATAACTGGATATCGCAATGATCTGCCGTTTGCTCATATATTTCCGATAATAAAAAAGTGTCGCGTAGAGCCAGATATAATAGATCGTCGGAAACTTTGCCGTTTCATTGCTCAAAGCACCCGTCACACAATGATAATCCACGACTACAAACAGTTTTCCGGTGATCGTACCATGGATCAGTTGAAGGATATCAATAACCGCAACCGCGATCGTGACACCGTACAATACCGGATGTACACGCTTCTTCCTGCTGACAAACGAAAATGCATACAGGGCAAAAACGATCAGGATGACATCGATCATGACATATGTCATCAGTTTCAGGTACGTAAGCAGCGCAACACTGCGAAGCTTGCCCTCATATGTATACCAAAACAGGTTGTTTACCAGAGCAAACAGTTCGACGGAGCATAACGCAATAAACAGCTTTGTTGACAGATCTCTGTGTTTCCTCGAACTCACGGTTGCACCGATCAGGATGATCAGCGTAAAAATGATACACAAATTATTTGAACCGGCAAAAGCGATATACAAAATGTCCTCCTCACTCGCATGGTAAGGAAAAAAGTACGTCATGCAGCGACAAGTCAGTACAATTCTTTTTCTCTTAGTATACCATTCAGTGAACGGTATCGTAAATGAACAGATTCTTGAAAAAAGGTCTGCTACTGCTATAATGTTGTACAGTACTCATTATGAACGTAAAGGGTGGATTTTGTGATGTTTCGGATCGCGATCTGTGATGACGAAAGAAAAGACTGTGAAAGGATACTCGGCTATGTGCGGGAGTACTTTGACGCCCACGGACAGGAGGCCGAGATCCGTACATTTGACCATCCCGATGCGATGATCGAGGCATGCAGGGAATACCGTCCGCATATCTATCTGCTGGATATCGTGATGCCGATGCTGACCGGCATTCAGGCGGCCAGAGAACTTCGCTGGGATCAGCCGGATGCGCAGGTAATCTTCTGCACATCAGAGAGTTCCTATGCGCTCGAGTCTTTTGACGTCAATCCCATCAACTATCTCTTAAAGCCCGTGGATCACGATAAGCTTTTTGCTACACTCGATCTTGCTGTTTCCAAAGTCAGGACGGACGATGACAGATCGATCGGCGTCAGGATCAAGGGAGGCTTTTGCACGCTCCGGATCCATGAGATCATGTACATCGACTATCGCAATCATGTCGTTTCCTATCATATGCTTTCGGGAAAAGTGATCTCAACGCCGACGCTTCGTATAGGGTTCGCAGAATACATGGAAGAAAACGATCCCGGCCCCGATTTTATACGCTGCCATGAATCGGTGACCGTTAATGTGGGCGCGATCGACAAGCTGACCAAGACGGAGATCACGCTCCGTAATGATGAAGTGATCCCTGTCTCCCGCGGCAGGTATTCGGAAGTATTGGACAGATATATGGATTACCGGCTGTAAAGGCAGAAACGGAGTGAACGTATGGCTATCAACTGGCATGATCTTTTGCTTGCGCTGATGTATGGCAGCGTGATCGGCATGTTCGTGGAAGCATGGCTGATTTTTTTTAAATTGAAGACACCGCTTCATAACTGTCTCCTTTTCAACTGCATTGCGATCCTTGTCAATAATGTGGGTTATGTCATGGAACTGCAGGCAAAGAGCGAGGAAGCATGGATGACAGCGCTCAGCTTTTCCTATGCGGGGCGCGTGTTCATCGCGCTGTCCCTTTTGATGTTTACGGTCAGACTCTGCCGGCGCCATGTATATGTTGTCCCGGAGAGCATTCTTTTTTTCGTTCATATCGCATTCTATATCCTGATCGCCACTTTGGAAAAACATAGACTATATTATGTAAACTGGTCATTCCGAGAGGACGGCCTCTTTCCGACGCTCATTCATGAGGATGGGATCGCGCATACCCTTTTTATGGGTCTGCAGCTCATACTCGCTCTTGCTGCATATACGCTTCTGATCCTGGAACTGAGAAGAGAAAAGGACCGCATCGCAAGACATCGTATCCGGATCATCCTGATCGCGTATACGGTGGAGATCTTTCTGTTTGTCTCCCAGATCACGGGGGCATTTGCGATCACGCAGGTATTTGATATCTCGATCCTGGGGCACGTCATTCTGACGGTCTTTATGTATATCGTGATCTTTCGATACAACCTTCTGGACATCATTGATGTGACACGGGAATACATGATCGACAGACTTTCCGAAGGGATCATTGCAGTCGATCGTGATGACAGGGTGCAGTATTACAATAAGCCGGCAAACACACTTTTTCCCGATCTGTCTGTTGATCCGCAGCGTGTGATCGAAAGGATCAGAAGCCTGATCGCAGAAGGCGATACGATCGAATATGCCGGCCGGATCTATCGGCCCGAAGAAAGTGCGCTGATCGACCACGGAGAGAACTTCGGCAGCATCTTTTCTCTGGTCGATACGACCGAGCTCAAGCAGAACGAGTACCGATTAAAAGCGGATGCGGATATCCTGGAAATGGCTGCAAAGAGCATGAAAGAAAGGCTTCTTGCAACGGAAGAGCTTGTCAGCCGGGACCGGGCCATGCGTCATGACAGGCGCCATTTTGAGGCGCTCATTCTCTCTCTTATGGAAGACGGAAAGGAAGAAGAAGCGAAAAAATGTCTTCGGGAGCGCATGGAACAGGAGCCGCGCACTGCTGTCCGCTATTGTGAAAATGCAACGATCAACGCGGCGATCACCCATTATGTATCGGTGGCCGGGCGCGAGGGCATTGATGTACGCGTTTCTGCGAACATTCCGTTTGATCCCGGTGTCAATGAGATGCAGCTTGCGATCACGATCAGCAACCTGATCGAAAATGCGATCCATGCGTGTGAAAAGGTGCCGGAAGGATCGCGCTTTATCGAGATCACGGCAAGGTATAAGGATCAGCTCCTTTTAGAGATCGCAAATGCATGCGCCGAAAAGGTGCCGCTTGACGAAGAAGGTCATCCCTTCACCGAGGAAGCGGGACATGGTGTCGGAACCAGGAGCGTGCTCGCTTTTATCAGAGAGACAGACAGCGAGATCCGCTATATAGCGGAGGAGCATGTGTTTAAAGTGCGCATGATGATCGGATAGTACTTTTAAATCAGTGTAAAAGATTTCAAAATCAGTGTGGCGGATCTTTTCCGTCACATTTTTGCTATGGTGAAGGCGTAACGACGGTGTTTTGATACAGAGGGAAGGCAATGCTAGAACATGCAACCGTGTATGATGTTCCGAAAAGAGAAGGAAGTGTGTGGCCGGGGGATATTTGCCCCGCGTATGCGCCGCGCGAAGATGCGATCCCGAGTCTTCGCGGATGCTGGTATTGCCGGCATGCCGACTTTCATTTAAAAGCGGAGCGGTCTCTTGAAGTAGGGATCTGCGAATGGCCTAAGAATGTGATCGAATAGAGAAGCCGATGCTGTCGGCTTCTTTTTGCGGGTTTGGAGGAATGATGGATAGAACAGTCAGACGATATGTTGTTTCAAGTTATCTGGTTTTCTGGTTTATGGTTCTGTTTCTTTGCGGCGGCGCAAGCATGATCCTGCATGCATCGCCCGTTGTGATGCGGATCCTTTCCAATATATGTGCCTGGGCGCCGACGATCTGCCTGCTGGCAGGGTTTCGGTACTTCTGCCCGGATATGACGATCCGTGATTTTTACAGAAAGGCATTCTCGGGCAAGGTCACAGTGCTTTCCTTATCGATCGCCGCGTTGATTACGATCGCCGCGACGCTTTTTTCGGTCTACATGCTCTCAATGCTGGAAGGAAACGATTTTGCTTCCTATTGGAATCTTGGAAATGATCCGTTCTGGGCCTCTTTCCTTTTTGCCGTTACAACGGGGCCGACGGGCGAAGAGTCGGGCTGGCGCGGGTACCTGCGTCCGTACTTAAACGGAAAGTATTCGTTCTTCACAGCCTCCCTGATCCAGGGTATCATCTGGGCTTTCTGGCATGCGATCCTGTGGTTTGTCGATTCTGACTTTACAGGCGTGCAGATGATCCCCTACATCTTATCTAATGTGATCGTCATGACGGGGCTGTGTTTTGTCATCAATCTTTTTATGGAAGAGCATGACAACCTGCTCTACGGCATTGTGATCCATTTCTGCTTCAACTTCCTTTACTGCTTCCTGCAGGTCGGGATCCTGTTTTACGTGATCCTGTCGGTCGTGTATCTTTGCGTGATCGGGTGGATCTGGCTGTACCGGAAGGAATGAATTTTTGATAGCTAACCATTTGAAAAAGTCAATTACTTTTTAGGGTTCTGTCTATTGACGAAAAGAGAACATCCCATCATTATGGATATGAAGAAACAAGGAAACGGTGAACGTGATATGGCACAGAAAACATACAATCGGCATGCGCTTGGCGTGCTGTTCGTCATACTGGATTCTTTCTGCTTCTCGCTGATGACGGTATTTGTTCGCATGTCGGGGGATCTGCCCACGATCCAGAAGACATTTTTCAGAAATGCTTTTGCGGCGATCGTGGCATTTTTTGTCCTGGCGCGCAGTACGGAGCGTTTCCATGTAAAAAGGAGTTCCATCGGGGGGCTTCTCGGTCGGTCGATCTGCGGCTGCCTCGGGATGATCTGCAATTTCTGGGCAGTTGATCATATCGCGCTTGCGGATGCCAACATCCTTAATAAGATGTCTCCGTTTTTTGCACTCATATTCAGCATCTTCCTGCTGGCCGAGATACCGGATCGCTTTGAGACGATCACGGTCATTATCGCCTTTATCGGTGCGGCATTTGTCGTAAAGCCGACAGCGGGACTTGCCAGTATCCCGGCGCTTGTCGGGCTCCTTGGCGGACTCGGCGCCGGCATCGCATACGCTTTTGTCAGAAGACTCGGGCAGCAGGGCGAGAGAGGACCGGTGATCGTGTGCTTTTTCTCGATCTTCACATCACTCTTTTGCCTTCCGTTTATGCTCTATGATTACCATCCGATGACGGGGACGCAGTGGGCGCTCCTTATCGGTGCGGGACTTGCGGCCTGTGGCGGACAGTTTACCGTGACGGCGGCTTACAAGTGTGCCCCTGCAAAAGAAATCTCGGTTTTTGATTATTCACAGGTGCTTTTTGCCTCGATATGGGGTATGCTCTTTTTTGAAGAGTTACCTGATCACTATTCCCTGATCGGATATGTGATCATCATCGCCACAGCGATCGCAAAGTGGCGGTACACGATGCGAAAAGATGCGGCCGAAAAGGCCCGTGCAGGAGAAACAGTATGAATATTACACAGATCAGATATGTCCTTGCGGTAGCGGGCGAATCGTCCATGCGCAGGGCTTCAACCAAACTATATGTATCACAGCCCGCACTTTCCGCGAGCATTCGGGAACTGGAAGATGAGCTTGGCATCCTCATTTTTGACAGGACCAATAAAGGGATCTCTCTGACCGATGCGGGGAGGGAATTTGTCGCCTATGCCAAGAAGGCAGTCGGACAGTATGAGATCTTAGAGAACCGTTATCTTGCCAAGGACAGCGACAAGGAACACTTTTCCGTATCGACGCAGCACTACAACTTCTCGATCAAGGCCTTTAACGAGGTGATCCGGAAGATCGATCCGGAGCGATACGTGTTCTCGATCCATGAGACCAAGACTAAGGAAGTGCTGGAAGATGTGCGCAGTTTAAAGAGTGAAGTCGGCATCGTGTCGTTCTCGGGCTCGAGCGAAGCGCTCATGAAAAAACTCTTCAAGGACTACCAGCTGGAGTTTACGCCGCTCATGCAACGTGAGACGTACGCATATGTATGGGAGGATCATGAGTTCGCAAACCGTAAGGAGATCTCCCTTGATGAGCTTCGCGCGTACCCGTGCATCTCATTCGATCAGAGCGACGACAGCGAGTTCTACTTAACGGAAGAAGCGATGGCGGATTATGATTTTGACAAAATGATCAAGTCCGACGACCGCGCGACCACGATGGAGATGATCGCCAAACTCCACGGCTATTCCGTCGGCTCCGGCATGCTCTCCGGTGAGAGCGCGATCTTAAAAGGTCTCGTCTCGATCAAGCTCAAAGAGGAGGACCCGCTGACGATCGGCTACATCACCCGCAAAGGTAGCCTGCTCTCCAAGTACGGGCAGGCGTACGTGGAGGAACTCCTGAAGTACAAAGAATGAGCCTAGGGGACGGGGTGCGTGGTCCATTCTATGCTTTCGGCAAAAATGGACCACGCACCCCGTCCCCTAGGCTCATTTTCTTTTTCTTCTTACGATATGATGTGGGTGAAAAGCAAGACTCCCGACACTTGCCGGGAGCCTATAGATCATTGAAAGATGAGCGATAGATCGATTTTTAATCCGGGGTACACGTGTACGGATAATGTGGTCGTACTCGGGTAAGCGATGATCTCCGGCGCAAAATCGTTTTCCTCGAGATACTGGACGACTCGCTTGTTCTGCAGATCAACAACCCAGTATTCTTTGACGCCCATTTCACCATAGATTTGCAGTTTCTTTCCGAAATCATTCTTGCGGGTAGACTCGGATGTGACCTCAGCAACAAATGAGGGTGCGACATGAACGCCATCATCACGAATACCGTCTTCATTACAGACTGTCATGACATCGGGCATGAAGAAGTTGCCTTTTTCTGCACATAACTCGTCGCAGAAGACAGCAACGTTTTCTGTGAAAACCCTGCACTTGCCATTTTTGCTTTTAATAAACCGTCCAAGCGCACCGGCAATTTCCAAGAGAGCATCATTGTGCGCTGGTGAGGTCCGATTAATAACTATGATCTGCCCATCTATCAGCTCCGCGTGGTCTTCTCGATTCATTACTTCCTGAAGCAGGCTGTTTACGTCGATTGAATGGTCCATAAATGACATTGCCTCCATAGTAGTCCTCCTTTCTCTGTGAATTTGATACAGATATTCATTTCAGAGAAAGTACCGGATAGATTTGCTTTTCGAATTGATCAAGAATTATTCTGTAAGGCTATTATATCACACAGAATAGCATGACTATGTCTACAATTTGTATATTCCGTCTTTTGAAAAATGGAAAAGCGGACGAACTGTCCAAGAACCGTGGATCACGGCGCTTCCTATGAAAAGAGTATCTAAATCGTACTGTATCACAAGGTCCCTTTTATTGCAATATATAAAAGCGATGGACAGAATATGTCCATCGCTTCAGACTGTCTATTTCTGAATCTTCGTAACCCCATCCCCATAGATCGTGATCCAGTCATTCTTCATGGAGACCGGTACCCAGTCAAACTCTTTGCACAGGCCGACCATCTTCTCGGCCGAGGAGAGCTTGCCGTTCTCACGCACGGTATCGTCGCAGCAGAGCATGAATGCCAGGCTCTTGTGCGGGTTGTGGCTGGTGACATATTCCGCCATGGCCGCATCGCCGGTGCTGTTACCGAAGGAGAGGACGGGCTGCTGACCGATTTCCTGCACGATCGCGGTTACCTTGTTCATCTTCAGGTTCTTGATGATGAAGTTGCCGCCGAGGATCACGCGGTCCTTGTCGGTATAGACGTAGTCAAGACCGTCTGCGCCTGCCTGGTGGTCGGATACGAGCTGCTCATCGGAGCCGATGATATTACGCGGCAGGATCGGGAGCTTACCGTCTACGAGACCTCTGACAATCAGGCGGTCGGTGCCGCTTACGATATAGACATCAAACTGATTCTCCTGCAGATAGTTGATGACCTGAATCATCGGTTTGTAGAAAGCATCCCCTTTTTTCATGCCCTTGTAACCGTTCATGGGTGTGCCGCGGTACGCTTTAATGTAATTTGAGAACTCATCAATAGTCATACCGGCAAAAGAAGACGCAACCGCCCTGCCGTGTTCATTGTCCAGACCTGCCGGGTATATTCCGGTCTCGGCGAATTGAATGACCTTGTTTGCAGCCTCTTTTTCAAAATCGGTCGCTTTGTTTTTATAACTCGAATCCTCAAGTACACGATGCTGCAGGAGCATGTGATCGAAGTAGACGGGATCGGTCTCGCAGTAGAGCGTACCATCCAGATCGAAAACAGCGATACGGTCCTGAACCGGGATGAAATCAGGGCTTGCGGGATCCGTGATCGTATTCATATAAGATATGAGCGCATCTTTGGATGCGGCACCTTCCGTCCAGAGAGAGAGCGGCGCCTCCTTTGCGGAAACGGTGATCGCGGATGCGAAAACCATCATAAAGATCATGACGATCGAAACAAGTCTTAGGGAGCGTTTTGTTTTTTCCATAAGTGATCCTCCAATCGTGATTCTGATGTATACAGGGATTATTTGATTGTTCTTATATTATAGTGGGTATCGCATAAAACGACAACAGATTCCGCGAACCTTTTTCTTGCGATAGCTCAGAGTTATCACTGATGATAAAAAGCGCATATTTTCCAAATCATCAACCTAGTAGTAAGATGGGCGTAACATATATAGGATTTGATCATTCAAAAGGCGATTATGACAAGGGAGGATTGGAAACATGAGCTTAAAGATCGATTCTTTACTCATTCATGGAGGGACGGACGGAGACGTCACGACAGGTGCCGTTAACGTACCGATCTACCAGACATCAACATTCAAACAGGACGGCCTCGGCGAGATGAGAGGTTGGGAGTATTCGCGCACGGGTAACCCTACGAGAGCGGCGCTCGAGAAGCTGATCGCTGATCTGGAGCAGGGGCAGTACGGACTCGCATTTGCATCCGGACTTGCTGCGATCAATACGGTCCTGTCGCTTTTTCAAACGGGCGATAAGCTGATCGTATCCGACAACATCTACGGCGGTACGTTCCGCATCCTGGATAACGTATTCAAGAATTTTGACATTACCTATGAGATCGTAAACACGACAGATCTTGCCGCTGTGGAAGCGGCGCTGGATGACTCCGTGAAGGCTGTCTATATCGAGAGTCCCGCAAATCCGCTTCTGTCGGTAACGGATATCGAAGAGGTCGCAAAGGTGGCACATAAGCATGATAAGCTTGTGATCGTGGACAATACATTCCTGACGCCTTATCTGCAGCGACCTTTAACACTCGGCGCGGACATCGTGATCCACAGCGGCACCAAATACCTTGGCGGTCACAGCGACGTGGTATCCGGCCTTGTTGCTGTGAATGACAAAAAGATCGCAGACCGTCTCTATTATCTGCAGAATGCGATCGGCGGGATCCTGGGACCTTTTGACAGCTATCTTATGATCCGCGGCATCAAGACGCTCGGCGTGCGCATGGACAGACATGTCGCAAATGCCGGCAGGATCGCAGAGTGGCTTGAAAAGAGCGGCTATGTTTCGAAGGTATACTATCCGGGATTACAATCCGACCCCGGCTATGAAGTGCAGAAAAAGCAGGCGGACGGTGCCGGTGCGATGATCTCGTTTGTATTAAAGGAACAGTACGATTACCGCAGATTCTACAAGAACCTGAAGCTGATCACCCTTGCGGAGAGCCTTGGCGGCGTGGAGTCTCTCGTATGCCATCCGGCGACCATGACGCATGCGGCGATCCCCGCAGACATCAGGAAGAAGGTAGGTATCGTTGATGAGCTGATCCGCTTTTCGGTCGGCATAGAAGACGCAGACGACCTGATCGCTGACCTTACACAGGCGATCGAGAATTCTGCAAAGTAGAGGGAGAGCAGTGATGGAAGTATTTAAGAATATACAGGAAATGATCGGAAACACGCCGATCATGGAGCTGACACATTTTGAAACCAAAAAAGACGTTCACATTTATGCAAAGCTCGAGCTGATGAACCCGGCGGGCAGCGTGAAGGACCGCGTCGGCATGTACATGGTTAAGGACGCGGAGGAGCGCGGCCTTTTGAAAAAAGGCGGCACCATCGTGGAAGCGACGGCCGGCAACACGGGTATCGGCATTGCCGTCGCAGCACTGAACCGCGGCTATCGCGTGATCTTTGCCGTACCGGAGAAATTCTCTGAAGAGAAGCAGAAGGTCATGCGCGCACTTGGCGCGGAGATTATCCATACGAGCCGCGAAGAAGGTATGCTCGGCGCGGAAAGAACTGCACAGGAGATCATCGACAAGACACCCGGTGCGATCATGCTCAGGCAGTTCCGCAATCCGGCGAACCCACTCTCGCACTACGAGACGACAGGCCCCGAGATCTATAAGCAGATGGACGGCAAAGTGGATTATCTGGTGGCGGGCGCAGGTTCGGGCGGTACTTTCTCCGGAACACTTCGCTACTTAAAAGAGCAGGATGCGAATATCCAAGGCGTTCTTGCCGATCCGTACGGTTCCATCATCGGCGGCGGCGAGCATGCGGATTACGAGATCGAAGGGATCGGCAATGACTTCATCGCCGATACGATGGACGTATCCCTGATCGACCGGGTATTCAAAGTGACGGATGATGAGGCTTTCGGCGCTTCCAAGGAACTGGCGGCAAAAGAAGGGATCCTGGCAGGCTCGTCCTCCGGCGCGGCACTTGCGGCTGCTCTGAAACTTGCCGAGACGATCGACCACGGCAACATCGTGGTGATCTTCCCTGACAGAGGCGATCGCTATCTGAGCAAAGGCCTCTATGATTAACGGTTTCTCCATAGGGTGAAACAGGCGACCTATCCAATCCATATATGTCAAATTGCCTTGACAGACGACCGATCTCTTACTATATTCCATGGTAAGGTACCGGTCGTTTGTCTTTTTGTTTGGAAAAAGCAGATAAGGTAACCATAAGGGTACTATGAATCGGTTCTTTCAAAGCATACAATTAAAGTCGCTTTCGTATATGCAATTGCATAAATGAATGAAGGGAGTAAAGTCAATGACCAATAAGGTTTTATATACAGTCGCTATTGTGATCGGGACGTTTTTTGCTACGCTGGGCATTATTTTTGTGCTTCTTTTGCTGTGGCCGGATGATGACAGGGAGGAAACACCGGCACAGGCAGTTACTACAGAAGAGTCAGCGGGAGAAGAGCCGGAAGCCGAAACAGGCGCAGAAGATGGCGAGAACGAAGAGCCGGAAGTCGAGACAGACACGGATGAAGATGCGCCTGAAGAAGATATGCTTGAAGAAGATGCGCAGGAGGAAGAGGGCTCCCCGGAAAACACAGTGCCTGTCAGTATCCCGGAGGAGGAGCGCTCCAAGGGAGCACTCAAGTTTAAGACGGTCTCACTCGATGGCAGTATCGTAACGCAGGATATTTTCTCAGATTACGATATTACGCTCGTGCATGTCTGGGGGACATACTGCGGACCGTGTATCAGCGGGATGGGCGACTATGCGGCTCTTTATAAAGAGCTCCCCGACAATGTGAATCTGATCGGGCTTGTCATCGATACGTACGACGGGATCGATAACAACGTATCCTATGCGGAGGAGATTCTGGGCAGTGTGGACGCACAGTTTACGAATCTGCGTCTGAGTGATGACCTGTACCCGCTTGTCTCGAATGTCCAAGTCACACCGACCTCGTTCTTTGTGGACAGGGAAGGACATACGATCGGAAAGATGATGGGAGGACAGCGCTGCGATAAGGTTAAAGAGCGCCTGCAGAGCTATCTGAACTAAGGGGCAGGCCGGTTTTGAAAACAGGAGGTGCCATGGGAGGATCCAAAAGGTTCATTCGGATCCTGCTGCTTCTGACAGGCCTTCTGATGCTCGTAACGGGCATCCTGGATGGGAGTTTTCGTGATGTATGGACGAAGGCCGCGATGGTCTGTCTGGAATGCGTAGGGATCGGATGATGAGACTTCATGAACATATGGCTGCATTCGGGCGCAGATATGTGCAGCTTCTTGCGGCCGTTTTGTATAATTGCCATCTGTCCGGTTTTGTGACCGGCAGGATCGGCAAGAGCATATCGAAAGGGATTTGCGCACCGGGACTTAACTGCTATTCCTGTCCGGGAGCCGTCGTATCCTGCCCGCTCGGAAGCCTGCAGGGAGCACTTTCCATGTCCGCTTATCGCTTCCCGTTTTATATGCTGGGCACGATCCTGCTGTTTGGCATCCTGCTTGGCAGGGTGATCTGCGGCTTTTTATGCCCGTTTGGGCTGATTCAGGAGCTTTTGCATGCGATCCCTTTTCCCAAAGTGAGAAAGAATAGGCTGACAAGAGCGCTTTCTTATATGAAGTACGTGATCCTGGCACTTTTTGTGATCGTCATTCCGATCGTAAAGATGTCGCCGGGATTCTGCAAATACATCTGTCCCGCAGGGACACTGGAAGCGGGGATACCGCTTGTGCTGCTGGATGAGGAGATCAGAGAGACGGTAGGCCTTCTTTTCTCATGGAAAGTATATGTGCTGGTCGTCTGCATCCTGCTTTGTGCGGTTTGTTACCGTGCGTTCTGCAGGTTCTTCTGTCCGCTCGGGGCGATCTACTCGTTCTTTAACCCGGTCGCTTTTTTCGGGATCAGCGTCGATCGGGGAAAATGCACCGGCTGCAATGCCTGTATCGCAGCATGCAGGATGGATACGAAGCGTGTGGGTGACCGCGAGTGCATTCACTGCGGGGCGTGCAGAAACGTATGCCCGGAGGACGCGATCCGGTATCGGCATGCTTTTGAACGAAATAACCGCTGATATGAAGACGCGGTGACTTTAGCTGCGTGCAAATGAGGGATTTACATGAGTTATATCAAGGTTCCTGCGGTATTTGAAAAACTGAAAAAGGCTGAAGAATTCTTCTCGCCCGTGATCATGACGGCCGCCTCGGGATGGGGCAAGACAGCGGCGGTAGAGTATTACTATCGAAGGAAGAATCCGCTCGTGCTTCGATGCGCAGGCGGGAATCTTACCGATCGCCCGTCGCTTGATTCTTTTCGCGGCAGCATTGTGATCATCGAGGATATGCAGTGGCTGTCCGAGGATGCATCAATCCGCTATGTCAGAGAACTGCTGCATGAGAACGGGTTGCAAGTTGTTATGTTAACCAGAGGGGCGGTGCCCAAATTCCTGGCGGCAGAGTACATGGATCTTGGATTTGTGCGGATCAGAGAGGCCGATTTTGCGCTTGGAGAGAAGGAAGTCGTTGCATTATTCAGGGACAGGGAAGTAGAGCTTCATCCTGATGACGTTGAGCCGGTCACGAGGGTCTCTCGCGGGTATATACGTGCGCTTCATGCGTTTATGTCCCGTATGGAAGGCGGGATCCGTTATTCTGAGGATATCCGCGCCGCAGTGCGGCAGGACCTTTTCCGGATGTGGGACGGGTATCTGAGTGAGAACTGGATGGAGGATTTTGTCCGGTTCGCGCTTTGCGTATGCCGCTACGACGAGTTCACGATCGAGATGGCGGAGTATCTGACCGGTAACAACAATATCAGCAAAGTGATCGAATACTGCCAGGATGTCATGAACCAGCTTGAAGTAAAGAACGGCGGGCTCTATTCGATCCGCTGGGAGATGCGGGGATATTACGTCTGGAAGCAGGAACTGATGTGGTCCAAGGAAGAGATCACGGAGAACTACCTGAAGGCGGCGGACTATTACGAGAGAAAAGATGACGTTGCCAATGCGCTTTTGTATTACCGCAAGGCAGGCGCGATGCGCAGGATCAAGGAACTGCTTGTTAAGAATGCCAGAAAGCACCCGGGAACGGGTCATTTTATAGAAACAAGGGAATATTATTTTGAAATGCCGCGGGAGGAGATGCTCCTTTCGCCCGTCTTGATGTGCGGTATGAGTATGCTCTGCAGTCTGCTCATCATGCCGGAAAGATCGGAAGAGTGGTATCACGAGTTGGATCGGTTCCAGAAGGATCCAAGCAACAGACGAGAGAGACGCAGGGAAGCAAAGGCACTTCTGGCATATCTGGATATCGCGCTCCCGCACCGCGGGATCAAAGGGATCCTGCTCATCATGAAGAATGTTTTCGCAATGATCCAGGCAGGGGACATCATTCTGCCGGAATTCTGTGCGACGGGCAATACACCGTCTATCATGAACGGCGGGCTCGATTTTTCCGAATGGTCCAAGAGCGATACGCAGATCGCGCGGTTTATGGGAAAATCCCTGTCTTTGCTTCTGGCAGGCTTCGGAAAAGGGCTTGTTACGATCGCTCTTGCGGAGAGCGGCTTTGAAAAGGGCACAATGCCGGCGTATGAGGTATTGACCAGATGCGCCGACGGATACGATGCCGCATCACACGGCGGTAAGATTGAGATGTGCCTTGTCTCAGCCGGCATTCAGATCAGACAGCATCTTGTTGAAGGACAGTACCCTTCCGCAAAGCGTGTATACGATTCGATCGCGGAGAAGATCGAAAAGGAAGGGGCAGACAGATTATTGCCCAATCTAAAGGCGTTCGGTATCTGGCTGTCGCTTTATGGCAACGCAGGCGATGACCGGTTCCGGAAATACATCGATTCCGTTCCGGATGCGCGTGTATTCTTCTGCGTATTGGACAGATACAGGCAGATGATGAAGATCCGCTGTCTGATTCACGACGAGCGGCTGGAGGAGGCACTGGATCTTGCATCCTTCCTGACAGGTTATCTGGAGTCCTATGAACGTCATTTCATGTGGATGGAACATGAGATCCTGAAGGCGATCATTCTGTACCGCCTGGGTGATGCCCACTGGAAGAAGCATTTGCTCGATGCACTGAATAAAGCGAGCGAGTATCACTTTGTGCGACTGATCTCCTTAGAAGGAGCCGCTGTACTGCCGCTTTTGAAGGGACTTGAAAAGGCAGATCTTGCAGATATTGATGGGGCATTCTTTAAGCAGGTTTACGAAGAGACTCTTGCGGTCGCAACGAATTACCCTGAGTACATGAAGTACATTCCGAAGGAAACGGTGACGTTAACGTCACGTGAAGCGGAGGTGCTGGCAATGCTCTGCGCAGGACAGTCGACGGAAGAGATCTGCGACGCCCTGAAGATCAGTTACGACGGACTGAAAAAGCATAACAGGAATATCTACAAAAAGCTTGGCGTAAAGAATCGCGCGGATGCCGAGAGAAAGGCACTTCAGCTCGGCCTCGTACACAGAGGCGGACACAGGGAAGGATAGAACGATATGAGATGGAGAATTGAAACGGAGATCATACGAGGCGATGAAGCATGGGTCTGTATGGGAGCAAAAAAGAAGAAGATCGAAGAAGCGGACAAGATCATTCTGGATCTGATGGAGTCCGGTATCACGGATGACGACGAGCTGATCGGAAAGCTTTCCGAAAGGCTTGGTGTGGATGAAGTTGATTCTGCATTTCGACTGGCACAATTTGTCGTAGACTATGGGGAATATCTGGCGGAAGGTGCAAAATCCGCTGTTTTTGGAGGGTAAAGCATGAGCGGCAGCACGAACAAGAAGATGCAGGAAGCGCTCTTAAAATGGGTGATCGGTGTCGGAGTCGCTTTCTTTTTACTGATCGTATTATCTGTCATCGGGATCGTTCTGATCATGTCAGGGGACAGCGAGGAAGACGGTCCTTCGGGAACCGGTACTGCAGAAGCGGGAGACGAAGGTAATAATGCAGATGACGGGGGCGCAGCAGGACACGGTTCGCACCATGCAAATGCGGAGAATGTGTCGGTCGGGACGGATGCAAAGAGCGCGACGGTCATGATCTACGTAAACGGTTCGGATCTTGAATCGGAGGCGGGTGAAGCAACCCTTGATATCAGCGAGATGATCGAGTCCGGTATCGGTGAGAATGTCAACGTCATCATTCAGACCATGGGCACAAAGAGATGGCAGGATTATGATATCTCTGCCAAGACGGCGCAGACATGGCGTATAGAAAACGGAGGCCTCAGTCTGATCCGCGACGAGCTGGGGCAGCTTGCCTGCACAGAGCAGAGTACACTTTCCGAGTTTATCGGATTCTGCAAAGAGAACTATCCGGCGGACCGCTACTTCTTTTTGTTCTGGGATCACGGTGGCGGGCCGGTCTATGGATTTGGCTACGACCAGTGGCAGCCGGAGGGCGAGAGCCTGACGATCGCGGAGATGGCGGGTGCTTTTGCCGAGCATAAGGATGTGCATTTCGATATCATCGGGATGGACTGCTGTATCATGGCAAGTATGGAGACGGTCTATGCATTCGCACCGTTCTGCAAGTATACGCTTCTTTCCGAAGACTTTGAATCCGGTCTTGGATGGAGCTACACGAAGTGGATGGAAGAACTGGAGCGCAATCCGGGCATGTCCACGCCGCTTCTCGGAAAATACATTGTAGATGACATCATAGAGGAAAATGAGACCGTAGAAGGCGGTGATTCCGCCTGCATGGGGCTTTTCAATGCCTCGACGGCAAAGAGCCTTTTTGCCGCTTGGAAGGACTACGCCTATAAGAACGAGGAAGCGCTCCTTGATACGAACTACAGCAGACCGCACATGTCCCGCGGCCGCATGGGAAGAGGCTACTGGGATTCGTGGGGAGACGATGCGAGCAACGTGACGCTGTCCGATTACTATATCAGCGATATGCTTGCACTAGTCGAGAGCATTGATAAGGACAGCGAGGAGGCAAAGAAACTGAAATCGGCCCTGAAGGCATCCGTTGCATATTACGGGCATACATCCGATAAGAATGAGCTGACAGGTCTTGCGGTATCGCTTCCTTACGGGGATTCCGCTTTCTACAGCCAGTTAGAGAGCGTCTACAAAGAGATCGGTCTGGATGACGAATACGTGGACTGGCTTGCACGTTTTGTTTCAGACAGTGATGAAGATTACTTTAACTACAGCGATTTCGATGCTCTGTGGAACGGCTGGGCCGACTACGAGAGTGAGTACGGCTGTAATATCAGCGGCGGCAATTCCTGTGAATACGGATACGATTACGATGAGGCCGAGTATTACGGCTATGAAGACGAGGCGGAAGATGACTGGATCTATGACTATGATTCCGGTCTCTGGTATCAGTATGAGGACGATATCCTCTATCTCTATGATGATGAGACGGAAGACCTCTACTACTATGATGAAGAGAGTGACGAGGTCTACATATACGATGATGAGACGGATGACTGGTACCTGACGGAATGACCTTAGCGGTATTTTCAAAAAACAGCCGGGGTACCCTTGGGGGTACTATACTTTGCCGGGGATGCGTTTTAAAATGTGCAAGGTTAGAAAAAATTTTACATTTTTGGAGGAAAAAAAATGAAAAAGAAATTATTGGCAGTATTGTTGGTTGGTATCCTTTCCGCATCTGTTCTGACAGCTTGCGGCGGTGCGAAGAAGGAAGAGGCTCCTGCAGCGGAAGCACCCGCAGCAGAAACGATCAGCGACGAAGATGCAGCTGAAGTTGCGGCAGAGGTTGTTGAGGGGCAGGTTGAAGAGCAGGTTAACGCTGGTGTTGAAGACCTTGAGGTTCCGGAGTCTACAGGTGATATGAGCGTGATCGTAGGTTCCTGGGGCATCGCTAAAATGATGGATGCTGAAGGCAATGAGTTCACACTGGAAGATTATGCGGCAGCAAACGGTGTTGATGCAGAGACACTTCGTTGCACATATACCTTCAACGAGGACGGTACAGGTGCGATCACACTGGCAGGCATCGATACAAAGTATGTATGGTCTGTTGACGAAGCAGGCGAAGTAACCATGCAGACAGCACAGACACCGATCAAGATGACTTACGCTGACGAAGACGATCTCCTCATTATCCAGGACCCGAACACAGGTATTACAACAGGATTTGGCAGAGAGTAATCCGTATTTTTGAACAGATTGATCAGTACAGAGAGGGGTTAAGATGGGATTATTTGACATGTCCGGCGGTGGCAATATGGGATATGCCAGCGTCAAGAACACACAGAACTTCACAAACGCAGATCTTCTTGCCAGGCTTTCCGATGTAAAGGTAAGCTTTGGCAGACCGGTCATGGGTGATGTCAAAGGCGTACAGTCCGTACTGTATAAAAAAGTTTCCGAGGACTTTGATGTTTTTGCCAGAGTGGACGGAAGCAAGATCATTATGGGCAAGATCGGCACGGACGGTGTGAGCAGTGCTTCCACCGCTTTGAATATGGGCCTTGATCTGTTCCTTGGCCATAAGGATGAGGGTACATCCAAGGCGGACCGTGCGGTTGATGAGCTCTGCGGCGTGATCAAGAAGCTTGAAGCAGGCGAGACTGTGACGGAGTCGGCCGCGGCAGCGCCCGCTGCAACATTCACGGGTGAAGCGATCGAACTGTACATGAAGCAGAAAGCGATCTCCATCAAGCCCAAGTTCGATATCTTTGATAAGAATCAGGCAACGGTATATCATGTTGAGGGCGATCTGACTCGCCACAACTTCTCCATCCAGAGAAACGGAGAAGAAGTCGTAAAGCTTAAGAAGAAACTCGTTGCGATCATGCCGACCTACAGCATCGAGAAGGATGGCAGAGAAGTTGCCTCCATCAAGAAGAAGCTGAAACTGACCAAGCCTGAACTGAACGGTACGGTCTGCGGCAAGGAACTGAAGATCGCAGGTGATATCCTGGGATTCGATTTCGACATTCAGGTAGGCGGCACGACTGTCGCACATGTTGATACGGATCGCACTGTCTGGTCCGACTGCTACCGCATCCGCATTATGGATGAGAGCATGAAGGATGTTGTGATCGCACTTGCCATTATCTGTGACAATGTATCCGATCAGGAGAACGACTGATCATCATAACAAAATACGATCTGAGGCACCGTGGCATACGGTGCCTCTTTTTTGCGCGCAGAGCGTTCATATTTTGCCATGTGGTTGCAATCGTTCGTTTGTTTTGCTATAGATAAATTGTGATCATGAGTGAGGTGTAATGGGCAGAAAATGAAGAAGAATGTCAACAAAGAGTTATTTGAATCCATGACGGTATCCCGTGCGGTACGGACCATGGCGGTCCCGACGATCATCGGCCAGCTGATCGTGCTTGTCTACAGCATGGCAGATACCTTTTTTGTCGGCCGGACCAACAATCCGGATATGGTGGCGGCAACCTCGCTCCTGCTGCCGGTCTTTAATCTGTCAATCCCGCTGTCTGGTGTGGCCGGTATCGGCGGCGGTGCTCTGATTTCAAGACTTCTGGGTGAAAATAAAGAGCAGGAGTGCAGCAGAGTATACAGCTTCTGCGTCTATCTGTCTCTTATCCTCGCAATTTGCTTTTCAACAGGCGTGTTCCTTTTCATGGATCCGCTTCTGACACTCCTTGGGGCGAATGAGGCGAATCATGCATTTGCGCGTACCTATGCGATGTGCGTTATCGTGGCAGGCGCGTTGCCGACGATCCTGACCAATATGCTTGCCAACATGGTTCGCTGTATCGGTGAGTCCGGCAAGGCGGGCTTCGGTGTGACGATGGGCGGTATTATCAACATCATTCTGGATCCGATCTTCATGTTCGTGATCCTGCCGCCGGGCTATGAGGTCCTTGGCGCCGGTATCGCTACATTTCTGTCCAACTGCATCACATGCATCTATTTTATCGTGACGATCTTCCGTCTGCGACATATGGGCGTACTGATCCTGAAGGGCCCGAATTATCTTCCTGAGAAAAAGAGTCTGGCCGCGGTCTTTGCGATCGGCGTTCCGGCTGCGGTAACGACGCTTCTTTTTGACTGCGACTACATCGTTCTTGACAAGCTGATGTCGGGCTATGGCAATACTGCACTTGCAGCTGTCGGTATTGTCTTAAAGGCAGAGCGGCTGCCGCTCAATATCGGCATCGGGATCTGTCAGGGAATGGTGCCGATCGTGGCTTACAACTTTGCATCGGGAGACCACGAGCGTATGCATGCGGTGGCTCGCTTTTCCAAGCGCTGCGGGATCATCTGTGCGCTGATCAGTATCGCGATGTACGAGGCATTTGCGCCGTATATCATGCGTTTTTTCATTGATGAATCGCAGACGGTCACGCTTGGGACGGATTTTCTGCGGATCAGGTGTCTTGCCACGATCCTGATGTTCTTAAGCTTTTTCCATGTGCACCTCTTCAATGGGTATGGGCGCGGCAGGGAAGCGCTGTTTCTCGGCGTGATGCGCTGGGCGGTATTCAACATTCCGATGCTCTTCGTGTTGAATGCGATCTTCGGGATCTACGGGCTTGTATGGGCGCAGTTTGCGGCGGATGTTCTGACGGTGGTCCTTTCTGTCCGGACACATAAGCGCTACCTTTCGCGCATGAGGATAAGTTAAGAAAATTTTGAAAAAAACTTTAATGCCGCGTTTTTTACTGACAATTAGTGTCATGCTGTGCTATAATTTTTCTAATCGGATCGAATCCGTTTTTGATGAGGAAAGGAGCACTGTATGAAAAAGAAACGTGGTTCCATGATGTATACGATCGTAGGCGCGATACTGGCCGCGGTCATTGTGACAGGGGTCGTTATTTCGGTTTTTTCCATAAGAAATACGATCGCAACGAATAATGAACAGGGAGAGACTTACAGTTCAAGGCTTCTTGAAGATATCAAAACGGAGCTGAAGAATGAAACGCAGGAAGCGATGAGCATCTGCGCGGTGATGAATGCCAGATATGAAGCGGGCGAGATGACCAAAGAAGAGGCCATGAAAGAGTCTGCTGACATCATCAGAGAACTGAAGTACAATGACGGATCCGGGTATTTCTGGGTAGATACGTCGGAGGGTATCAATGTCGTTTTGCTCGGGCGTGATACGGAAGGGCAGTCCAGATGGGATGCGACCGATCCGAACGGCACCAAGTTCATCCAGGAGATGATCAAGAACGGTATGCAGGACGGCGGCGGCTATACGGAGCTGATGTTTGCAAAGCCGAATGAGACGGAGCCTCTTCCGAAGATCAACTATACAGCGTACTATGCTCCTTTTGACTGGGTTATGGGTACCGGCGTATGGGTTGATCATATCGATGCTTTGGAAGCTGAATACAAAGCAGGCGCGGATGCTGCTCTTCGAATGAATCTGATCCAGACGATCATCATTACGGTTGTCATCATCGTACTTGGTGTGATCGGAGCGGTTGTGATCGCAAAAAGGATCACCAAGCCGATCATTCTCGTTTCAAAAGAGATGCACCTGATGGCAGACAGTGACTTTACGAATAATGCCGAGATGGCTCAGGTCAGCGCCTTGAAATCCAAAAACAATGAGATCGGCCTGATCGCTGAGGCCCTTGAGTTCATGCATGCCAACATCCGTGAGCTCATGCAGAAGATCTCCGATATCACGGATCTTGTCGCTTCCGCATCGGAAGAGCTCTCGGCAAGTGCTTCCCAGTCTGCGGATGCAAGTGAGATGGTAGCGGTATCCTGTACGAATGTTGCAGGATCCTGCACAGAGCAGATCTCAGCTGTATCAAGTGCAAGTGATGAGACGAGTGCTTTTGTCTCCAACATGCAGGAATTCAAGAGTGCGATCACCAGATCCAATGATATGACCAAGTCGACGAGCGAAGCAGCCGAGAAGGGCGCTTCCGACATGACGAACGCAACGAATATGATGAGTACCATCAAGGAGTCTGTGGAGAATACGGCAGAAGTCGTTGACGGCCTTGGTGATAAGCTGAAGAATATCGACACCTTTGTCAGCACGATTTCCGAGATCGCAAGCCAGACCAACCTGCTGTCCTTAAATGCTTCGATCGAGGCGGCAAGAGCGGGTGAGGCAGGCAAGGGTTTCGCTGTTGTAGCGAGTGAGATCAGTAAACTGGCCGACGATTCGAATCAGGCTGCTGAGAATATCACAGCGCTGATCGAAGATATCATGAGAAGCTCCGAAGAAGCTGTCGGTGCGATGAGAGACGGCGCTGAACGCGTTGTGGAAGGCACCGAGACCGTGAATGAAGCCGGCAATACATTCAGCAACATCGTTGATATGGTTCGCGCGATCGCAGATGAGTCCGAGCGCATGAACGCGATCGTGGAGCAGCTCTCGCACGGTACCAATACCATCGCAGAGAACATCCAGAAGATCGAGCAGATGGGTGTCAATGTGGCGGACGAGACGCAGAATGTATCTGCGGCCTCCCAGGAGCAGACGGCATCCAGCCATCAGGTTGCGGAATCATCCGACAGACTTGCGGAGAACGCGCTGACGCTTCAGAAACTGGTATCGCAGTTTAAACTGTAAGAAAAGAGGGTTGCACATCTTTTCTCCTTATCGTATACTGTAACAAATTCATATTGATCTTCAGGGCAGGGTGGAATTCCCGACCGGCGGTACAGCCCGCGAGCCGAAAGGCATGATCCGTTGCGATTACGGAGCCGACAGATGCTTGATAGCACGAAGCAGACGTTATGTCTGCGGGATAGTCTGGATGGAAGAAGAGAGTCACAGTATTCTTTCTGTGATCATGTTTGATGTGCATGAGGCCCTGTCGTTTTACGGCAGGGCTTTTTTATGGGAATTTTCCGCTATGCAGATCATTCTAAGAAGAGTGCCGCAGGGCATTTCTTTTCTCGTGGGATTTCATCCACATTTTCTCAAAAGAAAGGTTCCATCGATCATCCGGCGTCTGAAGACAACAGATATCGAGGTGTATTATGACAGATCATGATTTCATGATGCGGGCGATCGAGCTGGCCCGCAAGGGAGAAGGGTGGTGCCATCCGAACCCGATGGTCGGTGCCGTGATCGTTAGGAACGGGCGGATCATCGGTGAAGGCTATCATGCACGGCGCGGCGAGCTGCATGCGGAGCGGAACGCGTTCGCTTCGCTTAAAGAGCCGGCAGCCGGGGCGACACTCTATGTGACGCTGGAGCCGTGCTGCCACTACGGAAAGACGCCGCCCTGTACGGAAGCGATCATTGAAAATAAGATCGCGAGGGCGGTAATCGGTTCAAGGGATCCGAATCCGAAGGTCAGCGGTAAGGGCGTAGCGATCCTCCGAGAGGCAGGCATTCAAGTGGAAGAGGATTTTATGAAAAAAGAGTGCGATGCGTTAAATCCGGTCTTTTTTCACTATATTACGCGCAAGATGCCGTATGTGACGCTCAAATATGCGATGACGGCGGATGGCAAGATCGCAACTAAGACCGGTGCATCCAAATGGATCACAGGTGATGCGGCCAGAGCGCGTGTACAGGAAATGCGCCATGCGAACATGGCGATCATGGCGGGGATCGGAACCGTGATGGCGGACAATCCGATGCTGAATTGCCGCATGGAAGGAGGGCGCGATCCTTTGCGGATCATCTGTGACAGCCGTTTGCAGCTTTCATTTGACGCCAGACTCGTTCAGAGCGCAGGTGATATCCCGACGGTGCTTGTAACAGCATTTCCGGATCTTCCGGGAGGCATTCTGAAAGTGCCTCCCTCACTGGATGCCATGCCGGAAAACATGCCGATCAGCCTGTATTTTAAGATCAGCCAGCTTATCGGGGCCGGAGTCCGGATCATGAACTTCCCGGGACCTGACGGCAGGGTCGATCTGAAAAAGCTTATGAAGTGGCTGGGGGAAAAGGAGATCGACAGCGTTCTTGTAGAGGGCGGAGGTATCTTAAATGAGAGCCTGTTAAAAGAAGGCCTTGTTAACGAGGTGCGTGCCTTTATCGCGCCCAGGCTTTTCGGAGGCATGTCAAGATCGCCTGTGGAAGGCGACGGTGTATCGCTTGTCAGCGACGGCTGCATGATGGAACTGTATGACGTCGAGAAGATCGGTGGTGACGTGCTTTTATCTTATCAAGTGAAGCAACAGATGAAACGCGAAGATCAGCCGGATGCATCATCCGGGATTCAGGATAGAAAGAAAAAGGAGGAAAAGCCTTATGTTTACGGGAATCGTTGAAGAGACCGGCACGATCCGGTCACTGTCGATCAGCGGGATGTCCGGGCAGATCGAGATCGCGGCAAAGAAGGTGCTGCAGGGAACAAAGATCGGTGACAGCATCGCGGTGAACGGGATCTGCCTGACAGTCGTATCCAAGACGCAGGACAGCTTTCGCGCGGATGTGATGGCGGAGACGGTAAGGCGCAGCAGCCTGTCATCCTGCGGTGAGGGTGATGCGGTGAACTTAGAACGCGCCATGGCAGCGGACGGACGATTCGGCGGTCATATCGTGTCGGGTCACATCGACAGCACCGGGACGATCCTCTCGCTTGTGCGGGAAGAGAATGCCGTCTGGGTGAAGATCCGTACGCCGGAAGAGCTGATCCCTTATATCGTATCAAAAGGGTCGATCGCGATCGACGGCATCAGCCTGACGGTGGCGGCGGTGGACGATACATCATTTCGGGTATCCGTGATCCCGCATACCGGTGAGGAGACGACGCTCCTTCGCAAGAAAGCGGGCGATCTTGTGAACCTTGAGACGGATATCGTCGGAAAATATGTCGGTCGGCTTCTCGGACTTGCATCGAAGGATCAGAATACGACCGGAGAAAAGAACACAGGCCTTACGATGGAGTTTTTAGCGGAACACGGCTTTTAAAATGCTGCGAAAACAAGTAGAAAATGATATCGGACACGACGGATTATACGAAAGAAACGGAGTATACACGATGAGAACAGAAAAAAAGTACATATACAATACAGTCCCGGAGGCGCTTGCTGCACTGAGAGAAGGGAAGATCATCCTGGTTACGGACGATCCGGACAGAGAGAATGAAGGTGATTTCATCTGTGCGGCAG
This sequence comes from Lachnospiraceae bacterium, assembly GCA_015056735.1. Lineage (GTDB taxonomy): Bacteria > Bacillota > Clostridia > Lachnospirales > Lachnospiraceae > VSOB01. The sequence goes on along the minus strand of SVFT01000005.1, from coordinate 113,579 downwards.
AGTATGCAACGCAGGAGAACATCAATTTCATGGCATCCTATGGGAAGGGCCTGATCTGTACGCCGATGAGCGAAGAAGTCGCGGCGCGCCTGGGCCTTAACAAGATGGTCGCGGACAATACAGACAACCACGAGACCGCATTCACCGTATCGGTGGATCATATCGATACGACGACAGGCATCTCAGCGGCGGAGCGCGGGTTTACCATGAGAAAATGTGCAGACCCTTCGACAAAGCCGGCCGACCTTAGAAGGCCGGGCCATACGTTTCCGCTTGTGGCAAGAAAGGGCGGCGTGCTCGTGCGAAACGGCCACACGGAGGCAACGGTCGACCTGATGCGCCTTGCGGGCCTTACGGAGTGCGGCGTCTGCTGCGAGATCATGGACGATGACGGTACGATGATGCAGACACCGAAGCTTCATGAACTGGCAGAGCGTTTCGGGCTCGTCTTTATCACGATCAAGGATCTGCAGAACTATTGCCGTATCCATGAAAAGCACGTGACATTGGAGGCGGTCGCCGAGCTTCCGACGGAATACGGCACGTTCCGCATGTGCGGCTATGTCAATGACATCACAGGCGAGCATCATGTTGCACTTGTAAAGGGCGATATCGCCGATGGAGAAAATGTGCTCTGCCGCGTACATTCCGAGTGCCTGACGGGTGATGCGTTCGGTTCTCTTCGCTGTGACTGCGGTCTGCAGCTGCAGTCTGCGATGCGCATGATCGAAAAGGAAGGACGCGGAATCGTTCTTTATATGCGCCAGGAGGGGCGCGGCATCGGCCTGATCAACAAGATCAAGGCGTATGCGCTGCAGGAACAGGGCTATGATACGGTCGAAGCGAACGTGAAACTCGGCTTTGCGCCGGATCTGCGCGAGTACTGGGTAGGCGCACAGATCCTGAGCGATCTTGGCTGCAGGTCCTTAAGGCTCCTTACCAACAATCCGGACAAGATCTACGGTCTGAGCGATTTTGGCATGGAGATCAGGGAGCGCGTGCCGATCGAGATCGCACCGCAGGAATACGACAGGAAATACCTGCTGACCAAGAAGATGAAGATGGGGCATATGCTCGGGTGCTAGGATCCGGTTTTAGAATTGAACATTAATGAATCAGCTTTAGAACAGATTCAGAATTGAGCATTAATGATTCAGCTTTAGAACAGTTTCAGGATTGAACAATTATGATTCAGTTTTATTATTCATGGCGGATGCGCTTCACAATACTATGAAAATGCCATGCACATGGGCACTTAATGAATAAGTATTCTGTAACGACCGTTTCGAGGACGTGTCTGAGCGAAGCGAGTTCCGCAGAAACGGTCGACGCTTTACAGAATGCTTATGAATTTAGTGCAGAATGTGCGCATTTGAATAGTTTTGTGAAAAGCGCATCCCTATATGAACATAGAAAGGAGATAAAAATGAAAGAATACAATGTACTGGAAGGAAAAGTAGTCGCAAAAGAGGGAATGAAGGTCGGGATCGTGGCGGCCCGCTTTAACGAGATCATAGTCAGCAAGCTCCTTGGAGGCGCTGTAGACGGTCTAGTGCGTCACGGCGTTGCGGAGGAGAACATTACGGCAGCGTGGGTACCCGGCGCTTTTGAGATCCCAATGATCGCCAAGAAGATGGCGGAATCCGGAAAGTATGACGCCGTGATCGCACTTGGCTGCGTGATCCGCGGACAGACATCTCATTATGACTATGTCTGCAACGAGGTCTCCAAGGGTGTTGCGCAGATCGGGATGCAGACCGGCGTACCGACCATGTTCGGGATCGTCACAACCGAAAACATCGAGCAGGCGATCGCCCGTGCCGGCAGCAAAGCAGGCAATAAGGGATATGACTGTGCACTCGGTGCGATCGAGATGGCCAATCTGTCAGAACAAATAGGATAAATAAAACATATTGCCCAAACATTTCAAATAAGATGTGCGAATATAATATAAATGTAGATTTTTCCTATTCCCGGTCGTATAATCGGACATAGCGTGGTTATACTACGCATGTAGATTTGATGGATTTAAGGGGATTTAGGAACATGAAAAAGCGTTTTTCCGTTGCGCTGCTTTGTTTATTTTTGATCGTTGATCTGCTGGGAGGAAATGTTTTCTCCGGAAACATGCTTGCCGGTATGTCTGTTGTCAGAGCCCAGACAGCTGAAGAGGATGCAGGCGAAGAGGCAGATTCGGACAAAGATGAAGAGGATGCAGACGAAGAGGCAGATTCGGACAGAGAGGAAGAGGACCCTTCGGACGATGACCGTGAGGAAGAAGATCACGAGGACGAGACGGATGAACATGAGGCGGGATCGGAAGAATCCGACGATGTAGAAGAAATAGAAGACACAGAAGAAACAGAAGACACAGAAGACACAGAAGATACAGAAGATACAGAAGAAACAAAAGAAACAGAAAATACAGAAACAACAGAAGCTGAAGAAGTAACTGAAGAGACGGAAGAAATGCTCGAAACAGAATCCGAAAAGGCAGAAGCGTTTTCGGATTCTGCTTATGTCAGTGGCGTGATCGTTAAGCTTGAGGCGGATGCAGGCGTTTTGCCGGAAGATGCGTATATTCGTGTATCCGAGATCCGCGGCGGTAAAGTGGGCGAGATCGAAGAGACAGTTGCCTCTGCGCTTACAAAGCGCCAGAAAGTAACGGCAGTACGCGCTTTTGACATTACGATCTATGATAAGAACGGCGATGAGATCCAGCCTGATACGGATGAGGGAACGGTAAAAGTTACGTTTGAAAACATCGATACGGACAAAGCGCTGTCTTCAGCCAGGGCGGATGTGCAGGTATTCCATGTATCGGACGATCTTCATGATGCCGAGGCGGTTTCGACAGATATCGCGAAGGATGAAGTCAGCTTTGATGCGGAGCATTTTTCCACGTATGCAGTCGTCAGCTTCGAAGATGTGGCTGTGGATCCCACGAAGACGACGGACGAGTATGCGCTTGTGGAGAGCGCGACGATCAAGGTCGGTGGCAGCGCGGTTACAAACGCCTCGGAGATCTCTTTAAATGACACCTTTTCGGTAGAATATGTCTTAAAGGATCCGATCTATGTAAATATCGATGATGCGTTTCAGGAACCCGGCAATATCTATGTCTATTCCGGGAAAACCTATCGCCTGCCCTCGATCAGCGCGACAGCGTTTGATCTGAGCGCATTTTCGGATGTTGAAGTAAGACTTTCCAACAATAAGAAGGTCGGCGATCTTTCCGTTGATCCGGACGGTACGGCGAAGCTGCATATCACGTACGATCCGGCGGACAATGGCGGAGCGGAAGCGCTTCAGCGGGTGAAGATCGTCCTTTCACTTCGGATGAACAGTGCATCTGTCGGGACGAGCGAAGAGTATGAATTTGAGATCCCGGGTACGAACGGACAGACTGTGACCGTAAAGATCACGGAGAATCGGCCCGCGCCGCCTGCTGTGAAAAAGACTGCCGGCGCATTTGATCCGACGGACGATACGATCACATGGAGTGTCCGTATGACCAATGCTGCCAATCCGGTGGATTATGCGAACGGTTATCTTATGAAAGACACGTTCAGCGACGGGCAGAGTTTTGTCACGGGATCCTTTGAGGTGAACGGGGCCGCGGCGACGCCTTCTTATAACACGACGACCAATACGATCAGCTATCAGTATACGAACAATACGGCATCCGCGGTGACGGATATCACATATAAGACGCACGTTGATTTTCTGAAGACGGGAGCATCCAAGAACGGCACGATCAACTATAAGGCCGGGAATGCGTTTAAGGTGTACGACGCGGATCACCCCGGTGAGGATCCGGTCGCAGAGGATACGGCTGACATGACCGTCGGCAAGTCGCTTAGCGAGTGGGTCGCTAAGGACGGCGGTGTGCTTGATGTGACGGGTACCAGTGCGTGGACGGTCAAGCTTGATACGAACGGGTATCGTTTCAAAGAGATGCGTGTCTATGACAGCTTTGATATAGACGGGACGACCGTGATGCGGCTCAATGAAAACTCTGTTTCCGTTACGCGCAAAGATAAAGGAACGGGTGCGGAAGAGACGCTGACGGAAGGCACAGATTATACGGTACACGCATCCTCGGGGACATCGGGCGAAGGCACCGCATATTCCTGGTATCTGGAATTGCTCGGAGATGCGAACCATATCATCTCCGGTGATCATACCTATACGATCAGGTACACGACGAGTATCGGAAACTACAGCGATTTTGTCAGAGAGAACCATTCCAAAGTGCCGACGAACAAGGCATGGCTGGAATACAAATACGATTGGAGCGGAAACGGCGACTGGTCGGAAGTGGCAGGCCCGACCGTATCCAAAGAGACGAGCGGCAAAGGTGCCGTGAAGAATGCAGCGATCGATAATGAGTGGGTATCGACAGATCTTGCAAGACACAGGATCACATGGAAGGTGACTGTCAATAAGACGCAGGAGTCTCTGACAGATGTAGATGTTCAGGAGATACTCGGAAACGGACAGCAGTTTGTATCCGTATCGGATGCAACGCTTACGGGAGCTCATCCGGGCACATTTGATACAGACGCGCATTGTACGCGCACTGCAACAGGCGCTACGATCGATTTCGGAGATGCGCTCTCCGATAATCAGGCAGTCTTTACGGTGGTGACGGAACTGACCGATGCGGAGAATGCAGTCTGGGCGAACAACGCGGAAGCAACCTACAGTAACAGCGTAGGGCTTACTTTTACCGGACAGAATACGCCGATCCGTGCATCCGCTTCTAAGAAATATAAGAGTACTGTTCTTGAGAAAAGTGCGTCTGCTTACAATTATGTAAACCACACGATCGATTATACGATCGTTGTCAACAGAAATGAGATGGCGATGACGGGTGTCGTTGTGACCGATGATATCGGCGCGAACGGCCTTTCCGTCGTAGACGGGACCGTAAAACTGGACGGCGCTGCAATGGGGACCGATCCCGCATCGAAGCCTTACTATACCTATGCGGGCGGCGTCCTTACGTTCCATTTGGCCGATATAGAGGATTCGATCGTCGGGACCGCTTCTGCGCTCGAGACGATCACATTTACAGCGCATCTGGACGACGGTGATGTGTTCACATCCGTGAACAACGCGAATGTCACGATTGGCAACACGGCATCACTTGTGACGGACCAGTATGCAACGCAGGTTTCCGTAGGCAAGGAGATCTCGTTCAAGAACTCGATCATCAAAAAGACTGCTGTATCCAATAAGACTGACAACACCGCGACATATACAGTAACATTCAACGGCAACAAGCAGCTTCTGCCGTCCAATCTGATCATTCGGGATACGCTCGGTGCAAGCTTTGACTTGGAGCCCGATACTGTGAAGCTTTATATCGGGCAGATCAATGCATCTACCGGTGCGATCACATCCACGGGTACGGAAGAGACGGGATACAGAGTAGAGATCCGACCGGGCACCGGCAATAAGACGATCATGGATGTCGTGCTACCGCAGCGGAGCGATAACCGCAATATCTATGTACTGACGTATCGCGCGACGGCTTCCGATCTGGCGGCAAACGATTTTACGAACGGGATCCATCTGGTAGGCTATGCCGATTCGACTACCAACAATTCGAGCGCAAATCTGACGGCCGTAAACTTTTCAACGGGTGTCGCGTCTTCATCCGTATACCTGATCGTGACCAAGGTCGACGCGGAGGACCACGATATCAAGCTTACTGGAGCAACCTTTGAAGTACTTGATGCGGGCAATAACGTAAAGGCGACGATCATCACAAAGGCGGACGGAACGGCAAGATCTGTCGGTAAGCTGCAGCCCGGCACGCAGTACAGACTTCGTGAGAAAACGGCGCCTGCAGGATACGTTCGCAGTACGGAAGTAAAGACGTTTACAACTGCAGCAACAGGCGGATCCTCGCATGCGACGCGCATTACGTTCGAAAATGAGAAGGAGTCCAAAAATATCTCTATTTTGAAGGAGAACGGCGGCGGCGAAGGCCTTGCCGGAGCGTCACTGAAAGTGACACATGAACTGACGGATCATTCCGTCAGGACATCCGATACATGGATGAGCACGACATCCGCGCATACCTTTAAGGCAAGTTATGACGTGGTTTATACATTAAAGGAGACGTCCGCACCCTTTGGCTATTATACGGCCGATGATATCACGTTCTATGTGGACAGTGCGGATGATACACTAAAGATCCTGCAGGCAGACGGTGTGACATATGCTGCCGCGGCCGGGAACACGGTTACAATGGTCGATACGCTGAAAGGAACGCATGCTTTTACCGTAGACAAGCAGTCTGCAGAGCAGGGGATCTCCCTTGCAGGCGCTGCATTGAAGATCAGTGAGCATGCAGACGGCTCGCATCCGGTTCTGTCCTGGACGAGCACGGGCACGCCCGAGAGTGTGACACTTCCAACGGGTGAATACTATCTCGTGGAAACATCCGCGCCGAGAGGCTACCTGGCAGCGACGCCGATGCGCTTCAGGTTTGATGCATCCGGCAGGCTTTCTGTCTGGAATGCGGCCATATCCGGTTTTGAAGAAAAGGATGACTTTGCTCTTGTCATGAAGGATGCGGCAGATCCTGCCGATACCGTCAGCATCGATATGAATGAGCAGGATATCTATAACACGATGCTTTCCGGTATTGGGATGAAGCTGTACAGATTCAGTGCAGACAGGTCATCCACAACGCTTCTGGATACGTGGACGACGGACGGAACGCATCACAATATGATGCTGCAGTACCAGACGCTGTATCTTCTGACTGAAAGTACGGGGCTTGCAGGTTACCTGCCGACACAGTCGGTTGTGTTCAAGATCTCGAATGACGGAAACGTCATGACGGAGAATACGGACGGTTCATTCACCGACAGCGGCGATAACAAGGCGATCCTGACGGCACGTCAGATCCCGCCGGCAAGCTCCGGCGGCAGCAGTCATCATCACCACCATTCCGGTGCTTCTGATTCGGACGATGCCGGTATCAGTGCCGGAACGAATGCGCCGGGCTCTGTGGAAGGCTTTGATCCGCAGAATCCTGCATTTGTGACCTACGGCACGGCGGTCGGACCGGATGGGCAGATGATCAACCTTGTGGATGGTATTCATTCGGACGGTAACGCGGCGGATGATGGAAACACGCAGAGGGTATCCGGCATGCACCTTGCAAAGACAGGAGGGTTTATGGGTACGCCGATGTCATATGCGGCAGGCATTCTCAGTATACTTGCCGGCTTGTTTTTGCTGTTTCGCAAGAAGAAATGCATAAGTGAAGAGAACTGAGATGAAAACTTTATCAAATACAAGTAACGAAAAGAAAAATGCCGGGAGGCACAGCTTACGTCTTCCTGTTATGCGCTTTTTGGGACTGCTCTTGGTAGTAGCCGGCATCGTGCTGATCGGGGGCTCCGTGCTTTTGAATATGGAGCAGGATGAGATCCGCAGGGAGGCGGTGGAAGCGTTCCGTATGCAGCGCACAAGGAGCGTGGAGCAGACAGATGCAAGAGTGCTTCCGACAGATGCGGAAATGCTTCCGACAGATGGTGCCGTCAAGATTCCATGGATCCTTCGAATCCCCAAGATCGATTCCGAGAATCCCGTTGTGGAGGGGACATCGAAGAGCGCGCTGAAAGCGGCTCTCGGCCATCAGGAAGGCACTGCTTATCCGGGCGAACTTGGCAACTGCGTGATCGCGGGTCATCGTAATTATACGTTTGGGCGGTATTTTAACCGCCTCGATGAAGTTGAGATCGGTGACATGATCTACGTGGACTATCCGGACGAGACGCTTTCTTACCGTGTCAGCGGCATCCGCGTCGTAGAGCCTGACGATCTGTCGGTTTTAGAACAGGGCGATCGCGAGATTTTGACGCTTTACACCTGCACTCCAATTTATGTGGCAACACATCGCCTCGTGATTACAGCGGAGAGAGTATAAGAATAAAAGCTGACCGGACCTGCCCGCTGCGGCAGGTCCTTTCTGTATGTAAGACCAAACATGAGAAAGTCTGCTCGATTGTGGAAAATTGCGGTTTCCCGTGCTATAATCGAGCAGGAATGAAAACTACTGATGAGGGGATATGAACATGAACGGAATTTTATCGATCAAAGAAGCGGTGGAAGGCTACATCGCCGGCGCGGCCGGTAAGGCAAAAGCTTCCGCCTGCTCCATTTTTATGAAAGCCATTATGGCAGGCGCGATGATCGCGCTCGGTGCACAGGGATCCAGCGTTGCGGCGCATGCGATCGAAAATGTAGGTGTCGCAAGACTTGTGGCGGGCTGCGTATTCCCGGTGGGCCTGATGATGGTCATCACGATGGGTGCTGAGCTTTTTACCGGTGACTGTCTGATCGCGATGGCGGTTGCGGATAAGAAAGTGACGCTGATGGGTTTTGTCCGGATCCTGGTACTTGTATTCCTTGGCAATCTGGTCGGCGGTATGCTGATCGCGTGGATGACGATGGCAACGGGACAGTTTGATTATTCATCGGGTCTGCTCGGCGCGTACACGATCAAAGTGGCACTTGGAAAAGCAACGATGCCGTTTGCAAAGGCGCTTGTTTCCGGTATCCTTTGTAATATCCTTGTCAGCGCCGCGGTTATCATGGCATTTTGCGGCAAGGACCTGGCCGGCAAGCTCTGGGCAAGCTTTTTTGTCATCATGCTTTTTGTAACATCCGGTTTCGAGCACTGCGTTGCCAATATGTATTACATCTCCGCAGGACTTTTTGCCAAGATGAATCCTGACTATGCGGCAAAAGCGGCGGATGCGTACGGGATCGCGGCAGACAAGCTCGCAAACCTTGACTGGATGCATTTCTTTGTAACGAACCTGATCCCTGTTACGATCGGTAACATCATCGGCGGATCGGTAGCGGTCGGCCTGATGCTTTATTATTTAAACTGCGCAAAGAAGAACTGATCTTGGAGAAAACGTTATGATCTATATCGGGAACCATTTATCTTCATCGGGCGGCTTTCTTGCGATGGGCAAGGCTGCGACAGCACTTGGCGCCGATACGTTTGCGTTCTTTACGCGTAATCCGCGCGGCGGTGCGGCGAAGGCGATCGATCCTGCGGATGCAAAGGCACTTCTGGATTATATGGAAGAGCATCACTTCGGACCGCTTGTTGCGCATGCGCCTTATACGATGAATGTATGTGCCGCAAAGCCGGATATTCGTAAGTTTTCCGTAGAGATGCTGCAGGATGACATGGAGCGTATGGAGTATCTTCCCGGTAACTACTATAATTTTCACCCGGGCAGCCATGTGGGACAGGGCGAGGATGCCGCGATCCCGATGATCGCGGATGCCGTTAACAGGGCGCTGAAGCCTGAGCATCATACGACAGTCCTTTTAGAGACAATGGCGGGCAAGGGATCCGAAGTCGGCCGTACATTTGAAGAGCTTAAGAGGATCATCGATCTTGTGGAGCTATCAGATAAGATCGGTGTCTGTCTTGATACCTGCCATATCTGGGACGGCGGTTATGACATCAGCGATATGGACAAGGTGCTGAAGGAGTTCGATGACGTGATCGGCCTTGAACGGCTCAAAGCGGTGCACATGAACGATAGCATGAATCCGCTTGCGGCGCACAAGGACCGTCACCAGAAGATCGGAGAGGGTCACATCGGCGCAGAGATCTTAAAAGCGGTCGTGACGCACCCGCTTTTGCAGGGGAAGCCTTTTATCCTGGAGACCCCGAATGAGGATGAGGGCTACAAAAAAGAGATCGCGATGATCCGCGAGTGGATGATCAAGTAAAATGGATATGATACAGAAGGTCTTGCCGAATCGATCCGGCGAGACCTTCTTTTGTTTTCCGCTGTCAGATGCTACAATAGAAATAGGAATGGAGGTCATATATGGAACTTCATGTTTTGTGCGGAGACGATAGGAATACGCTCCAATTTGAAACGGGACAGTGCCTTGCGGATATCCTGGAGGAGAACGGGATCGAACTGACCATGTCCTGCGGCGGCGCCGGAATATGCGGCATGTGTGCGGTGCAGGTAGTAGAAGGCAGTCTCCCTGTGACGGATGCCGACAAGCGTCATTTCGGAGAAAATGAGCTGAATCAGGGCTTTCGGCTCGCTTGCAGAGCATATCCGGAGACAGATCTGACGATCCGGGCAGAAGAGGATCCTGAGGCGGATATTCTTCTTGTGGATACAGAAACAAACGGATCCGCAAATGCAGCAAAGGCAGACGCGGGACAGAGCACAGAGTCGTTAAAAGAGATGCTTCGCCGTGATAAGGGGATTTTCGGAGTCGCGATCGATATCGGAACAACGACGATCGCGTTTTCATTGGTTAACATAAAGAATAGTACCATCATGTATCAGAAAGGACTTCCAAACAGTCAGCGCAGGTACGGAAGCGATGTGATCTCGCGTGTGCGTGCTTCTATGGAAGGCAAGGCAGATGCACTTCGCGTTGCCGTTCAGGAAGATCTGCTGAAAGGTCTTGATGCGATCCTTTCAGGCGATCGTACCGGTGGCGCAGAGCGGATCCGTCCCGACCACATCGTGATCGCCTGCAATACGGCGATGCGTCATCTGCTGCTTGGTGAGTCGTGCGAAGGGCTTGCGGCTTACCCGTTTGATGCGGGCGAGAACGGCCTTACTTTAACGGATGGATTCAGACTACTGGATGATTTTGGCTATATCGACGTACCTGTGACGATCCTGCCCGGCCTGACGCCTTTTGTCGGCGGCGATATCGTATCCGGTATGCTTGCGAGCGGCTTTTGCGCGGATCAAAAGAAAAAGCTCCTTCTCGACCTTGGTACGAACGGCGAGATGGCGCTTTATGACGGAAAGAAACTGTATGTAACGAGTACCGCGGCAGGTCCTGCATTTGAGGGCGGCAGCCTTTCCTGCGGCAGCGAAGCGGTGGGGGTTCTTGCCGATCTTCTAAACCGCGGGCTGATGGATGAAACGGGTCTGTTACAGCCGCCTTTCTTTGAAAAGGGATATCCGGTGATCGATAAGCTCTCCGGAAAGAATGTGCTCTTAACGCAGGCAGATGTAAGGCAGCTCCAACTTGCGATCGCGGCAATGCGTGCCGGGGCTTCTCTTTTGTTAAAAACAGCCGGTATCACCGCGGATGATCTTGCTACGATCATCTTGGCGGGCGGCATGGGGTTCCATCTTGATGCACGCAAAGCGATGCGCGTAGGGCTTCTGCCGGATGTAGATCCGATGAAGATCTTAGCGGGCGGCAATACGTCGCTTAAGGGCGCGATCCGATACCTGCGCACATGCGATGAGGAGATCACGCTTCCGCCGTGTGAAGAGATCGTGCTTGCGAACGAACCTGACTTCAATGAGCTTTATGTAAACTATATGACATTCCCCGATGCTCCCGATGAGGAAGAAGAGGATACGGATTTTTAGGGAAAAGGTTCGAGCCTGCATGTATGCAGGCTCGTTTTTGTCACAGTCCCGTCAGGTCAAACGGCGGGATGAAGCTTTCCTTTGCGACATCACCTTCCTGGATGAAGGCATTTTGGATGCCGAGGTCGAGTGCATAATCTATGACGCGCTCGTATTCGCGCTTTGTGACTTTACGGCCAAGGAGCGGATGATCCTTCATGCGCGGCATTGGCGTATACTGGTTCATGATACTGATGTAGATCCTGTCATGGTAAGTCTCATACAGATAGTCTAAGATGTTTTTGGAATCATTTGTGTGCCCCGGCAGTACAAGGTGCCGTGCGATGATCCCTTTTTTCATAAGACCGTCTGCAAAGACGGGTTCGCCGACCTGCCTGAACATTTCTCGGATCGCCGCTTGTGCCGCATCAAAATAGTCCGGTGCATTCGCATACTCTTTAGAGAGCGCGGGATCGCAGAATTTCAGATCCGGGAGATACACATCGATCAGCCCGGCGAGCATGCGAAGCGCGCCGACAGTTTCGTAAGATGATGTATTGTAGACGATCGGGAGATTCAGCCCTCGTGTGCGCGCCGTCAAAAGTGCCTCCCGAATCTGCGGGATAAAATGCGTGGGCGTTACGAGATTGATGTTGTGCGCGCCTTTTTCCTTTAGCATAAAGAAGAGATCACTCAGCGCATCCGGCGTTACGGCCTTTGCCCGCATATCCGGCGATGTGTGCGCGATCTCGTAGTTCTGGCAGAAGATGCACTTTAGATTACATCCTGTAAAAAACACGGTGCCTGAACCGTTTGTACCGGAGATCACGGGCTCTTCCCACATATGGAGTGCGGCGCGTGATACGAGGATCGTATCCGTCATGCCGCAAAAGCCGGCGGCCGTGCTGCGGTCGACGGTGCATTCGCGCGGACACAGGCCGCATATATTTTGTTTCGCTTCCGATATTTCGGTTCTGCTTCTTTCTTCGTTCATATCGTTTTTTGAGAGTTTTCTGTTTTGCGTCTTCTCATTATACCATCGAAAAGCCGCTTTTCCTTGCATTTTCCGCATTTTCATGTATAATATTGAGCGGCAAAGGAGAAGAAATATGATCAGTGCAAACAATGTAACGTACAGAGTGGGTAAGAAAGCACTCTTTGAAGATGTCAACATCAAGTTCACGGAAGGGAACTGCTACGGTCTAATCGGAGCCAACGGCGCCGGCAAGTCCACTTTTCTCAAAATCCTGGACGGACGCCTGGAGACGACCAAGGGCGAGATCGTGATGACACCCGGCCAGCGTCTTTCGTTCCTTGAACAGGATCACTTTAAATATGATGATTATACGGTTATGGATACCGTTATCCTCGGCAATGAGCGCCTTTATCAGGTCATGAAGGAGAAGGACGCGATCTATGCGAAGGAAGACTTTACGGACGAGGACGGCATCAAAGCCAGCGAACTTGAGGCGGAATTTGCGGATATGGACGGCTGGGAAGCAGAGTCCAATGCGGCGATGCTCTTAAACGGCCTCGGTATCGATACGGAGCTTCACTATGCGATGATGAAGGATCTTGTCGGCAATGACAAGGTCAAGGTATTGCTTGCAAAAGCGCTGTTCGGTAATCCGGACATCCTGCTTCTTGACGAGCCGACGAACCATCTGGATCTTGATGCGATCGCATGGCTTGAAGAGTTTTTGATCAATTTTGAAAATACGGTTGTTGTGGTCAGCCACGACCGCTATTTCCTGAATAAAGTATGTACGCATACGGCGGATATCGATTACGGTAAGATCCAGCTCTATGCCGGCAACTATGATTTCTGGTTTGAAAGTTCCCAGCTCCTCATCAAGCAGATGAAGGAAGCGAACAAGAAGAAGGAAGAGAAGATCAAGGAACTGCAGGAGTTCATCTCCCGTTTCTCCGCGAATGCCTCCAAATCCAAACAGGCGACATCCCGTAAGAGAGCGCTTGAGAAGATCGAACTCGAGACGATCAAGCCTTCCAGCAGGAAATATCCGTATATTGATTTCAGACCCGACCGTGAGATCGGCAACGAGGTACTGACGGTCGAGGGCATCTCCAAGACGATCAACGGAGAAAAGGTGCTCAATAACATTTCTTTTGTACTGGGACATGATGACAAAGTCGCGCTTGTCGGCTCCAATGAGATCGCCAAGACAGCGCTGTTCCAGATCCTTTCCGGCAATATGGAGCCGGATGAGGGAACCTACAAATGGGGTGTTACCACGTCGCAGGCATATTTTCCCAAGGATTATACGAAGGAATTCGATAACGACTATACGATCACGGACTGGCTGATGGGCTATTCGCCGGTTAAGGACGTAACCTATGTGCGCGGTTTCCTTGGTAGAATGCTGTTTGCCGGTGAAGACGGTGTCAAGAAAGTGAAGGTCCTCTCCGGAGGCGAGCATGTTCGTTGCCTTCTGTCCAAGATGATGATCTCCGGTGCGAACTGTCTGCTCCTTGACGAGCCGACGAACCACCTTGACATGGAATCCATCCAGGCGCTTAACAACGGACTGATCAAGTTCCCCGGCGTTGAGATGTTCTCCTGTCACGATCACCAGTTCATTCAGACGACTGCAAACCGTATTATGGAGATCCTGCCCGACGGCACGCTTCTTGATAAGATCACGACCTACGATGAGTACCTTGCAAGTGACGAGATGGCTCGCAAGCGTACGGTTTATACGGCTGCGAAGGAAGAAGACGACAACTAAAGAGGTACAACGGATATGATCGATCTGCACGTCCATTCAAATTGTTCCGACGGTACATTTACACCGGCCGAACTTGTAACATATGCGATAGAGAAGGGACTTTCTGCATTTGCCCTGACGGATCACGATACAACGGACGGGATAGACGAAGCAATGCAGGCTGCCGGGGGGCAGCCTGTTTCTGTTATTCCCGGCATCGAATTTTCAACCAATTACGAAGGAAAGGATCTGCATATCGTGGGCCTTTTTATTGACAAGGAGCATCCTGCTTTTCGCACGCGCCTTACCGAATTCTTGGCATCCCGTAAAAAGCGTAATATCGAGATGTGCAGGCGTCTGCGTGAGATCGGCGGGGTCGATATCGACTACGATACGCTCCTTCGGATGTACCCCGGATCGGTCCTGACGCGTGCACATTATGCGGACTATCTGATGAAGCATCATTATGTCGGTGACAAAAAGGAAGCGTTCGATCGCTTTGTCGGTGATCACTGTGTCTGCTATGTCCCCAGAGAAAAGGTGTCTCCCGAAGATGTTGTGGCACTTCTTAAGGAGACAAAAGCGATCTCCGTATTGGCGCATCCGACGCTCTATCATATGTCTGATGCCCGCTTGGAGAGGCTTATTGCGCACCTTACAGAGGTCGGCCTTGACGGGATGGAGACGCTCTATTCGACCTATACGGAAGGGGAGACGCGGCAGATGAAGAGCCTTGCCAAGAAGTATGGTCTTCTGGAGAGCGGCGGCAGTGATTTCCATGGTGCGAACAAGCCGACTATCGATCTGGCGATCGGAAAGGGTAAACTGGCGGTTCCTGAGTCGGTTTTGGAGCGGATTGAAGAAGAACGACTGAAAAAGTTAACATAACCGGATAACAGATTGCCGACATACAGGATGTTTGAAGAGTTGACTGTTGTGTTTGTGCACAAAAACAAAGCTGCTCTTTTGACCCTCCTTGTGCAAAACAGCCTTTGCTTGTTAAAATGTGAACATATTATGAACAAAAACGCTGAAAACTGTTATTGTGTTCATTTTTTGTTCAAAAAGTATTTACTTTGCATTCAGAATGGCTTATACTCCTAGATGTGGTTAGAGATAACACATCAGTAACAACATTTAGGAGGAAATTATTATGAAAAAGAACGTATTAGCAGTAGTATTCGCAGTAGTTATGACATCCGCACTTGTTTGCGCTTGCGGCAGCAAGGCAGAAGCACCTGCAGAGACAGAGGCAACTGTTGTAGAAGAGACTGTTGCAACTGAGACAGCTGCAGAGACAGAAGCTACAGAGACAGAAGCAACTGAGACAGAAGCTACAGAAACAGAAGCTACAGAGACTGAAGCAACTGAGACAGAAGCTACAGAGACAGAAGCTACTGAGACAGAAGCAACTGAGACAGAAGCAAAATAATCCGATCGGATTAAGCTGTAAGACCACCCGGTAGCGGGTGGTCTTATTTTTTTGCAATAAGAGCCGGTTATCATGGGTGATCAGATGGAACGAATTTTCATGAATGCGGGCGGGTGATATGATAACTCCATCGGAATCGGGCATTGCTTTTTACAAAGATGATGCGCAAAAAGACTGTTTCCGAAATAGAGTAACAGAGGAGAAAATTATGAAAAAATCTATCGCAGTGCTGCTGACGGTCATCATGACGGTGGGGCTGACTGCTTGCGGAAGTTCTGAGGCGAATGCGCCTGCCGCAGCGGACAACACCCAAACGGAAGCAGTCGCAAACGAGTCAGCCGATCAGGCTGCGGAAACACAGGCAGATGGATCTGCCGACAACCCGGTAGCGGGTAAGAAGGTCGCTTATATCAATGTGAACCCTTCCGCTTCCATCTTTCAGATGTGGAAGGATTCCGCTGCTGCGCTCAGCGAAAAACTGGACGTGCAGTTCGATTACTTCTTCTGCGACGGAGACTTTAATAAGTGGCAGGATACAGTTCGTACCTGCGCTTCCGCGGGCTATGACGGGCTTCTTTTAAGCCACGGCAGCCAGGACGGCTCCTATGTGTTCTTAAAAGAGATCACAGAACAGTATCCCGATCTGAAGATCGTAACATTTGACACCCAGTTCTATGCTGACGGCGAGTTCAAAAAGCTGGACGGCGTGACACAGTTCTTCCAGCAGGATGACAGCCTTGTTACGGTGCTTCTTGACAGCTTCATTGAGAAGTACGGTGAGGGCGTAAGACTTCTGAAGGTATGGAGAGGGCCGAATTACAACTCACCTTTCACACGTCGTGACGCCGGCTGGCAGGCATATGAAGAGGCCGGTAAGATCAAAACGGTAGGTGAGGTTCAGCCGCTTCAGGATACCAAGGAATCCGCAAATACCGTTTTTGCAGCTGCGCTTCAGGGTATCAATCGTGAAGACGTAGACGGTGTTGTTGTTTACTATGACGCTTATGCGCAGGGAGTATACCAAGCGATCATCGAGAATCCCAATTTCAGTGGCGATAATGCACTTCCGATCGCTTCCGTGGACATCGATCCTGTTGATATTACAAATATGAAGACCGCTCCCGAGATCTGGACGGCTGCAGGAACGACCGACTGGACATTGAACGGAGAGATCGGTATGAGGATCCTTTTCCTTGAGATTGCGGGTGAATATGACAAGATCTATGATCCGGCGACCGGTAAGAGCGGTGTGGACTATGTTGAGATCCCCGGTTCTGCCATCCTCGCAAGCGATCTGAAGGAGGATTCCACGGTAGAGACATTGGGTAATATCGCTTCTGACACTTACGGCAATCTGGATTATCTTTCTGAGACAGACTGGATGCCCAAAGATCTGCTTCACTGATCAAAGCGATCAAATGATACCCGG
Source organism: Lachnospiraceae bacterium (assembly GCA_015056735.1). Classification (GTDB taxonomy): domain Bacteria; phylum Bacillota; class Clostridia; order Lachnospirales; family Lachnospiraceae; genus VSOB01. Next base: position 96,593 of record SVFT01000005.1, on the reverse strand, counting down.
CTCGGCAGTAACTGCCGGGCCTTTTTTTTATCTGCCGTGACAGCCTGGAATAATATGTTCCTTCAAACACTTCGTAAAAATATACCAACAATAGCACAAACGAATGTGACAAAATAATATAAAGTTTGTATTTATTTGTAAAATATGTGTTTACTTTTTGCTTTTGAAAGACTATAATGCAATATTGTTGGGAAAATAGGCATATCGTACCAGATATGCATGAGAATACAAGAGGAGGAGTATTATGAGATTTCGTTCAAAAAAAGCAGGAAACAATGCTGAAAAGAATGACTCAGGCAGTACAGTTTCCTGGAAGAACAGCATCAAGACCAAGCTGACTCTGATCATGCTTTGCGGTGTGGCGATCCCGATGCTTCTGACAGCAGGGATGAGCTATGTGACATCTACCAATAAGGCGATCGAATCCGCGCAGGAGAGTCTGAACTGGGAGGCACGTTATGTGGAGGATCTGTTTGCAAAGATGATCGATACAAACGTGTCGGCCATGAAAGCTTTTTCATCGGCACCTTCCACGATCGCTTATCTGCGCAATCCTGCGGCTGGAGCCGTTTTGGAAAAATCCATGCTGGCGCAGATGAATTCGATCAATGAATTCCTTGCAGACGGTAACCAGACAGTCATTACGGATAAGGATGGCCTGCAGGTACTCCGCACGGACGGTATAACAGGTGTCAACGTGGCAGGTGAAGACTACTACGAGAACGGCAAAGCTTCGGAAGGCGGCATTTACGTTTCCAATACAGCAGTTTCCAAAGGAAACGGCGACAGACTGATCACGATCGCGGTTGCGGTAAGAGATACCGACGGCGATTTTCTGGGTATTGTCTCCAGAGATTACAGTCTGATCAATCTTCATGATATTCTTGCAGCGGAGTGTGAGGATGCCTTCGTTGCGGACAGAAACGGTCTTCTGGCAGCACATTCCCAGTATACGTATGGTGTTGACCATGAGGAAGAGTCCAGAGCCACGTCCGAGTTTATGACATCCGGAAAGAACAGCGGGTTCTATACGGCTGATACCGGAAAAGGCTATGATGCCTTCATCTCTTATGTAAAAGAGCCGAATTCGCAGTTTACGATCGTTACGGCAGCGGATTCGAAGACGGTCCTGGCTGAAGCAAGAAGCACGGCACTGATCATCCTGCTTATTTCGCTGGTTATGATCGTCGTCGCCGGCATTGTAGCGGTACTGACGGCAGGAAGCTATGTAAAGCCTGTGCGTGAAGTCTGTGATATCGTAAACAGGATGACAGGCGGCGAGATCTCGGATGAATCCATAGAGGTAAAGCGTAAAGACGAATTCGGTGTCATGCTGCGTGATATCAATACATTTTCCAACAAGCTGCATGCGATCGTATCCGGGATCAAAAAGTCGGCCGCCCATGTTGCCAATTCGGCAGATGAGCTTTCCGATATGACTGATCAGATCGCGAAGACGGTGGACGATGTATCCAATGCGGTTCAGGATATCGCAACCGGCGCATCTCATCAGGCAGATGAGATCGAGACAGCTGTTTCTGCAACGGGCACAGTTGATTCTTCCGTAACGGATATTAAGACATCGACAGGCAGTATTTCGGAATCCGCCGACGAGATGAATGTAGCATCCAAGACCACATCTGATGCGATCGACGGCCTTAGATCCGCAAGCGCGAAGACATCGGAGGAGATCGTTGATATCAGTGATGTTATCATGGCGACCAAAAATGCGGTAGAGCGTATCAGTGAGAAAGTTGAAGGCATCACGAATATTGCGACGCAGACCAACCTTCTGTCCCTGAATGCTTCTATTGAAGCAGCCAGAGCCGGTGATGCGGGACGCGGCTTCAGCGTTGTCGCGGAAGAGATCGGAAAGCTTGCGGATAATTCCAAGCAGCTTGCAGATGAGATCCGTGCAGAGATGATCTCTCTTCTTGAAAGATCGGACGCTGCCGTTGCAGCTGTCGGCGGTGTACAGTCCAGTAATGAAGAGACCAGAGCTGCGCTCGAAAAGTCTCTGGAGTCTGTTGAGAAGATGATCGCGGAGATCGATAAGACCGTTCAGGGTATTGAGAGCATTTCCGAAGCAACCGATAAGAGTATCACAGCGAAGAACTCTGTTGTTGATACGATGTCTGCCCTGTCGGCGATCTCACAGCAGAATGCTGCAAGCGCAGAGGAAACGGGCGCCGCGATGGAAGAGCTTGATGCGACCGTTGTCAACTTAAATGAGTCCTCGGGCAAGCTGAAAGACATTGCAGACAGCTTGAGCAGGGATATGGAGTTCTTTAAGCTATAAGAATACGGCTTTATATAAAAAGATCCCCGGACCTTTGTTGGTTCGGGGATCTTCGTGTGTTTTGCATTTCGGGCCGATATGTAGAACCCCTTCGTGGTTCTCGTTAACCGGTGATCGCAATATGCTTCTTTTCCGGAATATGCTTTGCATCCTTCTTCGGAATGTTCAGCTTCAAAACGCCGTCCTCGAAGCTTGCTTTGATGTCTTCTTCCGTAAGCGCTTCGCCTACATAGAAGCTTCTCTGCATGGAGCCACTGTAGCGTTCCTGACGTACCAGTTTGCCTTTTTTGTCCTTCTCCTCTTCTTTAAGCCCCTTTGCGGCGCTTACGGAAAGGTATCCGTTCTCAAGGTCAAGACTGATCTCGTCTTTCTTAAATCCGGGCAGGTCTATGTCAACTTCGTAGCCGTCGTCAAGCTCATGCACATCTGTCTTCATCACCTGCGCAGCTCGTTTCCCGTAAAGCTTCCGGTCGATGTCGCCGAAATCCCATCTCGGGAAATCCATCCAATCATCCAATAAGTTTTCTCCAAAAATGCTCGGGTATAACATAAGTCATTCCTCCTTCCCGATCTGTGTTCCTTTGTTTGATTATGTTATAGCACCGACTGTTAGCACTGTCAATAGGTGAGTGCTAATATTTTGTGAAAATTTTGTGAATTGTGTGAGTTCTTGGGGACGGGGTTAGTGGCTCATTTTGCAAAATGAGCCACTAACCCCGTCCCCAAGAGCCCATATTTATGCTTTACTGTCAGATCCGCATACCAGAATCTTCTTCTTTACAAGCTCTGTCACATGCGCCATGCCGACCTTGCAGTACTTCTTGGGATCAAAGGCACCGGGGTCGCCGGCAAGGTATTCTTTGATGCCGTCGGAAAAAGCGATACGAAGTTCTGTCGCAAAGTTGACTTTGCTGATACCGCGGCGGATGCATTCCTTTACGGCTTCGTCCGGTACGCCGGAAGCGCCGTGAAGAACAAGCGGGATATCAACGACTTTGCGGATCTCGGACAGTCTGTCCATATCAAGTTTTGGCTCGCCCTTGTAGATGCCGTGTGCTGTGCCGATCGCAACAGCGAGAGAGGAGATACCGGTTTCCTTGGTGAATCGTACCGCATCATCGGGATCCGTGTAGCCCGGATCGTCGCAGCTTAGATCATCCTCCTTGCCGCCCACTTTGCCAAGCTCTGCTTCCACAGGAATATCGGATGGTCTGCAGGCATCGACAACGCGTTTGGAAAGTGCGATATTATCTTCAAATTCCAGCTTGGAACCATCGATCATGATCGAGGTATAGCCTACGCGAAGTGCCTGCATCGCAAGGTCGAAGCTGTCACCATGGTCAAGGTGCAGTGCGATCGGCACGCCTGCTTTCTTTGCGGCAGCCGCAACGTTTGCATGGTACATATGAAGTCCTGCGTACTTTACCGTGGAAGGTGTCGTCTGCAGGATCGCGGGAGCATGGAGCTCCTCACAGGCTTTGATGACAGCCATCACCATTTCCATATTTTCTACATTGAATGCGCCAACGGCGTATCCTTCTCTGTCTGCCTTTAAAAGCAGCTCTTTGCTAGTTACAAATGGCATGTTAAATCCTCCTTTAACCTTTTGCTCGATTCAAAACACATTTTGGTAGCATGTGTTATTTTGTTTGCATTTTTGAGACCTCTTTACTCATGTATGCGATCTGCATGACACGAACGTCATTCGTGATCACAGCATTCGCCATGACTGTTCCGCCCGCAGTATTCCATATCTGGCCGTAATTTCCGACACCATCGTCAGAAGTGCTTTTGCCATGGATCTTCTCGGTGTCTTTGCACACATCGCGGTAGACCGTCATGACGGAATCGGGGGTCTCCCCGGTGTAAGACCAGGAGACATTGCACAGTTTTCCGTTTCCGTCGTACATGTATTTGATCTGGCCTTCTTTTTCAAGATACTTCTTGGAATAGGTATATGTTGTTCCCTGATAGATCGAATCATATGTCTCGTATCCGTCGCCTTCGGCTTTGACCATGTCATCAACCGACGCATTCCAGGAAAGCTCTGTAAAGGGAGAGATGGCGACGGCTTTCCGGTCACCGCATCCTGTAAGCGCAAGCATGGATATGAGTACGGCTGCCGAAAGCAGTCGCATGATGTTTTGTTTCATTATGTCAGAACTCCTTTTTGGTAAATTGCTTCGGGGTCGTCCCTTTGTATTTTCGAAATGTCTTAACAAAATAGCTTTCATCGGAGAAGCCGCAGGAAATGGAGGCTTCCTTGATGGAGATATCTTTGGTCGATAACAGTTCACAGGCGCATTCCACACGATAATAATTCAGGTAGTCGATCGGCGTGCGTCCCGTCATACTGCGAAAATAGCGGCAGAAGTACTTCGGATTCATACCTGCGATCTTTGCAAGGCTGTCCAGGTTGATACTGCCTGCGTAATGATCCGAGATATAGGATAAGACGCCTTTGATCGAGTTGAGCCGCTGTACCGTGATCTTGTCGGAGACGGCCTTTTCGTAGAGCTTGTCTTCCATGATCGTGCCAAGCAGGAGATAGAGGTATCCCTGCGTCATGAACTCATAGCCTGTTTTCTTTTCGGAAAGCACGCTGCAGAGCTTTTCGGCGATCGGAAGGATCTTGTCACTTTTTTCCGATATGAGCGTGTTGATCCGTATCGTATCGTCCATGATGTTCTGGATCGTGTTCGCACAGGCGTGATTGTTCTTCATCAGCATGTTTAAGTCAAATACGATGCAGTCATAGACGCAGTCTTCCGGATCTCCGCCGTGCAGCACACCGCTTGTGATAAAGATCACATCCCCTGCCTTGAAAGTGGTCGTGTGATCATCCAGCATCAGATGGAAATCACCCGAAATAATGCGCATCAGCTCGTAATGCGTGTGCCAGTGGTACGGCATGCGATAGCGCGGACTGATCGGTGTCTCATGATAGTAGGCGATCGGAAAGTTAAAGGTTCCCTGTGTACGCCTCTCTTTGTAATCAATATACTTCATGGTGGCTGTCCTTTACATGGGCATTCTCAAACAGGTGAATATCGTCACATTTTTTTATAGTATATCACTTTCATTTCAAGAATGACACCGTTATCATGAAATTAGCGTGTAACGTTTCGCTTTTATTTTTTTCTGAAGGAGGGTACTGTAAATGGCAAAAAACAGGTATATTGGCGATTACCCCGTTATCGGCATTCGGCCGATCATCGACGGAAGGCGCGGACCGTTAAAAGTCCGTGAGTCGCTTGAAGAGCAGACGATGAACATGGCAAGGGCTGCCAAGAAACTGTATGAAGAGAATTTGAGATATTCCAACGGAGAGCCCGTTAAGGTTGTGATCGCAGACACGACGATCGGCCGTGTAGCCGAATCGGCTGCGTGTGAAGCCAAGTTCCGCAAGGAAGGCGTAGCGATCACGTTGAGCGTGACGCCTTGCTGGTGCTATGGCTCTGAAACGATGGATATGAATCCGCTGACGATCAAAGGTGTCTGGGGGCTTAATGCGACCGAGAGACCCGGCGCCGTGTATCTTGCATCCGTTCTGGCAACGTATGCACAGAAAGGCCTGCCGGCATTCGGTATCTACGGCAAGGATGTACAGGATGCGGATGACACTGTGATCCCGGAGGATGTAAAGACCAAGCTTCTTCGCTTCGGACGTGCATCTGTTGCGGCGGCGTCTATGCGTGATAAGTCATATCTGCAGATCGGAAGCCAGTGCATGGGTATCGGCGGCTCGATCATCAATCAGGATTTCTTCGAAGAGTATCTCGGAATGCGCGTGGAATCCGTTGATGAGGTTGAGATCCTTCGCCGTATGGAAGAGCATATCTATAATGAAGACGAGTACCGGAAGGCGCTTGCCTGGATTAAGAAATATGCCCGCGTAGGATTTGATAAGAATCCCGATTTTGTAAAGAAGACGGATGAGCAGAAGGAAAAAGACTGGGAATTCACCGCAAAGATGGCGGTCATCATCGAAGATCTCTATCAGGGCAATCCGAATCTCCCGGAAGGCTGCGAGGAAGAGGCTGTCGGTCACAATGCACTTTGCGGCGGTTTCCAGGGGCAGAGGCAGTGGACCGATCACTGGCCCAACTGTGATTTCCCGGAAGCGATCCTGAACACTTCTTTTGACTGGAACGGTGTCAGAGAGCCATTCATTCTCGCGACGGAGAATGATACGTTAAACGGTGTCGGCATGATGTTCATGAAGCTTCTGACCAATCGTGCGCAGATGTTTGCGGATGTTCGTACCTATTGGAGCGGTTCTGCGATCAAACGTGTGACGGGTTATGAGATCGAAGGTCACGCAAAGGATTCCGACGGCATCATCCATCTCATCAATTCAGGCGCCTGCTGTCTGGATGCCTGCGGCGAAGTGAAGGATGAAACCGGCAAGCCCGTTATGAAGGAGTGGTATAACGTAACGCAGCAGGATATCGAGACCATGATGGCATCCACGGAATGGTGCCCTGCCGATAACGGTTATTTCCGCGGTGCCGGCTATTCTGCAAGATTCCTTACAAGAGCAGAGATGCCTGCAACGATGATTCGGTTGAACCTTGTGAAAAATCTCGGCCCTGTTCTGCAGATCGTAGAAGGCTGGACGGTTAAGCTTCCGGACGAGGTATCGGACGTTCTCTGGAAGAGGACCGACTACACCTGGCCCTGCACATGGTTTGCGCCGCGTACGGACGGAAAAGAAGGTTCCCCGTTCAAGACGGCGTATGATGTAATGAACAACTGGGGCGCAAATCACGGCGCGATCAGCTATGGCCATATCGGCGCCGACCTTATCACAATGGCCTCCATGCTTCGTATTCCCGTATGTATGCACAATGTTCCGGCGGATGATATCTACAGACCGGCAGCATGGAACGCGTTTGGGAGCGACAAGGAAGGACAGGATTACAGAGCATGCAAAGCATACGGTCCGCTCTATAAGACAGTTCGATAGCGTGGCGTGCAAACCGCATAAAATAAGGCTTTGTGCATAAAAAAATACACGGGAGGCATTTACTACCTCCCGTGTATTTGCTATAATAAACGAAACGGTTCGGCTTGTTGAGAAAACAATACAACCGAAATGTGTGTGGTGATCAGGCGTCCTTGAACGGAGGGGAATAGGGACAAAATGTCGGCAACGATCAGAGATATTAAAGAACAGACAGGATTGTCACTTGCGACGATCTCAAAATATTTGAACGGAGGCAATGTTCTGCCGGAGAATCGGCAGAAGATCGAGAAGGCTATCAAAGACCTGCACTATGAGGTGAATGAGCTTGCGAGAGGGCTTGTTACCAATAAGACGCGCACGGTCGGCATTCTTGTCTATAACATTACCAGCCCGTTCTCCGGCATGCTGCTTCATCATGTCGGAGAAGCACTTCGCAAGGAAGGATACGGCATGCTGATCGTTGATTCCTGTGAAGATGAAGAACTGGAAGCAAAGAACCTCAAGTATCTTATTAATAAGAAAGTCGACGGGATCATCGTTCTTCCCGTATCTTCAAGGGGTGACTTCCTGAGTCCTGCCAAGAGCGCGAATGTTCCGATCGTTTTGCTTGACCGTTCTTTGAGTGATGCACAGTACGACTGCGTCAGGATCGATAACCGCAAGGCTGTCTGCTCTGCCCTTAAAGAGTTCATCAGTCGCAATCATAAGAAGATCGCGGTCATTGCTTCCGATACGGAATATACGGGCCGCGAGCGTTTTTACGGCTTCATGGATGCGATGCGTGACGCCGGACTTGACGTTCCTGCCAATTATCAGATGCGCGGTACACATTCGATCGCAAGCGGGTACAGCGGCATGAAGAAGCTCCTTTCCTTAAAAGATCGTCCGACGGCTGTCTTTATGAGCAATTACGAGATCACTCTGGGTGCGATGCTCGCACTTAATGAATCGGATTACAGATCTCCCGATGATATCTCTCTTCTCGGCTTCGATGACCAGCTGTTTTTCCATGTTCTGCAGCCGCAGGTCTATATGGTGGAACAGCCGCTTAAGGCCATGAGTGATAAGGCTGTAGAGCTCCTTCTTCGCAGGATGGGCGGAGATGTGGACGAAGATCCGATGGAGATCGCTCTTGGAACGAAGCTGCAAACGGGTAATTCGATCAAGACGCTCTAAAGGTTATATATGAAATGATCAGAATTCTGTAATGCTCCTTCTCGGGATTATTACAGAATTTTTTTGCCTGTATTTGTGCATGTCTTACAAAACGGTTCATTTTTGTAAAAGAGTACTTGACGTGCAGTAAATATGGGGATATAGTGCAAATTAGAGAAGCGCGGATGCGCTATTTTTTAGAACATTAAGCGAACCGTTTCGCGCTAAATGAGTCAAACTTCGTGAAAATGGAGCAAAACATGAGCAAAGAACTCTTATTGGGAATCGATATCGGAACAAGTGCCTGCAAGGTAGCGGTATTTGATCCGCACGGCAAAGTCATCGCACAGACCAATAAACCGTACCGGGTTTACTATCCGGAAAGCGGATGGGCTGAGCAGGACCCGGAAGAGTGGTGGTCCGCAATATGCGCAGGGATCAGGGATGTACTCGCATCGGACGGCGTGAGCGCGGATGCGATCGCGGCGATCGGCGTTGACGGACAGAGCTGGTCGGCTATCCCGGTCGATAAGGACGGCAAGGTTCTGGACAGGACACCGATCTGGATGGACACACGTGCCAGAGACATTTGCACGAAAACGAAACGTTTTGTTGGAGAGGACAGAATCTTTGAAATCGCAGGAAATGATTTTCTCCCTTCTTATACAACGCCGAAGATGCTTTGGTTTAAAGAAACAAAGCCGGAGATCTTTGGCAAAACCGCTCTCTTTCTTCAATCCAACAGCTTTATCGTCTACAAACTGACCGGCGTGATGAGTCAGGATATGAGCCAGGGCTACGGCATTCATTTCTTCGATATGAAGAAACTGGCTTATGACGAGAAGCTCGCGGATGAGCTTGCTCTTCCCGTGTCGCTTGTTCCTCCCTTGTACAATTGCGACGAGATCGTTGGAGAGGTTTCCGCAGCAGCGGCTTCCCTGACCGGCCTGAAGGCCGGGACACCTGTTGTGGCAGGTGGTCTGGATGCTGCCTGCGGAACCCTCGGAGCAGGCGTTTATGAAGTCGGGCAGACGCAGGAGCAGGGCGGTCAGGCAGGCGGCATGAGCATTTGTACCGATCATGCGCTTGCACACAAAAAGCTGATCCTGAGCGCGCATGTCGTACCGGGCATGTGGCTTTTACAGGGAGGTACGGTCGGCGGCGGCGGTACACTCAAATGGTTCAAACAGGAATTCGGCCAGAACGTATCGTTCGATGATCTGACGGCAGAAGCCGAGAAGATCGCACCCGGTTCCGACGGCGTGATCTTCCTTCCCTATATGGCGGGTGAGCGGTCTCCGATCTGGGATCCCGATGCAAAAGGCGTTTTCTACGGACTTTCATTTGATAAGACACGCGGACATATGATCAGGGCGCTTCTCGAGGGCGTTGCTTTCTCCGTACAGCACAACCTCCTGACGGCTGAAGAGACCGGTGCAAAGGTCGGAAGCCTGAATGCGATGGGCGGATCCGCCAACTCAGTCCTCTGGACGCAGATCAAGGCTGATGTGACCGGGCGGACGATCAATGTTCCGACATCCGATACGGCGACGACACTCGGCGCCGCGATCCTGGCAGGTATCGGCTGCGGCCTCTACAAGGATTATAAGCAGGCAGTCGATGAGACGATCGTGATCACAAGGGTGCAGGAACCTGATATGAAGAATCACGAGATCTACAAAAAGAGCATGGAACTTTACCTCGAACTGTATGAAGATCTGAAGCATACATTCGGGAAATACTAAAACACATGAGAAAAGAGGAGAGCATTATGAAAGCAGGCGTTGTTCATGCAAGAGAGGATATTCGCTATGAAGAGATCGAAAAGCCGGTCGCAGGCCCCGGCAAGGTAGTAGTCAAGGTGAAGTACACCGGCATCTGCGGATCCGACATTCCGAGAGTAAACGGGGATGCATGTCACTTTTTCCCCAATGTTCTAGGACATGAGTTTTCCGGAACCGTATCGGAAGTCGGAGAAGGCGTTACAAGTCTGAAGGTCGGTGACAGGGTTGCGGGCATTCCGCTTGTTCCCTGTATGAAATGTGACGATTGCCAGAAAGGCAATTACAGCCTTTGCAAACATTACAGCTTTATCGGCTCGAGAGAGTTCGGCAGCTTTGCGGAATATGTTGTTGTTCCCGAGAAGAATGCAGTAAAGTTCGATCCTGAAGTAAGTTTCGAACAGGGCGCGCTGTTCGAGCCCGCCACGGTCGCTCTTCACGGCCTTCGCAGAGTCGATTATAAGGGTGGTAAGCATGTTGCGATCCTCGGTGGCGGCACGATCGGTCTTCTGGCTGCACAGTGGGCGAAGATCTTCGGCGCAAAGAGCGTAACCGTTTTTGACATTCTCGATGAGAGACTTGAACTGGCCAAAAAGCTCGGCTGTGACTACGGCGTGAACTCCGGCAAGGACGATTTCATGGACAGAGTCGATGAGATCACGGAAGGCAAAGGTTTTGACTACGTATATGAGACGGCCGGCAACACGATCACAATGAAGATGGCGTTCAAGCTCGCGGCCAACAAAGCGCAGGTATGTTTCATCGGCACACCGACAAGGGATCTTTCTTTCTCGGTTGCAGAATGGGAAAACATGAACCGCAAAGAATTTATCCTGACGGGTTCTTGGATGAGCTATTCGGCTCCTTTCCCGGGGGATGAATGGAAACTGGTATCTCACTTCTTCAAGACAGGCGACCTCAAGATTGATGGCTCATTCATCTTTAAGAAGATCCCGCTTTCGAAGATCGCCGAGGCATTCGAGATGTACAAGACACCCGGTGCCGTAAAGGGCAAGATCCTGATCGACAGCGAAGCATAAGGTAACGATTGGTAAGGAATATCCTGAACAATACAATGAAACGGAGGAATATAAAAATGGCAGTTGACCCTAAAAAAGTACCGCAGATCACACTGAACAACGGTGACAAAGTTCCCTGCATCGGCATGGGTACATTCGGATCCGACAGATTTACGGCTGAGCAGGTAAGTAACGCTGTAGCCGGCGCGATCCGCGCAGGATACAGAATGTTTGACTGTGCAGCATGCTACGGCAACGAGGATCTGATCGGTAAGGTTTTCAAACAGGCTTTTGACGAAGGCGTTGTAGAGCGTAAAGAGCTGTATATCATGACAAAGGTCTGGAACGACATGCACAGAAATGTAGAAAAATCCTGCCTCAAATCCATTGCGGATCTGCAGTGTGATTACATCGATCTTTTCTTCATCCACTGGCCGTTCCCGAACTACCATGCACCGCACTGCGGCGTGGATTCCCGTAACCCGGATTCCAAACCGTTCTCTGTAGCGGAATTCATGGATACATACAGACAGATCGAAGCACTTGTAAAGAAAGGCCTCGTTCGTCACATCGGTATCTCCAACATGACGATCCCGAAACTGGAAGCAGTCATCGACAAGTTTGAGATCCAGCCCGTGGCATGTGAGATGGAACTTCATCCCTGCTTCCAGCAGCAGGAACTGTTCGATTATCTCGTAGCACACAAGATCCAGCCGATCGGCTTCATGCCTCTCGGATCTCCGCAGAGACCGGAAAGAGATATGGAAGCAACGGACATCGCAGATATGCAGCTGCCTGAATTCAAGGCGATCGCAGAAGCACACGGATGCCATCCCGCGATCATCTGCCTCAAATGGGCGATGCAGAGAGGGCAGATCCCGATCCCGTTCTCGATCCATGAGATGGAATACACAAGCAACCTGGAATCTACGATCACAGAGCCTCTTACGGATGATGAGATGAAAGTGATCGCAACGCTTGAAAAGAACAACCGTCTTGTAAAAGGACAGGTATTCTTATGGCCGGGCGCAACGGATTGGCATGATCTTTGGGATGAAGACGGCGTGATCGTTGATTGTCCCGATGCAAAATAAGAAAACGCGATTTGAGGGGTAAAGATACATGGATGCAATGCGAGAAATGCTTGCCAAGAGAAAAAGAGGGATGAAATATGCGGGTATTCCGTCTTTCTGTACCGCTTCCGACCTCGTGATCGAAGCGTGTCTCAAGCAGGCGATGAGATTTGATGACTACGTATTGGTGGAAGCAACAGCCAATCAGGTCAACCAGTTCGGCGGCTATACCGGTATGAAACCGGCTGATTACAGAGATTTTGTCTACAAGATCGCAGACGGGATCGGATTCCCGCGCGAGAAGATCATTCTGGGCGGCGATCATTTAGGACCGCTTACCTGGCAGAATGAGCCTGAAAAGGATGCAATGGCTAAGTCGATCGAGCTCGTAAAGCTCTTCGTGCTTGCCGGATTCAAGAAGATCCACCTTGATACGAGCATGCGTGTGGCGGATGATCCGACGGATGTCATGCTCAGTGATGAGACGATCGCAAGACGCGGCGCCATCCTGTATGAGGCATGTGAGGAAGCATATCAGGAACTTTTGAAGAAGAATCCGAATGAAGTGCGTCCCGCATTTATCATCGGCAGTGAGGTACCGATCCCGGGCGGAGCGCAGGAGGCGGAAGATTCCATCAGCGTGACGAAGCCCGAGGCGGTTGAAAAGACGCTCGCGGTCTACAAGGAACAGTTTGAAAAGCGCGGCCTTACCAATGCATTTGACAATATCATCGGTATCGTGGTGCAGCCCGGCGTAGAGTTCGGTGATGCGGATGTATTTCATTACAACCGTACCAACGCAGCCAAGCTGGTCGAAGCCATGAAAAAGTATGACAATGTCGTGCTGGAAGGTCACTCGACGGATTATCAGCCGCCGGAATGCTTAAAGCAGATGGTGGAAGACGGGATCGCGATCCTGAAGGTCGGTCCTGCGCTCACATTTTCCTTAAGAGAAGGACTTTTTGCACTCTCCATGATGGAAAAACTGCTTGTTCCGGAAGAGAAACAGGCGCATTTCATCGAAGTGATGGAAGAGACGATGATGAAGAATCCCGGCAACTGGCAGAAGCATTACCACGGAACGGAAGCAGAACTTGCCATCAAGAGAAAGTTCAGCTTCTCCGACAGGTGCAGATATTACTTCGCACAGCCTGAAATGCAGGCTGCTATCGCGAAACTGTTCGCTAACATGTCCGAAGTGGAGATTCCGCTCGGAATGCTTAGAGAATACATGCCTTTACAGTACATCAAGGTACGTGACGGCGTCCTTTCGACAGATCCGAAGGAACTGGCAGAGGACTGTGTGGTTCATCTCGTGGAAGACTACAATTATGCCACAAAACTGAACTACATGATCAGCGACAGATTTTACGCATAAGATGGGGTTTCCCGCCACTTTGGCGGGAACCTTATTGGGAAAAATTACCAAAAATCAGGTGAATATTTTTCCATCTAAATATACGAATAAGACTATGATAATTGTGACAATATGATATACTCTAATCATGACAGCGCGAAACGGTTCACCTACTGCGCCGGATGAGAAGAGAGGATATTGTTGGAGGGAATAACTTTGAAGAAGATTAAAGAGAATCCAATCATCAAGAAGCTTGGATTTAACAGAATCATACTGACGGGTGTTCTGATCCTGATGTATGTGATTCTGAGTTTCAGTGTTAAGAACTTCGCGGGCATGCCCCGTATCATGAGCGCACTGAACTACGCATATTTTCTTGGATTCTTATCATTGGGTGTTACGTTTGTCATCGCGACAGGCGGTATTGATTTCTCAATCGGACCGGTCATGTTCTGCTGTGCACTCATATCGGGTTACAGTCTGACGAGCCTCGGCGTTCCGATGCTCCCGGCACTGATCATCAGTATCCTGGTCGGCCTGATCTTCGGTACTTTCAACGGCTACCTGGTTGCATACTGGAAGGTGCCGCCTTTCATCGTATCGATGGCAAGCATGAACATCGCAAAAGGTGTCGCTTCTGTATTTACCAAAACGCAGTCGGTCAGCTGGCCGCAGCTTGCGAAGGGCGGCTGGTTCAGACTTCTTGTTAAGAACGGACAGATCCCGATCGGTGTTGTGATCTTTCTTGCGATCGCGGTGATCTGCTCCATCATCTTAAATCATACGAAGGGCGGCAGATACATGCTCAGCCTCGGGAGCAACCGTGAAGCGGTTCGCCTTTCCGGTGTTGACATCAAAAAGTGGGAGATGCTCGCATATGTGATCTGCGGTGTGCTCGCCGGTATAGCAGCGATCTACTTCGTAGGCGCCTATACGACCGTTCAGCCCGGCTACGGTGATCAGTACAACAACGAAGCAATCGCCGGATGCGTTATGGGCGGTACATCGATGGCCGGCGGTCTTGCATCGATCGGCGGTACCGTGATCGGCGTTTTCATCATCGCACTTTTACAGGAAGGGATCCTTGCTCTTGGATTTACCAAAGACTATCAGCTAATCATGACCGGTATCATCGTTATCGTTGCGGTATATGCCGATGTTATGGCAAGACGCAGGAAGAATTAAGGCAGACAGCCGAATTTTAGCAGAAAGGACGAGGTAAAAGATGGGTGAAGTAATCCTGGAAATGAAAGACATAGATAAAAGCTTTCCCGGCGTTCATGCACTGGATCATGTCTGCTTTGATGTAAGACGCGGCGAAGTACATGCACTGATGGGAGAGAACGGTGCCGGTAAATCGACATTGATGAAGGTCCTTACAGGTATCTACACGAAGGACTCCGGAACCATCATATATGAAGGAAAAGAGATCGAGTTCCACGGAACGAGAGAAGCGCAGGACGCAGGTGTTGTCATTGTTCACCAGGAGCTGAACATGGTCGGACATCTGACGGTGGCGCAGAACATCTTCATCGGCCGCGAATTCAAAAAAGGATTCAGCATCGATGACAGGAAGATGAACGAAGAAGCAGCCAAGCTTTTTAAACGGCTGAATATCGATATCGACCCGACGGCGACGATGAGCGATCTGACTGTCGGAAAGCAGCAGATGTGCGAGATCGCAAAGGCGATCTCCCATGATGCGAAGGTCATCATCTTCGATGAGCCTTCCGCAGCACTGACAGAGACAGAGATCGAAGACCTCTTTAAGATCATCAGAGATCTTCGTGATCAGCAGCTCGGTATTGTTTACATCTCTCATCGTATGGATGAGATCAAAGTGATCACCGACCGTGTTACGGTCATGCGAGACGGCTGCTACGTCGGCACGCTGATTACGGCGGATTCTACAAAAGAAGACATCGTCTCCATGATGGTTGGCCGTGTCATTTACGAAGAACCGAAGACCAAGAGCATGGTGCCTGATGATGCACCGGTCGTTCTGAAAGTCGATCATCTCTGTGCAGGCAAGATGGTACAGGATGTCAGCTTCGAACTTCGCAAGGGTGAGATCCTCGGATTTGCGGGCCTGATGGGCGCAGGACGTACCGAGACCGCGAGAGCGATCTTCGGCGCGGATCCCAAGGAAAGCGGTGACATCTACGTAAACGGCAAGCTCGTGGAGATCAACAGCCCAGAAGATGCGGTTAAGGCAGGTATCGGTTATCTTTCCGAAGACCGTAAGCGTTTCGGTATCGTCGTTCAGAAGACCATTGCCGAGAATACGACGATGGCAGACCTTCAGAATTATATGAAGGGCCTCTTCATTGACAAGAAGAAAGAAAAGAAAGTTGCACAGGAATTTGTAGATTCGCTTGCGACCAAGACGCCGAGTGTTGACCAACTGGTGGTGAACCTCTCCGGTGGTAACCAGCAGAAGGTCGTAATCGCAAAGTGGCTTTGCAAGAACAGCGACATCCTGATCTTTGATGAGCCTACAAGAGGTATTGACGTCGGCGCGAAGAACGAGATCTACAAATTGATGAATAAACTCGCAAGCGAGGGAAAATCGATCATCATGATTTCCTCCGAAATGACCGAGATTTTGCGAATGAGTGATCGGATCGTGGTTATGTGCGAAGGTCATAAGACCGGTGAACTCCGGATCGAAGAGACCAAGCAGGAATTGATCATGAGTTTGGCCACAAGAGACATAGGTTAGGAGGAAGAACATGGAAAAGAAAAAAGCACCTGCGAAGATCTTTAAGCAGGAACTGATTGTATTTCTTGTCGTAGTCGCACTGTTGATCTTCTTCTGCGCTGCGAGTGAAGATTTTAGAAAATATACGACGATCCTGACGATCATGGATTATTCGTATTACATCGTACTCATGGCGATCGGTGTTGCGTTCCCGCTCATTACGGGCGGCGTAGACCTTTCCATCGGAACCGGCCTTGTATGCTACTCACTTGCAGGTGGCTACATGATCGTTCACATGGGCCTTCCGGTATGGCTCGCTATGATCGTCACGATCCTGTTCGGTATCGTGATCGGAACACTGAACGGCTTTTTGATCGGTGTCATGGGTCTTCCGCCGTTTCTTGCAACGCTCTGTACCTGCATGATCACAAGAGGACTCGGCTCGATCTGCTCTGGTAACTTCGGTATCTCATGGCCGGCATCGGGTCAGGATGGAAGCTGGTTCAGAAATATTTTCAAGTATACGGCCGGCGATACCAAGATCCCGCTCGGTTTTATCTGGGTACTGATCCTTGCGATCGTGATGCACTATGTATTGAACCACACCAAGATCGGCCGTTATACGATCGCGATCGGCAGTAACAAAGAGGCAGCGATCCTCTCCGGTATCAATGTGAAGTTCTATCACATCATGGCTTACGTGATCTCCGGATTCTTCGCGGCACTTGCAGCGATCGCTTATTCCGCAGTATTCGGAACAGTCCTTCCGGGTACGGGCGCAGGCTTCGAATTAGAGGCGATCGGCGGCGCGATCATCGGCGGTGTATCTGCTACAGGCGGTGCCGGATCGATCATCGGAACATTTATTGGTGTATTCGTCATCTGTCTTCTGAAAACGGGTCTTCCGTTTATCGGACTTCAGGCGAACTGGCAACAGATTGTGACAGGTCTTGTCCTGATCGGTTCGGTTATGGTCGACATCGTGAAGAAGAGCAAAGAAGCAAAGAAGTAATGAAGCAAAGGGTATTAAAGCAAAAAGAAATGTGATCTGCCCCGGGCAGTTCATATAACAAAGGAAACATTTTTTAAAGGAGGATTACAATGAAGAAGAAAGTTTTGGCAACAATCGTTAGTGCTGCAATGGTAGCAACCCTTCTTGCAGGTTGTGGCGCAGCTGCAGAGCAGCCCGCAGCACAGGAAGCAGCTCCCGCAAAAGAGGAAGCAGCAGCTCCCGCGGCAGATGCAGCAGCTCCCGCAGCAGATGCAACAGCTGAAGTCGGCGACCTTGATTTCAAGATCGTTGTAAAGAGCTTCCAGTCATCTTACTGGCAGGCAGCTGTTCAGGGTGTTAACCAGGCAGCTGAAGAGCTTGGCGTTAAGGTTGAGTGTAACGGCCCGAATGCTGAGTCCGACATCGCAGATCAGGTTAACATGCTGACCAACTACATCAACGGCAATCCGAGCGGTATCGGTCTTGCAGCTTGCGACCAGAGCGCATGTCTTGATGCTCTTCAGATGGCAAAAGATGCAGGCATCCCGGTTGTATGCTTTGACTCCGGCTGTCCGGACGCTCCCGAAGGATCTGTTTATTCCACAATCGCAACAGATAACTACGGTGCAGGCGCAACAGCAGCAGAGAACCTTTACAAGGCTCTGAAAGACACCATCGCAAGTGCATCCGCACCTGTAAGAATCGGTGAAGTTAATCAGGAATCCACATCTGAGTCCATCACACTCCGTGGTCTTGGTTTCATCGATAAGTTCGCTGAACTCGCATCCGCTGACGGCAAGAAAGTTGCTGTTGTAGGTAACGAATTCTATGTAAACGGCGCTAAAGATAAGGGCGACGAGGCTACAGCAGATGTTATCATCGAAGTTGCAGTTCCGGCTCAGACAACGGTTGAACTGTGCGCAACAGAAGCATCCGCGATCATGAACAAATCCGACGTTCTCGGCATCTTCGGTTCCAACCAGGTTGCAGCAGAAGGTATCCTTTCCGCAAATGAGAACCTGAACAAGCTCGGTACAGAAGCAGGCAAGACAATCCTTGCAGCAGGTTTCGACGCTGGTTCCGTTATCAAGGGCGCGATCAAAGACGGCAAGATGTTCGGTGCTGTAACACAGTCTCCTCTTGCAATGGGCAAGACAACTGTTGAGACACTTGTTAAGATCGCTTACGGCACACCTGTTTCCGATATCGCAACAGACGGTTACTGGTATGACAACAGCAACATGGACGCTCCAGACATCGCTCCTAACCTTTACGACTAATCCGTAAGAAATGATTGCTGTAACACGATTTGTCAAATAAGCAAACCTTTTGGGGAGGGACTGGTTTATCCGGTCCCTTTCCTTAAATCAAGAACTGTTCAATAAACGGAGGTACAATATGTTAAAAGGGATTCCGATCCAAATATCCCCTGAACTGCTGAAAGTCCTTGACGAGATGGGCCATACGGACGAGCTCGTCATCGCGGACGGCAATTTTCCGGGTGATACGATGGGCAAAAGAGTGATCAGAGCAGACGGTATGGGCGTTCCGGAACTTCTGGATGCGATCCTGCAGCTTTTCCCGCTCGATACATATCCGAACAAAGAAGGAAAAGAAGATCCGCCGTGTACATTGATGGCGCTTGAGCCCGGCGATGTCGGCAAAGTGGCGACCCCGATCTGGGATGAGTACAAGAAGATCGTTGCAAAGTATGATGAGCGCGGTGCAAAAGCGTTTCAAGAGATCAACAAGTGGGACTTTTATGACCAGACCAGAGAGAAAGCAACAGTTGTCGTACAGACCACAGAGACGGCAATTTATGCTAATATAATTCTCAGAAAAGGTGTTGTCATTTAATCAAAGAAAGGCGGAGGAAACCATGCCGGACCATATTGAATTGATCTTTAGTGACTACCAGCTGATGCTGAGAAAACTGAAAAAGCCATCTTACATAGCGAACATGGAGAGGTTTCGAAGTGAGCAGGGGCATTTGATCGATGAGATGCTTGCTGCAGTAAGGGAGGCGGACGACGAGGCGGAAGCGATCGCCCGGATCGGCGCTTCATTTGTAGCCCGGACGGATGAAGCTTTTTTTGCCGGCCGGAAAAGAAACGGAAGGAAGATGGCGGATCTTCATTTCTTTATGATCTATTATGTGTTTCCCGCGATTTTACTGACGGAAGAAGAGTGCGCGCAGCGTTTCTGTGACGGTCTGAAAGATGCCTGGAATGCCAGATTTGATTCCAGCATCGGCTACACGACCTACGAAAACCTGTGCGATACGTTCCGAAACAAGATATTCGGGATCTTCTGATGTCCATGGGGGATTATGATTGGAAACAAAATATTTTCTTGCGATCGATATAGGCGCATCAAGCGGGCGTCATATCCTGGGATCTGTCAGGGACGGCAGGATTGAACTGGAAGAGGTCTACCGCTTTGCAAACGGAATGGATGAAGAAGACGGAGAGCTTAGCTGGGATACGGAAAGACTGTTTCGTGAGATCGTGACAGGCATGAAACGCTGTAAGGAGATCGGAAAGATCCCTGTAAGCGTCGGGATCGATACCTGGGGCGTTGATTTCGTACTTCTTGACAAGAAGGATCGTATGATCGGCAAAGCAGTCGGTTATCGTGACCACAGAACAGATGGGATGGATCGTGAAGTATACAAGATCATTCCGGAAGACGGTCTGTATCAAAGGACCGGCATTCAGAAAGCGATCTACAATACGATCTATCAGCTGATGGCTGTAAAAAAAAGGCATCCGGAGCATCTTGCGGTTTCGCATAGTCTGTTGATGATGCCTGACTATTTCCATTTTCTCCTGACAGGGAAAAAGGTGCAGGAATACTCGGAGGCAACGACGTCGCAGCTTTTGAACCCGCACACAAGAGAGTGGGATGATGAGCTGATCGAGAGACTGGGATTTCCGCGCCGCATTTTTCAGAAGATCATGATGCCGGGAAGCGTTGTCGGACCTTTAACGGATGAAGTCCGCGAAGCGGTCGGATACGACTGCGAAGTTGTGCTTCCGCCTACGCATGATACGGCGAGTGCTGTTCTGGCAATCCCGTCTAATGAAGAACATACCTGCTACATCTCGTCCGGGACCTGGTCGCTGATGGGAGTGGAGCTTTCACAGCCCAATTGCTCCGATGCGAGCAAGCGCGCGGATCTGACAAACGAGGGCGGATACGGCGGCAAGATCACGTATCTTGCCAATATCATGGGCCTTTGGATGATCCAGTCCGTACGGGGCAGACTGGCACCGCAAATGGACTACGGAGAGCTTTGCGATGCTGCATCGAAGGAAACGATCGCCAGTATCGTGGACTGCCAGGATGATTCGTTTTTATCACCCGATGACATGGTTGAAGCGGTGCGGGAATACTGCAGAAAGACGGGACAGGAAGTGCCCAAGACGCTTCCGCAGCTTGCGGCCGTGATCTATAACAGCCTAGCAAAATGCTATGCGGATAAGCTGCATCTGATCGAGGAGATGACAGGAATTCATTATGACTGCATCAATATCATCGGCGGCGGATCCAATGCAAAGTATTTAAATGAGCTGACGGCTAAAAGTACGGGCAGAACAGTCCTTGCGGGACCGGGCGAAGCAACGGCGCTTGGCAACATTCTTGCACAGATGCTCAAAGGAGGCATCTTCCCTGATGTGAAAGCGGCAAGAGAGTGCGTGAAGCAGTCTTTTGAAGTGAAAGTATATAAGTAAGAAGGAAAAGAACATGGCTATCAATGAAAAAGAAGTAATCGAACAGATCCTGGATGTTGGCAGAAGGATCTACAACCGCAATATGATCGCTGCGAACGACGGAAATATCTCCGTTAAGTTAAGCGAGCATGAGTTCATCTGCACGCCGACCGGCGTATCCAAGGGATTCATGACACCGGAGCACCTCTGCAAGATCGATGACAAAGGGAATGTCCTGGAAGCGCATGGCAGCTTCAGGCCGTCGAGTGAGTTTAAGATGCATCTTCGCGTGTACGCGAACAGGCCGGATGTTGGCGCCGTTGTGCATGCACATCCGAATTTTGCGACGAGCTTTGCGATCGCATCGAAGCCGCTCAATGTGCCGATGATGCCGGAGGCGGTGATCGCACTTGGCTGCGTGCCGCTCACACCGTACGGGACACCGTCCACCAATGAGATCCCGGATGCGATCGAACCGTATCTGCAGGATTTTGACGCGGTCCTTTTGGAGAATCACGGTGCGCTGACATATTCGACGGATCTTTTGTCCGCATATTTAAAGATGGAGTCATTGGAGTTTTATGCGGAGCTTTTATTCAAATCCAACCAGAACGGCGGACCGACCGTTTTTACAAAGGAACAGATCGCAAAGCTGATGGAGATCAGAAAACAATTTGGTGCAAAAGGCAAACATCCTGCTGACAGAGTCGGAGAAAACTGTTATAAATGTGATAGATGTTTCTGGAAAGAATAGAACGGCAGGTATAGTTTTCAAATGAGTATTATCGTTGTACAAAAGCAGATGCTGATCATTTTTGCGATGATCCTGATCGGTGCGTTTATGTTTAAGAGAAAACACCTTTCAAATGCATCTGCAAAAGACCTTTCATGGCTGATCGTCAATATCACGAACCCGATCACACTTCTGTGTGCGGCACTTCGGGAGGAGGAGAAAGTCAGCCACGGAGAGGTCGGAATGGCATTTCTGGCTTTTGGGATCATGTATGTGATCCTGATCGCGTCGGCACACCTGATCCAGCTTGTGCTCCGCGTTCCGAAAGGGACCGGATATGCGTATCGTATGCTCGCGATCTTTGGAAATGTCGGGTTCATCGGTATCCCGTTTGCAAATGCGGTCCTGGGCCCTAAATCACTGATCTTTGTGACGATATGCGGCTTGTCTTTTACGATGGTGTTTTATACATACGGCTTTGCCGATCTTGGTGCGACGGCAGCCAGGCAGAATCCGGATGCGCCGCGTGAGAGGGTCTCGTTAAAGAAACTGATCAATTCGGGAACGGTCCTTGCGATCATCACGATCGCGATCTATCTGTCGGATGTTCGTGTGCCGGAGAGCCTGCAGTCATTTTTGACATACATCGGTAACTGTACAAC
Source organism: Lachnospiraceae bacterium (assembly GCA_015056735.1). GTDB lineage: Bacteria > Bacillota > Clostridia > Lachnospirales > Lachnospiraceae > VSOB01. The sequence goes on along the minus strand of SVFT01000005.1, from coordinate 74,140 downwards.
GTTCTTGTCGATGGTCGTACTCGGGGTATCGGTTGCACAGATGGTGCCGAGAGAGGTTTTCTCCAGCTGGCGTCTTTATGTTTTTGTCCTTCTGCGGCAGATCCTTGTTCCGATCATGACGGTATATCTGCTTGTGCCTGTTATTGACAGCAAGCTTCTTCTTTCCACGGTGGCCGTGATGGTTTCAATGCCTGCAGCGAACCTGTCACTGATGACGGCAAAGCTGATGAATGTCAAGGAAGACCTGATCTCCGCCGGGATTATCTTAACGACGGTCACTTCGATCATTACGATCCCGATCGTGATGATGTTTGTGCCGATGTAAGCGGCGTTTTAACAGAGAATAATTGAGCATGTAAATGCATATAAAAATACCTGCTTCCCAATCGGGAGAGCAGGTATTTTGGTTGTTATGAAGATTCGATCATCCCGCGACGATCCTGTGAATGAAACCCCGTTCAGGGTTGAAATACACGATCGTATCGTTGGGGTCTGCCATACGGATGATATAGACAACCGTAAACAGGACGATCACCACATAGAGAAGATATCGTCTGACCTTCTCCGGGATCCGCTCACGCAGAAAATATGCGGGAACGAACAGCGCAGGCACCCAGAACAGCGGGTGATAGTAATATGCACTTTTCAGATCCAGATGAAGCAATGCGATCCATGCTCTCGACATGCCGCAGCCCATGCAGCTGACGCCTGTAACGAAACGGATGGGACACCCGATCCCGAGCGCATCAAATACGGTAAAGACAAGCAAAAGCGAAAGGACCAGCAATGCAAGATCTTTGAGTTCGTGCTTTTTATAATCCATGCTGTTGATTGTATGCCATGCAGATCTTGTTCGAGTTCTTGATCAGGATGTTGGTTCCCACAAAGTAACCGATGCCGCAAAGAAGAGAACCGAAAAGCTTCCATAGGAGAACGCTTGTACCGTTTTCTTCAAAACGCATGCCGTATCTCTGCGCATTTGCAGCAAGTCTGTTACCGAGGTTGTACTCCCAGAACATAGAATAGAAACCGCATGTAACAAAGGAAAGAAGGATGTAAGCCACAAGGCCGTCCGTTCCTTCACCGTCGCCTTCGCAAGCGATGTTTACATCGTGTGCCATCTTATAAACAAAGTAGTAGCCGTAGATACCGCAGGTGATGATGCTCAGCAGAATGTACATGAGAAGGCTTCTGTCTGTCTGGAGTCTTTCGCCGATGTCGGATCCCCCCTGCTGATTGCCGCCGTTAAATGACTGCTTCACGTCGTTGATCGCTTCACCGAGCTGGCCTTCCATATTATTGAGCGTGTTGTTTGCATTGTTGACGAAGTTGTTCACATGATTGTTGATGTTCTCACCTGTCAGATTTGCGCCGCACGTCGGGCAGAATCTTGTCCCGTCGGGGATGCTTGCTCCGCATTTTGAACAAAACATAAATATTTCCTCCTGATAGTTTATTGCCTGTACGATCAGGCTATTTTGATAATTATATCATTTGGCAGGATCCTTTACCATATCTGATCGATTGTTCTCAATTTCATGCAAAAAGAATGTTCGAAAAACTTACAAATATTTCGATTAAACTCGACAAAAAAACACAAAAAAGTTATACTAAAGTTGGGTATAGGTTACAGAGAGAGGGTAGTATATATGGCTTATGGTGCAGTCCCTTTGGACAAGCGTTTAAAAGAAAACATCAAGAACTACGGACTTGAGAATCTTTATCATGTAGAAAATATGATGGATCAGATGAAACATCTGAACAAGCTGACGGGTCTGAAGATACTTTTGACGGAACGTCATGGTGAGAAAATGGCGTCGGTAGGCAATTTTACCGATTTTACGCCGGATGTTGTAGGCGAGCCCGGACGTAAGGTGCGTGTGCAGAATCGCACGATCGGACATGTCTATGTGAAGAAGGATGAGATCTTCGCCGGCATGGAAGAGATCGCGGACAGCGCGCTTGAAAGCCTTGTCGTCATGTGGGAAGCTTTGGGGGAGGCGACATATGCAAACCGTGAGCGTGCGGTTTACATCGACGAGATGAGCGTTTCCTGGGAGGCTGAGAAGCAGCGGCAGCTCCACGGCGATGCGGAAGATGTTCTGACGGGCTTATACAATAAGAATCACTTCACAGAGCGCATGCGCAATCTGGACAAGACGCAGACTGCTCCCGTAGCGGCGATCGAAGCCAATATCAATGACTGGAAGTTTGTGAATGATCATTACGGTGATGAAGAAAGCGACCGCCTGATCCGTGTGATCGCACATATCTTAAAGGAAGAAGCAAAGGATGAGTATGTACTCGGCCGCGTAGACGGTGATGTGTTCTATATCATGATCCCGACACCGGAAGAAGGGGAAGCAAGAGACTACTGTGACCGTGTTCAAAGACGTTGCAAGGAATACAACGATCCGATCCTGAGTCCTTCCGTTGCAGTCGGCATTATGATGAAGGAGAACGTGGAAGAGGATCTCGCAGATGTTTTCGCAGAAGCGGAATACGCGATGTTCGAGAACAAATTCGAGATGAAGCAGGATCCCGTATACCAGGCAAGACTGAGAAGGAATTTCCGCTAACGATTGTCGGCAGACCGCATAACAAGTTTATAGAAATGGGCATTACACTCCCGGTTTGAAGGTTTACTTTTCCGCTCTTCAAATCCGGGAGTGCTTTGTTTTTCCTTTATCTCTATATGGATATATCATAAGGGGGGTATCACTGATTGATATGCACGTCCAGCTGTTGGTAGGGGATCGTGATGCCGGCTGCATCAAACTCTTTCTTGATCCGCTCCAGCGTGCGCCAATATGCGTTCCAGTATTCTCCCATCGGCACATAGAAGCGGAAGCCGATATCAACGGAGCTGGGGCCTAATTGCTTTACGAATACTTTAATATCTTCGGAACGGATGACCTGAGGCTCTTCGTCAATAATCTTCCGGATGGCGGATTTTGCCTTGTCAATGTCGTCACCATAGCTAATGGAAGCGGTCAGATTGATCATTCGCTTGTCCTGGTCTGTGATATTGGTCAGAGACGCATTTGCCAGAATGCCGTTCGGGATCACGACGATCTTGTTATCCAGTGTTTTCAGCTTGGTGTAGAAGATCGTGATCTCTGTGACGGTACCCTCATTTTTGTGCGTGTCCTCCACTATGTAGTCACCAACGCGAAAAGGGTGCAGCATCAGGATCAGCACGCCTCCGGCAAAGTTTGAGAGGGAACCCTGAAATGCAAGTCCCGCCGTCAGCCCTACGGATGCAATGGCGGCAGACAGGCTCGTTGCTTCAAAACCGAACAGCTGCAGGATGATCACGATCAAAACCGCATAGCCGATAACCTTGACTGCTTGGTTGGTAAACTGGATCACACCAAGCTCCGCTTTGCGCAGCTGCAACGACTTGTGAAAACCCTTCAAAACCACACGGATGATGCGTACACCGATCAGGTATACGAGAAAAGCAAGTACAACGGTCCAAAAGAATCCAAGCGCACTGGGAAGCGCTGTTTCCAGCCATCTGCGCAGCACGCCTTCATCCAAATTTTTTAAAAATCCCTGTGAGATTCCTTCTATCATGTTCGGCTCATGCTCCTTCATTTAGGCGGCGAAAAGTTGATGGCGCCTGACTTTTCGCAGATTTATATTCTCCAAATCATTATAGCATGACGGAATGTCATATACGCATTGTTTTACTGAGATTTTCATTCTATAAAAAAAGTATAAATCCGTTGACATCTTGCCGGGTGGGTGATATTGTATGTAGTGGAGTTAGCACTCGAGATATTAGAGTGCTAACAAATCAGAGCGAACATGCTTTAAAAGGAGGCATTTACATGAAGTTAGTACCTTTAGGCGACAGAGTCGTATTAAAACAGCTTGAAGCTGAAGAAACAACGAAATCCGGCATCGTTCTTCCCGGACAGAACAAGGAAAAGCCCCAGCAGGCGGAAGTTATTGCAGTCGGCCCCGGCGGCATTGTAGACGGCAAAGAAGTGAAGATGGAAGTCAAGAAAGGCGACAAGGTCATCTTCTCCAAATATGCAGGCACAGAAGTAAAGCTTGACAATGAAGAACTGATCGTCGTTAGACAGAGTGATATTCTCGCAGTAATCAAATAAGAAGGAGCATACAATCATGGCAAAAGATATCAAATACGGCGCAGAAGCGCGTGCGGCACTTGAAGCAGGTGTCAATAAACTGGCAAATACGGTAAGAGTTACGATCGGCCCTAAGGGACGTAACGTAGTGCTTGATAAGTCCTATGGCGCACCCCTTATCACCAACGACGGTGTGACGATCGCAAAAGAGATCGAATTGGAAGACGGTTTTGAAAACATGGGTGCTCAGCTTGTAAAAGAAGTTGCGACCAAGACCAATGACGTTGCAGGTGACGGCACCACAACAGCGACCGTTTTGGCACAGGCAATGATCAACGCAGGTATCAAGAACCTCGCGGCCGGTGCAAATCCGATCATCTTAAGAAAGGGTATGAAGAAGGCGACAGAGTGTGCAGTCGATGCGATCGCTAAGATGAGTTCCAAGGTAAAAGGCAAAGAACAGTTTGCAAGAGTTGCTGCTGTATCTTCCGGAGACGAAGAAGTCGGCCAGATGGTTGCGGATGCAATGGAGAAGGTTACAGGCGACGGCGTGATCACGATCGAAGAGAGCAAGACCATGAAGACGGAGCTTGACCTTGTAGAAGGTATGCAGTTTGACCGTGGCTACATTTCCGCATACATGGCAACAGATATGGATAAGATGGAAGCGGTTCTTGATGATCCGTACATCCTGATCACAGATAAGAAGATCAGCAATATTCAGGAGATCCTTCCGCTCCTTGAGAAGATCGTTCAGTCCGGCTCCAAGCTCCTCATCATCGCTGAAGATGTGGAAGGCGAGGCTCTGACGACTCTGATCGTAAATAAACTCCGCGGTACATTCAATGTAGTAGCGGTTAAGGCTCCGGGCTACGGTGACAGAAGAAAAGCAATGCTGCAGGATATCGCGATCCTGACAGGCGGTCAGGTGATCAGCGATGAGCTTGGCCTCGACCTTAAAGAAGCAGAGCTTAATATGCTCGGCCGTGCAAAATCCGTTAAGGTTCAGAAAGAGAACACCGTGATCGTTGACGGTGCCGGCAAGAAGGCTGATATCCAGGCAAGAGTGAACCAGATCAAGAAGCAGATCGAAGAGACAACTTCCGATTTCGATAAAGAGAAGCTGCAGGAGAGACTTGCTAAGCTTGCAGGCGGTGTAGCGGTTATCCGTGTCGGCGCTGCTACAGAGACAGAGATGAAAGAAGCAAAGCTTCGTATGGAAGATGCCCTGAATGCAACAAGAGCAGCAGCAGAAGAAGGTATCATCTGCGGCGGCGGCAGCGCATACATCCACGCTTCCAAAGAAGTTGAGAAGCTTGCTGCTAAGCTCTCCGGCGATGAGAAGACAGGTGCAGAGATCGTTCTGAAGGCTCTGGAAGCGCCTCTGTTCCATATCGCAGCAAACGCAGGTATGGAAGGCAGCGTGATCATCAATAAGGTTAAAGAGTCCAAGGTAGGTATCGGTTTCGATGCTCTGAATGAAGAGTACGTTGATATGGTAAAAGCAGGTATCCTCGATCCTGCAAAGGTTACCAGAAGCGCACTGCAGAATGCAACCAGCGTAGCATCTACGCTCCTGACAACAGAATCTGTTGTCTCCACCATCAAAGAGCCCGCACCGGCTATGCCGGCAGGCCCTGGCATGGGAATGGGGATGTAAGCGTTTAGCACAAGCCGAATAAGACAAGGAAAGCCCTCGCGTGAGCTTGCTCACATGCGAGGGCTTTTGTTGGCTTATTCGGCGACGCACGGTTAGCCGCACGATCCCCATCCGGGGATTGTGCGGCTAAGCGAGCTTGTGCTAAACGCCTATGGGGCGAGCTTGTGCTAAACGCCTATGGGGCGAGCTTGTGCTAAACGCTAAGCGCGCGTATGATAAGCGCGTGGCGCTTGTGCTAACCAATTACCCCATGATATATTTAATTCTATGAAGAAGCGCAAATGGCTTGCCATCCTTGGCGGCATTCTCCTTACAATTTTATTACTTTTCGCTTTTAATCTCCTGGTCTACTTAGGTCCCCTTCTCCACCTTGATCTTGGTTCAAGATCGCCTATTGAAGAGGTCGTGACCGGTATCGGAAGCGAGATCGGCGGTCTGATCCCGCATGAGGAGATTGAGCTGCCGACGATGGAAGTGACGGACGATAACAGGGAGCTTTTCGTTGAGGCGTTTGAATGCGTGATCGAAGGCGGTCTTCTAAAAGCCAAGGGAAGTCTGATGGGCCTTCCGGAGAGTGATGATAACGAACTGTATCTGCTTCATTATCCGATCTGGGAGACGGAGCATGATCTTGAACAAGCGATCCTCACCTCGGATGAGAAGTCACGTGTATTCTGTCTTGCAACAGAGATCGATGATGACGGGGATGAATCCGTTTTGTTCGATCGCTATCAAATCGCAATTAAACAAAACGGCGAGATCGTACCGATCGGTAATGAAGTCTACATTACAAGACCGGAGAATCTGGCTGGTTATCAGGAGCCTTTTGCGGAAGCCGAATCAAAGAAGGGGCTTTTGATCGATCCGATGCATCTGACGGCAGACTGGAACAATCCGCTGGATGTGAAGCAGGCGATCTACAATATCCCGCTCAGTCTGATCATCGGCGAGAGTACTGCACCGGATGTTCCGACCAAGTATTACGAGTATCACGGAAAAGAATATGCTTTTAACGGCGTTTATCTGCAGATGTATGATTTCGTTTTCAGTACACTGACGCGTAATGAAATTGTAACAACGGCCGTTATTTTAAATGATCTGAAGGACCGGACAAAGCCGCTGATCCACCCTGACACAAAAGAAGGCAAAGGCTACTATTATATGGTCAATACGACCGATAAGGAGAGCTGCGAGCTGTTTGAGGCGGTTCTTACCTTTCTGGCCGATCGATATACCGATGAGAAGCATGGCCTGATCAGCAACTGGATCATCGGCAACGAGGTGAATGTCAGACAGTGGAATTATATGGATTATACGGATCTGGAGACTTATACGAATGCGTATGTGAGAGAATTCCGGCTGGCGTATACGGCGATCCGCAGCAGAAATGCTAATGCGCGCGTTTTCATTTCACTCGATCAGCAGTGGGACAAAGATCTGACGGAAGCAAAAACGTTCTATGACGCAAAGGATCTTCTTGATGAGTTTGCACAGCAGATCCGAAGCGGCGGGGATATCGACTGGGGGCTTGCCTTCCATCCGTATTCTGTACCGATGACATGGCCGAAGTTCTGGGAGTTATCGGCTAAGAGTGAAGACCTTGTCCGCGACCAGAGCGGTACGCCGATGATCTCTATGTCCAACATTGATGTTCTGACGGACTATATGCATCTGTCGCGTATGCGTGCCCCGGATGATTCGATCAGACATATCCTGTTGAGTGAGCAGGGATTTCCCGCAAGTAACGGTGAAAACGTGCAGGCGGCGGCGATCGCTTTCGCATACTATATCGCCGAAGATAATAAATACATTGATGCGCTCCTGTTGTCGAGAGAGACCGATGCGCCGGAAGAAGTCCTGAAAGGGCTGTCGCTCGGCTTATACACCAGTACCGGCACGCCTCGCTCTTCCGTAGAGATCTTCCGATGCATGGATGACGAGGACGGCATGGAGAAAACGGCGCATCTTCTGGATACGATCGGTGCTTCCGACTGGGATGAAGCACTTGAGTGGGTTCGTTAGGGAAATATGTGATATAATAGGTACGTTGTGAATATTGCCGCCTGCGAAAGACGACGGAATGGAGTGAGACTATGAAAAATAAAATGTTCTTTAAATCAGTAACGGCTGTTATTATCTCTGCCGGATTGTTTGTTCAGAGCGCTTTTCCTGTGTTTGCCGCAGAAGAAGTCAAGCGTAACGATACCTTTACCACGCTGGCACAGATGGCAGATTATACCGGGGACCGGAATCCGGATGCATGGACGATCAATTATCTGACAGAAGTCGAGCAGTACTACTGGAACTTCTGCACACCGGGCAAACAGGATGATCACAGGCTGACGCTCAATCTGATCAGCAATGCGTATCGGAATCTGGAGATGTTCCTTGATAACGGTTATACGGTCGACTATAACGAACTGAAGGCTTATGCGGAAGACTATAAGGTTCGTCGCGGCTATGCGGACGCATACTACACGATCCTGACGGAGTGCCTCAAGAATCCGTATGTGCTGAATAAGCCGGCTGCGGTTGTGACGGATTATACTTACAACGGGCGTGACTACAGCAAAGTATTTGACCCCGATTACTATTACGATAACAATCCGGATTTGCAGGCTTCGATCGGTTTTAATCCGCCGGAGCTTCTGCGCCATTTCGTGGAGATCGGGATATGTCAGGGACGTATCGGCAAAGAGGGTTTTTCCATTGAACAGTATGCGGCAGGAGTAGATGCCCAGATCGCTGCGAAGAATCCTGCTCTCGCGCCGGCAGGACGGGCGCCTTATGTGCGTAAGTACAGCTTTAGCCCGGCGTGCTACTATGGCAGATTTTTGAATCATTATGATTATTCCTATCTTGAATCGGACCCCAATGAGATGATGTGATATTGAGGAATGATTCGCCGTATGATCGTCCTCTTTTCTTTACATTTTGAGGAAAAAACCATATAATAGTAAGGTATTTTGATTTTTGCAGAGGGAATATGCAGAGGGGCTTCCCCAGAACGGAGATCGATATGAAGAAATTGGAAGAATACGTACGGAGTATACCGGATTTTCCCGAAAAAGGGATTATCTTCCGCGATGTTACGAGTGTGCTCGGTGATGCAGACGGGCTGCATCTTGCGATCGACACCATGCAGGGTCTGGTGAAGGATCTTGATTACGATGTGGTCGTAGGGCCTGAGTCACGCGGATTCATTTTCGGTATGCCGATCGCATATAATAATCACAAGCCTTTTGTACTCATTCGTAAGAAGGGGAAGCTTCCCTGTGAGACTGTTTCGATCGATTATGATCTTGAATATGGTAAGGCAACGATCGAGATGCACAAGGATTCCATCAAAAAAGGACAGAAAGTACTGATCGTGGACGATCTGATCGCAACGGGCGGCACGACAGAAGCGATGATCCGCCTGATCGAATCACTGGGCGGCCTGATCGCCGGAGTTGTTGTTATGATCGAACTTGCCGGCTTGAAAGGCAGAGAACGCATCCGTGATTACCGGCTGGATGCTGCGATCACCTACGAAGGAAAATGATCTATGGATTTCAGACACGACGAACTGCTTGACGATGGCAGAATTGAAGAGATCGCTGAATTTCAAAGTCCTGAGACACTGTATCAGGACTTGGTTTCTCGTGTCAAAAAATACCACCCTTCCGATGACATCTCCCTAATCGAAAAAGCTTATAAAATCGCATACGAAGCTCACAAGGACCAGAGAAGAAAGTCCGGTGAGCCCTATATCATTCACCCGCTGTATGTGTCGATCATCCTGGCTGATCTGGAGATGGATAAGGAGACCCTGGCAGCGGGTATTTTGCACGATGTTGTCGAAGACACCATCATGACAAATGAGGAGATCACGGCAGAGTTCGGCGAAGATGTCGCGCTTTTGGTTGACGGCGTGACAAAGCTGCAGCAGCTCGAACTCCCGGAAGGAAGTGCGCTTTCCGGTGACCAGGAGAAGTTGGAGATGCAGGCGGAGAACCTGCGGAAGATGTTCCTTGCTATGGCAAAGGATATTCGCGTGATCCTAATCAAACTGGCCGACCGCCTTCATAACATGCGAACACTCGGTCATATGCCGTCCGATAAGCAGCAGCGTATTGCGCGTGAGACTATGGATATCTATGCGCCGATCGCTGACAGGCTCGGTATCTCCCGTATCAAAGTGGAATTGGACGATCTGTCTTTGAAGTATCTGCAGCCTGATGTCTACTATGATCTGGCTGAGAAGATCGCGGTCCGTAAGAGTGAGCGCGAGAAGTATATTCAGTCCATCGTAGACGAAGTCGGCGAACACATCAAATCTGCCGGCATTCAGGCCGAACTTGACGGTCGTGTGAAGCATTTTTTCAGTATCTATAAAAAGATGAAGAATCAGCATAAGACGATCGATCAGATCTATGATCTCTTTGCTGTCCGCATCATCGTGAACTCCGTGAAAGACTGCTATGCGGCTCTCGGTGTGATCCACGAGATGTACAAGCCCCTTCCGGGACGATTCAAAGACTATATCGCGATGCCCAAGGCCAATATGTACCAGTCTTTGCATACGACACTGATCGGTACGAACGGTCAGCCGTTTGAGATCCAGATCCGTACGCATGAGATGCACAAGGCGGCTGAATACGGTATCGCTGCGCATTGGAAATATAAAGAAGCTTCCGACGGAAAGAAAGCGTCGACACAGGAAGAAGAAAAGCTTGTTTGGCTTCGCCATATTCTGGAGTGGCAGAAAGACATGTCGGATAACAAGGAGTTTTTGAAGCTCTTAAAGAGCGATCTTGATCTGTTCTCCGACAGCGTATACTGCTTTACACCGACAGGTGATGTGAAGAACCTGCCCGCAGGCTCCTGCCCGATCGACTTTGCCTATGCGATCCACAGTGCTGTAGGCAATAAGATGATCGGTGCCCGCGTGAACGGCAAACTCGTTACGATCGATTATGAGCTCAAAAACGGTGATCGGATCGAAGTTCTGACTTCGCAGAACTCCAAGGGACCGAGCCGTGACTGGCTGAATCTTGTTAAGAGCCCGCAGGCCAAGAACAAGATCAATCAATGGTTTAAATCCGAATTAAAAGAAGACAATATCGCAAAAGGAAAAGAACTTCTGCAGGCCTATGCCAAGACAAAAGGGATGGACACCACCCTGCTCTTGAAGCCCTCATACATGGAATACATCATGAACAAGTATGGCTTCAAAGAGTGGGACGCAGTTCTGGCTGCCGTCGGTCACGGTGGTCTGAAGGAAGGACAGATCCTGAACAAGATGCAGGAACTGTATGACCGTGAGCATCGGCAGGAAAAGAGCGACAGTGAGATTCTGGCTGAGGTGGAAGAGAATGCCGGAAGCTTTAAGCGGATCCGTTCGCGTTCCAGCAACGGCATCATCGTTAAGGGTATCGATGATGTTGCGGTGCGTTTTTCCAAATGCTGCTCGCCTGTTCCGGGAGACGATATCGTCGGCTTTGTTACAAGGGGGCGCGGCATATCGATCCATCGAACAGACTGTATCAACGTCTGCAATCTGCCGGAGCACGACAGAGCCAGACTGATCGATGCAGACTGGCAGGGCGGAGAAGTGCTCGCGAAGGAGAAATTCCTTGCGGAGATCCGGATCTTTGCCAACAACAGAAGCGGGCTCCTTGCGGATATCTCCCGCGTTATGACAGAAAAGAACATTATGATCATGTCGATCAATACACGTACCAGCAAACAGGGCGTTGTAACTATGGATATGTCGTTTGAGATCTCGACAAGAGATGAGCTGCAGCATATCACAGATAAGATCAGAAGTATAGAGAGTATCATCGATATTGAAAGGACGACGGGCTGATGGCGGATATCAAGATCGGACGCATTGTTTTGGGCGTAGTCCAGACGAATTGCTATTTCTTATATGAAGAAGGTAAAACGGATGTTATTTTTATAGATCCTGCGGATAAAGGCGGCTATCTGTATGAAGTCCTGCAGCAGCGTGGCTTTCATGTGGCCGGTATTCTTTTGACGCATGGTCATTTCGATCATATCTGGGGCGTGAAGGAGCTTGCCGATCTGTCCGGCGCAGAGGTGTGGGCAGCGGAAGCGGAGAAGGATGTGTTGGAAAGCGATGACCTTAACTCCTCCGCCAGAGTGGGCCGCGCATGCACGGTCAAAGCGGACCATTACGTCAAGGATGGGGATACGATCACGATCGCAGGCATGACATGCAGGATGATCCTGACTCCCGGACATACAAAGGGAAGCTGTTGCTTCTATTTTGAAGATGCAGGATATCTTGTTGCGGGCGATACGGTATTTCTCGAATCCGTCGGAAGGACAGATCTGCCGACCGGATCGGAGAGTGCACTCATTCGATCGATCCGTGAGAAACTGTTTGTACTTCCGGATGATACAAAAGTGTATCCGGGACACGGAGACGCAACAACGATCGGACATGAAAAAAAGTACAACCCATTTGTGGTCTGATGCGAAACGGAAAGAAGCAACATGATAGCAGTACGGATCAATACGGAAGGATTTGAATACGATATCCATTCACTGGTAAAGGCTTTCTATCCCAAGGACGAGGTCAAGGTTTTTCTCGACGGGACGAAAAGCCTTTTTTCTGATGCAGATAAACCGGCGATCATCATCACGAGATATGCCGATGATGCGAATGGAGAATATCAAATCAGGATTAGAGTTTTGGACGGCACAGACCATTCATCGGAAGCGGAGAGCAGAGAGGTCATTCTCTCATCGACGCCATCCAAATCTGAAATCAGAAACGGGATCAAGCAAATTATATATCAATCGTTATCTAAATACACCGAACATGATCTTCCGTGGGGGTCCCTCACCGGGATCAGACCGACCAAGATCGCGATGAGTCTTCTGCAGGAAGGGAAAAGTGACACGGAAGTCAGCTCTTATCTGAAAGAGCAGTATTTTACATCTGACCTGAAAATTAAACTTGGAATTGATATTGCGAAAAGAGAACGTGACATTCTTGCACATATCCATCATGAAAACGGCTACAGCCTGTATATTGGGATCCCGTTCTGCCCCACAACATGCCTGTATTGCTCGTTTACTTCCAATCCGATCTGCAGTTGGGCATCTCGCGTGGATGATTATCTTTCCGCTCTTGAAAAAGAGATCAAAGCGAGTGCAGAGATCATGAAGGGCAAAATTCTCGATACGGTCTACATCGGAGGGGGCACACCGACAACCCTGTCACATTTTGAATTAAAAAGACTGATCGAAGCGATCAAAACTTCTTTTGACTGGTCGCATGTTTGTGAATTTACAGTTGAGGCCGGACGCGCCGACAGTATCACCCGGGAAAAACTTCTCGTTTTAAAAGAGCTTGGTGTCACAAGGATCTCGGTCAACCCGCAGACCATGAATGACATAACGCTCCAAAGGATCGGAAGACAGCATTCGGTCCGACAGGTAATTGAAGCGTTTGCTTTGGCAAGAGAGATCGGATTCACAAATATTAATATGGATTTAATTTTGGGGCTGCCCGGTGAGGGCGAGGGGGAAGTGGCGCACACGCTTTCCGAGATCGAGAAGTTAAAACCGGACAGTCTGACGGTGCATACGCTTGCACTGAAGAGAGGTTCCAGACTTGTCGAGTGGATCGAACAAAACGGGTGGGAGGCACTCAGGGAACCGGAGAAGGCGATGGAGCTTGCAGTAGCCTCCGCGGAGAAGATGCATCTGTACCCGTATTATCTCTACAGGCAGAAGAACATGTCCGGTAACTTTGAGAATGTCGGGTATGCAAGGGAAGGCTGCTACGGGATTTATAATATCCTGATCATGGAGGAGATCCAGTCGATCATCGCACTCGGTGCAGGCAGTATCTCTAAAAGAGTCGATCCGGACGGGCGGATCGAACGATGTGACAATGTGAAGGATGTGAACCTTTATATGGAAAAGATCGATGAAATGATCGAGCGGAAGCGAAAGCTCTTTTGTGCGCCGACGCCTTGAAAACCATGGCGAAAGAGTGTAAAATCGTGTGAGGTGTGTAAAGGTACATTATATAAGGAGAGAACTGTATGGCACTCAGTAAGAAACCGGTTACCGGTATGAAAGATATCATGCCCGATGAGATGCGGATCAGAGATTATGTGCAGGGGATCATCAAGGAGACCTATGCGCGTTTCGGATTCACATCGATCGAGACTCCCTGCGTGGAGAATATAGAGAACCTGACCAATAAGCAGGGCGGTGAGAATGAGAAGCTGATCTTTAAGATCCTGAAGCGAGGCGAAAAGTTAAATCTTGAAGCTGCAACGTGTGAATCCGATCTTGTTGACGGAGGACTTCGTTATGATCTGACGGTTCCTCTTGTTCGTTACTATTCCAATCATGCCAATGATCTTCCTTCACCTTTTAAGGCATTGCAGATGGGTAATGTATGGCGCGCTGACAGGCCGCAGAGAGGCCGTTATCGTCAGTTCATGCAGTGCGATATCGACATTCTCGGTGAGCCTTCGAATCTTGCGGAGATCGAACTGATCCTTGCAACAACGACGACGCTTGCCAGGATCGGATTCAAGGGATTCCAGATCAGGATCAACGAGCGTCGTATCTTAAAAGCAATGGCTTCTTACAGCGGCTTTGCGGAAGAAGAATATGACAATGTCTTCATTATATTAGACAAGATGGATAAGATCGGACTCGACGGCGTTGAGAGCGAGCTGAAAGAGTCAGGCTATCCGGAAGAAGCGATCGCAAAATACATCGAACTCTACAGGATGATCGATGGCGAGACTGATACGCGGAAAGCCCTTTTTTCACTCTGTGATAAGCTGATCGATGCAGGTGCGCTCGATCCTGAAGTAAAGACGAACCTTACGGAGATTATTGACAGTGTTCGTGCCACAGGTTCTTCTGTATTTGAAATGGTATTTGATCCGACACTTGTACGCGGGATGTCATACTATACCGGCACGATCTTTGAGATCGCGATGCCGGAGTTTGGCGGCAGCTGCGGAGGCGGCGGACGTTATGATAAGATGGTTGGCAAGTTTACCGGAAAAGATGTTCCGGCATGCGGTTTTTCCATCGGCTTTGAGAGGATCATCCTTCTTCTTATGGAAAGCGGATTCCAGGTACCGGAGAAGACTTCCAAGGTCGCGTTCCTGATCGAAAAGGGCGTATCGGGCAAGGAACTGTGCGATGTGATCTCCAAAGCGCAGGAGGCACGTGCCGAAGGAAAGAAAGTGCTTGTGGCCCGCATGAACAAAAATAAGAAGTTCCAGAAAGAGCAGCTTACCAAAGAAGGCTATACGGACTTTGAAGAATTCTACAAGAATCCTTTACTATAAATATAGAAGGTTTTGAACCATTTTCAGGAGGCAGGTAATATGGCAGAGACAATGAAGGGACTGCATCGGACCCACAGATGTGCGGAAGTGACAGGCGCATCGATCGGCAGTGAAGTGACGGTAATGGGCTGGGTGCAGAAGCAGAGAAATAAAGGCGGTATCATTTTTGTTGACTTAAGAGACCGTTCCGGTATCCTTCAGATCATTTTTGAAGAAGCGGATTGCGGCAAAGAAAGCTTCGAAAAGGCTGAGAAGCTCAGAAGCGAATTTGTTGTAGCGGTAACCGGTATTCTTGAGAAGCGCTCCGGTGCCGTAAACGAGAATCTTGAGACGGGCGAAGTGGAAGTGCGCGCCAAGAGCGTACGGATCCTCTCCGAGGCAGAAACACCGCCGTTCCCGATCGAAGCAGGTGTGAAGACCAAAGAAGAACTGCGTCTGAAATACCGCTATCTTGATCTTCGCCGTCCCGATCTGCAGAGCAATATCATGCTGCGCAGCAAGATCGTTGCAAATGTTCGCAAGTTTATGACGGATGAAGGCTTCCTCGAGATCGAGACACCGATCCTTGGAAAATCCACGCCGGAAGGAGCAAGGGATTACCTTGTGCCGAGCCGTGTTCATCCCGGTACGTTCTACGGTCTGCCGCAGTCTCCGCAGCTTTTCAAGCAGCTGTTGATGTGCTCCGGATACGATCGCTATTTCCAGATCGCAAAGTGTTTCCGTGACGAGGATCTGCGTGCGGACAGACAGCCGGAGTTTACCCAGATCGATATGGAGCTTTCTTTCGTTGATGTTGAGGATGTACTTGATGTGAATGAAAGACTGATCAAATATGTAGCAAAGGAAGCGATCGGACTTGATGTGCAGCTTCCTCTCCCCCGTATCACCTGGCAGGAAGCGATGGACCGCTTCGGATCCGACAAGCCGGATACCAGATTCGGCCTTGAACTGACAGATGTGTCGGATGTTGTGAAGGATTGCGGTTTCGGCGTTTTCACATCTGCACTGGAAGCGGGTGGCAGCGTTCGCGGTATCAACGCAAAGGGCCAGGCAGAGATGCCCAGAAAGAAGATCGATGCGCTTGTTGACTTCGCAAAAGGATATGGCGCGAAGGGTCTTGCTTACCTTTCCATTCAGCCGGACGGCAGCTACAAGTCTTCTTTTGCCAAATTCATGACAGAAGAACAGCTTGACGCACTTGTTAAGAAGATGGGCGGCGAAAAGGGCGACCTTCTCTTCTTCGCGGCAGACAAGCTGAATATCGTATACAGTGTTTTAGGTGCACTTCGTATCGAGATCGGCGAGATGATGGGCATCATCGATCATGACAAGTTCAACTTCCTGTGGGTAACGGAGTTCCCGCTTTTGGAGTGGAGCGAGGAAGAAAACCGATTTGTTGCGATGCATCATCCGTTTACCATGCCGATGGAAGAAGACCTTCCTTATATCGATTCCGATCCGGGCCGCGTGCGGGCAAAAGCATACGATATCGTATTAAACGGTGTAGAGCTTGGCGGCGGCTCTGTACGTATCTATCAGGATGACGTGCAGGAAAAAATGTTTGAGATCCTCGGTTTTACCAAAGAGGAAGCACACAACCGTTTCGGTTTCCTTCTTGACGCATTCCGCTACGGTGTTCCGCCTCACGCAGGACTTGCATACGGTCTCGACAGACTTGTTATGCTGCTCGTGAAGGCAGATAATATCCGTGAAGTCATCGCATTCCCGAAGGTAAAGGATGCGTCCTGCCTGATGATGAATGCGCCTGATGTGGTGGATGAAGTTCAGTGGGCTGATCTCCATCTTGCAAAGCGCGCGGAAGAGTCCGATCAGTAAGCGGAGGCAGTATGGCAGAGCGTGTAAACGTTTATATCGCCGATATACATTATTATATGGATGAAACGCACTTTACCGGTGGCCTTGCCCGTATCTCGAAAGAGCGAAGGGCAGCCATTGGCAGGTTGCGTGCGCAAAAAGATAAGGTCCGCAGTCTGTGCTGCGGACTCCTTTTGCATTATGGACTTTTGGATCTGGGATATGCCAAGAGCGAAGCCTGGACGATTGCCTATGGAGAAAAGGGTAAGCCTTACTTTCCGGATCACCCGGATGTCTGCTTTAACCTGTCTCATTCCGGTGACTATGTTGCCTGCGCGATTGCGGAGGCGCCTGTTGGGATCGACATTCAGAATGATCAGAAGACGGTCCCGGGGATGAACAGGATGATCTGTCCGGAAGACGACCTCGATCTGCTGTATGAAACAGAAGAGGAGAGGCACTGTCATATTCTGGAATCATTCAGTGCCAAGGAAGCGTACGTGAAATATACCGGCCTGGGCATGTCGCTTGGCTTTTCGGATGTACGTGTGGATCGAATGAAGGGGATCGTCGATATGGCGGATGGGAGCAGAGCCGCATTTTTACACAGGATCGAAGTCCCGGATCGGCCTGATTACAGGGTTTATGTGTGTTTTTCAAGTCCGTTTTCGGTGTATACAATCATACCACATAACAATTTGATACATGAGAAGTTTTCACTTAATGAATGAAATGTTTGACAAGCTCATTTTCCGGTTGTATCGTATGGTGTATCAAAAAACTGTAAAATACAATACGGAGGAATGAATTATGAAAAAATGGATGAGCTTACTGGTTGCGACAGCAGTTGCGGCCACAATGGTTACCGGATGCGGTAACAGTGCTTCTGCTCCCGCAGGTGAAGCGGCAGCATCAGCATCAGGCAACTGGAAGATCGGTTCGATCGGACCTGTTACCGGCGCGGCAGCTGTTTACGGACAGGCTGTTAAGAACGGTGCACAGCTTGCGGTTGATGAGATCAATGCTGCAGGCGGTATCGCAGGCGTACAGATCGATTATAACTATCAGGATGATGAGCATGACGCAGAAAAGGCTGTCAATGCTTACAATACATTAAAAGATTGGGGCATGCAGATGCTCATGGGCACTGTCACAAGTTCTCCTTGCGTAGCGGTTGTTGAGAAGACGCACGAGGACAATATGTTCCAGCTGACACCGTCCGGATCTTCCGTAGACAGCATCAAGTATGACAACGCTTTCCGCGTATGCTTCTCCGATCCGAACCAGGGTGCTGCTTCTGCACAGTACATCGGCGAGAACAAACTGGCGACCAAGATCGCGGTGATCTATAACAGCTCCGATGTTTACTCTTCCGGCATCTACCAGAAATTCGCGGAGAACGCTCCCGCACAGGGGCTTGAAGTTGTATCTGCCGAAGCATTTACGGCTGACAATGCAACAGACTTCTCCGTACAGCTTCAGAAGGCAAAAGATGCCGGCGCTGAGCTGGTGTTCCTTCCGATCTACTATACAGAAGCTTCTATCATCTTAAAACAGGCAAGCACCATGGGCTATGCACCGATCTTCTTCGGATGTGACGGCCTGGACGGTCTTCTTGCGGTAGAGGACTTCGATACATCGCTCGCTGAGGGCGTTATGCTTCTGACACCTTTCGCTGCAGATGCAAAGGATGAGAAGACACAGAGCTTTGTAAAAGCATTCAATGAGAAATTCAAAGAGACACCGAACCAGTTCGCTGCAGATGCATACGATGCGATCTATGCGATGAAGGCGGCTCTTGAAAAAGCCGGTGCAACACCTGACAAGAGCGCTTCCGAACTCTGCGATCTGATGAAGAAAGCGATGACTGAGATCACTGTTGACGGTGTGACAGGCGCAGGCATGACATGGTCCGCTGACGGCGAGCCCAACAAAGCACCAAAAGCTGTTAAGATCGTAAACGGTGAATATGCTGCGATGTAATGTATCTTAATTTATAAAAGAACGACAGAAAGATGAAATGTTAAAGAGGTAGACGTATGAGTTTCATATCTTATCTCGTAAACGGAATCAGCCTGGGTAGTGTTTACGCGATCATTGCACTCGGCTATACGATGGTATACGGTATTGCAAAGATGCTGAACTTCGCCCACGGTGATGTCATCATGATCGGTGCATATGTAGTATTTGTACTTGCAAGCGGAACGGGGCTCGCCCCCGTTCTTTGCGTTATCCTGGCGATGGCGTTTTGTACCGTCCTCGGTATCACCATTGAGGGGATCGCGTACAGACCGCTGCGCAGTGCATCACCTCTGGCGGTTTTGATTACGGCAATCGGTGTCAGCTACTTTTTGCAGAATGTGGCACTTCTGATCTTCGGCGCAAACACAAAATCCTTCACATCTGTTGTAGGGATGGAGCCGATCAAGCTGGCAGGCGGCGAGCTGACTGTTTCAGGCGAGACGATCGTTACGATCGTGGCCTGCATTGTGATCATGGTATGCCTGACACTTTTTATCAAGAAAACGAAAGCAGGGCAGGCGATGCTTGCTGTGTCCGAGGATAAAGGTGCGGCACAGCTGATGGGTATCAACGTGAATGCGACCATCGGCCTGACATTTGCGATCGGTTCCGCGCTTGCGGCGATCGCGGGCGTGCTGCTTTGCTCGACCTATCCGTCTCTGACGCCTTATACGGGTGCAATGCCCGGTATCAAGGCATTCGTTGCGGCGGTCTTCGGCGGCATCGGATCGATCCCGGGCGCGATGATCGGCGGTATCCTTCTTGGGATCATTGAGATCCTTGGCAAGGCATACATCTCTTCGCAGCTTGCGGATGCGATCGTATTTGCTGTTCTGATCATCGTGCTTCTGGTAAAGCCTACCGGTATCCTGGGCCGTGAGATCCAGGAGAAAGTGTAGGTGCATATGATGAAAATGAACAAAAATGTAAAACAGAATGCGATCACCTACGGTATCGTTCTGGTGATCTTTGTACTTGTGATGCTGATGAAATATACGATCGGGATCTCGAGTCTTTTGCAGGGGCTTCTTGTTCCTGTCTGCATGTATGTGATGCTTGCCGTATCACTGAACCTGGTTGTCGGGATTCTCGGTGAGCTGAGCCTCGGACATGCCGGTTTTATGTGCGTGGGGGCTTTTTCGGGGGCATTTTTTTCCATGTGCACGAAGGGCGCGATGCCGGATCTGCTGCGCTTTGTGATCGCGATGCTGATCGGCGGCGCAGTAGCGGCTCTGTTTGGGATCTTGATCGGTATCCCGGTCCTTCGATTGAAGGGGGACTATCTGGCGATCGTGACACTTGCGTTCGGTGAGATCATCAAGAATATCATGAATGTCCTTTATATCGGAAAAGATGCGGATGGATTCCACTTTTCCACAAAAGATATGATCGATCTTCATATGGGACCGGACGGACAGGTGATTATCAACGGACCCCAGGGGATCACAGGTACACCGAACGATTCCACTTTTGTGATCGGAACGATCCTTGTGCTCATATCGCTTGTTGTTGTGCTCAATCTGGTGCAGTCCAGAGACGGCCGCGCGATCATGGCGATCCGTGACAACAGGATCGCTGCGGAATCCGTCGGGATCAATATCACAAAATATAAACTGATGGCGTTTACGATCTCGGCATCGATCGCAGGTGTGGCAGGTGTTCTCTATGCGCACAACCTGTCAACACTGACGGCGCTTCCGAAGAACTTTGGTTATAACATGTCGATCATGATCCTTGTATTTGTCGTATTGGGCGGGATCGGCAATATCAGAGGCAGTGTGATCGCGGCGATTGTGCTGACGCTCCTTCCGGAACTCCTTCGCGGACTCAATGATTATCGTATGCTGATCTATGCGGTCGTTCTGATCGCGATGATGCTCTTTAACTGGAGCCCGAAGGGGATCGAATTTAAAGAGCGGTATGCGCCCCGGCGCCTGTTTCGCAAAGATGCGGGAAAGGAGTAAGAGATGGCATTACTTGATGTAGAAAACTTAAGCATCTCTTTCGGCGGCCTCCGCGCTGTGAGTGATTTTGAGATCCATATCGAAAAGGGACAGCTTTACGGTCTGATCGGACCGAACGGAGCCGGCAAGACGACGGCTTTTAACCTTTTGACCGGTGTCTATAAACCGAACGAAGGGATCATCCGCCTGGACGGGCAGGATATCACCGGAAAGAAGACGATCGACATCTCGAAGGCCGGCATCGCCAGAACATTCCAGAATATCCGCCTTTTTAAGGGGATGTCCGTTCTGGACAACGTAAAGAGCGGGCTTCATAACAAATATACCTATAAGACGATCGCATCGCTTCTTCGTCTTCCTTCGTATTACCGTGTTGAGAAGGAGATGAACGAGAAAGCGATGGAGTTTTTGACAGTGTTCGACCTTGACGGGGAAGCACAGACGCTTGCCTGCAATCTTCCGTACGGTAAGCAGCGTAAGCTGGAGATCGCACGTGCGATGGCAACCGAACCGAAGCTTCTTCTGCTTGATGAGCCGGCCGCCGGAATGAACCCGAACGAGACCAAGGAACTGATGGAGACCATCCGGCTAATCCGTGACCGCTTCGATATCACGATCCTTTTGATCGAGCATGATATGAAGCTTGTCAAAGGGATCTGCGAAGAGCTGACGGTATTGAATTTCGGCAGCGTGCTCGCACAAGGCAAGACGGCCGATGTTTTAAGCGATCCGGAAGTGATCAAGGCATATATAGGAGAGGACGATTAAGATGGCAATGCTTGAAATCAAAGACCTGGAAGTCTGCTATGGAATGATCCGTGCGATCAAGGGAATCTCCTTTCATGTTGACGAAGGAGAGGTCATTGCGCTGATCGGTGCGAACGGTGCAGGTAAGACAACGATCCTTCACACGATCACGGGTCTCGTTCCCGCAAAGAGCGGCAGTGTGACATTTGAGGGAACGGACATCACAAAGACACCCGGTCATAAGATCGTATCCATGGGGATGGCGCATGTGCCGGAGGGCAGGAGAATCTTTGCCCAGCTCTCCGTATTGCAGAATCTGAAAATGGGTGCATTTACAAGAAAGGATAAGGCGGAGATCGAAGAGACGCTGCAGAGTGTTTACAAAAGATTTCCCCGCCTTGAAGAGCGCCAGAATCAGCTGGCGGGTACATTGTCCGGCGGTGAGCAACAGATGCTCGCCATGGGCAGAGCTTTGATGTCTCATCCGAAAATTATTTTGATGGATGAGCCCTCGATGGGACTTTCCCCTATTTTCGTTAACGAAATATTTGATATAATAAAAGAAGTAAGTAAGAGCGGTACGACTGTTCTTTTAGTAGAGCAGAATGCAAGGAAGGCGCTTACGATCGCGGATCGGGCTTATGTGCTCGAGACCGGCAATATCGCGCTGGAAGGCAAAGCGTCCGATCTTATGAACAACGATTCTATCAAAAAAGCCTACTTGGGCGAATAACGAGGAGGTTCCATATGAAAAAGGTTGTAATTACGATCGCAAGACAGTACGGCAGCGGCGGCCGCACCATCGGTCAGATGCTGGCAAAAGATCTGGGGATTCACTATTACGACAAGGAACTTTTAAAGCTTGCTTCCGATGACAGCGGGATCAATGAAGAATTGTTTGAAGGGGTGGACGAAAAGCTGAAGAGCAGTCCTCTTTTCTCAATCTCCAAGAAGGTCTATCAGGGGCAGCTGATCTCCCCGAAGAGCCGGGATTTTACATCTGAGGAAAACCTGTTCAACTATCAGGCAAAGATCATCAAGGAGCTTGCGGAGACGGAGTCCTGCGTGATCATCGGACGCTGCGCCGACTTTGTTCTCAAGGACTACGAACATGTACTCAGCGTTTTCGTTCATGCGCCGGAATGGTATCTGCTTGAACAGGCAAGGAAGAAACAGAGCATGTCCGATAAGGACCTGAAGGCATTTATCGCCAAGACGGATAAAGCAAGAGCGGAATACTACAAGCACTATACGGGCCGCGACTGGACCGATGCAAGGAACTATGATCTTTGCCTTGATTCCAGCAAGCTTGGCTTTGAACGTTGTGTTGAAGAGATCAAAGCATACATGGAAGTGCGGATGAGATAATGCTGGCTGAATCGATCATTCTTTTTATCCTGATCCTGTTATCTGCATTCTTTTCTTCGGCGGAGACAGCACTTTCCGCGGTCAATCGTGTAAAGATCAAGACACTGGCGGACGAGGGCGATAAGCGCGCGAAGACGGTGCAGGATATCACGGACCATACGGGCAAGATGCTCTCGGCCATACTGGTTGGCAACAATATCGTCAATATCACGGCCTCTGCGCTTTCGACCACGATCGCGATCCGTGTCTGGGGCGATGTGGCGATCGGCTTTGCGACCGGCATTCTGACGTTCGTTGTCCTGATCTTCGGTGAGATCTGTCCGAAGAAGCTTGCTATGCGGCATGCAGAGGCGATCGCGCTTGCCTATGCAGGGACGATCCGTTTCCTCATGTGGATCCTGACGCCGATCATTTTTCTCACGGACAGATTTTCCGGTGCGGTCCTGTTCCTGTTCGGTTTTCGGAAGGATGAGGGCGAGCGACAGCTGACGGAGACCGATATCAAATCCTATGTGAATGTGGGACATGAGGAAGGCGCAGTGGAAACCGAAGAGAAGGAAATGATCCTGAACGTATTCGATTTCAGCGATTCGGATGCGAAGGACATCATGATCCCGAAGATCGATATCACGATGATCGACGAGAACGCTTCCTATCAGAAGCTCATGGCAATCTTCCGGGAGTCGATGTACTCGAGGATTCCCGTGTACCGTGAAGACACGGATAATGTGATCGGGTATGTTTCCATGAAGGACGTTTTCTATCTGTCCAATAAAAAGGAATTCAAGATCGCGGAGAATATCCGCGAAGCGTACTATACATACGAGTATAAAAAGACGGCGGACCTTCTTGTCGAGATGCGGCAGAAGGGCATGAGCCTCTGCTTTGTCCTGAATGAATACGGTGTCTGTGTCGGCATGATCACGCTTGAGGATCTGCTCGAGGAGATCGTCGGCGAGATCCGGGATGAATACGATGAGGACGAAAAGGAGATGCTCCGCAAGGTCAACGACAGGTCGTACCTTGTGGAAGGCCGTATGAAGCTTGACGATATCAATGACGCACTTCATACATCCTTCTCTTCGGAGGATTATGATTCTGTCGGCGGCATCCTGATCGAACAGCTTGAAAAGCTTCCTTCGACGGGAGAAGAAGTCTTGCTTTCCGACGGGACGGTCTTAAAGGCCAAGGAGGTTAAGAACAACCGTATCGAAAAAGTGCTCCTGACACTGCCTCCGGAAGAGCCTTCCGAGGAGCCGCAGGACAAACCGAATATTGACCTTTAATAGTAAGAATGGTAAAATTAACAATGCTGTGGACCGCACATGGTCTACAGCATTGTTTGAGTATAAAGGAGAACTACAAAATGAAAAAGAGTAGAGCAATCGTCACTTTGCTGATCATGCTCGCGCTTCTCGGATTCTTCAGCTATACGGCTGTGGAAGGTCTCGGTACCGAGAAGGCCGGTGCGGCAAGCGGCATCAAACAGGGCCTTGATCTGGCCGGAGGTGTCAGCATCACCTATCAGGTAGTCGGAGACGAAGAACCTTCCGATACCGATATGGCAGATACGATCTACAAGCTGCAGAAGCGTGTAGAGGGTTACAGCACCGAAGCGCAGGTATATCAGGAAGGCGCAGACCGGATCAATATCGAGATTCCCGGTGTGTCCGATGCCAATGCGATCCTGGAAGAACTTGGCAAGCCCGGTTCTTTGCTGTTCCTCAGTAAAGACGGTGAAGTCGTGCTGACCGGTTCCAATGTTGCCGATGCGCAGGCAGGGTCCCAGCGAGATGACATGGGCAACAGCCAGTATGTCGTTAAACTGACGCTTGATCAGGAAGGTACGGTTGCATTTGCGGAAGCGACCAAAAAGGCAGCTCCCACAAAGGACATTATCTATATTATCTATGACGGTGCCGTTGTCAGTGCTCCTGCCGTGCAGGCTGAGATCACGGACGGCGTTGCGATCATCACGGGTATGGGCGGCTTTGAAGAAGCTGAGAAGCTTGCGACCACGATCCGTATCGGTGGTCTGAAACTCGAACTTGAAGAGCTTCGTTCCAATGTTGTCGGTGCGCAGCTCGGCTCTGAAGCGATCCAGACAAGTTTAAAAGCAGGTGCGATCGGTATGGGTATCGTGATCCTGTTCATGATCCTAATCTACTGGATCCCCGGCCTTGCGGCTTCGATCGCTCTTTGCATCTATACATCACTGATCGTTGTCCTTTTATATGCATTTAACGTGACATTAACACTTCCCGGCATCGCGGGTATCATCCTTTCCATCGGTATGGCGGTTGATGCGAACGTGATCGTTTTTGCAAGGATCCGAGAAGAGCTTGCAACCGGAAAGACCGTAGCTTCCTCTGTGAAGATCGGTTTCCAGAAAGCACTTTCCGCGATCCTGGACGGTAACATCACAACCCTGATCGCTGCAGCGGTTCTCGGATGGAGAGGCAGCGGTTCCGTTAAGGGATTTGCACAGACACTGGCGCTTGGTATCATAGTATCCATGTTTACGGCACTTGTGATCACCAGACTGATTCTCAAAGCACTGTATGGTATCGGGTTCAAGGCCGAGAAGTTCTATGGGGTCGGCAAAGAGAATAAGCCGATCGGTTTTACCAAGAAAAAAGTGATCTGCTTTGCCGTATCGATCCTTCTGATCGTCAGCGGATTTGTATTCATGGCAATGAACCAGTCCTCCACGGGGCAGATCTTAAATTACAGCCTGGAGTTTAAGGGCGGTACTTCCACTAATGTAACCTTCAACGAAGATCTCAGCATTGAAGAGATCGAGAAGCAGGTCGTTCCGGTTGTGGAGAGCGTAACAGGCAACGGTGATGTACAGACACAGAAGGTTGCCGGCACAAATGAGGTCATTATTAAAACAAGAACACTCTCTGTAGAAGAGAGAGAGTCGCTGAACGATAAACTGAAAGATAGCTTCGGTATCGATAAAGAGAAGATCACGGCAGAGACGATCTCCTCGACGATTAGTTCAGAGTCCAAGAGAGATGCGATCATGGCTGTTACGATCGCTACGATCTGCATGCTGATCTACATCTGGTTCCGATTCAAAGATGTACGTTTTGCGACAAGTGCGGTTTTGGCTCTTTGCCATGACGTTCTCGTTGTCCTTGCTTTCTATGCGGCGGCAAAGGTTTCTGTCGGTACGACGTTTATCGCCTGCATGCTGACGATCGTCGGTTATTCGATCAACGCTACGATCGTTATCTTCGACAGGATCCGTGAGAATCTTGCACTTGCTTCCAGAAAAGACGATCTGTCGGTTTTGGTGGACAACAGCATTACACAGACGTTGTCCAGAAGCATCTTTACTTCACTGACTACATTCTTCATGGTTGCGGCGCTCTATGCACTCGGCGTAACATCGATCAGAGAATTTGCGCTGCCGCTCATGGTCGGCATTGTATGCGGTACTTACTCATCTGTCTGCGTAACGGGCTCTTTGTGGTATGTTTTCCGCACCAGATTCGCAAAGAAGAAGAAATAAGTACGAGTTAAGTCGATGTATTTCGAAGACTGAATTATGCTATAATATGAGGGAGTGTTTCCGAGGGAGACGCTCCCTCGTTTATGTAATGATGGGTTAATGATGAAGCGTGAGAAATGGGTAGTATCCGCGAAGAAAGCGGATTTCGGGAAAATAGCAGAGAAGTTTGGCATTGATCCTGTCATTGCCAGGATCATTCGAAACCGGGACGTGGTGGGAGATGAAGCCATTGACCGGTTTTTACATGGTGACATCAGTGAACTGTATGCCCCGCAGCTTTTGGGGCATGCAAGAGAGGCGGCTGAATTTTTAAAAGAGAGGATCGGGGCCGGTGCACGGATCCGCATTATCGGTGA
Organism: Lachnospiraceae bacterium; assembly: GCA_015056735.1. Classification (GTDB taxonomy): domain Bacteria; phylum Bacillota; class Clostridia; order Lachnospirales; family Lachnospiraceae; genus VSOB01. The sequence goes on along the minus strand of SVFT01000005.1, from coordinate 47,247 downwards.
CTATGATATTGACGGGGTGATGTCGACGCATATCCTCTCAGCGGTCTTGAAACGCTGCGGTGCAGATTTTGATGCGGTGATCCCGCATCGCATGAAGGACGGATACGGACTCAGCGACAGTCTCATAGACGATGCGATCGGGGCCGGCGTGGATACGATCCTGACCTGTGACAACGGGATCGCGGCATCCAAGCAGATCGCGGATGCGCGGGCCGCAGGCATACATGTGGTCGTTACGGATCATCATGAGGTCCCTTTTGAGGAAAAGGATGGCGTAAAGCGGTATATCCTTCCTCCGGCGGATGTGATCGTTGATCCGAAATGCGAGGGTGATCCGTATCCGCTTAAAGAGATCTGCGGCGCAACGGTTGCGATGAAAGTCATGCAGCTTTTGCTGCAGGAGATGGGGATAGACGATGCGGCGCTTACAGAAGAGATGCTGGAATGTGCGGCTTTTGCGACAGTCGGCGATGTGATGCCGCTTCGTGATGAGAACCGGATCTTGGTCCGTTACGGCCTCAGGAAGATGGAGCACTCCGTCAACACAGGGCTTCGTGCGCTGATCGCTGCATCCGACCTTGCGGGTAAGCCGCTTACCGCATTTCATATCGGCTTTGTCCTGGGTCCATGCCTGAATGCTGCGGGGAGACTCGATACGGCATACCGGGGGCTTGCGCTTCTTGATACAAAAAGTTTTGACGAAGCCATGCCGATCGCCTCTGAACTGAAGGCGCTGAATGAGAGCCGGAAGGAGATGACGATCCGCTTTACTTTGATGGCAGAAAAAATGATCGATTCCGGCGATTACGAGAATGACCGCGTGCTGGTCGTCTATCTGCCCGAATGTCATGAGAGTCTTGCGGGGATCATCGCAGGCCGGATCCGAGAGAGATACGGCAAGCCTGTTTTTGTCCTGACCGACGGCGAGAACGGAGTCAAAGGAAGCGGGCGCTCGATCGATACCTACAACATGTTTGATGAGATGACAAAATGTGCCGACCTTTTCACAAAATTCGGCGGACATCCGATGGCGGCGGGTCTGTCGCTTCCAAAAGAGAATGTAGATACGTTTCGGAAAAAGATCAATGCATGCTGTACGTTAACGGAAGAGGAGCTGACAGACAAGATCACGATCGATGTTCCGATGCCGCTTTATTATGTCAACCGAAGACTGATCGATCAGCTGTCATTGCTGGAACCGTTCGGAACTGGGAATCCCAAGCCTGTTTTTGCGGAAAAGAACCTGCGCTTTCGGGAAGCACGTTCGATCGGAAGCACCGGAAAGGTCATGAAGATCTTTGCGTGTGACGAGGGCGGAAGGACATTTGAACTGACTTATTTCGGAGATCAGAGTGCGCTTTATGAAGCCATGAAGACGCGCGACGTTTTTTCCGTGATCTATTATCCCGGCATCAACAGCTTCCGTGGAAAGGAGTCGATCCAGTACGTGATGCAGGGTTATTGTTAATTTCGAAAGATTTAAGGAGCAATTTATGGAAAAAAGCGGCAGATTGGCGTATATGGATATGGTAAAGGGGATCGCCATCATTCTGGTCGTTGTGGGACATTCCACGGTCGCATCGGATGGTGTGCTTACCTGGCTTACTTCATTCCATATGCCGCTGTTCTTTATTCTGTCGGGGATCCTGTTCTATCTGAAGCATTCCCATACAGAGGACTTTAAAGACTATGCGATCAAGCGTTTTCGCGGAATGATGATCCCGTATTTCATCTTCAGCGTGATCTATATTGGCGTATTCTATTACTATCTGATGCGTTTTCCGGAGGTGATGACGCGCGAGTTTATCGACGATTCGTATCTGCAGGCGCTTTCGCTATACGGGATCTCGGTGCTCTGGTTTTTGCCGACGATCTTTTTTGGAGAGCTTGCGTTCTATGGTCTTATGAAACTGCTTCCCAGATGGGCGGTTGTTTTGATCGTATCGGGGCTCGCTTTCCTGCCGCCGATCGCAAAAGGCGGACTCGATGTGATCCTTCCGGATTCGGTGACGGGTGCATCGCTCTTTGGCCGCTATTTCCTTTTAGGGGTCCTTAGGATCCCGCAGGCGGTCGCATTCCTTGGGATCGGATACGGCGTACGCTATCTGTGCGATGTGTTTGCAAGAAGGCGCGGACCCGTTAGGCCGAGCGTAGAGGTGTTTCTCGGGATCGGTCTGATGATCCTTCATGCGGCGGCTGCTTTTGGCAATGAGCGAGTGGATATGCATTTTATCATACAGGGTGATCCGATCCTGTTTCATGTTGCGGCATGCAGCGCGACATTTGGCCTTCTTCTGCTCTGCAGGCATGTGCCAAAGATCTGGCTTCTTGATGTGCTCGGCGTCAATTCGCTCATCGTCATGCTGACGCACTTAGACTGCCAGGTTTTAAGCTACGGCATCCAGTTTGCGACAAAGATGAATACGTTTATCACACGTGCAAAGGATTACCTTTTTATGTTCAACCTGTTCGCCTTTGTACTGGTGGTCGAGCTGATCCTGATCTATATCATCAACAGGTGGCTGTATTTTCTGATCGGGCGGTCTAAGCCTGTGAAAACGGAAATGCCGAAGTGTGTCAGAAGGCGGGGCCTTAAAGTTGTTAAATAATATGAGAGGCAGAAAGATACGATGAAGAATATAAGAGAGATGCTCTCCGAGTTGCAATACGAAGTGGTTCGGGGACAGATCGGTGATGCAGAGGAGATCACCGAACTGGTATTTGATTCCAGAAAAGTGACAAAGGGATGCATGTTTGTCTGCGTAAAGGGTGCTGTCTTTGACGGTCACAGCAAGGCAGCGGAAGCAGTCGGAAAGGGAGCGCGCGTTCTTGTGACGGAGCACGATGTCGAAGTACCCGTCACGGCGGATGTGATCGTTGTCAGAACTGCCGATACGCGCTATGCGCTGGCTTTTCTGTCGGCAGCATATTTTGACCATCCGACAAGGCATTTAAAGACGATCGGGATCACCGGAACGAAGGGAAAGACGACAACGACATATCTTGTTAAGTCGATCCTGGAGACGGCCGGTCACCGTGTGGGGCTGATCGGTACGATCGAAGCGATCATCGGGGATGAGAGGGTCCCCGCCGAGAATACGACGCCGGAATCGTTTGCGATCCAGGAATACTTTGCCAAAATGGTGGCGGCGGGGCTGGATACGGTCGTGATGGAAGTATCGTCCCAGGGATTGATGCAGCATCGTACGCAGGGCTTTGTCTTTGATTACGGTATCTTTACCAATATCGAGCCCGATCACATCGGTCCGAACGAGCACAGAGATTTTGAAGATTATATGCACTGTAAAGGTCTTCTTTTTAAACAGTGCCGGATCGGTATTGCAAACGGAGATGACGCGCATTACCGGAAGGTGGTCGAAGGCCACACATGTAAACTGGAGACATTTGGTTTTGGCGCCTCCTGCGATCTTCGGGCGGAAGATGTAAAGCTTGTAAGGGATGGCGGGAAGCTTGGCGTATCGTTTGCGGTAAAGGGTCTGATGGACCTGAAGGCCGAGGTCGCGACACCGGGTACGTTCAGTGTCTATAATGCGCTGACGGCGATCGCGATCTGCAGACACTTCGGTGTATCGAATGAGGATATTCAAAGAGCACTGCTGTCTGCGCATGTCAAGGGACGCATTGAGCCTGTCAAGGTATCGGATGAATTCACGCTCTTGATCGATTACGCGCATAATGCGATGGCGCTTGAGAGCCTTCTCAAAACACTTCGCGCTTATGATCCCGGCCGCCTTGTATGCCTTTTCGGATGCGGTGGGAACCGTTCGAAGCTTCGCCGCTATGAGATGGGAGAAGTGAGCGGTAAACTGGCTGATCTTACCATTATCACATCGGATAATCCGCGTGATGAGGAGCCGCAGGCGATCATCGATGATATCAAGATCGGCATGGCAAAGACCACGGGTGCTTATGTGGAGATCCCGGACCGGAAGGAAGCGATCCGATATGCGATCGAGCACGGGCAGCCGGGCGACATTGTGATCCTCGCAGGCAAAGGCCATGAGGATTATCAGGAGATCAAAGGGAAGAAATACCCGATGGATGAACGCGTTCTGATCGCGGACATCTTAAAGGAAATGGGGAGAACGTTCGCATGATGCAAGGCATTTATGCCAATATCATCATAGACAGGTCGATCGATCGATTGGATCGGACTTTTCAATACAGGATCCCGGAAGCACTGCGGGGGCAGCTCCTTGCAGGAATGCCTGTTATCGTTCCTTTCGGGCAGGGCAACCGAGAGACGTTCGGATACGTTTTGGAAGTGACGGATGAAGCGGAGTTTGAGCCTTCAAAGATGAAGGAGATTCTGCGCATCGCTGAGAAAGGCGCCGGAGCGGAAAATCTGCAGATCCGGCTTGCAGCGTGGATGAAACACACATACGGTTCGACCATGATCGCCGCGCTCAGGACCGTGATCCCGGTCAAGCAGAAGGTCAGAGCGGTTGAAAAGCGTGACCTGTGGCCGGGGCTGTCTCCGGAGAGACTGGCTTTTCAGATCGCGGCGTATGAGAGAAGACACCTTGATAAGCGCGTGCGCTTTTTGACAGATCTTGCGAAAAGGGCGCCGATCCCTTACGAAGAGGCGACCGGAACATACGGCCTGACACCCGCCATGGTGCGGGATATGGAAAACAAGGGAATCCTTGTTTCGAAAAAAGAGACGCAGTATCGGAATCCCGTATCCGCAGACAGCGCTTTGCAGAAGCATGTTGTATTAAGCAGCGAACAGCAGCGGATCGCGGATGAGATCCTTTCAGATTACAGAAGCGGTCATCCGGGCAGATATCTGATCCACGGGATCACCGGGAGCGGTAAGACGGAAGTGTATATGGAGATCATTGAAGGGGTCCTTCGAATGGGCAAAGAGGTGATCGTCCTGATCCCGGAGATCGCGCTGACCTATCAGACGGTTTCCCGTTTTGCAGGGAGATTCGGAGACAGGGTATCGGTCCTTCATTCAGGACTTTCGATGGGGGAGCGCTACGATCAGTGCGAGCGTGCAAGACGCGGCGAGATCTCTGTGATGATCGGCCCGCGCTCCGCGCTTTTCACACCGTTTCAGAATCTCGGACTCATCGTGATGGATGAGGAGCACGAGAACAGCTATAAAAGTGAATCCATTCCCAAATACCATGCGCGTGAGGCTGCATCGGAGCTTGCTTCCTATGTCGGAGCGGGCGTGGTATACGGCTCGGCGACACCTTCGCTGGAAGCTTATGAAAAGGCAAGACGGGGCGAGTGGAGGCTATATACATTAAAAGAACGACTGACGGGCGGTACGCTGCCAAAGGTCTATATAGAAGATCTTCGCAAGGAACTCAGGCGGGGGAATCGCAGCATTTTTTCCGAGCGGCTTGACCGCATGATGGAAGAGCGCCTTAACAGGAACGAGCAGATCATGCTTTTCTTAAACAGACGAGGCTATGCGGGGTTTGTATCCTGCAGGGCCTGCGGTCATGTTATGAAGTGTCCGCACTGTGATGTGTCGCTTTCACAGCATCGGGGCGGGAGACTGATCTGTCACTACTGCGGATATGAAGAGCCTGCGGTCACGCTGTGTCCGAGCTGTGGTTCCAAATATATCCTCGGCTTTCGTGCCGGGACAGAGCAGATCGAAGAAGCTGTCAGAAAGCGGTTTCCGGCATCGCGTATCCTGCGGATGGATGCGGACACGACAAGGAGCAAGAACAGCTACGAAGCGATCTTAAAGCAGTTTGCACACCACGAGGCCGATATCCTCATCGGAACGCAGATGATCGTGAAGGGACATGATTTTCCGAATGTGACGCTTGTCGGGATCCTTGCGGCGGACTTATCGCTCCATGCAAACGACTACCGCGCATCGGAACGTACATTTCAGCTTCTGACGCAGGCCGCGGGCCGTGCGGGGAGAGGCGAAAAGCCGGGCGAAGTCGTGATCCAGACATACCAGCCGGATCATCACAGTATCATCCATGCGGCGGCGCAGGATTACGAAGGCTTTTTTGAAGAGGAGATGACATACAGATCGCTCATGGGCTATCCTCCTTCCGCACACATGGTGGCGGTCCTTGTGCTTTCTTCAAAGGAAACGGTGGCAAAAGCACTTGCGGAGGATCTGGCTGCGCTGACAAAAGAGAGCGATAAGCCTGTTGCCGTGATCGGGCCTGCAGGTGCCGGGATCGGCAAGATCAACGATGTCTATCGGTATGTTTTCTATGTGAAGGCAAGTGCATATGATGATCTGATCTTCGTAAAGGACAGATTGGAAGCATATTTGGATCGAAAGGGACGCGGAAGCGAGAGTGTCCAGTTCGATTTCGATCCGTTAAACGCATATTAAAGAGAAAGGGACAACAATGGCTACAAGAATGATCCGGACGCTCGGAGATGAGTGTCTGAACAAGGTATGTAAGGAAGTAAAAGAAGTAACGCCCAGAACGCTCGAACTCATTGACGATATGTTTGAGACGATGTACGAAGCAAACGGTGTCGGTCTGGCAGCTCCGCAGGTCGGCGTTTTGAAGCGGATCTGCGTGATCGATGTCGGCATGGAAGAGCCGGAACCGATCCTGCTTATCAATCCGCGCATTGTTGAGACGAGTGGCGAACAGGTCGGCAATGAAGGATGCCTGTCCGTTCCCGGAAAGACCGGTGTTGTCAGGAGAGCGAACTACGTCAAAGTCGTTGCCTTTAATGAGAAGATGGAGCAGATCGAGGTGGAAGGAACCGAGCTTCTTGCCAGAGCGCTTCAGCATGAGATCGACCATTTAAACGGAAAGGTCTATGTGGATCTGGTGGAAGGCGAACTGATGGATGTAACGCCGAATGATGAAGAAGGCGAAGAAGAGGAATAAAGCTATGAAGATCGTATTTATGGGCACGCCCGATTTTTCCGTGGGTGCATTAAAGGCACTCGTCGAAGGCGGCTATGAAGTGACCGCTGTCGTCACGCAGCCTGACAGGCCGAAAGGGCGCGGCAAAGCGGTTGTCTGCTCGCCTGTCAAAGAGTATGCGCTATCGCAGGGAATACACGTTTTCCAGCCTGAGAAGATCAAGACGCCGGAGGCCGTGGCAGAGCTTCGGACCTTTGAGGCTGATCTCTTTGTGGTCGCAGCGTTCGGCCAGATCCTTTCTTCCGAGATCCTGCATATGCCCCGCTTTGGATGCGTCAATATCCATGCATCCCTCCTTCCTAAGTACAGGGGGGCGGCTCCGATCCAGTGGTCGATCATCGACGGAGAAAAGGAGACCGGCGTTACGATCATGCAGATGGACGAAGGACTTGACACCGGTGATATGCTGACCAAACGCATCGTGCCGATCCTTGATACGGATACGGCTGATACGCTTCACGATAAGCTGATGGAAGCGGGCGCATCGCTTCTTATGGAGACGATCCCGCTGATCGAGAACGGGACCGTCACACGCACAAAACAGGATGATACAAAGTCGTGTTACGCAAAGATGCTCAAAAAGGAAATGGGACGTCTTGACTTTGCCAAAGAAGCTGTCACGCTCGAACGTCTGATAAGAGGCCTCAATTCCTGGCCCGGCACGTATACGACGCTTGGCGGCAGGACGCTCAAGATCAGAGAAGCGAAGCTGTCGACGATTGACCGAAAAGGTCAACCGGGAGAAGTGCTCGCGGTAACGAAGGATGCATTCCATGTTGCATGCGGGAAAGGCGCCCTGCAGATCACTGCCGTGCAGCCTGAAGGAAAGCGTGCGATGGCGGTGCATGACTACCTGCTCGGTTATCCGCTTCGGGAAGGAGAGAGATTACAATAATGTACTATCACTACGGTTACTACATGGACCCGACCTATATACTGGTGCTGATCGGCCTTGCGCTGACACTTCTTGCGTCCGGTATGGTCAATTCCACTTATGCAAAATATGAACGTATCAGGAGCAGTGCCGGGATGACGGGCGCAGACGCAGCGCGCCGCATCCTGTTGAATGCCGGCATCACCGATGTGCAGGTGGTACATACGCCCGGCAGACTGACTGATCATTACAATCCGTCCAAGAGAACGGTATTTTTATCCGATGCGACGTATAACAGCACGTCGGTTGCGGCGATCGGCGTGGCTGCGCACGAGTGCGGTCATGCGGTGCAGCATGATGTCGGCTACGTACCGCTGCAGCTTCGAAGCGCGCTGGTACCGGTCGCTACGATCGGATCACACGCAGGCATTCCGCTGATCCTCATCGGCATTCTGATGAGCTACAACCGGACGCTGATCACGATCGGTATCTGGGCGTTCTCACTTGCTGTGCTCTTTCAGCTTGTGACGCTGCCTGTCGAGTTTAACGCATCGAGGCGTGCGCTCGCGATGCTTGGTGAGCAGAGGATCTTAGATCCCGCCGAACTGAAAGGGAGCAGGAGCGTCCTGCGGGCAGCAGCCATGACATATGTGGCGGCCGCAGCGGCATCGATCTTACAGCTCCTTCGTCTGATCATGATATTCGGTGGCGGAAGGCGCAGAGACTGACAGTCGGAGAGACTATGGAAACAAAAACGAATTTACGGGAGATCGTCCTGACGGGACTGTTATCCCTTGAAAAGGAAGAGATCTATTCTCATATCGTGATCCGCGGGATCCTGGAAAAGTACGATTACCTGACTGCAAGTGAGAAAGCTTTTATCAAGCGCGTCCTGGAGGGTACGATCGAGCAGCAGATCAGGATCGACTATGTGATCGATCGCTTTTCCAAAGTACCTGTAAAAAAAATGAAGCCTCTGATCCGGATGCTCCTTCGAATGAGCGTCTATCAGATCCTCTTTATGGACGCGATCCCGGACAGTGCTGTCTGCAATGAGGCGGTACGTCTGACAGGTGCCCACCGCTTCGGAAGTCTGAAGGGGTTTGTAAACGGCGTCCTCAGAAGTATCGCGCGCGGGAAGGATGCGATCGAATATCCCGACAAAAAGAAAAACCCGATCGCGTATGATTCGATCCTGTATTCCATGCCGCAGCGCCTGGTACGTATGTGGATGGATGCCTACGGACCTGAAAAGACAGAGGTGATCCTGCGAAGCTTCCTGGAAGAGAAGCCTGTCTCCGTACGGCTTTCCTCCGCACTTTCCGGGGACGGCCGGGATGCAGTATTAAAAGAACTGTCCGATGCGGGCATCACAATAGAAGAAAGTCCGATCCTGCCGGATGCATTTCTGCTTCGAAAAGCAGAGGGCATGCGCTCGATCGATGCCTTTGAAAAAGGACTTCTTACAGTGCAGGATGTCAGTTCCATGCTGGCTGTTTTGTCAGCCGGAATCAAAGAGGGCGATACCGTGATCGATCTGTGCGCCGCACCGGGCGGGAAGACATTTTATGCGGCGCAGCAGGCAGGCGCTGCGGGACGCGTTCTGTCGGGCGATGTATCGGAGCGGAAAGTGGCGCTGATCGAGGAGACGAAAGAGCGTCTTCATGCAGATACGGTATCGTGCCGCGTATGGGATGCGACCGTTTTGGATGCGTCACTTGCTGATACGGCGGATGTTGTGATCGCCGATGTGCCGTGTTCCGGACTCGGTGTGATCGGGAAAAAACAGGATATCAAGTATCGTATCGATCCGGATGACCTTAAGGACCTTGTGACCCTGCAAAGGCAGATCCTTGCCAATGCTTCGCAGTATGTGAAAAAAGGCGGCGTGCTCCTTTTCTCCACCTGTACGATCAACCGGGCGGAAAACGAGGAGACGGTTTCATGGTTCCTTGATCACTTTCCGTTTCGGACGGATGATCTGACGCCCTTTATCCCAAAGGGGCGCGGTGAGTGGCAGCACGCGATCGAGGGAGAAGACCTGCCTGCGGGATGCCTTCAGCTTTTGCCCGGGATCCACGGGACGGACGGTTTCTTTATCGCCAGACTGATCAAAAACTGATATGGAAAAAACAGATTTAAAATCACTTACAATAGAAGAATTAAAAGAAGAGATCGCATCGATCGGCGAGAAGCCGTTTCGGGCGGGACAGATCTATGAATGGATCCACGTAAAACTTGCACGCGATTTTGACGAAATGACCAATCTTTCAAAGGCGCTCAGAGAGAAGCTGAAGGGAAGCTATACGCTCCATACGGGGCGGATCGTCAGAATGCAGGAGTCTGCGATCGACGGCACCAGAAAGTATCTGTTCGCACTTGAAGACGGGTGTGTCGTGGAGAGCGTTTTGATGCGTTATCATCACGGAAACAGTGTCTGTGTCTCTTCGCAGGTCGGCTGCCGCATGGGATGCCGGTTCTGTGCATCGACACTTGGCGGGCTTGAACGCGATCTGCTTCCGTCCGAGATCCTCGATCAGATCTATGCGATCAGCCGGGATACAGGTGAACGCATCTCCAACGTCGTGGTGATGGGGACAGGTGAGCCGCTTGATAATTATGAGAATGTGCTGCGTTTTCTGCATCTTCTGACATGCGAAGGCGGACTCAACATCAGCCAGCGCAATGTTACGGTATCGACGTGCGGTCTGGCACCGAAGATCCGCGAACTTGCAAAAGAAAAGCTCCAGATCACGCTGGCATTGTCGCTTCATGCGACGACGGATGAAAAGCGAAGAGCGCTGATGCCGATCACAGAGCGGTATCATCTCGAGGAGGTTCTTTCGGCCTGCACTTTTTATCATGAGACAACAGGACGTCGCATGACATTTGAGTACAGCCTGGTCGGAAATGTGAACGATACCGACGAAGATGCACGCGAACTGTCAGAACTTGCAAGACGGATCGGCGCCCATGTGAACCTGATCCCGGTCAATCCCATTAAGGAGCGGGATTACGTGCAGTCCGCGAAGGGACGGATCGAGGCATTCAAAAACAGACTTGAAAAAAATGGGATAAATGTTACCATTAGAAGAGAAATGGGTCGGGATATAGACGGCGCATGCGGGCAGCTTCGAAAGAGACATCTGGACGAGGAACACCGGGGGGAATAGCGTGCTGAGAGCGGTTTCCGTAACCGATATCGGGAAAAAGAGACAACTGAATCAGGATTACATCTATGCATCGGTAGCGGCAGTCGGTAAACTACCGAATCTTTTTATGGTTGCGGACGGAATGGGCGGTCACAATGCCGGTGACTATGCTTCCCGTTTTACGATCGAATCCATTGAGAAGTACGTACAGAACTCGGATGAGGCAGACCCGGACAATGTTTTTGACGAGGCAGTGCCGATCGTCAACAGAGATTTAAGACGGATCGCGGCTTCCGATAAGGAATTAAGCGGAATGGGGACCACGCTGGTCGCTGCATGCGTGCAGGATGATATGTTGCGCGTTGCAAATGTCGGTGACAGCAGACTCTATATTGTGAATCCCCGTTATATCACACAGATCACAGTAGATCATTCTCTTGTGGAAGAGATGATCCAGAAGGGTGGTCTGGATCGGAAAGATGCCAGAAATCATCCGGATAAGAATATCATAACCAGAGCGGTAGGTGCGCTTGATCATATCGAAGCGGACCATTTTTGCGTGGAATTACAAAAGGAAGATACGATCCTTTTGTGTTCCGATGGATTGACCAATATGGTCGATGATGAAGAGATCAAACGGATCGTTGCAGGGAAGGGAACACTTGCCGAGCGGGCCGATGCTTTAATAGAAGCAGCCAACAACAACGGCGGAAAGGATAACATCGCTGTCATCCTGATCGAGCCGTTTGCGAATGAGGTGGAATAATGATCAAGATCGGAATGCTTATAGGTGACCGTTACGAGATCCTCGAAAAGATCGGCACCGGTGGCATGTCGGATGTATATAAAGCTAAGGATCACAAACTGAACCGCTATGTGGCGGTCAAAGTCCTGAAACAGGAATTCTCCGAGAATACGAATTTTGTTTCCAAGTTCCGGAGTGAGGCGCAGTCGGCAGCCGGGCTGATGCATCCGAATATCGTGAATGTCTATGACGTCGGTGAAGAGAACGATATCTACTATATCGTTATGGAACTGGTAGAAGGCATCACACTGAAAAAATATATTGAAAAGAAGGTCAGCCTTTCCGTTAAGGAAGCAGTCAGCATTGCGATCCAGGTTTCCATGGGGATCGAGGCTGCCCATAACAATCATATCATTCACCGTGATATCAAGCCGCAAAACATCATTATCTCCAAAGACGGTAAGGTGAAGGTGACGGATTTTGGTATTGCAAAAGCAGCGACCAGTAACACCATCACATCCAATGTAATGGGTTCTGTCCACTATACCTCTCCCGAGCAGGCCAGAGGCGGCTATTCCGATGCCAAGAGCGATATCTACTCACTGGGTATCACTTTGTTTGAGATGCTCACAGGCCGTGTCCCGTTTAACGGGGAGACAACGGTTGCCATTGCGATCAAGCATATCCAGGAGCCGATGCCATCGCCCAGAGAGTTTGTGCCGGATCTTCCGATCAGCGTAGAGCAGATCGTCTTGAAGTGTACGCAGAAGAGCCCCGACAGACGCTATCAGAAGATGGGCGAGCTGATCGAAGACTTAAAGCATTCCCTCATCAGTCCGGATGAGAACTTTGTTGTGATTGATGACGGTGAAGCGCTTGGACAGACCAAGATCGCTGAGCCGGAAGAGGAGGACCGCCCGCGTAAGAAGCCGCAGGGTGCGAGACGTGAGACGGACAGGGACGGCCTTCGTTTAAATGATACGGGCAGGATACCGCCCGTTAAGAAAAGCGCGAAAAAGAAGTCTGCCGAAAAGACATCGTTTAATCCGCGCATGGAGAAGCTGACAACGCTTCTTGCGGTGATCGCCGCGATCCTGATCGGTGTGATCATTCTGCTGATCGTCGGGAAGAGCCTTGGGATCGTTGATCTGACAACGCTCTCCGGCGAGATGACGGAGTCGGGCGCTAAGACAGAGATGCCGGATGTTGTCGGCATGAAGCTTGCCAAGGCGCAGGAACTTCTTGATGAAGTGAAATTAAAATACGAGATCAAATATGAGACATCCTCCAAATATGATGAAGATGTCGTTATGAGCAGTAATGTGAAGGCAGGAAGAGAAGTAACGGTCGGAACGACCGTAGAGCTGACTGTCAGCAGCGGAAAAGACGGTGTCGAACTTCCCGATGTAGAAGGAAAGACACTTGCTGAAGCGACTGCGATCCTGGAAAAGGAAGGCTTCAAACTGCAAGTGTCCGAAGTGCCTTCCGAAGAAGTCGAAAAGGGCAATGTCGTGGCACAGTCTCCGATCGGCGGATCCAAAGCACCGAGAGGGACTACCGTTGCACTGGAAGTATCGGCCGGACCCGATCCGAACAGGATCGCGATGCCCAATCTGATCGGTCTGTCTGAGATGGATGCGACGGCGATCATCGTGGAGAAGAAGCTTTCTGTCGGTACGATCAAAACCGTTAACAATGATGATGCCAATATGATCGGCCTTGTCTGTGCGCAGAGCTATCCGGAAGGGACCTATCTGGATGCGGGCCAGAGTGTTGATCTGGAGGTGTCGATCGGTCCCGATAATCTGACATACGGTTTTTATGCAAACGTGGATTCACCCGCACTCGAGGATCCCGCATACGTTTCCGGCACCACTACGCTCGTCGTTCTGACGACTGCGGATGGAAAGGAATTGCAGCGGCTCAATACGGACACATTCCCGGTTGTCATGAACATAACAGGTATCAAAGGAAGTTCAACCGGTATTCTGGCGTTCCAGTATACGTTGACGCCGCAGGTGACCGTGACGGATCCTGCCACAGGCGTACAGACGGTTCAGCCCGGTACACCTGAGACAAAGGTGATCACGAGAACGGTTGCGTTCACGCCGGAAGGCGCCGCAAATTAGGATTCTATGCAGGGAAAGATAATCAAAGGAATCGCAGGATTCTACTATGTGTATACGGAAGGCGGCGTGATCTACAGCTGCAGGGCCAAGGGGATCTTCCGTAAGGACGGAAAGAAACCGCTTGTCGGTGATGATGTGGAGATGAGCGTGCTTGATGATGAGGCGAAAGAGGGCAATGTGGATGCGCTGTTACCGCGCAGATCGGAACTCATCAGGCCCGCTGTCGCAAATGTCGATCAGGCGCTTGTGATCTTTGCAATCAGCCGTCCGGAACCAAACTTTAATCTGCTCGACCGTTTTCTCATTATGATGCGGCAGCAGGATTTGCCCTCTGTCATCTGCTTTAATAAAGAGGACATCGCAAACGATGATGAGAAGGACATCCTGACGGATGCCTATGGCTTAGCGGCAGAGCGACTTCTTTTTACAAGTGCGAAGACCGGTGAGGGGATCGATGAGCTGAAAGGCCTTCTCGATCATAAAACGACGGTAATGGCCGGTCCGAGCGGTGTCGGCAAGTCTTCGATCACAAATCTTCTGCATCCGAATGCCGGGATGGAGACGGGTGATATCAGTAAGAAGATCGGGCGCGGCAGGCATACGACCCGCCACAGTGAGCTGTTTGGCATAAATGATGATACGTTCATCATGGATACGCCGGGCTTTTCATCACTTGATCTGTTTGAGATCGAGAAGGAGGAGCTTCGCGACTATTATCCGGAGTTTGCGCAGTATGAGGCAGAATGCAGGTTTCAGGGATGCATGCATATCGCAGAGCCTGTGTGCGGTGTAAAGCAGGCGCTTTCGGAAGGAAAGATCAGCAGACTCAGGTACGGGATCTACTGCCAACTGTACGAAGAGTTACGCAGTAAGAGAAAATATTGAAAAGGCACGGAACAGAAGACCATCCGTGTCTTTTCTTTTGCCTGTCAATGCGGCTAAAATTGTTGCAGTTTTTTCTCAATTATGTTATAAAATTAACGATGCAGCCACATATCAAAATAATAAGACCCAAAAGGCAGCGTATGCGTCTTATTGGGCAAAGGAGATTGAAATGGAAGCAAAAGCAACAGTAGTAACGAACAGAATCGGAAGTGAGCGTTTTCTGACGACCCGGACCATGGTGCAGCTGGGAATGTTGATCGCGATCACATTGATCATGGGTTTAACACCGCTTGGTACGATCCCGACACCTTTCCTCAGCGTATCGCTTGTTACGGTTCCCGTAGCGATCGCGGCGATCCTGATGGGGCCTAAGGGCGGTTTTATCGTCGGCGGTGTTTTCGGACTGACGTCCTTTTATAACGCAGTAGCCGGCAAGAGTGCGATGATGGCGGCGTTTTTTGCCATCAATCCGGCAGCGACCGCATTTACGGCGATCGTTCCGAGACTCCTTGAAGGCGTTCTCTGCGGTCTGATCTTCATGGGCCTTTCGAAGATCAGAAATTTCAAGACACCGGCATACTATCTTGCAGCACTTTCCTGTCCGGTGCTCAATACGATCCTTTTCATGAGTTCAGTCGTATTCTTCTTCTATGATTGTGAATTCATTCAGAATCTTGTAGCCAGCAAAGGTGCGACCAATCCGCTTCACTTTGTAATCCTGCTCGTCGGGGTTCAGGGCGTTGTGGAAGCCGTTACCTGCCTTGTTGTTGCAGGTGCCGTATCGCAGGCGGTTGCAAGATATTTAAGAAAGAACTGATCGAATCATACCGGCGCGGAGCCGGAGAGCGGAGAGGGATATGATCTTAGCATTGGATATCGGAAATACGAATATTGTAGTAGGCTGCATTCAGAATGAGGATGATATTGTCTTCATCGAACGCGTGGCGACGAATACGCTTAAGACGGAGTTCGAGTACGCGGTCGATTTTCAGGCGCTGTTGTCCCTGTATGATATCAAAAAGAGTGAGATCACAGGTTGTATCATCTCTTCGGTGGTTCCGCCGCTGAACAATATCATGGTGCGCGCGATCGACAAGCTTCTCGGTACTACGCCGATGATCGTCGGACCCGGGATCAGAACGGGACTCAATATCCTGATGGATAATCCGGCATCCGTCGGTGCGGATCTGATCGTGAACGCGGTCGCGGGGATCCGCTGCTACGGCGCACCTCTTATCATGATCGACATGGGTACGGCAACGACGGTCAGCCTTGTGGATGAGAAAGCAAACTATGTGGGTGGTATGATCCTGCCCGGCGTACGCGTCTCCCTTGATTCGCTCGTATCACGCACATCACAGCTGCCGCGAATCGGCCTGGATGCACCTAAGAAGCTGATCGGCAAGAATACGATCGACTGTATGAAGAGCGGCATCATCATGGGACAGGCATCCGCTATGGATGGCCTGATCGACAGGATCTGCGATGAGATGGGCAGAAAGATCCCTGTCGTTGCAACCGGCGGCCTCTCTTCAAGCATCATTCCGTTCTGCAGGAACGAAGTGATCATTGATAATGATCTGACACTAAAGGGTTTGAAGTATATTTACGATAAGAATGCAGGGAGCTTGTGATGGACAGCATCAAAGGAAAAAACATCGTCATCGGTGTGACGGGCAGTATCGCGGCATATAAGATCGCCTCGCTTTGCAGTATGCTGAAAAAGCGTGATGCCAATGTGACTGTGATCATGACGCAGAATGCGACCAACTTTATCAACCCCATTACATTTGAGACACTCACGGGTAATAAATGTCTCGTGGATACGTTTGACCGGAATTTTGAGTTCAGCGTTGAGCATGTGGAGCTTTCCAAGGCTGCGGATGTCTTTTTGATCGCACCCGCATCGGCAAATGTGATCGCGAAAGCGGCGCACGGGATCGCGGATGACATGCTGACGACAACGCTTCTGGCAGCGACCTGTCCGAAGATCGTCTCGCCGGCGATGAATACGCGGATGTTTGAGAATCCTGTGACGCAGGACAATCTTGCACTTTTGAAAAAATACGGAATGACCGTGATCGATCCCGCGGACGGATATCTTGCCTGCGGCGATACCGGAAAAGGCAAAATGCCTGAACCGGAAGTGCTTTCTGACTATATTGCGTATGCACTTTCCAAAAAGGATCTTCTTGGAAAGAAGGTCTTGGTGACAGCCGGCCCCACACGAGAGAAGATCGATCCCGTTCGGTTTATTTCAAACAATTCCACCGGGAAAATGGGCTATGCCATTGCGAAGGAAGCATTCCTGCGCGGCGCGGATGTGACGCTTGTATCGGGTGTGACAGCACTTGCTGCACCGGTCGGCGTGACGCTTGTTCCGATCCTCTCCGCGGCTGATATGGCACGTGAGGTAAAGCGGTGCGCAGAAGATGCGGATATCATTATCAAATCCGCAGCAGTTGCGGATTACAGACCTTCCGTTGTCTATGAAGAGAAGGTCAAGAAAAAAGAGGGCGACATGTCGATCCCGCTTGAAAAAACGGAAGATATCCTTGCGTATCTTGGTGCACATCGGAAAGAAGGACAGCTTCTTTGCGGCTTTTCGATGGAAACTGAGAACATGCTGCAAAACTCTAAGGAGAAGCTTGAAAAGAAACATCTGGATATGATCGTTGCCAACAACTTAAAGACTGCCGGTGCCGGATTCGGTACGGACACCAACGTTGTGACGATCATCACAAAGGATGCCGTAAAGGAATGCGAGCTGATGAGCAAGCAGGACGTTGCGGGCGTCATTTTGGATGAACTTGTAAGAAAGGCTGCGGATTGACCGCAGCCTTTTATATTGATGTTTTCCGCCACTTTACCTTGGCAGAGATCTTAAACGGTTCAAAGTTGCCATTGCCTTCGATCGCTTCAAGAAGGTACTGCGCAGCAATGTAACCGCGCTCGTAGTTCGGAATATGGACAGTGGTGAGCTTTAAGATCTGTGCGATCTCCGTATCATCGAAGCCGGTTACGGAGATATCTTCCGGGATCTTGATGTTATTCTCTTTAAATGCCTTCAGTGCGCCCATCGCCATATCGTCGTTTGCGCAGATCAGGGCATCCGGCAGGTGTTCGGTGAGCATCAACAGCCTGGCCGCCTGATAGCCGCTCTTTTCCCTGAAATCACCGACATAACAGTCGTCTCGACGCAGCGAGAGGCCGTTTTCTTTCAGCGCATCATATGTCGCCTGATAGCGTTCTCTGTTATCCAGTGTATCTTCGCCGCTGATATAGGCAAAACGGCGGCATCCCTTCTTAACAAGACCTTCCACCAGCTCTTTTTGCGGCGTATAGTTATTGACCAGCATACTCTTGACGTATGGCGCTTCGATCTCGCGGTCGAGCACGATGATCGGATAGTCTTCACGCGCCTTCTTCATGATCATGCTGTCTGTTGCGCCTATGTCCAGCATGATGCAGCCGCAGGAAAATGAGCGATTCATATACTTCTCGCAGTTTTTGCTTGTGCAGATCAGAAGGTCGTAGCCCTTTGCGTCGATGTAATTGCTGATCCCGCGGATGATGCTTAAATAGAACTGTCTGTCGAAGTCGCTGAAATTAAAGAGGATCGTCTTCGTCTCGACGTTTTCCTGCTTCTTTTCATGCGGACTTATCTCATAATGATTCTCTTTGCAAAGCTTTAAGATCAGCTCGCGCGTTTCTGCACTGACATTCTTCTTGCCGTTTAAAACGTTTGAGACGGTCGCGGGCGAAACGCCTGCAAGCCTTGCGATGTCTTTGATCCTGATCATGTTCCCCATCCTGCCTTTTGTAAAACAGATTTACCATCATTTTACATGTTTGTTTTATTCACGACAAGTAAACTTTACTACTGTTTACTATTAGTTAACCGAATACCATGGGATTGTGCACAAAAATGCCGGTCGCAAACGGAAGGATTTGACAGATTTTTTCAATCTGTGTTGATGGTGGTTGCCTAATCTCCTAAAATGCGAGTGTAACGACGTAACAGAAACAATTTGATCTACATACAATGAGAGAGGGAGATAGGTATGAAAAGGAAAACACTGGCATTATTACTGGCTGTCACGCTGATCGGCGGATGCCTTGCAGGATGCGGCTCACAGGCTTCGGCACCGGCTGACGGCGACGCAAAGACCGAAGAGGGTTCCGCTGAAGCAGCGCCTGCGGAAGCATCCGATGAGGTTGGCAAACTTGTTATTTTCCAGAGCAAGACAGAGATCATGGATCAGCTGAACAGATGTGCTGAGGAATTCTCGGAAGAGACCGGGATCGAAGTAGAAGTCTGGGAGACATCCGGTGATAAGTACTTCACGGATCTTAAGACAGATCTTTCCACACACGCGGGACCGACATTGTTCTCGCTGGCACCCGGTGCGGAATCGGTTGAGATGGCTGATTATCTGGAAGATGTTTCGGATCTAAAATTCATTGATAAAGTCAGCGCAGGTATGGTTGATGAAGTGAACGGCAAGAAAGTCGGTATTCCGTATACACTTGAAGGTTTCGGCCTTGTATATAACGGAAGCCTTGTTGATCCGAAGACGCTTACTTCCACAGACGCGCTCGTATCCTTCCTGCAGAAGGCAAAAGCGGACGGCATCAACGGACTTGGCTTTTCACAGGAAGATTATTTCCTGATCATGCATGTTCTGAACACACCGTTTGCGATCCAGGCTGATCCTGCAGATTACCTTGCAAAGGTTCTTGCAGGGCAGGAGAGAATGATCGACAATGATGCATTCAAAGAGTTCGGCAAGTTCATGGAAGCGGTCAGAGCTAACTGCACGAACCCCGCTGACATCACATACGATAACAACTGCGGTGACTTCGCGACAGGCAAGACCGCAATGATCCATCAGGGTAACTGGTGCTACGGCATGTTCGCAGATTATGATGTGAACTTTGACATGGGCATCACAGCACTTCCGCTTCTTGGTAACAAGAAAGTTGCTGTATCCGTTCCGGCGGCATGGTACATCAATACCGATGCGGCTCCCGAAGAGAAGGCGGCAGCAAAGGCATTCCTTGAATGGTTATACACCTCCGAGACAGGCGAGAAATATCTGATGCAGGAATTCGGTTTTGTTCCCGTGATCGAAGGCATGACAAGTGATAAGCTTGATCCGATCTCCGCATCCGTTGCGGCAGCGGCAGCTAAGGGCGATACGATTCCGTGGAGCATGGCAAACTGGCCGGCAGGTATCTCTACCTCCCTCGCACCGATCGTGATGCAGTTCTATGTATCCGATATGTCCGGTGATGAACTGGTCAACCAGCTCAATGACGCATTTGTAGCGGCAGCAAAATAAAACGTGTTTCTTCTTCCGCGGGGGATGACTCCGCGGAAGATTTATAGAAAGAGGTTTTTTATGAAAATAGGTAAAGGATGGTACGCATTGTTTACCGTTCCGCTCATGTTTATCTTTACCGTTGTCGTGATCGTACCGTTTGCGATCGGTATCGGTTTTTCATTTGTGGAGTGGGACGGACTTGCCAAGCACGCGATGCACTTTGTGGGGATCGACAATTTTCTCAAAGTGTTCAGTGACGTGCGCTTTATGCATTCGGCGGCCAGGACGACAGTCTATACGCTGATCAGCGTGATCTGCGTCAATGTCGTCGGCCTGATCTTTGCGCTTGTGGTAACGACCAAATTAAAGACCGCGAACCTCGCCAGAACGATGCTGTTCGTACCGTACCTGATCGGCGGTCTGATCCTCGGTTATATCTGGAAGAGTGTATTCTCGGAGTTCTTCCTTTCGATCGACTGGGGCAACTGGCTGACGGATCGCAATAAGGCAATGATCGCGATGATCGTAGTCACAACCTGGCAGATGGCAGGCTATGTCATGATTGTCTATATCACGGGGATCATGGCGATCCCGGATGATGTGCTCGAAGCGGCGAACGTGGATGGAGCAAGTTTTCTCCAGACATTGTTCAAGGTAAAATTCCCGCTCCTGATGCCGTCGTTTACGATCTGTCTGTTCCTGACGCTTTCCAACTGTTTCAAAGTATATGACGTGAACATCGCGCTGACGGGCGCGGGGCCGGATTACCAGTCCGAGATGTTCTCGCTCAATATCTATAACGAGATCTTTGATTTGAGCAACTTCGGCTACGGCCAGGCAAAAGCGATCATCTTCTTCCTGATCATTGCGGTGATCACGATGATCCAGGTCAGGATCACAAAGAGCAGGGAGGTGTCGATGTAATGAAACAGAGAGGGTCTTCGAGATTACTTGCAAACATCGCACTGATCGTATTCTGCCTCCTGTATCTGTTTCCGATCTATTTGATCCTAACGAACTCGTTTAAGTCAAGATCGGAGATGTATGAGAACATGATGGCACTCCCCGGTAAGCTCTCGATGAAATACTACGGCAGCGCGCTTGGAAAGATCAATTTCGGCGTATCGATCAAGAATTCCCTGATCCTGACGATCGTTTCGATCGCGATCCTTGTCGTACTCTGCTCGATGACGGCCTGGATGTTTGTGCGCAGTAAAAACAGGCTTTCCGGCATCCTCTTCGGGATCCTTGTCGCAACGATGCTGATTCCGTTCCAGACGATCATGATGCCGCTCATGCAGGAGATGAACTGGATCGGCACAAACTGCGGGATCAAGATGACGGATACGATACCGGGTCTGATCTTTATGTACATCGGATTCGGCGCCGGCATGGGCGTCTTCCTGTACCATGGATTTATTTCCTCCATTCCCGTGTCGCTCGAAGAAGCTGCGATCATCGACGGCTGCAGCACATGGGGCGTTTTCTGGAAGATCGTGTTCCCGATGTTAAAACCCACGACGATGACGGTCGTGATCCTTGACGTGATCTGGATCTGGAACGATTATCTGCTTCCTTCGCTCACATTAAAGGCGAAGGCAAACAGAACAATCCCGATCTCCACGGCGAAATTCTTCGGACAGTATACGATCAGCTGGAATGAAGCGATGGCAGCACTTGTTGTGACGATCATTCCGGTTGCGATCTTTTATCTTGTCTGCCAGAAATACATTATCAAGGGCGTTGCAGCCGGTGCTGTAAAAGGCTAAGAGGAAGAAACATTGAAGAAGATATTCACAAGATCCTCCGTGGATCCGGGTGCAAAAGAGAATTTCCTCAATGAAACGCTGTTCCATAATGCGAACGGCTATATCGGCGTGCGCGGCTGCCTTGAAGAAGGTGTTCCGAACGGAACCGATACGATGCGTGGAATCTATATCAACGGATTCTACGATATCATTCCGATGAAGCAAGCTGAGATGCTCTGCAATTTTGTCGACAAAAAAGAGACGATGCTGAACATCGCGGACACCATGACGGTGAACTGCGTGGTGGATGGCGAGATCTTTGACATTTTGACCGGACTGGTCATTAAGCATACCCGTACGCTTGACATGGAAAAAGGGATCACAAAGCGTGAAGTTGTGTGGGAAGCGCCCTCCGGCAAGCAGATCGAGATCACATCAGTCCGCATGACGAGCTTTGAGATGCTGTCTCTTTTTTCAATCGAATATACGGTGAAGGCACTCAATTTTGAGGGCGATGTCCGTCTGATCTCGGTTCACAATCCTGATGTGACCAATTACAGCGACCCGAGCGATCCGCGTCTTGCGGCCGAGAGTATGCGCAACCTGGATGTAAAGGATATCTATGCAGACGGTGAAAGCAGTATCGCGATCGCGCAGGCGCGCACAAGCGGGCTCCGTGTCTGCTCGCTGGTACATCATGCGCTGACGGCGCATGACGGGGCGGCCGTTCGCAGCAATGCAACGGAGATCCTCGGCAAGCAGGGCGTTTATACGGGCAATGTCCATCTTGGCAAGGGCAGTAGCGTGACATTGGAAAAACTGTGCCTGTTCTCGGATTCCGTCCGCGCGAGGGAACCTGCAGGCAGGGCCGTGCGGGAACTGGACACCGTTTTGTCAAACGGGCTTCCCTACTATTACAAAAAGCAGGAGGCGTACCTGAAGGAATTCTGGAGCAACTGCGAGATGGAGATCGACGGCGATGACGATATGCAGAATGCGGTCATCTTCAATATGTATGAGCTCCTGCAGTCGGCTGCAAAGGACTCCCATGCATCAATCGCCGCAAAGGGGCTTAGCGGCGAGGGGTATGAAGGACACTATTTCTGGGACACGGAGACATTTATCCTGCCGTTCTTTACGCTGACGAACCCTGCGCTTTCGAAGATGCTGCTTCGTTACCGCTATTCAACGCTCGATAAGGCGCGGGAGAACGCGGGGCTTCTGGGACATAAGAAGGGCGCTCTTTTCCCGTGGAGGACCATTACGGGGACGGAATGTTCCGGGTACTTTGTATCGGGGAGCGCTGCCTATCATATCAATGCGGATATCGCGTATGCGTTCGTGAACTATTACATCACGACAGGTGATCTTGCGTTTATGCGTGAGGCCGGGATGGAGGTCCTTCTGGAGACATCGCGCCTTTGGATGGACCTTGGCTGTTACAACGAAAACGGGGATTTCGTTCTGAATGTTGTGACGGGGCCGGATGAATATACCTGCATGGTCAACAACAACTACTATACGAACGTAGCGGCGAAGTACAATCTGTGCTGGACGCTGAAGATCCATCGCCTTTTAAGAGAAGCGGGCCTTTTGGGAGACCTTGATGAGCACCTTGGGATCACGGATGAGGAGCTTGCAGGTTTCGGAAGAGCAGCGGAGGCAATGCTGCTTCCGTATGATGAACATCTTGGCATCAACCCGCAGGATGACTCGTTCTTAAGTAAGCCGGTATGGGACCTTGCAAAGACGCCTAAGGATCATTTTCCGCTCCTTCTTCACTATCATCCTCTTCACTTGTATCGTTATCAGGTATGCAAGCAGGCGGATACGGTGCTGGCGTACTTCATGTTTGAAAACGAGCAGTCCCGGGATGTGATGATCAGAAGCTATGAATACTACGAGAAGATCACAACGCATGACTCATCGCTTTCGACCTGCGTCTTTTCGATTGTGGCCTCACGTCTCGGCCTGAAGGAAAAAGCCTATGCATACTTTGGTGATTCTGCGAAGCTGGATCTTTTAAATACGCACAGCAATTCCATGCACGGGATCCATACAGCCAATATGGGCGGCTGCTATATGGCGATCGTGAACGGATTTGCCGGCCTGCGTGTGACGGAAGAGGGGATCTCGCTTGCGCCGTCTCTTCCGAAGGACTGGAACGGTTACAAATTCAAATTCGTCTACCGCGGGCGCCTTCTGAAAGTGGCGATCGATAAAGAGGCGGTGACGATCACGCTTCTTGCCGGAGATGACCTGACGATCCGTGTGTTCGGGAAATGGGTCGGACTGGAAGGAAAGCGTGAGAAACGTATACAGATGGAGGAATGATCATGATAACTTCAGTGATCTTTGATCTTGACGGGGTACTTGTCTTCACGGACAAGTACCATTATATTGCATGGAAAAAGATAGCAGATGAACTCGGGATCCATTTTGACGAGTCGATCAATAACAGGCTTCGCGGTGTCAGCCGGATGGACTGCCTGAATATCCTTTTGGAGGGATATAAGGGCAAGGTGCTTTCCGATGACGAAAAAGAGGCGCTTGCGACCAGAAAGAATGACTATTACCGGGAGCTTCTTGCCGGGATGACGCCGGCGGATGTATCGGATTCGGTACGGGATACGCTTTCGGAGCTTAAGAAGCGCGGGTACCTGATCTCGATCGGATCATCCAGCAGGAACGCGAAGTTTATACTGGATAAAGTTGCGCTGGCGGATGCATTTGATGCCATCTCCGACGGAAACAACATCGATCATTCCAAACCCAATCCGGAAGTCTTTGTGAAGGCGGCCAATTTTCTGAATCAGCCCTGCAACAGATGTCTTGTCGTGGAAGATGCCAAGGCCGGGATCAGTGCAGGAAAAGCGGCCGGCATGGCGACGGTTGCGATTGGGGATGCCGCAAAATGTCATATTGCGGATCATAACATTTCAGAAGTGTCCGAACTGTTGGGGATTCTTTTGTGAAAAAGACCTTCAAAATGTTTTTGAAATTCGAATATAAAATTTGAAAATTCAGATAATTATGTAGCAAACTCTTTCAATGCGAAGAAGATTCGTGTATAATATCCCTAAGAAAACATTCAAAGAGGGAGGTACATATGCAGAATTACAAAAAAATTGATTACCCAACTAACAAAGATGTAGTTTTAAGGTACATCCCGGGCCATTTCATTACGCCCTATTCCCATGTGAATTATTACATGGACTTAACGGATATGAAGACACGTCAGCGAGAGGCGCGTGCGACCGGTGAAGAGCTGGCGCAGCAGTACATGATCAGTGATATCGTGGATACGGTGCTCTGTCTTGACAATATGGAAGTTGTCGGCGCATACCTTGCGAACAAGCTGACCAAGGCGGGTGTCCATTCATTGAATTCGCACCAGACGATCTACATCGCAACACCGGAGTATGACAGTGCCGGCCAGATGATCTTCCGTGAGAATATGAAGCATATGATCAAAGGGAAAAAAGTGCTGATCCTCCTGGCATCGATCTCCACCGGAAGTACGCTGATTAAAGCAATCAACTCGGTAAAGTATTTCGGCGGTGATGTGATGGGTGTATCATCTATTTTCTCGGCGGCGACGAAGGTGCTGGATCTGCCGATCCATTTCCTGTACAGCCCGGCGGATCTTCCGGATTATTTCAAATACAAACCGGAAGAGTGCCCAATGTGCAAGAACAAGGTACCGGTTGATGCGATCTGTAACGGTTTCGGGTATTCAATCGTGTAGAATGATGATATGATATAGAAAGGCAAAGAGGCCGGTTGGCTTCTTTGCCTTTTTTTATTTTGGAGTACAGCCATGAAGACATTTTTTGAAATGTTTGCGATGAAAGTATAAATTATTTGTATTGTAGAAGAAATAGTCTGAAAAATATGTTACAATAAAAGATAAGATTGACAAAAATGCCAATGAGTGAGGAAAGAGATATGACGACAGAATTACAGGCTAATGTTCTTACAGCAAAAACAATGAAGAAAATGATGCTGCCGTGTCTTCTGTTTGCACTGGTGCAGTCCATGACTTTCATGGTGGATACGATCATAGCAGGGCATTTTCTGGGGGCGGATGCCGTGGCGGCGATCGCACTGGGCATGCCGATGATCGGGCTCATGCTCTCCTTTACGGCCATGATCCTCCATGGTGCCTATCTGAAGTTCTTGCATGCCATGGGCCGGAACCAGATGGATGACTATCACAGGTTTTACTCTCTGGGCATGTTCTTTACGATCATTGTCGACCTGGTCTTTCTGGAGATCTGTATCTTCCAGACAGACGCGGTTCTTGGTATCGCCGGTGCCGGCAAGGCGACGGAAGCGGTACTGACCTTAAGCCGCCTCTACATGCGGACGGCATGTCTTGAGATCCTGTTCTTTGCAGTGGGAACGCTTTTCCAGTTTGTCATTTCTTCCTACGGCTACCAGACGGACAGCATGATCTGCAGCGCAGTCTGTGTTGTGGTCAATTTTGTTACGTCGATCGTGTTTGTTACGTATCTTCCCCGCAATATCGGGATTGCAGGCCTTGGGATCGGTTCTGTCATCGCTACCTTTGCGCAGATGTTCACAGCATATATTCTGATAAAAAAGCGGAAACTCAAAGCGAAGTTCAGGTTCTATCCGTTAAACAAAGAAAATCTGATCGCTTTTCTCGATATGATCCGAAGAGGGTTCGTCTCTTCCGCAGATAACATGCTGGACTCGGCAAGTTCTTCCATCGTAAACAGGATCGTTCTTTCTGTTTTTGCCGGTGATACAGCGGTTCTGGCACTTGTTGCCGTGATCAAGTCGATCTTCAGTCTTGTCCGTACCGCGGCGAGGGGGACTGCCTTTGCGGCGCAGCCCATGTTTGCGATCCTGCATAGCGGCAGAGATACAGCGGGCGTTAAGAAGACGCTTTCAACAGCATATGTGACGGGTGTTCTCTATGCGGCAGGGGTTGCGGTTATCCTTTGGGTAGCCAGAGGGCCGATCCTGCATTACTATAATCTCAGCGGAAACAGTGCTGCAGAGACCGGATATCTCCTGATCATGGTGGCCGGCATGGTTGCGGTGGCTCCCTATCTTTTCAGCGTGGCATACGAAGCGACCGGACATCTTCTGATGTCCATGGTGGTAGCCATCATCCCGGACAGCGTTCTGTATCCCCTGATCCTCCCTTTTGCCGGCAAGACTTTTGGCGTTACCGGTATCTGGATCGTCATGGGATTCAACTGTATCCCGTTCTTTGTCATGCTCTATCTGATCCTGGCATGCGTATATAAAACGCCTGTTCTTTCTATAGAGAAGTTTTTTCTTCTGAAGGAAGAAGAGGAGCGGATCACCGAACTGGATGTGAGCGTTCCAACCGATGCAAACGATGTGACGTTTATCTCCGCAAAGCTGCAGGAATTCCTTTGTGAAAACGGTGCCGACAAGAAGATCGCCTATAAAACCGCACTTTGTACGGAAGAGATCGCGGCTGATTACATCGCCCATCGAAAGGCAGATCATAAGGCTTCGAAGGAAGCCTATATGGATATCAAGGTATTCCGGACGGACGATGAGATCGAAATCATCCTTCGTAATTATGATGATCCGTACAATCCGCTCGTATTTGACGCAAAGTCGGAAAGCTTTTCCAAGATCGGCATCACTATGGTACAGAAGATCTGCAGGGACATTTCTTATAGTTATGCATATCATTTGAACATCGTTTCGATCAAAATGGACACGGAATAGGAGAATGGCAGGCATGAACGTTCGAGAGCAAGACAAAAAAGTGATCCTTGCGCTGGCCGGCCGGATCGATACAAACAATGCCGCCGATACGGAAAAGGAGATCATGGACATCCTTTCTGCGCATCCCGGCAAGGTGCCCGCGTTTGACGCGAAGGACCTTGCATACATCTCAAGCGCAGGTCTGCGTGTTCTTATGAAGATTCGCAAGCAGACAGGCGACGCGGTTGAAGTTTTTGATGTGTCACCCGAAGTATATGATATCTTTGAAACGACCGGCTTTACGGAACTTTTGACAGTCCGAAAGAAGCTCCGCACGATCGATGTCTCTTCCTGTGAAAAGATCGGCGAGGGCGGCAACGGCGCTGTCTACCGGCTTGATAATGACAAGATCGTGAAAGTATACAGACCCTGGGTCGGGATTGATGCGATCGAGCGTGAGAGAACGTTTGCGCGGACAGCTTTTGTCAACGGGATCCCGTCCGTGATCGCATATGACACGGTCCGGGTAGGCGATTGCTACGGCATCGTGTTTGAACTTCTGGATTCCGATACACTCGGGCATGCCATGAGCGCGCATCCCGAAAAACTCGAAGCCTATGTGGATCAGTATGTCGCGCTTGCCAGGACTCTTCATTCAACGCATGTGCCGAAGGGGAGCTTTACGCCGATCCGGGAGATCTATCATGGGATGGCTGACAATCTGGGAAAATGGTGCTCCGATGAAGAGATCGCGCTCCTTCACAGTCTTGTTGATGAGATCCCCGAAGCGGATACCGTCACACACAACGATCTCCACCCCGGTAACATCATGCTGCAGGACGGTGAACTCGTTCTGATCGATATGCAGGAAGTGACGATGGGACCTCCCATCTGTGATCTGACTTCGATCTACCGACATATGATCATCGGGCCGCAGCGGTACGCGGAAGTTATGATCAGAAGTGTCGGGATGCCGGCAGATCTGATCCAGAAGACGGGGCATATGTTCTTCCGGAAGTATACGGGTATTACGGATGAGAAGGAGATGGAATCGTTCTATCAGAAGCTTGGGCTTCTATATACGCTCAATGTATCCCTTATCGTCGGAAACGGCAGTGAAAGTGCGATGAAGCGCGGAGATATGATCATGAATTATCTGCTTCGGCAGACGCTGATCCCCAACGAGAAGACGATCCGCACGATCCTTCGAGATGCGGCAAAGTAGGAATGTAATCGGAGATATAGACGGATTTGTTCGAACCGGTCTGAAGCTGACGGACGAAGAGATCCGGAAGCTGAGAGAGATGTATCTGGATGTGTGAGAGGGACTCAAATGACTTAATACATGGAGGAAGCCAAGATGAGAACGGAAGAAAGAAGCGGGAAACAGGTCCTTTTTCCAAAAGGACGGATCGATGCCGAGAATGCACAGAAGTTTTATGATGAGGTGTCAGAGGCGGTCGCGGGGCGTGAACCGAAAGCATTTGAACTTAACCTGGAAGAACTGGAATATATCTCCAGTGCGGGACTTCGGTCCCTCCTTCGACTGAAAAAAGAAGGCTGGGATATTGCGATCACGGAAGCATCGTCTGCTGTTTACGAGATCTTTTCCGTCACGGGATTTACGGAGATGTTTTCGATCAGGAAAGCATATCGGAAGATGTCCGTGGATGGATGCAAGCGGCTTGGAAGCGGCTTTTTCGGAGCCGTGTACCGCTATAATGAGGATACGATCGTCAAGGTCTATAACATCCCGGATTGCATTCCGATCATCGAGAATGAGCAGAAGCGTGCGAAGGTCGCGCTTTTAAACGGGATCCCGACAGCGATCGCATACGATGTGGTGCGTGTCGGAGATCGATACGGTGCCGTCTTTGAACTGCTGGAAGCGAAGAGTTTCAATGATATAACGATCGAGCATCCGGAGAAAGCAGACGAGATGATCCGGAGATTCGTCGATTTCATGAAGTACATTCATACGATCGAGATCGAACCGGGGAGTCTTCCTTCGGCCAAGGACATGTACCTGGAGAATCTTGAACTTGCCAAGCGGTTTTTTTCGGATGCGCAGTACCGAACGATCCGGTCCTATCTGGAGCAGTTCCCGGAAGACCATCACGTGGTGCATGGCGACCTGCATATGAAGAATGTTATGCTGGTGAATGACGAACCGATGCTGATCGATATGGATTCCTTGTGTCTCGGTCATCCGCTCTTTGATCTGGCGGGGATCTATGCGGTCTATATTTCTTTTACGGAGGTGGATCCGACTAACTGCCTGAGATTCTGGGGGGTTCCGGAAGACGTGTGCATCGGGCGCTGCAAAAAGATCCTGCGGGCGTATTTTAACGGTATCTCCGATGAAGTGTATCAGAAGATCGAAAAGAAGATCATCCTGACGGCGACGGTTCGTATGCTGTGTCTCATTGCCATGTCGGGCCGGGAGGGGGATTTAGAAGGGCGTATCGTAAAACGCGGACAGGAAGTGGTCTCAAAGCTGTTGGAGGAAATTGACGGCCTGTATTTTACGATAGAATAAATTTTTTTTAATGATCATAAATTGTTTGAGCAAAAAGTACGATATATATCTTGTAGAGGAGAAAGGGGTATTTCAAAATGTTGGAAAGAAGAACGATCAACCGTGTTGAGTTTTTGGCAAACAGCGTGATCGTAGACAAGGAAACACTTCATAAGTATTACGGGCAGGTCAAGAACATCAGTCCTTTGGGTATCGCGATCACTGTAGATAAGCGGATCCCGAACATGGTTGGCAGGGATGTAGTCATCGTCGCCGAGACGATGATTATGTATGCCGAGGCTGTCCGGGAAGACAAAGAAGAAGGAATGAAGAAATCGGTCGCTTTCAAAGCCAGAAAATTCACTCCGGATATCCTTCAGTTCTTATTCGAGAGTATCGGCGGGGACGAAGAGGAAGCGGAATAAAGTATTTGTAATAAGAGGAGGCACCACATGAAAAGAAAAGACATTACCAACGTCAGTCTTTTATCAGCACTTACGATCGGCATTTCTGCCATGATCGCATTATCATCACCGATCACGGCGTATGCTAATGAATCGGAAGGCGATTCGGATTCGTCGGGAAGCAGCTCTTCGGAGAGCAGCTCTTCAGAGAGCAGTTCTTCGAGCTCGTCTTCATCGAGTTCATCTTCATCGGGCTCAACGAGCAGCGCACAGAGTGCGGCTGATTCTGCGAAATCGTCGGTTTCAGGGTCCTCTTCGAGTTCTGATTTCGGATCTTCATCGGGATCTTCCGAGTCCGGTTCATCGTCAGGGTCCTCCGAGTCAGGCGGCGGTGAGTCCGGCGGTGAGAGCACAGGATCGGAGTCTTCCGGTGAGACATCTTCCGAGAACGCAGGTGGATCAAGTGAAGACGCGAAGCCTGCGAGCGAGTCGGCTGAGGCTGCGGCTGATGCGATCATAAGCGGAAATGACGGTGACGGTATCGAAGCGGCTGATCCGGATGACTCCGAGAGCGCGTCTGCAAAAGAAGCGATCGGTGATCTTGTGCAGGCGGCAAAGGATATCGTTTCCGATTCAGAGACACCTTCCGGTGAGAAGAAGGAGTCTGCACTTACTGATTATAAGAAAGCTTCCGAGAAGATCTCCGATGCAAAGCAGAGTCTTGTGGAAGCCGAAGCCGAGAATAAAAAGGCCGATGAATCTTATTCCAAGATGACGGAAGAAGCAAAAGAAATGGCAGATGGTGCCAAGGCGATCAAACAGGCGGCAGGCCAGAATGCGCAGGAGGTCGAGTCCGCAAGCCAGAAAGCGGCCTTCCTTGTTGAATCCATCCAGTCTGCCGGCTCATCGCGTGAAGCGGAGCAGGCATATCAGG
This sequence comes from Lachnospiraceae bacterium, assembly GCA_015056735.1. GTDB lineage: Bacteria > Bacillota > Clostridia > Lachnospirales > Lachnospiraceae > VSOB01. The sequence goes on along the minus strand of SVFT01000005.1, from coordinate 15,914 downwards.
ATCTGGAACAGCTTGTAAAAGAGACAAAAGAGGATCTTGAACTTCGCAAGACTCTGTACGACAAGTTGGTTAAAGAATATGAAGCAGCTTTAAAGAATCTTGAGACAGCACAGTCTGCCCTGGAAGAAGCCGAGGAGAGTTTTAAAGAAAAGACAAACAGCGCATCCGTTTCCGCAAAAGCTGCACAGGCAGAAGTTGATGAAGCGGAAGAAAAGGTTGAAAAGCTTGCAAATGCACTTGAGACCGTTACGGATCAGCTTGCGGATGAAGGTGCCGCAAATACGCTCTCGGATAAGATGAAGGCAGATAACGCAGATGATGCGTGGAGAAATTCGTGGAATGATCAGAATACTGACATGTATACTCAGTTCCGGTCCACTATGTGGTCAGTGATTGAGAATTACTACCTGCCCAAGGTTCTGGGAATCAACGTGGTTGCCGGAAGCTTTGAATTTGATCATGTAAAGGGCGCAGATACGCAGGAATATAATTATTCTTGGGTGACGTACAAATACATCGATGAGAACGGCGACGTACAGGACGGCAAGAAGTATTTTAACTACGATTCTCTGACCAGACTTTCTTCGTATACTGATCCTGTTACAGGTGAAGCTACTAAGACAGGAAATCTCAATACCGCGAAACTCAATTTCAAGAAGGGCCAGGATGGCATTGTTGTATTTGAAAAGTCAGAACTCGAGATTCTGGCCAATCAGAAAGTGCTGGACTATTATTACGGCGGTAACCCGGACAAAGCGAAAAAAGATGGTGACAGAAGTAAAAAGTATCTGGACGGAGACTTTGATGTATTCAGTTATGAGGATGCAAACGGCGATGTACAGCTTGTGATCAGAGCCGAACTTGAGAAAACGGCGGATGGCGAGGATAATGAGACCACCTTCAACGGATTCAAACTGACCAGGATCGTTCAGAATCAGGGAAGCCTGCTGCACGATGCGACGAGCGCCCTCATTGTTGCATCCGATAAGAATATTGTGAAGTATACTTCACAAAAGACAGACGTGTTTACGAAGATCATTCAGAAGGGTATCGAAGACGGCAGATTTACCCAGGAGACGATCGACGCTCTAGTGGAAAGAAGTCTGGGGCTTAACGCATTTGTTACGGATCACGCATCGGGAGACGACACCGCGAAGCTGATCACCAAGTATGCACAGTACAAGGATGCGGTCGACAAGGCAGAGGCGGCAGCGGAGAATGCACATGATCAGGTCGAGAAGCTAAACGAGGCCATTGACGAAGTGGTCGATAAGAGCAAACTGAGCAGACAGTCCATGAAAGCGACGGAAGCACTCGGTATCAAAGATATCGCGACATACCTGGGACTTGAAGTTTCCGATGCGGAAAAAGCCGAGCTTAACGATCTGACGGTCGGCGGACTGATCGCAAAACTGAACAGCTTAAAAGCTGAAGCCGAGAAGACGGCAGACGAAGCCAATACAAAACTCGATGCACTGCAGAAGCAGTTCGATGATGCGAAGAGCGATCTGGCCGATGCACTGGAACGATTTGCGAACAATGAATCCTCCGGAAGCTCCGGCAGAAGGTCCGGCAGCGCGACGAACGTTACAACAGATGCGAATGCAGGCGGCCTGGACGGCGGCGCGGCGGGTGATCTTACCGGTGGCGCGGAAGGAGCGGATGCAAACGCAGCCGGAGCAGCTTTTGACGGCAATGCGGGCGGCGCGGCAGTGAATGAGGCAGACGGCGCGCAGGGCGATGTGACCATTATTAACGATCAGCTCTCAGCGCAGGCAGCTTCCTTCGATGATGGAATGAATCCGGTACAGCTTGAAAAGACAGCGCCGGAAGGCGATGAAAGAACTTATACGATCGGCGATGTCGATTCCGCAACAGCCGCAACATTTGATGGCGGACTTGCCGATGAGACGATCCCGGAAGCAAAGAACTTCTGGTGGATGCTTGTTGTGGCACTCTTTGGGGCAGCAGGTGAGAAGATGAGAAGAGCGCATTACGCTAAGAAGAAAAAGAAATAGCCTGAATAACAGTACGGACAGGGATAATGCATGCATTATCCCTGTTTCTAATTGCATACAAAGGGGAGCATATCGCATAATATAGGTATATATAGTAGGAAAAGAAATGCGGGATGGACGAGAGATTAAAACAGCAGCTTGATTTTGTGCTGGAGGTCGATAAGGAAAAGATCTTTATTACATAAGAACCGGCAAGTTTTATTTCACTTTGATACGCGCAAAATAGTGAATGATGCAATGACGAATACTAATATGACGGGATAAAATGCATGAATAACACAGTTGAAAATATAGAAAACAGAACAATCGCATCTATAAAAAAGAAAAGGAGAAAGCGACATGGATACTAAGATCAAATGCAACAACGGTACCTTCGTCGGCAAGGAGACAGACGGGCTGATCATCTGGAAGGGCATCCCCTACGCTACGCAGCCGGTAGGGAAGCTTCGTTGGCAGAAGGCACTCCCTGCCGCGGACGATGACGGCGTGTACGAAGCGATAAAGCCCGGCCACATTCCCGTCGGGCCCGCGAACGACTCGCAGGGAACGGCGGAGTTTGGCGAAGACTGTCTCGTGCTGAACATTTATTGCAATACCGCCTGCACTGACAGCAGGAAGCCGGTCATGGTATGGATTCACGGCGGCGGATTCTGCGCTGAATCCCAGGCATCGCCTCTCTACGACCTTACCAATATCTCCAAACAGACCCCTGACATCGTGTTCGTGTCCATCGACTACAGGCTCGGTTTTTTAGGATTCATGAACTTCGAGCGTGTTCCGGGCGGAGAAAACTTCAAGGAGGCAGGCAACCTCGGCCTGCTCGACCAGCTCGAGGCCTTACGGTGGGTACAGAAAAACATCGCAGGATTTGGCGGCGATCCGGACAATGTGACGATCTTCGGTGAGTCGGCAGGCTCGGCAAGTGTCACGTTTCTCCCGCTCATAGACGGAAGTGAGGGGCTCTTCAAGAGGATCATCGCACAGAGTGCCAACATCGCATACACCGACACGATGGAGCACGGTATCCACGTCACGCAGAACTTCCTGACCGCAACGGGCTGCCAGACCATGGACGAGCTGATGGAGCTCACGACCGGGCAACTCATAGATGCCTATCTGAAAGCAGCTATCATTGACAAGAACTGCCTTCTCGGAGCTGCCAACTTCCCACTCCTCGACGGTGTCACGCTGCCTGAGGACAGAGCGGATCTGTACGGGATGTGGGGAGATGAGAAGAGGTCTAAGATAGATATGATGATCGGATCTAATCTTGATGAGATCAGGTACTTCGTTCCGACCGAGGGCGGCGAAGAAGGCTTCCTCGATACGCTGAGGTGGATCGCAAAGAGAGATCGCGCGCTGCTTAACGACCAGGAGAAGACCATGTATGACGAGTTCATGGACACGCTCGCAAGCGAAAACGAGGGGAGCAGGCTGGAGCAATACTGCAACGACTTAAACTTCCGCGCAGGCAACACCGACATGGCCATCAGGCACTCTGCCGCCGGCGGCAATACCTATATGTACTTCGTCAGGAAGCCTGTGATAACCCCCTACCTTGGCGCGATACACGCAGCCGAAATAACGTATCTGTTCGACACTTGCTTAGAGGATCCGATGGGGAGTGGAGAGAACGTTGGGACCGACGAGTGCGAGTTCCGCCATGTCGCTAAGGAGATGTGGACAAACTTCGCCAGGACGGGCAACCCCTCTACCGACAAATATCAGTGGAAGAAGTTCTCGGGAGACGACCGTCAGACGATGGTATTCGACGATGCCATCGGCATGCAGAAGGATATTTTCGGAAGGCGTGAGGATCTGATGATGTCCTGGGCCAGGCGCCTTGGGAACGGGTCATCAAAGAGGGTCTGCTGACCGGATTCGAAACGAAAGGAGAAACAATGAAAGTAGACAAGATCATCAAAAACGCGAAAATCTTCACATCAGATAAGGACAAGCCGGAGGCTTCCGCCCTTGTGGTAAAGGACGGCAAGTTCGTCTATGTGGGTGACGAGGCCGGTCTTTCGGAATATGAGGGAGAGGTTACAGACCTCGGCGGCAGGTTTATCATGCCCGGTATCATCGACAGTCATGTCCATGTGACTATCCCTGTAGGATTTGAATATGCTGATACGGGAGAACGCCTTGAGCCTAACGGCAAACAGGAGGCTCTTGACATTATGGAAAGGCGCATCAAGGAGAACCCCGGTCAGAAGCGTTACAGATTCCTTCTGGAGAAAAAGTACCTTAACGGAGAGGATATCGTAAAGGAGGATCTCGATGCCATCTGTCCTGATGCCGAGCTTCAGATCCAGGAAGGCGAGGGACACAGCATCTGGGTAAACTCAAAGATCCTTGAAAGACATGGTATTACAGACGACACACCCGATCCCATACCGGGGCTTGCTATTTATGTGCGTAAGAACGGACATGTGACAGGAAACTGCATTGAAGGCGCAGCGGAAATACCTATCATCCTCGACAGCTCGATGGAGCTTACCGATGAGCAGGTTGACGCAGCCCTTAAACGCTGGATTGACTTTTGCGTTGAGTACGGAGTGAGCTGCGTCTTTGATGCCGGTCTTCCTGGGGACGCAAAGTTCCATGAGAAGGTGTATAAGCGTCTGAAGGCTCTTGATGAACAGGGCAAGTTGCCCGTTTATGTTGATGGGAGCCTTGTGATCAACGCTGAACGGGATGCCAAGGAGGGTCTTGAGGAGGTTAAGCGCTTCAATCGTGAGTACAACACGGAGCACCTTAAGGTTCATACCATGAAGATTTTCATGGACGGTACACAGAAGATCCATACCGCTGCCATGGTCACCCCTTATGTGGATGTAGATACGGTCGGAACTACTGCTTTTTCCGCAGAGGGAATCTGTGAGCTTTTGAAAAACCTCAATGAGGCGAATCTGGATCTTCATCTTCACACTGTGGGAGAGCGCGCGTCACGCACAGTACTTGATGGCTATGAAATGGCCAAAAAGGAGCTGGGAGACAGCTTAAAGGTAAGGGTTACCTGTGCTCATCTGGAGATTGAGGATGACGCGGATCTGGATCGTTTCGCAAAGCTTGGCGTGATCGCGAATTTCACACCGCACTGGCATGCCGGAGAGACAGCCTTCAGTGCTACCTGGCTCGGTGAGGAGCGCTCCAAAAAGCAGTTCCGCTGCAAGACGGTCTGGGACAGCGGTGCTCTGGTCGCATGGTCCAGTGATAACATCACTTTCATGGATTTTATGACATGGAATCCTTACCTTGGTATGGAAGTCGGCATGACACGTAAGATCACCGAAAAGACCAGAAATTATGAATTTGCAAGATGCGCTACGGTATTCCCTCCGGAAGATGAGAGAATGAATATCGAAGAGATGCTGCTGGGCTTTACGATCAACGGCGCGAAGCAGCTTGGCGTAGAGGATAAAAAGGGATCGATCACTGCCGGCAAGGACGCGGACTATCTGGTATTTGATCAAGACCTGCTTACGGCAGAAAAAGATGGCTTTAGCAATAACAAGCCGACGGATGTGTACTTTGCAGGAAAGAAAGTAAATTGAATTCTTCTGAAAGGAGACCAGCTATGAAAAGAGAATTTAAGGATTTGATCAGATTGGAGTCATACGAGAGCCTGAACAGTGAGATCAAGGGAGACTATGACAAGACTCATGCCGTGAAGTGCATAAACGGCACCTTCGTCGGAACCGAGGAGCACGGGGTCGTATCGTGGCTGGGTATCCCCTACGCGAAGCCGCCCGTGGGCGAGCGTCGCTTCAAGGCACCGGAGTACGTAGATGCGGGCGACGGAGTCTTCGAGGCCAGGTACTACGGAAAGGGTGCTTTCGGCTCAACGGGCTATCCGGACAGCGTACAGAAGATAGAGTCCGAGGACTGCCTCTACCTGAACATCTGGCTCAACGCCGACGACAAGACCGAAAAGAAACCGGTAATGGTATGGATTCACGGCGGGGCATATGTTGTCGGCTCAGGATCTCAGGCCTCCTACAGCGGAGCCAACCTCGTCCAGAAGCAAAGCGATATTATTATGTTAACTATCAACTACCGTCTGAACATGTACGGCTTTATGGACTTTTCGTCGGTGCCCGGCGGTGAAAGCTTTGGGACTGCGCCCTGCAACGGTCTCTTGGACCAGGCTATGGCGCTTCGGTGGGTACACGAGAACATCGCTGCTTTCGGCGGCGACCCGGACAATGTGACTATCTTCGGACAAAGTGCCGGCGGCGGTTCGGTGTCCATTCTGCCGGTCATGAAGGAAGCGAACCGGTATTTCCAGAAGGTCATCGCCCAGAGCGGCTCGACCGGTCTGGCCTTCCCGGTCGGCTGCGAAGCCGCGCAGGGCAAGACTAAAGCACTGCTCGAGTACACCGGCTGCAAGACCATGGACGACATCATGGCACTGAGCGAAGAGAAGCTTCATGAGGCATATGTCGGAGCGGTAGGGAACTTCACGTCCTGTCCCTACTACGGCACAGAGGTGCTCCCCGAGGCACCTATCGAGATGTATAAGAAGGGCTATGCGAAACACATAACAATCATGGCTGGCAGTACGGCCGACGAGGCCAGACTGTTCATGGGCGAGGGTCCGATGTTCAGCATGGAAGAGCAAAAGATATTTGCCCAGCGCACCGTCGGAGACGCAGTTCCCTATCTGAAGGAAGAGGACAAAAAGTATTATGAGGAATTTAAGCGTGTCTGCAGGTTTAAGGAGCCGGGGCTTATCGAAACGGAGTTCATAGATGAGCTCATGTTCAGGGTTCCCATGCTTAAACAGCTCGACGAGCAGAGTGCGTGGGGCAAAACCTACAGCTACTACTGGTCGTATCCGGGCAGCAATCCTGATGTGGGAGCAGCACATTCCGTGGAGCTCATATTCGTGTTCGACGTTCGCTGTGTCGGGACGAGCAGTGCTTTCAACGGCACGAACATCCCCGATGAGATTTTTGACACCGTTCAGCAGATGTGGACCAATTTCGCGCGTTGCGGCAACCCATCCACAGATAAGGTTGAATGGAAGCCTTACTCGGCCGGGGAACAGAACGTTCTGGATATTGCCGGACCTGATGACATACGTATCAAACGTGATCTGCTGACTGACCAATACAAGGCCGTGCTCCCCCTGGTAGATTACTATCAGTTCATGGATAAGTACTTTACCCCTGCCTACATGTTTGATATCCTCGCCGCACGTGAGCAGAAATCATAGGCTCTGTCGGCACTTCAGACAGAACAAGCCGAAGGCAATTTAATTGGCAAAACCCGTTACGTTCGCAGCCTGAAAGGCTGTGAACAGTAACGAAAAATGAATCTGTGAAAAGGAGATTGAAGCTATGAGTGGAATGGTAATGATGGGATTGGAAGAAGCGACAGCGAAGATGCATGCTCTGTACGGAGAGAACAGAAAAATTACAGACGGGAATTATGACCGTTCGCTGGGAGTCAAGTGTATCAACGGCACTTTTGTCGGAAAGAAGACGGGGAATATCATTGCATACAAGGGTATACCCTTTGTGGGAAAGCAGCCGGTCGGGAACCTGCGCTGGAAGGCGCCGGTGGATGTCACTCCGGACGACGGCGTGTACGAGGCGTACTACTTCGGAAAGGCTCCCTGCCAGGTGGGAAGTCCCGGTCAGATGGGAGGCCTCTACCCCCAGGGTGAGGACTGCCTGTATCTGAATATCTGGAAAGCTGATGAGAAAGGGACTCAGAAGAAACCGGTCATGGTGTGGATCCATGGCGGCGCTTATGAGCTCGGCGCCACACCCGAGCCCCGCGAGGAGGGTACCAGCTTCGTGCAGGAGAACCCGGACATCATCCTCGTCTCAATCGAGTACCGGCTCAACGCACTAGGATTTCTTCGTCTTTCCCACCTGCCGGACGGAGCGGATTACCCGGATGCACAGAACCTTGGCCTCATGGATCAGCTGGCGGCGCTGAAGTGGGTACACGAGAATATTGCCGGATTCGGCGGCGACCCTGACAACGTGACTATCTTTGGACAGTCCGCAGGAGGCGGATCCGTATCCCTGCTGCCTTTGGTGGAGGGCTCGCATAAGTATTTCAGGCGCGTCATCGCCCAGAGCGGTTCGCCTGCGTTCTGCAGGTCAACGGAACAGTCGATCTGGTGTACGAATACGCTGATGGAGGAGCTGGGCTGCAAAACCGTTGCCGACCTCATGAAGACTGACGTAGACAAAATCGTACAGGCTGCGTCGAAAGTGCTTACGATGCCGATCACCACACCGGAGCGTGACGGCAAGTTCCTTCCAAAAGAGGTATTTGATGCCTACGAGAAGGGTGCGGCAGCGGATCTTGACATCATGCAGGGCTGCACGAAGGACGAATGCAGTTACTTCGTGGCCGGGTTCGGCGCGGAGAACTTCATGCCGTGGGCGGAGAACTGCCGTGCCGAGAAGTTCGCGCAGTTCACCGAGGAGGAGAGGAAGCTTGCTGAGAGCTATATAAAAGACCTCCCGGGCGAGGATTATGATAAACTCAGTCATTTTATGGATCAGTACTGGTTTAACGCACCGCTTATCAGAACGGCAGAAAACCAGGTCAAGGGCGGTGGAAAGACATACGTCTACTATTTCAGGGTAGAGTCTTCCATTCCAATGATGAAGAGCGGGCACGCGATAGAGCTCTCGGAGCTGTTCAACCATGCTGAGGAGACCTTAGTCACTGGAAGACAGTTCGACAAAACTTTTTCCAGGACGATGCGGAAAATGTGGGTGCAGTTCGCTAAGACCGGCAATCCCTCTCTTTCTGCTGACATTTCGCCTGATGGCAAAGCTAAGGAATGGCCGCTTTATGACCTTACGGATAAGTACGTGATGGTCTTTGACGAGTTCGACATCCGTGCTGAGAAGGAGTCCGCCATGAGTATCGTGGATTGGGACAGAACCTACTTCATGACCAGGTACTACGTCCGTTAGAGAGAAGTAAAGAAAGTCAATAAACATATTATGGGGCAGTGCGGAAGATTTCGGACTGCCCTATTAAGACAGATACTTAGGATGCGGGAGCGAATCACGCATCCCTGCAAACAAAAAAAGGAGGAAACGGATAAAATGAACGAAACAGGTAAGCCTTCAGGCGGAAACAGTGCGGATCTCGTTGTCTATGGCAAGATATTTACTTCCGAGAATCAGACAGTGGAAGCATTTGCCGTAAAGGACGGCAGGTATGTCTATGCAGGTGACAGAAAGGGAGCCGGGGCATTTATTGAAGAAGGAAAGACTGAAGTTATCGATCATACCGGCAAGGGTCTTGTGATGCCTTCCTGCGGCAACGGTCATGCACATTATTTTACGGGTCATGCCATGCCTATGGTCGGAACGGTCGTTGGCGGACAGGACGATGTGGATAAGTTTCTTAAGGAGATTGTTCCTGCCGCTGTGGAGAAGGCAAAGGCCAACGGGATAAAGACTGTATTCGGTTTCGGCTGGAATTATCATACCTTTTCTAAGAATATGCCCACCCGTCAGCAGTTGGACGCCATAAGCACTGATATTCCAATCTACTTTGCCGATGAGGAAGGCCATAAGGGACTGGTGAACACCATTGCCCTGGTTAACGCAGGGATCATGAAGGAAGACGGCACAGTATTAAAGACTGAGATCCGCGGAGGCGAGATAGAAATAGGTCCCGATGGTACACCCACCGGTTTCCTCAAGGAACAGGCAGGAACCTATGTGCGTTCCTTCCTTGACAATGACAGGCTTTTCTCGGTAGATGTTGCAAAAGCAACTATAAAGACGATCCAGGATCAGATGCTGTCAGAGGGATACACGATGTATATGGACGGATGGTCTCAATATTTCTATAACGACCATTTCTATCAGGCTGCGAGACAGGTGGACGAGGCCGGTGATATGAACTTTATATTGGGCTTAAGTTACGAGATTGAAAGCTGGATGAACGTTGATAAGACCCTTGCCGAAGCAGATGCCGTCAGAAAATACGCTACCGATCACGTATTAACGAACTGGATCAAGCTCTTTATGGACGGCACGGTTGAAGGTGGTACGGGATTCGTGGATCCTTTATATCCCGACGGGCATCAGGGCCTCGTCAACTGGACGGAAGAGGAGACTACGGACATTACGCGCAAGGCTAATGAAAATGGTCTGTCCATGCATATACATACAATGGGCAATAAGGCCGTGAATCAATGTGTCAACGCATTCGTCAGTGGCGGAAAAGATGAAATGCGTAATACTGTCGTACATGTGCGTAATGTTGATCAGTCCGACTGGCAGCGTATGGCGGATCATAATATCTATGCAACCGCAGGCATGCTTTGGCATAATATGCCATCCGGAGCAGCTGATCTCTTGAAACCTCTTGTCCCCGAAGGCATGGAGGATAAATCCTATCCCATGAAGACTTATTTCGATTACGGCATCAATGTCTCATCACACTCTGATTTTCCTGCACTTTCCGGCTGCCCCGACGACCCATTCGGCATTATGGAGATTGCGGTCACCTGTGTTCACCCCACGGTGAAGGGAGATCCCTGGTGGTACGATGAGCACCTGACCCGCGAGCAGGCCCTGACAGCCCTGACCATTAACTGCGCAAAGCAGATGTTCATTGAAGATGAAAGAGGCAGCATCAAAGAAGGCAAATATGCGGATTTCCTCCTCGTTGACAAGGATGTGCTGTCCTGTCCGGCGGATGAGATACACACTGCCAAGGCGCAGGCTACCTATTTTGAGGGAAAGAAGGTTTACTCTGCATGACCACTGCCTTAAGCAGCTTGGCATCGAGGCGCGCAAGGGTTCCATCACGCCCGGCAAGGACGCTGACTTCCTGATGTTCGACAACGACCTGCTCACCGCGGAGCAGGAGGGTTTCAGCTACAACACGCCGAAAAGGACTTTGAATTTACTAAAAGCCACCAATCTGTGAAGAGAGGTGGCTTTGATAATGCTTATCATTCACTCAAAGCGTCTGCTAATAATGAGCGTGCATTGTTACCAGATGCTATGGACTTTTCTAATTCTTCTATGGATTCAATAACTGCCAGCATGGTTCATCCGGAGGTGGCATCCACCGGTGTAAAGGCAAGTATGCACTCCTGTCCGTGCGAGTTTAGCATGGGAACGGAACCCGTCGATGAAGTGATCCTGTCAAACAATTGCTCCGCTGATTCGGGATCCGTAGGGTTATAGGATTTGTAGAATTGAATCCTCAGATCTTTTTCGCCGGGTACCCTCAGGAAATACAGATCTTATTGTTGTTACAGGACATAAGAACATTATAACTGTGACGGTCATCAGTAATATCAGGTTTATCAAGTTCTCCGTTGTCCTTTATTATTATCTCAGGATCTCCGATGAAACGGAGTACACATTCACCATATACTTTGTTTTTTCCGGCTTTTTCTTCTGTTCTCTTAAAAACTGAAAGGGCAATATCCTTAACATCTTCAATTTTATTTTCTTCTATTCCCTGATCCTTAAGATTATTACTTATCCAGTTTAATATCCGTTCATATTCTGTGGAAGAATATTCAAAGAAATTCATTTTTACTTTTTCAAAATCCGGGTCATCCAACATATATGGAATGCTTTCGCCACCCTTAATGATAAAGACGAAACCAAAGAAAATCGCAACGGAAGAGATCTGTGCAAGTAACATTCCTATACCCATGCCAACTATACCGCCGTCCAGGCAGAAAGTCACACAGAACAGGATCGGAAAAAGAGCTGTGCGGAATACAACCATCATACATGACCACAGCGGTTTTTCCGTATCACCATAGTAGTCCCCTAAGAACCCGGCTACAGAAGCGGCGATAAGAGCTATAGAACAGTATCTTATACATTTAATCAGTTGTCCGCTTAAAGGACTGTCTTCTATTCCGTAAAGCAGCAGTACTAAATTAGGCAGTAACATTAAAATAAGAGAAAAGGCTATACCGATAAAAAGACAGACGGTCAGGGCTTCATCAAAAAGGGTCTTTACGCCTTCACTGTTTTTTTCGCCGTAATATGTGGCAAACAGATACTCGCCCGCCTCAGAAGGACCTTTGATCATCTGGTAAATTTCCAGCATGGCACAAAGTACCGTATTGGCGATCAGGTAACTGCTTCCCCAGAAAATTAGTATTGCTTTTGTAAAAGCCGCAGATACTACTGACATACAAAGACCTGAGGTATTGGATTTAAGCGAATATTTTGCGAATTTGAAAAGATCCCGGAATGAAAACCACAAACGGATCCTGTATGTATTGCTTTTTTTAAGAAAGTGAATGGAAACAACCAGGAGATAGAAGATATAACTGAAAAAGGTGCCAAGGGCAAGGCCTCCCATTCCCATAATATTTGACAGGACGATCGATCCACCCACATTAACAAAAAAGGAAGCGAGATATCCGGCATATGATAGCATATCATCACCTTCGGAAGAGACCATCTCGTCAAGAATTTTGATTACCTGCACGAAATAGATAAATGTACAATAAAATCCGGGCTTGCCCGGACATACATCTGAAATTTTAGTATAATGCAAATTTCTTGTCAATACGATGCTTTTAACGATAATATATGTTAAAATTGAAAAATAAAAAGCTGAATATTTGATAAAAAGATGTATACAGTATTTGTATGATTCATGATCAGGGTGAGGAAGCGGAGTAAAAGATGAATACTGATTATTTTGATACGTTAAATGTTTTCGATGAATTTGACAGGCTGAAAAAAAGTGATCCGGATAGGGTTATATTAAGCCAGGGACCAAAGGAAACGGATCTAACTGTCCGGCAGGTGGATGAAATCTCGTCAAAGGTATATCGCTTTTTGAAGGAACGAGGCATCGGTAAGGAAGATATGGTAAATATTTTCCTTCCCAGAGGCTGTGCTGTGATCACCTGTCTTTTCGGGGTATGGAAGGCCGGTGCTGCCGCAGTCATACTTGAGGATGATTATCCGAAGGAAAGAGTTGACTTTATAAGGAAAGACAGCAACTGCAAAATGGTGATAGATCAAGGGGCCTGGGAGATCATCCTGAAAACAGATCCTCTTTACGGTCATGAACCCCTTGACCGTAATGCTGCGGCTTTTGCCGTATACACATCGGGAACCACAGGAAATCCCAAGGGCGTTCTTCATGAGTACGGAAAAATAGCTTTTTGTTACCTTACAACCCATTGGGATGGCGAGCCGGTTTTTCGCGGGGATGATGTGTTCCCGCTGTTCTTTCCCTTAAACTTTGTTCCGGCGGTAATGATCGTGCCTTTTATGCTTGTCAATGGATTAAAAGTCATGGTAATACCGGACAATGTTCGAAAGGATCCAAATCAGCTCAGACAGTTTTTCATTGAACACAGGGTTAGCAGTGCTTATTTTTCGCCGTCTCTTTTCCGCTCCATAAGCGATTTCGGACCATATTTAAGAAGTGTGTATACCTGCTCCGAACCAGCCAACGGGATATGGCGGGATCCTGAGGATATCCGTGTGCTGAACGGCTACGCCAGTTCCGAGACAGCTTCGACAGTTACATTTGCGCTCCTTGACAAGCCTTATGAGATCGCACCAATAGGTACTCCTGTATCAAATATAAAAGTCTTTATCCTGGATGAAAATGGTAATGAGGTGGGCCCCGGAGAGGAGGGGGAGTTTTGCTGTGAGATGCCATATACGAGGGGATACATTAATCTGCCGGATGAAAATTCCGCGACCTTCATAGACGGAATTTATCATAGCGGAGACCTGGCCAGAAAGGGGCCGGATGGAAATTATTATCTCATCGGAAGGATCAAGGATACTGTTTCCATAAACGGTAAGCGTGTAGAACCTACAGAAGTTGAGGCAGTTATAAGAAAGGTCACGGGGATCGACCGTGTAGCAGTATGCAGTTTTTCCGGAGAAAGCGGATCCTATCTCTGTGCATATCATCTCGGAGATACAGACATAGATATCAACGGACTAAAAAAAATGCTGAAGGAGCATATCCCTTACTATATGATCCCTTCCTTTTTTATAAAGCTGGACAGATTTCCGGAAAACGCCAACGGAAAGCTGGACAGAAGGGCTCTTCCCCGACCTTCTGCCGTGGATTACCTGACTGATTACGTTTCCCCAACAAATGACATTGAAAAAGCGATCTGCGATTCCATGCAGAAGATCCTCTCCATTCCAAGGATCGGCATAAACGATGACTTTTTCCGACTGGGAGGTGATTCTCTTCTACTGTTAAAGCTGATAGTGGATCTGAACCTCAAAGGGCTCAGCGTAGAGGATGTTATTCTCGGGAAAACACCCAAGCGCATAGCAGAGATCTATGGAAAAAAAGAAATATATGGATCCGGTGATATTGATGAAGAGGAGAGGAAATGCAGGGAAATACCATGCAGAATAACCAGGGATCAGCAGGAAATATATAATTATCAGCAGATTTCTCCCAAAAACTGCATGTATAATATCTTCACCTTAATGAGAGTGGAAAACATCGATGTTTACGAACTTTCACTTGCTCTTAATAAGGTGATGAAAAATCATCCGGCTCTTATGACCGTATTGGAAAGAGACGGGGACGGGAATGTCATGCAGCGTTATGCTCCGGAGCTTATGAAAGATATCGAAGTGGAAGAGGTCTCAGAGGAAGAGCTTATGGAGATGAAGGATGACCTGGTTCAGCCCTTTGAAATGCTGGGACACCGGCTTTTCAGATGCAGGGTCTTTTCAACCCCGGAGGCCAGCTACTTTTTTCTGGATTTTCATCACATCATTTTTGACGGCTATTCCTCAATCATTATTTCTAATGATATTACAAAGGCTCTTGCGGGAGAGGCCTTAAAAAAGGATTACTATTACCGCTACATATCAAAGCGGGTGGAAGAAGAGAAATCGGCAGAAGCAAGGAGATATTTTGAGTCCAGATACGGAAATACAGACTGGACAAAGACCCTTAAGCATGATTTTGAGCTTTCGGACAATCCTGCGGATATTGTTGAGCTTGAACTCAATATCAGTAAAAAAGAATATGAAGCCTTAAAGGAGAGTATGGGGCTTGGAAAAAATATCCTGTATATAACCGCAGGCCTGTTTGCCCTTGCCTACATAAGTTCTGACAGGGATGTGATGGTCTCATGGGTATATAACGGAAGGAATACCAGAGAGGATATGGACATAGTCGGAGTGCTGTTTCACGATCTTCCCGTTGCTTTGCATATAAGCAGTGACCTTCTTATGACAGATGCCATTGAAGATATCAGGGAACAGATTAAAAAGGGGGTTGAGTATTCAAAATATCCTTATCTCAGATATGAATATTCCAGAGTGATGGTAGATGATTCCGTATGTGTCATGTATCAGGAAAATATTTACGATTTTAACATCCCTTCAAAATACAACGCCGAGCTTATAGAGATAGCTGAAAAAGACAGGGCTGCCCAGAATTCATTAGATATAGAGGTTATCGATGATAAGGAGGATGGTTACCTTTTAATGGATTATTCAGCCAGATTTTATAAAAAGGATACCATCGAAAAATACGCATATCTGGTGAGAAAGATCGCAAAGAGGATCGCAGGGTATTCGGATTTTGGCAGCATGACGGTTAAGGAGTTTCTGGGCGAGTTAAAAGGGTGAAAGAATGAAAGCGGATCTGGTCATAAAAAACGCAAAGATCTTTACATCTGACAGGAATAATCCCTATGCGACCGCTCTTGCTGTTAAGGACGGGAAATTTATCTACGTTGGCGAAGAGTCCGGAATTTCTGACTATGAAGCTGAGGTAAAGGATCTTGACGGATGCTTTATCATGCCGGGTATAATTGGGGCTGTCGCTTTAGATGTGATATGCTACCCTCAAGTAGGACACTGAAATATAAAACCTACTTGGGGGTATTTCTATGTCCAGAAAGAGTAAGAT
>SVFT01000016.1 GCA_015056735.1 Lachnospiraceae bacterium | reverse complement strand
CTTGGCTGCATAAAAACAGCGTAGCAGCCAAAACACTGCTACGCTTAAAAAGTCTAACTTTTGGGGGTCACCTCAAGTAAAGAGGGTACATATCAGTTAGCGCCCGGCGGTTTTTATGATCGCGGCGGTAAAAAGGTGCCGCGTGTGACGGCATCTTTGCCGTATTTGTTGCGGATCAGATCGAGTGCATCGTTCAGTTTCTTTTTACGCTCGTCTTCCTCCGGGTGTTCATAATCGAAGATCGTCATCTGCACGGGATCGGAGCGTTCGGAGAGCTTGGATGTGCGGATGCCGAGGAGCCTGACGGGCGAGCCGTCCCAGATCTCTGAAAAAAGCCTGCAGGCCGCAGCGTGCAGCTCACCGGCATCATCCGTCGCACGCGGAAGGACCATCTGGTGTGATACATCGCGAAAACTTGCATAGCGGATCTCACAGTTGACCAGAGAAGCCTTTTTTCCGTACTTGCGCAGCCTGGCCGCGACAGAGTCCGCAAGGTGGAGGAGCGTCCCGGAGACTTCCTCCAAAGAATCGATATCGCGTGGGAGCGTAGTGGAGTTTCCGACTCCTTTTGCATCGGCTGATTCCGTTACGACGACGGAATCATCGATCCCGTTGGCAAATTGCCACAAAAGCCGCCCATGGCTTTTTAAATGAAGCTCAATAATGGAAGGATCCGCTGTGGCAAGATCGCCGATCGAAAGGATCTCCAGCTTTTTTAAGGCCGCTACGCTCGACTTTCCGCAAAAGAAGAGCGAGGAGACAGGCAGGGGCCACATTTTCTCCCGGATCTCCGATGCAAAGAGAGTGTGCGTCTTATCGGGCTTTTGAAAATCGGATGCCATCTTGGCCAGTACTTTGCGGTCGGACACGCCGACGTTGACGGTAAAGCCAAACGTATCGCGGACGCCGACGCGGATCATATCGGCTGCATCGACCGGATTTTTATATTTCTTTAAAAGCGGAGTCGCGTTCATATAGCACTCATCGACGCTGACCTGCTCGATCTCGGGACTGATCCGGGAAAGATATGCCATGAGCGCCCGCGACATCGAGCGGTACATATACATATCGGGCGGCACCATCACAAGGTTCGGACACTTGCGAAAAGCGCTTGCAACGGTCTCGGCGGTCTCGATCCCATACTTCTTGGCCGGGATCGACTTGGCGAGCACGATCCCGTGTCGCCTGTCGCTGTCGCCGCCTACGATGGAAGGGATGGTACGGATGTCGATCGGGTTTCCTTTTTCCAATTCGGAAAGTGCGCTCCAGCTTAAAAACGCGCTGTTTACATCGATGTGAAAAAACAGATGTTCCATGTCCCCTCCTTCCTCAGATTCATCTTAGCGAACGGCTATAATCTTTACAAGTAAAATGTGAACTGATAGAATTAGACTGTTACGGAAACGGAAAACAAAGGTATTATTTTAATATGAAACTGAACAGAAAAACGAGGTGGGCACACATATGGGGACTCATTGCGGCAGTCTTCGTATGTATTCTTTTTTTTCCCACTCTTGTGATCATAGAGGGTAAGGGTGATAACTTTTTTCACATCCGCTTAAACGGGACCGATGTCGGCGTATACGGCGATGCCGATGTCCGGGACCTCCTTCGGAGGGCGCGCCTTGCGGCCGCCAGAGAGAGTGGCGAGATGTTCCTTGCCGATGCCGATATCGAGATCACCGGCGAAGAAAAGTGGTTCGGCGTGGTGGATCCGGCGTCGACGATCATTCGCAATATGACGGCGGTCCTTCAAAAGAGCAGGATCGAGACAATGCAGCGCGCCTATACCGTGAAGGTCAACCAGTATATGGTCAACCTCGGCAGCGCGGACGAAGTACTGAATCTTTTAAATGCCGTGCTCGGCAAATATGACGAGAAGCACGAATACAAAGCAGAGCTTGTGACTGACCCGTCCCGCGAACTGAACGTCCTGACAACGAACGTGATCCGCATGAGCGAGGCGATCAGGAACGCGAAGGATGCCGCAGGGTATGTACGCGAATCAGGCGCGGAAGCGCTGATGAATGCGGCGTTTGACGAGATCGAGCCGGATGTGGAGCTTGATTTTTCCGATTATGAACAGGGCGTTCTGACAATGGACTTTGCGGACCCCGTGGAAGTCGTGGAGTGCTACCTGCCGGATGAGTCACTGACGAGCCTGAAGACGGCGATCGAGCAGGTGACCAAGGAACAGGAAAAGAACAAGATCTACGAAGTCGTAGCGGGCGATACGCTTTCCGAGATCGCGGAGACCAACGGTCTGTCGATCGATGACCTGATCGCGATCAACCCGGGTATCGAGAATGCCAATTCGACGATCCGCGTAGGCGATGAGATCATCGTTACATCGCCCGAACCGGAACTGTCCGTTGTAAGAAGCGAACAGCTCTATTACGAAGAAGACTATGATGAAGATATCATCTATCTCGATAATGATGACTGGTATACTAACGAGATGGTGACAAGGCAGCAGCCTTCCTGCGGCCACCGTAAGGTCATCGGTGTTATTTCTTATAAGAATAATGCCGAGGCGGGACGCGAGATCATCAAGGAAGAGGTTGTGATCAAGGCGGTTCCCAAGATCGTGGAACGCGGTACCAAGATCCCGCCTACCTATATCAAGCCGATCTCGGGCGGACGCTTTACTTCCGGATTCGGCAGGAGGAAAGCGCCGAAAAAGGGCGCATCGACTTACCATAAGGGTATTGACTGGGCGACACCGGTCGGAACGGCTGTCATGGCATCCTGCGGCGGTACGGTCGTAAGAGCCGGCTGGGCGAGCGGATACGGAAACGTGATCTTTATCAACCACATTGACGGCAAGCAGACCAGATACGGACACTTAAGCCGTGTACTCGTGAAGGTGGGACAGAAAGTCAATCAGGGACAGAAGATCGCATTGTCCGGCAACACCGGCGTCAGCACGGGACCGCATGTTCATTTTGAGATCCTAGTCGGCGGCACGCAGGTCAATCCGCTGAATTATCTGAGCTGATTTTGTGCCTGTTTTGTCGACACTTTACAAAACAGATAAAAGAGTTTATACTTCTCAAGAACTATTCATTGAGGAACAAAGTATGGAACAATACGTGATCAAGGGCGGAACCCCGCTTGTTGGTGAAGTTGAGATCGGTGGTGCGAAGAACGCCGCACTCGGGATCCTGGCTGCATCCATCATGACGGATGAGACTGTTCTGATTTCAAATATGCCGGACGTGCGTGATACCAATATCATGTTGCAGGCGATGGAGAACATCGGTGTGATCATCAAGAGGATCGACAGACACACCGTTGAGATCAATGCGTCCAGGATTCACAGTCAGGTGATCGAAGGCGATTACGTGAAGCGGATCCGTGCGTCGTATTATCTGCTTGGCGCACTTCTCGGCAAATATAAAGAGGGCACGGTTGTCTTTCCCGGCGGCTGTGCGATCGGTGCCAGACCGATCGACCAGCATATCAAAGGGTTCAAGGCACTCGGCGCGGATGTGGATATCGCACACGGCATGGTCAATGCCAAGGCGAAGGCGCTCAAGGCGGCGCATATCTACATGGATGTGGTAACGGTCGGTGCGACCATCAATGTCATGATGGCTTCCGTCATGGCGGAAGGTCAGACGATCATCGAGAATGCGGCGAAGGAACCGCATGTTGTTGATGTGGCGAACTTCCTGAACAGTATGGGTGCCAACATCAAGGGCGCCGGTACCGATGTCATCCGTATCAAAGGCGTAGAGAGACTGCATAAGTCTGAATATATGATCATCCCGGATCAGATCGAAGCGGGCACATTCATGTTTGCCGCGGCGGTCACAAAAGGGGATGTAACGGTTAAGAATGTGATCCCGAAGCACCTGGAATCGATCAGTGCGAAGCTTACGGAGATCGGCTGTGAGGTACAGGAATCGGACGATGAGGTCCGTGTGGTCTCCAGCAAACGTCTCAGCCATACCCAGGTCAAGACGCTCCCGTATCCCGGCTTCCCGACGGATATGCAGCCGCAGATCACGGTAGCGCTGGCACTTGGCCAGGGCATCAGCATTGTGACGGAGAGCATTTTCGAGAATCGGTTTAAATATGTGGATGAGATCACCCGTATGGGCGCGAATGTTAAGGTGGAAGGCAATACCGCCATCATTGACGGTGTGCAGAAGTACACGGGTGCAGAGATCACCGCTCCCGATCTTCGTGCGGGCGCAGCGCTTGTCCTTGCGGGACTTGCGGCGGAAGGCTACACGTTGATCGACGATATCAAGTATATCGAGCGCGGTTATGAGGATTTCCCCGAGAAGCTCCAGAGTCTCGGCGCCAAGATCGCACGCGCGGACTCCGAGAGAGATGTGCAGAAGTTTAAGCTGCGCGTAGGATGAGATAAAATAATAAAGAGTCACCCTTTTGTGAATGGGGTGACTCTTTTTATAATCTGCATATTTTTTATATATATGATACGGATCGCTCCGCCCTGCCGGGCTCTCGCGATCCTTCAACCACTCGGAATCTGCTAGAATGCGCTTTAAGCGCATTCTGCTGCTTCCTCGTGTTTGTTGCGTACCCAAGGTCGATCACAGGCTCATGCAAGCATGGCTGTGAACGACTTTGGTAACGCTTATCATAGCATCTTTTCAATATACACATCCGGCGTCTTGCACAGGTCGATGTACTCGCTGCTGCTCAGCTGTACGGTCGGCTTGGAGATATGGTCCCTGTTGATAAAGATGACTTTGCCGGTGCGCCCGTCGCTTAAAAGGACGTCGGTGTACAAATAGCAGGATGCGACATTTTCCAGGAACGTCAGGATGTACTGCGGATCGTATTTCTGCAGCCCTTCCTTTTCAAACAGGGCGATCGCCTTAAACGGGCAGATCGGGTCGCGATAGACACGCGGACTCGTGATCGCATCATAGACATCCGTGATCCCGATGATCGACGGAAAGGCCGGCAGCTGCGTCCCTTTCAGACCGTACGGATAGCCGGAACCGTCAACGCGTTCGTGGTGGGAGAGCGCCGCTTCGCTGATGCGCGGATCCACCTCGGCGTTCTTGAGCTTATAGTAGCCTTTGAGCGTGTGCGTTTTCATGACTTCGTATTCCGCATGCGTGAGTGAAGACGGCTTTTTTAAGATTTTCTCAGGGATCATGATCTTGCCGACATCATGCAGAAGCCCGGCGAGTGTCAGGATCTCGAGCTCGGACGGAGACATGCGGAGCCACTTGCCGAATGTATGGCTCAAGAGCGCGACATTGACGCCGTGCGAATACGTGGGATCGTCATATGATTTGAGATTGGAGAGCATCTCGAGGATGTTGAAGCGGTACTGCTTGGCGCTGACAAGATTCATCAGCGCTTTTACAAGACGCTTGGGCTCGAACGACTTGTTCTTTAAGACAAAATCGTTGATCGAAGCAGTGTAAAGATTGACCGCTTTTTCGTGATCGCGCTCAAACCGCTTAAACTCGGCCGAAGCACGGATGCGGATCGTTGCGGGATCGGGCGCACGGAGCTCCTTTGGAGCCAGATCGCCTTCTACGTTGAGCGCAGAGATCTGCAGCGTATCAAGCCATGCGATGGTCTTATCTGTCAGAATGGTCTTTTCCGGCAGCAGCACGGAACCGTTATTCGGGTTGTACAGCGTCTCGGCCGTCACCATTCCGGGTTCCAGCCGCGCGATTTTTACGCTTCTCATATGAGGCCCTCAAAAAGACAGTAATTCACCATAATTATACGGCGAAAAGCGATGAATTGACAAGTACGCAAGAAGAGTGTATGCTATCAGAAGATATAAGAATTCAATATTGTATGTTTTCTCTTATTCAGAGTGGTGGAGGTACATAGGACTTATGAAGCCACGGCAACCCCGAAAGGAAGGTGCCTACCTGAGCGAGCAATCGAACAATAAGAGGATTTGAGTATCAACGTTACTTTGGATCCGCTTATGAAGCGGATTTTTTTATCCCCATTTTTAAGAAGGAGAACCAAATGGAAAAAAGACTATTTACATCCGAATCCGTAACCGAAGGCCATCCCGACAAGATGTGTGATGCCATCTCCGATGCCATCCTGGATGCCCTGATGAAGGAAGATCCCATGAGCCGTGTGGCTTGTGAGGCAGCAACATGTACCGGTTTTGTACTTGTAACCGGTGAGATCACAACGAATGCATACGTTGATATCCAGAAGATCGTACGTGACACCGTAAAAGAGATCGGCTATGACAAGTCCGAGTACGGTTTTGACGGCAACACCTGTGCTGTTCTCGTAGCAATCGATGAGCAGTCTTCCGATATCGCGATGGGCGTTGACAAGGCACTCGAAGCAAAAGAGAACAAGATGTCCGATGCAGAGATCGAAGCGATCGGCGCGGGCGACCAGGGTATGATGTTCGGTTATGCGACCAATGAGACGGAAGAGATGATGCCGTATCCGATCTCCCTGGCACACAAGCTGGCACTCCAGCTGACCAAGGTCAGAAAGAACGGCACCCTGAAATACTTAAGACCGGACGGCAAGAGCCAGGTTTCCGTTGAGTACGATGAGGCAGGCAAGCCCAAGCGTCTCGAAGCTGTCGTTCTCAGCACACAGCACGATCCTGACGTAACACAGGAACAGATCCACAAAGATATCAAGAGATATGTCTTTGATGAAGTTCTTCCCAAAGAGCTTGTTGACAAGGATACAAAATTCTTCATTAACCCGACCGGCCGTTTCGTGATCGGCGGACCGCACGGCGATGCAGGTCTTACGGGCCGTAAGATCATCGTAGATACCTACGGCGGATATGCACGTCACGGCGGCGGCGCTTTCTCCGGAAAGGACTGCACCAAGGTTGACCGTTCCGCAGCTTATGCGGCGCGTTACGTTGCAAAGAACATCGTAGCGGCAGGTCTTGCGGAGAAGTGCGAGATCCAGCTTTCCTACGCGATCGGTGTTGCACAGCCGACCTCCGTTATGGTTGATTCCTTCGGAACAGGCAAAGTCAGCGACGACAAGCTGGTAGAGATCGTTCGCGAGAACTTCGATCTGCGTCCTGCAGGCATCATCAAGATGCTCGATCTGCGTCGTCCGATCTACAAGCAGACAGCAGCTTACGGTCACTTCGGCCGCAACGATCTGGACCTTCCCTGGGAGAAAACGGATAAGGCTGAGGCGTTGAAAAAATATCTGTAAAAGAATCGCCCGGAAGCATACATTCGCTGAATGGATTATGCTAGAATATGAGATAGGATGCTCGCATCCTATCTCTTTTTTATGGGTGCGCACGCAATGGGTGCGTACGCGCGCGAGATTCTATTTTATTGAGGGGAATCACATGTCATTCGTACATCTTCATACCCATACCGAATACAGTCTGCTCGATGGGTCCAACAAGATCAAAGAATATGTGAAAAGGTGCAAAGAGCTGGGCATGACGGCGGCGGCCATTACGGACCACGGCGTGATGTACGGCGTGATCGATTTTTACCGTGCGGCAAGAGAAGCGGGACTGAATCCCGTGCTTGGCTGCGAGGTCTATGTGGCACCGAACTCCCGCTTTGACAAGGAGACGACGGGCGGAGAAGACCGCTACCACCACCTTGTCCTTCTGGCAGAGAACAATACAGGCTATGCCAACCTGATGAAGATCGTAAGCCGCGGCTTTACCGAAGGCTTTTATTACAGACCCCGCGTGGATATGGAAGTACTGCGGGAATTCCATGAGGGGATTATTGCGCTCTCCGCGTGTCTGGCCGGTGAAGTGCCGCGCCTTATTGAAAAAGGGCTGATCGCGGAGGCGAAGAACTGCGCGCGGAAGTATCTGGACTGCTTCGGCGAGGGCAACTATTTCCTCGAACTGCAGGATCATGGGATCCCGGAACAGCAGACCGTGAACGCGGCGCTCATCGAGATGAGCAGGGAGCTTGGCATCCCGCTGGTGTGCACCAATGACGTGCACTACACGTATGCGGAGGATGCTGCGCCGCATGATATCCTTTTATGTCTCCAGACAGGCAAGAAGCTTGACGACGAAGACCGCATGAGATATGAAGGCGGCCAGTACTACGTTAAGAGCGAAGAGGAGATGAAGGGTCTCTTCCCGTATGCATGGGATGCAGTGGAGCGCACACAGGAGATCGCGGACCGCTGCCATGTGGAGATCGAGTTCGGCGTTACCAAGCTCCCGAAATTCGAAGTACCGGATGGCTATGATTCCTGGACGTATTTAAATCACCTGTGCGATATCGGCCTGCAGGAGCGATACGCCGATGCGGATGAAGCATACGTACGCGAGAAGATCGGCATGTCGCTTCGGGAGCGCCTTGACTACGAGCTTGGCGTCATCCGCAAGATGGGGTATGTCGATTACTTCCTCATCGTGTGGGATTTTATCAACTATTCCAAAGAACACGGCATCGCAGTCGGCCCCGGCCGAGGGAGCGCTGCCGGCAGTATCGTATCGTACTGCCTCAGGATCACGGACATCGATCCGATCCGGTACAGCCTTCTGTTTGAGCGATTCTTAAACCCCGAGCGTGTATCCATGCCCGATATCGACGTTGACTTCTGCTTCGAGAGACGGCAGGAAGTCATCGATTATGTGAGCCGCAAATACGGCAAAGACAAGGTCGTGCAGATCGTTACGTTCGGTACGCTCGCAGCCAAGGGCGTCATCCGTGATGTGGCCCGCGTGATGGATCTTCCGTACGCCTATGCGGATTCCATTGCGAAAATGGTGCCGAATGAACTGAACATCACACTGGAACGTGCACTTTCCATGAATCCGGAATTCAGAAAGCTCTACGAAGAGGATGAAAAGGTGCACCACCTCATCGATATGTGCAAGCGCCTGGAAGGTCTGCCACGTCATACTTCCATGCATGCGGCGGGCGTTGTCATCTGCCAGAAGAGCGCCGATGAGTTCGTACCGCTCTCGCGCGGCTCCGACGGCTCGATCACAACGCAGTTTACGATGACGACGCTCGAAGAGCTGGGCCTTTTAAAGATGGATTTCCTGGGCCTTCGAACACTGACCGTGCTTCAGAATGCGGTTAAGATGATCGAGCGCGATACGGGACGGAAGATCGACCTGTTGCATATCGATTACGAAGATCCCAAGGTCCTTGCGTCGATCGGATCGGGGCGGACAGAGGGTGTCTTCCAGCTTGAAAGCGCCGGGATGAAGAGCTTCATGAAGGAGCTTAAACCGCAGAACCTGGAGGACATCATCGCGGGCATCTCGCTGTATCGTCCGGGGCCGATGGATTTTATCCCGAAATATATCAAGGGCAAAAACAATCGTGACGCGATCACGTATGCCTGCCCGCAGCTTGAACCGATCCTGTCGCCGACCTACGGCTGTATCGTCTACCAGGAGCAGGTCATGCAGATCGTGCGCGATCTTGGTGGCTATACGCTCGGACGGTCTGACCTTGTGCGCCGTGCGATGAGCAAGAAGAAGCAGGCGGTCATGGAAAAAGAGCGCGCCAACTTCATCTTCGGCAATCCGGAAGAGGGCGTTCCCGGCTGCGTATCCAAAGGGATCGACGAGCAGACGGCCAGCAAGATCTACGATGATATGATGGATTTTGCCAAATATGCATTTAACAAATCGCACGCAGCCTGCTATGCGGTCGTATCCTACCAGACTGCGTATCTGAAATATTATTATCCGCTGGAGTTCATGGCATCGCTTCTTACGTCCGTGATCGATAACGGCAAGAAGGTGTCCGAATATATCATGAACTGCCGCAGCATGGGCATCCGGATCCTGCCGCCCGATATCAATGCGGGTGAGTCCGGCTTCTCTGTTGCGGACGGCGCGATCCGCTATGCGCTGACGGCGATCAAGAGCATCGGCCCGAGCGTGATCGACAGCATCGTGGCGGAGAGAGAGGCACGCGGTCCTTATACGAACCTGAAGGATTTTGCGACGCGTACGGCGGAGCTCGGCGTGAACAAGCGCGCAGTCGAGAACCTGATTAAAGCGGGTGCGCTGGACGGTCTAGGCGGCACGAGGAAGCAGTTCATGAGCATCTATGTGCGGATCATGGACAGCATCCAGCAGGACAAGAAGAACAACATGGCGGGCCAGATGACGCTCTTCGATCTTGCGTCCGATGAGGACAAGGAGAGCTACGACATCGCGCTTCCGAATGTCGGTGAATACGCAAAAGAGACAAAGCTATCCTTTGAAAAAGAAGTGCTCGGCATCTACGTCAGCGGCCATCCGATGGAAGAATACGAGGCGATCTGGCGTGCGAAGAGCACGGCGGTCACATCCGATTTCATGCTGGATGAAGAGACGGGCGCAGCTGCGATCGAGGATGGCAGGAAGGTGACGATCGGCGGCCTTCTGGCTGACAAGACCATCAAGTACACCAAGAACGATAAGGTAATGGCTTTTCTCACGATAGAAGATCTCGCGGGGAGCGCCGAAGTGATCGTCTTCCCGAAAGATTACGAGCGTTATGCTAAGATTCTGGAGCCGGATGCAAAGATCTTTGTAACGGGCCGGGCATCCGTGGAAGAAGAGAAGGACGGCAAGCTCATCGCGGAGAGTATCACAAGGTTCTGCGATATGCCGTGCAAACTCTGGATCAAGTTTGCGACCAAGGCCGCATATGAGGCTGACGCGGCACATCTTGACGAGATGCTCCTGTCTTCTGATGGCAAGGACAGCGTTGTGATCTACGTGGAAGAGGAGAAAGCGATGAAGCGTCTCCCGGCGAACCGCAATGTGAATGCGGATGAAAATCTGCAGGCAAAACTGCGGGAGCGATTCGGTGAAGAAAACATAAAAATTACGTATTAACGGGCCGAAACGATTGAAATTCTCACAGAATTCGATTATGATGAAGGCAATTGACAGGGAGGATTCACAATGGCCAAGGAAATTAAGACGATTGGTGTTCTGACGAGCGGTGGTGACGCACCGGGCATGAACGCGGCCATCCGCGCCGTCGTTCGTAAGGCGATCCACAACGGCGTCAAGGTGAAAGGGATCAAGAAGGGTTATCAGGGTCTTTTAAATGAAGAGATCTTCGATATGGAGCCGCACGACGTGTCTGATACGATCCAGCACGGCGGTACGATCCTCGGAACAGCCAGATGCATGGAGTTTATGACGGAAGAAGGACAGCTTAAGGGCGTGGAGATCTGCAAGAAGCACAAGATCGACGGCCTGGTTGTCATCGGCGGCGACGGCTCCTACAGGGGTGCGATGGCGCTTTCCAAGCATGGCATCAATACGATCGGCATTCCGGGTACCATTGATCTGGATATCGCATGTACAGAATATACGATCGGTTTCGATACCGCCGTTAACACGGCGATGGAGGCGATCGACAAGGTCCGTGATACATCTTCTTCTCATGAACGCTGCAGCATCATCGAAGTAATGGGAAGGAATGCCGGCTATATCGCACTTTGGTGCGGTATCGCAAACGGCGCTGAGGATATCCTGCTTCCGGAGAAGTACGACTACAACGAGCAGGCGATCATCAACAACATCATCATGAACCGTAAGAAAGGCAAGAAGCACCATATCATCATCAATGCGGAAGGCATCGGCCACTCCACATCGATGGCGAGAAGGATCGAAGCGGCGACCGGCGTTGAGACGAGAGCGACGATCCTCGGTTACATGCAGCGCGGCGGCAGCCCGACCTGTAAGGACCGCTACTATGCATCCATCATGGGCGCTTATGCGGCAGATATCCTCTGCGAAGGCAAGACGAATCGTGTTGTTGCCTTCAGACACGGTGAATTTACAGACTTCGATATCGAAGAAGCACTCGCGATGGAGAAGAGTATCAACGAATATCAGTATGAGATCAGCAAGGCACTGTCCAGATAGGGCAGGCAGGGCTGCACATTCTATAAGGAGCAGACGATGATCACAAGTACGGGCAACCCGAAGATCAAGAACGTACTGCTGCTGCAGAGCAAATCGAAAGCGAGAAGGGAACAGGATGCATTTATCGCAGAAGGCATCCGGATGTTTCTGGAAGCACCGATCGACCGGATTCGGGAAGTATACATTTCCGAATCCTTTTCTGTTTCCGAGGCGGCAGCAAAGAAAATAGAAGCATGTAAAGCGGTCGGCGCATTTACGGAGATGGTCTCGCAGGAAGTCTTTAAGAAGCTCTCCGATACGGTCACACCACAGGGGATCTTGTGCGTGATGCGGGCATTTCACTACGATCCTTCGGATTTTTTGGACGGGCCGAACCCGCTCCTTCTGATCGCCGAGGACATTCAGGACCCCGGCAATCTGGGAACGATGATCCGTACGGGCGAGGGCGCGGGGATCAGCGGGATCGTGATGACGACGGATACGGTGGATATCTATAATCCCAAGGTAATCCGCGGGACGATGGGCTCGATCTATCGCGTGCCGTTTCTTGTCACGAAGGATCTGCCTACCTTTGTACGGACGCTTCAAGGGCGCGGGATCACGACTTATGCGGCGCATCTTGCGGGTACGAAGACGTACGATGCATGCGACTTTACGGGCGGGAGCGCTTTTCTCATAGGAAATGAAGGGAACGGCCTGAAAAAGGAGACGGCGGATGCCGCGGATACCTATATGAAGATCCCGATGGAGGGCGGCGTGGAGTCACTCAATGCGGCGATCGCATCGGCTGTTCTGCTTTACGAAGCGGCTCGCCAAAGGCGCCAAACTTGACAGAAAACGGGTGTTTTGTTAATATGTAGGTTGTATGTAATAATCCTGTAACACATGAAACAAGTCTGAAATAATCGGGCTTGTCGGAGGGGACTATGAAAGCAACCGGCAGACGACTGCTGCGATCGGTCTTTGCTTTTTTTGCAGGGACCATGGCAATGGGGATGCTGCATACGCCGGTGATCGCCAAGAGCGATACCGATCGGATCAGTGCCATCACAGCAGGGGCAGCAACGGTTATCGATGCTGATGACAGTGATACGGACGCAAAGTCCGGAAGCGGCGATAAAGCACAAAAAGACAAAACGGACGCTGATGATGAGGATGGAGAGTCAGACCGGCCGAAGCTGGTCATGGCGAATGTACAGTCTTCCGTTAACGTCCGGAAAGAAGCGAACGAAGAATCCGACAAGATCGGAAAGTTATATGAAGATTGCGGCGGTGATTACATCGAACGCAAGGATGGATGGACGAAGTTAAAGTCAGGAAATGTTGTCGGCTGGGTTCGTGACGATTTCCTGTTATTCGGCGCTGAGGCGCGCAAAAAAGCCGATGAAGTGGGAATGCAGATCGCAACGATCACAACGAACGGACTTCGCGTGCGCAAAGAACCCAAGGAAGATGCCGGCATATACGGCATGATCGGCAAAGGTGAAGAGATCGAGGCACTGGGACTGATCGGCGATAAGTGGCTGAGCGTCGAGTTTGAAGGCGACAAAGGCTATATCTCGGCAGAATATGCTACGGTTGAATTCGTGATCGATGCCGGCGAGACGATGGAAGAGATCAAGAAGCGCGAAGCGGCCGAAGAAAAAGAAAAACGTAAGAAAGCGGAGCTTGAGGCGAAGCGCAAGGCGGATGAGGCGGCTGCAAAGTCACCTGTCGATCTTGGCGCCGTGCCTGTAGAGTCCTCCGACGAGGTGCTGCTCGGTGCGCTGATCCAGTGTGAAGCGGGCGGACAGCCTTACGAAGGGATGCTGGCAGTCGGTGCGGTCGTTATGAACCGCGTCAGAAGCGCGGGATATCCCAATACCGTGCAGGGTGTTATCTATGCATCCGGACAGTTTCCACCGGCACTGAACGGAAAGGTTGCCGCGAAGATTACGAAGGGTGTGAAGGCAAGCTGTCTGCAGGCGGCGAAGGAAGCGATCGCGGGAGCTTCCAATGTCGGGACGGCGACGCATTTCAGGCGGGCCGGCAATCATGACGGTATCGTGATCGGATCGCATGTGTTCTGGTGATGATGGGAAGAGATTTACCCGGGACTTTGGAAAAAGCCCCGGGTTTTTATAAAATATGAAAAGCAAGAGGGGAGATCTACCGTGGGGGCATTTTTAACCAACCTAGACGAATTCTTTGTAACTTCGACAGGCTTTCTGTTCGGACCTGTGATGCTGATCGTGTTCTTCGGAACGGGCATCCTGATGACGATCGTGACGAGGGGCGTGCAGTTCCGTAAGTTCGGTGCGGCCGTAAAGGAAGTGGTCGGCAATCTTCGCCGCAAGGAGACAGGCGACGGACAGCTCAAGCCTTTCCAGGCGCTTGCAACGGCCCTGTCAAGCTGTGTCGGCAACGGCAATGTGGTCGGCGTGGCAGCAGCGCTTGTATCCGGCGGACCGGGCGCGATCTTCTGGATGTGGATCGCATCGATCACCGGTATGGCGACCAAGTATTCCGAGATCCTGCTTGCGATGCATTATCGTGAGAAGGATGACAAGGGAATCTGGCGCGGCGGCGTTATGTATATCCTGACACGCGGCATGAAAGATAACGTAAAGTGGCTTGCGCGTATTCTGGGTGGCATATTTGCGGTCTGCTGCGTGCTTGTATCGTTCATCTCCTGTAACGCGGTACAGTCCAGCTCGATCGCAGGCGTTCTCGGGACCACGTTACCGTCCGTACCGTCATATGCATGGGGCATCCTCTTCTGCGTATTGTCTGCGCTCGTTATCATGGGCGGTGTCAAGAAGATCGGTACGGTATGTTCCGTCCTGACACCTGTCATGGCATTGATCTATGTTGTATTCGGCATCATTATCCTGGTGATCAATTTTAATGCGATCCCGGGTGCTTTTGCACTGATCTTCAGCAGCGCGTTCTCAAGTGACGCAGCATGGGGCGGCGTGACCGGTATCACGATCAAGACGGCCATCTCCAAGGGCGTTACGCGCGGCGTTTTTTCCAATGAAGCAGGCGTCGGCGGAGCACCGCTTGTGCATGTCACATCCGATATTGCGGTTCCCGCAAAGCAGAGCCTCTACGGTATCGTGGAAGTATTCTTTGATACGATCATCATTTGTACCTTCACGGCACTTGTGATCCTGGTATCCGGTGTCGGTGAGGTCGTAGCGGGCGGCGGGATCCCCGTCACCGAGACGGCGCAGATCTCCAACACGGCATGGACCATGACACTCGGTACGGTCGGCGATATCGTTGTAACGGTCTGCCTGGTGCTGTTCTGCTTCTCCACCACGATCGGCTGGGAGACATACGGCGAGGCGGCATGGCAGTATATGTTTGGTTCCCGTTCGATCATCGCGTTCCGCGTGCTGCATGTAGCAATGACTTTCCTGGGCTTTGTGCTGAGCGCACAGATCCTGTGGGATGCCGCTGATTTCTGCAACGGCGTGATGTGCATTCCGAACCTTTTGTCCCTGATCCTGTTTGCGGGCGTCATCGCAAAAGATACGAAGAAGTATATCGATCCCCTTTCATAGGAACGGAGGAAACAGAGTAACATGACGTATTTCTGGCTGTTTGCCATTGTCGTATGTGCGGCGATCGAGATAATCACATTGGGGCTTACTTTTATCTGGCCCACGATCGGCTGCATTGTCGGCGCGGTTCTTTCATTACTGGAATATCCGGTGTGGATACAGGCTGTTGCGGCTGTCCTGACGACGCTGATCCTGTTCTTCCTGCTCCGCTCGCTTGCCGTTCGCGTGTTCAATCATGACAAAAGAAGGCGCAAGGCGGAGAATTACTTGGGGCGCACGGGTATCGTCGTAGCGGAAGTCGATAATACGGCAGGCGCCGGAGAGATCACAATGGACGGCCGTACTTTTGCCGTCAGCGCACCGCCGCACACGGGTGTCATCCCGGTCGGTAGAGTCGTGAAGGTGATGGAAGTATCCGACAAGCGGTTTGTCGTGAAGGAGCGTTAACATGAACTTAAAAGGAAGAAGCTTTTTAAAATTACTTGACTATACACCCGAGGAGATCCTGTATCTTCTCGATCTTGCGGCAATGCTCAAAGAGAAGAAGCATAAAGGGGAAGTCCACGACGTGCTTCGCGGCCGCAATGTGGCACTGATCTTTGAGAAAACGAGCACCCGCACCCGTTGTTCGTTTGAAGTCGGGGCGCATGACCTCGGCATGGGTACAACGTACCTTGATCCCAAGGCATCCCAGATCGGCAAAAAAGAGAGCATCGCCGATACGGCACGCGTGCTCGGCAGGATGTTCGACGGTATTGAATACCGCGGCTACGGTCAGGAGATCGTTGATACACTGGCAAAATATGCAGGCGTACCGGTCTGGAACGGCCTGACGGATGAGTTCCATCCGACACAGATGCTGGCTGACTGCCTGACGATCCGTGAGCATTTGGGAAGACTCAAAGGTGTGAAGCTTGTCTATATGGGTGATGCGCGTTTTAACATGGGCAATTCCTACATGGTTGTCTGCGCAAAGCTCGGCATGCATTATGTGGGCTGCACGGACAGAAAATACTTCCCGGATCCTGAACTGATCGACACCTGCAAGGCGATCGCACGTGAGACCGGCGGCAGCATTACGCTGACTGAGGATATCGAGGCGGTAGCAGGCGCGGATGTTGTCTGCACAGACGTATGGGTATCGATGGGCGAGTCGGATGAGGCCTGGAAAGAGCGCATCGACGCGCTGCTTCCGTATCAGGTCAATGCGGCTGTCATGAAAAAGGCAGGCCCGCAGGCTATCTTCCTTCACTGCCTGCCGGCATATCACGACCAGGGAACGGAAGTCGGCCGTGATGTCTACAAACGCTTCGGGCTCTCGGAACTGGAAGTTACCAACGAGGTATTCGAATCCCCACAGTCGGTCGTATTTGATGAGGCGGAGAACAGGATGCATACGATCAAGGCTGTGATGGCGGCGACGCTGGGCGCGGAGTTCTAGGAGAAGACAGATGAACTTAGTGCCGAAGGAAAGCTGAAGGGATCAGCGCCCGGTGCGAGGTCCTAAAGGAAGAGTGATAGGATTAGCTCCTCTACGCCTAGTTTGTTAAAATAAGATTTAATAAAAGATATGAGTAATGGAAATACAGTGCTCTGCGGCGCGAACGCCTACGAGCAGAAATACTATTTTAATCAGGACTTCAAGAAGCTCCCCAAATCCGTGCAGGACGAGCTGCATATCATCTGCGTGCTCTTTACGGAAGAGGTCGGCGGCATCTTTACGATCTCATTTGACCCTGCCGGCAACGTGCTCTTAAACACGGAATCCGCGGAGGACGACATCTACTATGACGAGATCGGGAGCGGGCTCCTGATCAACGAAGTAAGGCGCAAGCGCGCCGAGCTCTTCGAGACCCTCAATCTCTACTACAGAGTCTTCGTGCTTGGCGAACAAATGTGAGCCAGGGGGACGGGGTGCCTGGCTCATAATACGATCATCAGGTAAGAGTACGGAACTCGGGCACTTAGTATTAAGAGTACGGAACTCGGGCACTTTATATTCCGTTTTCATACGCGCATTCTGTTCTAAATTCATAAGCGTTCTTCGAGAACACGGCCATTTCTGCGGAACTCGCTACGCTCAGACAGTCCTCGAAATGTCCTTCTCAGAACACTTATTCATTAAGAACCCATGCGCATGTATTCAAACGGAAAAATAAAGAACCCGGTTCCTGCTCTTGGTGAGCCATGGGGAGCCATGGGGACGGGGTTCGTGGTCCGAAAAAGTGAGCCATAGACCCCGTCCCCCTGGCTCATTTGGGGACCAAAATGGGAAGATAAATATGGTACATGAATTGCAGATCGGGGACGTCACGGTCCCGAACAACATCATATTGGCTCCGATGGCAGGTGTTACAGACCTGCCTTTTCGTTTGCTCTGCAAGGAGCAGGGCGCGGGCATGACGTGCATGGAGATGGTGAGCGCCAAGGCGATCCTCTATAAGAACCGCAATACGGATGCGCTCATGGAGATCCATCCTGAAGAGACCTGCGCATCGCTCCAGCTTTTCGGAAACGATCCCGAGATCATCAGCGAGATGGCCCGGAAGATCGAGGAGCGTCCCTTCAAGGTGCTAGACATCAATATGGGGTGTCCGGTTCCGAAGGTCGTGAATAACGGCGAAGGCAGTGCGCTGATGAAGGATCCGCTCCTGGCCGGCAGGATCATCGAGGCGACGGCGCGTGCGATCAAAAAGCCTGTTACAGTCAAGATCCGCAAGGGATTTGACGAGGATCACGTGAATGCCGTAGAGCTGGCTCACATTGCGGAAGAATCCGGCGCGGCAGCAGTCGCGGTGCATGCAAGAACGCGGGAGCAGTACTATGCCGGCAAAGCAGATTGGAATGCGATCCGTGCGGTCAAGGAAGCCGTGAAGATCCCCGTCATCGGAAACGGGGATGTGACGGACGGTCCCTCGGCGAAGGCAATGCTCACAGAGACCGGCTGCGACGGCGTGATGGTTGGGCGGGCGGCCCAGGGCAATCCATGGATTTTTTCAAGGATCATCACCTACCTGGAGACAGGGACCGATCCGGGGAAGCCGGACATCGATACGCTTCTTGCGATGATCGAAAGGCACCTTAAGATGCAGCTTGCGGTTAAGGGCGACTACATCGGGATCAGAGAGATGAGAAAACATGTCGCCTGGTACACAACGGGCTATGCGCATTCGGCACGGATCCGCCGTGAGATCAACGCCGCGGAGAGCGTGGACGAAATCCGCCGCGTGCTTGACACTCTGCGCGCGAATACGTTATAATACGTTGGTTAATTAGGACGGGTGTGCCCGACCCGCGTGATCCGGGCATTTGCAGGAGGACATTATGCAGACAGAGAAGAAGAACATTCTGACATACGAAGGCTTGCGCAAATATGAGGAAGAGCTTGAGAACCTGAAGGTCAACAGACGTCAGGAAGTAGCACAGAAGATCAAGGAAGCAAGAGCGCAGGGCGACCTTTCCGAGAACGCAGAGTATGACGCAGCAAAGGACGAGCAGCGTGATATCGAAGCCCGTATCGAAGAACTTGAGAAAATTTTGAAAAATGCGGAAGTGGTTGACGAAGACGAAGTCGACCTTGGCAAGATCAACATCGGCTGCCGCGTGAAGATCCTTGATGTTGAGATGAAAGAAGAGATGGAATTTAAGATCGTCGGCTCCACAGAAGCGAACAGCTTAAAGGGCAAGATTTCCAACGAATCTCCGGTCGGCAAAGCCCTGATCGGCAAGAAGGTTGGCGATACCGTTAAGGTAGAGACACAGGTCGGCGAATTGAAATACAAGGTACTGGAAATCCAGAAGAGCAACTAGTTTTAGGAGCATAAGCTTGAAAGCAAAGCTTTCAAGCTTGATTGGCAGCTCAAATAGACAAGCGAGCGTGTCTGCTTGAGCTTGGAGGACAACATGTCAGATAATCAGAACAAGCCACAGAATAATCAGGAACAGGATATCCATCAGCTTCTGAAAGTAAGACGCGAGAAGCTTGCGGCACTGCAGGAGGCCGGCAAGGATCCTTTTGTCATTACAAGTTATGACCAGACGCATCACTCCGAAGAAGCGAAGAAGCTGTATGATGCGCATGAGGCAGAACTTCTTGCGGGCAGAGCGCCTGTTAACACGGACGGTATGGATGAAGCGGCTGCACGTGAAGCGGTCAATGCGGATTATAACGAGCGCAGAGCCATCATGGATGCAAAGCCGATCGAGGTGAGTCTCGCAGGCCGTATGATGTTCAAGCGCGTGATGGGTAAGGCATCATTCTGCAACATCCGTGATCTGCAGGGTGATATTCAGGTATATGTGGCACGTGATGCGATCGGCGAAGAGAGCTATGCGGACTTTAAGAAGTCCGATATCGGCGATATCTACGGCGTGAAGGGATTCCTTTTCCGCACCAAGACAGGTGAGGTGTCCGTACATGCAGAGAGCATGACGCTTCTGACCAAGAGCCTTCAGATCCTTCCTGAGAAGTTCCACGGTCTGACGGATACCGATATGCGTTATCGTCAGAGATACGTGGACCTGATCATGAACAAAGAGAGCAAGGACGTATTTGTAAAGCGTTCGCAGATCATCAAGGAGATCCGTAACTTCCTTGACGGCCGCGACTTTATGGAAGTCGAGACACCGATGCTCGTATCCAACGCAGGCGGTGCAGCAGCGCGTCCTTTTGATACACACTACAATGCACTGGATGAGGATGTGAAGCTTCGCATCTCTCTGGAACTTTACTTAAAGAGACTGATCGTTGGAGGCCTTGAGCGCGTTTACGAGATCGGCCGTGTATTCCGTAACGAGGGTGTTGACACCCGTCACAATCCGGAGTTCACGCTGATGGAGCTCTACCAGGCATATACCGATTATAACGGCATGATGGAACTGACGGAGTCCATGTTCCGCTACCTTGCTGAAAAGGTATGCGGCACCACCAAGATCAGCTACAACGGCATCGAGATCGACCTCGGCAAGCCGTTTGCGCGTCTGACCATGAACGATGCGATCAAGAAATACGCAGGCATCGATTTTGACACGGTCGCAACCGATGAGGATGCAAAGAAGCTCGCAAAAGAGCATCACATTGAATTTGAAGAGCGCCACACGAAGGGCGACATCATCAACCTCTTCTTCGAAGAGTATTGTGAAAAGGAACTGATCCAGCCGACATTTATCATGGATCATCCGCTGGCGATCAGCCCGCTGACCAAGAAAAAACCTTCCGATCCTGAAAAGGTAGAGCGTTTCGAGCTCTTCATCAATACATGGGAGATGTGCAATGCATACTCCGAGCTGAACGATCCGATCGATCAGCGTGAGCGTTTCAAACTGCAGGATGCAGCCGCTGACGCAGGCGATGAAGAAGCGAACCACACCGATGAGGACTTCTTAAATGCCCTCGAGATCGGTATGCCTCCTACAGGCGGTATCGGCTACGGCATCGACAGACTCGTGATGCTGCTGACAGACAGCCAGGCGATCCGCGATGTGCTGCTGTTCCCGACGCTGAAGTCAACAGGCAAGTAAACCCCAGTAAAATCAAGGGTTTCGAGTGGTAAAAGGAGCTTAGGTACCACAAAAGTACCACAATAGTTCCAATGGTAGATGCAGGACAGTACATGATAATGCATTTACTTCTTGGGTAGTCAATCAAATATTTGCAAAATTAAGGACACTTTCTAAAAGAGAAATCTTTTGAGAGTGTCCTTTTTGTTATGGTCAAAAACTATTAGCAAGGAGGAAATGCCATGAAAACAAGTACAGCGATAGGTGCAGGCAGAGCGATTATGAGAATAACCGTTCCCGAAATGAGACAGAGATTATACCCAATCAGAGGAGGAATGAACGAGTATGTTAAAAGTAAGAGTTTCGGGACCGACCTACGAGCTGAAAGATTATTTGGAACACATGGAAAAAGACAAGGTGTACCAAGTCACAAGCCAATCCAAGCCCTTAAAGAATAAGGGAACCAACAAGATCTTCCGAGTGTTTTCGGATGTGGACAAAAGAACAAAAATAGAAGCCCGCAAAAGGCAGGGCAACAGATAAAAAAGAACAGGAGGAACGGTTATGGCTAAAGTAATCGCAGTAGCTAATCAAAAAGGGGGAGTCGGGAAGACAGCGTTGGCAAGCAATTTGAGCGTTGGTCTTGCCATGAATGACAAAAAGGTATTGGTCATTGATGCTGATCCCCAGGGAAATTTAACATCCAGTCTCGGTATAGATAATGCGGATGAACTGGAGAACACTCTTGCTTCTTTCATAGAGCGTGAGATAAATGAGGATCCGATAGATCCTGCGGAGTATATTCTCCATAACGATGAAGGCGTGGATCTCATGCCGTGCAATATAAAGCTTGCCGGTATGGACTACATGATAATGAATGCTCTCAGCAGAGAGCATCTGCTGGATGCTTTCGTATCAAGCGTTAGGGATGAATATGATTATATTTTGATTGATTGTTCACCCAGCCTCAATCTGGTAACGATCAATGTGCTGACAACTGCGGATTCTGTAATCATTCCGGTTGAAGCATCTTATCTTTCGATGGCTGGTCTTCAACAGCTGCTTGCGTCGATAGGCTCAACCAAGAGAAAACTCAATCGTAAGTTGGAGGTTGAGGGCATCGTTATCAATAAGGTAAATACCCGTACCAACCATGAGAAAGATATCATAGAAAAGCTCCGTGAAGCCTATGGCAGTCAGATAAAGGTATTTGATGTGATGATACCGGAGTCCGTAAGGGCAAAGGAATGTACTGCATACGGACACAGCATATATAAGCATGATCCTAAGTGCAAGGTCGCAAGAGCTTTTGAAGAACTGACAAAGGAGGTGCTGGCGTATGGCTGCTAAGAAATCACTTCCGGACAGGGTACAGCTAAAAGGACTGGATTCTCTTTTTGGTATTGATCAGGAACAGACCGGACAGGTGCTTGATGTTCCGATCAGAGAGCTTTTCCCATTTCAGAATCATCCGTTTAAGGTCTTGGATGATGAAAAGATGGCTCAGACAGTTGAAAGTGTCCGTGAGAACGGTATCCTCGTACCGATCATGGTTCGTAACAGACCTGAAGGCGGCTATGAAGTGATATCCGGTCACAGGCGTAAACATGCGGCTGAGATAGTCGGACTGGAGACGGTTCCTGTTATCATAAGGGACCTGACAGATGATGAAGCCGTGATCGCAATGGTGGACGCTAACCTCCAGAGGGAAGAGATTCTGCCGAGTGAGAAGGCGTTTGCTTACAAGATGAAGCTTGATGCAATCAAAAGACAGAATAAAGCGGGAAGACCTGAATCAAATAATTCTCGCCAAGTTGGCGAGAATTTATGGAGCGTGAATCAACTCAGCGAGGGTAACAGTGATAGTGCAAGAACTATTCAGCGGTATATCCGTCTCACAGAGCTTCTGCCGCAGCTGTTGGAAATGGTTGATAACAAGAAGATAAAGTTCAACCCGGCAGTTGAGTTATCATATATCACTCCGAGTGAGCAGTTTCTTCTTATGGAAGTCATGGAAGAGGATAATGTTGTTCCGTCTCTTTCACAGGCACAGCAGATAAAGAAGCTCTCACAGGAAAAACGCTGCACAAAGGAAGCGCTTCACGCTTTGTTGGCGGTAGCCAGTATTAAGGAAAGAAATGTGGTCATTAAACATGAAGTGATCATGCAGTATTTCCCCGCTGAGGCAAGCGATGCAGAAATTGAGAGTCTGATCGTAAGACTCCTTGCAGATTACCGTAAGACGCATGGAGGTGTGTAAAATGCCAAAGTTCGATTACGATTACTATTCTGGTGCAGAAAGTGAACAATTCCGATTCTTGAAGATACCGAAAGTGTTTTTCGAGGATCCTGATTACTTGGATTTAGGTCTAGCAGAATGCATCCTGTATGGTTTTCTACATGAGCAGGTTGCATTTTCAAAGCAGAACGGATGGGTTGATGAGGCAGGAAAAACCTATGTCATAAGATCACTGGAATCCATACAGAAACTGCTTCATGATTGCAGTGCTGATAAAGCAAGGTCAACTCTGAAAAATCTCATAGAATTTGGACTTATCGAGAAAAAACGCAGAGGGCAGGGCAAACCGGATATCATTTATGTGAAGAATTTTGTCAGCAAGAAGTCGGAAAAATCGTACTCTGAAGAAACGGATGATTGTGGAAAACTTTTTTCTGAAACAGGAAAAACCGAAGTCTTGAATGATGAAAAACCAATCTCTAGAGATGGGGATTTCCTTGTTCTTGAAGTGGGAAATTCCGCACCAATAGATACTAATAATTATTTAAAAAATATTATTGAGCCTAATCATAATCTTATCCAGGTTACTGGTAATATTACAGGGGCGGATGAGTCTGTGGATAACTCAGGATGGGATGAGGATGTGATACGTGAAGATATTGCACAAATCAAGGAGAATATCTATTACGACGAAATGTCTGCAAGGTACAGAGCAGAATATAACAGTCGATTTGACGAACTGTTTGAAGTTATGGTTGATCTTGTAGCCGGGAAAAGAGAGTCGCTGAATATCGGAGGAACAGAGTATCCCCAATGGCTTGTTCGTAAAAGAATCTTATCGCTGACAGCGAGTCATGTTGAGTATGTTATGGGGATGATAGCCGAGAATCTCGGTAAGATACACAATATGCGAAAGTATATGATTGCATCACTCTTTAATGCGCCTACAACGATGGATAATTACTTCACACAGCTTGTCCATCACGATATGCACACAGAAGAATGGTACGAGATGTCTCAGAAGATGGCTCGTCAAAGGGAGACTGAGAGAAACGCACAGATACAGGAGCTTGAAGAAAGGCAAATCGGTCAATCATCAAGTGCCGAAGAAATCATGAGGAGGGCAGCTAATGAGTGAGAGATTATCAGCGATGATATTTAAGGTCATATTGCCGGTACTGGCAATCAGCTTTATGGTGCTGTTCTGTTATCCGGTCTGCAATAAGCCTGAAGGTTTTGATTTCTTTTTGTTCTGGATCCTCGTAGGATTTCCATTTGGCATCAGACGGATGTGGTTGTGGCTGATACCGAGGAATTACGGCATTGCAGGCTCTCTTGGTGTGATAGCCCTGGATTGTATCGTTGGAGGGATTATAGGCGGGTTTATGGCTATTGTGGCTGTGATAAAAGCGGTAGCAACGACCGTACAGGTCATAACGGGGAGGTTGTGATGCATGAAGGAAACGGTGTCTGAGAAATGCCCGGAGCTTGTCGCACAATGGAGTAACAAAAATCTTCCGCTCATGCCATCTGATGTTACGATTGGATCACATAAGCGGGTGTGGTGGAGAGGCTCCTGTGGACACGAATGGCAGGCAATAGTGAAGAACAGAGTAAAAGGTTCAGATTGTCCGTATTGCAACGGCAATCAGCTTTTAAAAGGCTTTAATGACCTTGCTACGATGAAGCCTGAACTTGTATCCGAGTGGTCAGATAAAAATCATCCGCTTATGCCGGATATGGTTTTATCCTGTACCAACAAATCCGTATGGTGGAGATGCATCCAAGGGCATGAGTGGATAGCAAAGATAGCTGACAGATACTATGGGAGCCAGTGTCCATATTGTGAAGGACACATGCTTTATAAGGGCTTCAATGATCTTGCCAGTAATTATCCTGAACTTGCCAAGGAGTGGTCGGAGAAAAATGCTCCAAAGAGGGCTGATGAAGTATTCCCGAAGTCCAGGGAAAATGTATGGTGGAAGTGCCGTGTATGCGGTTATGAATGGCGGGCAGTCATAGACAGCAGGGTAAAGGGGTCATCCTGTCCGGTATGCTCTGACAGAGTTGTTGTAGCCGGTGTGAATGACCTTGCTACCACGGATCCCGAACTGATATCTGAATGGGACTATGATCGTAATACGATGATTTCTCCGGAGCAGGTGCATCGCAATTCTCTTCGGATAGTTTGGTGGACTTGCGGTCGTGGTCATAGATGGCGGGCAAAAATAGCGGACAGAGCCATTGATAAGGAGCCTTGCCATATATGTAGAAAAGAATTTGATAAGGAGTTACCCGATATCCTTTTGCGACATTGCTTAAAGCAGGCAGGATATACGGTTATCGTAGATGAAGAGGAATTGATCGGGATTCCTCTTGCGAATTTCATAAAGGAAAAGAATGCGGTTATTGAATTTTCAAAACCGTTTTATAATACAAAAGACGGATACAGATGGGAGTTTGCGAAGACGCAGCTATGCAAAAACGCAAGAATAAAATTGATCCGCATTCTAAGGAAAAGAGATAAGGAGTTTGAGGACTGCGTATGCATCACAAGGCTCAATGACTCAGATGAAGCA
This sequence comes from Lachnospiraceae bacterium, assembly GCA_015056735.1. Taxonomy (GTDB): domain Bacteria; phylum Bacillota; class Clostridia; order Lachnospirales; family Lachnospiraceae; genus VSOB01. The sequence continues at coordinate 13,919 of SVFT01000016.1, read as the reverse complement.
CTTGCGGAAGCCATAGAGCTGGCGCTTCATATACTGAGGATAGAAATAAGCATTGATGTAAAAGCAGACCGACCACATCTATTTGAAAAATATACAGCGATAGGGCAGTTATGAGAGAAATCTTGTAGCTGCCTTTTTATTTGAAAAAAGGGAGGATGGAATGGCGAAGAGTATAGAATCGCTTGTAGAAAAAGAAATTCAGAAAGGATCGACACCATTAAAACTTGATAGTGTTATGGTTCCGGCAGAAGGGTTCAGGGATATAGACAACAGAGACCGTCTTATCAATATCCTTCAGTATCTTCTCCGTGTGAGAGAGCATAAAAAGCTGATATGGAATGATACCCTGTCTGCAAACAATGTCTACATGGATGTATTCCTGGGCAAGACTGATTTTCACAGAGCTGCGCTCATTACCGGGCGTGAGGAAATCTATCAGCACATCAACTGGTACGGCGGAAAGCTTAAGCCGGATTATAACGGTAAAACCGTGATAGAGACTGATGTATGCGCTTTTTCTATAGCAGAGGATGAACTGGAGAAATGTAAGAAAACCTATGATGGGAAAGAAGCTTATTCTTTCTATTTTGGAAAATATCAGATTCGTTCTCTCTATGCGGATTGCCTTGATTACAGAAAGAATATGGCACGGGATGAGGTTACACCACATGCCACTTATGCAGGTACACAACAGGCGGCACATGATAGTAAATCACCGGAGGCGGCTTATGGAAAATACAGTGAGCTTTTCAGGCTGAATGATGATGTGATTCGGGCGGTTCTGTTCCAGTGCCTTTTGCTGGATGATCTTAAGGTTGAAAACGGCATGGTATTTGCAAATCTGTATACGATATATTTACTACGGTAGGAACAATAAAACAGTAGATACAGCGATAGGAGCAGTTTTTATATCTCTTCGGAGACGTAAAGGCTGCTCCTTTTTTGCGTTATGGAGATTATTATCCGGCAGGAGACCGGAGGAAAGGAACTATATGAGAAAAATATATCTTAGGAGGCTGCTGGTGCCTCCCTGGCTGTGAACATTACCAGAGGATAAACGAAAGACAGGAGGATGATGATGCAGGAAGAAGTAACACAGAAATCTATTGCCCTTGTGATCAGAACCTCCAAACTGACCGCCGATGTGCTGAAGAAAGCTATGATTGCCTACTTAAATCATCTTAAGAATAAGCAGGCTAACTGGCATGGGAAGATTTCCGTAAAGAAGCTCATGGGCAAGGATCAGGGTGCGAATACCATGGAGATAACGGAGAACAACATCAAATCTTTTGAGCGTGTGGCGAAGAAGTACAATGTTGATTTTGCCGTGAAGAAAGATAAGACCGTGGATCCGCCAAAGTATGTTGTTTTCTTCAAGGGCAGGGATGCCGACGTTATTGCGATGGCATTCAAAGAATTTGTGCATGGAAACGAAAAGAAGCAGAACCGTGAATCCGTAAGGGATAGGCTGAACCGTTATAAGGAACTCTGGACTCAAACAATGAACAGGGAACGTGCCAGAGAAAAAACCAAGGATCGGGGACAGAGCCTATGAGTAAGGTAGTAGACGGAATCGTAAAAGATTTAAAGAACATACCCGAATCCTTGCGGAAAAAGATGAAAGGCACGGATAAAAACAAGCTGATCCGGATGAGCATCCCCTATGTTATCGTAGGATATTTCTGTGATAAGTCAGCGTGGATGTTCAGACAGGTTGAGGGAGACATTTTCCCAAGGCTTATGGATACGGCTTCAAGGCTGGGAGAGGCTTTTGCCAACCCTTTGCCGAGTTTCAATCCAATGGATCTGCTTTTTGGAGTAGCGTGTGGAGTTGGCTTCCGCCTGATCGTGTATTTCAAGGCGAAGAATGCCAAAAAGTTCAGACACGGAGTGGAGTATGGCAGCGCAAGATGGGGAAATGCAAAGGATATCGAGCCTTATATGGATCCGGTATTCGAGAACAATATCATCTTAACAGCATCGGAGAGGCTCATGATGTCGGGAAGACCCAGTTCACCCAAGTATGCCAGGAATAAAAATATCCTTGTCATAGGTGGAAGTGGCAGCGGCAAGACCCGCTTTTTCGTGAAGCCAAACCTGATGCAAATGCATAGTTCATATGTAGTTACTGACCCGAAAGGGACTATTTTTAGAGTACAGAATAAAGTTTGTAAATCATTCTTACGACCTTTATTGTGTACTCTGTTTATTATACACCAAGAAAAGGAGGCACAGTAGTATGAAAGATGAAAGAATTACCGCACTCTACGAGAGGCTCTCAAGGGATGATGAGCTGACCGGAGAAAGCAACAGTATTTCAAACCAGAAGGAGTATCTAGAGAAGTACGCCAAGGAGAACGGGTTGGGGCAGATACGGCATTACACCGATGACGGATTTAGCGGAGTGAACTTTGAACGTCCCGGAGTACAGCAGATGCTTGATGATGTGAATAACGGGATCATCGGAACCGTGATCTGTAAAGATCTTAGCAGATTTGGTCGTAATCATGTCATGGTGGACTTTTATCGGGAGATCGTTTTTCCTGAGAAGAAGGTCAGGTTTATTGCCATCAGCAACAACTATGACAGTGCAATGAAGAAAGCCGGGGAATTTGATTTCCTGCCCTTCATCAACATCATGAACGAATGGTATGCCCAGGATACGAGCAATAAAATCAGGGCGGTGTTCAAGTCGAGGATGCAGGACGGTAAGCGTTGCAGCGGCTCCATTCCGTTTGGATATTACAGGGAGCCGGGGGATAAGCAGACCCTTCATGTTGATGAAGAGGCGGCAAAGGTTGTAAGGCGTGTGTTCGAGCTTGTTGCCGGAGGTATGGGAGTGACCGAGGTTGCCAATACACTTACGGCTGAAAAGGTTCTTATTCCTGCCGCCTATAATGAGAAGCATCATCCCGAGGATTGCAGATGCCACAGCTATCACGATCCTACCACATGGAATGCCACGGCTGTCGGTTATATCCTTAAGCACAGGGAATATATGGGCGATACGGTTCTGAGAAAGACCACGAATGACAATTTTAAGAACAAGAAGGCACGCAGAGCGACTACCGAGGAAGAGCTTATTATCCACGAGAATACGCATGAGCCTATCGTGAGCAGGGAGTTGTGGGAGCTTGCCAATGAGGTAAGGGAAAGCAAGGGCAGACACCGTAAGCTTTCAAACGGAGCATTTACCCACAGGTTGAGCGGTCTTGTCTATTGCGCTGATTGTGGGAGCAGGATGACATATCGGAGTCCCGAAGTGCAGAACAGACCAGACGGAAAGATATATGATTCGGATAATGCTTTTGTGTGTACGAAATACAGGTATAAATATAATCCCTGCGGAAATATGCACTTCATCAAGGTGTCAACGCTTGAAAAGCTGATACTTGCCGCTATCCAGAAGGTGAGCCGTCATGTGTTAGAGGACGAGGAAATGTTTATCGCTGAAATGAACGCTCTTAATGAGCAGAACATGGTGGAGCAGCTTGCGGAGGCTAAGGAAGAGATTACCAAGTTGAAGAACCGCAATGAGGAGCTTGATGTGCTGATTAAGAAGCTTTATGAGGGTAATGCAACAGGGCGCATACCCGACAGGCAGTTTGACAGGCTGATGAAGGACTATGTGGGCGAGCAGGCATCCGTAGAGGAGAAGATCAGGGAATACACGGGAGTGATCGAGGATAACTCTACTGAAAAGATAAGAGCTGACAGGTTTATAAAACTTGTTAAAAAGCATACCGATATCAGCGAGCTTACGGACAGGATGCTTTACGAGTTTATTGACAGGGTTGAGGTACACGCACCCGTCGGGACAAGAAGCAACAGGACTATGAAGGTGGATATTTATTTCCGCTTCATCGGCAAATACGAGAACAATCTGGACATTCGGACTGTATGTAATGGTCACAGCAAAGGTTTCAGTTCCAATGTGTCGCTTATCAGCGAGGATGGCGCAAGGGAGGATCTCGACTTGGCGGTGAATGCTTAAACGGCACGACAGTTATCATAAACAGGGTACATGATAAAGATCAGCTGGAGAAATTATCGGCAATAACAGATACGGGTTCATTTTTCACGATAGTTATCGGAGAAAATGAGGGTAAAAGGCATCTTAGGGAGCAGCGCCCAAGGTGCTTTTTATATATCGGTCACAGGGCTGTCCGTCAGTCGGTCAGTCCATCCATCCATCAATCATATCGTTTTAAGCCCACAGGGCGGAAAGGAGCAGTTATGCAGAAAGACACACAAATGGATATCATCGCAGAGTATTACATGGTGCTGGGGGATTATACCCCGAATGAGATGTACAGTGAGAGCGGCGTGAGGGTTTATACAAATCCCGAAACGGATGCTTGGCTTGTACTTGAACGCAAAGGAAAAAATGCAATTCAGGCACGTCTGACCAATGAAGACGGAGTTATCATATCGTGGGACAACTACGAAGTTATGAATGCCGGCGTAAAGCAGATAGAGGCTGTCCGTCTGTCCGTCAGCGGTCGCAGTCAGATACTCTTTACACCTGCGGAGCTTAAAGTGATTGAGCGATATGGTGATCGTGATCGCCGGACTACAATGGGCAAGCTTGATATCCTGCTTGGAAGATTTAAGGACGAGGAAACCGCAAAGAACGCTCAGTCTGTTATAGATAAGCTGGGGCGCATATCGGATAAGTCCTACACGGATATGTATTATGTCGGGCAGAAACGGATGGACGTTGATCAGGAGCGGAGCCTTGGAAACCGACTTGCCCAGGCACGTGTAAGGGCTGATAAGATGAATGCCGAGAGCAGACATATTATTGCAGAACACAGAAAGGGGATGATCCGATGAAGCTCAGCCTATATGAACAGGAAACGGTCATCAATTATAACCGTGAAGATAAGAACGCTACCGTATATACCCGTGATCCTGCCGTTATGAAGAAACTTGACCAGTTAGTTATCAGCTTCCCAGAGGTCTATAAGTGCATAGGCGAGACAGACATCGACAAGACCTATGAAATGCCTAAATCTGCCATTACTTATCGTAAGCCGAGACGGTTATCTGCAGAGCAGAGAGAGGCGGCAAAGGAGCGATTGATGAGAGTGAAAATGGCTTGAATATATTCCGGTTTTGGAATATAATATTTATTTGGAGGTTGTTATGGAATATTTGACAGCGACAGAAATAGCAGAAAAGTGGGGGATATCGAGCCGCAGGGTACGAATTCTCTGTAATGAAGGCAGAGTAAAAGGCGCAATAACCAAAGGAAATCTTTGGCTTATTCCATATAACACAGATAAGCCGCAGGAACAGAGACGGGGAAGGAAAAACGATACGGCTGCCTGCGGATAAGACAGGAGCGGATCATTGTGGATAAGCTGACACCCGAGCAACGGCATCGCAATATGCAGAATATTAAAGCAAAAGACACTTCCATTGAGTGTATATTGCGAGTGGCGTTGTGGAACAGCGGATACAGGTATCGGAAGAATTATAAGAAACTGCCGGGAAAGCCGGATATAGCGATAACCAAGTACAGGATTGCGATATTCTGTGACAGCGAGTTCTTTCATGGTAAAGACTGGGAACAGTTGAAGGAACAGTTGAAACGGGGCAAAAACGCTGATTTCTGGATTGAGAAAATATCGAGAAATATGCATCGTGATGAAGAAGTTAATGCCGCACTCAGAGGACTTGGTTGGACTGTACTGCGTTTTTGGGGCAGGGATATAAAGAAAAACACGGAGGAATGCGTAAATGTAGTGCATGAAACAGTGTTTGATTTAAGGATGCAGAATAGGGAATAATCAAAAATCAGAATGGAGACAAGTGGAACGATGTACAAGTCGATTGATTTATTTGCAGGAATAGGCGGTATAAGGAAAGGTTTTGATAATGCCTTTGGAAAAGATATTGAAACCGTATTCGTGAGCGAATGGGATGAATTTGCTCAGAAAACATACAGAGCTAATTTCAAGGATAATTTCAATATAGCCGGAGATATAACCAAGATTTCCGAAAAAGACATTCCTGATTTTGATATATGTCTTGCAGGTTTTCCGTGTCAGGCCTTTTCACTTGCAGGCAAGCACATGGGTTTTGATGATGATTATAAAGGCATCTGCCGAGGCACGCTCTTTCAAGATGTTGTCAGAATATGCGAGTATCATCAACCGAGTGTTATTTTCTGTGAAAATGTTAAAGGGTTAACCATTCATGATAAGGGAAGGACATTTAAGGTAATAACGAAGGCTTTCGAGCAGATAGGATATAAAGTTTTTTCGGAAATACTTAACAGTAAGGACTTCGGTGTTCCGCAAAACAGAGAACGTATTTATATTGTCTGCTTTAGAAATGATATTGCACCAAAGGAGTTTATTTTCCCGACAGGATCAAAGAAGAATGTGTGCATTCGTGACATCATGGAAGCTGCTCCGATACCTTCAAAGTATTATCTGTCTGATGTATATGTGGAAACGCTTCGAAGACACAGGGCAAGACATGAAGCCGCAGGGCATGGGTTCGGGTATGAGATTAAAGACCTTGATGGCATAGCAGGTACTATCGTATGCGGAGGTATGGGTCGGGAAAGAAACCTTATAATTGACGAGCGTGAGCATTCAATGATACCTACAACACACATCACTGGGGAGATAAACAAAGAGGGTATCAGAAAAATGACACCGAGGGAATGGGCAAGATTGCAGGGCTTCCCGGATGATTTCAAGTTAGAGCTTGCAGATACCCATTTGTATAAGCAGTTTGGAAATAGCGTTACGGTTGCCGTAATCGAGGCAATAGCAAAAGAAATAAGAAAGGTGCTGAAAAAGGATGAGCGCAAAGCAGAACCGGGGAGAATGGTCGGAACTATACGCATTCATACGCCTGTTGAAAGAAGGGAAAGTGTATGCGGCTGATGAATATGTAAATCGGCTTGAGGATATATACTTTCCAATATTGAAAATAATACGGTCAGACGAGGAGAACCGTGATGTAGATTATGCTACGGGGCAGACTGTCCGCATATACAGAAACGGTGAGCTTCTCGGAGAGGTCTCCAATGATGAAGTCGCAAAGAATGCTGAGATATTATTTGAGCGTATATTTGAGGGGGCCGATGATGAAAAGGGTGCTTTTGAAATACCCGAAATAGACTCTTTTCTTGATAACATGAAGATCACGCAGATTAAAGCACCTGCTGGGGATAAAGTTGATATCCGTATGCAGATACATGATATCAAGACAGGGCATGATCCGATTGCGGGATTTTCCATAAAGTCAGATGTGGGTATGCCGCCAACACTGCTTAATGCTGGTAAGAATACCCGCTTCAAATATGAAATCCTTGGTATCAATGACAAAGATATGGAAGAAATCAATGCCATAGATAAGTCTGTTGATAAAGAATATATGAAAGCAAGGATGGAGGAGCTTTTTAAGCGCGCTGAAAAGGTGCGTTATCATGGTATGTTGAGTGACACATACGAGGACAATCTTATGATGATTGACAGTATGTTGCCTGAAATTTACGGCGACTTCATCCTCTATCATTACATGACTATGTCGCAACCTCATATTGACTGCGAGACACTATGCGAGGTTTTGGAGCAAAAAAACCCGCTGGGATACCGTAAAGGAAACATATATACATACAAGATAAAAAAACTGTTATGTGCGTCCGCACTTGGAATGACACCCGGTAAGGAGTGGGACGGCAATGAAGCGGCAACAGGCGGATACATTATCGTGAAGCGTGACGGAGATGTGGTCTGCTATCATCTGTATAACAGAAACTTCTTTGAGGAATATCTGCTTAAGAACACCACGATAGACAGACCATCAGCATCCAGATATGATTATGCGTATGTCTATAAAGAGGATGGTCATTACTACGTTGATCTGAATATTCAGATACGATTTAAGAGTATTAAGGCAGGTAATAAAAGCCAAAGCGCCAAGGAAGAAGAAATGCATAACAGAATAATGGAATATGCGAGGCGGATACTTGGCATAAAGTAGATCAATTAAGGAGCGTACTTCTATGGATATTCAGAGAATACGCAGATATATGAAAACATGGGCAGAATATACTTATGCTCAGGGAGTGGATTATTGCAGAAATAATACTACACAGGAAAAACAACAGGGAAAGACCATTCTTCAATTACAAAACTTATCTGATAAGCTGATGAATGGCAATTCAGTTGAAGGAATTCCGATAAAATATGAGGGTGCATTACGTAATATAAGTTATTCCGGTATTTTCTATGATGCTTTGGAAAATGGGTATCTGACTCCGGCATCGTATGTTATGGAGATTATGTGCGATTGTAATTCGCAAAGCATTCACAATGAAAGACTTGTTGCAGGAATTATCGGTCGAGGGCTTCGTTCTCTCCCGGCATTTATAAGAGAAATGGATTTGGCAGCGAAGCTTTTGGATAGGCTTGATGGTGCTGAATGTTATCGGGGAAAACCAGAGGATGATATTGCGGGACATACGGATATTTTTTTGAAATATCGGGATGAAACATACAGATTATGGTCATATCAGAATTCGAGTGAAAGGGCATTGACAAATACCGTAAGTAAAGTAAGAGGTCAGCGGGGACAGTTGCCGGTAGGAATATATATTCTATGTCCGTTCGATTACCGTGACAGAAATCAATATGAGGATGTATGCGGTTGGCGACTTTATAATGAAGACTATTCGGAAAGGGTTGAACATTTGATAATTGAAGGAGAAATAGAGAATTACGAGGAAATACGGGACAGACAATATAGCAGAATGAAGAACTATGTCAGTCATATGCAAATGTTCAAAAAACAGTAATATGGGTAATCTTGATAAACAAAATCAAAATAAAAAAAGAAGTCGAAACGGTAATCATAATAATCGGAGCAGTTCATCAAGAGAAGAAAAAGCCGTAAAGATTTCAAAATCTGACTTGAAGAAGCGTAATGATAAGGCTAAGTATTCAGATGATGAAATATCCCGTGCAAGACATATTGATTCAAAAGCAAAGTTTATAGCCAGAGATAGGATAGCGGATGCCGTCATAAATACCAGTGGTAAGTGGATTGCTGTTAATGATTTTACTGCCACGGAACGCCGTGACCGTAAGGGAAACAGTAGTATAGATTTTGATTATGTTGATGTTGAAACATTCGATAAGAAGTTGTCACCAGAGTATACACAGGATATGTCTGAAGAAGAAAAACATGAATTGACATATCAGACGGCAGAAAAAGACATTGCCCGACAGAGAAAAAAGGGAGCTAAAGGTCCAGAATACAGATATAGAACAAAACTTGTAGAAAAGAATGGTAAACAGGAATATGAAGTTAAATCGGTTACAAGGATTGATGGAATCAAGAAATCGCTGAAGAAATCCAGATTTGAAGTATCTGATGATGAAGTATCTGAGGTCGTTGATATCTATTGCAGATCAAGAGATAAGGACGATATGATACGAAGAATGAAGGAAAAAGGATTTGATGAAAGATTTATAGAGGAGCAAACCCGCAAATATAAAAAAGAGTGATATTATGAGAGGCATTTAGGAGCAATCCCGAATGCCTTTTCTGATATAATATAGCCTACGGGCAGGAAGGAGGTTTTTGAAAATTGAATATCGTTACCGCAGACGGCGGCGATTGATCTTTTATGATTTATCGTCTCCGTCTTTTTTTGCCCTTTTGGACGGAAAAGAGACAAAAAGGAGTGCCGGAAACGGCACAAAATAAAGGAAAGAGAGGTTTATAAAAAATGGTTGATTTATCAGAAAAGAGCAAGGAGGAGATTTTCAGAGAAAAGAAAGAGGCGGAGCTGCGTGAAGCGAAGCGGAAAGAGGGTGAGTGGAAACGGCGTATGGATAAGGAACGCAAGTGCATGATCGGCGGTACATTTCTTAAGTATTTCAAGGATGCTTTACTCTTTGAAAATGATGAATGGGACAGGATCGTGCAGGCAGTCATTGCTACGGATGCGTTCACCAAGACGGTTGAAGAAATACGCAAGGAAGCGGCATCCAAGCCGAAGGAAGAAAAGCCCGAAGATGTCAAGGCAAAGAAGCCGGAAAACGGGGCAAAATCTGTCAAAACGGATGAAAAGCCTAAGTCTGAGAACGTGACGAAGCCGACCACTCAGGCTGATAAGTCCAAGGACGATAACAAGCCGCAGGAACAGAAAAGCGGAACGACATTTTCGGGTTACGGACAGGGGCAGGTAAATGGCTAAATTCAAACCACCGAGTTTACTCGGTGCGCACAGATATACCATCGCAAGCGATGGTATTGTGCGCTCTGCCGAGAGCGTCCTGCGGACAGCGGTTGTCTGCTCCGCAGCCAAAAGGGGGAACCTACACTTCCCCCTTCGGTACCTGCCGGTACCTACCCCTATTGTGTACTTGCGTTTCAGTCATATCCTGAAATGCGGATATGACTGAAACCGCAAGTCTGCCCGTGTCCACCCACCACATTACGGAAGGAGGCGATGCTTATGTTGGTGAAATCGGTCAGCAGCCGTGCGAGCATCATCGGCAGAGGTGCGAAATGCCGTGGAAAGTCTGCCGTTGAGCAGTCCGGTTATATCAGTCGCGAGATCATGCATAGCGAATACTACGGAGAGACATATTTCCCGAAATCATCCGAGGATTTGGTCAGCACCGGTGTACTCCTGCCCGACCATGCGCCGAGGGAATATCTTGATCACTCCGTCTTATGGAACAGTGTGGAGAAAGTCGAAAAACACGCCAAAGCGCAGCTATGCCGACTTAACAAATATTCCCTGCCAAACTGGATGTCGTATGAGCTTGCGGAAAAGTTTGTTCAGGATTTTATAAAACGGAATTTTGTGTCAAAGGGGATGTGCGCTGAATATGCCATCCATGACAGCGTTAATGAAAAAGGCGAGCGCAATCTTCATGTGCATATCCTGCTCACTATGCGTCCGATACTTGAAAATGGCGAGTGGGGAGAGAAATCCCGAAAGGTTTACAAGTATGATAAGGACGGGAACAAGATTAAAAAGAAGAACGGTCGCTATGACTGTACTACCGAGAAAACGACAGACTGGGACGATAAAGGAAATGCCAGGAAATGGAGACAGGATCTGGTCGAGAGTATCAATAAGGTTGCGGATGAAATCGGTATTGAGGATGAGCGCTGGGAATGGCGATCATTTAAGGAGAGGGGACTTGATATTAAGCCGACCATACATCTTGGTGAGAAAGCCACCGCTTTGGAGCGTAAAGGCATCCGTACTGAAAAGGGCGATTATAATCGTGAGGTTAAATATCTCAATTCCCTTATTGTCAAGGCGGTAGAGCTGACCAAAGAAAAAGTCGATAAGGCAGTTACCGAAGTTAAGCAGGCAACATCTACGGCAGTTCAGAAAGTAAAGAATGAGATCCTTGATGTTATCCGTGCTGTTGCGGAGCGTAATTATAACAGGCTTAAATTGCCGATTACTCTTGGCGAATATATCAGGCTCATTCCCAATCGTGACAGCTTACATGACAGGGAGACTATGGAGCGTTTTCTTCATAATATGGGATGGACAACATTTGAAGAAATGGAAAAGTATTGGGAAGCCGAAGTACCACGATGCGCCGAGTATCGGAAAACCGATGAAGAAAAATGGGCGCGTAAGTGCTATCTTGAAGAGCTGCTTGAAGCTTATGAACAATATGAGCCTTACATAAAGTATAACAAGGAGCGCTGGTCACTTAAAGGATTTTCACGAAAAATGTATGAGCGTAAGCATATAACGGAACTTGGGTATTATGACTATTACCGTCAGGAACTAAAAGATATGATTAAGGAACCGGATGATAAGATCGTTCCAAAGAAATGGAAGAAGGAACTTGAAAATCTTGAAAAGGAGTGTCCCGAAGCAAGAAGCCAGTATTCACGATCAGTATATCGTTTGGCGGGAATTGAAGTGCTGAAACATAATCGCACTGCGCTTAGACAAATGCTTGAAAGTGAGAACAGGCAGCATCAGAGAGAGGTTGAGCAGACAAGGACACAGGAACGGACGGAGACACAAAAGAAAAAGAAGGACAGAGGAATGTCATTATAAGAGAGGAGCAGATATTATGAAGGATGACAACAACTTAACACAGACCACAGAAGAAAAGCCGATGCAGAAATGTGTCGGCTTTTCACGTAAGATCGGCAACACCACATATGAGGTATCCGGATTTTATTCCGATACCGCTACCGAAACGCTGGAGGGCAAGATAAAACGGATTATCAGGGAGGGAATAAAAAAATAACATTCTGTACTTGACAAACACACCCTAAAGGCACGGTTTTGGTTGAGTGCGGGAGGATGCTTAAAAAGGGCATTCCGCTCTTAGATGATAACGGTGCCGTGGTGAAGGATGACAAGGGAAAGACCGTCTATCAGCCATACAAAATTAAGGTCCTGAACACAATAAACTTTGCACGCTCCATGCACTATAACCCCTTCGCCTACATCCGTAGTGAGAAGGATATTTTAAAGCTGGTAAATACGATCATAGTAAATACGAAGGGAGAGGGCCAGCAGTCCGGGGAAGATTTTTGGGTGAAAGCCGAGAAACTGTTATATACAGCATACATCGGCTTTATCTGGTATGAGGCTCCGGAAAAGGAACAGAATTTCTCTATGCTGATCGACATGATTGATGCCAGTGAGGCAAGGGAGGATGATGAAAGCTTCAAAAATCCTGTGGATCTGCTCTTTGATGAGCTTGAAGCAGAGAAGCCGAATCACTTTGCGGTGCGCCAATATAAAAAGTACAAATTGGCCGCCGGCAAAACAGCCAAGTCGATTTTGATTAGCTGCGGTGCGCGGCTTGCGCCCTTTGACATCAAGGAGCTGCGCGACCTTATGGAGTATGACGAAATGGAGCTGGACACGCTGGGCGACAGAAAGACCGCCCTGTTCCTCATAATGAGTGATACGGACAGCACCTTTAATTTTGTCATTGCAATTCTCCAATCCCAGCTATTCAACCTGTTATGCGACAAGGCAGATGATGTGTACGGCGGCAGATTGCCCGTCCATGTACGCTGTATTCTGGACGAGTTCGCCAATATCGGGCAGATTCCGCAGTTTGACAAGCTGATAGCCACCATCCGAAGCCGTGAAATATCGGCTTCTATTATTTTGCAGTCGCAGAGCCAGCTAAAGGCGATCTACAAGGACAACGCCGATACCATTGTGGGCAACTGCGATACTATGTTGTTTTTAGGCGGTAAGGAGAAAACCACGCTCAAAGAGATCTCGGAAATTCTGGGCAAGGAAACGATTGACAGTTTCAACACCAGCGAGAACAGGGGCAAGGAAATCTCCCACGGCTTAAATTATCAAAAATTAGGAAAGGAGCTGATGACACAGGACGAAATTGCAACGATGGACGGAGGAATGTGTATTTTACAGGTGCGCGGTGTACGCCCGTTCTTCTCCAAGAAGTACGACATTACCCAGCACCCGAACTACAAGTACCTATCCGACGCCGACAAGAAAAATGCCTTTGATGTTGAGAGATACATCCGGGCGCAGCGAAAGAAGAAACATACCCCCGCCGTGATCGCGCCGGAGGAAGTGTTTGACCTATACGACATTGAGCTGCCGGAAACGGATAGCCACGAAGCCGCCGAAGCATAACGGCGGCTATTTTCATACTCAACACAAATCAATTTTATGTAGCCGCAAAGCGGCAGAAAGTGAGGAAAATTTATGGCATTTTTCAATAGCGCAGTTGGCGTTTTGCAGACTTTGGTTATCGCGCTGGGCGCAGGCCTTGCAATCTGGGGTGTTATCAATCTGATGGAGGGCTACGGCTCTGACAATCCCGGTGCCAATGCTCATGTACGGTAAGGAAGCAAGCAACCGAAAACAAGAGATAGACCGCCAGCACTACACTATTCCGAACCAA